>NZ_CP102293.1:1200000-2400000 GCF_025152575.1 Subdoligranulum variabile | reverse complement strand
TTGGTGACCAGCAAAATCACGGCGGCGGATTTGAACACCCATTTGAAGATCATCCAGGTGTCCACATCATGCAGGTTGTTGCGGTCGGTAATCATCTGGATCAGCTCCAGCGTCATCACGATGGCCAGGATCACGCCTGCAATCGGCACCATGATGGAGTTGGAGAGGCTCTGGATCATGTTGAAAATGTCGCCGTTCCAGCCCTGCGGGGTCTGGCCCACCTGTACGGATATATCCGCGACCTGCTGGTTCACGCTGTCGAACATCCCCGTTAAGTTTCCCATGATGCCGCCCACCAGCATTTCCTTCAGCCAGTTGGTCAGGGCATCCAATAAGAAATCCATACGGTGTCAAACCTCCTTTCTGCCCCTCCCGTGCACAGCGGGAGGGGGCGAGGATTTCAGCGGGTAACGATCAGACGGTGAACAGGCCGGACAGCAGGGGCACCAGCACCATGCCGACGATAGCGACACCCGCGCCGGCCATGAGCTGTTTCATGCCCTGGCTTTTGGCACCGGGGTTGTCGTTGCCGTAACCTTCCAGCAGGTTGATGACGCCCCACACGCCGAGACCGGCACCGAGGGCGATAACGAGGGTCTGGAGAACGGTGATTGCCTGATTGAAAAATTCCATAAATAAAGTTGGCCGGAATCATTTGAAAAAGATTGATTAGTTATGGTTCATAGGCATACAAAAGCCGGACAATCGCCGCCCGATTTCCGGGCTGGCTGATTCCGGCCTTCCTCCTTTTTCATTATTTTGATAGAGATCGTCCGCTTTGTACGCCGATGGCCCCAGCGGGGCGGTTGTGGCGGATAGATAGGACCCCTCCTTTCACAGCGGAGCATCATTCGTTGGCTGCGGCGTCGATCTCATACACGTCGCAGACCTGGTTGGGTTTGAGCTTCAGCCGGGCCTTGAGATAGCCTTCAATATCAAAGGCGTTCTTCGGGTCGGCGTCGGCGGTGTACTTGTAGTTGGGGTGCTGGGTGATGTCGTACTTGTCCGAGAGGAACGGCCGCACACCGCGCAGCTGCAAAATGCACTTGCTGCCGTCCATGACGGCCAGCTCGTCTTGGCTCATCAGCGCCTTCCCCAATTTTTGATAGTTGAGCGAGTGGGAAGTCTCCCGCCCACGGCTTTCGCCGGTGTTGTAGGTGTCGATGGTCTCCTTGCCCAGCACGGCCTCCAGCTCTTTGAGCGTGGTCGGCTCCTTGCCGCCCAGGAAGATGGAAGAATCCATATTTCCGATGATGGTGTCGGCGTTGTCCTTGTAGATGGCCTTGAGCTGGCTCTGTGCCTGCAAGACCAGGCAGGCGGAAATCTCCCGGCTTCGGATGGTGGCGACCAGCTTTTCCAGCTTGGGGATCTGGCCGATGTTGGCGCACTCGTCGATGAGGCACCGCACATGGACCGGCAGCCGCCCGCCGTACACATCGTCGGCCTTTTCACAGAGGAGGTTGAATAGCTGGGTGTAACACATGGAGATTAAGAAATTAAAGGAATCGTCCGTGTCACTCATAATCAAAAACAGCGCCGTCCGGCGGTCGCCCAGGGTGTCCAGCTCCAACTCGTCGTAGGACGTGACCTCCCGCAGCTCGGCAATGTCGAACACCGCCAGCCGGGCGCCGCAGCTCACCAAAATCGACTTGGCGGTTTTGCCCGCAGCCAATTTATATTTGGCATATTGCCGCACCGCAAAGTGGTTGGGTTCCCGCTCTTTCAGCTCATCGAACATCAGGTCCACGGCGTTTTTGAACTCCTCATCGTCCTCCCGGACCTCCATGCTGTTGATCATCTCAATGAGGGTGGAGAAATTCTGTTCCTCCACCGGGGCTTCGTAGTGGATGTAGCCGATCAGCGCGCAGTACAGCAGCGTCTCCGCTTTGACCCAGAAATCGTCCCCGGCCTTGCCCTCGCCCTTGGTGTTGGCGATCAGCGTTGTCACCAGCTTCAAAATGTCCTTTTCGGAGTGAATGTAGCTGAAGGGGTTATAGTGCATCGACTTGTTGAAGTTGATGGTGTTCAGCACCCGGATCTGGTACGGCTCGTAAATGACCTTTCCGTGCTTGTCCTTCATGGGCTTGCCGTCCTTGCCCAGCTTGGGCGCGCCACGCTGAAGCATTTTGCCGCACTCCACCAGGATGGTGCCCTTGGGGTCCGTGACCACATAGGAGCTGTGCATCTGCATCAGATTGGGCTTCAACCAGAAGCGGGTCTTGCCGCTGCCGGAACCGCCGATGACCAGCACGTTCTTGTTGCGGGCATACTTGGGGTTCTTGGGGCGGCTGGACATGGTAAGCCGCTCGGTTTGGGTCAGAATGACGTTATTCTGGAACACCGGGTCGATGTAGGGGGCAATATCGTCATGGGTGCCCCAACGGGCCGAACCATACTCCACGTTGTGGCGGTACTTCTTGGCGTTCTTGCCTTTCAGGTACACCGCCAGCCGCAGGCCAGCGCCGCAGCAAAGCCCCACCAGCAAATCCAGTGGGTGCAGGCTGGGCCACCAGCTTGCCAGCGCCACCGGCAGGGTGGAGAAGAACGAGAGCATCTTGGCGGACGCATCCGCGCCGGTCGCCAGCCGCCAGGCTTCCCCCAGGTTGGTGGCAAACAGGCCCAGCAGGATATAGGGCAGGTTCAGCAGCATCAGCTTTTTCACATTCAGCTGCTTCATCGTTCCAGCTCCTTCCGGCGGCTGCGGTCCACCACGGTATTTTTGAGCAGCTCCTTGAACTGAGCCAGCTTCGCCAGCACGGACGGGCGCTCGCTGCGGTCGGCCTTCTTGACCTTCTTCTGGGTGTACTCCGAGAATGCCGCCGTCAGGGCGTCGGCGTCACGGGCTTTGAAGAAGATCAGGTACTTGGGCGGCAAGGCGCTGCGGTCCTTTTTTACCGCATAGTCCACGCCGTACTTGCGGGCGATGCGCTCAAAATCACGGATGGACGGGTCGTTGATCTCGATGTTGGAGACGCCCTGGTTCTGCCCGATGAGCTGCTTCACCGTCTGCTTGCCCTTGGGGGTAACGGGGGAATCCCGGCTGCGCTGCTTTTCCAGCTTTTTCTCCCTGCGGTGGGCCATGTACTTGGATATGGCGGCCTTGAACAGCCGCCCGGTGAACTTTGTCCCGCTGACGATCAGCGTCAAAGTCCTGTTTTCCACTTCCTCCTGCATTTTTCTCGCCTCCCTTCGTCGGTTATGCAGTGGGTGGTCTTGAATCTAAGGCGGGACCACCAGCCGCCGCAGCAGATACCGGCCTGTCATACCGTCACCAGGATCAGCGACCGCAGTTCTGCAAAGTGCAGCTTGCCCTTGGGCGTCACCAGCGTGTAGGAGCCAGTGTGGCCGTTGCGGCAAAAATCCTTCACACAGAACAGCCCCTCGTTGGCGCTCTTGGCGTAGGGCAGCACACAGCCGGAGGGGGCGCGGTAAACGTACCGGCGTTCCAGCAGGAAACGGACGAAGCGCCGCTCCGGCACCTCCAACTCCTTGGCGGTGGTGCGCAGGTTGGTGCTGTGCCGCAGGTCGATAAACAGGTCGTAGTAGACGGCCTTGCCTTGCAGCCGGGCGTTGTCCGCTTGCAGCGCCGCGTTCTTCTCGCGCTCGGCCAGCAGGTCGGAGCAGAGCTTCAGCAGCGCCTCCGGCGAGGTGGCGACCTCCCACAGTTTTTCCCTGGTGAGGTAGGCCCCGTGCTGGCGGATGCTGGGCAGGACCTCAGACGTGACCCAGCGGCGGAACTGCTTTGCTTTGGGAAGTTTGCTGGACAACACCAGAGAATACAGGCCGGACTCGTTGATGATAGGGAGTTTCTGAATCCCGCCAGGGGTGAGAATTTCGCTCACCCCTTTGTCCTCTGCGTCAACGTGGTTGCGGATCGCCTCCTGCGGATTTTTATACCCTAACGCTAACGCCACATCTTTTCCGACCAGCCAAGGCTCTCCGTCAATCTCTACGGCGCGGATAGCCCCAAACTCCGGGTTTTTGAAAATTTCCATCTGGTTCATATCGTGCCTCCTTGGGCGGTGCAGCAGAAAAGGCGGCCATTACCAGCCGCCTGCGTGCATATCGTGGTTGACCTGGGCCGTGTAGTGATTGTTCATGGTGGTGGGCGCGTTGAACAGCACGGTCAGCAGGTACTGCTTCATGTTGCGGACCTCGGTGGTGTTGTTGTGCAGACACTCCATGACGAACTCGATGTGGGAGCTGTCCAGCTTCAAGAACCGCGACCGCACGACCTCATGGGGAAAGTCCGCCCCGGCAATGCGGGTGGTCTTGCGTCTGGCGCAGACCGTTTCCACGATCAGCTCCACGATCTCGTCCAGATCCTCCCGGTAGGTCGAAAACTCCCGGCACAGGTGGTCGTACTCGATGTTCTCCAACACCAAATCCCGATAACTCTCCATTTCTTCCACCGACATCGCATCCCGTCCTTTCCGTTCCGGCGGCCTGGCCGCCGCAAATCCCCGGAAGGGAATGGAATCGGTACTTGGTACATCCGTTGTTTGTTTTTGGGCCTTTGATTTCTCTATATTTAATTCTGCGGGCTTTTCCGTATCCGGGTCAGCCAGATACGGGTTTTCCGTATCTGGTGAAGCCGTATCCGGCTGGGGCGTATCCGGCTCTTTGGGCTGGGGCTTCTCATAGATGACATACTCGGTGTCGCTGATGCGTCCTTGGCGGTCCCGCATCTGGTGGCGGACGATGTACCCGGCGGCTTCCAGCTCCCGCAGCGCCCCGCCGATGGCGTCCACGCCCTCCTTGCAGATCTTCGCCAGACCGCGTGTGGTGTAGTTCCAGTCCTCTGGCAGAGATAACATCATGGACAAAAGCCCCTTGGATTTCAGAGACAGCGCCTTATCACGCAGGTGGTGGTTGCTCATCACGGTATAATCACGGGTCCGTTCAATACGAAAAACGGCCATTTCATCACTCCTCTCGGCATTCATGGCATGAAAAAAGCCGCAATCTTCAAAGAGACTGCGGCGGTCAGGTGCGGTAGTTCCGGCTGTGCCAGGAATACGGCGGCTTCGGCACAGGGGGCCGGGTAAAAACATCCTGCGCGGTGCCGAAGGGCAGGCGCTGCATCACCTGGTCGATCTCGGTGCTTTCCATGTCATGCTGGGATTGGCAGTGTTCGCGGATGGCTTCTTCAATGTCTCTAACGGTACACATAGTTCATTCCTTTCTTGGCAAGTGGTTGGTTTACGGGTGGCGGCGCTTTTTCTTCGGCTTGAAGTCGATGATGTGCCCCTCGACAACGTGGGCATGGCGCTTAATTTTGATCTGCTGGCTGCGCTGGGCGTCCAGGGCCTGCCGGTAGCCGTCCTCGGTGAGAAACAGGCGCACCTCGTCGCCGGGGCTGCCGTAAGGGGTGCGGGGCTTGCGGACCGCAAACTCCACCATCCAGCGGGTGCTGTCCTGAAATCGCTCCACAGCCAAAATGTTATGTCCTTTCAGCTCGCGGGCTGAAATATCCCTCATAGGCAACTCCTCTCTCAGCGTTCATGCTGTTGCTGTCGCTTGCGCTGCCACTGTTCCAGCAGCTTGATGATGGTTTCCTGCATCCGCTGGGGCGTATAGCTCCGGGGAAAATATTTGCGCAGGGTGTCGCTGGTGAAGGTGATCTTGTCCAGGTCGCTTTTCTTTTCTTCGCCCATGATGACCCGCATCATGTCGAGGGTCAGGTGGCCCTCCTGGCTGTACTTTTTCAGCCGCTGGGCCTGGGAGAGCGACGGCGTGGCCTGTTCGCTGTCCATCGCGTCCAGCAAATCCACCTGTTCCTCTTTTTTGAGGAAGGACAGCTCGTAGGCCGGATTGAAGGCGATTTTCTTCTCGTCCACCATGTCCAGCAGTTCGGGAATTAGCTCGGTGAGGCGGATATAACGAAAAATCTGGTTTTTACTCTGGCCGACCTGTTCAGCCAATACCTCGCTCGACTTCTTCCCAAAATCGTTCCCAACTTGGGAACAATTTTCTTTGGACGGTCTGCCAGCTTGTCGCTTCATAGCTTCCAGCTTCATCTTGTAGGCAAAAGCCCTTTCACTGGGGAGCAGGCTTTCCCGCTGCAAATTGCTGTCAACCATGATGATGGTGGCCTGGTCATCGTCCAGGTCGCGGACAATCACCGGCATGGTTTCTTTACCCGCCAGCTCGCTAGCTCGGTGCCGCCGGTGCCCGGCAACCAGCTCATAGCCGCCATTAGGGTCCGGGCGGGCAATGGCCGGGACCAGTACGCCGTACTGCCGGATGCTGTCGGCGGTCTCCATCATGGCCTCATCGTCCTTGACCTTAAAGGGGTGATCCTTGAATGGGTGCAGCTCCGACAAGGGAATTTCCATGACTTTTTCACGCTGGGCGTCGGCGCGGCTTTCCTCGGTGGAAAACAGGTCATCGACTGAGGCCAGCTCTACTTTTTTCGCGCTGCTTTTCAAGTTTTATCACCTCCCGCGTCAGATTTTTATAGGCTTCCGCCACCTTGCCGCCGGGGTCATGTGCGAAGATGCTCTTGCCCTCGGCGCTGATCTCCTTGGCTCGAACCGAGTGGGGAATCTCGGTGCCGAACACCTTGATTTTGCTGCCGTAGGTCTCCCGCAGCAGGGCGGCGATCTCTTTGGCAAAGTTGGTGCGGTTGTCCACCATCGTCAGCAGAATACCGTCGATCTGGAGCTTGGGATTTAACTGCCGCTTGACCTTGTTGATGGTGGACAGCAGCTGTTCCAGGCCCTTGGCGGGCAGATACTCCGCTTGGACGGGGACTATGATCCTGTTGGCGGCGGCCAGCGCGTTGACCGTGAGCATTCCCAGGGAGGGTTGGCAGTCGATGAGGATATGGGAATACTGTCCCTTCACCGTGTCCAGATACTGCCGCAGAATCGTCTCGCGGCTCATGGCATTCACTAGGGATACCTCCATGCCGGAGAGCTGGATGTCGGCAGGCATCAGGTCCACGCCCTCCGGGTGGTGCAGGATGCCCTCGCCGGGTTTGATCGGCTCGTCCATGAGAATACGGCCCATCGCATCGGACAGGGTAAAGGGCAGCTTGTCCGGCTGCGGGTTGCCCAGGCTGATGGTGAGGCTGGCCTGCGGGTCAGCATCCACCAGCAGCACCTTCTTTCCGGCCTGCGCCAGCCCGATGCCTAAGTTGGCGCAGGTAGTCGTTTTGCCGACGCCGCCCTTCTGGTTGGCAACGGCGATGATTTGTGGGTTCAATGACTTCACCTCATTTCTGATTGGGTGTTGTCATGTGCCTGCATAACAGCCCTGGAAACAACAAAAGCCGCCACTTAAAACAAGTGACGGCTTCGCTTAAATCCAATATTCTGTTGTGTTTGGAATCAAAAGGTTTTGAGTTCCTTTCTGCTATTCATTTGTCGTTAATGAAACACCTCCTGCAATTCGACTTATTTCAGTATGATTTTTCGGTTTGGAAAAGGATGAAAAAATCAGACTGAAAACCTCAAAACCCTTGATCCTACGGGGCTTTTCCGGTTTGTCGTAATTATACCGTAAGGGCACAGCTGCGCCAGCCTCCTTTACGCAAATGGCGTCAGCTTGAAGGAAATCCAGGAATGGCTGGGGCACAGTGATATTGGAACGACTTCCAACATCTACACCCATCTGGATTACAGCAGCAAGGTTTCTTCTGCGAATGCGATCCTGGCGTTCTACCCAGAGAACACGGGAGTACAGACCATTGGGCAATAGAAAAGCCCTGAACCGTGAAGCTCAGGGCTGAAAATTCTGGTGCCGGTGGTGGGACTCGAACCCACACGGATTTCTCCACACGATTTTGAGTCGCGGTCGTCTGCCAATTCCGACACACCGGCATTTATATTTTAATTTCCCTTGTGTCCCGCACATCTCAGATTTTGGAGGGATGTGCGGGAGGGATATTAAAACCAAATGAAAATATGAAGTTGTGAAAGCGCCGATTTATCAAGGGTTTTGCCAGGGCACCCAACATTCTACGAAGTAGATTTTGAGTCCGTCTCGTCTGCCAATTCCAACACACCGGCTTGTAACTCTTGAATTATAAACGGTTTGCGTGGGAAAGTCAAGCCCGTTTGCCCTTTTACGTCAATTTTTGCGTCAAACCCTCTTGCAACCGTTATCTTGCTTTGTTATAATAGCATTTTGTTGAGCAACTTAGGATTTTAGGCTCCGCCGCAGCTTCCGCGGCGCAAACCGGTGTCAGGCTGGCGGTCTGGCATGCGGTCAAAATCTATCCGCCGGAGTGTTTGTATGTATATTGCAATTCTGTCCGTCGTCGCCATTGTGGCGGCGTTCCTGGCCGTTCGTCTGGCCCTGCCCCGCACCGATGGTCAAGTCTCGGTCCAGCGTCTGGTGCGCTGCGCCGTCATCGCTGCCGTCTATGTGGTGCTCTGCCTGGTGCTGGCGCCCTTCAGCTACGGTGCCGTCCAGGTCCGCATCGCAGAGGCCCTCTGCCTGCTGCCCGTCTTCGGCGCCGAGTACATCATCGGCGTGACACTGGGCTGCTTCCTGGCCAACCTGTTCGGCTCCACCATCATCGACGTCATCTTCGGCACCATCGCCACCCTGCTGGCCTGCCTTGTGACCTACCGCCTGCGTAATCTGCGCATCAAAGGTCTGGCGATTCCGGCCTCCCTGCCGCCGGTACTCTTCAATGCCGTTATCGTGGGCATTGAGATCACCCTCTTCTTCACCGATTACACCGCCATGAGTGCTCCCGTCTGGCTGCTCTGCATCACCAACGGCATCTCGGTGGGTATCGGCGAACTGATCAGCTGCACCGTCCTGGGTGTGGCTCTGGTCAAACTCATTGAATCCAACACCGCTCTCAAGCGGATCTTTACCGAAAAATAATCTGAGGTAACACCCTATGCGCCCGGAACTGATTTTGTGGGATTGGAACGGTACCCTGCTGGATGATGTAGCACTGTGCGTGGACGCGCTCAACCGTCTGCTGGCACGCTATGGTTATCCCCAGCGGTACGACCGCGATCAGTACCGGGCGATTTTTGGTTTTCCGGTGCAGGACTACTACGCCCGCGCCGGGTTTGATTTCAGCCGCGACAGCTTTGACGAGCTGGCCGTCAGCTTTATGGAAGATTACATCCCCGCCAGCGAAGCCTGCCCCCTGGCAGACGGTGCCCGGGACGCCCTGGACGCTTTTGCCGCCGCCGGGCTGCGGCAGGTGATTCTTTCGGCCAGCCCCATCACCACGCTGCAGCACCAGGTGGAAACGCGGCGTGTTGCCGGGTATTTTGACCGGCTGCTGGGCCTGGGCGACATTTATGCCAAGAGCAAGGTAGAGCTGGGGCTGCAGTATCTGCGGGAAGCCGGCTTTGATCCGGACCGCGCCGTGATGATCGGCGACTCCACCCACGATTTTGAGGTGGCGCAGGCACTGGGTGTTCACTGCGTGCTGCAGTCCGCCGGGCATCAGCCGCCCGAGGTGCTGCGCCAGACCGGTGCACCGGTGGTTCCGGGCCTGCGGGAAGCCGCCGCTTTGATTCTAAGGAGGAAAAACGAGGATGTCTGATCGGGTAAAGGGCGCCTGTCTGACCATGGGCGGCGCAGCGTGCTGGGGCGTATCCGGCTGTATGGGGCAATATCTCTTCACGCGGGAGAACATGGACTCCACCTGGCTGGTGCCCATCCGGCTTTTTCTGGCCGGGCTGCTCCTCTGCGGATTCTACTTTTTCAAAGACCGCAAAACGCTGTTCGATCCGTGGAACATCAAAAAGAATCCCCGCAACGCCATCGACCTGGTGATCTACGGAGTGGCCGGTGTCAGCTGCTGTCAGTTCCTTTACTTTCTGACCATCCAGCTGTCCACCGCCGGCATCGCCACCATCCTGCAGGATCTCTCCCCCGTACTGATTCTGCTGGTGCTCTGCCTGCAGCAGCGCCGCGCCCCCCGTCTGTTTGAACTCTGTTCCATTGTGCTGGCTCTGGTAGGCGTCTTCCTGCTGACCACCCACGGCAGCTTCACCAGCCTGGCCATCAGTCCGGCGGCGCTCCTTGCCGGTATTGTCTGTGCCGGCACCGTGGTCATCTACACCATGTGGCCCAAAAATCTGCAGGCCCAGTACCCCACCCCCATGCTCCAGGGGTGGGCGTTCCTGATGGGCGGCACCCTCTTTCACCTGGTGTTCCGTCCCTGGACCATGGGCTATGTCCCCAGCGCTGTAGGCGTTTTCGGCATCATCGTGGTGGTGGTCGTGGGCAATGTGCTGGCCTTCAGCCTCTATATGTCCGGTGTGCCGCTCATCGGTCCCCAGCGCGCCAGTCTGTACAGCTTCGCCGAGCCCGTCACCGCCGCCATCATCAGCACCCTGGTGCTGGGCTCCCCCTTCACCGGCTGGGACGCCCTGGGCTTCGCCTGCATCTTCGTGATGCTGGTCCTGTTGAGCCTGCCGGCTCCTCATAAAGACGCAAATTAATTTGGAAATACACCCGCACAGGTTTGACAGCATCCCCTGTGCGGGTGTATTATATTAGAGTGTGTAAAACTAACTTGCCGCGCCTGATTGCGGCGGAAATACAGGGGTTTTCCTATGTCTTTTTTTGAAAAACTGTTCGGGTCTTTCTCGGACAAAGAGCTCAAGCGCATCAAGCCTCTGGCGGACAAGGTGCTGGCACTGGAGCCGGAAATGCAGAAGCTGACCGATGAGCAGCTGCAGGCCAAGACCACCGAGTTCAAGGACCGGCTGACCAAAGGCGAAACGCTGGACGACCTGCTGCCTGAAGCCTTTGCCGTCTGCCGCGAAGCCGACTGGCGTGTGCTGGGCCTCAAACCCTACCCGGTGCAGATCATCGGCGGCATCGTACTGCATCGCGCCTGCATCGCCGAGATGCAGACCGGTGAAGGCAAAACGCTGGTGGCCACCATGCCGGTCTACCTCAACGCTCTGACCGGCAAGGGTGTTCACGTGGTCACCGTCAACGATTACCTGGCCCGCCGCGACAGTGAGTGGATGGGCAAGGTGTACCGTTTCCTGGGCCTGACCGTGGGTCTGGTGGTCCACAGCGTGGCCCCGGCCGACCGCAAAAAGGCCTACGAGGCGGACGTCACCTACGGCACCAACAACGAATTCGGTTTTGACTATCTGCGGGACAACATGGTGGTCTACAAGGCCAACATGGTCCAGCGCGGTCACGCCTACGCCATCGTGGACGAGGTGGACTCCATCCTCATCGACGAGGCCCGTACCCCGCTGATCATCAGCGGCAAAGGCGAGGATTCCAGCGCCATGTACAAGCGCGCCGACGACTTCGCCAAGACGCTGAAGAAGAGCGTCATCGTGGAACTGGACGACAAGGTGGCCGCCGAGGAACAGGTGGACGGCGACTACGTGGTGGACGAGAAGCGCAAGACCGCCACCCTGACCGAGTCCGGTGTCCAGAAGGCCGAAGCCTACTTCGGTGTGGAAAACCTGGCCGACGCCGACAACATGGCTCTGCGCCACTACATTGACGGCGCCATCAAGGCCCGGGGCGTCATGCACCGCGATACCGACTACATCGTCAAGGACGGCGAGGTCATCATCGTGGATGAGTTCACCGGCCGTCTGATGTACGGCCGCCGGTTCAACGACGGTCTGCACCAGGCCATCGAGGCCAAGGAAGGCGTCAACGTGGCCGCCGAGAGCAAGACGCTTGCCACCGTCACCTTCCAGAACTACTTCCGTATGTACGACAAGCTGGCCGGCATGACCGGTACGGCTTCCACCGAGGCTGACGAGTTCAGCGAGATCTACGGTCTGCAGATCGTCACCATCCCCACCAACAAGCCCCGCGCCCGCAAGGACCTGCCGGACAGCGTCTACAAAACCGTCAACGGCAAGTACAACGCGGTCATCGAGCAGGTGGCGGAGTGCCACGCCAAAGGCCAGCCCGTTCTGGTGGGCACCGTCAGCGTGGAGAAGAGCGAAGCGCTGTCCAAGCTGCTGAAAAAGCGCGGCATCGAGCACAACGTCCTGAACGCCAAGCAGCATGAGCGCGAGGCGGAGATCGTCGCCCAGGCCGGCAAGCAGGGCGCCGTGACCATCGCCACCAACATGGCCGGCCGTGGTACCGATATCATGCTGGGCGGCAACGTGACCTATATGGCCAAGGCAGCCCTGAAGAAGGAACTGACCAAAGAGCTGACCAAGGACCTGGACCAGCGCAAGGACGAGTATGAGCACGCCAAGGCCCGTGCCAAGGCCACCGGCACCGAGCTGCCCACCCCGCCGGAAGCGGACATCGACGCCAAGCTGGAAATGCTGCTCACCGAGTGTGACGGCCATGCCGACACCGAGGACGCCGAGATTCTGGCGGCCCGCAAGCGGTTCGATGAGCTGTGCGCGGAGTTTGAGCCGGAAGTCAAGCGGGAGGCCGAGGCCGTGCGCGAAGCGGGCGGTCTGTTCATCATCGGCACCGAGCGCCACGAAAGCCGCCGTATCGACAACCAGCTGCGCGGCCGTGCCGGCCGTCAGGGCGACCCGGGTGCGTCCCGGTTCTTCCTGAGCCTGGAAGACGATCTGATGCGCATCTTCGGCGGCGAGCGGGTGCAGAACCTGATGGATACCCTGGGTCTCGAGGAAGATGTGCCCATCGAGAACAAGCTCATCACCAACACCATCGAGAGCGCCCAGAAAAAGCTGGAAGCCTCCAACTTTGCCATCCGCAAACAGGTGCTGCAGTACGACGACGTCATGAACCAGCAGCGCGAGATCATCTATAAGCAGCGCCAGATGGTGCTCAACGGTGAAGATATCTCCGACAAGCTCCATGAGATGATGCGCCAGAGCATCGACGATGCCTGCGCCAACTACCTCAACGGCGACACCGCCGACGACTGGGATTTTGCCGGTCTGCGCCGCCATTTCATGAACTGGCTCTGCCTGCCCACCGACTTCAACTACACCACGGAACAGCTCAACGACGTGACCCGCGAGGGTATCGCCGACGAGCTGTACAAGCGCGGCATGGACATCCTGACCGCCAAGGAAGCCAAGTACGGTGCCCCCACCATGCGGGAACTGGAGCGCATCTGCCTGCTGCGCAACGTGGACTCCAAGTGGATGGAGCACATCGACAACATGGACCAGCTCAAACAGGGCATGGGTCTGCGCGGATACGGCCAGCACGATCCCGTGGTGGAGTACCGCATCGAAGGCTTTGCCATGTTTGACGAGATGATCGCTTCCATCCGGGAGGATGCCGTCCACATGCTGCTGACCATCGAGATCCGCCAGCAGAGCGCCCAGCCCAAGCGGGAACAGGTCGCCAAGCCCACCGGCGAAGGCGCCCCTGCCAAGGCCGGCGCCAAGGGCGCGGCTCCGGTGCGGGTGACCAAGATCGGCCGCAACGATCCCTGCCCCTGCGGCAGCGGTCTGAAGTGGAAGAAGTGCACCTGCAAGGAATATCATCCCGACCTGTAAATTTTCTTTGACCTGAAGCGCGCCGCCGCAAGACGGCGCGCTTTTTGCAACACGAGGTATCTGTTATGAAAGCACATATTGTCCGGGAACCCCGCTGCGCACTGCTGTGGCGGTTTGATTCGTCCAGCGCCGGCTACGAGGCCGTGGAGCGGGCCGCGCACGCCTGCGGTGTTAAGCTGCGCCTTGTGGGCAACGCCGAGCTGGGCGGCATCGTGGGGGATCTCTGTGCCGGAAAGGCCGCCCCCGCCTTTGCACCGCTGATCGCCGTGCCGGAACGCCCGGCGCTGATCGTCAGCGGGCTGAGCCACCAGACCGGGGAACTGGGCCGGTTCATCGACCTGGTGCGGGAGAGCGGCGCCGACCTGCCGCTGCGTGCCATGGTGACCCCCACCAGCAAGGGCTGGACGCTGTCCGCCTTGCTGCTGGAGCTGAACCGGGAACATGACGCGGTATCGGAGGGCGGCAACCCATGACCTCCCGTCTGCCGCGCATCGGTCTGGCGCTGGCGGCAGCCGTCCTGCTGGCGGCCATCGTCGTCACCAGCGCAGTGAACCGCCGCACGCTCTACACCACCACCTGGTTCGATCTCTTCGACACTGTCTCGGTGGTCAAGGGGTACGCCCGCAGCCAGGCGGAATGGGACGAGCAGATGGAGGCCCTGCACGCCGATCTGCTCCACTACCACCAGCTGTTTGACATCTACCATTCCTATGACGGCATGGTGAACCTCTGCGATGTCAACGCCCGGGCTGCCGAAGCGCCGGTGGCGGTGGAAGATGACCTGTATGGGTTTCTGGACTGGTGCGCCAATACCATCTATTCCGAGACCGACGGCGCCACCAACATTGCTGCCGGGGCTGTGCTCTCTCTCTGGCACGACGCCCGGGAGAGCGACGCCCCTGCCCCGCCGGACAGCGCCCGGATCGAGCAGGCACTGGGGCATATCTCGATGGAAAACCTGCAGCTGGACGCCGCTGCCCATACGGTGTTCTTTGCAGATGCTGCCATGAGCCTGGATGTGGGGGCTGTGGGCAAGGGCTATGCGGTGGAAAAAGCCGCGGAAGCCGCCCAGGCCCGCGGTCTGGACAGTGCCCTGCTGAACATCGGCGGCAACCTGCGGGCCATTGGAGAAAAAGCCAACAGCGAGGGGGCCTGGACCGTGGGGGTGGAAAATCCCTGGGGCAACGAGCCTACCTACATTCAGACGCTCACCCTGCCCGACGGCTACAGCCTCATCGTCAGCGGGGACTACCAGCGTTACTTCGAGTATGAGGGGGTGCGGTACTCCCACCTGATCGACCTGACCACCGGGTATCCGGCACGGTACTGCAGCAGCGTGGCCATTCTGGCCCCGGCCGGAGGCGGCGGCACCGGGGATGCCCTTTCCACGGCATTGTTCTGTCTGCCGGAAGAGACCGGCCGCACCGTACTGGAAAACGCCGAAGGGTACGAAGCCCTGTGGATGTACCCGGACGGCAGCACCACCCAGAGCGACGGCTGGACCGGACAACCCACCGAATAACGGAAAAAGGACCACCCTTGCGGGGTGGTCCTTCTTGCATTCAGGCATCCTTGCTCAGCAGGATGCGGTCGTTGTCCAGCTGGTGTCCCACATTCTGGGCGAAGCGTTCCAGCAGCTCCGGCACCGTCATGTGGGTGCGCTCTTCCCCGCCCACATCCAGCACGATGCGGCCGTGATCCATCATCAGGGTCCGGTTGCCCAGAGTCAGGGCATCGTGCATATTGTGGGTGATCATAAGGCAGGTGATATGGTGTTCCGCCACGATCTTTTTGGTCAGATCCAGCACCTTTTCGGCGGTAGCGGGATCCAGGGCCGCCGTATGTTCATCCAGCAGCAGCAGTTTGGGCGTCACCAGGGTGGCCATGAGCAGGGTCAGCGCCTGGCGCTGTCCGCCCGAGAGCAACCCCACCGGCTGCTTCATCCGGTCCTCCAGGCCCAGGCCCAGCGCCGAGAGTTTTTCGGCAAACAGCGCCCGGTCCGCCTTGCTGATGCGTGAGAACGGTGAGGTCTGATGGGAAGCACGCAGGAAAGCCAGGGCCAGATTTTCCTCGATGGTCATGTGGGGGGCCGTTCCCTTGAGGGGATCCTGGAACATCCGGCCGATGACCTTGGAGCGGCGATAGTCCGGCATCATGGTGATGTCCTGCCCCGCCAGAGTGATGGTGCCGGTGTCGGCGATGAATTCCCCGGCGATGGCATTGAACAGGGTGGATTTACCCGCCCCGTTGGAGCCCACAATGGTGGCGAAATCGCCCTCCTCCAGGTGGAGGTCCACATTCTGCAGCGCCACCTTCTCGTTGACGGTGCCGGGGTTGAAGGTTTTGCTCACATGTTTCAGATCAAGCACGGGGAGCACCTTCTTTCTCGGCGCGGGCGCGACGGCGGCGGAAGGCTGCCTGCGCCTGCAGGGCGGGCGCGGCAATGGCCAGCGCCACGATGACGGCGGAAATCAGTTTGAGGCATTCCGACGGGACGTTGGCCCGCAGGGCAATGGCGATGATGAACCGGTAGATCACGCTGCCGGCCACCGCCGCCACGGCTTTGCGCCACATACCGCTCCGGCCGAAAAGCGTCTCGCCGATGATCAGCGATGCCAGGCCGATGACCACCATGCCGGTGCCCAGGTTGATGTCGGCGGATTTCTGGTACTGGGCCAGCACGGCGCCGGAGAGGGCCGTCATGGCGTTGGCAATGCAGAGCCCCACCGTGATGGTAAAGGTCGTATTGATGGAGGATGCGCGCACCATGTCGGGATTGTCACCGGTGGCCCGGATGGAAAGGCCCAGCCGGGTGCCCAGAAAGAGGATCAGCAGCACGCAGGCCACCACCGTGATGAGCACCGCCACCAGCAGTTTGTAGGGGGCGCTGTCCCCCAGCACCGTCTGGGCGGCGGTGAAGATGGTTTGGGTCTTGAGCATAGGCACATTGGAGGAAAAACCCATAACCGCCAGGTTCACGGTGTACAGTCCGGTGTTGGTGATGATGCCGGCCAGAATGGAGGGCACGGCCAGACGGGTCTGCAGAAAAGCGGTGACAAACCCGGCTGCTGCACCGGAAACCATGGCCAGCGGCAACCCGAGAAAGGGATGCCCGGCCACAGCCGCGGTGGCGGACACCGCGCATCCCAGCGTGAAGGCGCCATCGGTGGTCATATCGGCGATGTTGAGCACACGGAAGCTCAGAAACAACGCCATGGCAACCAGCGCGTAGATAAAGCCAAGTTCCAGTGCACTGAGCACGGTGGCAACGGTAAACATGAAACAGAACGCTCCTTTGTATGGGGATTCAGCGCAAAAGAGAAAAGGACGTGATGGCGTCCCCTTCTCTTTGCAAAGTCAGATTATTGGGCGCTGGTGGTCACTTCCACCACCTTGCCGGCCAGTTCCTGGAAGGCACTGTAGTCAATGCCCAGCGCCTTGGCGGTGTCGGTGTTGACGGTGATGATGCCGCCGTCCATCACATGGTATTCCGGCACGGTGCCCGTCTCCAGCACATCCAGCGCCATGTCAGCGGTGTAGGTGCCCAGTTCGGTGTAGTTGACGCCGTTGGTAGCGAAGGCACCGGCGGTAACGAAGCTGTCGGCCCCGGTATAGAACGGAATGCCCGCCTCGGTCAGCGTCTCGGAGACGGCTGCCGCAGCGTTCATGACCACGTTATCGGTGGGGGTGAAGACGGCATCCACCTGGCCTACCATGCTGGCCGCCGCGGTGAGGATCTCATCGTTGGTGTTGCCGGTCTTTTCAATGTAGGAAATCCCCTTGGAATCCAGGTATTCCTTGGCCTCGGCAATGGGCGTGGCGGAGTTGGCTTCCGAGTTGGAGTAGAGCAGCCCCACCGTCTTGACGTCGGGCTGGACGGCCAGCATCATGTCCAGGATGGACTGGGTATTCAGCGCATCGGAGGTGCCGGTAACGTAGTCGATCCCGGTGAGATCCGCGGCCGCCGGATCGGAGATGGCGGCGTAGATCACAGGCGTTTTGGTGGACTCGCAGGCGGTGGCCATGCACTGGGCCGCCAGCGTGGCGATGGGAATGACGGCGTCATAGCCGTCCGAAATGACCTGGGTTCCGATCTGGTTCAGCGTGGTGGCATCGTTCTGGCCATTGAAATCCTTATACTCGATGGCGATGCCCTGCTCTGCCGCTTTGGCGTCCAGCTCCGCCTCGATGGCGGTGCGGATCTCGTCCAGGCTGGAGTGGTCCATCTGCTGGACAATGGCGATCTTGTAACCGCCGGAAGTCGCCTCGGCGGTGGCGGCGGAGGACGCGGCAGAGGAAGAACCGGCGGTGGTGTCAGCGGTGGCACCGCAGGCGGCCAGGCTGGTCATCATGGCGGCGGCGGACAGAACAGCAACAAACTTTTTCATGGTAGAATCTCCTTTTCAGCAAATCATAGATGGTTCATTGTTCGGCCAAAAAGGGTCGCCATCGCTCTTTCAGCTGGATCATCTTCATCGTTGCAACCTCCTCGGGTTGGTGTGCAAAAACAAAACTGCCCTTGCACAGAAGGATTCCTTCCGTGCAAGGGCAGATACAACGATCTGTGGTGCCACCTTGCTTGCTATGCCTGGCATAGCCACTCTGTAGGGAACCAACATTCCCCTGCCCTGTAACGGGAGCGCCCGTCAACGGATACTCAGGCTCTGCCTTTTCCCCGTGCCCTCCGCGAACCATTGTACTGCACCGCTCTGCATCCCTTTTCCAGCGCCGGGGACTCTCTGTAGCTGCGCTTGCAGTTTTACTTTCGCTTCATTGGTTTGAAGCATTTATACCACAATGCCGCGCGTTTGTCAACGCCTTTTGGCAAAAAAGTTCAGAAAGCCGTATCCGACGCGGCATCTTCCGGCGTCGCCGTGCTGACCTTGTTGTCAGGATTCAGAATCAGCAGCTTCTGCGCCACACGGGTCACATCCGCTTCGGCGTCCTGCAGCAACGAGGTTTCACCATCATCAAAGGGGCAATCCTCGCCGTCCAGCGCCAGCAGCAGATCCTTGCCGGGGGTGACATATTCGCCCAGCCAGTCTCCCAGGCCCTCGGCATTCCAGAGGCCCTCTTCCTCGGGGTTAAAGGTCGTGTCGTTGCGCCACTTGCCGTAGAGCACCCCGATGGAGCAGACCTTTTCGTCCGCCTCATCCAGCGTTTCCTGCAGTCGGGCCGCTACACTGTCCCCACTCTGCAGGGCTGCGTCCCCCGGCACAAAGGCCAGGATCTGTTCCTCCGGCCAGGCTTCCAGCAGTTGGGTGAGGTCTTCCGTGACCTGATCGTCCCCTGCTTCCAGGTTGCCCTGCAAACCATTGTACAGACGCTGGGCCAGCGCAAAGGCATCCTCGCCCAGATAGTCCGCCATGGCCTCGGGCTGTTCCTCCATGGCCTGGCGGAACCAGTAGACCACCGTGCGGGCATTGGCGCTCTGCATTCCCTGCACAGCGTTTTCCAGTTCTTCGGCCGGCGTGCCCACACTCTGCCCTGTCAGCAGCTGTGCGGCATAGCCCACCGCCGTCTGGGCGGAGTCCGCCCCCACACCCGCCGCGTGCAGCGCGCCGGGATACTGACGGTAGGTCTCCTGCCAGAGGATCCGCGCCTCGGCGCGCTGGTCGGCGGGCAGCGTGGCCAGATAGCGGCTCAGCGAGACACCGTCGCCGGTCTGCAGGTAGTCGTCCAGCAGCATACCGGCCGCCGCACCGCCCGGCACCGCGATCACCCGCACGCCCTGGGCGGCAAGGTAATCCACCAGCGTGTTCCGCACATCGATATCCCGGCTGCCGCCCAGGGAAGCCAGGAACAGGCGGTACTCGCTGCTGCCGAAGTCACTGTCGCTGAGCGGATAGGCCAGATCCACTGTATGCAGATTCTGGCGGATGTATGTTTCCGCCGGATCGGTCTCCCGGTCCCAGGCAGAGGTGGATTCTGATTCGGATGCCGGGTCGCTATCCGAATCACTCTCTTTTCTTTCCTCTTCGGCGGCGGCTGTCTCCGGTGTGGCTGCGATGACCTCGTCGGCCGTCTTACCGTTGTACAGGAAATCCTGCAGCGCCGTGGTATTCACATACCAATCGGGATCGTACATCAGACGGTCATCCATGCCGGTGCGCACCCCGTAGGTGCCCTGCAGCGGCAGCGAGAGCTGCTCTACATCGGCCCCCAGGAAGGCCGGCAGCTGCACCAGCAGCGCCGTGATTTCCGACTTGGTAAAGTTGGTCTGCACCAGCGGCAGCACGGTGTTCAGCAGATTGTCCAGCTCCACCACGCTGGCGTTCTTGACCTGATCCAGCACTGCGTTGATCACGGTGCGCTGGCGCTCAATGCGCTTCCAGTCGCTGTCGATCTTGCGCAGACGGGCATACTGCAATGCCGTGTAGCCGTCAAAATGGTTGAGCCCCGGCTCCACCTTGTTGACGATCAGCATGGAGTTGGAGGGCACTTCCCAGTTCAGGGCCTTGGCCTCCAGATCGGTAATCTCGATGTCCACACCGCCCACGGCGTCCACGATCTGTACGAAGGAGTTGAAGTTCACCCGCACATAGTGATCCACCTGCACGTTGAAGCAGTCCTCCACCGTGTCCATGGTCAGCTTGGCGCCACCGTAACGGAAGGTATGGGTGATCCAGTCATACTGGCCCTCGTAACCGTCCAACAGGATGGGCACGCCGGTGGCACGCTCGATGGAGGCCAGTCGGATGGTATGATCGTTGATGTTCAGCGAGACAAGAATCATGGCATCCGCCCGGGCATCATCGCTGAATTCGGTGGTATCCTCGGTGCCGTCCAGCTGGTTCAGATGGGTGAAGGCATCGGCATCGTTGACGGCCTCGGTGCGCTCATCGGTGCCGATGAGCAGGATGTTCAGCACATTTTCGTCGGCGAAGGGACTGCCCTCGGGCATCTCCATCTCGTCGCTGTTATGTACCAGACCGCTGGCATCCAGGTCCTGGTCTTCGCTGGCGTGGATGGTTCCCACACCATCCACGCTGCCGTCATCGTAGCGCAGCAGGTCCAGCTTGCCGTTGACATACAGCGCTCCGGCACCTGCCACCACTGCCAGCACAACCACCACCGCAATAAGGATCTTGCCCCACCGCGGCAGCTTCTTGCGGACCTTCCCGGCCGCTTCGGTTTTCGGTTTTTCTTCCGTCGTTTTCATATACTTTCCTTTTTTCCCATCAAACGTCGCGTCATCTTGCGCAGATCACAGGCAAAATACAAAAAGGCCAGCCCTGCAAAGAGCGTCAGGCCCAGGGCACGCCAGGTGAACCATCCATGCTGGATGCTGTGGGTGCGCAGCACGGCAAACCAGACCAGCGGCATGGCCGCCGCCAGGGCCAGGGGCAAGGCCCGCACCAGCGCCGCACGGCTGCGGACGCTGAGCGCAAACACCGCCACAGCCACCACAAACAGCCCCACCAGCGGCCAGAACAGGCTCCGGTCCGCCAGCGTAGAATATACAAACTGTATAATATTACGCCATGTCAATTCCATGCCGTGCCAGGTGTCGGCGGCGGTGCGCACGCCGATCTGGTGCAAAGCATCGTCGATGACGCTCTGTCCCGTCACAAGGCCCGCCAGTACCCATTTGAGGGCCCAGCAGACACCATACCCGGCACCCCAGCTCAGGGCACCGCCCACAACCAGGGCACACTGTCTGCCGCCGGCGCGCAGCCGCTGCTGGGGTTCCAGCAGCCAGCAGACCAGCGGCAGTCCCAGGGTCAGGATCGGCGTGACCAGAAGATCACAGAAAGCCGTCACCGTGCCGAGGACCACCAGCCCCAGGCAGAGCACATCGCTGCGGCGGGGCCTGGCCAGCACCCAGACGCAGCCTGCATAGGCCACGGCAAAACAGGTGAAATACTGAATCTGGTGCGGCACCCAGAAGACCGTCACCAGCAGCTGGCTGACAGCAAACCACAGGGCCGCCCGCAGTCCGGCACGGCGGCGCAGCAGCACCAGCACCGCCGCAAACAGCGCGAAAAGCAGGATATACTGTACCACCCGCACCCCGCTGTAAGGCATGAGGCAGAGCAGCGGCCGCACCCAGATCAGATACCCATGCCAGTACCGCGCATAGGAAAAAGGTTCCAGCCCGGCCTGCTCCCCCGTCTTGCCTGCCTCCCGGGCCTCCAGATAGGCGGCCAGGTCCTCCCCCAGCGTTTCAAAGTTGTCCACGTTGTAGGCGGTATTGGTCATCATGGCGGTGAGTGGGTCCGTCTCGTCGGCGGAAGCCGCTTCCATCAGCATGAGGGTGTCGGTGTAGTTGTCCATCTGGAAAAGCTTACACCCAAAATAGGAGGGATACAGACCTTCCTCGATGATGGTCGCCGCCGAAGCGGTCAGGTGGGCGCGCACCGGCTCGCCGGGCAGCGCACAGGCCCCCAGCAGCAGCACAAAAAGAAGTACCAGCGTCACGCCGAAGGCCGCCAGCGCCCGCAGCGCAAAAGGCGGTTTACGGTTTTGTGTTTCCGGCACGGCTTCACCCCATTCTCCTAGAAATACTGATTTATTATACGGCAAAAGGCCACGGGATTCAACCGTGGCCCTGTGAAATTTTGTCGGAATTTGTTGACAGTTCAAACCAGGTCCGCCTGCCGGGAGACCGAGAGTACAATGCCCATTTCCCCCAGCAGCATCATCAGGCTGGTGCCGCCCGAGGAGAAGAATGGAAGACTGATGCCGGTGTTGGGGATGGTGTTGGTGACCACCGCAATGTTGAGGATGGCCTGCAGCACCACCTGCACCACAAAACCCACCACCAGCAGGGCGCCGAATTTATCCCGGGCGCGCACGGCGATGGAGATGCCCCGCAGCAGCAGAAGAAGAAACAGCAGGACCACCAGCGCCGCCCCGATAAAGCCCAGCTCCTCACAGAGGATGGAAAAGATGAAGTCATTCTGGGGCTCCGGCACGTAGAGGTATTTCTGGCGGCTGTTGCCCAGCCCCAGCCCGGCAATGCCCCCCGACGCAATGGCATAGAGGCTCTGGATGGTCTGATGCCCCTCCCCCAGGGGGTCGGCAAAGGGGTCCTGCCAGGAGACCAGGCGATCGGTGGCATAGGGCACCAGTTCCGGCAGGGCGATAACGGCCGCCGCAATGGCACCCACGCCGAGACCGCCCGCAATGCCGAACCATTTGAGGCCGGTGCCGCCCACAAACATGAGCACCGCACCGATGGAGAGGATGAGCAGCGTACCCGAAAGGTGGGGTTCCAGCAGCATGAGCACCGCCACGGTGCCAAGGATGAGCCCGAAAGGCAGCACACCGGTGGAAAAGGTCTTCATCCGGTCATGGTTCAGCGAGATGATATGGGCAAACACCAGCACCACCGAAAATTTGGCGATCTCGCTGGGCTGCAGAGTGCCCAGTCCCGGCAGCACGATCCACCGCTTGCAGCCGTTATACTCCGGCATAAAGAGAACGATGGTAAGCAATAGCAGCGAAATCCCCAGCATAGGCCAGGCCAGCTTGTGCCAGACGTGATAGTCGATGAGGCTGGCCGCATACATGGCCGCCACGCCCAGTGCCGCAAAGAGCAGCTGAGGCCGGATGTAGGTGTAGGCATCACCGCGGCGGTAGAGCGCCACCGCATACCCCGCCGAGAACAGCATGATAAGGCCGTAACACAGCAGGATCAGCAGAATGGCGAGAAAGGGCACATCCAGTGCCGGACAGGACGCAAGACGCGTCCGCAGACGTTGTGCGTAGGACGACATAGAAAAATCCCCCCGCGTATAGTCTACGCAGAGGGATCCTTTGGTATGCGAAACCGTCCGGTCACAGCAGGCCAAAATGGCGCAGCGCCTTGGCCAGACCGTCGGCGGTCACATCGTCGGTGATGTAGTCGGCGGCCGCTTTGGCTTCCGGGCAGGCATTGCCCATGGCCACGCCGATGCCCGCCCAGCGCAGCATCTCCACATCGTTGCCGCCGTCCCCGAAGGCGATGGCCTGCTCCCGTGCAAGGCCCAGGGCCTTCAGCACATGGGCGAGCCCTTCGGTCTTGCCGCCGCCCGCGGGCAGTACGTCGGCAAAGGCGTCATTCCAGCGCACCGCCACACAGCCCGGGCAGCTGCGCAGAAATTCCGCCTCCTTGGCTTCCGGCAGAAAAGCGCTGAGCTGGTAGATGGGAGCCGCCTCGATGCGGGCCGCCACGTCCCCGATGTCCTGCTGCATCCGCTGACAGAACTCAGCGCTGAGGTCATCAATGAGATTAAAGGTGGAACGGTCTTTTTCGATGAATCCCACCGAAATGCGTTCCCGCTGGATGTAGGGCAGCAGGGTGCGCAGGGAGGCCGGGTCGATGGCATGGTCGTAAAGCAGGGTACCGTCGCGGAGATAACAATACTGGCCGTTCATCGTCACATACCCGTCGAAGGGAATCCCGTCCAGCGCATGCAACAAAGGCAGATGGATGGGCGGACGGCCGGTAGCGATAAAGGTCCGGACGCCGTTGCGATGCAGGGTTTCCAGAGCGTTCCGGGTGGAAAGGGGCAGTGCCTCGGCCCCGAAGGGCAGCAGTGTGCCGTCAATGTCAAAGAAGGCGGCCCGGATGGAAGGCTCCATACCGATGTACCTCACTCCCGTTTGAGATCACGGCCCATCAGGGAAGCCAGCGCATTGCTGGCCGCCAGACGGCCGCCGAGGATGGCGTCCACACTCTGGACGATGGGCATGTCCACCTTGTATTTCTTGGCCAGACGGCAGGCGGCAGGCAGCGCGTTGATGCCCTCCACCACCTGACCGACCTCGGTCTTGGCTTCCTCCACGGTCTTCCCGTGGCCCAGCAGCATACCGGCGTGGAGGTTGCGGCTGTGCATGCTGGTACAGGTAACGATCAGGTCACCCATACCTGAGAGGCCCGAGAAGGTTTCGGGCTTGCAGCCCATAGCGATGCCCAGGCGGGACAGTTCGGCGTTGCCGCGGGTGATGAGCGCCGCCTTGGCGTTGTCACCGTAGCCCAGGCCCAGGGCGATGCCCACGGCCAGCGCGATGACATTCTTCACCGCACCGCCCAGCTCGGTGCCGCGGCGGTCGGTGTTGGTGTAGACCCGGAAGGTGGGCGTGGAGAAGGCTTTCTGCACCGCCTTGGCGGCTTCCTCGTCCTCGCTGGCGGCCACGATCAGGGTAGGCATATCCCGGGCGACCTCCTCGGCATGGGTGGGGCCGGAGAGGGCCACCACCCTGGCCGACCGCTTCTGCTTGGTGAGCTCATCCTCGATGATCTCACTCATGGTCATCAGGGTCTTGTCCTCGATGCCTTTGGCCACATCCACGATCAGCTGGCTGTCGGAAATGTAGGGTGCCGCCTTCTTGGCTGTGGAACGCACAAAAGGAGAAGGCACCGCAAACAGCAGGATGTCCTTGCCGGCGCAGGCCTCGGCGATGTCAGCGGTGTAGTGCATCGTGGACGGCAGTTCCATGCCGGGCAGATTGGGGTGACGGTGGGTGGTGCTCAGGGACTTGAGTTCGGTGGGAATGGCGCTCCACACTGTGACATCCCGTCCGTTGACCGCCAACAGGCGCGCCAGAGCAATGCCCCAGGTACCCGCGCCAAAGACTGCGATTTTGATCATAACTGTTCTCCTTACCCTAGATTATCTCTGCCACAGGCGCGACATCAGCCGATGCTGCGGCCGGGGCGGCGCCGGTTCCACATCCAGATAGATCCGCTCAAAGCAGTTGACGATGCGGGTGGACCCGTACAGGTGCTCCCGCTGGATGTTGGCGCCGTAATTCATATGTACATGACCGTGCAGCATCAGCTGCGGATGGTACCGGTCCAGAAGTTCCCGGAACACCGTAAAACCACGGTGGGCCAGGTCGTTGAGGTCCCCGTAACCATGCAGCGGCGCATGGGTCACCAGCACGTCCACCCCCCGGTGCCGCTCGATCTTGCTGCGCAGGTGGTTGACGCGCTTTTTCATTTCCGCCTCGGTGAACTGCCAGGCACCGGTGCGATACCGGCAGGCTCCGCCCAGCCCGGCAATACGCAGGCCATGGTATTCGATCACGTCATCATCGATGCATACAGCCCCCTCCGGCGGGTGGCTGTCGTATCCCTCGTCATGGTTGCCGTGCACATAAAACACCGGCACCGGCACCATGGTGGCCAGATACTCCAGATAATGCCGGTTCAGGTCTCCACAGGCCACAATCAGTTCCACACCCTCGAATTTTTCGGGGCTGTAGTACTCCCACAAAGCCTTGCATTCTTCGTCCGCAACGGCCAGCAGCTTCATAGTTCGGCCTCCTTCTCCACCGGCAGACGGTCACGGTGGATTCCCTGCATCCGGTACATGGCACGGGAAGCCTCGGCCAGTTCATCATATTCCGGCACATGGCCTTCCACAGCGTCGCACAGCCAGTCCATGTGCACGATCTGTTCCAGATCCAGTCCGCGGCGGCCGCTGTTCTTGGTGCTGCCGTCCTGGGCGGTGATGCGGCAGGCAAAGGGATCGATCATGCCGGAGATCACGCCCTCCCGCAGGATCCGTGCCAGATGCTGCACATCCTGGGGCAGTTCGCGGCTGAGCAGCACATCCATGACGCCGCTGTTCATGCCCCACCAGTAGTTAACGGCACGGCCGTCGGTGCCCGATTTGTCCCGGGTCCAGCCACCGTCCAGCACGCTGCGCACCACGTTTTCATAGAACTGGCCCCAGTGCCAGAACGGCGTGGCCAGATCCTGCAGCACACCGCCCGGACGGATCAGGAAGGTACCGAACTCCCGCTGCGGCCGCCCCGGCATGGGCGCGTCCCGGCCGGAAACCACCGTGATGCCCTTGCGGGTGAAGAGGGTCAGCGGGTCCTCCTGCTCCGGCAGACAGGTCCAGAACAGTTCCACCTTGATGCGGGGGTTGACCATCCGGGCCCCCAGGGCAAAGGCATTGATGTTGGCGGGCACGCCGAAGCTGGGGTAGTCCGCTACATAGCCGATGCGGTCCCCCACCGCCATGGCACCGGCAATGGCGCCGGTGATGAACTTTGCTTCATAAACACGGGTATAGTAGGTGCGGATGCTGGCGTAGGGCATCTCCATGGAACAGTTGAGAATGCGCACCTGCGGATGCTTCACCGCCGCCCGCAGCGACGCGCCCACCAGCTTGGGGCTGGTGGTAAAGACAATGTCGGCGCCCTCGGCGATGGCCTGCTCTACCAGATCGTCGGCATTCTCCCCCGCCACGGCGTTGAAGTAGGCGGCGGTTTCCACCTTGCCCTCAAAGACGGTATCCAGCTGGCTGCGGCCGAATTCATGCTGGCTCGTCCAGGCGCTGGTCTCCGCCGTACGCTCGTGCACAAAGGCCACCTTCAGATGGGTGGGGGCGGTCTGGCGGATGCCGGGCAGGATCTTCTCGATGAGGGTCTCCTTGGGTTTGGCGGGTTCCGCCGGCTTCACGCTGACCGTGACGGGGTCATCGTTCTGCAGCGCCAGCACGTCATCCCACAGGGCGTCCAGCTTCTGGCTCAGCTCCGCCGGGGTGCTCTCGGCCAGCTGCTGGCGTGAATACAGCCGCAGAAGCAGCAGCAGTACATCGCCGGTGGTGCAGCGCAGATTGTCGCCCCCATGCGCCCGGAAGGCCTTGCCCACCCAGTTGTACAGCGACAGGATGTCGGCGCGGTCCTCGTCGCTCCATTCCTCCTCGGGGCCTTTGCCCATGAGTTTCTGCAGCCGGGCAAAGCTGCCGGTTTTGGTGAACCGCAGCGTATAGGTCTTGATCAGCGGATAGTAGCGCATGAACTCGTAGTACAGACGCACTTCCGGCGTCTCGTTGTACCGCGGCACCACCCGGGTGACGTTGGCCGACACGCTGCTGGCGTCAAAGTATTTCAGCACACTGACCCGCTTGTTGCCTTCCTGCACATAAAAGCGGCCCAGGTATTCAAAGCAGCGGATGGGATCCCGGATGCCTTCCTCCAGGTGGGCGATGCACAGGCTGGTCCACTTGGTGCCGAACTCGCTCTTGAGTTCCAGCAGCGGCATGAAGTTGCTGGCAAACGCCGCCGTGCGGCCCGCCGTTTTGGTGCCCACCACCAGTTCCAGCGGCACCTCGATCAGGCCCAGCGGCAGCTGGTTTTCGATCTCCACATTCTGCAGGATGTCATCCAGCACCGGCAGGAACGGGGACTGTCCGGCCGCGGTCTTTTCCCGGTATTCACGCTGGCCCTGTTTCTGAGCCTTGGTGTAATACTCCATTGCCTCTGTACGGGTCATGGCAGAATCCTCCTCCGATTCCTGTGTCACATTTCACAAAATTCTATCTTTATCTTCGTACAAAATGATTATAGCACATTGGGCGGAAAGATACAAAATAATTCTGCTGCGTCCTCAGCCGGTGTGCACTGCCTTGGGATAGACTGCCTGCATACGGGCGTCATCGTAGTGTTCGTCCAGGTAGACCTGCAGACTGTTCTGGGCCGGCACTCCTTCGATACGGGCGTTGTAGCGCATGAGGGCCAGCGAACTGACGGCGATATCCGCCACCATGAACAGGCACAGCGCCCAGGTCAGCACCGTACCGGCCCGGCGGGGAAGCCGCTCGATCAGGTCCGAGATGGGCGGGTAAAGTACCTTGAACCAGGCCACCGCCGCAAAGCCCCAGAAGAAGCAGTAGAGCAAATTGATGCGGCCTCCCAGGTTGAAGGGGATCTGGCTGTAGTCCCAGAACACCGCCCCGAAGACCACCTCGGTGAAGACGCTGCACAGGTATTCATAGGCGCCGCCCAGCAGTGTACCGGCCACAAAGAGCCAGCTGGCGGATTTGTCCTTATACCGGTAGAGCAGCAGCGTGACCAGCGCGATGGCCAGCCCCCACACGATGGAGAAGGGCCCCCACACCACGCTGGAACGGCTCATCCAGTAGCCTGCAGTGATGCGGCAGAAGATGGTCTCGATGACATCGCCGAGGAAGGCGCCGATGAAAAACAGCAGCACGATCTTGTACGGGCTGCAGCCGGCGGCGAACACCGTGGTTTTCGCCTTTTTATGATGTTCAAAGGTCAGGGCGGGATGAGCCTTGGCCATACGGTTTTCCACGCTGCCGAGGATCCACATGCCGGCGCGCAGCGTCAGGTTTGCCAGACGGTTTTCCACCGCTTCCGCCGGGGGCCAGCGATAGCGCAGGCCCAGCATGGTCAGCACGGTGCCCACGGCGTCGATGGCGAAGACCACCAGCAGCACCCAAATGGCCACCGTACGCACGGTGACGGGGATCAGCCCGAAGAGCGCCAGCAGCAGCGGGTTGCCCCATTTGATGGTGATGACGCTCAGCGCACCCCACAGGAAGGAGGCGCCCAGGCAGATGTAGCCGTCCAGGTTGAACCATTCATCGCTGTAGTCCCACCACCGGGTGCCGCTGACCCGCTCCAGCAGGTGACCGGCCACCCATTCCAGCACGGTGGCATAGATGGCACTGAGGCCAAACAGGAAAACCCAGCTCTGCTGCAGTTCTCCGAGGGCAAAGCTGACGGTCAGCCCGCCCACACCATACAGAATACACAGCGGCCCGTTGAGGACGCCGCGGTCCTGATACCGGCGCTTGCGCACGGCGGTGGTGACGACCTCGCCCAGCCATCCCAAGAAGGAGTAGGCAAAAAACAGATAGACAAACTGATAGAAACCCATACAAAGCTCCTCTTATTCGCAGGTCAGGCGGCGGCCGGGGGTGTCCTCGCTGACATAGCGGGTGGTGCGGCTCATCTGGTTATCCAGCGTCTGGCCGGCAGCGAACCGCTGCAGATTGTGTGCGAAGATCCCCACGATGTTTTCCAGGGTGCGGGGCAGGCTGAATCGCCCCGAGATATGGGGCGTGATGAGCACGGTGTCCAGCCCCCACAGAGGATGGTCGGGCGGCAGCGGCTCGGGGTCGGTCACGTCGATGGCCGCCCCATAGAGCGCTCCGCTCTGCACGGCGGCCGCCAGCGCATCGCAGTCCACGGTGCTGCCCCGCCCCACATTGAGCAGGATCGCCCCCTGTTTGCAGCGGGCCAGCCGGGCGGCATCAAACATCCGGTACGTCTGGGGTGTGCCGGGCAGGCTCAGCGCCACCAGGTCGGCCGCGGGCAGCTCCTCGTCCAGGTGGGCGGTGTCCACCACCCGCAGGCAATAGTCGGGGCATTCTCCCGCATGGCGGCGCACCCCCACCACCTCGGCGCCCAGCAGATGGGCCCGCCGGGCAAAGCTGGCACCGATGTCCCCCATCCCGACGCAGAGCACCCGCGCCCCGGCGATGGAACGCACCGGACGCTCGATGGCATTCCACTCGTGGCGGTGCTGCCGGTCGCGGTAGAGCACCAGATCCTTGGCCAGGGCCAGCCACATGCCCAGCATCCACTCGCTGATGGCCAGCCCGTAGGCGCCGGTGGCGTTGGTCACAAGGCAGTCGGCGGGCAGCACACCGGGTTCCAGATAGGGGTCCGGCCCCGCAAAGTTGGACTGGAACCAGGCAAGATGGTCATTCTGCCGGATCAGATCCACCGGCACGTTGCCCAGAATGGCATCCGCCCAGAGGATCTCCTCCCGCGTCACGGTCTCCTGGGTGGTGAAGCGGTAGGCAAACCGGGGCGCCGCCTGCCGGATGGTCTCGCGCTGCGCTTCCGTCAGGGGCAGCGCCACAAGGATGTGTTTTTCCATAGTATTTCCTTTTCCTCTATGATTTTTCCGGAAGGGTCAGACGCCCCGTTCCTGTTTGCTGAATACGCAGCCGCAGTAGTCCTGCCGGTAGAGCCCGTATTCCGCGCTGAGCTGCAGGCTGCGCTTGTAGCCGTCCTTTTTGCGGAACTCGCTGGGCAGGAACCGCACGCCGTACCGTGCCCCCAGCTCGTTTCCCAGCGCGTTGATGCGCACCGGGTCCTTCATGGGAGAGATGGACAGGGTGGTGCAGAACCAGTCAAACCCGTTTTCGGCGGCGTACCGTGCCGCCTGTTCCAGCCGCAGCCGGTAGCATGCCGTGCAGCGCTCCCCTTTTTCCGGTTCCTGTTCCAGCCCCTTTACGGCATCGTAAAACTCCTGGGGTTCGTAGGGCAGCTCCACCACCGGGAAGCGGTACCCGGCCTGCTCCACAAACCGTTCCAGTTCTGCTTCACGGCGATGGTATTCCGCCGGAGGATAGATATTGGGATTATAATAAAGAATGGTCAGGTCAAAATGATCGGCCAGCCGCTCCAGTGTGGCGCTGGAACAGGGGGCGCAGCAGGCGTGCAGCAGGAGCTTCGGGCGGATGCCCTCTGCCTCCAGCTGCCGGAAGACCTTCTCCATCTCCAGTTGGTAATTGATTCGATTCGGCATAGTTTCTGTTTCCTTTTTGTGGTAAGCAGGCCACCCGAGGGAAGTCTGCGATGTCTCTTTTCCATGATACCATATGCCGCACCGTTTTGCATCAGGTATCGCAGATTTTCTCCTGCTTTTTACGACAGGGATTTTTAAAATTTGTTTCGATTTCTTTTGCAATTTCTTGAAACTTCTTTCACCTCTTTGTCACAAACAACCGATATACTGTAAGTGTCCTCAGGAAGGGAGCAGGGACCCGACCCGAGGCAGGGACCCCAAGTTTTTTCATCCATACTCCTCTTTTCTTTTGACACCAGAGCGGCACCGGCGAAAGCCTGTGCCGCTTTGGCGTTTTTTCGGCCCAAAGGGACATTTTCCGCCCCGCAGGCTTGCCAAACCAGCTAAAAAAAGGTAGAATAAGATGATATGGTATCGGTAGGAGTAGGCTGTTTGTGACTCCCACACGCAAAAAAGTGCGTTGGAACGATACCGATCCCGCAATTTCCCGTTTTTCCGCAGGAGGTTACATCCCTATGAGAGTTGGTTTGGACATTGGTTCCACGACCATTAAATGTGTAGTGCTGAACGACGCCGGTGAGATCCTGTTTTCCACCTACGAACGTCATTTCAGCCATATTCTGGAGAAGGGCAAAGCCCTGCTCGAAAAAGTGGCCGCCGAATACCTGCCCGACGGCCGTGCCTACCTGGCCATTTCCGGTTCTGCCGGCATGGGCCTGGCAGACAGCTGCAAAGTTCCCTTTGTGCAGGAAGTATTCGCCACCCGTGTGGCAGCCAACCGTCTGGTGCCCGGCACCGACTGCATCATCGAGCTGGGCGGTGAGGATGCCAAGATCCTTTTTCTGACCAACGGCACTGAGGTGCGTATGAACGGCAGCTGTGCCGGCGGCACCGGCGCCTTCATCGACCAGATGGCCACCCTTCTGAAGATGGGCGCCGATGAGATGGACGCTGCCGCCCAGACCGCCACCCGCACCTACACCATCGCCAGCCGCTGCGGTGTCTTTGCCAAGAGCGACATCCAGCCGCTGATCAACCAGGGCGCCCAGGCCGGTGACATCGCCGCCTCCATCTACCAGGCCGTGGTCAACCAGACCATCGCCGGCCTGGCCCAGGGCCGTCCCATCCAGGGCAACATCGTCTATCTGGGCGGGCCTCTGACCTTCAGCAAGACGCTGCGCCAGAGCTTTGACAAGACGCTGGGCGTCAAGGGCCTCTGCCCCGAGAACAGCCTGCTCTTCGTGGCGCTGGGCGCCGCCTTCTACGCCGACGAGGAGTCCGACCTGCACGAGGTGGCCCGCCGTCTGGACGATTACAGCGCCACGGCCACCTACGTGAGCCTGCCGCCGCTCTTCGCCAACCAGCAGGAATACGAAGAATTCCATGCGCGGCATCTGAAAGCCACCGTTCCCTGCCTGCCCTTCAGCGCCCAGTGCGGGCCGGTGCACATCGGCATCGATTCCGGTTCCACCACCATCAAGCTGGTGGTCATCGACCAGAACGCCAACATCCTGTTTGAGAGCTACCGCCCCAACCTGGGCAACCCGGTACCGCTGGTACGGGAGACGCTGCTCAAGCTCTACCAGGACCATCCGGGGCTGGAGATCGCCAGCGTCACCACCACCGGCTACGGCGAGGAGCTCATCAAGAACGCCTTCCACTGTGACCGCGGTCTGGTGGAGACGGTGGCCCATTTCACCGCTGCCAAGCATTTCATGCCCGACGTGGATTTCATCATCGACATCGGCGGTCAGGACATGAAGTGCTTCAAGATCGAGGACGGTGCCATCAGCAACATCTTCCTCAACGAGGCCTGTTCCTCCGGCTGCGGCAGCTTCCTGCAGACCTTTGCCCAGGCTCTGGGCTACGATGTCAAGGAGTTCGCCGCCCTGGGCCTGTTCGCCGACAAGCCCGTAGACCTGGGCAGCCGCTGCACCGTCTTCATGAACTCCTCGGTGAAGCAGGCCCAGAAGGACGGTGCTTCCATCCAGAACATCAGCGCCGGTCTTTCCATCTCGGTGGTCAAGAACGCGCTGTACAAGGTCATCCGTGCTTCCAGCCCCGAGGAACTGGGCCGCAACATCGTGGTCCAGGGCGGCACCTTCTACAACGAAGCCGTACTGCGCGCCTTTGAGAAGGAGATGGGCGTGGAGGTCATCCGCCCCGATATCGCCGGTCTGATGGGCGCTTATGGCGCGGCGCTCCATGGCCTGAAACATGCCGGAGCGAACGCCCGCAGCACCGTACTGACCCAGGACGAGCTGGAGAACTTCAGCCAGACCGTCAAGACCGTACAGTGCAACGGCTGCGGCAACCATTGCCAGCTCACCGTCAACGTCTTTGCGGACGGCAAACGGTTCATTTCCGGCAACCGCTGCGACAAGCCGGTCACCGGCAAGGCCAACAACGAGGACCTCAACCTCTACGCCTACAAGCTCAAGCTGCTGGAGGACTACCGCAACGCCCCAGCGCCGGAACAGCCCCGGGCCAAAATCGGCATTCCTCTCTGCCTGAATATGTATGAACTGCTGCCCTTCTGGCATACCCTGTTTACGAAGCTGGACTTCCAGGTGGTGGTCAGCCCCTTCTCCAGCCGCAAACTCTACCAGGCCGGACAGGCTACCATTCCCAGCGATACGGCCTGCTTCCCGGCCAAGCTCAGCCACGGTCACATCCACTGGCTGGCCGAACAGGGCGTGGACGCCGTATTCTACCCCTGCATGAGCTACAACCTGGATGAACACCTGGGCGACAACCACTACAACTGCCCGGTGGTGGCCTACTATCCCGAAGTGCTGGAGGGCAACTGTCCCGAACTGACCAAGATCCCGCTGCTCTACGATTACTTCAATCTGGAGCGGCGCAAGGATTTCTACAAACGGTTCTACCAGTCCATCACCAAGACCTTCCCGGGGCTGGACAAGAAGGCCGTCCATGCGGCCATCGACGCCGCCTACGACGAGTACGCCCGTCATATGCAGCAGGTCCGCGACAAGGGCACGGCCATCATCGCCGAAGCCCGCAAGGAGGGCAAACATATCATCGTGCTGGCAGGCCGTCCCTACCATGTGGACCCCGAGGTCAACCACGGCATCGACCAGCTGATCATCCGGCAGGGCGCGGCCGTCGTCACCGAGGATTCGGTGAGCTGGCATGAAGAGAAATTCAACACCTCGGTGCTGAACCAGTGGACCTATCACAGCCGTCTGTACGCTGCTGCCAAGTACTGCATCGGCCAGCCCGACATGGATCTGGTGCAGCTGGTCTCTTTCGGCTGCGGTCTGGACGCCATCACCACCGACGAGACCCGCGAGATCCTGCAGGCCGGCGGTAAGCTGTACACCCAGCTGAAGATCGACGAGATCACCAACCTGGGCGCCGTCAACATCCGGTTGCGCAGCCTGTTCGCCGCACTGGAAGAGCGCCGCGAAGCCGCTGCCGAGCGGGCGTGACGCATCTTCTTTCCTGAAAAAGAGGCAAAGTATATGGAATACATGACCCCCAATTTTACCAAAGAGATGGTAAAGACCCACAAGATCCTGATCCCCAACATGGCGGTGACCCAGTTCCGTCTGATGCAGGCCGCCCTGGCCAGCGAAGGCTACCAGACCGAGGTGCTGGGCAACTGCGGCAGCGAGGTGGCCCAGCTGGGCCTGAAATACGTCCACAACGACACCTGCTACCCCGCCCTGCTGGTCATCGGACAATTTCTGGACGCGCTGAACAGCGGCAAGTACGATCTGGATCACACGGCCCTGCTCATCACCCAGACGGGCGGCGGCTGCCGTGCTTCCAACTACATCAAACTTCTGCGCAAGGCGCTGGTCAAAGCCGGCTACGGCAACATTCCGGTGGCGTCGCTGAACTTCTCGGGCCTGGAGAAAGGCAGCGGCCTGCCCCTGACCCTGCCGCTGCTGCGCAAGGTCATTGCTGCCATCTTCTACGGCGACATGCTGGTAGCGCTGCGCAGCCAGACTGCCCCCTACGAGAACCGCAAGGGCGACGCCGACGCCATGACCGAGAAGTGGATCGCCCGCATCCAGGAATGGATCCGCAGCGACCGCAACTACTCGGCCCCGGCCATGAAGAAGCAGTTCCCTGCCATCGCCGCCGACTATGCCACCATTCCCGTCACCCGGGTCCCCAAGGTCAAAGTGGGTGTTGTGGGCGAGATCTACGTCAAATACTCCCCCCTGGGCAACAACGACCTGGAAAAGTTCCTGGAAAGCCAGGACTGCGAGGTCAACCTGCCCGGTCTGATGGGCTTTGTGGAATACTGCGTGGCCAACACCCGGCTGGACATCGACCTCTACGGCGGCAACAAGCTGGTCGCCGGCGGTGCCGACGCCTTCCTGGGCTGGCTGGATTCTATCGGCGTGGCCAGCTACGACGCCATGCGGAAGTACGGCTTCTATGCGCCGGGCTCCTTCCGGGAACTGATGAAAAAACCGGAGGGCATCATCTCCCTGGGTGCCAAGATGGGCGAGGGCTGGCTGCTCACCGCTGAAATGCTGGAACTGGTGGAGGGCGGCTACGGCAACATCGTCTGTGCCCAGCCCTTCGGCTGCCTGCCCAACCACATCGTGGGCAAAGGCATGATCAACAAGATCCGCGCCCTGCACCCTGAAGCCAACATCACCCCCGTGGACTATGACCCCAGCGCCACCCGCGTCAACCAGGAAAACCGCATCAAGCTGATGCTGGCCGTGGCCCGGGAGCGGCTGAACCAGCCTGTCGAGGCACCGTCCCCCCTCACCGCCGAGGAGCTGGCCGGCGGCGCCCCCCAGTTGCAGACCACTGTGCAGTAATTTTTCTCTGATACAGCAAACACCCCGCACATCTTCGGATGTGCGGGGTGTTGTTGTTTTATTTCAGATGGTGCAGATCGCCGCTCTCCCGGAAGTCCTCATAGTCCAGGGAGAGAGAGGGATTGTAGTATGGGTCGTGGAGGATGTTTTCCCGGCCATGCACCTCATACAGGCGGTCATGTTCGGCGTCAAACCGGGCTTTTTTGGCGGGATCCTTCTCGTCGGAACCGCGGGATTTGCTCTCGTGGTGGTAAAGCTCGGCGTAGGGCGTCCAGACGATCCGCCAGCCGGCATCCCGCACCCGCAGGCAGAAGTCCACATCGTTGTAAGCCACGGTCAGGCTCTCGTCCAGGCCGTGGACGGCGTCGAACACCGCCGTGCGCACCAGCAGGCAGGCCGCCGTCACCGCGGAGAAATCCTGCACGGTGGCCAGCCGGAACATATAACCGCTGCCGCCCCGCTTGTGGTACTTGTGGCTGTGACCCGCATAGCCGCCCAGCCCCGTGATGATGCCGGCATGCTGGATGGTATCGTCGGGATAGTAGAGCATGGCGCCGCAGATGCCCACACCGGGCTGCAGGCACTCCCCTACCATCTGGGTCAGCCAGTCGCCGTTGATGACTTCGATGTCATTGTTGAGCAGCAAAAGGTAGCTGCCGGTGGCGTACTTGCGGCCGAAGTTGTTGATGCGGCTGAAGTTGAACCCGCCCTTATAACGCACCACCCGTGCGCGGTCGTACCGCTGGGGCAGCTGCTGATAGTAGGCTTCGGTGGCGGGGTCGGTGGAGTTGTTCTCGATGACGATGACCTCGAAATTGTCGTAGGTCGTTTTGGCATACAGACTGTGCAGGCACTTCTCCAGATCGGCGGTGTGGTCCTTGTTGGGGATCAGGATGGACACCAGCGGCTGGGGTTCGGGAATCTCCCATACCACATGGCAGGTGCCGGGGAACTTGCCCGCTTCCACGGCGCCGTGGCGGCCGGTGGCGGCCAGATGGTCGGCCACCGCCTTGCGGGCCGCTGCCTCCACATAGGGCTTGGCCCCGGTGCCGCCGCTGGTGGACGCCGCATGCACCCGCCAGTAATAGAGCACCTGGGGAACGTGCAGGGGGCGCGCCGCCGGGTTCCGGCGCTGCATCTCGTCGATAAGGCGCAGGAAAAGGTCATGGTCCTGGGCGCCGTCACATGCAGGGCGTTCGCCGCCCACCGCCGCAAACAGCTCCCGACGGAACACTGCCAGGTGGCAGATATAGTTGACGGCCATCAGGTATTCCGGGGCGTAATCCGGCTTGAAGTGGCCCACCCGCGGGCGCTGGGGGACCTTTTCAAAGAGGGCTTCGTCACTGTAGGCAAAATCGGCCTTGCTTTCGGCCAGGGCCTTGCTCATGCAGTAGATGGCATGGGGGGCCAGCATATCGTCGTGGTCCGCCAGCGCCAGATAGTCCCCGGTGGCCAGCGCCGCCGCCGCGTTGGTGTTGGCCGCGATGCCGCCGTTTTGAATTTTTTGGTAGACAATACGGCTGTCCTCCGCGGCCCGTTGCTGTACCGCCCGGCCCACTTCGCCGTGAGCGTCATCGCTGGCGTCCACCAGCACCAGCTGCCAGTTGGGTGCCGTCTGCTCCTGGACACTGTCCAGGAATTGCTGCAAAAACCGGGGCGGCGTATTGTACAGCGGCGTCAGGATGCTGATGGTGGGCCATTCTTTGGCATGCAGGGCGGCCTCGCTGCGCTGGGTTTCCAGCGTCTTTTTGGCGGGCAGATACCGCGCCCGCTTGCCGAAAAACCGCCGCTTGAAAAAGCCGGCGGCCCGGCTGGCCATGACCCCAACGCCCTGCTCTTTGGTCAGAGTGCGGGCGTAGCCGAACAGTTCCTTGATCCGTTTGGTCTGCTGACTCATGGCATCAGCCGTGCAGGCCGTTGGCCTGACGCTCCATATTTTCGATGATGATGGTGTGGATGTCACCCTGGGTGGCGGCGTATTCCAGCACCTTCCAGGGGGTATCGGTGTGGTAGTGGACCTTGATCAGGTCCTCGTCCCCCACCACCAGCAGGCAGTCGCCCTCGGCACAGTTCAGGATGCCTTCGTGGATGACGTCCTCATCCAGGTCGTGTCCTTCGATCAAAAGCTGGGTATCAAAGCGGTTTTTCATGGCTGGGCCTCCTTATTTCAGGCCGAAGTTTTCAAACAGATTGTTGAAATGCGGGTTGTAGTAGGGATCGTAGTTGTCGATATACTGCCGGTATTTGGCGTAGAAGTTGGCCTTCTCCCGCTCGTAGCGTTTGGCGTTCTCCGACAGGGTATCCAGTCCCCGGCTCTTGCTCTCGTAGTGGTAGGCTTCGGCGCGGGGGGTGTAGACATTAAGCAGACCCTGCATCCAGAGTTTCAGGCAATAGTCCACGTCGTTGTAGGCCACGGCAAACCTTTCTTCGTCGAGGCCACCAGCTGCCTTATACAGCGAGGCCTTGGTCATCAGGCAGGCGCCGGTGACGGCCATATAGTCCTGGGTAGTCACCAGGCGGTACATGTCGCCCACCGCCGTGCGGGGGTAGCTCTTGTGGCTGTGGCCCGCACTGCCGTTGATGCCCATGAGCACGCCTGCATGCTGGATGGTATCGTCGGGATAATAGAGTTTGGCGCCCACCGCGCCCACGTCGGGGCGCTGGCTGTAGCTAAGCAGTTCCCGCAGGAAATCTTCCGAGAGAATCTCGATATCGTTGTTCAGCAGCAGCAGATGTTCGCCCTGGGCAAATTTTGCGCCGAAGTTGTTGATGGCCGAGAAGTTGAAGGGCCCCTCATACCGCACCACCCGGCACCGGTCAAACCGCTGGGGCAGGGTCTGGTAGTAGGCTTCGGTGGCAGGGTCTGTGGAGTTGTTCTCGATGACGAGGACCTCGAAGTTATCGTACCCGGCGTTTTTATAAAGGCTCGTCAGGCAGCGGTCCAGATCGTCGGTATGGTCCTTGTTGGGGATGAGCACGCTGATCAGCGGATGACCCGTGAGTTCGTACCGCACCTGGAAAGCGCCGGGCGCGTCGGCCACTGCCATGGCCCGGCCGGGCAGGCCCAGCCGCTTCAGCTGGGCGTCGATGGCCCGCTCCCCTGCCGCAATGGCGTAGGGTTTGGCTTCCATGCCCGCCGCCGTGGATCCCGCGTGGCCCCGCCAGATATAGAGCACCTGTTTGATGTGCTCGATCTTTTTGGCCTTTTCGGTGAGCCGCAGGATCAGGTCATGGTCCTGGGCGCCGTCAAACTCGCTGGATTCATAGGCCCCCGCCGCGTCCAGCAGCGGACGGCTGAATACCGCCAGATGGGTGATGAAGTTGACGCCCCGCAGATAATCGGGAGCAAAGTCCGGTTTGAAATGGTAACCGCCCAGCTGTTTCAGGTCTGCCGACAGCACGATCTCGTCACTGTAGACAAAATCCGTGCCGGTATTTTGGATGGTCTGCACACATTCAAAGAGGGCGTTGGGATAGAGCACGTCGTCGTGGTCCAGCAGGGCCAGATAGCCGCCGGTTGCCGCAGCAAAGCCCGCCGTCGTGTTGGCAGCAATGCCCTGGTTTTCAATCTTCTGGCAGATGATGCGGCTGTCCTTGGCGGCGTACTGTTGTGCCCGCCGGGAGACCTCCCCGTGGCCTTCGTCGCTGGCATCCACCAGCACCAGCTGCCAGTTGGCATAGGTCTGGCGCTGGACGCTCTTCACCATCTCGTCGAAAAAGCGCAGCGGCGTATTGAAGACCGGCACCACCACACTGACGCAAGGGCCCTGCAGACCGGCGGCCCGCTGGGCTTTCAGGGTGCGGCGCAGGGGCAGGTCTGCCCGGTGCCGCCAGTCGTCGTGATGAAAGGCCAGCCCCACCCGGAAGGACACATCCCGCCAGAGCTGTTCCGCCCCCTGCTCCCGCAGAGTGACCATCGAACGGTGGGCCAGATCCCGCAGATGGGCGGGATTCAGCAGACGGCGGGCCATCCCGCCCACGCTGTCCTGTACGGCCAGATCGGCGGGACGTTCGTTGTTGGGTTGTTGCTTCATGGGTGGTTCATTCCTCCGTCCGCTTGGCGGGTAGGGCGTCTTCCTTCTGGAAATGGCGGTATTCCGGGGTGATGTCGGCGGTCAGGCCGTTGCGGCGCAGATGGCCGTGGTCCAGCCAGGCCACCTTATTGCACATCCGCTCGATCTGGTCGATAGAATGGCTGACCAGGATGACCGTGGTGCCGCCAGAGAGCAGCTCCGCCATGCGGCGCTCGCATTTTTCCTGGAAGAGGAAGTCGCCCACCGACAGGATCTCGTCGGCGATGAGGATATCTGGCTTGGTCATCGTCGCCACGGCGAAAGCCAGGCGGGCTACCATGCCGGAAGAGTAGTTTTTCAGCGGCACATCGAGAAAATCTTTCAGTTCGCTGAACTCCACAATATCGTCGAACTTGGAGTCGATATACTTGGGTGTGTAGCCCAGCACCGTACCGTTGAGGTAGATGTTTTCCCGGGCGGTCAGGTCCATGTCGAAGCCGGCCCCCAGCTCGATGAGCGGGGCGATGGTGCCGCGTACCGTCACCTTGCCGCTGGAGGGCTTGTACACACCGGAAATGATCTTGAGCAGCGTGCTCTTGCCGCTGCCGTTGAGACCGATGAGGCCGTAGAAGTCCCCGGGCATGATGTCAAAGCTGACGTCATCCAGGGCGAAGAACTCGTCAAAGCGGACACCGCCGTGCATAAGGGCCACAAAGTATTCTTTCAGGCTCTCGTGCTTTTCCTTGGCGAGATTGAAGCGCATCGAGACATGGTCGATGGAGATGATCGGCTGTTGCGCTGCCATAGGTGCGCCCCCTTACATGTACAGGACAAACTTGTCCTGATTTTTCTTGAAAACCACAATACCCAGCACCATGCTGACGGCGGCGCAGAGGAAGCAGACCACCATCATGGTGGCATCCAGCCCCTGGCCCCACAGCACACAGCGGCGGAAGGCCGTGATATACCAGTACATGGGGTTGATATGGATGAGCCGCTGCATGATGCCGGACAGCGTTTCGGGATCATAGAAGATGGCGCTGGCGTAGACCAGCAGCGTGCAGAACACTTCCCAGATATGCATGATGTCCCGCACAAAGACGTAGAGCGCCGACAGCAGCAGGCCGATGCCCAGGCTGAAGAAAAAGAGCATGATCAGCGGGTAGATGGCCATCCAGGCGGTGGCCCAGGTCACCGGCGTCCAGGTAATGACAAAGACGATGACCAGCGCAATGAAACTGAAAGCGCAGTTCACCAGGGCGAAGCAGCACTTCTCCATGGGGAAGATGTATTTGGGGATATAGACCTTGCGCAGCAACGGCGCATTCTTGAGCACGCTCTCCATGGCCATGCTGGTGGACTCCCGGAAGAAGTTGAACAGCAGCTGGCCGATGATCAGAAAGCCCGCAAAGTTGGGGATGCCCTCCCCGCGCAGGCCCTTCATGATGGAGTCGAACACCAGGAACATGACCAGGCAGGTCAGCAGCGGGTTCAGCACGCTCCAGGCCACGCCCAGCACGCTGCGCCGGTATTTCAGCTTGAAGTCCCGCGTGATGAGGTTCTGCAAGAGATAACGGTACTTCCAGAAACTGGCAAAACTGTTTTTGAAACTTTGCACGGTGACTCCTTAGTACTTCTCGAAGAATTCAAACTTCTGTTCCGCGAAGGGGGTATGCTCCTTGTCCTTGGCGCTGGTCTTGTGCTCGCAGCCGCAGTCCGGCCACTGCACGTTGACAGTGGGATCATCGTAGGGGATGCCGCCTTCCGAGGTGGGATCATACACATCGGTGCACTTGTAGCAGAATTCCGCCACGTCGGACAGCACCACGAAACCGTGGGCAAAACCCTCGGGGATGTAGAGCATCTTCTTGTTTTCGGCCGAGAGGGTCACGCCCACCCATTTGCCGAAGGTGGCACTGTGAGGACGGCAGTCCACGGCCACGTCGAAGACTTCGCCCAGCGTCACACGCACCAGTTTTCCCTGGGTGTGGTTCTTCTGGAAATGCAGCCCGCGCAGCACGCCCTTGGTGGAACGGCTCTGGTTGTCCTGCACAAAGGGCTTGTCGATGCCGGCAGCGGCAAAGTCGTCGATCTGGTAGGTCTCCATGAAATAACCGCGGTCATCGCCGAACACTGTCGGTTCGATCACCTGCACTTCGGGGATCTCGGTCTTGATAAAATTGAACTTGCCCATGATGAATACGGCTCCTTTACTTCCTACACAAATTCAATGTGTTTTTCTTTCTCTTTCGGGATATTGGCACATAACAATACAGGATATATTATACTCCATTTTCCTGCTGCGGGCAAGATGGGCACTCCCCCTTTGCCGCAGTTTTCACCGGATACGGTGTAGAATTTTGTTACTTGCCAGAACCCGCCGCCTGTGGTATGATAGCCGCGAACCGGGAGAAGGAGGGTTCGCCATGACCAAACGGGAGGCCCGCGCCCGCGCAAAAGCCCTGCGCGCCGCGCTGAATATGCAAACTACGGGCAGGGATATGGCCAAGGCGCTGTTTGCGCTGCCCTGCTGGCAAAAGGCGGACACCGTGCTGGCCTTTGCCTCCCTGCCCGACGAGCCCAACACCTGGCCTATTCTCCAGCGCGCCTTAGCCGACGGCAAGCGGCTTTTGCTGCCCCGGGTGAGCGGGGCAGGCCGGATGGAGTGGGTGGAGATTCCCGATCTTGCCCTTTTGCGGCAGGGTGCCTACGGTATTCCGGAACCGCCCGGCGACCTTTTGGCGGTCTGTCCGCCCGAAGGCGACCGCACGCTGCTGCTCATCCCCTGCCTGGCCGTCCGGTCCGATGGTGTGCGGCTGGGCCGCGGCGGCGGGTATTATGACCGATTTTTGGCACATGCTAAGGGAAAGCGTCTGCTGCTTTGTCCCGCAGCGCTGGTACTGCCCGACCTGCCCGCCGATGGATGGGACATCCGGTTTTCCCCTGATGAAATTCTGACCGAGAAAGGACTTTTACAATGAAAAAAGCACTGTTTTGCCTGAGCCTGGCCGCTGCCCTGCTGCTTGCTGCCTGCAGCAACACCCAGGAGCCCACCGAGGCCACCCCCACCCCGCTGCCCGATGAGATCCTCAACGATCCCGTGGCGTCGGACGACGGCGTTGCCTCCGATCCCGGCATGGAAGTCACCCCCGAGACCGGCGTGGCCCTGACCCCCGACGCCGAACTCAGCGGTATGGTGGACAAGATCTACGAAGCCTACCCGGTGGAACTGATGATGCTGACCACCAATGCCATCGACCTGAGTGACGCCAGCTGGTGCACCTACCACACCGGCCTGACCGCCGACCAGGCCGCCCTGGTGGATGCGGGCGTATATTCCGAATCGCTGACCGGCAGCCAGGCCTACAGTCTGGTGCTGCTGCGGGTCAAGGACGAAGCCGATGCCCAGACCATCGCCGATGCGGTGCTGGAGAACGTCCAGATGAACAAGTGGGTCTGCGTCATGGCCGACAAAGCCCGGGTGGCCACCTTCGGCGACAAGGTTCTCTTTGTGATGACCAACAGCGAGCTTACCGACGTAGACGCCCTGATGGACGCCGTCCCCGGTGCCCTGGGTGTGACCTTCGATTACACCAACAGCAAGGACGCTGAAATCTGATTGTAATAACAGTGAAGAGCCGCTCCGGTAAAACGGGGCGGCCTTTTTGGCAATCTGCAACACAAAAAGGCGCCGCAGCTTTCGCTGCGGCGCCTTTTATTTCAGATCAACGTGATCCGGAAATCAGGCCTTGGCGGCGCGGATCTCCTTGATCAGTTCGGGAACGACCTTGAACAGATCGCCGACGATGCCGTAGGTGGCAACATCGAAGATCGGGGCGCTCTCGTTCTTGTTGATGGCGATGATGGTATCGGAATCCTGCATACCGGCCACATGCTGGATGGCGCCGGAGATACCCAGGGCCACATAGATGCGGGGATGCACGGTCTTGCCGGTCTGGCCGACCTGATGATCGCTGGACAGCCAGCCCTCATCGGTAACGGCACGGGAAGCACCGACAACGCCGCCCAGAACGCCGGCCAGTTCCTCGGCCAGGGCAATGCCCTTGTCCACGTCGGAGCTGATGCCGCGGCCGACGGAAACGACCACATCGGCACCGATCAGGTCGACCATCTTCTTGGCGCTCTTCTTGATGTCGAGGATCTCCACATGGATATCATCGGCGGTCAGTGCGGGAGCGATCTTCTCGACAACGACCTTGGCAGCACCGGCCTCGTCGAAGGCCTGGGTCTGCATAACGCCGGGACGGACGGTGGACATCTGCGGACGGAAACGGGGGCAGATGATGGTGGCCATCAGGTGACCGCCGAAAGCAGGACGGGTCATCTTCAGGTTGGTGTTCTCCTCGAACTTGGTGTTGTCCACGTCGATGTTGGAGGTGGTGCGCAGGAAGTTCTTGTACTTCTCCACGTCCACATCCAGGTGGGTGCAGTCGGCGGTCAGGCCGGTGTGCAGACGGGCAGCGCAGCGGGGACCAAGGTCACGGCCCAGGTTGGTGGCGCCGATCAGCATGATCTCGGGCTTCTTCTCCATGATGAGGTCGCACAGCGCCTTGGCATAGCCATCGGTGGTGTAGTCCTTCAGCAGGGGGCTGTCCAGGTAGTAGACGCGGTCGGCACCGTAGCCGCCCAGCGCCTTGATGTAATCTTCGTTGAGCTCGCTGCCCATAACGACACCGCACAGCTCAACGCCGAGGTCGTTGGCCAGCTTGCGGCCTTCGCTCAGCAGCTGATAGCTGATGGTCTGGATCTGGCCTTCGCGCTGCTCGCAGAAAACCCACACGCCCTTGAAGGCGGCGGTGTCCATTGCATTGAATTCAGCCATTGTACGTTTCTCCTTCCTCAAATCAGGTGCTTGTCGTTCAGGATGCCAACCAGCTGGGCCGCATCCTCGACCATCATGCCCGCGCCCTTGACCGGAGGAGCAAAGGACTTGTAAACATTCGTCGGGGAGCCCTTGAGGCCGATGGTGTCGGTCTCGATGAGCGGGTCATCTTTCAGGGTGTTGTAATCGAAAACGTCGATGGGCTTGTCGTAGCACTCGAAGATGCCGGACACGCTCATGTAACGGGGATTGTTCAGCTCCTTGATGCAGGTCAGCAGGCAGGGCGTGTTGACCTTCAGCTCCATGTAGCCGTCCTCAAGCTGGCGCTTGACAACCAGAGAGTTGCCGTCCTTCTTGATGTCGGTGACATAGGTGACCTGGGGCAGATGCAGCTTCTCGGCGATCTGGGGACCAACCTGAGCGGTATCGCCGTCGATGGCCTGACGGCCGCAGAAGACGATGTCCTCGGGGCCAACGCCGATCTTGTTGACGGCAGCGGCCAGGATCTGGGAAGTAGCGAAGGTATCGGAACCGCCGAACTCACGGCCGGAAACCAGCACGCCGCGGTCGGCACCGCGGGCGATCAGCTCACGGAGCATGCCTTCGGCCGGCGGCGGGCCCATGGTGACGACAACGACTTCGCAGCCGGTCTCGTCCTTGAGCTGCAGGGCGGCCTCGACGGCGTTCAGGTCGTCGGGGTTGGTGATGGTTGCCATCGCTGCGCGGTCCATGGTGCCGTCAGCCTTGACAGCGACCTTGCCCTGCGTATCGGGAACCTGTTTGACACAAACAATTGCTTTCATGGTACGTCTTGCCTCCTTACTTCAGCATCGCGCCGGAAATGACCATCATCTGGACTTCGCTGGTGCCTTCGTAGATCTCGGTGATCTTGGCATCGCGCATCATGCGCTCGATGGGATAGTCACGGGTGTAGCCATAACCGCCGAACAGCTGCAGGCAGCGGCGGGTCACATCGCTGGCGGTACGGGCGGCGATCAGCTTGGCCTCGGCGGCCTCGACGCTGTAACGGGCCTTGGCGCCGTCCATCACGCTCTGCTTCTTCAGAGCGGCCTGGTAAACCAGGAACTTGGCGGCATCCACGCGAGCCTTCATCTCGGCCAGCTCGAACTGGGTGTTCTGGAACGCAGAGATGGAACGGCCGAACTGCTTACGCTCTTTGACGTAGGCGACGGTCTCGTCCAGGGCGCCCTCGGCGATGCCCAGAGCCTGGGCAGCAATGCCGATACGGCCGCCGTCCAGGGTGGCCATGGCCAGCTGGAAGCCCTTGCCCTTGACACCCAGCAGACGGTCCTTCGGGATGATGCAGTCTTCCATGATCAGCTCGCAGGTGGAGGAACCACGGATGCCCATCTTGTCCTCGGGCTTGCCGACCTTGAAACCGGGATCGGTGCGCTCGACGATGAAGGCGGAGATTTCCTTCTGCTTGCGGCCGCGCTTGTCCAGCACGGTGCCGGTAACGGCGATGATGATGAAGACGTTGGCGTAGCCGGCGTTGGTGATGAAGATCTTGGAGCCGTTCAGCTTCCAGTGATCGCCCTCGTCAACGGCGAAGGTCTGCTGGCCCTGGGCATCGGTGCCGGCGCCGGGCTCGGTCAGACCGAACGCGCCGATCCACTCGCCGCTGCACAGCTTGGGCAGGTACTTGGCCTTCTGCTCGGGGGTGCCGTTCTCGAAAATGGGAGCGGCGCACAGAGAGGTGTGGGCGGAGATGATGACACCGGTGGTGCCGCAGACCTTGGACATCTCCTCAACGGCCATGACGTAGGACAGCACATCGCCGCCGGCGCCGCCGACTTCCTTCGGGAAGTAGATGCCCATCATGCCCAGCTTCGCCATCTTCTGAACGGTCTCAACGGGGAAATATTCCTCGGCATCGACCTTTTTGGCGAGAGGCTTGACTTCGTTCTCAGCAAATTCCTTGTACATTTTCTGGACCATTTGCTGCTGCTTGGACAGAGTAAAATCCATTTGATAAACCTCCATTACTCAAACAAACGCAGCCCGGCGCGGTATTGCCCGCGCCAGGCGCGAAAGTTTTACTGAATTACAGGGCGTCCACAGGGGTCTTGGTGCGATCGGCGTTGTAGACATAGAAGCCCTTGCCGGTCTTGCAGCCCAGGTTGCCGCCGCGGACCATCTTGCGGATCAGCGGGCAGGCACGGTACTTGCTGTCGCCGGTCTCCTTGTACAGGACGTCCATGATGGCCAGGCAGATGTCCAGGCCGACGAAGTCGCCCAGCTCCAGGGGTCCCATGGGATGGTTGGCACCCAGCTTCATGGCGGTGTCGATGCCGGCGATGTCGGAAACGCCCTCCATCTTGATGAAGGCAGCTTCGTTGATCATGGGGATCAGGATGCGGTTGACGACGAAGCCGGCAGCCTCATTGACCTGAACGGGAGTCTTGCCGATCTCCACGCTGATCTTCTTGATGGTCTCCACGGTCTCGGCGGGGGTGTTCACACCGGCGATGACCTCGATGAGCTTCATGCGGTCGGCGGGGTTGAAGAAGTGCATGCCCACCAGAGGACGGGACAGGCCCTTGCCGATCTCAGTGATGGACAGAGAGGAAGTGTTGGAAGCGAAAACGCACTCCGGCTTGCAGATCTTGTCCAGCGCGGAGAAGGTGTCCTGCTTGACCTTCACGTCCTCGAAAGCAGCCTCGACGATGAGGTCGCAGTCGGCGCAGATGTCTTCCTTCAGGCCCGGGGTGATGGCCGCCAGACGGCGATCCACTTCAGCCTGGTCCAGCTTGCCCTTGGCAACCAGCTTGGCGTAGCCCTTGGCGATCTTGTCCTTGCCGCCCTCGGCCCACTCCTGCTTGATGTCGCACAGAGCCACGGTGTAACCCTCGACCTGCGCAAAAGCCTTTGCAATGCCCTGGCCCATGGTGCCAGCGCCAATAACGCCTACCTTCATAGTAGTAACCCTCCTGAAATTGTTATTTATAAAAAATCAGTTGTTGGTGAAAACCGGTTTGGGTTTCGGCTTCTCGCGGCTGAGGAAGCAGCCCATGCCCTCCACCTGATCGTGGGTCTCGAAGCAGTCGCCGAACAGCTTTTCTTCCACTTCCACGGCCTTCTCGATGGGCAGGCTGATGCCGTCGTTAATGGCCTTCTTGCAGTTGCGGACGGCGATGGGCGCGTTCTTCGCGATCTTGCCGGCCAGCTTGAGCGCCGCAGGCATCAGCTCTTCCTGGGTGTACACGGCGTTGACCAGACCGATGCGCAGAGCCTCATCCGCCTTGATGTTCAGAGCGGAGTAGACCATCTGCTTGGCCATGCCCATGCCCACCAGACGGGCCAGGCGCTGGGTGCCGCCGAAGCCCGGGGTGATGCCCAGGCCCACTTCGGGCTGACCGAAGACGGCGTTGTCGGAGCAAATGCGGATGTCGCAGCTCATGGCCAGCTCGTTGCCGCCGCCCAGGGCAAAACCGTTGACGGCCGCGATGACGGGCAGCGGGAAGTGCTCGATCATCAGGAAGATGTCGTTGCCCAGCTTGCCGAAGGCCTCGCCTTCCGCCTTGGTCATGGTGGACATGGAGCCGATATCGGCACCGGCCACGAAGCTCTTGTCACCGGCGCCGGTGAGGACCACGCAGCGCACGGTGTTCTGGTCAATGGATTCGAAGGCGGCCTTCAGGTCGGCCAGCACTTCGGGATTCAGGGCGTTGAGCGCCTTGGGACGGTCAATCGTCACAACGGCGACAGCGTCCTGGATTTCGGTATTGACAAAGGACATTTCCGATTCCTCCGTAACTTACATTTCCACGATGGTGGCGCAGCCCATGCCGCCGCCGATGCACAGGGTAGCCAGGCCCTTGTGAGCGCCGCGATGCTTCATGGCGTAGAGCAGGGTGACGAGGATACGGGCACCGGAAGCGCCGACGGGATGGCCCAGGGCGATGGCGCCGCCGTTGACGTTGACCTTGCTCATGTCGAACTTCAGGTCATGGGCAACAGCCAGGCTCTGCGCAGCGAAGGCTTCGTTGGCCTCGATGAGGTCCATGTCGTCCACGGTCAGGCCGGTCTTGGCCATGACCTTGTTGGTGGCGGCGATGGGGCCGACACCCATGATGGAGGGATCTACGCCGCCCAGAGCGCCGCCGACCCAGGTAGCCATGGGGGTGATGCCCAGTTCCTTGGCCTTGTCCTCGCTCATGATGACGAGGGCAGCAGCGCCGTCGTTGATGGCGGAGGAGTTGCCGGCGGTGACGATGCCGTCCTTCTTGAAGGCGGGCTTCAGCTTGCCCAGCACTTCCATCGGGCTGAGACGGGGGCCTTCATCGGTATCGAAGACGATCTCGGCCTTCTTGGTCTTGATGGTGACGGGAACGATCTCGTCCTTGAAGGCACCGCTCTTGATGGCGGCGTCGGCCTTGACCTGGCTGTTGTAAGCGAACTCGTCCAGCTGCTCACGGGTCAGGCCCCACTGCTCAGCCACGTTCTCAGCGGTGATGCCCATGTGGTAGTTGTTGAAAGCGTCCCACAGAGCGTCGTTGACCATGGTGTCCACCAGCTCGCTCTTGCCCATGGGGGAGCCCATGCGGTAGCCGTAGCGGCCCTTCATCATGGCGAAGGGAGCCATATCCATGTTCTCAGTACCGCCGGCCACGACGATGTCAGCATCGCCGGCCTCGATCATCTGGGCAGCCATGTTGACGCAGTTCAGGCCGGAGCCGCAGACCACGTTGACGGTGACAGCCGGGGTGGTGACGGGCAGACCGGCCTTCAGGCTGGCCTGACGGGCAACGTTCTGGCCCAGGCCTGCCTGGATGACACAGCCCATGTAGACATGGTCGACCTGCTCAGGCTTGATGCCGGCGCGGTTGATGGCTTCCTTGATGACAATGGAGCCCAGTTCCGCAGCGGGGACGTTGGACAGCGTGCCGCCGAACTTGCCGATGGCAGTACGGCAGGCGCTTGCAATGACGATCTTCTTCATAAGTAGCCTCCTGAAAACATTTTTTGTGGATAGACTTCTTTAGTAAACCGTGTATCTTCAAACCGCCGGGGCGGTGTGAATTCTGTGCTCAGAGTTTGCCTGCCGCCCGCTTGGCGAGCAGTTCCTTCTCCACGTTGGGCGGCACGAACCGGGAAACGTCCTGCCCGTAGTGGGCGGCCTCCCGCACGATGGTGGAAGACAGGTAACTCCATTTGATGGCCGTGGCCAGGAACATCGTCTCGATCTCCGGCATCATGGCGTAATTGGTGTGGGCGAGCTGGATCTCATTCTCGAAATCCGTGACCGCGCGCAGCCCCCGTACCATGACGGTGGCCCCCTTCTGCTTGGCAAAGCTCACGGTCAGGCCGTTGAAGGAATCCACCTCCACGTTGGGCATATCCTTGCAGCACTCCCGCAGCATGGCAACGCGCTCCTCGACCGTAAACAGCGGCGTCTTCGCACTGTTGACCAGCACGGCGACGATCAGCTTGTCAAACATACGGCTGGAGCGCTTGATGATATCCAGATGCCCGCGGGTAACGGGGTCAAAGCTGCCGGGATACATGGCAATGGGCATGGTACACAAACCTTTCCTCTTCCGCCCTATCTGTTAAAAATTAAACAACCTTGGGCGGAAATGTAGGCACCGGCGCCGTGGCTGGCTTCAGGCAATCATCAAAAACCGACTCGGTCAGGTGCGCGGCGGCTGGTGCCGCAGGGTTTCCGGCGCATTTCCAGAAACTCTACTATAGTTTTACCATCTTGTTAAGGTTTTGTCAATTGCCCAACTGTTAAAATTATGTTGAAATCGCAGATTTGTTTTGGCATTCCGCACAAAACTTTTCTTTTCCGCAGGGGTGGTCTCCATGCAGCCTACCTATTTAATAGGGGTACTGCGCCGTCCGCGCTGAACAGCGACGGGTGTTTTGCCTCTTGACCCGCAGGCGCTACCGTGTTATTATTTTAACATGCGAGGGTGTGTCCCTCTGGATTACCTGCCAGGATACAATAAACGAGGTGCTGTACCATGAATTTTGAGGATCTGATCGCAAAAGTAAAGACCTGCGGCAAGCAGAAGCTGGCCGTAGCCGCCGCCGAGGACGACGCCGTTCTGGAAGCCGTCGACGCGGCCCACAAGCAGGGCATTGCCGACGCCATTCTCGTCGGCGACGAAGCCGCCATCCGCAAGATCGCTGCGGAGCTCAACATTGACCTGAGCGACTACGAGATCATCAACGAGCCGGACAAGGTCCAGGCCTCGCTGAAGGCCGTCAAGCTGGCCCACGACGGTGTGGCCAACATGTACATGAAGGGCCTGCTGGACACCAAGACCTTCCTGAAGAGTGTGCTGGACAAGGAAGTGGGTCTGCGCACCGGCAAGACGCTGTCCCATGTGGCCGTGTTCGAAGTCAAGGGCATCGAGCAGCTGCTCTTCCTCACCGACGTGGCCTTCATGACCTACCCCACCCTGGAGGACAAGGTCCACATCATCGAGAACACCGTGGCCGTGGCCCATGCCTGCGGCGTGGAGTGCCCCAAGGTAGCGCCCCTGGCCGCTGTTGAGGTGGTCAACCCCAAGATGCCCTGCACCGTGGATGCCGACGAACTGCGCAAGATGAACGAAGAGGGCAAGATCACCGGCTGCGTGGTGGACGGTCCCCTATCCATGGACATCGCCATCGATCCCGAGGCCGCTCATCACAAGGGCGCCCAGGACCGTCCGGCCGCCGGCCATGCCGACATCCTGCTTTTCCCCGACATCCAGGCCGGCAACCTTGTCTACAAGACGCTGGTCCACACCGCCGAGTGCAAGAACGGCTGCATCCTGACCGGTACCAAGGTGCCCGCCATCCTGACCAGCCGCTCCGATTCCTTCCAGACCAAGGTCAACTCCATCGCGCTGGCCGCCGTTGTGGCTGCCGGCCTGAAGCAGGAATAAGAGAAGAAAAGGAGAAGAGATACCATGTCCATCAAAACGTTGGTCATCAACCCCGGTTCCACCTCCACCAAGGTTGGTGTGTTCGAGGATGAGACCCTGCTGTTCGAGGAAACGCTGCGCCACCCCACCGAGGAGATCGCCAAGTACGCCAGCGTCATCGACCAGAAGGACTTCCGCAAGGAGATCATTCTGGACTTCCTGAAAGAGAAGAACTGTGACCCCAAGAGCCTGAACGTCATCGTCGGCCGCGGCGGTCTGCTCAAGCCCATTCCCGGCGGCACCTACGCCGTCAGCGACGCCCTGCTGGCCGACCTGAAAGCCGGCGTCCAGGGCCAGCACGCCTCCAACCTGGGCGGCATCCTGGCCCGCGAGATTGGCGACGCCCTGGGCGTGCCCAGCTACATTGTGGACCCCGTCGTGGTGGATGAGCTGACCGACAAGGCCCGTCTGTCCGGCATGCCGGAGCTGCCCCGCCGCTCCATCTTCCACGCCCTGAACCAGAAGGCCGTGGCCCGCCGCTTCGCCAAGGAGAACGGCAAGCGCTACGAGGATCTGAACCTCATCGTCATCCACATGGGCGGCGGTGTTTCCGTCGGCGCCCACAACCACGGCAAGGTGGTGGATGTCAACAACATTCTGGACGGCGAAGGCTGCTTCAGCCCCGAGCGCAGCGGCACCGTGCCGGTGGGCGACCTGGTGAAGATGTGCTTCAGCGGCAAGTACACCCAGCAGGAAGTCTACAAGAAGATCTGCGGCAACGGCGGCTTCAACGCCTATCTGCACACCAACGACGCCCGCACGGTGGACAAGATGGCCAAGGAAGGCAACGCCGAAGCCAAGCTGGTGCAGGACGCCTTCTACTACCAGATCGCCAAGGAAGCCGGCGCCATGGCAGCCGTGCTCTGCGGCCAGGTGGACCAGATCATCCTGACCGGCGGCATCGCCTACAACGACTACACCCGTGAGGTTCTGCAGAAGTACCTGGGCTTCATTGCCCCCATCACCGTCTACCCCGGCGAGGACGAGCTGCTGGCGCTCTGCCAGGGCGCCCTGCGCGTGGTCACCGGCGAAGAGGAAGCCAAGGAATATTGATGGCCCGGCAGGGTCCCTCTCCCCTGCCATGAATAAAAAAGCAGGAAAGGCAATCGCCTTTCCTGCTTTTTGTTATGTTACGAAGCGGAATCGTCAGAGGCGTCCATCTGCGCCAGCAGCGAATCCATGATCTCGTTGTTCTGATCCTCGTACTGTGCCGCCACCGCGTCATCGATGATGTAGACCGTCACCGGCACCACGGCGCTCTCCACCGATTCCTGGTAGGTCTGGTAGTACAGATCCACGAAGGCGTGGCCCTCCATCATGGCGGTACCGGTATCCGCCGCATAGGCGTACCCGTACACAAAGGTCCCGTCGTCGCTGGTGATGTACATCAGGGTCCCGTAGGGAATGACATTGGGATTGACCGCCACCGTGCCGTAGGTCAGCCGCCGGCCGCTGGCCCCCTTGGCCGTGGACGATGCGGAATACCCTGTGGAGCGCTGGCCGGTATACGTCTCGGTAACGCCCTCCGAGGGCACACCATCCACGATCTCCGGCCCCACAAAGGAGGATACCGGCGCCTGATCCCCATAGACCTTGACGATGGTGGGCACCATGCCCACCTGGGTCACGCGGTCCAGTTCCTGTTTTTCCGACCATTCCCCGTCAATATAGACGTCCCGCCAGGTCACGGTATCCAACCCGTCGCTGCCTTCCTGCAGCGTCATGGTTTCGTCGTGGTCACGGTAAAACAGGCTGGTGGGGATCTCCTGCCGCTCCGACGGGATCACCACGTCCTCGGTGTAGTCCACATATTCCACCCGCTGCAGCGTCAGGCTGCTGCCCTCCGTTACAGTCTCATCCGCCGCGGGCGTCAGGATGTCGTTGTCATCGTAGGAAATTCCCAGCTGGGCCAGCAGTTCCGAGGCGGTGGCGCCGGTGGTAATGACCTCCCGGGTCTCTCCGTCTGCCGTGACCGGCACGGTATAGGCCCGCAGCACCTGCATCAGCCTGCCATCGGCGTTCTGGGACCAGACGATCTTGTCGTTTTCTTCCAGAGGCGGCGTGTCGGTCATGGTGAGCAGCGCTTCTTCACTGCTGGAGGATGTCAGAATGCGGGTGCTGCCGCCGTGGGTGTCGCTGACCACCACAAAATGCAGCGACTGGGACGTGAACGCAATGGCCAGGCCCAGTGCCAGGGCTCCACCGGCCAGAGCGCCCCATTTGGGCAGTTCCAGCACAAGGCGGCGGCGGATATGTTCTTTGGTTTTGAGGGATAAAGGCATAGGGGGCTCCTCACAAAGAAAGTGCCGGCCCCGTGAAGGACCGGCACCATGGAATAGAATACAGGGTTGATCAGCATCTGCTGAATTTTGCGGTGCGGGCAACGAGTGATTTTCGTTTCAATTCTTGCACTTTCGAGTTGAAATAATAACACAAAATCGTGTGTTTTGCAAGCATTTCGACAAAACAACCGCACTTATACCCAAAATTTACCGGGGCTGCGGCTTCTTTTGTGCTTGTTGCCACGGCCCGGCAGGACGTACTGCGCCGCCCTTACAGCAGGACATACTTGAGGATGAACAGCACCGTCAGCACGTACATCAGGGGGCTGATCTTCTTCTCCTTGGCCTTGCCGGTGATGAGATTCAGCAGCGTCCAGGAGATGACGCCGATGGCGATGCCCTCCGAGATGCTGTACGCCAGGGGCATGGCCACGATGGTCAGGAAGGCCGGGATGGCATCGGAAGGATCGTCAAAGTCGATCTTTGCCACCGCGCCCAGCATATAGAAGCCCACCACGATCAGGGCGGGAGCCGTCGCAAAGGAAGGGATGGTCAGGAACAGGGGGCTGAAGATCACCGCCAGCAGGAAGAGGACACCGGTGGTCATGGCCGTCAGGCCGGTGCGGCCGCCCTCGGTGACGCCGGAAGCGCTCTCCACGTAGGTGGTGGTGGTGGAAGTGCCCAGCACGGCACCGGCGCTGGTGGCGATGGCATCGGCCAGCAGCGCGCCCTTGATGCGGGGCAGACGGCCATTCTCATCCAGCATATCCGCCTTGGAGGCAACGCCGATGAGGGTGCCCAGGGTGTCGAACAGGTCCACAAAGAGGAAGGCGAACATCACGGCGAAGAAATCCAGCACGTTCAGTCCGGCGAAGTCCACCTTGAACACCTGGCCGAAGGTCTGGCCCAGGGCGGAGAAGTCAAAGCTGACGAAGGAAGTGGGAATGACGGAGTACATACCGGCCTCGGCGTCGGGGATGTACACACCGCACAGTTCGCAGAGGATGCCCAGCACCCAGGTGATCACGATGCCGTAGAGGATGGCCCCCTTGACCTGCTTGACCAGCATGATGGCGATGATCAGCACACCGATCAGGGCCAGGATGGCGCCCACACCCACGCTGTGGAAGGTTTCGCCCTTAAAGCTCTGGTAGGTCAGCAGAGTGGAGTCACTGTTGACGATGAGCTTGGCGTTCTGCAGGCCCACAAAAGCGATAAACAGGCCGATGCCCACGCTGACAGCGGATTTGAGGGTGGTGGGGATGGCGTTGAAGAGCGCCTCCCGGACGTTGGTCAGGGACAGGATGATGAAGATGATGCCTTCCGCAAAGACGGCCATCAGGGCCATCTGCCAGGTGTAGCCCATTTTCAGGACGACGGTGTAGGCGAAGTAGGCATTCAGGCCCATGCCGGGGGCCAGCGCAAAGGGATAGTTGGCCAGCAGTGCCATCAGCGCCGTGCCAATGAAAGCAGACAGCGAAGTGGCAATGAGGATCGCGTTGGGATCCATACCGGCAGCGGACAGGACGCTGGGGTTGACCGCAAGGATATACGCCATGGTCATGAAGGTGGTGATACCTGCCATGATCTCTGTTTTGACGTTGGTATGATTTTCCCGCAGTTTGAAAACTTTTTCTAACATGAAATTCCTCCCGTTTGAATTTATGGTTTTTCTCCTCGCTCCTCGGGCAGAAGCGTGGGCCAAAAACACGAAAACCATTGTACCATCTTGGACATAGTTTGTCCATATTTCGGCAAAATCCATTTTTGTGTCCATTGGCAGGAGGGCGCCCCCTCCCATAAAAAAGCCCGGAACCTTCCGGTTCCGGGCTTGGATGCATGGGAAAAAGGAATCAGCGCTTGCTGAACTGTTTCCGGTGCGGCGACTGTGTTTTGGCTACTTCGGTTTGAGCGTTTTCCGGAAGCAATAACAACACAGAACCGTGCATTTTACAATCATCCAGGCAAAAGTTTTTACAACTTCAGCCAGAATCTGCAAGGCACCTTGCTTCTTTTCTGCTTCTTATCCACGGCAGCTCAGGGCTGTGGAGGGAGTACGAAGGGGCAAGGTGCTTATTAGCTTCCCCCAGCATGCGGGTGCTGTAATTAGCTGGCGCTTTTTTCGCTTTTTTCCATAGATACAACCGGTAGACAAGGAACGGAAGAATGTAAATAGCATTATAGATAAAAATTGACAGTGCATCTAAAAATCCTGTTGCATTGATTTTCCCTACAGAAGATGGATTCAGGGATATAAAAACAGCAAACTGGTTGTTCAGATAATGTAAGACAGCCAACAACCAGATATTATTTGTCACTTCTTTTGAGAAAGTCAAAAAGAAGCCCAAACAGATGCAGAATGCAATTTGCCTTAATCCCGCATAGAAAACGTCATTGCTTGCATGGCTAAGGATAAGCATGGAAATATGCCAAAGACCCCGCATAGAACCATTGATCAGCGTGCCGATCCAATATCCGAACTTCTTTTGCAATAATGACTGCAGGCAATATCTCCAGTCATATTCCTCCCCCAAAAACGGCAGATATGCCACAACAAACAGGAACGGTAAATAGAGAAGATACAGGGCTCTCTAATATAACTGCTCCGCGAAGGCTTCTGTATATTCCAGGTCTGCATATCCGGGGGTCAGTCTAACGAAGTACAGTAGAATAAAGAGCGCAATGACACAGCCATTGGTACTACCTTTTCCAAAGAAGTAAATTCAGAATACAAGGCCACATCGGAATAGATCATTAATCGCTCTTTGAATTTCCTGATTTTCAATGCCAGACGATTTCAACTGCATAGCATAAATAATCCGTTGTAAGAAAATCAAATCCAACAAAGATAGACCTATAAAATCCTCGTCCAAGTCGCCATGCGCGAAATGATTTCTCTGATCTCCAATCCTTTTGCCCATATCAGCATAATTTAATTGCTCTTTATTCAAACTATATAGCGGTTGTCCAAAAGGCTCTAGCAACGCTCCCATATCAGAACCTATTTTTTCGATTTTATTGGCCAAACTTGGGCTGAACTCTATACACCTCAACAGGGATTTGTAAATTTTCTTAGTCTTTCCACTGCTCATGTCAATTAGTTCGTTGAGTTTTTGAGAAACCTCGTGTTCAGCGTCTATACGTTGTTGACTTTTTTCAATTCCATCAGGGAATAACCTATCAAATTCCCACTCGAACGCTGCGGTAATCATTACAAAACGCGCTGCATCAATATGTTTACTACTTTCAAGAGAGTCAGGCAAATGACGTAAATATAATTTATCGTCTGCTATGTCTGCCAATATCTGTCCTTCATGGCCTGATATATACACCTGTTTAATGTATTGTCCATCCTTTAGCCCTTGAATGTCCGCCTTTTCTCCTCCATCCAGAACATATAGCTCTGCAAAATTCTCATGTTTTCCATCTTGATATGGTGCAGCTAATTCCACTTTATTAAACTCCACGTTTTTCCTATAACAAAGGAATTGAATAAACTGCTTTGCTATATACCATAGTCTAAGAATAAATCTATAATCATCAGTTGCATCAAATTCGAACATCATATTTGACGAAAGCGTCATGGGCGGTTCCCAGATCTTCGCACCCATCGTGCGGGAAATGCCAAAACAAACAGAAACTTTTTTCCCGTCCACAACAAATGGCTGCCTTTTAGTTGTGGTGCACTCAAAATCTTTCGTCGTCACTGCAAAGGTACCATTATTTATAAATGATTCTATATCGAACGTACATTCGATGGCTTGATTTGTAGGATGAATACAATTGATTTCTGGACCATTAAAGCTAATTCGGTCTATGGAATTTCTTTCACGTTTACATACAATGTAAGCCGTCAGCTTAATAATCAACACAGTATTGGTCTTAGAAATATATGCTCCTTTTTGGGGCAGAAAAACGATTTGCTCATTACTTTCATGACATCTTCCAACTAAAATATCCTCTTCCATACGAGGCGGCTCATCCGATGTATAAACTCCTTTGGCAATTTCTTTCTTGCCAAATTTCCACATTTCCGCTCTTTTTTCTTTGGACGCAGGAATCAGTTTTAATTTTCCGCTTGAAAAAACAAATTGGTAATCATCACCTGCATACTCAAGTATTCCTGTATAAATTTTGTTATCAAAATCCGCATCCTTACTGCTCATAGTACCACCTTCTTATCATTGCTCTGTGAGATTTTTTGTAGATATTACTTAGACGCTCCTACATCGACATATTCTTATTAATAATTGTCTTCTATCCATGGGGCAAAATCGTTTTTAATTATGGCGACAATGAAGACATCTTGGTCAAAACTAGAACAAACAATATTCCGTAGATGACCGATCTATTTTAAAAAACATTTACGAGTAGTTGCTGAATAATATCATCATTTACGCCAACATTTTTCAAAAAACTAGCGTAAAGAAGCGCTAACAAAATCACATATGTTGCTGCATTATCGCCCCATTCGATTTCACCGTTATGTGTTTTATTATTTCTTAGCCTTACAAAAGATCGTACTCTGCTTTCATTAATTTGAGGTAAAGATTTATGAGCTATAAAGCCATCTATTATAGATTGACACTCACTATAAAGTGTGAGAATCTTATCAGTTAACGTAAAATCCAAATATTTAAATGCACTTGCTATATTTGTATCATCTTGTATGCTGATTTCTAGCTCACCTTGTTTTAATTTGCTCTGGACAAATGCGCTTATAGTATCATTAATAGAGGCTTTCAGTTCTTCAATCAATGTGTCTTTAGGCCTTTTATGTTTGTTCTCATTGTATATTATTTCTAACGCAGTACATAAATCTTGAACATTGGTTATTGAAATTCGATTTATGTTCGCGTTATCATCAGGAAGTACATCAAGGATAGACTGAGCCTTACCTACTGCAATGCTTTCAACTATCTTAGGGATATGATCGAATACACTTAATATCTGTATTACTTTATGGCTCTTGCGAACAGAATAATTTTGAAAGCTATCAAATATTTTACAAACACCAGTTCTGTGAAATAATCCATCTTTCTCTTTTTGGCTTAGATAAACATTAAATACAACATTATTCTGTGCAGTTAAAATTGCTATTAAAGAATAAATAATCTGATAGTATCTCTCAATCTTTTCAAACTTTTGTGCCTCGTCGAAAGAAAGTCGTACATAGGCGCTCAATTCTCCGACATTATAAGAATTCATGTGTTCTTCATTAGTTCCCTCCGTTTGATAAAGGGAAACCGTAAGCGTTGATTTTGTTCCATCAATTTCAATTTCGGTAGAGTGTGAATAATAACTACTTGGCTGAAGTTCAATAGCTATCGCTTCTTCACCATCAACCTGTCCTTGAGAATACCTAGGTTTTCGTGCAATAGCTGGAGGAAAAATTGCATTTATGTTCCCCCCAAAAAAGGTTATTGCATGAAAGCAATCCCATTCAGCCGTTAATTGGCTTTTGAAATAGTGAGTATTACCAGCCGCCTTAATTATAATTGGTGTTCTAAACCTAACAATTGGGCTCAACTGTAGCACGTCCATAGAAAAGTTCGTGTTACGTTCAAAGGCTATTGTACTGTTCCCATCATTTCCAAAAAAGAACTCAGGGTGATCAGTATCGTGAGATCGTAGCCGAGAAAGCATTGCTTCAATTTTCTTTGGGTCGCTTTCCGCTGGAAGTAATGTAACCAACGATTTAGTTATATTGAAGACGAATTTATCATTTCCTACATTTAGATATCCGCAAAAATTGTTGCCTATTTTTAACATATCAAATTACTTCTCCTTAAATAGTTCGCCCATTCAATTCCAATTTCCAATATTTAATATCATTATATCAAATAAAAAAGATCAACTCTATATAGAATTCTACTTTACATACAAAGCAAGTTTTATATTTTCGAATTATTCAAACACCTCAAGTCATTTAGAATTTATAATAACAAAAGCCGACCAGGATAACTCTCGGTCGGCTTTTTCTTTTCATGATTATACAAGATCTACATTTTTATCTCTCGTTTCGTTCGGTGAACAGATTTTCCTTCCATACAATTCCATGTTTACGCAGAAGCGCCACCATGCCTGCCTTTTCCCGTTTGAGGCGTGTGTTTTCTTTTTCCATCTGCATCCGCCGTGCTCTTTCCAACATGAGTGACTGACGATGATGAGAGGTCTGCTCTGCCAGTCTGTTGGTCAGATCATTCACTTTCTCTTTCAGACTGTTCAGCACACTTTCCAGCTGCCGGATTTTCTCCTGGGCGGCATCCAGCAGTTTCTGCAGCTGTTCATCCTGACGGCGGTACACCACATACTGTTTGGCCGCATGGAACAGGCTCTCAAAGTCACTGCGCGGCAGCGTTACCCGATCACTCAAAAGCGCCTTTTTCGCACTGACAGCCTCGATCTTATCAAGGTCCACCACTTGTTTCTGGACCGCCTGCAAGGTATCCTCTATCTTTTCCACTTCGGTGCGTTTCTGCGCAATGGCGGAATCCAGTTCCTTGACCTCCTTGCTGCGTTCCTGCTTTTTGTACTCCAATACCGATAGGTGTTCTTCGTGGGTGCCGAGCTGCTCCCATTCGATGCCATGCTCCCGCATGATATCCGCCAGCACCTGCTTTTCCCGCTGCACCCAAAGATTCCACTCTGTGGCGCTGCGTGTTCCGCCCACAAAGCCCATCTGCGCCAGCGCCTGTTTGAGGGATACACGGGTATCCATTCCCCGTTTGCTGCCGGTGATATAGGGCACAAAATCAATATGGACATGGGGCGTCGCTTCATCCATGTGCAAATGAGCGGAGAACATACGCAGTGTGTGGTTTCGCGCTTGGAAGCCGTGGACATACATTTCCAGACATTGCCGGGCGAGGTCTGCCGTTTCCGAGCCGATACCGGTATCATCCTTGTTTCCGATTTGCAGCACAATCTCATGGAAGGGCTTTTCCTGCTTGGAAGAACTGATTTTTGTGTAATAGTCCGCTATACGGCGGTCACTGCGTGTCTGCCTTGCATTGTAACGCTGCTGTGCTGCGTCAAACAGTTCATGATACACCGTTCGGATATCTTCCTTGCAGAATTCCACGTTCAGATGGCTGCGGGACGGGTCTACATTGGGGGCGTAAAACTCACGGCTGTTATGATTGAGGGAGCCTTTCCCAACCATGGCGCTGATTGTCCTTTTCAAAATTTCTCCTTTCTCCGGCGCAAGCCGGCGGGTTCTGTTACTCTTGCCAAGAGTAACGCAAAAGCACTTTTGACACTTCGCATCAAAAGCGCCTTTGCGCCCTGCGGGGCTACCTAGCTGAAAAAGCAATCTCTTGTTTTCAAGAAGGCAAGATGCCCTGTTCTTATAGATAGGGTCATCTTGCCTCCTTAAATTATTCTTGTGGCAATTCCCACAACCATCGTTTTCCCACCTTGTGGGAAGTGACACCCAATTCGTACCGGGCATTGCGCAGCGTTTTGGGCTTGATGCCTTTTTGCTCCGCAGCTGCCTCTATTTCAGTTTGCGGCAGAGCCCCTTCCGCCAGCACTTCCTGCAGGAAATTCTGTGCTTCCCGCAGCTTGTGCCCTCGGCTGTTGCCTGAAAGCAAATCTTCTGCGCTGATGTCATATTCACCTGCCCATTGAAAGCCCTGCTCCGGGTCGAGGCGAAAGGCGATAGCCTTTCCTTCCGGAGCCAGGGAACTTTTGGTGGGGCAGACAACCCGCAGCGTCGGATCATCCTTGATACGGCCCACCACCAGAACACTTCTGGCAGCAGCCTGAAAGTCGATGGAACCGAGTCCCCGGTAACTGGATTTTTCCCCGCTGTTCTTGTTCATGTGCCCGATCAGGACAATGGCACAGTGATGCTTTTCAGCCAAGACACCGATCCTGTGCATCAGCGGTCTGATCTCATTGGCGCGGTGCATATCCACCCCGGCCCCGATGTAGCCTTGGATCGGGTCAAGCACAACCAGCCGTGCATGGGTCTGCACAATGGCCTGTTCCAGCCGGTCATCCTCCAGTGTCAGCGCCCTATCGCTGTCGTCGATCATCAGCACCTTGTCACAGGCCGCACCGGCGGCGAGCAGTCTTGGCTTGATGGTATCCGACAGACCATCCTCCGCCGTCTGGTAGATCACGTTGCCGGGTGTCATAGGAGACATTCCGTCCCATGCAGGTCTGCCGGTAGTGAGACGCGCGATCAGCTGCAGAATAAAGGTCGTTTTCCCTTCGCCGGGATCGCCCTGAATGATGGTGATCTTTCCGCAGGGAATGAATGGATATACCAGCCACTCCACTTCTTGTACGGGAATTGTATCCAGGGAAATCAATTTTACAGTACTCTCATTTTCCATAAAGCCTCCCATTTTTTCTTCAAAAATGGCGGCTGCTGTGGTAAAATATCAGTGGTGCCTGATAGTTACACACAGCAGCCGCTGTTGGTACTGTCTTTCATCGGAGCGTTTACCCCTGCACGGGTAAGCGCTCTTTTTTGTTACCCAACATGACTCTCCGGGTTAAAATAGCCGATTTCCTCCCATACCTTGCGGTCAGGACAGTAGTAGTTATACTCGTTGGAACCTTCCAGCTTGACTGCGTAACCGAACTTGAAAATTCCCTGTTGCAGGCCCACTCGTACATACTGCGCGTCCTTGTGCATTGCCCTTGCAATTTCCGTTACCGGCACATTTCTCCCCGTAAACGGCGGCATCTTTCCGTAGTTCTGACTTTCTCCCATGCTTTCCACCTCCTTCTGCTTGTGATTGCTTTTCAGCAATTACATTATACGCAGTTTTATTGCGTATGTCAATCTTGTATATGAGTTTAATTTTCATATAATTTGCCTAAGATGCTTGATTTCTTCGCATTCCTATGATAGTATTAAGACGAGGTGAGAAGCCATGAATCTTACAAACGAACAAATCGGACAGCGCATCAAAGAAGTCCGCACAGAAAAAAATATTACACAGACTCAACTTGCGAAGTTTTTGGGGAAAAGCCTGCGCACCGTGCAGAGCTACGAAAGTGGTGAAAGCAGGATTTTCTTTGACACCGTATGCAGCATTGCAAACTTTTTGGGGGTAACCCCTTCCTACCTGTTGGGGTTTGAAGAACCCCAACTGCAACTGAACTCTCTGTCCGACGTCATCGCAGTACTCTATGAGCTCAATAAAAAGAAAGAGCTACATTTTGATGTGGACATCAAACACGAACAAAACGATGATGGGAATTTCACCGCTTCCCTGATTTTTCGTGCTGACAATCCCGATGCCAGTCTGAATGGAACGCTTTGCTACCTTCTGGAGAACTTCTCCTCCGCACGCACATGGTCCGAAGAGTACTGGCACAATCCCAAACAGATGAAAAGCTGGATGCAGGAGAATACGGCCCAATATGCCGGAACGCCCTTGACAGACAAGCCCCTCTACTCCGCCGATCTCAGCAAATATAGCCTTGCCGAGCTGAAGACCATGACCAAGGAGCAGCTGGAAAATCTGAAGTAATGCTGATAAGAGGTTTTCCTCTTTATCATAAAATCTGCCTGAGCGAAAGGGAGTTTGATAAAAACATGAAATTACCCAATGGCTACGGCAGCGTAGTCAAAATGTCCGGAAAACGCAGAAAACCCTATATGGTACGCAAAACCATCGGCTGGCATTTGGATAAAGGAAAAGGCAGACAGATTCAGGATTTCATCATCATCGGCTATGCTGAAACCCGAGCCGAAGGTCTGAAAATGCTGGCCGAATACAATCAGAACCCTTATGATGTGGATACCGCCAAGGTCACTTTCGCCGAAGTGTACGAGCGCTGGTCCAAATCCAAGTATCCCACTATCTCACATTCCAATGTAAAGGGGTATGAGGCTTCGTACAAAGTCTGCGGATTTTTGTACGATAAAGCCTTCCGTGAGATCAAACTGTGTGACTTGCAGCTTGTCATTGAAACCTGCGGCAAGAACTATCCTACGCTGAAAAAGCTAAAGGGTCTGTTCAACCAGATGTATGCCTATGCCATGAAGAACGACATCTGCAATAAGGACTATTCCCAATTTGTCGATCTGGCAGGTTACCGGGACAAGAATCCCAACCGGCGTGACCGCAATATCTTCACAAAAGAAGAGCTGGCAACCCTGTGGGCGCACAAAGCCAATCCCTATTGTCAGATTTTGCTCATGCTCAATTACAATGCCTGCCGCATTTCGGAGTTTCTGGATCTGAAGAAGGAGAACGTCCATCTGGAAAAACAGTATTTTGATGTGGTGGAAAGCAAAACCGAAAACGGTATCCGGAAGGTGCCCATTGCAGACAAGATGCTGCCCTTTTACAAAGGATGGATGGAGCGCTCGCCCTGCGAGTATCTGCTTTGCACCACCGACGGCAAGCATCTGGACTACTTCAATTACTGCGACACCTACTGGGACCCTTTGATGGAAGAATACGGGATGAAGCACAAGCCCCACGACACCCGGCATACCTGTATTTCCATGATGGCTGATGCCGGTGTGAACCCCACCATTCAGAAGAAGATTGCCGGTCATTCCGGTGCCATGAGCCTGACCGAACGTGTGTACACTCATCTGGATATCCAGACCCTTATCGACGGTATCAACATGATTTGCAAGCCATAAGGTCTTTCTTTTTTGCAAATAAAAAAGCAGGAGACGTTCTCCTTGCGAAAAACGTCTCCTGCGATAGGCAATTTGCTTCGGGATGGTCTGCTGCATACTCGCTTCTTACCTGCTGCTTTTTCAGCAGGTTCCAAGGCGATTTGCTGCATTCCACCACGTCAGGCGCATCCGATTTTCTGCACACAATCGTGCAAAAAAGTCGTGAAGCGTACTGAAAAGTTCGCAAGTAGTGCGGACAATCAGCGCTTGCTGAACTGGGGAGCGCGACGGGCAGCCTTCAAGCCGTACTGCGCGAGTTTTTGAGCTGTTTTTCCTTGATACTCCGGGCTTTTCCGGCTTTCTGCCTCTCAGTTATCCGGTGTGCGGACCATAAAAAACGGCCTTTTTTCATTCAGCAATAGCCTGATGAAACGCACCATTTACTACCCCAAACAGCTCCTCTGGTTTATTGTACTTCACTTTTGCATAGATGTCCATAGTTGTTTTGCTGTTTTCGTGTCCGGCAAGGTATTGGACGGTCTTTGGATCAACACCAGCATAGAGAAGATTGGTAATGTAAGTGTGCCGTAGCTGATGCGGGGTTACATCAAAGTCCAGCGTATATCTGATTTTGGGTTGATTTTTCTGGGTCATGCCCAGCGTTGGGGTAACCGCGTATTTGATGCTCTGCCCATTCACATACTTATAATAGTTCCGGGGCTTAGTGGAGCGGACAACGACATACTGCCACACTCTTTGAAACTGCGAAGCAGCCAGCGGCTCCCCTTTACTGTCAGCAATCACATAATCTGATATGGAATTTTCTTTCGTTTCTCTCAGACAATCCACCAAACACTTCGGTATCGGAATATCCCTTTTTGCCGCCGGAGTCTTTAGCACCGTAGAAATCACGGGTCTGTTATGCTCTGTACGCCATGCCCGCCTCACCGATAGATAAGGTGTATCCTCGTCCAGAAATACACAATCCCATTGCAGTGCAAGAATTTCTTCCCGACGCAGACCGGAATATAAACCGAGCATAATAAACAAATATGGAGGAAGCCCCTTGACTGTATCCAGAAGCACGGCTACCTGCTGATCTGTCAATGCCTCTCTCTTTTTTGATGGTTTTCCGCCCTTGCCCGATATTCCCACACAGGGATTGTGTTCAAGAATTTGGTTTCTCTCTGCCGCATAAAAAATGCACTTGAGTAGCATATTGACCTTATTGTATAAGCCTTCCGATTTCTTTGACAATGGAACAAGCGCCAGCCGAATATCGTCAGCGGTCACTTCTTCCATATACATCTCTCCCAGAGGTTTTATGATATAGTTTGTCATATCCCTCGTATAACCTCTGAGTGTAGACGCAGACACCTTTGCCGACTGCATCAGCAGCCACTTCTCTCCATACTCGGCTACTGTCGGGTGCTGCCGGTGAAAGATAATTTCTTCCACCTGCTTCCGGGCCTCTAACTGCTTCTCATACAATTCTTCACAAGTTGCGGCATACAAACTCAACTCTTTGCCATCTGCATCCGTAATCCTGGTTCTGTAATACTGGATTCCTTTCAATGTAATGGTCCCGTACTTCGGGATCTGTGTTTTCTTTTTTGCCATCTTTGATCGTCCTTTCTTGATAATGTGTAGTCTCCGTATCTACACTCTCTTTTTATCAGAAAGCCTCGATTTAATCAAAGATACGGCTGAGGTAAAACAAAGAGCGAGACATCCTTGCCTCGCTCCTGCTTCATTTCCTATTTGTTATTACTGTGCTGCATCCCAGCTTGCAAACGCACAGTTCATTGATCTGACCAACTCATTTGGTCTGTTGTACTTAACCTTTGCATAAATGTCCATGGTAATCTTGCTGCTTTCATGGCCTGCCAGGTATTGAACCGTTTTGGGATCTACCGATGCATGAATGAGATTGGTAATGTAAGTATGCCGCAGCTGATGGGGTGTTACTTCAAAGTCCAGACTGTAAACCACTTTTCCGTTATGAGCAGCCTTTTCTCCCAAGACAGGTGTGACAGTATGCTTTACTCTTTTTCCATCTTCATACCGATAATAGCTCCGCTCCTTGACCGTCCTCGTAACAATATACTGCCAAAGTCGCTTAAACTGCGTGTAGGACAGCGGTTCGCCATCCCGGTTTGAAACCACATACTCCGAAGTCGAAGTTTCCTTTGCTGCTTTCAAACACTCAGCCAAGCAAACAGGAAGGGGGATATTTCTCTCCGCAGCCTTGGTTTTCAATTCATCCGAAATCACCGGTCTGTTATGTTCGGTGTGCCATGCCCGTCTTACCGTCAGATATGGAGTATCTGTATCCAGATATACTGAATCCCATTGCAGAGCAAGAATTTCTTCCCGGCGTAGCCCTGCATATAAACCAATCATGACAAAGACATAAGGCGGCAAATCTCGGATAGCATCCAAAAGGCGCTCCACCTGTTCATCTGTCAAAGCCTGACGATCCTCTTGTGGAACACCGCCACCTTTTGTGGTCAGATAAATCGTTGGGTTGTGGTCAATAATCCTGCTTTCCATCGCTGCGCGAAAGATAGATTTGTAAAGGATTACCACAGATTTATAAACCGATGCAGATTTTTTGGAAACCGGAACAAGGGCAAGCTGAATATCATCCAGGCTAACCTCACCCATCCGTTTATCTCCCAATTCCGCTATAATATGCCGCCTGACCTTTGATGTGTAATCCGTCAAGGTAGTGGCTCGTACATGAACCGACTGCATCAGAAGCCACTTTTCACAATACTCTGCAACTGTGGGCGTTTTCCGATGAAAAGTAGCATTCTCAATCTGTTCCAACGCAAGCGTTTCTTTGTTATATAGTTCTTCAGGTGTTTTTGCGTAGATAGCTACGAGCTTACCATTCGCATCTTTGATTCTGGTCCTATAATATAGGACACCTCTTTTCATGACTGTGCCATATTGAGGAAGTATTATTTTTCTATTTGCCAATTCCTCCACCTCCTAAGAATAATCTCCAGCGCTGTACCTTTGTTTTATCAGACCTCTCTGATTCCATCAAGGATACGGACCGGCTCACGATCTTCCGCTTCGAGGTTTACGGTAAGTTGCGCTTCTCTCAACTGGTTTTGCTCTGTGCGTGCATTTTGCGATATACTCCTGGAGACCTGCCGCAGTAAAATACACACAGCCATTCTGAACATACTGCACATAAGAGATTAAGCCGTTGTTACGGGCGGCATCCAGCGTTGCTATGCTGATTCCTAAGATTTCAGCAGCTTCTTTTCGTGTAATGAGCTTTTCCATAGACTATATTCCCTCCTATCTGTCAAGGTTATCATCGTGCTTTCAAAATCACATGAATACGCTGGCAGCCGAAACTGCCAGCGCATGGTATCTGATTTTGAATAGAAAGCGGCCACCCAAAAGAGCAGTCGCTTCCTATTTTAATATGACTCAATTCTCGTCACATTTGCCACGCCCCCTGACGATGGGAACACAACAGGTCTCCGCTGGCGCGGCTGTCATAACTCCGCAGCATCGTTCGTATCGTGTGCCGCAGGGTTCCCCCCAAGTCTTTGGCGGGCCGTGAGGAAGTATCTTTAAGCCCCCATGCAGTCATCGCGCCGAATCTGCCACAATCCGTTTTATGAAATCGTAGATCGCTCCGAAGCAGTTCTTTCATCACCTCCCTGACTGCTCCATCTTCGCGGCGTTTCATATTCGCTCATACATGGGTTATGTACCTGTTGTGCTGTCTATTCGATTGTCAATGTACTGATGAAGGAGGAAAACTTGTCCTTCTTATTAACACTGACAAAAAAGGCAAAAAACAGGCGCATCAAATGAAACTTTATCAAAAATATTTTCCGAGCTGCTTTAAACCACGCCGGATGCTGTCCCGGACACGGCTTGGGTCTACACCTTCTACTTCAGCAATTTCATTTACCGTCATTCCCAGGTAGTATCTGGCATAAATCCTCTTTGCCTGTTTCTCCGGCAGCTTCATCACAGCAGCATAGACCTGCTCCTGAAACTGTTTTTCCTCCAAAACCATCTCCGGTGTTTGCGGCTTCAACAGCACCGCATTTTCAATGCCGTTGTCACAGTCCAGGGAGTAATGCGCCTTATAGCGATACATCCTCCGGTCATAGGCAGCTTCTGCACGCTCAGCAGCTCGAATAGCCTCCATTACTTCCTCTGTCACATCTACCAAAAAGTCTGTTGTATAAACATCAGGATAAAGTTCTCGAAGGTTAATTTTCTTCATTCTGTACCTCCATTTCGATTCACGGGTGATTGACAAGTGAATCGAAAGGAGGTGGGGAACGGCATCGGCAAACAACCGGATCATCTCTGAAAAAATGGCAACAAAAAACGCCAGATTTCCGCGATGGAAAACTGGCGCGCCAAAAACAACCACTATTATGCCGAATTACATAGAACGATAATGCCGATACAATATTATACTTGCCCGGAGGAGGAGCAATGCTTTTTTTAACTGATGTAGATCATGTGAGCTTTGAAAAAGCAAACGGGACACGGTAAATTAACCTCCAATCGGCTACCGTGTCCCTGCAAGTCGTCATTGGTTTGTGCAAACGCAAAGAAACGGCGGCTCTGAAAATCAAAGCCGCCGTTTCAAATGGGCGTGTCAAATTGTCTGCTCTACGACGGCTTTTTTTCTTTTGCCGTCGTCCGGCAGATGGTATCTTTATTTAGTTGCTGACTAAGGCTTTAATTTTACGGATTAAATCAAAATCAGTTTTGCAACAGAAACCACCATAGTACAGTTTGGCTTTTTGCTCTAATGTTCTACTGTCATCGCCAGACATTAGCAGAAAAGGCGTTCTCAAACCTTTATGTCGGATTTTTTCAAGCAAACCCAACCCCGTGCCATCTTTCATGTTGAAATCGGAACAGATTGCATCAACTGTGACTGCTTGAAGTATGTCCAATGCTTCCTTGACGCCCGTGGCCTTAATCGTATCAAAATCGCCCGATAACACAGATGACAGGACTTGCAGATATTCCGTGTTATCATCCACTACCAATATTCGTTTCATATCATTCTATCGTTTATCCCACAGTAATCTGGATCGCGCCCGAATAGTCTGTGCCGGTGATTCCGATGTAGTTCGCTCCAGCTTGAAGCTGAACGGCAACGCTTCCGCTGGCAGATTCAGAAAGCACTTGCTCCTCCAAGTCCGGGGAGATGTAAATGAGTTGACAGTCCCCATCAAGAGAATCAAACTGGTATCGGATTACAATTTCACGGCACTCATTTTCCTTGAGGTCGGTGTCAGCAACCAAAATATCCTGTCCGTTAAATCCAGTTACAGAAGCGTCATAGGTGGCCAGAAAAGCATCGTTGTCCGAAGTCCGGCTGCCCTCAAAAGACTGATAAGGGGCTATAAGAGCGTTGCTTTTCCCAATCACTACATCATCACCTAATTGCTCTGCTCCTTCCCTGAGATTTTCACTTAACCTGTCGAGGCCGGAGCAGGCAGTACAGGCCAGTAAAGAAACAGCAATCAGGCAACATCCAATGATTTTCCGCATAGCAATTTCCTCACTGAACGAAAGTAAGGAACACGGCAAGCGCAACAATTCCCACCATCAGTAACGCCCAAAACGCGCTGATTGCCGTGGATGCGATATTGATAACGCTGCGGCTTTCCTTGCTCCGCACACATACCACCGAAAGGATCAGGCTCAGCAGGACAAAAACGATATTGGCTCCGGCCCAAGCGGTTCGGACTCTGTCCGACAGCGAAAGGTGCAGGAACGACGGGGCAAGAGCCGCCAGCGGCAGGATGCTCACAATGAGCGCAGCGATACTAACTGATTGAAGTTTTTTCCTTTCCATAGTTTTACCTCATTTCTTTTTTCCCAAATTGGGTGACAGCCAGCGCGAAAAACAGACCAAACACGACTATCGCGCACGGCAGGAACGGAAACATCGAAAAAGCGGCGTCGGAAGTTTCTGCTGTAAAGTCATGGAGAGAGCAGGAAACGAGATAACCGCTGTAACAATACGGGTAGGCGATCCACAGCGGCGTATTTGCAACCAATACACCAGGAATCACAAGCAGCAAATTCAATCCCACAGAGAGAAGCGGCTTTTCAAACAGTACGGTGATGGCCCACATAGCCGCAATGCACGGCAGCATAGTCAGAAACAGCCCCAAGCACCATTTCAGAAGATACAGGATTGGCAGGGTCTCTGTGACCACCATTGTCTGTGTTGCAATCAACCCAGCGATTACAAATACGACAAGAAACACCACCATCTCCATAAACAGATAAAAGGTAAGCACACAGAATTTGGCAATGGATAATGCGCAGCGGCTGACCGGCAGCGCCAGCATTTTCAGAATCCCATTATTTCCTGTTTCTCGTCCTGCGATCATCACGCAAACCACGATCATGCTGAATGGAAGCAGATAGTAGGCGTAAACAAGCGCACTTTGAATAAACATAGCAGGCCACGCATTGGTGTATTCCGGCGTAAAGTAGTTGCTCAAACTCGCAACCCCAGAAACCACCACCAATAGAGGTGCAATGAAAATCAGGGGTACGATTTTGGAGCGTTTTACTTTCATAAACTCGATTTTGAGCAAATCCAAAAAGCTCATTTCTTATTATCCCTCCTTACTCGTAGCGTCTGTACTTCGCCAGCCACAAGCCAACACCAAGGAACAACAGTGTTTCCGCCAAAGCGACAAGAGCAACCGTCGGATCAGGCTGGGCGCTCATGGCTACCGCAGGTTTCAGAATAATCACAAAAGGATGCACCAGCAAAAGCGTCAGCCCCGAATTTGCAAGGGCCATACCACTTAGAAAACCGGCAACACCAATTCCAAGCGGCACCCACATATTTTCAAAGCGCGAGGAAATCAGCAGCATAAACGACAGTACCGGCATGGATGTGAGAAAAGAGTATCCGGCAAAGCTTACCAGCGTACCCATCTCAAACGCTCCGTCCGGCAAATCCGTCATGCCGATTTGTGCAAGCGCCAAGTTTTGCAGCACGATTGCAACCAAAAACATGACCGTTAGAATCAGAAATTTGCACAGATACATGGCCGGGACGCTGACGGGAAGCATATACATCTTCTTAACGGCGCTTCCCTTAAATTCCACGTTGTAGATCATGCAGGTAGCAACCACGATACCGAACAGATTCAGCACCATAATCATGCCGTAGAGCTGGGTCAACAAGACATCCATCGGGGCCAGCGGCAGATTCAGAAGTGTGTCTTTCCGCACAATGAAATTGACAAATGCGTAGGCGGCTCCCAAGACACCAACGGCCAGCAGCACAGGAATCACGCCGGTTCGCTTTTCTTTCCGAAGTTCGATTGCCAGCGTTTTCATAATTTTGCCCTCTGCTTTCTGTCCATGTTATCTTTCTCAACCATAGAAAGGAACACATCTTCCAGATTGTCCGCAGCAAAACCGGATTGCAGAGCGTACTGACGCAGATCATTCATACTTCCCTCAAATAGCATCCGCCCGTGGTTGAGAATCCCAATGTCATCTGCAATCAATTCGATTTCAGACAGCATATGGGACGAGATCAGCACCGTGCAGTCGTAAAGGCTGGGCAAGGATTTTACCAGATTGCGGATTTCGTGGATACCGGACGGGTCAAGGCCGTTGGTGGGTTCGTCCAGAATCAGGATCGGCGGACGCCCCAGCAGCGCCCCGGCAAGGCCCAAGCGTTGCTTCATTCCCAGCGAATACTTTTTTGCCAGCCGGTCGCCAAACTCAGTCAGCCCTACCAGTTCCAGAGCATCCTCCACATCGGCTTTCGGCAGTCCCAAAATGCGGCGGATAATATCAAGATTTTCCCGCCCGGTCAGGTTTGCGTAGAAAGACGGCGCTTCGATGAAAGAGCCGATCTCTTTGAGAATGGCAATCCGATCATTCGGGAACTGCTTCCCATCAATAGTAAAGCTGCCCTTTGTCGGCGCGGTCAGGCCCAGCAGCATTTTCATGGTCGTAGATTTCCCCGCACCGTTGGGGCCGAGAAAACCATAAATGCTGCCCTTGCGAATATGAAGCGAAGCATTGTTGACCGAGATGAAATTTTTGTACTTCTTTGTCAACTGTTCCGTTGTGATGATATAGTCCATAGAAACATCTCCTTTCGATGTTTTTATGGTACAGCTTCAACCTGACATCTACATTCTCCCGTCCTTACTTTTACCTTACTTTTTAAGGGACAAGATCGCAGAATGGACAGCCTATGATATAATAGAAGCAAAGAAAATCAGATTGGAGAGGATGCTATGGATAATTCTTTTTTACATAGTAAAAGGCTCCTGTTGGTAGATGACGAACAGGAACTATTGAAGATGATATCAGATATATTGAAAGATGCAGGATTTGAAACTGTCCTTACTGCTATGTCGGTCAAAGAAGCTATTTTGACCGCAAAAGAGGAAACTCCTGATTTAATTGTTTTGGATGTCATGCTGCCAGATGGGGACGGCTTTTCTTTGATGCAGCAGCTCCGCACCTTTACCAATGTGCCGATCATTTTTTTAACAGCGAAGGACGAGGCAACAGACAAATTATCGGGGTTGGGGCTTGGTGCAGACGATTACATTTCAAAGCCCTTTATGCCACAGGAATTACTACTGCGTATCTATGCGGTACTCCGGCGAACCTATAAAGAGGATTCCCCACTGCTTGTATTAGATGGGTGTAAGATTGATTTCAGCCGGGCTGAAGTCTATAAGGGCAACGAGGTTATTTCCCTAACGGCCAAAGAACACGCCCTGCTTGAAACGCTTGCCCGCAATGCGGGAAAGATCGTTACCGTAGATGCGCTTTGCGAAGCCTTGTGGGGGGATAACCCATTCGGCTACGAAAACAGCCTCAATGCTCATGTGCGGCGTGTCCGGGAAAAGATTGAAACCGATCCATCAAAACCTGTATCCCTGATAACTATTAAAGGTTTGGGCTACAAGCTGATAGCAAGGAAGTAATGCCATGAGATCATTTGCACATTATATATCAAAACATCTTATATCTTTCGCTACTTTTATTCTGATACTACTGTTTCTTAACGCAGTGGTATTCGGCCTGACATTTCAAAAGGTTGTGACCGAGGATTATGGAACTTCATCCCCGCACCCCATGTTGGAAATGACCGCTGCTGCCGCCACACCAGAACGATTATCAGATGACGCAGCGCAAAAGCTCCGGCAGAATCATATTTGGGCAATCTACTTAAACGCTGATGGGCAGTGTTATTGGTCGGTTGATTTGCCCGATGAAGTGCCAAAAAGTTACACTATTCAAGATGTCGCATTGTTTTCAAAAGGATATATTGAAGATTATCCGGTTTTTGTCTGGAACACCGATGATGGACTGTTGGTATTGGGTTATCCAAAAGACAGCTATACAAAACTCACCAGCAATTACTATTCCATTTCAGCACTTCGACGGCTCCCCGTCTTTGTGCTTGGAATGTTGGGATTGGATGTACTGTGCCTCTTTTGTGCCTATTATTTCTCCAAACGCAAAATCATCCGTAATACCGAACCGATCGTATCTGCCGTGGAAACTCTGGCAGATGGAAAGCCAGTCTCACTTCATATCAGCGGAGAACTGTCGGATATTGCAAGCAGCGTAAACAAAGCTTCTTCCATTTTGAATCGGCAAAATGAAGCACGGGCGAACTGGATCAGCGGCGTTTCCCATGACATCCGCACACCGCTCTCCATGATTATGGGGTATGCGGGCCGCATTGCGGAAAATGAATCTACCAGCAAGACCATCCAAGAACAGGCTGAAATAGTACGGAAGCAAAGCGTAAGAATCAAAGAACTGGTGCAGGATTTGAATTTAGTATCGCAGTTGGAATATGAAATGCAGCCACTTCACAAAGAGATGGTTCGCTTATCCAAATTGCTACGAACCTATGTAGCAGACCTATTGAACATAGGAATTTCCGATAGCTATAATATTGGAATTGAAATTGCTAATGACGCTGAAAACACTATGTTAGAATGTGATGCCAGATTGATTTCACGAGCCGTGAATAATCTTGTTCAAAATAGTATGAAGCACAACCCGCTGGGATGTAGGATTCTGTTATCTTTAAGACGGATGGAAAATACCATTCAGCTTATTGTGCAAGACGATGGTATAGGACTCTCCGAAGAAAAACTACAAGAACTTAAAGAAAAACCTCATTATTTAGAAAGCACAGATGAGCGCTTAGATCTTCGACATGGGCTGGGGCTTGTTTTGGTTCGACAAATTGTAGCGGCACATGAAGGGACTATGACCATTGACAGTAAGATTAACTGTGGATGTAAAATCATCTTGACTTTTGACTCTACAGATACAATCCCAAAAGCCCATTTGAGTTAAGTCAAAAGCATTTTGGATATTTATCACTAGCACAAAAGAAGCCGGAAATCTGAAAAGGTCCCTGCTTCTTTTGCATCCAAAGACAACTCTGCGAAATACTCCTCTAAAGCTACTGCAATAGATGGGGCGCAAGGTCCTGTGCCAGAAGCACTTTGATACCTTGCGCCCTTTGCTTATTCTATCTTAAAAAACTTTGCCAGTTGCTTCAGACCGCGCCGGATGCTGTCACGGACACGGCTTGGGTCTACACCCTCCGCTGCGGCGATCTCGCTCACACGCATACCCAGATAATACCGGGCATAGATCCGCTTGGCCTGTTTCTCCGGCAGCGCCATCACTGCGGCGTAGAGCTGCTCCCGCAGCTGCTTTTCCTCCAGAAGCATTTCCGGTGTCTGGGGCTTCATCAGGATCGCATTTTCAATGCCGTTGTCGCAGTCCAGGGAGTAATACGCCTTATAGCGATACATCCTCCGGTCATAGGCAGCTTCTGCACGCTCAGCGTCACGGATCGTCTCCAGCACATCTTCTGTTACCTCTATAAAATGATCTGTTTTATAAACATCAGGATATAAGTCCCTAAGATTGACTTTCTTCATTATGTACCTCCATTTCGATTCACGGGTGGTTAACGGGTGAATCGAATGGAGGTGGAGACCGACAGCGGTAACAAACCGCTCGTCTATCTAAAAAACAGCAAGCAAAAACGCCAGCTCCCCGCAAAGGGATACTGGCGCGCAAAAATAAGCCATAATTATTCCGTTTTACCTGCCATGATAATACCGATGAATGAGCCTGATAACCTAGAGGAGGGGCAAGGCTTTTTTTAACTGATGTAACTCATGGGTATTGTGGACCACTAACGCAGACATGACGGCATCCTCCTTATATGCCGCCCCAGCTGATTGCATAAGGGTCGTCGGGTTTCTATTTTAGGCAAAAAGAAACGGCGGCTCTGAATTTCTCAAAGCCGCCAAAAGATAGTATAGGCGTGTTAATAGGTCTGCTGTACGACGGCTTTTTTCTTTTGCCGTCGTCCGGCAGATTTTCTCTTTTAAGGAAATATTTATGAAGTTCTATGATACAGCAAGATCCAATAAGTCTACTCACTTTTTATTGCTGATAAAATACTCGCTTTTTTCAATTCCATTTTGGAATACATCGAAAAAACAAGGTATATCACCAATAATACACAAATCAGTGCCAACAGGAAAAACCACGGTAATTTCAACGTAATACAATGATTGATGGCATCTAATCGTCTGCATACAATTACACTAAAAATACTTCCGCATATAAGAGATATTGCCAATGAACCTCCGAGGTAAATTCCAATCTCCCTATTCAGCATTGCTTTCAACTGTTTTCGCGTTACCCCAACAGCTTCCAACAGACCGAATTCACGCTTTCTATTCTGAAAATCAACCATAAGCATATTCATAAGACTGATACTTCCAAAGACGAACAGAATAGCAGAAGTCATATATAGAGCATTTATAGATGCACTGTATCGATGCTGAATATTTTTAATCGTTTGTTCAATCGTATTTACTTCTATTTTTTCATTTTTATCCGCAATCTTCTGAACTGCGGTCAAAACTTCATCAAAACATCCCTCTGAATTTTTAATCGCCAGAATCCCCGTCTGTTCCGTTATCCCTGTCAGTTTCTTTGCTGTGTCATAAGTCATAATGAAGTAGGGGCTTCCAGGAACAACCGGGCTATCCTCCATTAAATCAGATCTATTGTATGTGCCTACAACAACGGCTTCCACATCAAAGGTTCTACCATCAAAAGCTCTGCCCTCAATCTTCAAAGTATCGCCAACTTGTGCTATATCTTCTGCAACCAATATTCCATTTTTCTCAACCATATCATCGTAATCTGCTGTTCCAGAGGATAACGCCGCCTGCTTTTCTTCTGTCTGTTCCCGATTTAAGGTTGGAAAGAAGTCTGAAATGCTCGTGATAGAACCACTTTCGCCCGAAAAAGTAGCTGTCATATAAACGCTGTCAAATGCGGTAATCTTTTCTATCCCATCTACCTTTTCTAATTCCTGCATCAATGCCTGATCTTCAAGTGGATTTTCTTCCAGTTGCAATTTTGCACTTCCGTATGGCTCCGCTTCGTTATCGAAAGAGCTGCCAACTGTATTTCTTATTTGTATAAGAATGTTACCGGCAGGATAATATTTGAAACTTGCCTGTTTTGCCGGATCAATAGAACCAGCAACCGTAGAAGTAACCAGTAAAAGAGCTCCGCTTACTCCAAGCATTAAAAGCGTCAGAACTGCTTTTTGTTTGTTTCTTTGTATATTTATTTTCGCCAGATTAAACGGCGTAAGTTTCCGATGCAGTTTTGAGCTGCTTTTTGCCTTTCCAGCATACGCAAGGTATTTAGCACCCTCTACCGGGGAAGTATTCATTGCTACTCGGACAGGCTTAAAAATGGCAATATTCACTGTTACAAAGGCTACTGCGGCAATCAGTACAGCATAAATAACTGTTGTTTTTAGCCGGAATCCATCAGGACAGCCAATAAATCCAATCAGTACACCAATGACAAGCCCCAAAGGAATACCAGCTAAGGCATATAAACGTCCCTCTTTACTTGCCATCCGTTTAATCTGTCTTTTTGTCATGCCAACTGTCCGCAGTTGCCCAAACATCTGAACATTTTTTACAATCTTTGTGTAAAAAACACCATAGACAATCGTTGCCGCCAAAATAGCCGTCAACGCCGCCAGTAGTGGTACTGGAATCGGAATACCCGATGTTATCACACCCGACATAACAGCAGAATACTCTGTAAGCATTACCTGTTCCTCGACAATGCCTGTATTTTGTATTGCTTTGCCGGCAAAATTAAGAATAGCCGTGGAACTTATGGCGTCTGTATTCAACCGCGTATATGCTGTAACCTGAAAAGAATCTTTTGCCAAATCTTGGGCAAGCTCTTTACTAACATAAATAAAATATCCGTTGCTTTCTTTTGTATTATTCAAAACACCTGAAAGTGTATATTCTGCTTTCTGTCCTGTTCCAGTCAGGTCAATAGAAATTGTATCGCCAGTCTGATAGGATTTTCCTAAAAAATCAAGGTAGTTCTGGGGGAGCATAATCTCATCCGCTTTCTGCGGCACACTTCCCTGAAAAGTTTTTTCTTCCTGATGTAAAAAATAATCTTCATTTCCATAAGCAACAGTGATTGTTTTATTTTCAACATAAAACACACCTATAGCGGAATATTCGCCAACCCATGTAATATTTTCGTTTTGATGCAGCTGAGCCGTTTGTTCGTCTGTAACTCCCAAAATGCCAATCTGCGCTTTATTCCTCTGTGTGTTCTTGAATTTCTCTTGTGTACCTGTTGATATTAGGAGAATCGAAAAAACCATACAGACAGAGATGGCGATTGTCAAAAGCAGAAATGCCTTGTTTCTCTTATCCGCTTGCATACTCCTACCTGCCAATTTTTTTACAATGGCACTTGTATCATTTTCAAAAGGCCATGTCATAGTCTGCCACCTCCTTACTCCACAATCTTGCCATCCTCAATGCGGACAATCCGATCTGCAAGGCGGGCTATGTCGTTATTGTGGGTAATCATCACAACAGTCTGCCGGAACTCCGCACTTGTGCGCTTGATAAGCCCCAGCACCTCGGCGCTGGTCTTGCTGTCAAGGTTGCCGGTCGGCTCGTCGGCCAGCACGATAGCCGGTTTGGTAATCAGGGCGCGGGCAATCGCCACACGCTGCTGCTGGCCGCCGGAAAGATTGTTAGGCATATTTTTCAGTTTATCTTCCAGCCCCAGCAGGTGAACGATCTCGTCCAAAAACTTCTGATCCACCGTGTCCCCGTCTAACTCCACCGGCAGGACGATGTTCTCATACACATTCAGGATGGGAACAAGGTTATAGTTCTGGAAGATAAAGCCGATGTTGCGGCGGCGGAAGATGGTAAGCTGCTCGTCGTTCATTTTTGACAGCTCTTTGTCCCGGACAATGACATTGCCGGAAGTAGGGGTGTCCAGCCCGCCCATCATGTGAAGCAGGGTAGACTTGCCGCTGCCGGAGGTTCCCACAACAGCCACAAACTCGCCGTCCTCCACGGAGAAGTTCACGCCGTCAAGGGCGCGGGTGATGTTCGGCTCTGTGCCGTAATACTTTTTCAGATCAATCGTCTGTAAAACGCTCATACTCAAAACTCCTTTCAAGGCTTTCTGCCTGTTGATAAGGGTATTGTAAAACCCAAATGTCCGCGAAATGTTACAGCGGCCAAAAAATTTCATTGAAAATCAGGGTGAAATGTTACAACGCTCGGACATTTCAAAAAAATTTACGGCGGCAGCCGGAAATGGCCGTCCGCCGCGTTCTATTTTGTAGGCAGCATAATGGAAAATTCCGAACCCTTGCCCGGCTCCGAAACCACTTTGATATAACCGCCCTGTCGCGTTACGATCTCGCGAGCCAGATATAGGCCAATGCCCACGCCCTGCTGTTCGTGTACTTCTTCCTCACGATAGAAGCGCCGGAAGATGGCGGCCTGATTGCTTTCAGAAATGCCCTTGCCGGTGTCGGTCACTTTGATCTCCACATACATTTCCCACAGCACCACCAACACAGCGATTTTCCCGCCTGCCGGGGTGTACTTCACCGCATTGTCCAGCAGGTTAAAGAGGGCTTCGGATGTCCACTTGCTGTCATGGGAAACGGTCAAATCCTCCGGGCAGTCCACGGACACGGCAATTTCCTTTTTCTCCGCTGCATACACGATCCCACTCATGGCCTGCGCCACAGTATCAAAGAGGCGGCCCGGTTTCTTGTTCAACTGGATCACGCCCGTTTCCAGCCGGGAGGTTTTCACAAGGGCCTGAAAGAGAAAGTCCAGCTTATCCGTCTGGCTGCGGATTCCCCGGATAAAGTCGGTGCGCTCCGCCTCGGTCATGGGCTTTTCCAGCAGGGTGTCCGTCGCCATTTTCAGATTGCTTACCGGCGTTTTCACTTGATGGGAAATATCCGATACAAGGGTCTGTAACTCCTGCCGTTCCTCGTCCACCCGGCGGCGGTTCTCCTGCATGATCTGGTAAAGCCTTGCCAGCCGGTGCCCGATTCTGGCAAGCTGGGTTTCGCTGTCCTCCGGGCGCTGGGGCGCTTCATTTCCAGCGATCATGTGGTCTAAAGTCTGGCACAGGTCAGCGGTAAACTGCGATAGCCGCTTTCCAAAGGTCTGCGTTAATACGAAAATCCCCACAAGGGCGCACAACAGCAGCGCCCCGCCCGTCAGCAGCACCGCAATCTGTTTTGTCACAAGAAACAGGGCTATGGTGATCCCGGACATGGAGAGGACAAGCCCCATTGCCACCCGGCCAAACAGCCGCTTTACCGAGAGGTTTTGAAACTTCATTTTGCCTCGCCTCCCGTCCATTGATAGCCCATGCCGTAAACGGTCTTGATGTAGGGGGCACCTCCGTCGGATTCAATCTTGCTGCGAATCCGACTGATGGAGGTTGTCAGGGTGTGTTCGTCCACATACTTCTCGTCTATATCCCACAGCTTTTCCAAAAGCTGTCCACGAGTCAGCACTTGCCGGGGATTTTTGCGAAACAGGTTCAGCATTTTGTACTCCATCGGGGATAGAGTCAGAGGCTTTCCATTTAAGGAAGCCGCCTGCTCTGAAAAGTCCAGAAACAGCCGTCCATCGTCGTAAATGTCTTTAGCTGGTTTGTGGTGTTCCAGCATGGCGAACATGGCTTTGATTTTTCGCTGCAAGGCTCTGAGCACAAAGGGCTTTGTGATGTAGTCCACCGCGCCCACCTCATAACCCCGTATCTGGTCGCTCTCCTGATCGTTGGCGGTCAGGAAAATTATGATGGTGTCCGGGTGCTGGGGCTTTATTAGCCTGCACAGTTCAAAACCGTTGCCGTCCGGCAGGTTGACGTCCAGCAGAACTAAATCAAACTCCCGTTGGCGGATGGCATCGGCTGCGGTTCTGGCGTTTAGGGCAGAAGTCACGCCATAGCCATCTGCGGTCAGGTTATAAGTCAACATCTTATTCAAAAAACTGTCGTCCTCGACAATTAAAATCTGCTTCATATCCTCACTTCCTTTGCTTTTTGCAGATAGTATAACAGGCAAATGTCCGCGAAATGTTACAGCGGACGGATTTTTTTCAAAAAAATTTCCATCTATATTATAAGTTGATCCAGTTAGTGATACAAGGATGGTATTCAGGTCTTTATTAAAAACCGGCATAATCAAACCTATTAACCGGTATAATAAGGTTATTCCTTTGTGCAAATCGGCACGATAGAATATACTTGAGGTGGATGATTATGCCGATTGATGATTTAACTGCTTTAGGGCAAAAAATGCGGGAAGCCCGAAAGAATAAAGAACTGACACAACAGGAACTTTCCGATCTAAGCCATGTTTCTGTAAAGCAAATTGCCAATATCGAAAAAGGGAAAATGAACCCGTCCTATTTGATTTTGAGAGCATTGGCAAAGGTCCTGCACATCTCTTTAGATACGCTTATAAATCCAGATATTTCTCTGGAGGATGAGGGTGTCAATCAGATGAAAATGCTTTATTCCAGCTGTCCGCCAGAAATGCGCGACACCCTGTTGCATCACACACAGGAAACGGTGAAAGAGCTAACAGAGTTGTCCGAGAAATTTGAAATGAATTGAGCCAGTGAGTGAAATTTAACGATTTTCTCACTGGTTCTTTTTATTTCCAGAGAAAAGAGGCAAGCAATGCCTGTGTTAATACACACAGGCCCGCAGAGAAGAAAATCCCTCCGTGATTTTCCTCTCCGCTTGCTTGTTGAGGGCAGCGCCCCCAAGCCCCTTTGAACACAGAATTTCATTCTGTGGCTGCGCGTTCTGCGAACGCTTTTGACCAGGACCAGCTTACCGCTGGCCGTGGTCTTTTTCTTTTTCAACATCCTGTTCTACCTCCATTTTCAGCACTCGATCTACATTTGCCTTTGCCGTTAAAAGCTCCCGCATTTCCTCACGGGAACGCCGGTACTCGGCATAGGTCTTTTTCTTTTCTTCCAGCAATTTCGCGTACTCCGTCTGCAACTCTTTGACCTTGGGAAGCTTCTTGACGCCCATCTCATCAAAGGCATTCTTAGCAGCCTGGTGGAGCAGAATTTCTTCCTCATGTTCCTCCCGGAATTTCTTAGAGTAACCCGCCTTGCGGTATGCCACATAGACCTCACGGGTCTTGGCATAATTTACGATGTGAGTACGCAGAACAGCGATCTCTGCCATGCGCTTTTCAGCCGCTTTGATCTGCGCCGAAAGATCATTGTGATGTGCCGTGGCAGCCGCAGCCTTTTCTTCCAAAACCGCATACTCCAGCAGGTTATGCTCTGACAGGTAATTCATGGTCTTTGCCATTTGTTTCAGATTGAAAACCTTAGCCCATCGAGCATAGCCAGCACCTTTTCCGGCCTGCAATTTTGCCTGAATGTCCACCAGCAGATTGATCTTTGGCGGCTCTGCCTGTGCGACTGTTTTTTTTCGCGGGGTATGTGCTTTCTTCCCTAAGAGAACTGCCCGCAAATCTTCCAATCCATATCCTTCGCCCAGACTCTCCATGCGGGCGGCTTTCTCCCAACCAGAGAGCTTCAGTCGATACGATTTTCCGCGCTTTGAGACTTCACAACCATACTCTTGCAACAGCTTCAGCAGTTCTTCAAAGTCAGCAGGACTTTGTGATAATGCGTTGTCAATCATCACACGCAGCTGTTCCCGATGGGAGGGCTTGGCCTGTTCGCCCAGCCACTTGTTGTAGCTTTTTCCGTGGGGGTTTGGGTCCTCCACAATGGACAATCCGTTCTCGATACAGATGGTATCGCTCAAGCGCCGGACGGCTCTGGTGCTGCCCCAAAAGTTGCGGAATTTTCGGTCACAATCTGCATTGACCGCCGACCAGATGATGTGATTATGAACGTGCGATTTGTCTATGTGGGTGCAGACCACAAAGGCGTGATTGCCCTTGGTAAACCGCTTGGCAAATTCCACGCCCAGGCGGTTTGCTTCCTCCGGCGTGATTTCACCGGGTTTGAATGACTGGCGCACATGGTAAGCAATCACATCATCCGCGCCGCGCACTCGTCCGGTGGCGGCAATGTACTGCCGCTTTGCCAGAAGAAACTCTGCATCGGCGGTCCGGCTGTCACACGCATAGCCGGTAATGAGCTTGCCGTTATCTGTTTTCTTTGGGTTTTCCACATAGTCGATGATGTCACTGATTGCCCGGCTTTCTGTGCGACCCTTGCCAACATGAAGCGGCATGATTCTTGTAGTTGCCATAATAGAAGGACCTCCTCTCATAAATATTTTTGTTTTCGCTGAACTCTTTGTTTCTATCGTTGCAATAACTTTCTCCGCTGGGTATAATAAAAAAGAACTTTCTACAACCTCAAAGGAGGGATTTTTATGATAGAACAGCTCATTGCCGAAGCAACAGAATGTGATTTCAAAGTTGCTCTCGAAATAAAAAAGCCAAAAAGCTGGTTAAAAAGTGTCAGTGCCTTTTCCAATGGAATCGGCGGCACTCTGTTTTTCGGGGTCTCTGATGACCGGAAGCCTATCGGCTTGTCTGATGTTCAAAAGGATGCTGAGGCGATCAGCCGCTTAATCAAAGAACGAATCACACCATTACCTCAGTTTATCTTAAAGCCATTGCAGGAAGATGGTAAAAACCTATTGGCTCTGGAGGTTTCTCCCGGCCGCAGCACCCCATATTATTACAAGGCAGACGGAGTGATGGAAGCATATATCCGTGTTGGAAATGAAAGCGTAATTGCCCCGGATTACATTGTGAATGAACTGATCTTAAAGGGAACCAATCAGTCCTTTGATACCCTAACAACAGATGCGGTAAAAAAGGATTACAGCTTTACACTTCTGGAAGCAACCTATCTGGAACGGACTGGTCTCCGCTTTGAGCCATCCGATTATGTCTCCTTCGGTTTGGCTGACAAAAATGGGGTCTTGACCAATGCCGGAAAGCTCATGACCGATCAGCACACAGTCTATAACTCCCGTATGTTCTGTACCCGGTGGAATGGCTTGGAAAAAGGCTCTATCTTTGATGATGCATTGGACGATAAAGAATACGAAGGGAATCTGATTTATCTACTGAAAAGTGGCAGTGAATTTATTCGCAATAATTCCAAAGTCCGTTTTGTCAAAGAGGCACAGTATCGTGTAGACAAGCCGGATTATGCTGAACGAGCTGTGACAGAGGCTCTTGTCAATGCGCTTATCCATCGTGATTATATTGTGCTTGGCAGCGAAATCCATATTGATATGTTTGATGATCGGGTGGAAATCACATCTCCGGGCGGTATGTTTGGCGGCGGCTCAATTCAGGAATACGATATTTACAGTATTCGTTCGATGCGACGAAACCCTGTGATTGCTGACCTGTTCCACCGCATGAAGTACATGGAACGCCGTGGAAGTGGTCTACGCAAAATCGTCAGTGAAACCGAAAAGCTGCCTGGATACACAGAGGCATATAAGCCCGAATTTTCCTCAACAGCGACAGATTTCAGAGTTATTTTGAAAAATGTGAATTACCATCTTAGTCAGAAAGACTTAGTCAGTGACCAAGATTGTGACCAAGTTAGTGATCAAGATAAATCACAGGACATCCTACACGCAGTCTTGGATTTTTGTATAACAGAAAAAAGCAAACAAGAAATTTGCTCGTTTATTGGTTATCGAAATCTCACTTATTTTACAAGAAAATATTTGAATCCACTACTGGAAAGTGGCCAGCTTAAAATGACTATTCCAGATAAGCCAAACAGTCGAAAACAAAAATATATTACAGTTCGTTCCGAATAAACAGAGAAGCAGGGCATTGGGTCTCATCTCCCATTGTCCTGCTTCTTTTTCATTCCAAATTATATTCACATCATTTACCCATACACCCAATCCTGTATCGCAAATTTCAAACTCTGCACCTTTCCCAGTAGCCGGATCGCAGCCAGCGGCAGCCCCATCGGGCTAATCAAAAATGCCATAACCAGCAAAATCACACCATTCTGCGGGGAATAGGTAATCAGCACAGCCACGCCAAGCAGAGCAATTACTGTGCTTAGTAGACCAAGCACCAGACCGGATATGTAGATCAGCCCCGTGCAGAGCCAGACAAAAAGCGTCAACACCAAAACGACCGGTGCAGTTACGATCATCAGCAGACATTTCAAAATCTTCATTCCTGTTCCTCCTTCCAACGCTCCAGATGCCGTTTGCACAGGGCATCCGCTTCTCTCTCATCATCTTCCGTCACTTCCCGTTTTCCTTTGGTCAGTTCAATCTCCAGATAAGTCCGGTAATCATCGGCTAAGAGGTCGAACAGTTCCTTGGGAGTATGGCACACCTCGCCAGAGCAATAGTGAAAATCTTGGTCAAATTCAACTCTTACACATCCATGGCGGCTGATATAAACTTCTATGGTCTCGTCTGCGGTCAGGTAATCCGCAAAAATCTCCAGCACCTTTTCAAAGGTCAGCATCTGTTTTCACTCCTTTGCTACGCTTCTTATTCTACTCATATTATCCGGTACGGACAGGCAAAAGACAAGGATACAGACAAAAAGAAAAAGCGGAGGAAGGTGCGGCGAAGAAACGCCGTTCCTCCCTCCGCAAATGGAGTACCTATCCCTGTTATGAAAGTTTGGAGAGTTGGGTAAGGATTTCCTTCACACCCTCCCACAGTTGTTCCTGCCGCTGGGATATATCCTCCAAGTCAGCATTATAAACCCGCCCGGTCTCATGCACTTTGCGGGTCAGCTGGTTCAAGTTGTTGCTGCTTCGGCGCAGCAGGGATACCAGTTCTTTCAGTTCCGGCAAATCCAGCTGCACCACATAGCCGTCCACAGCCATTTTCCGCAGATAGGCGCTCAGGTTTTTTGTCCCAAACTGTGCCATTTTCTGCTGAATCAACTCCATTTCATCAGCGGATACCCAAAACAGAACCGGCACATCCCGCTTGCGCTTGGGACTGCTCATCGCTCCGGCTCCTGATTCTTCGGGGCGACAGGCTTATGGGCAGGCGGTTCCTGTTTGAGCTTTTGCAGGACAGAACTTTTCTGCTGTTCCTGCATGGTTTTTCTGGCCTGCCTGGTAAACAGATCGGTCAGACCGGGATTGACCCCATCCACAACCAGATAGGCGCAGTGGCGGGAAGCGCCGCTGTCCTCCGGCATGGGAATGGTTTTTGCCCAGGCTTTATTGTCCTGAGAGATACGCCCGTCATGGTTCTTGTGCTGGATGGTGTTTGCAAGAATGAACTGTACCCGTTCCGTCCCGAACTTTTCCAGCACATCTTTGACCGCAGCCTCCGTATCCAGCCGATTCTCTGCATAGTGGGCGCTGATGGTCTGCTCAATGGCTTCTTTGCAGGCGCTGTTCGCCTGATATGAGAGGTTGTACTGTGCCATTTCCCCATGCTCGGACGCATAGGCAGCAGAATGTGGATAGACCGGTGTTGTTCGCAGTTCCTCTTTGGCTCTGCACACATCGTCGGCACGGCTTTCAATGCTGTCCCGGATCACATCCATATAGCCGGTCTCCAGCTTTTCAAAATAGCGGTACACATCCGCCAGCGGAGAGGGAGATTCCAAAAGTGCCTGAGCCTGGGTGTCGATCAACTCCAGTTCCTCCATTGCCATCACGATGTCCTCGCGGATGGTGTACTCATAGGCATGGTTTAAGACTTCTTCCGGGGGCTGGCTTTTCAGCCAGTCCCGGAACTTGTCCTGTTCGGCAGCCATCTTTTCATAAAGGGCTGTATTCAGATCGTTAGTATTCATGTTATCGCACCTCCTCATGCTGTTTTGGTTTCTTGTCTGTACTGCGGGGTTGCACCGGGCGTTTTAGGTTATCCAGCACCGAAGGCCGTGTACTTTTGGCAACAACAGACTCGGTGTGTGCCTGCCCCTTTCCGTCGATGTTGAGCAGGGTATCCAGCTCCACCAGACGGGCGTTTTTGCATCTCAGTTCTTCTTCATAAAGGAATGGCTTTCCGACTTCCTCCTTTGCCGCAGCTTGCTGCTGACAGAGGTTATCCAGCTGTGCCTTTGCCGCCTCCAGACGCTGGGGCATCTGGGCGAGGGCATTGTCGATACGGGTAAGATTTCCGCGAGGGTCTGTACCAAGGGTTGCCCGGTGGGTCATCTGTCCTTTCAGCAGGAGCGTATACTCCTGTTTCCATGCGGAAAATTCCACGGATATGGCATAGCCCCGGTAGCTGCCGATCTGCACCGGATCGGAGGTTTTGACCTCCTTGCAGGCATCCAAAAGGGCTGCGCCAGCGTTCTCCTTATCGGTCAGCAGATCGCCGCGGATTTCCATACCAGCAAAACCGTCCTCCGGGTGCGGGTGCGCTGCCAAAACCTCCAGATCGGATTCAAAACCCTTGATAAAGCCTTTGTGCTTTTCAATCTCCTCCGGGAAGTATTTGAGCAGCTGGTCCTCCAGACGATATTGCTTACTCTGGTGGTCGGCTTTCATCAGCTTCAGGCGGGATACCTCCACATCCAAATCCATACGCTCCTTGATGCGGGGATCTCCGGCGCACAGAGCCTTGATCTCGGCAAAACTGAGGGCTGTTTCATCCACATCATCGCAGGAACGCACCGGCGATTTAGAAGTCATGATCTGGCTGATGAATTTCTGCTTATTCTCCACCGTCTGCCAGAGGTATGCATCAAAGGTTCCTTCTGTCACATAGCGGTACACATGGACAAGAGGATTCTTGTTACCCTGACGCTCGATACGACCCTTGCGCTGGGCAAGGTCTCCCGGTCTCCACGGACAGTCCAGGTCATGAAGTGCCACCAGACGGTCCTGCACATTGGTGCCTGCGCCCATCTTGGCGGTGCTGCCTAAGAGGACACGAACCTGACCGGTACGGACTTTAGAGAACAGCTCCTTTTTCCGCACTTCGGTATTGGCTTCATGGATAAAAGCGATCTGGTCGGCAGGCATCCCCTGGGCAATAAGTTTCTGACGAATATCGTCATATACCGTAAAGGCCGGCTCCTGCTCCGGCAGAGGCACAGTGCCTTCCAATGCGTGAAGCAGTGGATTATCCAGCGTTTTCGCCGCCTTGCTTGCAGGAGCTTTTGCCTGTGGTGTAGAAATGTCGCAGAACACCAGCTGGGTCAGCTTGTCAGCTTTGCCGTCCCGCCAGATCTGCATGATGTTGTCCACACACTGATTGACCTTTGTGCCAGGTTCGTCCGGCAGCATCTGGTTGACGATCCTCTGGTCAAGCCCCAACTTACGGCCATCCGAGGTAATCTTGAGCATGTTATCCTGGGACGGGTCAACAGTTCCGCTGTGTACCAGCGATGCACGCTCCGAAAGAGCTTTGACCATTTCCTGCTGATGTTCGGTGGGCTGCGCCACGATGTTGTGGTACTCCACTTCCGGGGTAGGGAGATTTAACTGGTCGGCAGTCTTAATGTCCGCCACTTCTTTGAACAGGTTCATCAGCTCCGGCAGATTAAAGAACTTGCTGAATCTCGTTCTTGCCCGGTAGCCGGTGCCTTCCGGTGCCAGCTCCAATGCTGTGACGGTCTCCCCAAATCGGGAAGCCCAGCAGTCGAAGTGGGTCATGTTCAGTTCTTGCAGGCGTTCATATTGAAGATAACGCTGCATGGTGTAAAGCTCGGTCATGGAGTTGCTGACCGGTGTGCCGGTGGCAAAGATCACGCCACGGTTTCCGGTGATCTCATCCATATAGCGGCACTTGGCAAACATATCGGAGGATTTCTGTGCATCCGATGTGGAAAGACCAGCCACATTCCGCATTTTTGTGTATAGAAACAATGACGATAGGTAATCCTTTGAACGTGATGTGCGGCGAAGCCGCACATTCGTTTCCTCCGGATTTTCCCCCGTCTCACGCCGGGCGTGCACCTTTCAGCGCACCCGGCCTACCATCAGATTGACTTACTTTCTACTGATTTCATTGCATCTGTACCCTCACGAATACAGCGCACTTGTAAATTTCACTTTTTGAGTTTTTCACGATATTTCTTGATTTTGCGTACCGCCTTGGCATCCAACTCTGGCGGTATAGGACTGTTGTGTACCATGCGGTGACACGGTATACATAGCCATGCTAAATTTGGAACTTTGTTGATTCTTTCAATCGGAAGTCGTGGATTTACATGATGACAATGCTTCGGAATCAGTTCAGAGAAATATCTACCACAGCATTTGCATTTTCCCTTATCTCGGTTGTAGGCATATTCCCGATTCATAAAATACTCGAAATTGGCTTTCCATCCCTTGCCGCTAGCGTAGATGGATAAGGCTATATCTTCGGGTGTATTGATGGAGGGGCGGTCACAGGGCAACGGTTTATGCTTGGTACGATAATTTACATACCGCCTGCGTCCATCCTCCGTATAAGGGGTCATTTTCTGGTCAAATGGTTTGCTTTCATAACGACTGTGTGTAATAAACGCATAGGTTATTCCGAACCATTTCCCATCAATTTGAATTGCGAAGGTTTTACTGTCATAACCTTCGTGCCGATGTGGCAGATTACTTAATTCCTTTAACGGCACCTGCATTTGGTTGTACTGCTTGGGAAACAGGTTTTTCCATACTGCCAACGCCGTATTATTCACTCTACGGTCAATGGCATGGTAGGCATGAGAACAGATAGAGGGTTGCAAATACTGTGCCAGTCCCATAATCACGGAGTTCACATACTGGATTTGAGCCGCCTGCGTGTTGGATTGCGTGTATAATCCAATTTTCCTAACTTCTTTTTGCAAGGTATGGATTTTCTTCGTCAATCGTTCCATATCAGGGAATGGCTTTCCTACCAGATTATCTGACCATGTGGCTGGGTCTGGTGTTTTCCTCTTTCGTTCTGCCTTGACTATGTAACCGAGGAAATGAATACCATTCTTTCTCAAATCGGTTACATAGGTCTTTTCCTGTGACAGTTCCAACTTCATGCGATGCTTAAAATACTTTGTCAGTTCATGCTTCATACGGAACGCTTCCTGTTCCGTAGAGGTCAGGATCACCCAATCATCCGCATAGCGAAAATTGTATTTCGGGGTGATTCCAGACCATTTCAGCCTTCGGGTATCGTTGCATTTGTGCTTGCATTGACGGTGCGGCTCCATATAGCAGCGCCCCACATACCAGTCAAAGTCATTGAGATACACATTGGACAGCAACGGAGATAATATACCGCCCTGTGGTGTTCCCATTTCTGTTGCATGGTATAAGTCCTGATCGATATATCCGGCTTTTAGCATTTGGCTGATGATTTTCAGAACCCTCTTATCGTGGATTCCGATTCGCCATAGCTTTTTCAGCAACAATCTATGATTGATGTTGTCAAAACAGCCCTTTATATCTCCCTCGACTGCCCATACCGGCTGGTCTTTGGATTTCACACTTGCATTGATGACATTGACAATATCCCGGATAGCGTGCTTCTGCGCCCGGTAAGGACGGAAACCATAGCTGTGCGGATAGAATCTCGCTTCGCATATCGGTTCCAGAATCAGTCGCATACATTCCTGTATAATCCTATCCAATACAGTGGGAATACCCAGAGGTCGCTTTTTGCCGTTTGCCTTTTCGATATACTTCCGTTTGGCTGGCTTCGGCTTGTAATTGGAGATATTTGATTGAATCAACTGAAATAGTTCTTCTTTTGGCATTTGCAGATACTTGTCCATTTTCATCCTGTCCACACCGGCAGTTTTGCTGCCCTTGTTGGACTTGATGTTATGAACAGCGGTTACAATAGTCACTTCGCTGACCATTGCTTCCAACAGTCCCGTGAATGAAACGCCTTGCCCCGATTTTTCATAGAGCAGGTCTTGAAACTGTTTCAATTCTTTTTCTGTTGAAAATCTGACGCTTAAATGCACAAGGTTTTCACCTCGCAGTTCGCCACCCGTCTTTCAGGGAGTTATTGGATTTTCTTTCGTGAAATTTACAAATCAATCTGACTCGTGCCCTTCGCCGTGGGGCATTTCAGCCCCGTGTAATTGGCATTACCCAATTGCAGACTACTATGGCGCGGCTGACTTCCTGTATTCTTCATTGTGCTGTAACACTCCAAATACAGGCTCTCAAACGTTCCCAAATCTCTATCCTTGTGGTCAATAGACCGTTGAAACCCTTAGGCCGCTACCTTACACCGGGAGAACCTAACCACACTTTGAATCACAGTTGTTGTGTGGTTCCGCATGAATATTTCATTTCATGGGGCATATACGGAAAAACCAGCCGTATCTGCTTTCTCCAATCTTCATCCTTTCGGATGCCAAGCACTCTTACGATGCTGCATAGCTTTCACTACTGGATAGCCATAGGTTTCGGAAGCCCGCACCATTATTATCCATGCCTTTCGGTTTAGGTTTTCAGGTTACGACTTCACCACGCTTTGTACCCTGTCTATTTACAGATAGACAACGCACAGTGGAGTATTAGCTCTCGTACTGCCTGCGGTTTGACAGACCGCTGAGGGATTTCTCCTTTCCGGCATTGATTCTGTACGGCAGAGGAATTTCGCCTCTGAATTTGAGATTTGAGTTCTCTACGATATTTTCTTGATATATCAAGTGCTATCGCATGGTGCTTTTCGTCATAGCTGTCTGCTACGACTTATGCACAACGTTTCGCACGGTTTTTATAGTTGTGGGCCTCGTCCACAAACAAACGGTCCACACCCAGCTGCTCAAAAGTCACCACATCGTCTTTTCGTCCCTCGGCTTGCAGCTTTTCCAGTCTGGCTTCCAGAGACTTTCTGGTACGCTCCAGCTGCTTGACGGTAAAACGCTCGCCGCCACTGGCCTGTACCTCTGCAATCCCCTCAGTGATCTCGTCGATCTGTTCATAGAGAAGCCGTTCCTGACGCTCCCGGCTGATGGGGATACGCTCAAACTGGCTATGGCCCATGATGATGGCATCATAATCACCCGTCGCAATACGAGCGCAGAACTTCTTTCGGTTATTGGTCTCAAAGTCCTTTTTGGTGGTGACTAAGATATTGGCGGAAGGATAGAGACGCAGAAACTCCGACGCCCACTGCTCGGTCAGATGGTTTGGAACCACAAAGAGAGATTTCTGGCACAGTCCCAGGCGTTTGGCTTCCATCGAAGCAGCTACCATCTCAAAAGATAGCGATAGGTAATCCTTTGGGCGGGATATGCAGCCGCAGGCTGCATATCCGTTCCTCCAGATTTTCCCCCGCTCCAAACCGTGCGTGACAGTTTCCCATCACACGGCTTTCCATCGTCAGCACTTTTTATGACAATCTATACATCAAACAGATTTGCCCTTTAGAAAACGAGTTCCAGCATTTCTGCCATCACACGAAGTTTATTGAGCTTTGCCAACTGCTTTTTATCCAGGTTTAGCACTTTCAGATATTTTCGGATGGTGCGCTCATTACTGGAATGAATGAGAATGTGAACCACAGCGGAGACAATAATCAGGTTTTGGTAGCTGTCATTGCCCCCAAGCACCAATGGCTTTTTGTGGTGACAGTCCACTTGCTTTGCTTCCAGTTCCACACCGGAGACGGCACATTTTCCTTTCTGTGCAACATAGAGCGCAATGCGGTTATCGTTGTATTCCACACTTTGCTTACCGCATGGATTGTTCATCAGATGATAGAGTACTGCCATATTGATACCGGCAAGATCCTTATGAATCTCAACCCGTCCTTCTGGCGTGTACTTGTTTACTCGACTTTTCTTATCCATAGGTACTCTATGCTGAACATAGGCAATCGGGACGATGGCATGACCATTCAGATAACGCACCTCCCGGCTTGTGCCGTATTTTTCCTTGATATACCTGTTTGTGATTTGACCTTTCTTTTGCAGTCTGTGCTTCAATCTGTTGTAAAGGCTCTTTTTGACATCGAAAGCGATTTTGTGGAAGTCAAGATTCACATGGGTTGCAATGCTGTAATAGTTATGAACGCCCATGACATAGGAGTTGTATTTCTGTATCAGACGATATTCCATTCCTGGGTCATAGGTCTGCCGTATCTGCCCAATAATTTCCTTGCTTTTCTCCCGGATTTTCTGCAATGCTTTATCCTTGATATGCGCTTCTACTACATACCTTGGTTGTCCATCTGGCTTCTTTCCTTTTGTTCGAACTTTCAGCTTAAAGCCAAGAAATTCAGAGTAATGGCGTTTCAGATTTACGATCTTTGATTTCTCTGGGCTGATTTCCAGTCCCAGACGATCTAAAAGCCATTGTTTCGTAGCCTCGAACAGCTTGACTGCATCCGACCGCTTTTTGCAAAAGATTTTGAAATCATCTGCATAGCGGACAAAATAGCACTCTTTCAGATTCGTGTAGTTGCGCAGGGTTCGGATGGTACTGCTTTTGTCGGGAGTTCCATTCGCATAGATTCTGTGTACATAGTTCCTTTGGGTAGGCATTTCTTCCCACTGGCTGACAATCCACCAATCCAGTTCATTCAGGACGATGTTTGACAACAGTGGGGAAATGATACCGCCCTGTGGCGTACCCTTTTCGGGAAAACCGATTCCAGCCACTTCTGCCTTTAGCATGGCAGAAATGATAGACAGCAGCTTTTTATCCCTAATTCCGAGTGTCCACATCTGCTTCAGCAGTTTTCCGTGGTTCACATTGTCAAAGAAAGACTTGATATCTATATCAATGACATAGTGGCAACCTACGTTCTGTATCATTCTCTCCGCTTGGGCAATGGCATTTTCTGCACTGTGGTTTGGTCTGAAACCATTGCTTCGCTTGAAGAATTTTGCTTCACAGATAGGTTCTAATACTTGCAGAATACATTGCTGAATGAGCCTGTCCATAATCGTGGGTATTCCAAGGGGGCGGGTTTTCCCGTTATCCTTTGGTATTTCCACTCTGCGGACAGCATTAGGAACATACCAGTCCAGCTTGCGCTGAACATGGGCGACCAGAGCATTTTCGTTCCATTTGTTCAAATCGCTTATTGTCTTATTATCCACACCCGCCGTTCGACTGCCGCTGTTCTTTCGGATATTTCTGTAGGCCAGCTTGATGTTTTCAGGGCGTTTTATCAGTTCCACAAGATTGCAGAACCGCTGCCCCTTGACACTTGCGGCATACAGTTCGTCAAGAACGAGCTGCATATCGTAGTATTCGGAGTTGCGGATTTTCTGTTTCTTTAAGGGTTTCTTCTTGTTTGCCAAAGTCAGGTACTTTCCTTTCTTTCGAGAGGATTTCGCTTTTCTTAGTCATACTCGAACCTTTGTGTCTGTATAGTTTTCAATTTATTGATTGCTGACGACTAATGGCCATCCCTCCACCGTATTTCTACGGCTTCAACGGTACTGTGCCATCTCTCTCAACTGGATAAAGGATTGTTATACGCAATACGCTTTCCAATCCAACACCTCATAGCCTGTAACCGGCTCCGTGTTCCAGCCTTTCCACGTTCCAATATTCCTATCTGTACATATCTGCCCTTAGGTGTCCCTCTGAGCCTGTATGCTGGGCGGTGCCTGTAACACCGCAAGGACTTTCATAGTAAAAATTCTTACTCATCCTCACATACTTCCGTAATCGGAAAGGAGCATTTCTGCTCCTGCGCCTTTTAGACCCGTACATTCGGGATTTCGTCAGTCATCCATGACATTCTGACCATAGGCAGTTTATAGACCTCCGGCGTATCATGCACATATCCCACCTCTGGGACACTTTCCACGGCATAATCCGTTTGGGTGCATTTCCGCCGACTTTAGCGAGCGTTATACCGTAGCCCTTGTTACAGAGGACTGCCGCATATCGCAGTTTATAAGGTAGGCGTTTCAGGGCGTTACCCCTTCATTCCACCTATCGGAATATTAGTTCTCCAAGTCTTTTCAGGGACTCCTTTCAAATCCCGATTCTATTGTTAGCTGACTTGTGCGTAACCTTTTCAGTTACGAACGTGTCGCACTTTTGCCTGCGCCTACTTCATGTGCCAACAGGGTATTTCCTCCATACAGCACATGGGCGATGGCGCTTTTCTGGTGTTCCCGCAGGGTAATGGCCGGGTTCATTCCCCCAAAAGTGATATGGCTGCCATCATATTCACGGGGACGGGTAGAGTTCATTTCCTCGTTGTACTGGCGCACCAAAGTCTGGCGGCGTTCCGGGTCTCTCCAGATCCAGTCCCTAAAGGCTTCCCGGATTGCCTGCTGTTTTTGAGCCGCCAGGGTGGTCTCCTTGGCATTCAGTACGCGGCGCTCTTTTCCGTCTGCGTCCTCTATGGTGTCATAGATGCGGACATCCCGCAGGTTCAGGCTGTCCTCTAAAATCTTGTAGGCATTGGCACGACTGGTCCCATAGGTGGTATAAGCTGCCACATCGTTGTAGGATACAGAAGATTTCCCCTTGATCTGCCATTCAGCGGTAAAGGACGAATAGTTGACCTCGATACTGCGCTGGAGATAAAACGGGGTGTTGAAGGTCTCATACATAAACTGCTGGATGTACTCTTTGTCGATCCAGGTAGCTCCCAGACGCACCTCAATCTCCGACGCATCCAGGTCTTTGGGCTGGGCGGCGGTAAGAGCTTCCACATTGACTGCATAAACCGGGTCCTGCTGTGCGGCCCGCTGCGCCTGACGCAGTTTGCGGCGTACATTGCCGGAGAGGTATTCATCAGCAGTCACATAATGGGGCGTTCCGTCCTGCTCCAACTGTCCCGGTACACGGAAAATTACGCCTTGCAGCTCTCCGGCCAGTGCTTCTTTTGTTTTTCCGGTAAGCTGGCTCATATAGTCCATATCCACGCAGGCTTTTTCCGAGATGGACACCGCCAGTGCTTCACTTGCCGTATCCACCACAGCCACCGCCTGATGGGGCTTGATGGTCCGTTTGGTGAACATATCTGCCTTGCGTTCCAGCTTCCCGTCCTCGTCGATGACTTCCAGCGCACAGAGTAGGTAATAGGAAGAATCATCTGCATAGGCCAGTCGGTTTGCACGGTCATTGATAAGGCCATATTTTTCAGAAAAGCTGTCATATAGGCTGTTCAGTTCCGCCTGCTTTTGGGTAATGGTGCTGTCTGGAACCGCTGCATCCATCTGAAGGTCGATCAGTTCCTGCACACAATCACGCAGTCCCACAAGACCTTTCACGCGGGCTTCTGCGGTGGCGTTGAGGTCAGGGCGCACCATACGGCTGTTTTCCCGGTAGTACACCTGCCCGTCTACAATGGCATAGGAATAGTTCTTCACATTGGGGTCAGCAGGAATGGAGGTGTCAATGGCTTCGCCTTCGCCCAGCTCCGGCAGCTCTGCCTCCTGATAAGTGCCATGAATATACTTCACCGCATCATGCAGCTGGTCGGAAAGCTCCAGTCCCTCGATAGGGTTCACGGTGTAGTCCATACCATGAGCAGTGCTTACCGGCTCCTGTCTGCCCAGCACCATTTCCGGGTGGTCGATAAAATACCGGTTGATGGCAAACCCATCCTCCGTTTGTCCGGTCTGCGTCCACTCTGGTGCAATGTCCAGCGGACGGTCCCGCTTTTGGAGAAAGATGATGTCCGATACCACCTCGGCACCGGCATTCTTTTTGAACGCATCATTAGGCAGACGGATCGCTCCCAACAGCTCGGCACGCTGGGCAAGATAACGGCGCACGGTGGAATCCTTGGCGTCCATGGTATAGCGGGAGGTCACAAAAGCTACCACACCGCCGGGACGCACCTGATCCAGTGCTTTGGCGAAAAAGTAATTATGAATGTTGAAATTCAGCTTGTTGTAGGCTTTGTCATTGACCTGATACTGACCAAAAGGCACATTGCCGATGGCAAGGTCAAAGAAGTCACGCCTGTCGGTGGTCTCAAAGCCGCCTACTGTGATGTCCGCCTTGGGATAGAGCTGCTTTGCGATGCGCCCGGAAACAGGGTCCAGCTCCACGCCGTACAGACGGCTGTTTCGCATTTTCTCCGGCAGCATACCAAAGAAATTGCCCACACCCATAGACGGCTCCAAAATATTTCCGGTCTCAAATCCCATACGGTCCACCGCTTCATAGATGGCCTGAATGACCGTAGGGCTGGTGTAATGGGCGTTGAGGGTAGAGCTTCTGGCGGCGGCATATTCCTCCGGGGTCAGCAGTTCTTTTAGCTGGGCATACTCTAAAGCCCATGCCGGTTTCTCCGGGTCAAACGCATCAGAGAGACCTCCCCAGCCCACATATCGAGAAAGAACCTCCTGCTGTTCGGGGCTTGCCTGCTGTCCGGCAGCTTCCAGCTCTTTCAGCAAACGAATCGCATTGACATTTGCCTGGAACTTGGCTTTCGGACCGCCTTCGCCCAAATGCTCATCGGTAATGCGGAAGTTTTTTGCATTGCGGCGCAGGTTAGCCTTGTATTCCTCATAGGAGGCTTCCTCGGCAGCTTTGGCATTGGGAAAGGTCTGCCACTGGCCATTGACCTGAATGGAAACCGGGTGTTCATCCAACACTTCCTCAAAGGTTTTCTCCGGCTCAGTCACAGGGGCTGGTGGCTCCGGCTCCTCGATATGCAGTCGTTCCACCACCACATCATAAGGCAGATTGTTCTTATCGCCCGGATAGACGGCCATGGTCTCAGAATGGAAGGTCGGGGATTCGGTAGCCGGTTGGGGCTGTTCCTGTCCAAAACCGTCCTGCTGACGGGCATACATCCCGCGCAGCAAAGGCGCAACCTCATCCCAGCGGAAATACAGCATAGCCAGACGCTTTTCCTCTGCATCCATGACTTCCAGTTCTATGCCCTGTGCCGTGGTACGGTAATCGGCAATATCGCCGGTCTCCAGATTCAGTGTCTCAATCTCACCGGAATAGGCTCTGCTCAGCCAGTAGGCGATCTCGCTGTTGCTCCTGCCGGATTGCAGCAGCGTGGAAATCTGCTTTTTATCCGCTTCATCCATCAGTCCATGAGCCAATACATCCCGCAAGTCCTGATCTGCCTTGTCCGGGTCAATAGGAAGAAACTCGGTATAGTAAGCATTGCGGCGGTCTGCCCGAAGCAGCTGCTCGAACTGTTCTTTGCGCTCTGCCCGGTAGATGGGATATACCATCCCGGTGGGCAGAAGCTGTACGGTGTCCTCCCGCAGCTCTGTGATCTGATAGGCGTCATCTTCGATATACACGGTATCGCCCACGGCATAGACCGGGGCGGCTGGGTCATAGGAGGTTCTTTGCGGAATTGGGCGGCGAACTGCGTCATATTCCTCATCGGAAATGGAAACTTTGGAAGTCTGCTCTGTCTCGGCATCTGCGATCTGCTCGGCATCTGACATCACCTGTTGGATAAACGGGGCATTGTCCAGTTTTTCCGTGTCTGCCACCTGGCCGTTGACGATCCCTCTTTCCTCCAGAGCTTCCCGGATGGCGATTGGGTCGATGTCGTCAAAACGGTCCTGTTCTTCTTCGGTATAGAACCGGTCCTCCTGAATGAGCTGGGCAAGCCTGCGCTGTACCTTCGGCCAGGGCAGCTGCGTTTCCTCCGGGCTGCCGGCACGGACAACGAACAGGCTGTTGCTGTTACTGCCGCCGTATTCCTGAGCCAGCCATGCGGCGGTATCTTTTTCTCTTGCATGGTCTTTCATATAGCGGACAACAGCGTGTTTACTCTCGATATTGCCGTTCCATGCACAAAGGGCAGTATCAATATCTTCCTGAGAAAGAGGGCGCAGAAGCTCATGGAGCTTTGGATAGGTCTCGTCGATCACTTCCCGGTGTAGACGCTGACGGAACTCCGGCACATCCGAATAGAGTCGGATCAGCTCCATATCCTTAGAACCAAGGACTGCACGGCGCACAGCGGCATTGCCCTCGATGACAGCATTTTCACGGTCAGAATGACCGCAGGCATTGCGATATGCGGTATCCTCGGAAATGGCGGCAGTCACCACAGGCTTATACTGCTCAAACTGCTCCCCAAGGGTAGGCTTTGGCGTTTCTTTCTCCACCTCCGGCTGCTGTGCTTGAATGGCATCTTCTTCGGCCAGTTCCTGTTTAGACTGGATTTTGTCATACTGCGCCTGTTCCTGTTCGGTAAGATAGCGGTCTTTCTGGACAAGTGAGGTAATGCGCTTGGCAACCTTTTCCCAGTTCAAGTGAACATCTGGGCAGTCCTGCTTTTTATAGTGCAGTCCTTTCCCATCGTGATCTTCGCCGCTGTGTGTTGCGCCGGACAGGGCATGAGAGCGTCCGCCAATGCCATACTCGTCTTTGAGGAATCTCACTTTCTCCTTATCCGTATGGTTTGCCATGAAGAACGCATAGATACGGCCTTTTCCTCCGGCGAAACTGCTGCCGCCGGTCATAGCGGCGTCGATCTCATCCTCGGTAATGAAGTGCTGAACGGTTGGCACTTGGGAAAGGTCTGAAGAAAAGGTCCTGCGTGGCAGGTCAAGGTCCTTCAGGTTCTCCCAGATCTCCCTTGGTCTGTGATAGTGAAAACGCAACAGATCACGGTCCTGCTGATAGGCAGTCCAGAAGGCGGCGTATTCTTCCTTGAGTGTCTGGCGGAAAGCCGGGTCACTCAGCTGCTCCGTCAGGCGGCGAGTCTCCTCCGGGAAACCATTGCCTTTGATCTCTGACAGGCAGGACAAATATCCGGCTTTTCTGGCGTCCTCACTGAGATCGTGATACAGATGCCAGAGCTTTTCCGAGAGGAGGGAGCGTTCATAGCCTGCCGCTTCTGTAAGCTCCACATTGGAGGCAAACTGGCCGCTCTCCAAAAGCTCCCCGATACGCTCTGCGGCGCTCTCCCAGGAAATGACCTGGGCAGACCTGTCATAACGGACAGACTTCCCATGGGAAAGATGGATACCATCCTCGGCATACCATGCGCTCACACTGCCAAGGCCATTGCCGCCGTGGTACAGCGTTTTCAGTATCTTGGCAATCTCAGCGGTGGTTTTCTGCTTTTCAAAGGCTGCAACCACACGCTCCCTTTGACGGTCTGTATTGCCGCCCAAACGCAGCACATGGTCGATGTCATTTTGGGCAAAAGAAAAAGCAGAGGATGTATGCGCTACATTCTCTGCTTCATCTATGGATTGGATCTGTTCCGCTTCGGAGAGGAACAGGTTTAGGGTCAGCTGTTGATAAGCTCCGCCATCAGAATCTCCTCGGCCTGGGCTTTGCAGGTGTTCATCAGCCCCACCCACTTCATGGGATCGCTGGCTTTCAGTTCCTCGGTGGCTCCCGCTTCCTTCGCCAGTTGGGGTATCATCTGCTCCAGTCTGCTCTGGGCGGTCTCGTCGATCTCCAGAAGGTGCGGGTACAGCTTCTCGCTCAGTAGCATCTGGTTGTAGAGGATGGGACGGTGTTCCTTCAGATAGGTTTTCCTCATCCTGCCGTACTTGCCCAGGGATTTCTCCGGCTGCTGGCTCAGCTTCAGGTCGGGAATCAGATAGTCTCCGTTCTGGATATAGGTCATGGGATTGTTCATCTTGTTTGCTCCTTTCTTGGTTGGCTTCGCGCTCTGCATTTCGGACGGTGACGCCGATCTGCCGTAGCACCTGCTGGTTGATCTGGCTGACCGCTGTTCCCAGCGCCCCGATGGTGGACGGGGTGTTGAAATCAAAGATCGCCATGAAATCTTCGTGGTCGAAGTAGCGTTCCGGCTCCAGTCCACAGCGGGACATCAAAGCGTAAGTGATGCTGACGGTGGCGGCTGCCTTAAACTGCACTCCGATGTTATACTCATCATATTCCTCCAAAAAGGAACCGTCAACGATATAGAAGAAGTCCTGCTGATGCTCCGTCCAGTATTCCTCGGCCAGTTTTCCGGCTACCTCGGTGAGTTGTCCGGCAAGGTCATCACCGGAAACATCGTAGGTGCGCTCCAGCATGGCCTGCACGGAATCCAGATGACGCTCCTCCAGCTGCCACAGCCAAGGAGTGCGGGAATGTTCACGGGTTCCGGTGTCGGAAATGTCAAAGACATAGCGCAGGCGTGGTCTGTCCCAGGAATCGTCCACCAGAGCGATTCCCTTGGAACCGCGCCTTACATATCGGCCCATCTTTTCATTCCACAAATCGTACTCTGCACAGGCGGTGGCGTCCGGTCGCTGGGCGTAGATCATCAGCTGCTCATGGAACGGGTATTTGTAAAGGCGGGAAGCAGTGGTGAGAAACCCTGCCCATTCCTGCCAGCTCCCCGTGAGCTGTGTTGCCACCTTGTCCGCCATCTGCGCATACAGTTCAGCTTTGGTTGGCATGGTGTTCTGTCCTCCTTTCGGTTTTTGGATAAAAGAAAAGCAGGAAACCTAAATAATTTCCTGCTGGGTAAAACTGTGAATATTAAATTGGGGTTAGGTTATTTGTTATGCAAACTGTATTTTTTATAGATTTACAATCATAATATACTCCTCATCATTTTCGTCAACAACAGTAAATCCCACTTTCTCATACATTTTCACTGCATAATTACTTTTCTGAACGGACAGGGATATTTTTGAATATCCAGCCAATCTTTCTACTTGTAATAGTTGTTTCAATAATGAAGTTCCAATGCCTAATCCTCTATATCGAGGGCAGACAGACATAGCAAGAGATGGTGTATCATTATCAATGTGTCCATAATCATTCATAATTCTTACCCAAATAGCTCCTACTATATCTCCTTGAATTTCTGCAACTAAGGCTTTATCGTGTTTTCGATTCCCAAACTCAATGATATATTCTTGTAATTCTGGAAAGTCTATGACTGATCTAGGTGGTGCTTCAACACCTTCCGGAATATAAATCGCTTCGTATAAAAAATCGCTTAACAATCTGTATTCTTGGCTTTTCATTTCTCGTATCATATATTGCATAACTTCTCTCACCACCTCATCTTGGTTCAATAAATTTACTGGTCAACATCTGGATACAACCCCAGTTTAGGAGTAAGGTTTTGAGTGTTTAGTTGTTTAATATCTCTGCAATCGTGTTTGGTGCATATTTATTGAGTTCATGTCCTGCATTTGGAACGATGTGCAAAGTAGCTTGGGGTAGCAATTCTTTTAGCCTTTTAGAAGCCTTTAGATTGGCAGTATCCTTTTTGCCACACAAAATTGTCACTGGACAACAAATATTATTTAATTGCGCAGTAAAATCCAATGATCGCATAGAGTGAGCCAATTTTATGGTGCTGCTTTTTGATAGTCCCATACTTTCAAAAGCCTTGTTTGGCATACAACGGAAGATAAGATTTTGAAAATCTATCAGTAAGCTTGGAACTTTATATTGTGCGCCAATCAAAACCAGCGAAGCCACTTTTTCTTCATGCTGAATAGCAAAATCAATCGCAAGAAGCGCACCTAACGAAAGACCACAGATACGAAGCGGCTCTTTTTCTTCAGAATACCGCTGTTCTAAATCGCCTAAAATCTGCGAATATGATATTTCATCTTCTGTTGAAGAAAAAAGTTCTGGGCAATCGACATCGGAAATTGATAGTTGTTGGACTACTTCTTTCCAATCCTGTGCAGTTTGTCCCAACCCATGTAAAAGAACCGTTTTCATTAAACACCTCCTAAGTTCAAGATATTCATCAACGCACACAAGTTGCTCTTGAAAACCTGTCATTGTGTTTAGAATTTTCAACAATCCATTCGTCCAAAAACTTCATCTGTTCTTCTGTATGAAACCAGTGTTCTCCATTTCTCATGACAGAAAGTGTTGAATGGGTTCTTTGGGCAAATTCAAATATCGTTCCATAAGCGGTAAGATTATCTTTTTCACCATACAAAATGTGCGTTGGGATTTTCCATATAATAGGATTTTCTCTTACATAGCAAAGATAATCCCATGAAAGGGTCTCTCCAAAGGTTGTCTGAATTTCTTTTTTCTCTTTGAGTTCATCTTCTGTAACATTTGCCCAAATCATCATATCAGCAATAAGCCTTTCCATATCTACAATGGGCGAAATAAAATATGCTTTCTCTATTTGCTGATTTGATAAGGCATTGATAGCAAAATACGCTCCAATGCTATTGGCGATTATTTCAACAGTCTTGTAGTTTCTATAAATCGAATTAAAAAGTAATGGAAATTCTTCTTTTGCTTCCCATGGAAACTGTGCAGTATAGTCAAGACCAATTACATCACAATCACTAAAGAGCGACTTGTAATGGAGAGCTTCTTCAGCATCTCCTCCTTTTCCATGTATATAAATAACTGCTTTATCCACGATAGTAATCCTCCATAATTTCTATGTTTATCCATCATTCATTATAATTTCCTCAACCTTAAAAGTATAGTGGGCTTTTGTAAAAAACAAAAGAAACCGCCTTTCCATCGGACAGTTTCTCTCACTATGTCATCCTGACACGATAAATTTACTGGTCAAAATCCGGGTACAGCTCCAGCTGAGAGAAGTCCTCATCGGTCATCGCACAGAGCTTCGTAAGGGCACTGTCGGTCAGCTCCCTCAGTTCCGTTTCCTCCGGCGAAAGCTCGCCGTGCATTTCACGCAGGCTGTCGATCAGCCCGGTGCGGCTGCCGGTATTGTAAATGCACATCAGGTTCATTTCCTCAAAAGTAAAGTTTCCCATATCAAATCTCCCTTTCCGCACTCTTTTTGGGTGCTGTCTTTTTGTGTTCTGCTTTGGGCTGGTTTTTCAGCTGTTCCACAACGGATTTTTTCTTTTCCCATTCCTCCCGATGGGTGGCGGCTGCCAGAGCCATCAGGGAAATGGGCTGACCGCTTCGGGCCTGCTGTTCCAGCTCTGCCACCGTAGGCTCTTTTGCGCCATTGTTGATGATGCCGTCGATCATGCCGTAATCGTCCTCTACGGCCATCTCTGCATTTTTCAGCGGATTTTCCGGCAGGAATCCGGGGATCTGGGTAAAACCAACGCTGTCGCAGTAATGACAGGATACCTTACCGTCCTGTTTGATCGCAACGATGTCGCTGACGCTCATGGAGGGACTGTGAAAGTCTACGGGTTTTTCCAGATTGAATTGCTGATAGAGTTTTTCCAGCTGCTCCGGCACAGTGCCAGACTCACTCAGCGGAGCGGTGTAGATGAGGTCATAATTGCTGCGGTCTACGGAAACATCATGGGACTCTAACCAGTCCAGATTCATAAAGCGCACATTCTGCGGATCGTCACGGCTCACCTGGTAGATGGCAAAGCAGTTTCTGTTCTGGGAGAGAAATGCCTGTTCTCGTTCCTGCTGATGTTCCTGACGCTCCATGACCTTTTCGTGGAACTGAGGGCTTTTCTCCCATTCCTCACGATCCACGCCGAAAAGACCGCCATGCTCCATGATCTCCTGCGGGTCAAACACCATGCTCTCCGTATTGTCCTCATGCAGCACATAGACAGTCAAACCGGCGGCATCCAGTTCCAGCGCCCGTTCTCTGGTAACAGGGAGCATCCCGTCATAAGAGTAACCGTATTTCTGCATATCCGGTGTGGAGACCTGCTCATCCGGCGTTGGGTATTCATCCAGCGCCTGCTCCTGTGCCTCCGGCAGCTGGGAAGAAGCAGTCATCTGACTGGCCTCTGCCTGCATCTGCTGGTAGGCAGCTTCCTGCAAGGTCTCAATCATGGACAACGGTGCGTATTTTACCGAGTCTCTGCCCAAATCGTTGTCATCACAAATCTGGAGAACTGCCTTCATGCGGGAAATCTCCGGCATATCCAGCTGACCACCATCCAACTCTTTCATGGATGCGGCATCGTAAAGGGTATAGTCCCAGCCGCTGTCACAGGACTGGATATGAAGATAGGTGGCATTGTCGATCAGAAACAAAGCCTCCTGCTGATTGGCGTCCGCCCCCAGCACTTCCATTTCCGGCATTGCCGCAGCCAGTTCCTTTACCGCTTTTTGCACCAGAGGATTATCACGGTAATAGTCGATTGCCTGGATGGTGTCCAGGTCAATGGTCTGGCCGGTCAAAATCGGAAAAGGTCCTTCATAGTCGCTTCCGTCTTTCAGCTCAAAACCAATGCCCTTGATCCCGTTCATTCGCTCTGCCGGAATCTCCTGATAAATGCGGACAGCTTCCTCCAAAGACAGGTTATCGTGGTATTCTCCGAGGTTTGGAAACTCCATGCACTCTGCTACATAGTAGGTCAGATTGCCGGTCTGCTGTCCATCAGATACCTTAGCGGCATCTTCTGGCTGCTCTATCGGGGCGGGTTCCGGCTCTACCTTTGCATGAGGGTCGATTCCGCGCTCTTTGCAGATTTCCTTATAGTGGCGCTCAATATCGGAGATCAAAGTGTCGGAGGTTTTGTTGATGGTCTCCAAACTGGCTCTCAGTTCTTTCAGTTCCTTGCCCTTACTCCAGCTTGCAATATAGCCGAAGCTGTTTTCTCCAGTCTCGATGCCAAAATACTTGCAGACCGCATAGGAAATGCTTTCAGCCTCCACTTCCTCCGTGTGACGGTTTTTGATTGCCTGTTTTTCTGCGGTTGCATCTTCCTCAACTGCAAGCCGCCATTCAAACTGATTTTCGTCCACATAGCGCCAATCCATATCAGAAGCAAACTGTTCAGCTTCTTTTTCTGTGGCAAAATCCAGCTTGAAATCATGCTTGGTTCCACCTTCACTCTCCAGCACAACCTTCCATGACGGTAGCATTTCATATTTTTTAGGGTCATGGAGCTTGCTGTGGGCAATCTCGTGTACTGTGGCCGAAACCGTCTGCACCTCACTCATGCCCCGACGAATGGCGATTTTCTGATGATCGGTAGAAAAATAGCCGTCCGTATCGGCGGCCATTGCTTCAAAAGTGATCGGCACCGGCGCACTGCGGCGCAGAGCCTCCATGAATGCCTCATAATTTGGCACATTGCCGGAAAGGGAGGAAGCAAGCTCCGGCAAAGGTTTCCCATCGGTCTGGCTCACATCAAAGACCTTGACCGGACGAAACATGGGGATTTCGATTTCTTTTTCCTCTGTGACGATCTTTCCGTCTTTATCCAGAATCGGAGCCTTGGTATCCGGGTCCAGCTTCTGCTCCTCGATTTTCTTCTTATACGGTGTGGGGGCGATGATGGTAATGCCATGCTCGCCCTTTTTTACATGACGCTCAAACTGGTCTTTCCACTTATTGTATCCGGCTACCAATGTGGCGTCCGGCTTCTGCATATAGATGAGCATGGTGTTGTTTACCGAATAGCGGTGGAAGCGGGACATGACGGACAGATAGCGCATATACTTTTCACTCTCAAACAGTTCCTTGATCCCCTGCTCGATGCCATCTGTGATTTCCCTTAGCCGCTCTCGGTTGGTGGGTTTGTTCTCAGCCATGATTTTCAATCTCCTTTCCAAGTGTGTGATTTCTGCTGTGTGTTCTGCAACCCATACCCTTTGTTCTTCTTCACTTTCATAAAGAAAAAGGTCCAACAGGTACTCTACATAGGTTTTCTTCTGGATTGCTTCCACAAAGCGGGGGTGCGGTTCTTCCTCCGGTGTCCGGGGAGAATGGTCAATCCCCCATTTTTTCAGCAGATGGTAGTAATCGGACAGTACGCGATAACACCGCTGCCGGTCCTCACGAAACTTCTGCGCCTCGGTTTTCTGCCGGACATATCTCCTGCGGGGCGGGGCCTGACTGTCATAGATCAGGCCAAAGTCCTGTGCCAGTTTCTCCGCCGCTTCTTTTGAAGAGAGGTCAAAGAGCTTTGCGGTAAAGTCGATCACATCCCCATCTTCACCGCAGCCAAAGCAGTGGAACCGCTGGTCTACCTTCATGCTGGGGTTCTTATCATCGTGAAAGGGACAGCAGGCCATGCCATTTCGTTTGACTTTTATCCCATAAAGCTCTGCCGCTTCTCTTGTGCTGACCGACTGCTTGACTGCTTCAAATACATTCTCTGCCATGTGCCTTTAACTGCCGGACTTTCTCGCAGGGGGCTGGTATCCGGCAGCTTTCGCACGCTCACTGGCAGCTTTGCGGCGTTCTGCGCTATATGGCTCTCGGACTGATACACACCGCTTGGGGACGGTAAAGTTATGGGCGTCCTTTCGGATGATCTGGTCGGGGTGCTTTTTTGCCAGCAGATCCAGCTTCTCCATCAGACGGGGATCATGAGTATAGATCTCAGCCATTGGTTCTGCCTGGTTATAGAGGAGAATGGTTTCCCGTTCCACTAAAGAGAGCTTCATCGGCTGCCTCCTTTCCGCTGGTCAAATTCCAGCTTGAAGTTGGCGTACTGTCCATCATCCTCCAAAACCACAGCGGCATCGTAGGTCTTTCCGGTTTTCTCCGAATATAGGCCCGTCACATGGACACGGCCATCGTTAAGCAGTGCAGACACCACAGCCTTGGTCGGCTGTTTTTTCTTGGCAGCCCACCATTTGTTATTTTTCCAGATTGCAAATTTGCAAGAATCATTCTGACAGAAGAAGCCTTTTTGCAGTTCTGCAACTTCCCCACCGCAGCGAGGGCATTTGCCTACCACCTCACGGGGCGGGGCAAACAGGTACTCGGTTCCCTTGATGACCTGATAAGTCCCCACCAGATCTTTCAGCATGGCACTGATACCGTCTAAAAACTCCTCCAGGGCAAGCTGCCCGCGCTCGATCTCGCCCAGGCGGTACTCCCACTCGGCAGTCAAAAGCGGAGATTGCAGCTGTTCCGGCAGAACGGTGATCAGGGAAACTGCATCGTGGGAAGGGAGAAGCTGCACCGTTTTCCTGTTCTTTTTTCGTTCCAGAAAACCGGCAGATACCAGCTTTTCCAAAATACCGGCACGGGTGGCCGGTGTCCCCAAACCTTTTCGCTCGGCATCCTCCGGCATATCCTCTTTTCCGGCAGTCTCCATCGCGGACAATAGGGTATCCTCCGTAAAGTGCTGAGGCGGACTGCTTTTGCCTTCTTTGACGATTGCCGCAGCAACCGAAAGGGTCTGTCCTTCAGTCAGCTCCGGCAGGGCTTTCTCTGCGCCCTCTTTTTTCGGCTCTGCATCCTTCATTTTGGCACGGTAGGCGTCCTCCAGTGCTTTCCATCCGGGGTGCTTCACCGTTTTTCCTTTGGCGGTAAACTCCCTACCGGCACACGCTGCAATCACAACGGTTTCCGAATAGATATGGGGCTGGGCCACTGCACACAGCAGACGCAGGGCCACCAGCTCCAGCACCGCTTTTTCTCCCGCAGGAAGGGCAGAAAGGTCTGCATCCTTGAGATTTCTGGTAGGGATTACTGCGTGGTGGTCGGTTACTTTCTTATCGTTGATGACTGTCTGCGGATCACAGGTAATGGCGATCCCTTTGCGAAACAGCATAGCATTGGCAACCAGATTCACCAACACCGGCAGGCTGTCTGCCATATCACCGGTCAGATAGCGGCTGTCAGTACGGGGATAGGTGCAGAGCTTCTTTTCATACAGGCTTTGCAGATAGTCCAGGGTCTGCTGGGCTGTAAATCCAAGCAGGCGGTTGGCATCTCTTTGCAGAGTAGTCAGGTCATAGAGGGCAGGCGGCTTTTCGGACTTTTCCTTGCACTCCACTTTTTTGATTGTGACAGCTGCACCCTGACAGGCTTCTTTCAGCTGCTCTGCGCTTGCTCGGTCACTCATACGCTCCCCGGATACGGTAAGACCGGGCAGCTCCAGCGCCACGGTATAAAAGGGAACCGGCTTAAAGGTGTCGATCTCAGCTTCTCGTTGGACAATGAGCGCCAGCGTTGGGGACATAACGCGCCCGATGTTGAGGGTGCGGTGGTACAGCACGGAAAAAAGCCTTGTCGCATTGATCCCCACCAGCCAGTCGGCCTTGGCACGGCAGAGGGCAGCATCTCGAAGTCCGTCATAGTCCGCACCGGGGCGCAGGTTTGTAAAGCCTTCCCTTATGGCGGAGTCCTCCATTGAAGAAATCCAGAGCCTTTTCATCGGCTTTTGACAGCCTGCCAGCTCATAGACGCTGCGGAAGATCAGCTCGCCCTCGCGTCCGGCATCGCAGGCATTTACCACTTCGGTCACATCCGGGGCGTTCATCAGCTTTTTGAGAATATCAAACTGCTTTTTCTTATCCTTTCCCACCACCATCTGCCAATGCTCCGGCAGAATAGGCAGGTCATCATATCGCCACTTGGCATACTTGGGATCATAACTGTCTGCATCCGCAAGACCGGCCAGATGGCCCACGCACCAGCTGACACGCCAGCCGTTCCCCTCCAGATAGCCGTCCTTACGAGCAGTCGCGCCGATCACGGCGGCCAGACTTTGTGCAACCGATGGTTTTTCAGCGATTACCAGTTTATATCTCATCATCTTCAGCCTCCCATTCTTCCCGCACAGGCGTGTGCAGTTTTTTCTCTATGCTGTTTTCCTCATCCAGTAGCAGGTTATAACCAAACCGGTAGTCATAGCGGTACAGTTTCCCCAGCAGGTCATTGATGATGATACGGCAAGCCAAAATGACACGGGTTTTATCCACCTGCATCAGCTGGTAGCGTTGATAATTGCTGTAATATTCTTCGTGACGGCGGGTATTGCAGGCGGCATCTTCAAGTAAACTATCTACTGCATCCTGACAACCATCTTCTTTTTCCCCTTCCATGCAGTTCAGAAGTTCCATCATCAAAGGAAAGCTCTGTTCATCCATAGGAGCTTCTGCTGCAAGAAAACCGATCAGAGCGGATAAGAGCAGATGAGCCGCCGTCTGTTCTTGTTCCGTCAAAACGGCCATTGTTTTCTCCGCATTTGGCAGGATCTTTTCTTCCACAAAATCTGCCGCGTCACCGGAATAAAGCTGACGGATAGAATCTATGGACAATGAAACTGTCGTGGTATCTAAGGAGAAATCAAAGGGATCATCTTGCTTTGGCTTTCTCCAAAGTTTGTTTAACATGGTAGAAAGAATGTCGCCGCCAAAATACACGGCGATCACAAGCAGGTCAAAAACAGCAATCAGCTTGATAAATATAATCAGAACACTCATTTTTTTCGTTTCCTTTCTTTGAGCCAGCGTTCCATCTCACGATGGCAGATACCTACGCAGGGACTTCCATAACTCCCGCAACCATAGCAGGGGTGGTTGTGGGATAAAGAATGAGGACGGGAAGTTTCCCTCCCGCCCTCCGGCCTGCGTGTCATCATGCGTTCATAGGGACTGTCTGTGAAACGGGTCATTTCACACTGTCCTCATCATCATCTTCTGTGCTGCCCCCGCCAGCGTCAGGCTCATCTGACTCCTCATTTTCGGTTTCCCATTCCTCGGAATCTTCCTCGCCATAATCATAATCGTCCAGACTGTCATTGCCCTTGGTCTTAGGCTTATTCTTAATGAGCTTCAAGTAGGCAAATACGCCACCGCCTCCAAGCAGAGCCAGCAAAAGGACTATCGCAGCCGGGTTCAGTCCGGCAGGCTTCTCTTTTTCCGGTTCCGGTGTTTCTGCCGGAGGTTCCGGTGCTTTGCCCGTACATTTACTCTTATCAGTTGCACAGACCGGACAAGCCGTATTGACTGCCCCTGCTTCACATTTTGTCGTGCAGCTACACACAGCAGCCGGCTTCTCTTTGACATTTTCATCTTCCATCAGTGCCATCAAATCCGCTTCATCCACCTGGTTCAGAAAATGAACAGCAGTCTTTTTATCCTCATTCGCCCTGTCGATCAAAATGTAAAAATAATTGCCAGCCTTGGTGGTAACAGTAATGAGCTGCTTATTACCTCCAAAATCATCCACCAGTGCCGCATTCCCCTCCGGTGTAAGTGCCGGTGCTGGTTCTGTTTCTTCCACAATCACATTGCTATCATTGGTAGAATCCTCTGCCGGTGCCGCCGGAGCCTGTTCTGACCCCTGTGCAAAAGCAGGGATCGTAAAGCCAAATGCCACAACCATTGTCAGGCAAAAGGCGGAAAGTGTTCGGAGCAATCGTTTATTCCTCATAGCTGTTTTCCTCCTGTTCGTTATTTTCATCAGCCAAACTGCCGGGAACTGTGCCACCGGACAGCATGGCGCTCAACTGGGTCGGGGTCATACGCAGGGCGCGCACCATCTGGACGATCTCCAGATTTTCTGCCTCGGTTTTCTGTGCTTCCAGCGCCTTGAGCTTTTCCTGATACTCTGCGATCTTCTCGCGGACCTTTGTAATCTCCTGGTCAATGCGCTCAATTTTGTTTTTTGCCATAACCGTTCACTCCTTTCCACAAAGTCTGTTACCAGTTCATCAGACCATAGCCTTTAATGCTTTGATAATTCAGGTCATAACTTTTGATCTTGCAGGCATCGCCGGAATTTCCCTCCACAGTATAAACACGGCTGCCATCCGTACCGATCACGATACCCACATGGTCTGCTGTCCCATCCAAATCCCAATCAAAGAAAATTGCATCTCCGGGAGCCAGATTATTATAGCCTCTTGCACCCCATTGTCCATGAGACTGGAACCACGGAACGCCCTGCCACTCACAGCCTGCAAAGCGCGGTTCACTTTTTCCAGCCTGGTTATAACACCAGGATACAAAGCAGGCGCACCACTCCACGCGGCTGTCAAAGCCATACCAGCTCCAATAAGGATAGCCGCCCACATTGCCCACCTGACGCTTGGCCAGTTCCACCAGCTGAGGATTGCCGGGGCGGGTACCGTTAATGAACTGCACACCGGACAGATCTTCCGAGCCGCTGGTATCAGGGGAACCGCCGCCAAACAACAACGACTTATTGCCCATGGTCTGTCGGTAGACCTGATACATTTCCATCTGCTCCGGGGTCAGTAACTCCGACGCCACAGCGGAAATGGGCTTGCTGGTGAGTTTCACATTCAAAATGTAATACTCATAGGGGACTTCTTCTGAGGTGGTCTCGCCGGTCTCCGGGTCGGTGGAGGTCTCCGTGCGGTAGCGAATCTCCACTTCCTCAGTAAGCGTCAGCTGATACTGTGCTGCAAACACACGCGCCAGCTCTGCCTGAGCGCTCTGCTGGGTGTAACCTTGCAAGACGGCAGACAGAAATGCTGCCAGCTCATGAGGGTCATGGCCGATCATACCAAGGTCATAGCGATACTCGTCATACCCTGGGTGGCTGCTTTCAATGTTGTCGATTTCCTCCTGCAGCTGGACTTCTCTGACTGCATAATCTGCCTCCACTGCCAACATTTCCGGGTCATCCGACGGATAAGTGGTGCCGGAGAGAACGGAACCGATGCTCTGCGCCATCATGGAGCAGGAGGACATGGTATTCATCAGCATACAGGTAATGAGGAACAAAACCCCTGCCATCAGGAAACCCTTCTTGTGGCGCATGACGAACGCCCCTGCCTGCTGTGCCTTTTCTTTTACCGTCCTTGCGGCTTTTCCGGTTTTGGATGCAGCCTGGGCGGTATTTCCGGCAGTCTGACCGGCGTGTTTGGCGGCGGCATACTGCTTTTTGATGGCCTGCTTTTGCTGCCAGCGGGAAAGAGGGTTGCTGGCAAACTGGGGATTTTCCTGTAAAGATTTCTGGTACAGAACATTTACATTTGCCTTTTCCAGTTGGCGCTCTGCCTGTGCTGCTTTGCGGTATGGCTTCAGCTTGTGGCTGCGATAGCCCTCCCGCACCAGATAAGCGCCGGTCTCCACCGCTTCCTCGGACTTGTGGGCGCTTTCCACGCCCACATTGTCCTGCTCTGTTTCCCGGATCTCTTTGTGTAGCTTGCCTGCGACCAGATAGACGGGAGCTTCCCTGACTCCTTGAGAAACTTTGGAGGGTGGCTTTTTCTTGTCCTCAAAGGTCAGCTTCGAGGTCTTTTTTCCGGTATCCGGGTCAATGACCGTCTGCCTGACCTTTTTCTTTGGGATATTGGCCTGCGCCTTATCTGCTCTAGCCGCAGCTTTCTCCGCTTTACGGATCGGCTTTTCCAGTGCAGGATCAGACCGTTCCTCATCAGTAAAGCGCAGGCGCGGCTCCTTATTCAAACCATTCTCCCAGCATGAGGGAGGACATCATGTAGTGCAGCTCTGCATAAATGGCCATTCCCACAGGATCGTTGAACATACAACCGGACAGGTAGGCGTAAAACTGTGCCACCACATCGGACAGGATTTTCGCTTCGGTTCCTTCCAGAACCAGACCGCCCATACCTTCCTTGGCACGGATGGTGCTCCAGACCTCTGCCAGACGGAGCAGCCCCACCTGACCGGTCTCATTCAGTTCGGCTGCCTGATCTGCCGCCGTGCGGCACTCACTTACCGCATCGGCCATGACCGTAAGCAGCTGGCTGCGCTGGGCATTTACCGCCCTGTCAAAAAACATCAGCGGGTTTTGATTCAAAATGTTGGGGTTCATCATCATTCATCCTCCTTCTTTTTCAGTTCCTGGGGTTTGGTGGTCATAATGCGGTACAGCTCGGTACTCTTCGGGAAGTGGTCCACGAAAGGCAGAATTGTGGAGCCATAGAACAGCAGGCCCTCGCCCTCACCGGAGTGGGTCACATAGCTAAGCTGGTGCGTGGAAATGCCCAGCTGCTTGGCGAGGATCTGACGGTCTCCGCCTGCCTGGTTGAGCATATACACGAAGTCGGAATTTTCAAAGATATTTTCCACCTCGCGGCTGCTCAAAAGGTCTTTGACATTCTGGGTGATACCTGTCGGAATACCGCCCCATTTTCTGAATCGCTTCCAAATTTCTACCGTATAGGCGGCGGTCTGTTCCTCCTTCAAAAGCAGGTGCATCTCGTCGATGTAGTAACGGGTGGACTTGTGGGCGGCACGGTTGATGGTAACGCGGTTCCATACCTGATCCTGAACCACCAGCATACCGATTTTTTTAAGCTGCTTGCCCAGTTCCTTGATGTCATAGCAGACAATGCGGTTGTTGATGTCCACATTGCTCTGGTGATTGAATACATTGAGGGAGCCGGTTACATAGATTTCAAGGGCCGTAGCGATATACTGAGCTTCCTTTTCTTCCTGTTCCCGGAGCAGGTTATACAGATCCTCCAAAACGGGCATATTCTCCGGGCGCGGGTCATTGAGATAGGTCTGATAGACCAGGCGCACACAGCGGTCGATGATGGTTTTCTGCACCGGCTGCAAGCCCTCCTTACCACCCACAATCAGCTCACACAAGCTGAGGATAAAGTCAGACTTGAGTGACAGCGGGCTTTCATCATCCGAATAGTCCAGATTCAGATCCATCGGATTGATGTAGTTGGTGGAGGTAGGCGAGATCTTGATGACCTGCCCATGCAGACGCTCCACCAGAGGTGCGTACTCTGCTTCCGGGTCACAGATGATAACATCATCACTGGTAAGCAAAAAGCAGTTGGCAATTTCTCGTTTTGCGCTGAAGGACTTACCGGAACCCGGCGTACCCAAAATCAGGCCGTTTGGGTTTTTCAGCAGCTTTCGATCCACCATGATGAGGTTGTTGGATAGAGCATTGATGCCATAGTACAGAGCTTCTTTGCCGTTCTGGAATAATTCCTGTGTGGTGAACGGTACAAAGATAGCCGTAGAACTGGTGGTCAGTCCTCGCTGGATCTCGATCTGATTGAGTCCCAGGGGCAGACAGCTCATCAGCCCTTCTTCCTGCTGGAAGTCCAGCCTGGTCAACTGACAGTTATACTTCTGGGCAATGGAGCCTGCCTGGAAAATGTTGTTGCCAAGCTGACGGGGATTGTCCGCTGTGTTCAGCACCAGAAAGGTCAAAAGGAACATTCTCTCGTTGCGGCTCTGCAAATCCTGCAAGAGTTTTTTCGCTTCACTGCCGTAGGTAGCAAGGTCAGATGGAATGATGTCCATGTCGTATCCGGCACGGACTGCTTTTTTCTGTTCCTCGATCTTGCTGCGGTCCAGGTCGGTAATCTTCCGCTTTACCGTTTTGATGGCTTTCACCTGATCCACCGACTGAATGTGCATACTCACAATGAGCGAGCTTTCCATATCCAGAAAATCAGCCAGCAAACGGTCATTCAGTTCCGGTGCGAGAATCTGCAAAAAAGAAACAGCCCCGTATTTCTTGCCCATACGGAACTGCTTGCCGGTGCGGAACTCAAAGGAGCTTGGTGCAATAAAATCCTTTGTGGACAGACCGGAAGGAGCCAGCCAGTCCCATTCAAACTGAAACGGGAGTTGTTCATCCATGTGGAATACCGCATGAAGCTGAAAAAGCCTTTCTTTACCGTCCAGCGTTCTGGCAGCTACACCAAGACGCTTGAAGTTATTAAGTATATCTGTCTCAATACGCTCCAGACGGGGCTTGGCGGCTTTGATGCTGTCCGCGTCGATACCAAAGGTCAGGTATTTGGTCTTGATGAGACCGTTGTTACCTCTGGCCAGCTGATTTTGCAGCATTGTGGTGTATTCCTCGCGGATACTGTCAAAGGCGTCCCTCTGGGGCGGGATGGAAATGGAGTTAGCAAAGGTCTCCTCCGATGCCGCAAGGTTCAAAAAAGACAGCTGGAAATGAATCGAGCTGTCAAAATAATTGAGGAAATCACACCACCCCTCAAAGATTGCCGTCTTATCTTCGTTTTGGGAGAGCTGATAGTTGATGTCCTGAAACTGGATGGTCTTTGTGTAGTGGCTGTCCGATACGCGGCAGATTCCGTCCGGCCACATCCGTTCATAAGGGATACTGTCCTGCGCAGATTTTCCTTTTTTGTCCGTGCGGTTAGCGCGGGCAATGGCCGCTTCGATCTGCTTCTTATCGGCGCGGGACAGCTTTTTCTTTGTCTTTACCGGCTGCACAGTTTTTTCCTCGGTTTTTCCGAACATCCGATGCAGCCATTTTTTTATTGCGGTGAACAATGTCATACACCTCCTTATCGAGCATTTCCTGCCGCTTTAATACGGCATAAAAGTTGTTGGTCTGGTAAGGTCGCTGCTTTGGACGGATCACAGCTACTTTGAGAATGTTGCCCACGATCTTTTCCAGGGGCTGTCCATGCTTTTCGTACATAGCCAGCATAAAGAAGGGCAGCATAACCAGCATCATACACATAGCCGCTACACTGTTTCCGGTAGGTTTTCTGAGCAAAAAGAAAAGCGGTACGCCAATAAGCGCTCCGCCCGTGAAGCAGATAAGCTGCCGCTTGGTCAGATTGAACATGACCTTTGTTTTGACTTTTGTTAAGTCCTTGGGTACGGGTACATAAGCCAATGTGGAAACCTCCTTCCGTTTTAGTGCGCCTGAAAGACTGATTTGGCGAGACTTCCGGTTTTGAACAGCGTAAAACATAGCAGTACGGTGTAGCCCACGCAGCTCCAGATTGCCATGATGATGTCATCTTCCAGAGCGATGTTCTGCACCAGCACAGCATAAATTGCCACACAGACGATAATGAGAAACGCCTGAAAGCCCAGTGCCAGCAGGGATCGGAGGTAATTCTGTCCCATACCGCCCCATTCTTTACCCATCATTGCAGCCATTGGAACGGGAGCCACCGAAGTTACAAGGTAGATCTCGATCATACGGCCATAAATAACGATAAAGATACAGATATACAACGCCCACATGGTAATGCCAATAAAGAGGGATTGGAACCACAGTCCGAACAGCGGTCCCAAATCCATTTCCATCAGCCTCGGTTCCAGATCGGTCATAACTGAGGAAATGTCAATGGACGCATCCGAATTGATAATCCCTGCCGCCTGCGCCACCACGCTCTGCGCCATATCAAAGACGCCCATCACGATATTCCATGTGTTTGTGACAATGAGGATGGCAGCAGCTGATTTGAACACCCACTTGAAAATCATCCAGGTATCCACATCATGCAGGTTGTTCTTGTCTGCAATCATCTGGATCAGGTCTACGGTCATCACGATAGCCAGGATCACACCTGCAATCGGCACCATGATGGAGTTTGACAGATTCTCAATCATATTGAAAATACTGCCATTCCATCCCTGTGGGGTCTGTCCTACCTGTACGGATATATCCGCGACCTGTTGGTTTACGCTGTCAAACATCCCCGAAAGGTTGCTCATAATACCGCCCACCAGCATTTCTTTCAGCCAATTTGTCAGGGCTTCAAGTAAGAAATCCATACGGTGTCAACCTCCTTTCCGCCGCCCCCGCAAAGCTGCGGGAGCGGCAAGGATTTCATGCAGGAACGCTTAGACAGAGAACAGTCCGGAGAGCAGAGGTACAAGGACCATGCCGACTACGGCTACACCAGCGCCGGCCATGAGCTGCTTCATGCCCTGAGATTTTGCGCCAGGGTTGTCGTTGCCGTAACCTTCCAACAGGTTGATGACACCCCAGATACCAAGACCAGCGCCCAGAGCGATAACGAGAGTCTGAAGAACGGTAATTGCCTGTTCAAAAAATGCCATATAGTTTGTTAGCCGGAATCTGATTAAAAAATAGGTTTGTCATGTTTCATAGGCATACAAAAGCCGGAACAATCTACCGCCCGGTTTCCGGGGGCATGATTCCGGCTGTCCTCCTTTTTCATTATTTTGTTGATGATTGCCCGCTTTGTACGCCAATGGCCTCAACAGAGGCAGTTGCGGCAAATAGATACGATCACTCCTTTCTCAGCGGAACCGTATTACACGCCCTCCGTGTCTACTTCATATACATCGCAGACCTCATCAGGCTTGAGTTTTAGTCTGGCAGACAAAAATGCTTCAATATCAAAGGTATTTCGCTTGTCTGCATCAGCTGTGTATTTGAAATTAGGGTGTCTGGTAATGTCATACTTGTCTGAAAGAAACGGACGCACACCGCGCAACTGCAAGATGCACTTGCCGCCATCCATAACTGCCAGCTCGTCCTGGCTCATCAGCTCTTTTCCCAATTTCTGATAGTTGAGCGAGTGGGAAGTCTCCCTGCCACGGCTCTCTCCGGTGTTGTAGGTGTCGATGGTTTCCTTGCCCAGCACGGCAGCCAGCTCCTTGAGGGTGGTCGGTTCCTTACCGCCCAGGAAGATGGAAGTATCCATGTTACCGATGATGGTATCCGCGTTGTCCTTATAGATCGCCTTGAGCTGACTCTGCGCCTGCAACACCAGACAGGCGGAGATCTCACGGCTTCGGATGGTGGCCACCAGCTTTTCCAGTTTCGGAATCTGCCCGATGTTGGCACACTCATCAATCAGACAGCGCACATGAACCGGAAGCCTGCCGCCATACACATCGTCGGCCTTTTCACAAAGCAGGTTGAATAACTGGGTGTAGCACATGGAAATGAGAAAGTTAAAACTGTCATCCGTATCACTCATAATGAGGAACAGGGCAGTTTTCCGGTCTCCCAGAGTATCCAGCTCCAGCTCGTCATAAGCTGTGACCTCGCGCAACTCTGCAATGTCAAATACGGCAAGGCGCGCACCACAGGAAATAAGAATCGACTTGGCTGTTTTTCCGGCTGCCAGCTTATATTTCTTATACTGCCGCACTGCGAAGTGGTTTGGCTTTTCCGATTCCAGTGCATCAAACATCAGGTCTACCGGGTTTTTGAACTCCTCGTCATCCTCCCGAACCTCCATGGCGTTGATGAACTCGATGAGGGTAGAGAAATTCTGCTCCTCTACCGGAGCCTCATAGTGGATATACCCAATCAGCGCGCAATACAGCAAGGTCTCTGCTTTGACCCAAAAATCGTCCCCGGCCTTGCCTTCGCCTTTGGTATTGGCGATCAGCGTTGTGACCAGCTTCAAGATGTCCTTTTCGCTATGGATATAGGCGAAAGGGTTATAGTGCATTGATTTTCGGAAGTTGATGGTATTTAGAACCTTGATGCGGTACGGCTCATAAATGACCTTGCCGTGCTTATCCTTCATGGGCTTTCCGTCCTTTCCCAGTTTGGGTGCGCCCCTTTGGAGCATTTTCCCGCACTCCACCAAAATGGTTCCCTTCGGGTCTGTGACCACATAAGAACTGTGCATCTGCATCAGATTTGGTTTGAGCCAGAAACGGGTCTTACCGGAACCGGAGCCGCCGATCACCAGCACATTTTTGTTTCTGGCGGTCTTTGGGTCCTTGGGGCGGCTGTTCATGGTCAGGCTTTCGGTTTTTGTGAGAATGACATTGTTCTGGAACACCGGGTCGATGTAGGGAGCAATATCCTCACTGGTTCCCCAACGGGCAGAACCATACTCCATGCCATGACGGTACTTCTTGGCGTTTTTACTTTTGAGATACACCGCCAGACGCAGGCCAGCACCGCAGCACAGCCCCACCAGCAGATCCAACGGGTGCAGGCTGGGCCAGAAACTTTGCAGCGCTCCAGGCAGGACAGCAAACAGGGAAAGGAATTTCTCTGAAGCATTTGCCCCCTGTGCCAGCCGCCATGCCTCCCCGAAGTTGGTAGCAAACAGCCCCATCAGGAGATAGGGCAGGTTCAGCAAAACGAGCTTTTTGATGTCAAGCTGCTTTTTCATCGTTCCAGCTCCTTTCGCTTGGTGCGGTCCACCACGGCATTTTTGACCATCTCTTTGAACTGACTGAGTTTTGCCAGCACAGACGGGCGTTCCGTTTTCTCGGCCTTCTTGACCTTTTTGCTGGTGTACTCGGTAAATGCAGCGGTCAGCGCATCGGCGTCACGGCCTTTGAAAAAGATCAGGTACTTGGGCGGGGAGCTGCTGCGGTCTTTCTTCACCGCATAATCCACACCATATTTCCGGGCGATCTTCTCAAATTCCTTGATGGAAGGGTCTGTGATCTCGATATTGGAGATCCCCTGATTCTGACCAATGAGCTGCTTGACGGTCTGTTTGCCGTGGGGTGTCACAGGAGCGTCACGGCTTCTTTGCTTTTGCAGCTTCTTTTCCTTGCAGTGGGCCATGTACTTGCTGATGGCGGCTTTGAGCAGCCTGCCGGTGAACTTTGTTCCACTGACAACCAGCGTTAAAGTCCTGTTTTCCACTTCTTCCTGCATTTTCATCGCCTCCTTTCCACAAAATGTGCAGGGGTGGTGCATTTATTTCTAAGGCGGAACCACCAGCCTCCGGAGAAAATATTTCTTCATCGCTCCATCCCGCGGCTCTTTTTCTTTACCGGCTTCTTATCCGGCAGATTCCACTCTTTCCGAAACTCAGCCACACCTTTGGGGTCAAATGCCTTCAACTTCTCCAGATCAAAGGCAACGGCAGAATATTTTCCATAACCGGACTGCACCTGGTAGGGAAGCACCTTCCCCAATTTGTTCTCTTTGATGAATCGCAGCAGGTCCTTGCTGATGTCACCGGAAATAAACGCCTCTCCGGGGTCCAGGGAATACCCCGGAAGGTTCACCGTCATATCTGCAAACGGTTCCTCCCCATCTTCTGTATGGGTAATCATGCCGATATAAAGCCGCTGATTATTCGCATACATCCCAAGTTGCAGCGATATGGTTTCTTCCCCATATTCCCACTTAAAGGCTACTTTCTTTTCCTCATTCATATCGGATTCCTCCTATCGTATCTGTTCTTTGTGGTCATAAAACAAATCTCCATTTCTGACCTTTGCATGGCTGAGAATCTTGATCTGCCCCTTTGCCTGACTGTCCAGAGCTTTTTCATAGCCTATCTCTGACAAAAACAGGCGGGTGCGTTCTCCTTTCCAGCCCACCGGGGAATCATGCGTCAGCACATCAAAAATAATCATGTGCCGGGTGTTCTCCGCAAACCGCTGGAGATCCATGTAGTCATGGCCGTGATAGTTCTGCGCCCCGGCTTTCTGGCGCATTTCCTCCATCAGCTGACCGATTGTTTTGCCTTCCTGCATAAAACCCACTTTCTTTCCGTTCTTATGAGACCAGCAAGATCATCTCCCGCAGCTGGGCAAAGTAGAGCTTTCCCTGGGGCGTGACCAGCGTGTAGGAACCGGTATGACCGTGGTTGCAGTAGTCTTTAACGCAAAACAGTCCTGCATTTTTCACATTGGCATAAGGCAGCACATTGCCGGATGCCGTGCGGTACACAAACCGCCGTTCTATCAGAAACCGGACAAACCGGCGCTCTGGGACATCCAACTCTTTGGCGGTAGTCCTGAGATTGGTGCTGTGCTTTAAGTCGATGAACAGGTCATAGAAAGCGGCTTTGCCCTCCAGCTGTGCATTTTCCTTACGCAGAGAAATATTCGCTTCACGCTCAGCCAGCAAGTCTGAGCAGAGCTTCATCAGAGCTTCCGGGGAAGTGGCAACCTCCCACAGCTTCTCTTTCGTGAGATAGGCCCCGTGCTTGCGAATGGTAGGCAGGACCTCATCGAACACCCACCGTTCAAACCGTTCTGCCGATGGCAATTTGCTGTGAACGATTAGGCGGTACAAATCGCCTTCTGGGATAAAAGTCATACTGATTTTGCGGTCGGGGCTTTGTGGGTGAGGTGCGTCGCGTTTCACGACATACCTACAATGGCGGATAATTGCATCGCGGGGATTACTGTACCCCAGCGCAGCAGCCACATCCGTTCCGCTGAACAAGTATTTGCCGTTTTCCTCAATGACACGGATACTGCCAAACTCCGGGTTTTTGAAAATTTCCATCTGGTTCATGTCGTGCCTCCTTTGGCATGATAAAAGGCGGCCTTTACCAGCCGCCTGCGTGCATATCGTGATTGACCAGTGAAGTGTAGTGGTTATTCATGGTGGTAGGCGCATTGAACAGCACCGCAAGCAGGTACTGCTTCATGTTGCGTACCTGGGTGGTATTCTTTTGCAGACAGTCCATGACAAACTCGATGTGGGAGCTGTCCAGTTTCAAAAAACGGGAACGCACGATCTCGTGAGGGAAGTCTGCCCCAGAGATCCGGGTGGTCTTTCGTTTGGCACAGACCGTTTCGACCAACAGCTCTACGATCTCATTCAGGTCATCCAGGTAGAGAGGATAACGCTGTTTCATGCAGTCATACTCGATATTCTCCAAAATCAACTCCCGATAATTTTCTATCTCTGTGACAGACATCGCATCCCTTCCTTTCCGTTCCGGCGGTCTTTCCGCCGCTGTTTCCCGGAAGGGAATGGAATCGGTACTTGATCCATAAGTAATTGATTTTTCTGTATTTGATTTCTCTATATTTAATTCTGCGGGCTTTTCCGTATCCGGTTTTACCATATCCGGGTTTTCCGTATCTGGTGAAGCCGTATCCGGCTGGGACATATCTGGCTGGGGCTGTTCATAGATGACATACTCGGTATCTGTGATCCGCCCACTTTTATCGCGTCTCTGATGGCGCACGATATATCCGGCTCCTTCCAGTTCACGCAGGGCAGCACCGATGGCATCCACGCCCTCCTTACAGATCTTTGCAAGGCCACGGGTGGTGTAGTTCCAGTCCTCTGGCAAAGACAGCATCATGGAAAGCAGCCCCTTGGCTTTTAACGACAGGTTTGCATTTCGTAAATGATGATTGCTCATCACGGTATAATCACGGGTCCGTTCAATGCGAAAAACGGCCATCGACCTCACTCCTTCCGAATTTTGGGTACAAAAAAACCGCAATCCTCATTTCAAAGAATTGCGGTGTTCAGCGCTTTTCAAATTTTCTTGCATAGAACCAAAACAGTGGCTTTTGGGGACGCACCTCTGTAAATGGCTCCTCCTGGGCGAAAGGAAGTGTTTGCATCACGCGGTCAATATCTGTTGAATCCATGTCATGCTGAGATCTGCAATCTTCCCGGATTGCTTCTTGAATTTCCTTTACCGTACACATAGTCATTCCTTTCCTTTCGTTGTATGGGTTTATGAGCGGCGGCGTTTTCCCGGTTTGAAATCGAGGATATGTCCCTCAATCACACGAGCGTAACGCTTGATCTTGATCTCCCGGCGCTGCTGGCTTTGCAGGGCGGTCTGATACCCGTCCTCAGTCAAAAACAACCGCATTTCATCTCCGGGGCTTCCGTAAGCAGTGCTGGGACGCAGGACGGAAAACTCAATCATCCAGCGCGTGTTATCCCAAAACCTCTCTACGGCGAGAATGTTGTGTCCTTTCAGCTCACGGGCTGAAATATCCCTCATAGGCGGCTCCTTGTATTATAGAGTAGTAGTTATTAGAGCCCCTCTCCAAGGGCTGTGCTACACTGTAAGGGATGCTGTGGATTGGTTGGCGGCTCCTACCACAAGATGGTTCACGAAAGGTTCCAACCACAGCCCCTTACAATTTTGTTAATCAGTTAAATACCGCCAGACGGTTTATGTGGAACAAGGCTACAAAAGTAAGGTGTACTGTGGATGCAGCATCACATATTTTCTCTGGAGGTATTTGTTATGGTAGTTTCTGTTGGCATTGATGTCTCAAAAAACAAGCATGATTGCTTCATTGTAAGCTCAGAGGGTGAAGTCCTGGCGGATGTTTTTACTATCCCTAACAACATGGACGGTTTTTATGCTCTACTGGAAAAAATTCGAGCTTGTACTACACCGCAGGACAAAATAAAAGTAGGGCTTGAGGCAACCGGGCATTACAGCTACAACATTCTTGGGTTTCTTCTGGACAACGGTCTGGCCACCTATGTCTTGAATCCCTTACGCACGAATCTCTACCGGAAAAGTCTCAGCCTGCGAAAGACCAAGACCGACCGTGTAGATGCTCGAACCATTGCTGCTATGCTGTTATCCGATGTGGGCCTCAAACCCTACACGAATACAGCATATCACAACGAGGAACTAAAGTCACTCACCAGATACCGTTTTGACAAGGTGAAAGAACGAGCAAAGCTGAAAAGCTCAATTTCCAGACTGGTTTGCATTCTCTTCCCTGAACTGGAGAAGCTGGTGTCCTCTCTCCATTTGGCGACTGTCTACGCTCTGCTGGAAGAGTTTCCAGGTTCCAAACAGATTGCCAAGGCACACCTGACAAGGCTCAAAACCCTTTTGGGGAACGCCTCCAAAGGTCGCTACGGTCGGGATATGGCTGTTACTATCCGGAGCGCTGCTCAGAATTCTGTTGGGTCCTGTATGCCTGCCAAATCCCTGGAATTGCAACATACCATCCGGCTTATCCGTGAATTGGATGCTGAGATCGCTGAAATCGAGGCTGAAATTGAGACAATGATGGACAAGATACAGTCTCCCATTACAACTATCCCTGGCATGGGCTTTCGTATGGCTGCCATGATTCTTGCTGAAATCGGCGACTTCTCTCGGTTTGAGTCACCGGACAAATTATTGGCCTACGCCGGAATGTCGCCTTCTACTTACCAGTCCGGGCAGCTCAAAAATTGCTATCCCCACATGGAGAAGCGTGGCTCTCGATACTTACGCTACGCTCTTTACAACGCAGCCAAGTATGTATGTCACTGGGACCCAACCTTTGCTGCTTACCTTGCTAAGAAAAGAGATGAAGGCAAACACTACAATGTCGCACTTTCTCATGCCACCAAAAAGTTAGTTCGTCTGCTGTTTGCCCTGGAAAGATCCAGACAGCCTTATTGCAGCTTGGCGGCCTAATTCCATCTTGTTAGCCTACGCCGGGGTCCCTACGGACCTCTGCTTTGCTATACCTTTCTTGAACTATCTCTTTTCACCACCACCATTCATTTTTGGGGTTGACTTTTAATAGTTAATCTTTCATCGTTCATGGTCTCTCTGGCGCTTTTTCTGCCACCCCTCCAGCAGCTTGATGATGGTTTCCTGCATCCGCTGGGGCGTGTAGCTCTTGGGAAAATACTTCCGCAGGATGTCGGCAGAAAGGGTCACTTTGTCGAGATCGCTTTTCTTTTCCTCGCCCATGATGACGCGCATCATATCAAGGGTCAGATGTCCCTCCTGGCTGTATTTCTTGAGCCGCTGGGCCTGGGAGAGAGAAGGGGTAGACTGTTCGCTGTCCATCGCGTCCAACAAGTCCCGCTGCTCCTCTTTTTTGAGGAAAGACAGCTCATAAGCCGGGTTGAGCGCGATTTTCTTTTCATCCACCATATCCAGCAGTTCAGGGATCAGCTCCGTCAGGCGGATATAGCGTTGCACCTGCCGCTGGCTTTCACCGGCTTGGCTTGCAACAAGCTGAATAGAAGTCTGCGACTTCTCGCCAACTTGGCGAGAAGTTAAGTCAGAGCGTTCCCCCTGATGTTTAATAGCCTCCAGCTTCATCTTGTAAGCAAAGGCCCTCTCGCTGGGGAGCAGGCTTTCCCGCTGCAAGTTGCTGTCCACCATGATGATGGTGGCGGCATCATCGTCCAGGTCTCGGACAATGACCGGCATGGTTTCTTTCTCGGCCAGCTCACTGGCCCGGTGCCGCCTGTGACCGGCCACCAGCTCATAGCCGCCCTCCGGGTCCGGGCGGGCAATCGCCGGAACCAGAACACCATACTGCCGAACGCTGTCGGCGGTCTCCATCATGGCCTCGTCATCCTTGACTTTGAAGGGGTGGTTCTTGAAAGGATGCAGCTCAGACAGCGGGATTTCCCGTACTTTTTCCAGCTTGGCATCCTGGCGGCTTTCCTCAGTGGAAAACAAGTCATCGTATGGAGCCAGCTCTACTTTTTTCGCGCTGCTTTTCAAGTTTTATCACCTCCTGGGTCAGATTTTTGTAGCCCTCGGCCACCTTGCCATTAGGGTCATGGGCAAAAATGCTTTTGCCCTCGGCGCTGATTTCTTTAGCCCGGACGGAATGAGGAATCTCGGTGCCAAACACCTTGATTTTGCTGCCGTAGGTTTCCCGCAGCAGGGCAGCGATCTCCTTGGCAAAATTGGTGCGGTTGTCCACCATCGTCAGCAATATGCCGTCGATCTGGAGTTTGGGATTGATCTGCCGCTTCACCTTATTGATCGTCTGGAGCAGCTGTTCCAGGCCCTTGGCGGGCAGATACTCCGCCTGGACGGGGATTATGACCCTGTTGGCGGCTGCCAGCGCGTTGACCGTGAGCATACCCAGGGATGGCTGGCAGTCAATCAGGATATGGGAATACTGTCCCTTGAGCGTGTCCAGATACTGCCGCAGGATAGTCTCTCGGCTCATGGCGTTCACCAGGGAGACCTCCATGCCGGAGAGCTGGATGTCAGCGGGCATCAGGTCAACGCCTTCCGGGTGGTGCAAGATACCCTCGCCAGGGCGCAGCGGCTCGTCCATCAGGATACGGCCCATAGCGTCGGACAGGGTAAAGGGCAGCTTGTCCGGCTGGGGATGGCCCAGGCTGATGGTCAGGCTTCCTTGCGGGTCCCCGTCGATCAGCAGCACCTTCTTCCCGGCCTGCACCAGCCCGATCCCCAAGTTCGCGCAGGTGGTTGTCTTGCCAACGCCGCCTTTCTGGTTGGCAATGGCAATGATTTGCGTGTTCATTGACTTCACCTCATTTCTAATTGTTTCTGTTGCTTCTGGAAATAGAAAAAGCCGCCACTCCAAAATAAAAGGTGAAGTGACGGCTCTTTCTATCGCCGGAATACGAGTTCCTGAAATGAAAAAAGCACCCAGTCATTTTATACTGAGTGCTGAATCAAATTCATATTCAATTATTCAAATTAGGTCAAACTATGCCAAACTGCCACAGCCCAAAACGAGGGGAAGGCAGGCTGAAAAGCACCTCCAAAAACACCCCCAAAATCGGCTCTCGGTTAACCACTTTGGGCACCACTTGACCCTCTTTTTGCCCTCTTTTTGGCCGGTTAACCACTTGCGGACCACTAAAAATTGGGTGAAAACGGCTCTAGTTTTGCCAAATTTGGTCAAACCATATCAGCCCGTTTAGATATAGCAAAAGCCCGGAAAACCTTGATTTTCCGGGCTTTTTGAACCATTTTGATATAGTCTGAGCAGTCGATTATCGCTTGCTGAACTGCGGAGCGCGACGAGCTGCTTTGAGACCGTACTTCTTACGTTCCTTCATACGAGGATCGCGGGTCAGGAAGCCAGCCTTCTTCAGCGCGGGGCGCAGCTCAGGGTTGAACTGCAGCAGGGCGCGGGACAGGCCATGACGGATAGCGCCGGCCTGGCCGGAGCAGCCGCCGCCAACCACGTTGACGACCACGTCGAACTTGCCTTCGGTCTCGGTGAGGACCAGCGGGCTGTTGACCAGGAGCTTCAGGGTCTCCAGGCCGAAATAATCGTTGATGTCGCGGCCGTTGATGGTCATCTTGCCGGTGCCATTGTAGACACGCACGCGGGCAACGGAATGCTTACGACGGCCGGTGCCGTAGAAATAAGGTTTCGTCTCGTACATCTTCTATTGCCTCCTTAACTCAAAACTCAACGGCTTCGGGCTTCTGAGCCGCATGGGAATGGTCAGCAGCCTTGTAGCAGTGCAGGCGGGTCATGGCCTTGGCGCCCAGGGTGTTGCTGGGAACCATGCCCTTGACGGCATAGGTCATGGCCTTGTCGCTGGCCTCAGCCATCAGGGTCTTGTACTGGGTCTCCTTCAGGCCGCCGATCCAGCCGGAATGGGTGCGATGGAACTTCTTCTCCAGCTTCTTGCCGGTCAGGACAGCTTCGTCGCAGTTGATGATGATGACATGATCGCCACAGTCAACGTTGGGAGTGAAAGTGGGCTTGTTCTTGCCGCGCAGGATGACAGCAGCCTTGGCAGCAACGCGGCCGAGGGGTTTGCCGGCGGCGTCGATCACATACCACTTGCGGTCAGCCATTTCAGCGGGCTTAGCGAGAGTCGTGCTCATAATAGGGACCTCCATTGAAATAGTAACACGTCCGTTCCAAAACGGTATCTTACAGCGCCGGACAGCGAACGTGTCCGCGGCGCTTTTTCGCGCAAGTGTGATTATAGCAGAACCGCACTCCGAAGTCAACGATTTTTGCCAAGAATTTTAATATATTCCCGTGTAGCTTTCAATTCCTCTTGTTTTCTCTTGAATTCTCTTGTTTTCTAAATTCCTATTTTTCGTTTTTCCGATAGGGGTATCACGCTGCATCGATGCAAAAAGCCCGGCCCGCCGGACAGACAAAGCTGTACCAGCGGGCCGGGCTCTCTTGGTTGGATTTCCGATTTACTGTTTGATTGCGCTGACGACGCGACGCAGGTCGCACTCATCTTCGCAGACAATCTTCACGGGGTGGCTGTAGTCCAGGCTCATCATCCCCAGGATGCTCTTGGCATCGGCAATGCTGCCCTTCATGTCGTGCACGCCGACCGCGTTATAGCATTTGGCGGCAGCAGACACGATTCCCTTGACCTCAGTAAAGTTGGAAACCTTGACTTGTTTCACCATAGTTATGACCTCCAGACATTTTCCCTCTGCAGACCGCCTTGGGCGACAACATCCAAATGATGTCCGCCGCGCGGTCCGCATCCAGGGCGGGCCGGACCACCATGTCCTGTTTTCCCGTCCCTGTATTGGGCATTATATCACAATTATTCCCGCTTTGTTTGTGCGAGATGCACAAAGCCCATTTTTTCCATTTCCTGCACAAAAGGGCCAAATCTGCATTTTAGGGATTTGTTGAGTTTGCTCAATTTTCTGAATTATAACGGGTGTTCTTTCATATTGTTTTCGTTTTCTGGAAGTATTATTTATGTATTTGCACCGATTTTTGGCATTTTTTGAATTTTTCAGATTTTTTTTGATCCGAAATTCCGCCAATTTTTAAGACTCGTTGCAACAAAAGCACATATTTTAGGGTGCTTATACGGACAAAACGCTCTTTTACAGGCCCTTCATGGTCAACGCAATACGCTTTTTGGCAACATCCACAGAGAGAACTTTCACTTTTACGATGTCACCGACCTTGAGCACCTCCCGCGGATGCTTGATGAAACGGTTGCTGATCTGAGAAATATGCACCAGGCCATCCTGATGCACCCCCAGATCCACGAAGGCGCCGAAGTCGATGACGTTGCGCACCGTACCGGTCAGCTCCATACCGGGTTTGAGGTCCTCCAGGCTCATGACGTCGCTGCGCAGCAGCGGTTTGGGCAGGCTGTCCCGCACGTCGCGGCCCGGCTTGCACAGTTCCGATACGATATCATGCAGCGTGGGAGCGCCGACGCCCAGCGTTTCGCAGAGGGTCTTCTCCCCCTTTGCCTTGACGGCGGCAGGCAGCGCCGACAATTTCTCGGTGCCGATCTCTGCCGTGGTGTAGCCGCAGGCTTCCAGCAGCGCCTTGGCCGCCGCATAGCTTTCCGGATGGACCGCGGTGGCATCCAGACGGTTTTTCGCTTCCGGCAGCCGCAGGAAGCCCGCACACTGTTCATAAGCCTTGGGCCCCAGCCCCTTGACCTTTTTCAGCTGGGCACGGGAGGTAAACGCCCCCTCCTCCTCCCGCCAGGCCACGATGTTCTTGGCCGTGGCGGCGCTGACGCCTGCCACACGGCGCAGCAGCGGCGCGCTGGCGGTATTCAGGTCCACACCCACGCTGTTGACGCAGTCCTCCACCACACCGTCCAGTGTTTCGTTCAGGCGTTTCTGGGGCATATCGTGCTGATACTGCCCCACACCTACCGCTTTGGGATCGATCTTGACCAGTTCCGCCAGCGGATCCTGCAGACGGCGGGCAATGGACACCGCACTGCGCAGGTTCACATCGAACTGGGGGAATTCCTCGGCCGCCAGCTTGCTGGCCGAATACACCGAGGCCCCCGCCTCGCTGACCACCATATACTGCAGATGCAGACCGGATTCCTCGGCCAGTTCCCGGATGACAGCGGCGGCAAACTCCTCGGTCTCATGACCGGCGGTACCGTTGCCGATGGCCATGACCTCCACACCGTTTTTGCGCACCATTTCCTTGATGATCCGTTTGGCCTGGTCCACCCGCTTGAATTCCGGCACCGGGTAGACCACGTTGGTATCCAGCACCTTGCCGGTGGGATCCACCACCGCCACCTTGCAGCCCATCCGGTAGCCGGGATCCAGACCCATCACCGTTTTGCCGCGGATAGGCGGCTGGAGCAGCAGCTGGCGCAGGTTATCACCGAAGACCTTGATGGCCCCTTCGGCCGCTGCATCGGAGAGCTCTCCCCGCAGTTCATTGGAAAGGCTGGGGTGGATCAGCCGGCTGTAGGCATCCAGGGCAGCCTCCTCCACCAGCGCCGCGCTGGCGCCGCCGGTCTTTTTGCGGGCAAACATCCAGGCCGCAATGGCCCCGGCCCGCTCGGCATCCACCTCGATGCTCACCTTCAGATACCCTTCCCGCTCGCCGCGGTCCAGCGCCAGCACGCGATGGCCAGGAATCTTGGCGATGGGCTCGGCGTAGTCGTAATACTGGGCATAAACGCTGTCCTCATCCTTGGCCTTGGTGCTGGCGATCCGTCCGAACGCACGGTAGTACCGGCGCAGCTCGGCACGGCAGGCTGCATCGTCGGAAACCCTTTCCGCGATGATATCCCGGGCACCGGCCAGCGCCGCCTCCACGTCGGGCACTTCCTCGTTGAGGTACGCCGCAGCAGCAGCCTGCGGGTCCAGGGAAGCGTCCTGCCGGAAAATGGCGTCGGCCAGGGGTTCCAGCCCCCGGGCCTTGGCGATGCTGGCCCGGGTCTTGCGCTTGGGTTTGTAGGGCCGGTAAAGGTCCTCCACCTCCGCCAGCGTCTTGGCCTTGGCCAGGGCTGCGGTCAGTTCCGGCGTCATGGCCCCCTGTTCGGTGATGGAGGCGGTGACCTCCTCCTTGCGTTTGTCCAGGCCCCGCAGGTATTCCAGGCGGTCCCCCAGATTGCGCAGCACCTGGTCATCCATCGAGCCGGTGGCCTCCTTGCGGTAGCGGGCAATGAACGGGATGGTGTTGCCCTGGTCGATCAGATCGATGGCCCCCTGCACGTTCTTGACGCTCAGATTCAGTTCAGCGGCCAGTTGTTCAGCATGGTTCGGCATTCAGTTTCCTCTTTCTTATTCGATACAAAATCAGCAGATACACGCCGTAGACCATCACCCCGGCCAGACTGATTCCGGCCGAGAGCGACAGCCCCGGTGTGTGGTACGTAAAGGTAATATCGGCGTCCCCCGCCGGGACCAGCACCGCCATCAGGCCGTTGTCCACCTTCTCGATGACGGCCGGCACGCCGTTGACGGTGGCGGTAAACCCATCATCGTAGGGCACACTGAAAAAGACCAGTTCCTGGTCGGCATAGCTGGTGTGGGCGGTAAACCCGGTACGGGTGGCCGTAAAGTTTGCGACACTGCTGCCCCGACGGTCGGCGCAGTCCTCGGTGTAGGTGGTAAAAGAACGGTCATCCAGTTCCGCCTCGGGCAGCGGCTGCAGCAGTCCGGCGTAGGTTTCCGCCTGATCTTCGTCCAGCAGCAGCGCCCGCATCAGGATCTGGGCGCGCTCCTCCTCCGGCACCGCTTCCAGCTGGTCGGCGGTGACGTAATAATCGTAGGTAAAGCCCATGGGCACCCAGTTGTCGTTGCGGTAGATGTCATAGGCCGACGTCTCACCACAAAGGGTCCAGCCGGCCAGCTTCTCGTTGGCCCAGTCATCGGCGCTGTCCTTGGCCACCAGCGTATACCGCACGCTGAGCAGCCCCCGCAGCGCATAATTCTGGGCGGCGGGCTTGGAATTCACATCCCGGGTGACACCCACCTCGGGGTAGAATTCCATGATGCTGGGCGCCACAGTGGAGTTGAAGAACTGCAGGCAGCTCTTGTCAAACCACAGGCCCAGATTGTTGTGCGCCCCATAGGCATCCAACCGGTAGAAAGCATCCTCGGGCAGGATCTCGTTGATCTCGTCCACGGAATCGTAGGTTTCGGCGATGAGGTTGGCATCGGTCTCCCATTGGGGATATTTGGTCAGGGACAGATGCACCGTTCCGTACAAAAAGCTGAAGGCCAGCACCCCTGCCAGAAAGGCCCTGGCCCAGCCGCGGCGGCCGGCGGCCAGTTTCCAGAGCGCCCAGAAGAGCAGCACGCCCAGCACACTCACCGCAAAGATGCCCCAGAACCGGGGCTGCAAGTCCACCACACCCAGCTTGAAATTGCCGTCCTCATCGGTGTTGGGCACCACCGCAAAGGCCGCGGCACTGAGGGTCACCAGAGCCACCAGCCGCCAGGCGCGGGGCACCTGACGCTGGGCCAGATGGGGCCGTCCCAGCACATAGGCGGTGGCGCCGCAGAGCACCAGCACCGGCATATAATACCACCGGGCGTAGTAGCTGGAATTGAGGGCATAGAAGGCACTGTTGAGCACCGGCACAAAGGCGCAGAGGATGCAGGTCTTTAAAATATAGGTAAAGGGATGGTTGCGCCGCCCGCGGCAGAAGGCAATGCCGCCCACAATGCCCACCAGCGGCAGATAGGCCGTCATGCTGGTATGTTTGAGGATGCCCTCCTGGAACATATCCTTGAAATAGGGAGCATCGGGCATGAGGAAGGCGCTGTAGAGAATGGCCCCATACTGCTGGGAATTGCCGTAGACCAGATACCCATAGCCGTTGTAGGGGTCGATGGTGCGTGGATTCTGCAGCAGCGAAAGGCCCGCCGGGATCAGCAGCACACAGCCCATGGCGCAGCCGAGGATCGTCTCCCCCGCCAGGGCCGCAAAACTGCGGGGACCGATCTTATAGACCCGCCCCGCCAGCATACACAGAAAATACAGGATCAGAAAGACGGCCTGGCCGGCAAAAAAGAAGTAGTTATTCACAAGATTCAGCGCCACCCAGAAGGGGAAGGGCCCCCGCTTGCCGTCCAGCACAGCGTCGTCCAGGGAGGCCAGCATATAGGGAAACAGCGCCACCACGTCCAGGAAGTGGTTGAAAAAGATGTTGTAGACCGTAAACCCGGAGAAAGCATACAGGCAGCCGGCCACCACGCTCCAGTCCTCGTTGCGGACCCAGCGGCGGGCCCACAGGTAGGCACCGCCTCCGGCCAGGGCCATCTTGAGGCAGAGCAGCGGCACCATCATCCAGGGCATGAGCCGGGCGGGCACCCAGAGGCTCAGCCAGAAGAAGGGACTGCCCAGCAGATAGAAGGAATAGGCGTTGACGAACCCGCTGCCCAGATCGGTGGCCCAGCTGAAAGTCCCGCCCTGCTTCACAAAGGCGTTGGCGTACTGGTAGAAGTTGATCTGCTGGTCATTGAAGTCGCCGGCATAGTGGAAATACCCGCCGCCTCCCACCGCGTCCGCGATGCAGTGGGGCAGGAAGAGCGCTGCCGCCACCAGGAAGCAGAGCAGAAAGACCTGTCGGTAACGGGATTTTTGTTTTGGAAGTGTAAGCTGCATGGCCAGAACCCGGGAAACAATCCCAATCAATGTACTGTGTTTATGGTAAAATCGTGGTATACTGATTCTAACACACAGGAAAGGTCGCGTAAAGATGAAAACCTACCCGCTGAGTGCCCTGCTGGGGCGCATGAAGTACATCACCCGCTGGAGCCTGATGCGCAACGGCCGTCCCGAGAGTCTGAGCGAGCACACCGCCGACACGGCCCTGCTGGCCCATATGCTTTGCCTGATCGCCAGAAAGTGCACCGGCACCGGCGCCGGTCTGCGCCCCGAGATGGTGGCCACGGCGGCGCTCTACCACGACGCGCCGGAGATCCTGACCGGAGACATGCCCACCCCGGTGAAGTACAAGAACGATGCGCTGCGCAACGCCTACAAGGCCGTGGAGCGGGAAAGTGCCCGGGTGATGGCCAGCCTGCAGCCCGAAGAACTGCGGGCCGAGACCGAAGCCTATCTGACGGGAACGGTGCTCAACGATGCCGAGCGCAAGGTGCTCAAGGCAGCGGACCGGCTTTCCGCTCTCATCAAATGTATCGAGGAGAGCCAGGGCGGCAATCATGAATTTGAGGCCGCCCGGGAACAGCAGCTGGCTGCCCTGCACGAGATGAACTGCCCCGAGGCAGAGTATTTCATCCAGCACATGCTGCCCTGCTACGCCCAGAACCTGGACGAGCTGACCCGGGGGCGTTTTTAATCCTGCAGGCGGTAGACGGCATCGATCAGTTTGTCTACGTCGGTAAAATGTTCCAGCATGGAGCAGTAACGCCGCAGGGAAGCCGCCCCCCGCAGCCCCTTCATATAATGCATGGCCTGGCTGCGGGCCTGGGGCATGGCCAGCCACTCCCCTTTTTCCTCGCACATCTCGTAGATCTGCCGGCGCAGCGCCATCATCCGCTGGTTGAGGCTGGGTTCGGCGGGCGGTTCCTCGCCCAGCAGTGCCGCGCGCACCCGTTCAAACAGCCAGGGATCTCCCAAGGCGCCCCGGCCGATCATGACGCCGTCACAGCCGGTTTTGGCCAGCAGATCCAGCGCTCCCTCGGCGGTGGTCACATCGCCGTTGGCCAGCACCGGGATCTGCACCGCCTGCTTGACGGCAGCAATGGCGTCGGTATCGATGGGCGGGATATACATCTGTTCCCGGGTGCGGCCATGCACCGCCAGCAGGTCGGCGCCGTTGGCTTCGCACTGCCTGGCCACCTCCACCCCGGTCATATGATCGGCGTCCCAGCCGATGCGCATTTTAACCGTCAGGGGCGTGTCATCTCCCAGCGCCTTGCGGGCGGCAGCCACCATGGCACCGCAGAGGGGCGGATCCAGCAAAAGATGGCTGCCCGCGCCGCTGGAGGTGATCTTGGGTGCCGGACATCCCATATTGATGTCCAGAATGTCGAAGCGGATGCCCTTTTCCCGCACCAGCAGAATGGCCTTGGCCAGGGTTTCCGGCTCGGCACCGAAGAGCTGGATGGCATAGATGCCATGGGGATCGGGGTCCTTGAGCAGGGCGAAGGATTTGCGGTCACCGAAATTCAGCGCCTTGGCGCTGGCCATCTCGCTGACGGTCCAGGCCGCTCCATGGTCCGCCATCATCCGGCGGCAGGCGGCGTCGGTCAACCCGGCCATGGGCGCGAAAACCGCCCCCACCGGGATCTGCAGATTTTTCAGTTGCATGGGATACCTCGTTTTTCAATTTCGCATTCCATTCTACCACATTTGCGCCGTTTGTGGTATACTTATTCCATATGCAAATGGCACCAAAGGAGCTTTTCTATGAAATTGATGGTACTGGACGGCAACAGTCTGGTCAACCGGGCCTTCTTCGGCATCAAACTGCTGACGACCAAGGACGGCCGCTACACCAACGCGATCTTCGGATTCCAGAACATTCTGCTCAACCTGCTCAGCGCCCACCAGCCCGATGCGGTGGCCATCGCCTGGGATGAGCGGGCCCCCACCTTCCGCCACAAAGCCTACGACGGCTACAAGGCCACCCGCCACGGCATGCCGGAGGAGCTGGCCCAGCAGATGCCGGTACTGAAGGAACTGCTGAAGGATCTGGGCTTTGTGCAGGTGAGCAAGGAGGGCTGGGAGGCCGACGACATCCTCGGCACCCTGGCCGCCGCCTGCGAGGCACAGGGCGGCACCACCCTGCTGGCCACCGGCGACCGGGACAGCCTGCAGCTGGTGGACGACGCCACCACGGTACTGCTGGCGACAAACAAGGAGACCATCCCCATGGATCCCGCCGCCATCCAGGAGAAATACGGCGTCACCCCGGCCCAGCTCATCGACGTGAAGAGCCTGATGGGCGATTCGTCGGACAACATCCCCGGTGTGCCGGGCATCGGCGAGAAAACCGCCCTGGCTCTGGTCCAGAAGTTCGGCAGTCTGCAATCCATTTATGACCATCTGGAAGACCCCGCCATCAAGCCCGGGCAGCGCACCAAGCTGGGCGCCAACCGGGACAAGGCGGAGCTCTCCTATATGCTGGGCACCATCCGCAAGGACGCCCCCATCGACACCGATCCCGCCGCTTACACCCGCCGTCCCGGCGACCCGACGGCCGCTGCCCATCTGCTGGCCGGTCTCGAGATGCACAAGCTCATCGACCGCTGGCAGCTGGAAACTGGCAGCACCCCCGCCGCGGCGGAATCGGCGGCACCTTTGGAAGCGGTGGAACCTTCTCCCCTGCCGCTGGTGGTGGAAGGCCGGCTCTACCTGGCCCAGAACGCCGATGGCAGCTGGTATGCCGTGCAGGACGGACAGGTTTTTCTGCCCGGCACCGACCGGCTGGCCGCCCTGCTGGACAGCGACGCGGACCTCTGGGTCTTCGATGCGAAACCGCTCTACCACCTGGCACTGGACCGCGGCGGCATCGGCAAGGCCATCCATTTTGACGGCAAGCTGGCGGCCTATCTGCTGAACCCGTCGGCCAGCGGCTATGCCGTGAAAAATCTGGCCGGGGAATACGATGTACCCGCCGCCTTTACCTGTGAAGCCGCCCCCGACGCCGGGGTACTGGCGGCCCTGCTGGACAAGCTGGCCGCCGCCCTGGACGAGAGCGGGCAGCGCAAACTCCACGATGAGATGGAGCTGCCCCTGGCCCGGGTGCTGGCGGATATGGAACGCATCGGCTTTGCGGTGGACGCCGACGGCATCCGCGCTTTCGGCGACAGCCTGCGAGGCGAGCTGGACGGCATCCTGCAGAGCATCTACGAGGAAGTAGGCTACGAATTCAACGTAAACAGCCCCAAACAGCTGGGCGAGGCTCTCTTTGACAAGCTGGGCCTGCCGCCGCGGAAAAAGACTTCCCGCGGTTATTCCACCGACGCCGCCACCCTGGAGAGCCTGCGCCCCTACAGTCCGGTCATCGACCAGATCCTGAAATACCGCACCTACGCCAAGCTGCTCTCCACCTACGTGGAAGGGCTGCTCTCCGCCCAGGCCGCCGATGGCCGGGTGCATTCCACCTTCATCCAGACCGAAGCCCGCACCGGGCGGATCTCCTCCACCGAGCCCAACCTGCAGAACATCCCCATCCGCACCGAACTGGGCAGCCGTCTGCGGGGCTTCTTCGTGGCCGGGGCTGGCAAGGAACTGGTGGACGCCGACTACTCCCAGATCGAGCTGCGCATTCTCGCCCACATCACCGGCGACGAGGCCATGCAGCAGGCGTTCCTGCACGGGGCGGACATCCACCGCTCCACCGCCGCCAAGATCTACCACATTCCGGAGAGTGAGGTCACACCCCAGCTGCGCTCCGCCAGCAAGGCCATCAACTTCGGCATCATGTACGGCAAGGGGGCCTTCTCCTTGAGCAAGGACCTGGATGTATCGGTGAAGGAAGCCGACGCTTTCCTGAAAACCTATCTAGCCACCTTCCCCAAGGTGGATGGCTATATGCAGGACTGCATCGCTCACGCCAAGGAAAAAGGCTATGTGGAAACGCTGTTCGGACGCCGCCGGGCCTTGCCGGAACTGGCAAGTTCCAATTTCCAGGTGCGGGCCAGCGGCGAACGGATGGCCCGGAACACCCCCATCCAGGGCACCGCGGCCGACATCATCAAGCTGGCCATGGTCCATGTGTGGCAGCGGCTGCGGGACGAAAAGCTGGAAGCCCGGCTGCTCTTGCAGGTCCACGACGAACTGATCGTGGAAGCCCCCGAGGCCGAGGTGGAGGAAGTCAAGCGCGTGCTGCGCGAGGAAATGGAACAGGTCGTGCAGTACAGCGTACCGCTGACCACCGACGTGGGCACCGGCAAGACCTGGCTGGAAGCACATTGAGAGGACTGGATTACCCATGTATGTTTTAGGAATTGAATCCACCTGCGACGAAACCGCCGCCGCCATTGTGGAGGACGGCCGCAAGGTGATTTCCAACGTCATCGCCACCAGCGTCAAGGAACAGGCACTTTACGGCGGCGTGGTACCGGAGATTGCCAGCCGCCGCCACGCGGAATATATCAGTGCCACGGTGGACAAGGCCTTGGCCGACGCCGATATGACCATGGCCGACGTGGGCGCCGTGGCTGTCACCTTTGCCCCGGGTCTCATCGGCGCAGTGCTGGTGGGCGTCAACTTCGCCAAGGGGCTGGCCTATGCCGCCGGCAAACCGCTGGTGCCGGTGCACCATCTGCGGGGACACATCGCCGCCAACTATCTGACCCATCCGGCGCTGCATCCGCCGTTTCTCTGCCTGGTGGCCAGCGGCGGTCACAGCCACATCGTACTGGTGGAGGACTGGTGCCGCTACAAGGTGCTGGGCCGCACGGTGGACGACGCCGCCGGCGAAGCCTACGACAAAGTGGCCCGCACACTGGGGCTCTCCTACCCCGGCGGTCCCAGCGTGGCCGCCGCGGCCAAGGGCGGCAATCCCCACGCCTACAAGCTGCCGGTGCCCCATGTGGAGGGCAAGTATAACGTGAGTTTCAGCGGCCTGAAGACTGCTGTCATCAACGAGGTGCACAACGCCCAGCAAAAGGGCGAGGAGATCAATGTCTCCGATATGGCGGCCAGCTTCCAGGAACGCATCGACCAGATCCTGGCCAAAAAGCTGCTGTCGGCCGCTGCCGACACCGGTGCCCAGACCATCTGTCTCGCCGGCGGCGTGGCCGCCAACGGACGGCTGCGTCAGCTGGTCAACGACGGCGCCCAGAAGCTGGGAGCCAAGATCTATCTGCCGGAGCTGAAATACTGCGGCGACAACGGCGCCATGATCGCGGCCCAGGGCTACTATGAATACCGGGACGGCAACCTGGCCGGCTGGGATCTCAACGGCCTGCCCACCCTGCCCATCGATTACCGCTGATCGTTCCATACAAAAAGCCGACTGCCCAAGCAGTCGGCTTTTTCCTTTTTTGTTCAGCGCACCATCGGTGCCAGCAGGCAATGTTTGCCCTCCTTATTGCGCAAATCCGCTTTGCGCTGCAGATAATGAAAGTAGTCCTCATCCACTGCGCAATGATGCAGCGCTGAATACAGATTGCAACGACGGCAGAACAGGAAATACGGCAGCATATACTTCCAGCCCAGGCAGTTGTACACCCGGCGATACCGGTCTTCCCGGCTGGCACTGCGGTTCAGACTGGCCGGGCGGTGGTTCGGGTCCAGAAATCCCCGTTTGGAGAAATCCACCTCGATGCCTTCCTTGGCAAACAGGGGAACCACATCCTCCCGGACCCATTGGCCATGGCAGATGCCCATCCACTGTCCTTTGCGATACCCGTAGTCCATAAATCGGTCTTCCTCGCGCAGGACACAATAGAACTTTTCCTGCGGATGCGCCGCCGTCAGGACGTTGCAGCGCTCCTCCCAGTCCCAGGGACTGACGTCGTGCTGCCAGTATTCCCGCATCTTGCTGGTACGCCAGACCGCCGCCTGCAGATTCAGCGTATAGCGGTTGCCCGCCGGCAGCCGGCGGTACCCCGGATACCGGTTGACTTCCCGATCACAGGCAGCCTCGGTCACGTCACAGTTGAAATAGACGATCTTTCGGTCCGCCTCCATCCAGTCAATGATGTCGGCCAGACGATCCATCCGGACCGGTTCCCGCAAAAAGAAATCGTCCAGCATCAAAAGCAGATACTCGGTGTCGATCTTGTCCAGCGCCGCCCGCATCCGCGCGCCGTAGCTTTCCGCCGTGGAGTTCACCGTATCGATCCGCAACCCGGGGAAGGTACAGGTTTTCGTCTCGGTATTGACGACGATCCGCATCTGCAACGGCACAAAATAGCGCTGCAGCAGCGTAAAAAACGGCTGCCACAGATCCTCATAGGCGTCGCAGGTATTGACCAGCAGCGTGACCTTGTTTTGCCAGTTGGGATTACTCATCGTTTATGTCTTCCTTTTTGGGCGGCAGGCGGCGCTGCAGCCAGCGTGCCGCCCGCTTCATAAAGTCATTGCAGCGCACAACATACCGGGGCAGCTCGGTGGCCGGAGCATCCTTGCGCAACTGCTGTACATCGAAATACCGTGCCTTGCTGCGGATCAGGATACGGCAGGGCAACGGCAGATTCCAGCCTTCCGGCCAGCAGTAGCTGGGCGAAAGCACCCGGACATCCCTGCGCCACAAAATATACCGGTTGATGTGGGATTCATCGTGCCACTGGGCGATGACATTGTGAGCCAGATCCTTGCGGATGCGCTTGTCCAACGTGTGGCACAGTTTGAGAAAGGCCGCTGCCTCACCGCCGTTGATGCCGCCGCAGACATAATATCTGCCCAGTCCCATGGGGATGAATGCCCGGCAGCGGGGGTTGCGGTCATAGGTGAACTCATAGTTGGGTTTGGTGTAAAAGGACGGATGCTGTACCACCAGCAGATGCTCTCCCCGGTCCGCCCGGGGTAGAAACATTTCCGGTGTGATTGTCGTCATGATCTGGGCATTGGCGTTGAAAAAGAAAATATAATCAAACGCCTTCAGTTCCTCTTCCCGGCTGAGAAAGATTTCGAACCGACGCAGCGTGGCAAAAGGCCAGGAATATGCCTCCTGCGGGCAGCGGTGAATCCGGGGATTGGCTTCTTCCCCGTACAGGACAGGCGCATCGGTGAACACAAAGTAATGCACCTCACACCCCGGCAGCAGATTCTGTTCGGCACTGTCGTAAAATTCCGGCCAGAACGCAATATACTTGCCGGTGCAGATATACAGCGCAGCAACTTTAGTCATGGTACTTCTCCGTTTTTTCGGTCAGCACGGCATTGGGCAGCTGAATGGGGCCCCAGGCCACCGTGTTCCACTCGGTTTCATGTTCCAGCAGGGTATCCACAATCTTGAAGGTCATGCCGGGCACCCAATCCTCCACCGTATGGGCACCGCCCTCCCCCAGCGTGAAGACGGTAAAATAGCTGCCGTGTTTGCCGGGTGCCAGCACGCTCAGGTCATACCGCACGGTGAATGCGGTGATTCCCTCGCTCAGTTCCAGATCGTACACACAGGCGGCAGCCAGCGGATTGCCCACCTCATCGCGGATCTCCAGCCGGATTCCCACAGCTTCAGCCGGCTGTTGCGCCCGGATCGTGTACCGGAGCACCACCGGTTCACGGCGCTCCAGCACGCCCTGCCGGGAACTGAGCATCCGCACCTCCTGCAAGCGAAGATTGTCACGCTTATACCAGTTGTCGCGTTTGTAATGGGAGTAGTCCACACAATCGGAATCCTGGGTTTTGGTGGCCAGATACCGGGCAATGCCCTCATCCACATCGCCGTCAAAGACAATGCGTCCCTGATCCAGCACGATGCACCGGTCGCACAGGTCGCGGATGGTTGCCATATTGTGGCTGACATAAAGCACCGTCTTGCCGTCCCGCTTGGCAGCCTGGCGCATCTTGGTCAGACATTTTTTCTGGAATTTCATATCCCCGACGGCCAGCACTTCGTCCATGATCATGATCTCGCTGTCCAGATGTGCAGCCACGCTGAACGCCAGCTTCACATACATGCCGCTGGAATAGCGCTTCACCGGGGTGTCGATGAAATCGCCCACCTCAGAGAAGGCTATGATCTCGTTCATCTTGGCGTCGATCTCCGACCGGGTCATACCGAGGATCGCACCGTTGAGATAGACGTTCTCGCGGCCGGTCATCTCGGGGTGGAAGCCAGTGCCCACCTCCAGCATGGAAGCTACCCGGCCATACAGATCGATATCCCCTTCCGTCGGAGCGGTAACGTGGGTCAGCAGTTTGAGCAGCGTGCTCTTGCCGGCACCGTTGGAGCCGATGATGCCCACGGCTTCCCCCTTGTACACATCAAAGCTCAGTCCGTTCAGCGCCATGAAGGTGGTGCCGATGAGCCGCTGATCGGTGCCGATGAGGGTATTGGGGTCCTCCTTGCCGCGCTTGCGGGCCCACCAGCTCTGCAGGTCACCGCGCAGTGTGCCGCCGCCGATCTGGCCCAGTTTGTACTTTTTCTTGACGTTGCGGACGCGGATCATGATTTCCTTGTTTTGCTGCATGATACACGCCTCCTTACACAGTATCGACAAAGGTCTTTTCGACCTTGCTGAAAAGGGACAATCCCAACGCCAGCAGGGCAACGGTCCAGAGAAGAGAGATCGCCCACATCAGGGCGTTCACCTGCCCGGAACCGAAAAAGATATAGCGGAAAGACTCCATCGGTGCCGTCATGGGGTTGAGGAGCATGGCCGCATACAGTGCCCGGCTCATTCCCCCTACCATGGACAGCGGATAGACCACCGGCGTGCCGTACATCCAAAGCTGTACGCCGAAGGTGACCACCACCATCAGGTCACGGTAGCGGGTGGTCAGGCTGGAAACGATGATGCCGCACCCCAACCCCAGCAGGCCTACCTGGGCCAGCAGCAGCACGGTCAGCGGCATCAGCACCCAGTTGGGGTGGACATCGCCCTTGGCCACATAGAACAGCAGCATCACGAAGAACATGACGAACTGCAGCACAAAGTTGATAAACGCCGACAGCATTGTGGAGATGGGCATGGCCAGGCGCGGGAAATAGACCTTGCTGAAGATGGCCGAGTTGGTGGTGAAGGTGGCGGAAATTTTGTTGATGCAGGCAGAGAAAAAACCCCACAGGGCGGTTCCGGCCAGATAGAACAGCGTCTGCGGCACCCCGTCGGTGGACAGCCCTGCGATGACGCCGAACATGACGGTATACATGGCGGCGGACAAAATGGGGTTGATGAGCACCCACGCCGGGCCCAGGACCGTCTGTTTGTACATGACGGTAAAATCCCGCTTGACAAACAGCCAGATCAGGTCTTTATAGCGCCACAGTTCGCGGAAATCCACCCGCGCCCAGCCTTTGGCAGGACTGTAGTGTACGTGGTATTGCTTTTGCATCTGCTCCATGTGTAGCTCCTTTTTTCTCCGGCATCCGCCGGACGGCAGTCCTTACTGCCTGCTTTGCAAGAATTTGAGATAGACCGGCAGGCCCAAACGCAGCAGGAAAGCCCGCAGGGCCATACTGTGCTGTCCGGTCCGGCGTGCCAGCATGCCGTAGGCATCGGCACAGCCGCGGCAGGCCACCCGGTACCGTTCCCGCTGCCTTTGGGTGGACAGGTCGAACCGTTCCTTTTCGCTGAGGTTGCGGATAGCATCGTTCAGCAGGCCTTCCGCCCGCAGCATGTCCCCTTTTCCGGCAAAATAGTCGCACCATTCCAGCAGGAATTCGCTGCGGTCCAGATAGTTGCGGCTGGATCCCTGGGCCATGATGCTGCCGCCCCGCTGCACATAGCGGTACCCCGGATAGCCCAGGCAGACGATGGTCCGGCACTGTGCCAGCAGCCCGGGCAGCAGGAACTGGTCCTCGTACCGTTTGCCCTCGGCATAGCGCAGGGTGGCAAACAGCTCCCGTTTATAGAGTTTGTTCCAGGCCACCACATAATAGATCTTCTGTTCGGCCAGCGCAAAGTAACGCTGCCATACCTCGTCCGCGTCCAGAACTTCATCCCGGAAACCGGTAAAATCCGGTACAGGCAGCACTTTATTCCGGTCATCCACATATACCAGGTTAAAAATCACCAGATCGGCGTTGTGCTGCCGCTGGGCCTGGTAAGCCCGGCGCAGGGTATCGGGTTCCAGCAGATCATCGGCATCCACAAAGGCCAGAAAGTCCCCTGTGGCCGCCTCAATCCCGGTATTGCGGGCCGCCGAGAGGCCGCCGTTTTCCCGGTGGATCACCCGCACCCGGGGATCCTTCTGCGCCCAGGCATCACAAAGGGCCGGGCAGCCGTCGGGACTGCCGTCGTCCACCAGCAGGATCTCCAGGTCGGAAAACGTCTGTCCCTCCACGCTGGCAACGCAGGCGTCCAGATAACGCTCCACCTGATAGACCGGGATGATGACGCTGATGGCAGGCATGGCAGTCTCCTTTTTGGTAAAATCAGCTGTGCCGGGCAGCCAGCAGGGTCCGGTAGGCGTGGAATACCGGCAACCCCGCATGCAGGGCCGCCGCGCGCAGTTTCAGCGAGCGGGCCCCTTTGCGGACCGCCAGATCGTTGTAAACGCGGCAGAGTTCCGTTTTGACGGCGGTGAACTCGGCCCGGTGGCCGGGCTTGCGCAGATCGTAGGCCGCCTTGTTGCGGTAGAGAAACTCCGCCGCATCGGTGAGCGCCCCCTCGGCCCGGTCATACCATCCGCGGGTGAGAAAATACGCCGCCCGGTGGATGTCGCCCCGGGTCATGGCCAAACGCACCTCATGGCGGGCCGTGGCCGTGATGCTGCCTTCATGCTGCAGCACGTAGTATCCCGTATAGGCCAGGCACTGAATCTTGCCGCACCGGGCAATGAGATCGGGCAAAATATAGTAATCCTCGTGCACCATGCCCTCGGGGTAGCGCACACCGTCAAACAGCCTGGCCGCATACAGCCGATGGGCCGTACCGGTGAACTGGTTGATCCAGGGGGTGTTGAAGGCGTCCCAGAAGGCGTCCTCCTCCAGCAGCGTGTCGGTGCCGAACCGCTGTTCTGCGGGCAGGTCCCGGCAGCTGCCATCGGGAAAACGCTGGCAGCTGTTGCAGATCACCAGATCGGCACCGCTCTCCTGCGCCGCCGCATACAGCGTGGCAAAAAGATCCGGGGCTATCGTATCATCACTGTCCACCATGGTGATCCAGGCGCCCCGGGCCGCATCCAGCCCGGCGTTGCGTGCACCGGACGGTCCCGGGCCTGTTTTTTTCGGGTGCAGCGCCCGGATGCGCGGGTCCCGGGCTGCCCAGGCGTCGCAGAGCGCCGGACAATCATCGGGGCTTTCGTCGTCCACCAGCAGCAGTTCAAAATCTTCCAGCGTCTGGGCCAGGATGCTCTGCACACAGGCATCCAGCGTTTCTTCTGCCCGGTAGACCGGCACCAGTACGCTGATTTTCGGGGTTTGTTCCAACATAACGGTTCCTTTACCGGGCATCGGCCGGCTGATCGTCCACCCCAGGCAGATGCATCATGCTGCCTACATAGAGGTTGGCGCTTTCGGGGTGCCAGCGGGAGATACCGCTCTCGGTGGTCAGGGTCAGCTCCCCGAACTTGATAGTTCCGTCGGGCAGCGAGTACAGGTCCACCCGCACCATCGTGAAGCCGGCGCTGAGCGTCCGGGCGATCTCCACCATCTTTTCCAGATTCTTCGGGCGCGGAATATCCTGGGGCTGTTCCAGCGGCATATCGTAGTTGAAGGGCTGCAGGTTCCAGTCGGTATCGTAGAAGATCATCCGCTCCTGCCCGTCGGTATAGCGGTCCGTCACATACAGGATGATCTTCGGTTCCCCGTCAAAGCAGAAGAACTTGTAGTCGTAGAGATCACCGCCGTTGTTTTCGATATACTGTTCAATGATGATGCGCGGGCGGATCTTCTCATACTGACGGTCCAGGCCGCCCATCAGGTAGCAGTAGTTCAGCTTGAGCCAGCGCTCCACCTTTTCCCGGGCTTCGGCTTTGTCAAACTTGCTCTTGTCCAGGACGGGAATGTTCCACCCCGCGCCGTGGTTGGTCTTGAGCATGAACTTGTCCGGCAGCTTGTCAAAGTCGATCTCATCAAAGTGATCGTAGACTCCCAGCAGCGGGATCAGGTACTCCTCTCCGATCTTTTCCTTGACCCAGTCCCGCACAAGATACTTGTCCACCAGCATGTACTTGTCTTCCAGATGGTCGTGCAGCTTGAGCCACTGGGTCTTTTCGCTGAAGGTCCTGGGATGGTCCAGGTCCAGCGGCGTGTGGGTGTAGTTGGTCTCCAGGAACCACTTTTTCAGCGCCTCGGGATAGTCCTTCTCCTTCAGGCAGGCCCAGTAGGCATAGTCCTTGTTGGCGATCTTGTGGTACTTTGCATACAGGATGATGTACCGCACACTGGTCACCGGGCCGTTGTGCAAAAGGTACTTCAGGCCCCGGGCCGCATGGCGGGGCAGCCAGGTGATGGCCCGGCCGATTTTGTAGGATGAGGAACCATATACCGCTTCCAGTTCATGGCGCAACAGCTGCGCCTGCTGTTCAGCGGTCAGTTCATGCATATCTTCCATAGGATGATCCTTCCCTTTTCAGGCATTCTGTTCCTGCTTGCGGCGCGATTCCTCCAGCAGAGCACGCACCTTCGGTTTCCAGATAAAATGGCGGCAGACCCGGGTGAGAAAGAACCAGACCGGATTCTCGATCTCGCACCACAGGCGCGCCGGAAGACTTTCGTTGTTGTAGTTGACAATGCGCCGCAGACGCCCCGCATGATACCTGCGGATGTTGTCCATATAGGTCTGGGCTTCCCTGGTCAGCTGAGGATTCCTGCGGGCGGCAAACAGCTCTCCGTATTCGAACACGGTGCGCACCAGACCGCTGGCAAAAAATCCCTTGCAGATCACCGCCTGCTGATAGAGCATCAGCGCATTGAGAATATAGTTCTGGTAGACACTGCGTCGATGGTAGGTGCTGCCCTCCATCTGCCGGTAGTTGAACATGCAGTCGGGCAGATAGTAGATCCCGCCATAGGGCAGGAACTGGAAGGTGAGCATATTGTCGATGATCTGCACCCCGCTGGTGTAGGGATCGATCCCCTGCAACCCCACATTGCGCAGCATCAGGGCGTTGGTGTGGATGTAGAGGAAACTCCAGTACTCCTTCGCCGTCAGGCTGCAGGCGCGCAGCGGCTTTTCGATGGGTTCGGTCCTGCCGGTACTCTCCCAGTAGTAGCAGCCGTTGTGGCCGCAGCCCACGTATTGATGCTCGGTATCGGCGTCGAGAATGTCCGCCTGCTTCTGCAGTTTGTGCTCGTCGGTATAAAAATCATCCCCGTCGAGGTAGCAGACATATTCCCCTTTGGCCTCATAGAAGAGACGCCCGCGGATGGCGTTCATCCGCTGGATGCGCTCGTTGGCCTCGTATTTGGCTCCGGGGACGCGGTCCATCACGAAGACCCGCACGGAGTCGGGATATTTCTGTTCCCAGGCCCGCAGCTTTTCGATGGTGCCGTCGTCTGAACCGTCATCGGCGCAGAGGATCTCCACCGGGAAGTCGGTTTTCTGGGCCAGGACGCTTTCCAGCGTCTGGTCCACGTAGGGCGCCAGATTATAAAAGGAGATCAGTACACTGACCTTTGGCTGTTTCATCGCTTCGTTTCCTTTTCAGAGTCTTCGGGCAGGAGGGACTCCAGACCGAAGTGCTGTTTTCCGGCCAGGTCCAGTCCGTCGTACCAGCGTTGGAAATCGCTGTCCTCCCAGGGCATATAGGTCTTGAAATGATGCCGCCAGGGATACACCGGTTCCCCGGTGATCTTGTTTTTCACCTTGCGCACATCGGAGGTCACCCGGCCGGGATTGCCCACAACCACCGCATAGGGCGGCACCGGCTTGGTCACGATGGCGCCGGCCGCCACCAGGGCGTCCTGGCCGATTTCCAGCCCCGGCATGACCAGCGCGCCGGTGGCCACGATGGAAAAGCTGTGCAGGTGCACCCCCACAAAATTTTCCGAGGGCGGTGTGGGATCGTTGGTCAGCACCACATAGGGGAAGATCCACACAAAGTCATCCACCCGGGACAGCTGTCCGATATGCACATTGCTGTGCATCCGCACGTAGTTGCCGATACGGCAGTTGCCCTGAATATCCGACAGGGTGCCCACGCTCACATGGTCGCCGATCCAGGTCTTTTCCCGGATCGTCACGTGGTGCCCGGTCTGGAAGCCCTCCCCGATGGAAGAACCGCTGTACAGAACCGTGTTGCTGCGGATCAGCGCATGGGCCCCGATGGTCAGCGGATGAACGGGCGCGCTGCGATCCCGGCAAAAATCCATCTGATATTCGCCGAGGATGCAGTTGGCGCCCACAAAAGAATCCGCCCCCAGCGTCACCCCGCGGCGGACGATGGTGTTGGAATCGAGATAGACATTGTCGCCAAGGACTACGCCGTCCTCCAGGATGCAGTGGTGGCCCAGCGTGACATTTTCACCGAACCGGACATCGCTGCCGATGACACATTGGCTGCCCTGCCGGGCGGGCTGATTCTGCTGCATAGTGTGTTTCCTCCTGGGTCAGTTCTGGCCGGGATGGGCAACCGCCGCCAGAAAGGCGTCGTAATCCCGGATGTAATCGTCGGCATCGTAGTAAGAATCGGCCGCCACGCAGAGCACCGAGTCCTTCTGCTGCCAGATCATCTCCCGCCACATATAGTGCTCCACGATGAGCCCCTTGGCCGGGTCATTGAGCAGTACCTCGCTCTTTTCGGTGCCGTCGTCCAGCCGGATCAGGATGCTGCCGTAGGGGCACCACAGCACCTGGCGCAGCGCTTTATGGGCATGCCCGCCGCGCTGCACCCCTTCGGGAGCCCCGTAAATATAATAGATGCGCTTGATGGCAAAGGGCACATCCCGCTCCGCCTCAAAGACCGAGAGCGTTCCCATCCCCTCTGCCGTCACGCTTTTCATGCTGATGGTTTGAAGAATCATCGTTTGCTGCCTTTCTTTATGAGATCCTGACGACCGCTGTACCGTCGATCATCGCACAATAGCCGTCATACGGATAGACCGGCATCTCTTCCACGCGGGAATCTTCCGCCCAGGCATTGAGCTGCGCCTGATCGGCCACCACGTTGGCCGTGCTGCCCATCACATGCTGGAACCACCATTTGATGGTTCCGTCGTAGGTCACGGCGGAGTTGACCTGGTGCAGGTCCCCCTCCTCATAGCGGCTGAACGCCGGATTTTCATAGGCAAAGAGCGAGTCGGTGAAATCCCCCACGAAGGCAACCGGCGTGGTTCCCTCCTCATATCCGGGCAGCTGCTGTACCTCTGCCATCACAGCCGTCATCTGCCGCGCCGTCTGGTCATAGACCAGTTTTGTGTAAACATACGCGCCGTTGGCACAGATGATCATCCGCACCATCAGGAACACACAGAGCAGGGCCGTACCCCAGCGCCAGAGCGCACGGGGCGGGCGGGGAAGGTCTTCCCCGGAGAGCAGCAGCAGAGGCAATGCATAGATCAGGAAAACCGCGTGCTGCATCAGAATGTACACATTGCCGGATGCCAGCAGATATACCACGTTGAGTCCCAGGGGCAGCAGAACCACCGCGATCAGCGTCTGCAGCACGGTACGGTCCTTGCGTCCGCGCAGCCGCACCCAAAGGCCCCACAGGGCCAGCAGCAGCATGAACGCGCTGGCCACCCGCATCCCCCGGTCATTCCACCCGGAATAGCCCAGCAGGGTCTGGAAGAAGTTTTTATAGGTAGCCGGGATCCCCGCCAGGATCGCCGCCGGCCCCAGCCGGGTCAGCTGCGCAAGACCATTGCCGGTATCAGCCAGCTGGTAGCCGGTCAGCGCCAGGGAAACCTTGACGGAAATCAGATACAGCACGGCTCCCGCCGCCAATGCCGCCAGCGCGCGCACGCCGTGCAGCAGCCAGGCCCGCCAGGAGGTATCTTCCAGGGCCTGCCGCACCAGGATCAGCAAAAACAGTCCCAGCGCGAACTGAATATAGGCCTGATAAAAAGCCAGACAACCGCAGAACAGGACCGCCGCGGCGCAGAACCCGGGAACCGGGCGTGCCTTTTCCAGGCAGAAGACGCCGGCGCAGGCCAGGACCATCCCCATAAGATGGGCATCCGTCCACAGATTGTAGGTGGCCAGCATAGCGGTCACCGTAGCACAGCAGGCGAGCAATCCGGTCAAAAGTGCGGCGGCGCTCCGGCGAAGCCGCAGCAAAGCCGCTATGCAGTACCCCGAAAATGCAATATACACCGTACTGAAAATACCGATCAGCCAGGGCGCCGCAATCTTGCCGCGGATCAGCGGAAAGTAGAGGTTCTGCGCCCAGCGGCCCAGCACGTACATGGTCCACTGGGCGTCGAAAACGACGACGGTGCTGTCATGATTGGGGAAAAGGTTGGCGAAAGCAAACCCGTGAGCCAGCAGCATACCGGCCAGTGCCGCCAGAGACACCGCCGCCAGCAGCGGACGGTCAATCCGCCTGACTCCGCCGCGCACCTTCTCTTCCATTGTATCCAAAAACTGCTCCATGAAGGGGGCTTCTCCTTACAGACTGGTTTTACGGCTGTGCCGCCGTGGCATAGATTTGCTGCAGCTGTGCGGCCTCCCCGTTGGTCGGGGGCTGCCAGGCCCGCTGCGCTTTCTTGAACGGCGCGTTCTGGGGTACCACCAGACGCCCGATCACCCCGCGCACCAGCCGGCTTTTGTGCCGGTCATTGAAAAAATAGGCGTATGCCAGGCGGACCGTGCGGTCCCTGGGATACTGCCGGTGGAGCAGTTCCACCATGGCACGCCATTCGGCGGCCATCCGCCGGCGGGCTGCCTCGTCGGTGGAAACACCCCCGCCATACTCATACCAGCTGGTCAGCCGGTCATACCGCGTAATACGGATGCCCTGCACCGCAAACAGCCGCAGGGCAAAATCCTCCGCCAGGCGGACCTGCCCGGCCATGGTCTGCAGCGCCTCCGCCAGCAGATCCCGCTCGTACACCATGCCGCAGCCGCTGATGCCGTCATCGTAAAGCAGCAGATTGCGCTTGATAGCAGCCGCATCGTAGTGCGCCGGGTCATAGGGAGTGCGGTCAAAGGGTGTTTCCCCCGGAACGGGTATCGGTTCCGGTACCGGCGTGTAGTAGGCCTGCCGGCCGAAGGCTACCCGAGGTTGATCCGCCTGCAGGCGTTCCAGCCACCAGCGCAGCGTCCCCTCATCATAGAGATAGTCCCCCGGCGAAATGGTCAGCACCCAGCGGCTGGCAACCTTCTGCAAGCCGTTGAGGACGTTGCACACCGTACCGCCGTTCTGCGGCAGAGCCACGGCCTGCACTTCGGTGATGCCGTGGGCTGCCAGGTAGGCTGTACTCTCCGCAAAGAAATTCTGCGAAGAACCGTCATCCGCCAGCACCACGGAGAAATCCCGGGTATCCTGCAAAACCAGGGAAGCCAGCGTGCGCCGCAGCGCCGCCCCGTCGGGCCGGTACTGTGCCACCAGCACGGTCAGCAGATTTTCCATCGCGGCCCATTCCCCTTTCGTTGACAGTTCATTCCATGCGCCCCATCCGGCCGCGCCAGAAATCCAGCGCGCCGCGGAAAGCGCCATAGCTGCGGCCTTTTTTGCGGCCCAGCAGTTTGGTCAGAGCGTACCGTGCCGCCCCGGTCAGAAGCACCGGCAGTGTCCTGGCGCGGATGGCGGCAGGGCTTTTGCCCTTGCAGGTCAGATACAGCGTGTTGCGGGTGATGTAGTATACCGACAGCATGCCGCCGGCACTGCCGCCGGCCTTATGCCAGATTCTGGCATCGGGCAGAAACCACAGCGGTACACCGGCGTCCGCCAGACGGATGCAGTAATCCACATCCTCGCAGTACATAAACAGCGTTTCATCCAGGAAACCCACCCGTTCGATCACCTGCCGCGGCAGCAGCACGCAGCAGAAGGTAATGAAACTGACCTGTTTTTTTTCGGCAAAGGCCGGACCATCCTTCGCGTGGCCGCCCAGGTGCTTCACCTTGCCGGTGGCCCGGTCCAGTTCCCCGCCCGCAAACCAGATCTCATCCGGCGGGTCCATAAACAGCATCTTGGGGCAGCTGACCGCCCCCGCCGGGGTTTCCCGCAGCAGCGTTTCCACAAAATCCGGGGCAGCCACCGTATCATTGTTGAGCAGCAGCACCCATTGGCAGCCGTCCGCCAGCGCCCGGCGCATGCCCACGTTGTTCACCGCCGCAAAGCCGGTGTTTTCCTGCTGGGGCAAAAAGACGGTATTGTCTGTCAGATGCTGCTGCAGCTGCTGCACCGAATCGTTGGTGGAGGCATCATCCAGCAGGATGATCTCGAAGTCCCGGCAGGTCTGCTTTTGCAGGCTTTCCAGACACCGGACGGTGTCCTGCCAGCCGTTATAGTTGGAGATAACGATCCCGACGTTTGGCATGATTACTCCTTATACGAATTGACGGCGTCGATGACGGCCTGCACCTGTTCTTCGGTCATTCCGTAGTACATGGGCAGACTGAGTTCCGTGGCGGAGATTTCCTCGGCGATGGGCAGTGCCCCGCGGGCAAGGCCCAGTTCCCGATACGTCCCCTGCAGGTGGATCGGGGTGGGATAGTGTTTGTTGGTGCCGATGCCCCGCTCGTGGAGGTGGGCTTCCAGCGCATCCCGGCTCTTGCAGCGCACCGCAAAAATATGGTACACATGCTCGCAGCCCTCGGCCACGGTGGGCAGGATCACCGCCGGATTGGTGATGCCGGCGCAGTAGCAAGCCGCAATGCGGCGGCGTTCGGCGTTCATCCGGTCCAGGTGGGGCAGCTTGGCCGCCAGAAAAGCAGCCTGCAGTTCATCCAGACGGGAATTCTGCCCTTTATAAATATGATGGTATTTGTAGTCACTGCCGTAGTTGCCCAGTGCCCGTACCTTTTTGGCCAGATCCGGGTCGTTGGTAGTCACGCAGCCGGCATCCCCCAGGGCGCCCAGGTTCTTGCCGGGATAAAAACTGAACCCGGCGGCATCGCCCAGACTGCCCGCACGGCGGCCTTTCCAGGTAGCGCCGTGGGCCTGGGCCGCATCCTCGATGACCTTGAGGCCATGGGCTTTGGCGATGGTGCAGATGGCGTCCATCTCGGCGCACTGGCCGTAGAGATGCACCGCCATAATGGCTTTGGTGCGGGGCGTAACGGCAGCCTCGATGCGGTCAGGGTCAAGGTTGTAGGTGGCCAGTCTGGGCTCCACCAGCACCGGTTCGGCCCCCGCATAGCTGATGGCCAGCACGGTGGCGATGAAGGTGTTGGAGGGCACAATGACCTCGTCCCCCGGGCCGATGCCCATCGCCTTAAGGATCAGCACCAGGGAATCCAGTCCGTTGCCGCAGCCGATGCAGTACCCCACACCGCAATAGGCGGCAAAAGCCTTTTCAAATGCTTCATCTTCCCGGCCTTCAATGTACCAGCTGTTCGCCAGGACCCGGTCAAAGGCCCCGCGCAGGTCGGCGTCCAGTTCCTTCTCCAACGGGCGGAAAGAAACGAACGGCACGGAAATCGGCGGATTGGACATACGCAGCGCGCCTCACTTTGCAAAAAATTGGCAGACGGGCACACGCCGCCTACTATATCGTCTTATTATACAACGATTCGGGCGCTTTCGCAACCGTAAAAAACAGGGCGCTCCCTCCCACGGGAACGCCCTGCAGCGGCTCAGGAACGGCTCTGCCGCGCCGTCTTGCGGGTGGTGCATTTGGGCCCGCAGCCGCACTCATCGATGCAGACGTGATCGGCACAGCAGGCCCGCCCCTCGAGATATTTGCAGCCCTTGTCGTCGCAGCGGACTTCGGTCTCCACCGTGGCGGGGGCATTGTCGGTGGCCACATTGCCCACGCTCTCGTTGCAGCGGTAACTGCTGCAGACCGCGTCCTTCTCCCCTGCGTGATGCACCTTGATGCTGCCCAGGTAGCAGGCACCGGCTTTATTGTGACAGCAGTCGTACTGCGCACAGTCCAGATAAACCATCTTGAAACACCTCCGGGGCTAGTGTGCCCGCCTGCGGTGCTGATATACAAAAAAACAGCGCTGCGTAAAAACGCAACGCTGTTTTGGTTGGGCCGGCCGGATTTGAACCGACGGATGGAGGAGTCAAAGTCCTCTGCCTTACCGCTTGGCGACGGCCCAGAAAAAGAAAAGACCGTGCGGGACGGGCCTACACGGTCTTTGGTGGGGTGCCTAGAGAGATTCGAACTCTCGGCCTCCAGAGCCACAATCTGGCGCGCTAACCAACTGCGCCATAGGCACCACGAAATGCGCCCGAAGGGACTCGAACCCCTGGCCCACTGCTTAGAAGGCAGTTGCTCTATCCACCTGAGCTACGGGCGCACATGGTTCGTGCCCATAGGGGCATGCTGCGAGGGATATTATAGCAAACAGTGCGGCACAAGTCAAGAGGATTTCGCAAGATTTTTTGACATTTTTTAAAATTGCGGCGGCAGCGAGTCCACGAAGTAGAGTTCGTACCACAGGATGAAGCAGTAGAAGCTCCAGATTTTGGTCATGGCATTGACCTTGCCGGTGCGGTGAGCCTCCAGCAGATCACACAACGCCCGGGTGTCGAAGAATCTCTCGGCCACAGGCCCCACAAACTTTTCCCGCACCATGGTGTAGTAGGTGTCCTGCCGCAGCCAGTCCGCCAGCGGCACCGGAAACCCCCGCTTTTTGCGCCCCGAAAGTTCCGGCGGCAGACTGCGGGCTGCAGCAGCCCGCAGCGCCACCTTGGTTTTGCGGCGGGTGCAGCGGTAAACGCGGGGCAGTCCCATGGCGACGGCCAGCACCTCCCGGTCCAGGAAGGGAACCCGCAGTTCCAGACTGTGGGCCATGCTCATCCGGTCAGCCTTGCGCAGAATATCCCGGGGCAGCCAGGTATGCAGGTCCACCCACTGCAGCGCCGTGGCTTCGTCGAGGCTGCGCACTCTGTCAAAATACGGTTTGAACCGCTGGGCCGGGGTCTGGGAAGAATATTTTCGTTTGAGGTAGCGGTCCCGCTCTTCCGGCGAGGCAAAGACGTAGTTGGCCCGGGCGCAGCGCTGCCAGCGGCTCTGGGCGCCACGCCGCAAAAAGCCACGGTCCGGCGCCAGCCGGGCCAGGGTCCGCCGCAGTCCTTTGGGCAGACGCTGCCAGGCATCCATATGCACCCCCTGGCAGTAGAGCGGATAGCCGCCGAACAGTTCGTCGGCGCCCTCCCCCGAGAGCACCACCTTGACCCGCTGCCGGGCGCTCTTGCAGAGAAAATACAGCGGCACTTCCGCCGGGTTGGGCATGGGTTCGTCCAGATACCACTGGATGGCCCGGTTGGCGGCAAAGAACTCACCGGCGCTGACGGTGGTCTCGGTGCAGGGTACCTCCAGGGCTTCCGCTGCCTGCCGGGCGGCGGGCAGCTCGGAGTAGGCTTCCTCGGCATACCCCACCGAAAAACATTGCAGATGACTCTGCTGCCGGGCCGCCTTGCAGGCCGTCAGGCTGGAATCCACCCCGCCCGACAGAAAGCATCCCACCTCCACATCGGCGATCTTGTGGGCGGCTACGCTGTCGGTAAAGGCTTTGTCGATACGCTCCGCCCACTCGTCCAGGGTGCGGTCCTCCCGGATACGGTAACGGATCTTGCCATACCGCTGCAGATCCAGGTGCCCCTCCTGCCAGGTGAAGCAGTGGCCGGGCAGCAGCTCATGGACACCGACAAACAACGTTTCGTCCCCGGGCAGATATTCGGTGCTCAGGTAATCGGGCAGACGGTCCTCGTTGAACCGCTTTACAAATCCCGGGTGGGCCAGAAAGGCTTTGATCTCACTGGCAAAAAGCAGCAGTTCCCCCCGGCGATAATAGTACAGCGGCTTGATGCCGAACAGATCCCGGGCCCCGAACAGCGTGCCGGTTTCCCGATCCCACAGCACAAAGGCAAACATCCCACGCAGCTTGCCGGGCAGCGCTTTGCCCCACTGTTCCCAGCCGTGGAGCAGCACCTCGGTGTCCGACCGAGTGGCAAAGGTATGCCCCGCTGCCGACAGCTGCCGGGCCAGTTCCCGGTAGTTGTAGATTTCTCCGTTGAAGACCACCACCAGGCTGCCATCCTCGTTGAACATGGGCTGGCCGCCGCCCTCCAGATCGATGATGGACAGCCGCCGGTGTCCCAGTGCCGCCCGGTCATCGGCGTACAGCCCCTCCCCGTCGGGGCCGCGATGCCGGATCAGCGCCGCCATCCCCTGCAGGGTGCGGCGGGCTTGGGCGGGGTCATGGTGTGCTTCGGCAAAGCCGACAATGCCGCACATGGCGTGCCTCCTTCCGATACAAAAAGCGGGCCGCAGCGGCCCGTCAGGAATGGTTTCTCATCTTGCGTCCATAGGCACCCTGCCGCAGCAAAAACCAGAATCGCCGGGCAGGGCCCTCCCCCGGTGCCAGCAGATGACACCGCCCGCGTCCCCGGTACCGCAGGCTGGCCGCCCGCCGCAACAGATGCCTGTCGGGGCAGTACCGCCGCACCACGCCCCAGGGCGCTGTATACCACACCGAGGGACGCAGCACCGGCAGCGTGACAGAATCCTGCAGCACCAGATCCTCCACCAGCGGCCGGGCCAGGTTGGCCCCCGCCGCCGTGCAGAAGTAGGACGCCCGCCCCTGCCGGGGATTCATCTCAAAAAGGACGGGTTCCCCGCAGCGGTCATATTTCAGGTCAAAATTGGCATAGCCCCGCCAGCCGCTCCGGCGCAAAAGGTTCGCCAGAGATTCCAGCAGCGCGGTGTCCTGCCGGGCGGGTTCCGTCAGAATGGCCCCATAGTTGCCGATGCCTTCCGGCGTGCGTTCCTGCAAAAGCACCTGGCCCTGCACGATCCACGGCACGCTGCCATCCCGGGCGCAGTAGGCGTTGACTACCCCCAGCGCCGTGTCGGGGCCGGGGATGTACTCCTGCAGCAGCAGATCTGCCGTATAGCCTCCCTGACGGACGGTCTGCACCACCCTTTCCAGTTCCGTTTCGCTGTGGGTGAGATACACCTTCCGTTTGCCGGGGAAATGGCAGTTCCAGTAGGCCGGGGAATCCGCCGGCTTGACGATGACCGGCCCGGCAAAGGGCAGGTCCGGCAGCGGCGCTCCGGCAGCCAGCGTAACACTCCGGGGGGTACGCAGGCCCTGCTCCGCGCAGACCCGGGCAAAGCCTTCCTTGGTCCCCAGGGATCGCACCGTCGCCGGGTCGGGGCAGGCAAAACGATAGTAGGGTGCCAGGGCTTCCCGACAGCGGGCCAGCTGCATGGTGTACCCGTCGGCGCAGGAGACCAGCAGGCAGGTTTTGTCCGGGTGCGCTTTGGCCAGCGCCGTGAGCACCGCCGTAAACACGCCGTCTTCCTCCAGACGCCCGTTTTCCACCGCCGCTTTCACGAGACGGCTGTGGGCCAGCGCCGGCAGTGCCCGTTTGCACACCGCCACACTGTGCACACCGTACGCCTCATAAAAGCTGCGCGCCATGCCGTAGACGTTGGCGTCGCCGCCCAGCAGAACAGGCAAGACCCCGGCCACCGCCATCACCCCCTGTCTTAGTGTATGACAAAAGGGCTTGGCTATGCGCCGGGGTCCCGGAAATTTCCTGTATTATGGTTTTTCCGAAAGCGGGTGAATATCCGTCCAGACATTGCCGTTTTTGTCGGTGACCTGGGCCACAAACCTGACGTCGCCGTCCTCGTAGGGCCAGCCATCCTTGACTTCCTCGTTCCAGAAGGTCCCGCTCCACTGCGACAGGTTGCGGGTATCGCTCTGCCAGCTATCGTCACACGTCAGCTCGATCTCCGCCGCCGGTTCCCCGGCCGCTCCCTTCAGCCGCAGTTCCACCGTCACCGACTGTATCTGCATCCAGGCAGGACAATCCAGGTCCATTTGCACCGAATAATTCGTCAGGGTCAGCATCGTCCGGCCGACTTCCATCCGGGTGCGATATCCGTAGTCAAAGTCCGTACCATATCCATCCCACAAAAATTCCGGACCAAGGGTATACTCGGTGCAAACCACCGTGCCCAGCGGTTCGTTGGTCGTCGTGCCGCCGGTGCTCTGCCACTGCACCGAGAGGTCCACCGTCTCCCCCACGGTAAAAATCAGCCCCCGTTCCACCCGGTAGACGCCGTCGGCCCCCAGGGACATGGCCATCAGCTCGGTGGTGCCGTCGTACCGGCCGCCCTGGTGGACCACCACCAGCTGACCGGTCATCCCCTCGGTGGCGGTGCGGGGCGTCACCGAAACGCTCACCGGCACCCAACTCCAGTCCAGGTCATGGACCACCTTGCCGTTGGGCTGCCAGCTCCAGTCCAGCACGGTGGCCTCCCCCTGCCGTATCGCCGCCTGCAGCTCCTCGATCTGGGCCGAGAGTTCACTCTGGGTGGCAGAGAACTGCTGCTGCGCCTGGGCATAGTTTTCCTTCAGGGCTTGCACCTGGCGGTCATACTGCCAGGCCACGCCGAAAATCCCGCAGAGCAGCAGCGCCGCCACAGCCAAAGCCGCACCGCCCCACAGCCGGGTCCGGCGCCGCTTTTCGGCATCCCGGGCTTCCAGCAGCGCCCGCAGGGTATCCAGGGTCAGCGACGGTTCCGGGGTGCCGCCCGGCCGTGCCGTTCCCAGCAGCCCATCCACGCTCACATCCAGGGCAGCGGCCAGCGCCTGCAGATTGTCCAGGCTGGGCAGGGCGGTATCCTTCTCCCACTTGCCCAGGGCCTGGCGGCTGACCCCCACCTGTTCAGCCAGCGCTTCCTGGCTGAGTCCTTTTTTCTTGCGCGCCGCCTGGATGTTCTCTCCCAGCGTCATGGAAAGCGCCCCCTTTCTTGGGTCTCATTGTAGCATACCCACTGCCAAAACACCAGCAAGCCCTCTTGCCAAACCGGCAACCCGTGGTTGCTTTGGCATTTCTGCGCATACTATAAAGCAGTTCAGGGGAAGTGAGGGACACGGCATGTGTGGAATTGCGGGATTTGTCAACGCCCGGGGCGATGCGGAAGGCCCGGTACTGCAGGCGATGCTGCGGCGCATCGCCCACCGCGGGCCGGACGGCCAGGGCGTATTTCTGGAGGGGCGGGCGGCGCTGGGACACCGGCGGCTGGCGATCATCGATCTGGAGGGCGGCCCCCAGCCCATGTTCAACGAAGACGGGCGTTTTGTGGTGGTTTTCAACGGGGAGATCTACAACTACCAGGCACTGACGGAAGAACTGGTCGCCGCCGGGCACACCTTTGCCACCCGGTCGGACACCGAGGTACTGCTCCACGGCTGGGAAGCCTGGGGCCGGGATCTGCTGCCCCGGCTGCGGGGGATGTTTGCCTTTGCCCTGTGGGACCGAAAAACCGGCACGCTGTTCTGTGCCCGGGACCCTTTCGGCATCAAGCCGCTGTATTATTACCAGGCGGCGGACGGCACACTGCTGTTCGCCAGCGAGATCAAGGCGTTTCTGGATCATCCGGCCTTTGAAAAGCGCCTCAACGAGAGTCAGCTGGAACTCTACCTGAGTTTTCAGTATTCACCGGGGGAGGAGACCTTTTTTCGCGGCGTGAAAAAGCTGCTGCCCGCCCACTGTCTGACGCTGGACAGCAGCGGCCTGCGGGTGGAACGGTGGTGGCAGGCAGAATTCACCCCGGAGCTTTCCCCCACCGACTGGGCCGCGGCCATCGACGATACCATGCAGGGCAGCGTCGCCGCCCACAAGATCGCCGACGTGGAGGTGGCGGGCTTTCTTTCGGGCGGGGTGGATTCCGCCTACATCACCGCACTGGCCCGCCCCACCCGCTGCTATACCATCGGGTATGCCGAGGCCGGCTACGACGAAGCGGACCAGGCGGCCCACCTGGCCAGGGTGCTGGGCATCCAGAGCCGGGTGCGGCGCATCACGCCGGAAGAATTCTGGAACGCCATTCCCGCCGTCCAGTACCACATGGACGAACCGCTGGCGGATGCCGCCGCGGTGGCCCTGTATTTTCTCAACGGGGAGGCGGCAAAGGATGTAAAGGTCTGCCTTTCCGGCGAGGGTGCCGACGAATTCTTTGCGGGGTACAACATCTACAAAGAACCCTTTACCGCCACCTGGTACGACCGGCTGCCCGCCGGGCTGCGCCGGGTACTGGGAGCGGTGGCGGAACGTCTGCCCGCGGTGCCGGGGGTGAATTTTCTGGTACGGCGGGCGCGGCCGCTGGCCCAGCGGTACTACGGCAACACCGCCCTGTTCACCGAACGGCAGAAACGCAGGCTGCTGCGCCACGACTACCGCGCCGCCCTGCCCTTTGACCTGGCTCGTCCCTACTGGCAGGCCAGCGCCGGGCTGGACCCGGTGACCCGGATGCAGTGGTGTGATCTGCACCTGTGGCTGGCCGGGGACATCCTTCTTAAGGCCGACAAGATGAGCATGGCCCACAGCCTGGAGCTTCGGGTGCCCTTTCTGGACCGGGAGGTCTTTGCCCTGGCCCGCCGCCTGCCCCCCGACGCCAAAGCCGACGCCCGCCAGACCAAAAAGGCCCTGCGGGCCGCGGCGGCCCGGCATCTGCCTTTGCCCAGCGCCGAGCGGAAAAAGCGGGGTTTTCCGGTGCCGGTGCGGGACTGGCTGCGGGACCCGGTGTACGCAGCCCGGGTGCGTGCCGCTTTCGACAGCCCGGCGGCGGCGCGGTTCTTTCAGGTTCGGCAGCTGCATATCCTGTTAGACCGGCACTTGCGGCGCCGGCAGGACAATTGGCGGCAGATCTTTTGTATCTACTGCTTTCTGGTTTGGTATGAGCAGTTTTTTGGGAGTGATGCGGCATGAATTTGTGTGAGCTTTTGCAGGCCACCGACGGCGTCCTGCTCCAGGGAGACGCCCGCGCCGACGTACAGACCCTGTGTTATGATTCCCGCGCCGTGACGCCGGGCGCGCTCTTTGTCTGCCTGCCCGGTCTGCACACCGACGGGCACGCCTATGCAGTCCGGGCCGCCGCGGCGGGGGCCGTAGGCATTGTCTGTGAGCGGCCGATCCCCGGCCTGCCCGAAGCACTGCCCGTGATCCAGGTGACCCACAGCCGCCGGGCGCTGGCCCAGCTGGCCATCCGGCTTTACGGCGAACCGGCCCGGCAGCTGACCATGATCGGCATCACCGGCACCAAGGGCAAGACCACCACCGCCCATCTGGTCGCTGCCGTGCTCACAGCCGCCGGGCGCAAGGTTGGACTCATCGGCACCAACGGTGTGCGCTGGCCGGGATACCGCCATCCGCTGGACCACACCACGCCGGAGAGCAGCGATCTCCAGCAGCTTCTGCGCCGGATGGTGGACGCCGGCTGCGACACCTGCGTCATGGAGGTTTCCAGTCTCGGCCTCAAGATGGACCGGGTCACCGGCATCGAATATGACATCGGCATCTTCACCAACCTTTCCCCCGATCACATCGGGCCGGGAGAACACGCCAGCTTTGCCGAGTACCGGGCCTGGAAGAGCGTGCTGTTCCGACGCTGCCGGGTGGGCATCGTCAACGCCGATGATCCGCAGACCGAAGCCATCCTGACCCAGCACACCTGCCGGGTGGTGACCTACGGCATGGACCGCCCCGCCGACTGGCGGGCCGGGACGGATTTCACACTGCTCCATCGCCCGGGACTTCTGGGCGTCACCTTTACCGCCGCCGGGCCGGAGGGCGGTTCCCGGGAATACCAGCTGGCCATGCCGGGACGGTTCAGCATCTACAACGCCCTGGCGGCCATCGCCGCGGCGGGGATTCTGCAGCTGCCCGACACCGCCGTACAGACAGGGCTGCGCACCGCCGTGGTGGAAGGCCGGGTGGAGCCGGTGCCGATCCACGCCCCCTTCACCGTGGTACTGGACTACGCCCACAACGAAGCGGCCGCCGAAAATCTGCTGACCACCCTGCGGGCTTACCGGCCCACCCGGCTGATCGTAGTGTTCGGCTGCGGCGGCGGAAGAAGCCGGGTGCGGCGGTTCGGCATGGGGGAAGCCTGCGCCCGGCTGGCGGATTTCTGCATCGTGACGGAGGACAACAGCCGCGGGGAACCGCTGGCGGATATTCTGGCAGACATCCGCACCGGGCTGCGCCGGGGCAATCCCGACACGCCTTTTGTGGAAATTTCCGACCGGCGGCAGGCGCTCTATGATGCGCTGGACATGGCCCGTCCCGGGGACATTGTGGCGGTCATCGGCAAAGGGCACGAGACAACGCTGCAGCGCGGCAGCGAAACGATTCCCTTCTGTGAGCGGGAGATCATCCGGAATTACATGGCAGGCAGACGGACATAAAAAAGCGGAGGCATCCCGGACCGGGGTGCCTCCGCTTGGTTTATCGTTTTTGCAGCAGGGCCAGTTCTTCGGCGGTAAGTTCCCGCCACTGTCCCGGTGCCAGCGCCGCATCCAGCGCTACGCCGCCGATGGCGTACCGGTGCAGGGCATTGACCCCCGCCCCGTAGACGCCGAACATCCGTTTGATCTGGTGGTAGACCCCCTGGTGCAGCGTGACCTTTACCACGCAGGGGTCCTCCCCCGCCGGTTCCGCTTCCGCCGGAGCCATGGTCTCGCCGTCGGCCAGCGTCACCCCCGCGGCAAACCCTGCCCGCATGGCGTCGGTCAGCGGAGTGTCCAGGGTGACCAGGTACTGCTTGTCCACATGGTGAGCCGGAGAGAGCAGGTCATGGGCCAGGGCGCCGTCATCGGTGAGCAGCACAAAGCCGGTGCTGGTCTTGTCCAGACGCCCCGCCGGAAACAGCGCCCGCCGCGGGAAATCCGCCGCCACCAGGTCCACCACCGTGGTGTCCCGCTTGTCCCGGCTGGCACTGACCACCCCCTCGGGTTTGTTCAGCATGATATAGACATATTTCTGGTAGCTGCCCGCCAGCGGGGTGCCGTCCACGGCGATGGCCGCGTCCTCGGCCACCTGGGTGTCCGCCTTGCGGCAGACCATGCCGTTCACCGCCACCCGGCCTTTGGTGATGGCCTTGCGGCTCTCGCTGCGGGTCAGGCCGGTGCGTTCCGACAGGTACTTATCCAGCCGCATCATGCCTCGTGCTCCTGGGTGATGGCCGCCGTCTTGCCCCGGGAAGCCTTGATCAGGTCGGCGGGAGCGCACTCGATCTGGGTGCCGATCCGCCCGCCCGAGACCAGCATGGTGGGCTGGGCCAGGCAGCTCTCGTCAAACACCGTGACGTACTGCTTCTTCATGCCCACCGGGCTGCAGCCGCCCCGGATGTACCCGGTGACCTTGTTGATGTCCGCCACATGGATCATGGCCACGCTCTTGACGCCGGCCGCCTTGGCCGCTTTTTTCAGGTCCAGCTCCGCCAGCACCGGCACCACGAACACATAGTAGTTGCGGTCCGCCCCCTGGGTGACCAGCGTCTTGAACACTCTGGCCGGGTCCTGCCCCGTCAGCCTGGCCACCGAGGCGCCGTCCACCGCCTGGCCCTCCTCGTGAGGATATTCATGCGCCGTATAGGCGATCTTGGCGCGCTCCAGCATCCGCATGGCGTTGGTTTTTGCTTCTTTTCCCATAAAGAATCCCTCTTTTGCAAACTCTTGTTGGCCCCTATTATAAGCCGGTCCTCTTTTTTCTGCAAGGGGGCTTGACTTCAATGCTTTAAAGTGTTAAAATCCCGGTATCGAGAAAAATCTAGGGTACAGGAGACAGGAAAATGATCATCGTATTGAAGCAGAACGCCCCCGCCGACCAGGTTGCCGCTTTTTGCACCGAATTGCGCGGTATGGGTTTTGAAATCAACGACTCCACCGGCCATGACACCCACATTCTGGGACTCATCGGGGACACCAAGGCCCTGGCCGAGAGCTGGGTGCTGGCCAACCCCGTGGTGGACACCTGCCGCCGGGTCAGTGAGCCCTACAAAAAGGCCAACCGGAAATTCCACCCCGACGATACCGTGGTGGATGTGGGCGGCCACAAGATCGGCGGCGGCTACTTTGCGGTGATGAGCGGTCCCTGCAGCGTGGAAGGCAAGGACCAGATCATCGGCATCGCCCAGCGGGTGAAAGCCGCCGGAGCCAGCATCCTGCGGGGCGGGGCCTTCAAACCACGCACCAGCCCCTACAGTTTCCAGGGGCTGCGGGCCGAGGGGCTGGAGCTCTTGCAGGAAGCCCGGGCCGTGACCGGGCAGCCCATCGTCACCGAGCTGATGAACAATGAGCACATTCCCCTATTCCTGGACGCCAAGGTGGATATGATCCAGATCGGCGCCCGCAACATGCAGAACTTTGAGCTGCTCAAGGCGGTGGGCAAGCTGAAGATTCCTGTGCTGCTCAAGCGGGGACTCTCCTCCACGCTGGAGGAGCTGGTCATGAGCGCCGAGTACATCATGGCGGAGGGCAACCCCAACGTGGTGCTCTGCGAACGGGGCATCCGCACCTTCGAGACCAGCATGCGCAACACGCTGGACATCTCCGCTGTGCCCATGCTGAAAAAGATGACCCACCTGCCGGTGGTCATCGACCCCAGCCACGCGGCAGGCATTGCCTTCATGGTACCGGCACTGGCCCAGGCGGCCGTGGCTGTGGGGGCCGACGGTCTGATGATCGAGACCCACAACGATCCCGCCAAAGCCAAGAGCGACGGCGCCCAGAGCCTGACTCCCGATCAGTTCGACGCGCTCATGGGCGTGATTCGTCCCGAACTGGAATTCTTCGGCAAAACCCTGAACTGATTTCCATTCCTCCAAAAAAGGCGAACGGTCAAAAGACCGTCCGCCTTTTTGTGTTACGTGGACAGGGATGTGATGGCCTGGGAGAAAAAGCTGAGGATGATCACAATGGCAACGATCCACCCGAGCCAGCGGTTGGCCGCCTTCTGATCCTGCTTTTTGTTTCCCAGCTGATAGGGATGGGCCGGTGTCCGGCGCGGCTGCGGTTTGGCAGGGCGTGCCGCCGGTTTCCTGTCGGGCACCTGCCGTACCCGGTGCAGAATCTTTTCCCTGTTGACTTCGTGGGTGTGTACAGTTTCGCTGCGCAGGGTGTAGCGGTTTTCCGGCGGGATGGGCATGCCGCAGTCCTCACACCGTCCGTTGACGACTTTGCCGCCGCACAGGCTGCATTTTTGCATAGGGGTCCCTCCTTCCATAGATTTCTGAAGTTTTATCGCCTTTTCAGGACGCTGCGTTGGCAGCTCGGTGGGCCGCCGTCTTGCGGTGCATGGCCTCCGAAGAGACCGTCATAAGGATCAGTGCCGCCAGCAGATACCACGGGAACAGCGTCATGCTGATATGCTGGGCCAGCAGTCCGAAGAAGGGCGGCAGCAGTGTGGTGCCCACATAGGCAGCGGCCATCTGCACCCCGGTCATGGACATGCTGAGATTGCGCCCGAAGTTGGCGGGGGTTTCGTGGATGATGCTGGGATAGATGGGCGCGCAGCCCAACCCCACGATGATGAGGCCCGCGAAGAGCAGGCCGTTGCCCGCCGGCAGGAAGATCAGGAGCAGTCCCGCCAGGATCACCGCCTGCCCGCCCAGGATCATCTGGTGGTCGTTGAATTTCATGGTGAGAAAGCCGCAGAAAAACCGGCCCACCGTGATGCCCAGATAGAACAGGCTGGCCCAGCCCGCCGCGGTGCCGGCGTCGATGCCCCGCACCAGGGTGCAGTAGCTGGCCGCCCACATACCGGTGGTGCATTCCACTGCCGAATAGCAGGCGAAGCTGACCATGACCTCCGGCACGCCGGGAATCCGCATAAGCTGGGGCAAGCTGCGGTGTTCCGGCGTAATATCAGCCGCCCCCGTCCGGTCCGGACGCTTCCAGAGCGGCAGACTGAAAACCAGCACCGCGGTGAGGACGATCTGCAGCAGCGAAATGATCCGATAGCCGCTCTGCCAGGTATCTGCCGCCAGAGCCCACCCCATGATCACAGGGCCGATGCTGGCGCCGATGCCCCACATGCAGTGCAGCCAGCTCATATGGCGGCTTTCGTAATGAAGGGCCACATAGTTGTTGAGGGCCGCATCCACGCTGCCGGCGCCCAGACCGTAGGGCACCGCCCACAGGCAGAGCTGCCAGAAGGCTGTGGAGAGGGAAAACCCGAACAGCGCCACCGCCGTCAGGGCCACACTGCAGGCGGTGACCTTGCCGGTCCCCAGGCGGCTGTTGAGCCGGTCGCTGGCCAGGCTGGACACGATGGTGCCTGCCGAGATGATCATGGATACCGCCCCGGCCCAGGAGAGGTCCGCCCCCATTTGTCCGTACATGCTGGGCCAGGCCGCTCCCAGCAGACCGTCAGGCAGGCCCAGACTGATGAATGCCAGATAGATCACCGGCAGCAGCAACGAAACCATAGAATCCTCTTTTCCTGTTTCTCCAATCTGTCTTGATTATATCATGTCCGGTCGCCGGTGGGTATGCCCTTTGGCGAATTTTGTCCGCTTTTTCCACAAAAAAACACGCAGCGGCCGCACAACCGCTGCGTGTTTTGTCTGGATCAGCGCGTCACTTCAGTACAGCGCCCTGGTTGGCGCTGGTGACAAGCCGCGCATACCGTGCCAGCCAACCCGACTTGACGTTGGGTTCCGGCTGGACGTAGGCCGCCTTGCGGCGGGCCAGCTCTTCGTCGTCCACCGCCAGATGGATGGACGCGTTGGGAATATCGATCTCGATGGTGTCTCCCTCTTTGACCAGACCGATGGGACCGCCCGAGGCTGCCTCCGGCGAAACATGGCCGATGGCCGCACCGCGGCTGGCCCCGGAGAACCGCCCGTCGGTGATGAGCGCCACGGTGGTGTCCAGCTTCATGCCCGCCAGCGCGCTGGTGGGGTTGAGCATCTCCCGCATGCCGGGGCCGCCCTTGGGACCCTCATACCGGATGACCACCACGTCACCGGGATGGATCTCGCCGGCGTAGATGGCCGCGATGGCGGTCTCCTCACTGTCGAAGACCCGGGCCGGACCGCTGTGGACCTGCATTTCGGGCGCCACGGCGCTGCGCTTGACCACGCAGCCGTCGGGGGCGATGTTGCCCCAGAGGATCTGCAAACCGCCGTTGGGACTGTAGGGGTTGGTGATGGGCCGGATGGCCTTCTCGTCCAGAATCTTCGCCCCTGCGATGTTCTCTCCCAGGGTCTTGCCGGTGACGGTGGGCACCTCCAGGTCCAGCAGGCCCGCCTTGGCCAGCTCCGCCTGCACGGCGGGGATGCCGCCCGCCTCGTAAAGGTCGGGCATATGGGTGGGACCCGCCGGGGCCAGATGACAGAGGTTGGGCGTTTTGGCGCTGATCTCATTGAAGAGCTTCAGGTCGATGGGCACCCCTGCCTCCTCGGCGATGGCCAGCAGGTGCAGCACCGTATTGGTGGAGCAGCCCAGAGCCATATCGCAGGTCAGGGCATTGCGGATGCTCCGCTCGTTGATGATCTGCCGTGCCGTCACGCCCCGGTTCACCAGGTCCATGATGGCCATACCGGCGCGCTTGCCCAGCTGGAGCCGCTTGGCGTAGACGGCGGGAATGGTGCCGTTACCGGGCAGCGCAATGCCGATGGCTTCGCACAGGCAATTCATGCTGTTGGCGGTGTACATGCCGGAGCAGGAACCGCAGCCGGGGCAGCAGTTGCAGGTGCAGTCCTCCAGCTGTTCGTCGTTGATGAGGCCCGCTTTATAGGCACCCACCGCCTCGAACATCTTGGAAAGGCTGACCTCCTCGCCGCCGTAGCGTCCGGCCAGCATGGGGCCGCCGGAGCACACGATGGCGGGCACGTCCATCCGCACCGCCGCCATGACCATGCCGGGCACAATCTTGTCGCAGTTGGGCACCAGCACCAGGCCGTCCAGCTGGTGGGCCATATACATGGTCTCCACGCTGTCGCAGATCAGCTCGCGGCTGGCCAGAGAGTATTTCATACCCACGTGGCCCATGGCGATGCCGTCGCAGACGCCGATGGCCGGGATGAGGATCGGGGTGCCGCCGGCCATCCGCACACCGGCCTTGACGGCATCCGCCAGCTTGTCCAGGTTCATGTGGCCGGGCACGATCTCGCTGTAGGCCGAGACCACACCGATCAGCGGGCGATCCAGTTCCTCCGGCGTGTAGCCCAGCGCATAGAACAGGCTGCGGTTGGGCGCCCGTTCGGGGCCCTTTTTCACGTTATCGCTGTTCATTGGTCTTTTCTCCATTCGGTTGGATTTGAGGGATTCTCCGGCGCAGAATTACTTCTTCAGCCAGCTCATCATCTGACGCAGTTCCTTGCCCACCTTCTCGATGAGGTGCTCGGACTGCATGCGGCGCTCCGCCAGGAAGTGGACCTTACGGCCGCCGTTGGGGCTCATCTCGGTGAGGAATTCGGAGGCAAAGGTGCCGTCCTGGATCTCCTGCAGGACCTTCTTCATCTCCTTGCGGGTCTCGGCGGTGATCAGGCGCTTGCCGGTGCGGTAGTCGCCGTACTCGGCAGTGTTGGAGATGGAGTAGCGCATCTTGTCGAAGCCGCCCTCGTTGATCAGGTCGACGATGAGCTTCATCTCATGGCAGGTCTCGAAGTAAGCCATCTCCGGCGCGTAGCCCGCTTCCACCAGGGTGTCGAAGCCGGCATGGATGAGCTCGCAGACACCGCCGCACAGCACAGCCTGCTCGCCGAAGAGGTCGGTCTCGGTCTCCTCCTTGAAGGTGGTCTCCAGGATGCCCGCACGGCCGGCGCCGATGCCGGAAGCATAGGCCAGGGCCAGATCCTTGGCCTTGCCGGTGTAATCCTGCTCCACGCAGATCAGGGACGGGCAGCCCTCACCCTCGGTGTACAGACGGCGGACGATGTGACCGGGGCCCTTGGGGGCGATCATGATGACGTCCACATTCTTCGGCGGGGTGATGGTCTTGAAATGGATGTTGAAGCCGTGGGCAAAGGCCAGGGCCTTGCCTTCGGTCATGTAGGGGGCGATCTGGCGGTTGTAGATGTCGGCGCACAGTTCATCGGGCACGAGCATCATGACGATGTCGCCGGCCTTGGCAGCCTCTTCCACTTCCATGACCTTGAAGTTGGGATGGGTGGCGGCAAATTCAGAGGCCTTCTCCCAGTGGCTGGAGCCTTTGCGCAGACCGACCACGACGTTGACGCCGCTTTCGGCCAGGTTTTCGGAATGGGCGTGGCCCTGAGAACCGAAGCCGATGACGGCGACGGTCTTGCCATCGAGCATGCCGAGGTTGCAGTCGGAATCGTAGTACTTGTTGATAGCCATGATGATTGTCTCCTTTTTATATAATCTCTCTATAATCTTCCTCTATAGGGGGAACAAAGTGGTGGGCCCTCACTCCTGAGGGCAGTGGGTGCCGGGCAGCGGCAGCTGGGCTTCCCGGACTTCCTGCACCGGCTTCTGCATGTGCTGGTGCTTGCCGCCCCGCTCCAGCGCCGTGACGCCGGTGCGGCAGAGTTCCAGGATCTCGTAGCCGCCGAACATGGTCAGGAACGCATCGATCTTGTCCGGCTTGCCGGTGAGTTCAAAGACCATACTGTCCGGCGAAAGGTCGATGATCTTGGCTTTGTAGATGCTGGAGATCTCCCGCAGTTCGGCCCGGTTCTGGTTGGTGCAGGCCACCTTGAGCAGCAGCAGTTCCCGCTGCAGGCTCTTCTCGGGGGTCAGTTCAAAGATCTGACGGGTGACTTCCAGCCGCTCGGTCTGAAGGATCAGCTGGCTGACTTCCTGCTCGTTGCCGTGCAGCGTCACCGTGATGCGGCTGATCTTGGGATCGTTGGTGGCGGAAACCGTCAGGCTGTCGATGTTGAAGCCGCGGCGGCAGAACAGGCTGGCCACCCGCGCCAGAACACCGTTCTGGTTGTCCACCAGCAGGCTGATGACCCGCCGCTGGCTGGCATTGTTTTGCTGCATAGAATCCATCCTGTTCACCTCATTCCATGATGATATCGTTGATGTCGCCGCCGCCGGGGATCATGGGCAGCACCTTCTCGTCCTTGCCGATGCGGCAGTCGATCCAGCTGGGTCCCTGTTGCTTCATGGCGTCGGCAAAGGCCGCCTTGAATTCCTCCGGGGTGGTGGCGCGGTATCCCTTGGCTCCGAAGCCCTCGGCCACCTTGACGAAATCGGTGTGGCGGTGGGGGTCGGTGTCAGAATAGCGCTTGCCGTAGAAGGTGGTCTGCCACTGGCGGACCATGCCCAGCACCTGGTTGTTGAAGATCACCGTGATGATGGGCAGGCCGTAGCTGACGGCGGTGCAGCCCTCGTTGAGGTTCATGTGGAAGGAACCGTCACCGGTGAGCATGATGACCCGGGCGTCCCGGCCCAGCGCCATCTGGGCGCCGATAGCCGCGCCGTAGCCGAAGCCCATGGTGCCCAGACCGCCGCTGGTGAGGAAGCCGCGGCTCTTGGTGTGGTGCAGGTACTGGGCCGCCCACATCTGATGCTGGCCCACGTCGGTGACGTAGACCGCCTCGGGACCGGCCTGGCGGCAGATCTCGGCGATCATCTGGTGGGGCTTGAGTTCGGTGTCACTGTCCACCGGCTTGTAGTCGTTTTTCTGCCACTGGCGGATCTGCTCCATCCAGAGCTTGTGCTCGGTCTTTTCCACGTAGGGAAGGATGGCCTGGAGAATGTAGCTGGCGTCGCCGGTCAGGCTCAGGTCCACCGCCACGTTCTTGCCCAGCTCGCTGGGGTCGATGTCGATCTGGATGATCTTGGCCCGCTTGGCGAAGGTGTCGGGATTGAGCGCCACCCGGTCGCTGAACCGGGTGCCCACGGCGATGACCAGGTCGGCCTCGTCGATGGCCTTGTTGGCGGTGTAGCAGCCGTGCATGCCCAGCAGGCCCAGGTTATGGGGTTCGCCGTAGCTGAGAACGCCGGCGGCCATCAGGGTGTAGGTGGCCGGCATACCGGCCTTTTCCAGCAGGTCCCGCAGGGGCTGGCAGCCCGCCGCGCTGCGGACGCCGCCGCCGAAGTAGACGACGGGACGCTGGGCGGCGTTGATCATCTCGGCCGCTTTCTTCACGTCCTCCTCATTGTAACTGGTGACGGTGCGGATGAGTTCCGGCGCCTTGGGGGTGAACTCGCAGACGGCGGCAGTCACATCCTTGGGGATGTCCACCAGCACCGGGCCCTTGCGGCCCTGCTGGGCGATGCGGAAAGCCGCCCGCATGGTGTCGGCCAGGTCCTCCACCCGGCGCACCGTGTAGTTGTGCTTGGTGATGGGCATCGTGATGCCCTCGATGTAGGCTTCCTGGAAGGAGTCCCGGCCCAGCAATGTGGTGGCCACGTTGCCGGTGAAGGCAACCATGGGCACGCTGTCCATATAGGCGGTGGCGATGCCGGTGACCAGATTGGTGGCACCGGGGCCGCTGGTGGCCAGCACCACGCCGGTGCGGCCGGTGGCCCGGGCATAGCCGTCCGCCGCGTGGGAGGCGCCCTGCTCGTGGGCGGTCAGCACGGTGTGGATGCGGTCGGAATTCTTATACAATTCGTCGTAGAGGTTGAGGACGGCGCCGCCGGGATAGCCGAACAGGGTATCGACCCCCTGCTCTGCCAGGACCTCAACAAAGATCTGCGAACCGTTGAGTTTCATTTGCTTCTTCTCCTTCCTATTTTCTGCGCCGGCTGCGGGGTGCGCAAACAAGAATAAAAAAACAGCCTTTGCCCCTTGAACCCAAGAGACAAAGGCTGTGTAAGCGCTCTGCGGTACCACTCTTATTGGGACGTTCGTCCCCACTCACCGGACTTCCAACAAAGTCCTGCACTGTAACGGGTGCCCCCGTATCCTCTTACTGGCCGAAGCGTTCAGTGGATCTGCTCCGGGATCAGTTCGCGATCTGCTCGCCCTGCTGCCTTGCACCAACCGGCAGTTCTCTGGTGGCTGTGTTCAGACCGTTACTAGTTCCCATCCAAGCATTTGCTGAATTTGTGTTAAACTATACCGCACTTTGACCCGTTTGTCAAGTTTTTTTGTGAAAATCTTGCAACTTTATGCGGTACTGTTTATACTGAGAGTAGTTTTCTTGGGAAAGGATCGATAACTATGCAACGTATGGAATGGCTGGCACGTCTGGATGCTCTGGTGGTGTTCCGCAATCTGCTGGACACGGCGCTCCTGCGTGCGCTGCGCGCGGCACTGGCCGCGGAGGAATGTGATCTGGGCGGCACGGTGGCCGCTTTTGAGGCGGTACTGTTTGCCCGCGGCACCAACTGGACCGACGCCCTGCTGGACGCCGTGCTGGAGGATGAGAACCTCTGTCTGCGCACGGCAGCGGGAGGCGATGCGGGGCCGGTGCTGGAAAAGGCCCTGACCGGAGAGCTGGACTTCCTGCAGGCGCTGGGCCGGGCAAGCCTGGACGACCTGTGCCACGGTGCGCCGGACTATCTGCCCCGGTGGGAGACCACCCCGGATGCCGACTTCCACGCCGCCTACGCGGCACGGCGGGCGGCGGTGGGCCAGAAGGGCTACGGCATCTTTGCCCGGCATCACGTCTTCACGCTGGAGGACGGGCATCTGGTGCCGGTGCGGTACCCCGATCCCCAGCGGCTGAGCGAACTGCCCGGCTATGAGCGGGAGCGGGAAAAGGTCATTGCCAACACCCGGGCGCTGCTGGAGGGTAAACCCACCAACAACGTGCTGCTCTACGGCGATGCAGGCACCGGCAAGTCCAGCACGGTGAAGGCCATCGCCAACGAGTTTGCCCCCGACGGGCTGCGGCTCATCGAAGTGAAGAAGAACCAGCTGTATCAGATCCCCGCCCTGATGGATGATCTGGCGAAGAATCCCCTGAAGTTCATCCTCTTCATCGACGACCTGAGCTTTACCGCCAACGACGACAACTTTGCGGCGCTGAAAGCCATTCTGGAGGGCAGCGTGGGCGGCCGCAGCCACAACGTGGCGGTGTATGCCACCAGCAACCGGCGGCATCTTGTGAAAGAATCCATGTCGGATCGCAGCGGCGACGACCTGCACGCCTCGGACACCCGCCAGGAGCTCATGAGCCTGGCGGCCCGCTTCGGCCTGACGGTCACCTTCCAGCAGCCCGACAAGGAGCGGTTCGACACCATTCTGCTGGAACTGGCCCGCCAGTACGGCGTCCAGATGCCCAGCGACCAGCTCTTCATCAAAGGGTCGGCCTTCGCCCTGCGGGCGGGGGGCCGAAGCCCCCGGGTGGCCAAGCAGTTCATCGAGATGCTGGCCGGCGGCGTGAAGGTGTAAATCAGAAGATGGGGACAGGGGTCTTCGGGCCCCTGTTCTTTTTATACGCGCTCGCTGACCAGTTCAAAACCGGCTTCGGTGAGGCGCTGCTTGATTTCCTCGATCTGGGCGGCGTTGCGGGTCTCCAGCCCCAGCTTGAGGAAGCAGCTGGTAATGGCCATGTTGGCGTCCGACCGATCGTGGTGAACGCTGACCACGTTGGCTCCGCAGGCCGAAATGATGTCACTGACCAGCGTCAGCTGACCGGGTTTGTCCTCCAGGGCGATCATCAGGTTGGCTTTGCGGCCGCTCATGACCAGCCCGCGGGTGATGACCCGGGAGAGGATATTCACGTCGATGTTGCCCCCCGAGATCAGGCAGACCACCTTTTTGCCCGCCAGCGGCAGCTTGCCGAAGAGGGCCGCCGCCACCGGCGTGGCACCGGCGCCCTCCGCCACCAGCTTCTGGTTTTCCATCAGCGAGAGAATGGCCGCGGCGATCTCATCCTCACTGACCGTGACCACATCGTCCACGTAGTTTTCCACCATCTGGTAGGTCAGCTCGCCGGGCGTCTTGACGGCGATGCCGTCCGCAAAGGTGTCCACACGGTCCAGTGTTTCGTAGTGGTGATCGTGGAAGGCCCGCGCCATGCTGGGAGCACCCGCCGCCTGTACACCGTAGACCTTGACTTCGGGGCGCAGACTCTTGATGGCAAAGGCTACACCGGAGATCAGGCCGCCGCCCCCCACCGGCACGATGACCGCGTCCACATCGGGCAGCTGGTCCAGGATCTCCAGACCGATGGTCCCCTGCCCCGCAATGACCAGTTCGTCATCGTAGGGATGGATGAAGGTCATGCCTGTCTCCTGCTGGAGCTCCACCGCCCGGTCATGGGCATCGTCGTAGGTGCCTTTGACCAGTTCCACCTCGGCCCCCAGCCGCTTGGTGCTCTCCACCTTCATGATGGGGGCGCCGTCCGGCATGCAGACCACGCTCTTGATGCCCATGCGGGTGGCGGCCAGCGCCACACCCTGGGCATGGTTGCCCGCCGAGCAGGCAATGACACCCTTGGCCCGCTCCGCCTCGGTGAGCTGGCTGATCTTGTAGTAGGCGCCGCGCACCTTGAAGCTGCCGGTCACCTGCAGGTTCTCCGTCTTGAGGTACAGATCGGTGCCGGGGCAAAGCCGCGGGGCGGCGATGAGGTCGGTCTTGCGCGCGATCTGCTTGAGAATGAATTTGGCGTGATAGATCTTATCCAGTGTGAGCATGGACGTCTCCCCCTCGTTTGACAAATAGCACAGCCCGACCCGGAAAACTTCCGGACCGGGCTTTGGATTGCTTCCTCGCAATCTGTGGCGCTTGTTTGATTATAGTTGAGTATTTCTAATTTGTAAAGTGAAAAATATTCACGTATAATGCAATTGTACAGTTGCACAAAAGACGACTTTATTTTTTGTGCATTCCTGAGAAGATTGTCCAGTGAAAAAAACAAAACAGGCCTTCCGCACTTCTGTGTGGAAAGCCTGCCAAACAAAAACCGGGGTGCTCCAGCAGGGACACCCCAGTTTTTACGCTTGCTTATTCCTCGGTGAAGGAATCCTTGCCCAGACCGCAGACGGGGCAGACCCAATCAGCGGGGACATCCTCCCAGGCAGTGCCGGGGGCGATGCCATTGTCGGGATCACCGACGGCGGGATCATACACATAGCCACAGGGGCAGGCATACTTCTTCATAGTAAAACGCTCCTTTTATCGTAAAAAATTTGGAAAACTGGGAAATCAAGCCTTCCACAGACCATGCAGGTTGCAGTAGGCGTAGACAGCCACGACCTCGTCGCCGGCCGTCAGGGCGAAATCCGCCTTGGGGGCCTCGCCGGGCTTCAGATGCTTGATCTGGCTGCCCTGCTTGGTCTGCAGCGAAATCCAGGGGATGTAATGCTCGTCCATCATGGGATGCTCCACGCTGCCCACCGTCACATGCACGACGCCATTGTCGACGGTGTAAACCGGGATGTGCTTCTCATGGGCAGCCTCCACGGTGCCGGGCACCAGCGGAGTCATCTTCTGACCGCAGCAGAATACCGGGACACCCTTGTCCTCCACCATCGTGATGATGTTGCCGCAGTGCTCGCAGATAAAGTATTTCAGTTCCATAGCTTGCCTCCTTGGGTTTGCTCTGTATTATAATTAAGATTACTTCTCAGTGCGGACCGTGCTCCCCGGTCCTTGGCTTTATTATATCATACTATTTTACTTTGTAAAGGGCTTTTTAAGATTTATTACTAATTTTTTTGAATTGTACAATCACCCTGTACAATCGGGGCGAAAAAAGGTACAATAATAGCATTCTGCACAAAGGGGATAGGCTATGAAACGTTTGGTGGTAGGTCTGATGGCCCACGTGGACAGCGGGAAGACGACGCTGGCCGAGGGGCTTTTGTACCGCGCGGGAGTGCTGCGCAAGCTGGGCAGGGTGGACCACCGGGACGCGTTTCTGGATACCGACGCCCAGGAGCGGGCGCGGGGCATTACGATCTTTGCCAAGCAGGCGGTACTGACGCTGCCCGCGTCCGGTGACGCCGAGGAGACCGAGCTGACCCTGCTGGACACGCCGGGGCATGTGGATTTTTCCGCCGAAGCGGAGCGCGCCCTACGGGTGCTGGATTATGCGGTGCTGGTGGTCAGCGGCACCGATGGCGTGCAGGCTCACACCGAAACCCTGTGGAAGCTGCTGGCCCGTTACCGGGTGCCCACCTTTGTGTTTGTGAACAAGATGGATCTGCCGGGAGCTGACGCCGCCGTGCGGCTGCGGGAGCTGCGGGGACGGTTCGGGGACGGCTGTGTGGATTTCACCGGCGAACCCGACCCGGAAGCCCTGGCGCTCTGCAGCGAACCGCTGATGGAGGAAGTGCTGGCCGACGGCGTACCGCAGCACGATACATTGGTGACGGCCATCGCCCGGCGGCAGGTATTTCCCTGTTTCTTCGGTGCGGCGCTGCGGCTGGACGGCCTGGACCGGCTGCTGCAGGGCCTGCAGACGCTGACCCGGATGCCGCCGGTCTGGCCGGAATTCGGCGCCCGGATATTCAAGATCAGCCAGGACGACGCCGGCACCCGGCTGAGCTGGCTGAAAGTCACCGGCGGTGAACTGCCGGTGAAAGCGGTGCTGCCAAACGGCGAGAAAGCGGACGCCCTGCGGTTGTACAACGGCAGCAAGTTCCGCCTGGTGAGTACAGCCTGTCCCGGCATGGTGGTAGCCGTGGCCGGCCCCGCCGCCACCCGCCCCGGCCAGGGGTTGGGTGCCGAGGCGGACGCCGAAGCGCCGCTGCTGGAGCCGGTTCTCAACTACCGGGCGGACTGTCCCGATGCCGACCCGCACACCCTGCTGAAAGCCCTGCAGACCCTGGAGGACGAGGACCCGCAGCTGCATGTAGCCTGGCGGGACGATCTGGCCGAGGTGCACGTGCAGCTCATGGGCGAAGTGCAGCTGGAGATCCTGCAGACGCTGCTGGAGAGCCGTTTCGGGCTGAAGGTCAGTTTCCACGAGGGCGGTATTCTATATAAAGAAACGATCACTGCATCGGTGGAGGGCATCGGTCATTATGAGCCGCTGCGCCATTATGCCGAGGTGCATCTGCTGCTGGAGCCGGGGCCCCGGGGCAGCGGCGTGCAGCTGGCGGCAGACTGTCCGCCCGACACGCTGGCGGAAAACTGGCAGCGGCTGGTCCTGACCCATCTGGCGGAGCGTACCCATCCCGGGGTACTCACCGGGGCGCCGCTCACCGATGTGAAGATCACCCTGGCGGCGGGCAAAGCCCACCTGAAACATACCGAAGGCGGCGATTTCCGCCAGGCCACCTACCGCGCCGTGCGGCAGGGGCTGCGGACGGCCCAGAGCAAAAACGCCGTACAGCTGCTGGAGCCCTGGTATGATTTCACACTGGAGGTGCCGGCCGACGCCATCGGCCGGGCCATGGCGGACATCCAGCGGATGTGCGGCACCTTTGAGCCGCCCGAAACGCTGGGCGATACCGCCCGCCTCACCGGACGCTTGCCGGTAGCCACCTCCCGGGGCTATGCCCGGGAGATCGCCGCCTACACCCACGGCCTGGGCCGCTGGGCGGTGCTGCCCGCCGGATACGATGCCTGCCACAACGCCGAGGAGGTCATTGCGGCGCTGGGGTACGACGCCGACGCCGACGTGGAGAATCCCGCCGATTCGGTGTTCTGTTCCCACGGCGCCGGGTATGTGGTGAAGTGGGACGAGGTGCCCGCCAAAGCCCACGTGGACAGCGGACTGGCCCGACGTCTGGCTCCCGCCGGGCAGGCGGAAGCACCCGAAGAGGAGGACAGCGGGGCACGTCGCCGCCGGGCCGACGCCTACCGCGGCACTCTGGAGCAGGACAAGGAGCTGCTGGCCATCTTTGAGCGCACCTACGGCAAGATCAGGCACCGGGGCGAGAACGGCACCGATGCCAAGAAGGCCGCCCGGGCGGCGCTGCACACCGCCCCGGCCAGTGCTCCGGCACCGGCCAAGCCCCAGCCCACCGGGCCGGATTACCTGCTGGTGGACGGATACAATGTGATCTTTGCCTGGGACGATCTGCGGCGCATCGCCGAGAGCAACCTGGACGCTGCCCGCCGCCGGCTGATGGACATCCTTTGCAACTATGCCGGGTACAAGCGGTGTGTGCCCATTCTGGTGTTCGACGCCTACAAGGTGCGGGGCGGCGTGCGGGAGGTGGAGAAATTCCACAATCTGTATGTAGTCTACACCCAGGAGGCCGAGACTGCCGACATGTACATCGAGCGGGCCACCCACGAGCTGGCGAAGGAGCGCCGTACCCGGGTGGTGAGCAGCGACGGGGCCGAACAGGTCATCGTACTGGGGCACGGCGCGTTGCGGGTGTCGGCCCGGGCCTTTGCCGAGGAGGTCGCCGCCGTGGAGAAAGAGATCCGGGAATTTTTGCAGCAATAAAAAAACAGGCATCCGCCTTGCGGCGGGTGCCTGTTGGTTTTATGGGACGTACGGGGATCAGACGATGCCCTGGCTCATCATGGCGGAGGCGATCTTCAGGAAGCCCGCGATGTTGGCGCCGGCCACCAGGTTGCCCTTGCAGCCGTATTCCTCGGCGGCAGCGGCAGCGTTCTTGTAGATGTTGACCATGATGTCGTGCAGGCGCTGATCGACCTCCTCGAAGGTCCAGCCCAGACGCAGGGAGTTCTGGCTCATCTCCAGACCGGAGGTAGCCACACCGCCGGCGTTGGACGCCTTGGCGGGTGCAAACAGCACGTTGTTGGCCTGCAGGTAGGCGATGGCCTCCGGGGTGGAAGGCATGTTGGCGCCTTCGGCCACGGCGTAGCAGCCGTTGGCAACGAGCGCCTTGGCACCTTCCAGCGGCAGCTCGTTCTGGGTGGCGCAGGGCAGGGCGATGTCGCAGGCAACGGTCCAGATGCCCTGGCTGCCCTCCACGTACTTGGCGGTGGGAACGTAATCCAGGTAGGTCTTGATGCGGGCACGCTTGACTTCCTTGATCTCCTGCATGACCTTGTAGTCGATGCCGTTCTCATCCACGATGTAGCCGTTGGAGTCGCTCATAGCGATGACCTTGCCGCCCAGCTGGGTAGCCTTCTGGTTGGCGTAGATGGCCACGTTGCCGGAACCGGAGATGACCACCTTGGCGCCCTGGAAGCTCTTGCCGTTGGCCTTGAGCATCTCGTCGGCAAAGTAGCACAGACCGTAGCCGGTGGCTTCGGTGCGGGCCAGGGAACCGCCGAAAGGAATGCCCTTGCCGGTGAGCACGCCGGTAAACTCGTTGCGGATGCGCTTGTACTGGCCGAACAGGTAGCCCACTTCACGGCCGCCCACGCCGATATCACCGGCGGGCACGTCGGTGTCGGGACCGATGTGGCGGTACAGCTCGGTCATGAAGCTCTGGCAGAAACGCATGACCTCGCCGTCGGACTTGCCATGGGGATCGAAGTCGGCGCCGCCCTTGCCGCCGCCCATGGGCAGACCGGTCAGGCTGTTCTTGAAGCACTGCTCAAAGCCCAGGAACTTGATGATGGACAGGTTGACGCTGGGATGGAACCGCAGGCCGCCTTTGTAGGGACCGATGGCAGAGTTGAACTGCACACGGTAGCCACGGTTGACCTGGACCTTGCCGTTGTCATCGACCCAGGGCACGCGGAACATCACAACGCGCTCGGGCTCGACCATACGCTCGATCAGACCGGCCTTCTCGTACTCGGGATGGGCGGCAATGACGGGTTCCAGGCTTTCGAGGACTTCCTCGGCCGCCTGCAGGAACTCTTTCTGCTCGGGGTTGCGCTGGACCAGGCCGTCATAGACGCCCTTGAGGTACTCATTCGTAATCGACATGGGGGACACTCTCCTTTATATAAATTTCTTAACACCGCCTCTATCCTATCACCCTATACGCAATTTTTCAAGTTTTTTGTATATATTTTCAAAATTTTTGTCTGTTGTCAAGTGGCAGGTGTCCCTATATCGCGTACATATTTTTACTTTTTATCATTCCACCGTCGTTATCAATGTGTAGTCTGTGCTGCCCTGCAAAAAGGCTTCGGCGTCGATGAGGGCGTAGTGATAGTCATAAAAGTCGTCGCTCCGTCCCACACAGAGCAGGAACCGCCCGTCATCGGTGAGGGGCGGACTGCCCAGATCCTGTTGGAGCCGGACCTGCTCGGAGGACATCGTGGGTTCATATAACACGCCGGAAAGTCGGTCCAGAATCTGCATGGACAGCAAGCCACCGTCACCGCTGTGTATAAGCCACAGGTACCGTCCCTCCTGCTGTGCAACATCCGGCAGTCCCACCACGGTGGGATCATTCATCCAGACACTCTTGCGGGGCAGATGGTACTCCAGTTCCTGCTGCCCGGTGGTCGTGTCGAAGGCAAGAATCGTCATGAGGACATCGCCCTCGGGCTGGGTCTGCTGCTCCAGAAAGTAGAGCTGCCCGCCTGCGATACCGCTGAAATCCCCATTTTGGGCGATCAAGCTGCCCGGCAGTTCCAGCAGTTTTTCACGCTTGCCGCTGGCCGGATCCAGACTGTAACATTCCAGCGTGGCATTTTGCAGGATGGCCTGGTAGGCCTCCCACTCGGTCTGCGGATCGGGGAAAGGAACGTCCGACACCACCCGGGCCGTCAGTAGCAACCGCCCCTCGGCAGCCACAATCCCTTCCCCCGCCAGCATGGAAAAGGTCGTCACCTGGCCGGTGGCAAGTTCCACCCGGAAGCCCTGTACCGGGGTATCCAAGGCGTCGAGAGACAAGCAGCCGTAGAGCGCCGTACCGTCGCACCAGCACAGCGCAGTGTTCCGTTCCAGATTCTCCGACAGGTCGATGCGCCGTTGTTCACTGCCGTCCCGCGCCATCGCATACAGACAGGCGGGCTGACGGAGCTGAACGAACCGATTGTGATAGGAGATTTCAAATTCCTGGGGCGTCCGGCCCTGCAACATATCTTCGTCGTTCAGATAGGGCGCCACATTCTGCTCATAGTAGCTGTTCCAGTCCGTGACCTCCTCGTACGAGCGGGCTTTGTAGACATAGACGGTATCTTCAGTGGCAAAGGTGGTGTAATCCCAGATCTGCCCCGGCAGCCAGGCCGGACAGGCATCGGAATCGTGGGTACAGCCCGGCACACTGCAGAGCACGCCACGGGTGGCGGTATCGCAGTCGATTCGGAACAGCAGACAGTATCCACTTCGCGGCCGCAGTTCATAGAACACATCGCCGGCGTTGAACAGGGTATTCATGCCAATTACCGGCTGTATGGCATAGAAGTCCCCGGCCACCGGGATTGCCGCAGTCTCGGCAGTCTCCACGGCCTGGGGCGTCGCAGCCGTTTCCGGGGTATCGGCGGTTTGGGGCTGGCCGCTGCAGGCAACCAGTTCCAGCGTCAGCGCCGCCGTCAGGGCGAGGGAAAGAAGCCGTTTCATACGCTACACCTCCGGTATGGATATATCAGGACGCCACAACGGGCGTATAGTCGGTGCTTCCCTGCAAAAAGGCTTCGGCGTCGATAAGACCGTAGACGTACACCGGACCACCGTATTCGTCCTGCTGCTGTGCTGTCCGGACCAGGAAGCGTCCGTCGTCAGTGAGGGCGACGACACCCGCGACCCAGTTGGAGACTCCCTCCCCCTCCATCTTCTGCGTCACCGGGAAGAGTTTTCCGCTCTGGGTATCCAGCATCCAGCCCAGGTTTTCGCCGCTGACATTGTCGGAGCCACTGAGCCAGAGATACCGCCCCTGCTGTTCGGCGCTGCCGGGCAATGCCGCCACCGTCACACCGACCAGCCGCATAGTCTGGTCCGTGATGGGACGCAGCAGGTCCTGCCACTGGCCGGTGACGGTGTCGTAGGCACAGAAGGCGTTGCGCCGGGGTTCGCCATTCTCCTCCGGCGTCCAATCTTCAAAATAGAGCTTGCCGTCCAGCAGGCCGAAGAAATCCGCATTGCCAAAGGTAGAACCATCATGGGGGCGTTCCAGCACCTTGGTGCGGGCGCCGGTGGACGGGTCCAGACAGTCATATTCCACCGTGGCGTTCTGCAGAACTGCCCGGTAGGCATCCCAGCCTTCGGCGTTGTAGTCGGGCAGTGGTATCTCGGTGACCGTATGGGACGTGAGCAGCCGGGTACCCTCGGTGCCGAGAATCTGCTCCTGCTGCTGCAGGGGGAAGGTGGTCACGCTGCCATCCGCCAGAGAAATTCGATACCCGGTGGAATTGCCAACTGCGGGTTCCGACAGCTCATAACCGTAGAGCGCCGTGCCGTCGCACCAGCCCACCATCACGTTGCGCAGGTCCTGGGACGTCTGAATATCCTGCCGGGAGGCGCCGTCCCCCTCGATGCAATAGAGGCCCGCCGAGGCAGAACGTTCCTCATACTGGCCGCGGCAGCAGGCCACCAGTTCCTCGTCGGTCAGGTCCTCCCACCCCTGGGGACGCTCTTTCAGCCAGCGTTCCACGATCTCGGCGTAGTAGTCCTCCCAACTGCCCGCATAGTACATGGTGGCCACCGGGTGGTAGACATAAACCGTGTTCCCCGCCGTGAAGAGCCTTACCTCGCTTCCCTTCCCCGGCAGCCAGGCCGGGCAGGCTTCCGAATCATGGGTGCAGCCCGGCACGCTGCAGAGCACCCGCCGGGTGGCGGTGGCGTAGTCGGTTTTGGTGACCAGGCAGTAGCCCAGATGATTTTCCAGAGAGTACCAGGCATCCCCCGCGTTGAAGCCGGAGCCGGTGAGATAGTTGGAACTGATGGTATAGAAGTCCCCCGCCGGGGTGACTTCCGCCGCGGCCTCTGCCGGGGCGGTTTCGGGGGTCCGGGTGGCCTGCGGGGTGGACACCACATCGGCCGTCGTGCCGCAGGCGGCAAGACCAAAGGCCAGCGCGCCCGCCAGGAAAAGGGCCCGCGTCAGGCCCAGGGAAACAAGTTGTTTCATGCAAGATTCTCCTGTCCGATCATTCCGGCATCGTCACCGGGGTATAGTTTGTACGCCCCTGGAGAAAGTCCTCCACAGGCTGCAGACTGTAACAATCCTCCACCCGAAGGTCGGTGATGCCATAGGCAGAGATGGGTTCCTCCCCGCTGTCTTTCTGGGCCGTACAGAGCAAAAAGCGTCCGTCATCCGTCAGGGCCAGCGGCATCACGGCCGTCTCATAGAGCGCTCCCTCCACTTTCTGGGAAACGGTATGGAGTTCGCCGCTCTCACTGTCCAGAATCCACCCCAGGTTGAGTCCCTGCCAGACATCCGAGCCATCCAGGCGGAGATACCTCGCCTGGCTCTCTGCCGCTTCCGGCAGCGCCGCCGTAGGTTCACTGCGCAGCTGTGCCGCCGGGTCCGGAAGGGTTTGCAGGACCGTCTGCCACTGTCCGGTGGCACTGTCCAGCGCCCGCACGGCGGCCTGTTCGTCCTCGCCATAGTTCACAAAATAAAGCATTCCGTTTGCCAGACCGCGGAAGGCTGCTGTGCCATCCGCCGTGCCGTCGCCCGGTTGCTCCAGCACCTTGCTCCGCGTCCCGGTGGAGGGGTTCAGCCAGTCAAATTCCACCACCGTATTCTGCATGGCCGCTTCGTAGATGTCCCAGCCAACCATCGCCGGGTCGGGCAGCGGCGCGTCGGTGACGATCCGGCTGGTCAGCAGCCGATCCTTTTCCGCTCCGCGGATCAGTTCATTCGCCATCATGGGGAAGGTGGTCACCTGCCCGTCTGCCAGACTGATCCGGTACCCTTCGGTGTCGCCGTTTTGCCCACTGTACTCGCCGTACAGAGCAACGCCGTCACACCAGGAGAACCCGATATTGGGGATCTGCCGGGACAGTTCAATGGTCTCCCGGACCGCGCCGCCTTCCCCGATCCGGTAAAGACAGGCCGGCGTGACCGCCTCCCTGTAACAGTTCTGGTAATAGCGGATGAGTTCCTCCTCTGTATGGCCGCCCGGATTTTCCAGCGCCGGTTCCACCACCTCGGCGCGGTATTGTTCCCAGCTGCCGTCGTAGGCCATGGCCGGTGTGCTGTGGTAGAGATAAACGTCCTCCCCCGCGGTGAAAAGACTGTATTCCAGCCCCGTCCCGGGGAACCAGGCAGGGCAATCAGAGGAATCGTGGGCACAGCCCGGAATGCTGCAAAGGGCCCGCCGGCTGGCCGTGGCATAGTCTGTCTCGGTGACCAGAAAATAGCCCGGGCTATGCGGCTGCAAGGAGTAGAAACACGCCCCTGTGTTGAAGGTGGAGCCGGTCCTGTAAAAGCCGGACGGTTCCGCCGCGGTTTCTGCCGTGGCCGTCTCGGGCGTCCGGGCGGTTTCCGGAGCCGGGGTCCGGGGCGGGGCGGCACAGGCCGTCAGCGAAAGGACCAACACTGCCGTAAGACCAAAAGAAACAAGATGTTTCATAGCCATCCTCCTTTTCAGAACGCAGTCAGGACACCAGAGTGGGCAGCTCCTCCGGCGTACAGGGTTCCAGGCTCAGGCTCAGGAACCACCGGTCACTGACGACGGAGCTGCTGTTGGCCCAGCCCGTATACTGATAGGGGCTTACGGTGGCGGTGATAAGCGCCGCCCCGTTGGCGCTGTAGAGCGCATGGGTGTAGGGAGTCTGGTCCGGCACCGCCCAGTCTCCCAGACTTTCCAGCCCGGCCAGGTCCGCAAAGGCCCGCAGCCCCGCCTCGTCGGGGGCCGCCGGGGCGGTATCGTCTTCCCGCGGGGCCGAGATCCAGAGCTGGGTCACCACACCGGTGCGGGAATCCATTGTCAGGCTGAAGACGGTGTACAGCGACCCCTGATCCAGCGCAAACCGCTTGAGGGTGACAAACCCCAGACTGTCGGTGGCGTAGTAGGGCACGTCCAGCGCATAGGTCTGCCCGTTGTAGCCCTCGTAGTATTGGTTCCCGCCCCAATCCGTGGCCCACTGCGCCCAGCTCACGTCAATGACGCCCCTTTCCGCCAGGCTTTGCAGGGTGGTGCTGACTGTCTCCATATAATCGTAGCCGTTGACCATGCTTTCCAGGCTGTTCTGCGCACCAATGTACATTTTCAGCGCCATGGATGTCCGGTCTTCTTCCTCCGGCGGTGCGTAGGCGGCTGCGCTCTGCTGCTGCCGCGCCGTAAGCTGACGCAGAATATAGTAGTCCTCTCCTCTGGGGGTCGGCGCCTCGTAGGCATTTTGCACCGACGCACTGCGCCCCAGCACCGCCGCATCCACCGCTGTCAGAAACACCGCCGGTGCCGCCGCGCAGACCAGCACCGCCGCCGTACACAATCCCGCCATGAAGCGGGGATGCTGCCAAAGGCTCATACGGCGCCTCCTTTCTGCAGAAAGACACGCACGGTGGTGCCGCGTCCCTGCACACTCTCGATCACAAGATCACTGCCGTGGGCCGCCGCAATGCGCTTGCAGAGCGCCAGCCCCAACCCACTGCCTCCCTGTTTGCGGGCGCGGGATTTGTCCACCATGTAAAAGGGTTCGGTGACACGCCGGATCTCTGTCTCCGGAATGCCGCAGCCGTGGTCCTCCACCGCCAGCATCACCGCCGTACCGTTGTCCCGGCAGAGCACCGCTACCGGCGTGCCGGGCGCACTGGCCTTTGCCCCGTTCTGCACCAGGTTGCAAAGCAGATCCAGCAGCAGATCGGCGTCGCCCCGCACCATCCAGTGCCCCGCAGGCGTCTCCAGCGAAACGGTGGGACAGGCCGCCCGCAGCGGTTTCCACAGGGTCGCCAGATCCACGTCGGTCAGTTCCAGCTCCTCGCCGCCCAGCGCCAGCAATGCCAGCAGCTTCTGGCTCAGGGATTCCAGCCGCCGCCCCTCGTGATAGATGGCGGCCGCCGCCTCCCGCTGCTCGTCGGGGTCGGTCTGCAGATTGCGCAGCACGTCGGCATAGCCGATGATGCTGGTCATGGGCGTCTTCAGCTCATGGGTGAAAGCCCCCATGAAGTCCTCCCGCTTCTGCACGTCGGCCTCCAGGTCGGCGATCTTCTCCTGCACAGCGTCCGCCATCTTGTCAAAGCTGCGGCTCACCTGCTCGATCTCGTCACCGGTATGCAGCGCCGTCCGCCGGGCATAGTCGCCCCCCGCAATCTCGGCACTGGTGGCGGTGAGCACCCGCAGCGGACGGGTCACCTGCCGGGCCAGCAGCGCCATCACCGCCGCCCCCGCCGCCAGCACCACCGCTTCCAACCCCAGAAACCGCCGCAGGCTGGCATCCCGGTCCCGGTAGAGTCCCGTCAGATCAAAGGAACTGACCAGGTGCAGCTCTCCCTGCAGGTCACTGCCGTAGAGCGCTGCCACCCTGTCGCCGCTGCGCACCGTGCGCATGGTGCCGTTTTCCAGCGGGGCGTCACAGGGCACCGCCAGCGCATCGTACAGCAGTGTCTCGTCCCGCCACAGAGCCGCCGTTGCCCCCTGGGCTTCCAGTAAAGCCGCCACCGTTTCATCCCCGGTGTCGTCGCCTCGGCGCTGCAGGTCGAGGATCTCGGTCTGCAGCAGTGTGCAGGTCTGGGCGTGAGCGGACGCGTTGGCCGTGCCGGTACGCGCCAGCTGTACGCCGAAATCGCTGTACAACAGATAACAGCCCCCCACGCCGAAGGAGGCGCTGAGGACCAGCAGCAACAGACAGATGAGTTTTTGTGCGTAACGCATGGGGTTACTCCTTTTTTAAGCGGTAGCCGATGCGGTAAACGGTCTCGATATGGTCGTACCAGTGCAGCTTGCGCCGCAGTCGCATGATGTGCAGATCCAGGGTGCGGGTGTCGGTCTCGGCCCGGTCGCCGCCCCAGACCCGCTCATACAGCGTGTCCCGGTAGAGCGCCGCCCCCCGGTTGCGCATGAGCTGTTCCAGCAGCTGGAATTCGTTGGGGGTCAGATCCACCGGCTGGCCGTTCTGGGTCACCGTGTGCTCCCCCGCGTCCAGCACCACGTCAAAGGCCTGCATGACGTTGCCGCGGCCTGCCCGGCGCAGCACCGATTCCACCCGGGCCAGCAGTTCCTCCACCACAAAAGGTTTGACGATGTAGTCGTCCGCCCCCCGGCGCAGTCCTTCCACCCGCTCTTTTACCGTGCCCTTGGCCGTAATGAAGATCACCGGCACCCCCTGGGGCCGCAGATAGTCCAGCAGTTCGTAACCGTCCAGTCCCGGCAGCATGATGTCCAGCAGCGCCAGGTCGTAGTCATTTGCCTCGATCAGATCGGCGGCGGTACGGCCATCCCCCGCCACCGTGCATGCATATCCCGCCCGCGTCAGGCTCATCTCGATGAGCCGCGCGATGAGGTGTTCGTCCTCCACGATCAATACCTGTGTCATATCCAGACTCCTTTTTCTTCCCCTGTATCCTACACCCGGTTTGTATCGTACTTGTAACAAACGCGGTGGTAAATTTACACAATTTCCTTTATTTTAGCATAGGTATCGTGATATAATGTACCAAAACCACGAAAAATGTCAAAAAGGAGTCAACGACCATGAACGCTACGGTGGAAGAACTGGTTCAGGCCCTGACGTTGGAGGAAAAGGCCGGCCTGTGTTCCGGTGCGGATTTCTGGCATACCAAGGCGGTGGAGCGGCTGGGCATTCCGGCCATGATGGTGTCCGACGGCCCCCACGGGCTGCGCACCCAGAAGCCCGGCAGCGACAGCCCCAACGACAGTATCGAGGCGGTCTGCTATCCCGCCGGCTGTGCAGCTGCCGCCAGCTTTGACCCTGCGCTGACCCGACGCCTGGGCGCTGCTTTGGGCCGGGAGGCCCGGGCCTCCGGTGTGGGGGTGGTGCTGGGGCCGGCCATCAACATCAAGCGCAGTCCGCTGTGCGGCCGCAATTTTGAATATTACAGCGAGGACCCGTTCCTGGCCGGAGAGCTGGCCGCCGGATTCATTCAGGGCGTCCAGAGCGAAGGGGTAGGCGCCTGCCCCAAGCATTTTGCCGCCAACAGCCAGGAGACCCGCCGCATGACGGCGGACAGCCGGATGGACGAGCGGACGCTGCGGGAGATCTATCTGCCCGCCTTTGAGACGGCGGTGAAAGACGGCAAGCCCTGGACGCTGATGTGCAGCTACAACCGGGTGAACGGCACCTATGCCAGCGAGCACCCGCTGCTGCTCAGCGAGATCCTGCGGGAGGAGTGGGGCTTTACCGGCTTCACCATGTCGGACTGGGGAGCCGTCAATGACCGGGTGCGCGGTGTAGCGGCCGGCCTGGACCTGGAGATGCCGGGTTCCGGCGGCGTGAACGATCAGAAGATTGTAGAAGCCGTGCGCAGCGGTGCCCTGGATGAGGCGGTGCTGGACCAGGCGGTAACCCGCATTCTGAATATCGTGCTGCGGGCGGCGGATCTGGCCAAAACGCCGGCGGTGTTTGACCGGGCAGCGGACCATGCTCTGGCGGTGGCCCTGGCCAAGGAGAGTGCCGTGCTGGTGCAGAACCTGGGCGCGCTGCCGCTGCGCGAAGGACAGCGGGTGGCCTATATCGGAGCCTTTGCCGAGACCCCGCGCTACCAGGGCGGCGGTTCCAGCCACGTAAACACCCAGGCTGCCGTGGGCGCCCTTTTCACCGCCCGGGCCAGGGAACGGATGGTCTCCTACGTGGAAGGCTTCCCCGCCGACCGCGACCAACGGGACGAGGAGGAATTCCTGCGGGCGGTCAGTGCCGCCGAGGAAGCCGACGTGGCGGTCATCTTTGCGGGGCTGCCGGAAATCTTTGAGAGCGAGGGCGCCGACCGCCGCCACATGCGGCTGCCGGACTGCCAGAACAACCTGATCGCCCGGGTGGCCGCCGTACAGAAGAACACCGTGGTGGTGCTGCACACCGGTGCGCCGGTGGAATGCCCCTGGGCGGGAGATGTGTCCGCCGTGCTGTGCATGTATCTGGCCGGGGAGGGCATCGGCGAAGCCACCGACGCCCTGCTTTGGGGCGAAGCCAATCCCTGCGGCCGCCTGCCGGAGACCTGGCCCCTGCGACTGGAGGACACCCCCTGCTATTTGGATTACCCCGGTGACGGCATCACTGCCGACTACCGGGAGGGGGTCTACGTGGGCTACCGCTGGTACGACGGACGGCGGATGCCGGTGCGCTGGCCTTTCGGCCACGGCCTGAGCTATACGGGCTTTGTCTACCGGGACGCCGCGCTGGACACCCCCACCCTCACCGAGGACGGCAGCGTCACACTGCGGGTCAAGGTGCGCAACAGCGGGGCCCTGGCCGGGGCCGAGGTGGTGCAGCTCTACGTCAGCGACGCCACCGGCACGCCGGCAGCGGGCGGCCGGGTGGTACAGGCCTTGCGGGGCTTCCAGAAAGTATGGCTGGAAGCCGGTCAGGAATGTGAGGTCAGCTTTACCATCACTGCCCGGGACCTGAGCCGTTACAGCGAGGAACTGCACGACTGGTACGCCGCACCGGGCCGGTACGAGCTGCGCCTGGGCCATTCCAGCCGGGACATCCGCACCACGGTGCCGCTGCAGTTTTCCACCCAACGGCACCTGCCGTTGACGGTGGACGAAAATACCCCGCTGGGTCTGCTGCTGGCCGATCCGCGCACGGCAGAGCCGGTGCGGCAAATGCTGGCAGCCAACAGCCAGGCTATGGCCAACGGCGGCGGCGACGGTCTGATGCCCCCCGACGCGGTAGCCCAGATGCTGGACGCCATGCCCCTGCGAGGGCTGGTGAACTTCGGCGGGCCTGAGGCAGCCGCTGCACTGCCCGCCCTGCTGGACACCCTGCGCAAAGCCGCAGAATCCTGAACCATACAACAAAAACCACCTCCGGGAGGCAATGCCCGGAGGTGGTTTTGCTGTATCAGGGATCACCGCGCGTTGCGGGTGTCCTGCTGTTTCTGGATGGTGCGGCGGTATTCCATGGGGCTCATCCCCTCCAGACGGCGGAAGCTCTGGGAGAAATAGCTGGGAGAACTGAACCCCACCAGCTCGCTGATCTGGGTCAGGCTGTGGTCGGTGCTGGCCAGCAGGGCCTTGCTCTCGGTGATGCGGCGGCGCAGCAGATAGTTGATGGGAGAAATGTTGTACTCCTTCTGGAACGCATGGGCCAGATAGTACTTGTTGATGTGGGTCACCGACGCCAGCTGGTCCAGGGAGACGCTCTCCCGGAAGTTTTCGTCGATGTACCGCTTGGCAGCCTCGCACTCCTTGTTCTTGGAGGGCGCCTTGGTCAGCCGCAGCGACACCGACGCCCGCCGCACCAGACGGACCAGCAGCACTTCCAGGATGTCCTGGCAGATCATCTCGCAGCCGTCCTCCTTGTTGTCCATCTCCCGCAGCAGCAGTCGGATCATGTAGAGCATATCCTCCCGCATGTCGTGGCACTTGAGCATGGTGTACCCCAGGTTCTTCTGGTCAAAGAGGAACTCCACCCCCTCGATGCCCAGCACCACATACTCCAGCGGGCTGGCCTGGTAGCTCAGCTCGGTGTGCTGCACCCGGGGATTGACGATGATCAGATCGTCCGGCTCCACGTTGTGGAGTTGCCCCTCGATGTTGAACTGGCCGCGGCCGCCGATGCAGTAAAACATCTCGCTGCAGGCATGGGTATGGGGCACCGAATGCCAGTCCCCGCCAAACCGGCTCTTGCTGATATACAAAAGGCGTACAGCCTCCCGCGGGGGTACTTCCATGTTCAGATCATAGCGGGTATTCATGACAGCCTCCTCGCCGCGCAAAATATATAAAGTTTAGAGCAAATCAATTAAAATTTCACACACATTCAAAAATTGCGCTTTCTTGTTTTTATTATAACGAGACCCTTCCGGTTTGACAAGCACCTTCCCGCACTTTTTTGTTTTTCTATGTTTTTTCGAAAAAACGTAAAAAATCCGTTTTGTTCCTGTCATGCGCAAATTCCATAAGAAAGTTTCCTCAAATTTGGGCAGTATTTTTCAAAATCTTGTTCCTTTTCTGATTTTGCGCAGCTTAAAGCAATATCTCTAAATAGTTACTCAAGAAAATATCTGTCGGACAAAGGCAGAACCCGGTATCATAGGGATGACAACAGGAGAACCCGCCGGGGCGCGGGTTCGCTCCGCCCGTTTCTTTGAGAAGGAGGAAACACAATATGAAGAAAGTCATTTCCCTGGCGTTGGCTGCCAGCATGGCGCTTTCCCTGGCCGCCTGCGGCGGCGCGGGTTCCAGCTCTGCCGCGGCCGACAGCACCGCAGCTACCGGCGAGGGCGCTGCCGCCGAAGCCACCACCATCAAGGTCGCGGCCATCGAGACTGCCTACGGCACCGAGATGTGGCAGAAAGTGGCCGATGCCTTCACCGAGCAGACCGGCATCAATGTGGAGCTGACCACCGACAAGAACCTGGAGGACGTCATCGGACCCTCGATGCAGGGCGGCGACTACCCCGACGTGATCCACCTGGCCACCGGTCGTGAAGCGGCTCTGACCGAGCAGTTCATCAAGGGCAACCTGATCGCCGACATCACCGATGTGCTGAGCATGAACGTGCCCGGCGAGGATGTGAAAGTCAGCGACAAGATCGCCGGCGGCTTCACCGAGACCTCCCTGACCAACCCCTACAACGACGGCAAGACCTACCTGGCGCCCATGTTCTACAGCCCCTGCGGCCTGTTCTACAACGCCGGTCTGCTGAAGGAAAAGGGCTGGGAAGTGCCCACCACCTGGGATGAGATGTGGGAGCTGGGCGACAAGGCCGCAGCGGAAGGCATCTCGCTGTTTACCTACCCCACCACCGGTTACTTTGACGCTTTCTTCTATGCGCTGATGTACTCCGCCGGCGGCCCCGAGTTCTTCGAGAAGGCCACCCACTATGAGGAAGGCATCTGGGATACCCCCGAAGCGCAGACCTGCTTTGACATCGTCACCAAGCTGGCCCAGTACACCAACCCCATCACCCCGGCCCAGGCCAACGACCAGGACTTCACCCAGAACCAGCAGCTGGTGCTGGACAACAAGGCGATCTTCATGCCCAACGGCACCTGGATCGTGGGCGAGATGGCCGAAGCGCCCCGTGCCGACGGCTTTGAGTGGGGCATGACCGCCCTGCCCGCCGTCACCGCCGACGGCGACCGCTACAGCTACACCTGGTTCGAGCAGTGCTGGATTCCCAGCGGTGCTGAGCATCAGGATGCCGCCAAGCAGTTCATCGCCTTCCTCTACAGCGACACTGCCTGCCAGATCTTCGCCGAGTCCGGCGCCATCCAGCCTGTGCTGGGCATCGCCGACACCCTGGAGGGCGACAACAAGCTCTTCTACTCCATCTACGACAACGGCGCCAAGGCCGCTATGGGCAACTTTGCCGCCTTCACCGCCATCCCCGGCGTGGAAGTCCGCACCGCCTTCTTTGATCCCGTCAACTCCCTGGTCTCCGGTTCCATCACCGAGCAGCAGTGGATCGACGGCGTCAAGTCCGCCAGCGATCAGATGCGCGCCAACATCATCCAGTAACTGCAGCAAGAGCGGGGGCGCGCGCATGCGCCCCCGCCTTTTCTTATCATGAAAGGAGCGACCGGTTCCTATGAATAAAAACAAGGGCCGCAGCCGGTTCCTGGTGCTCTGTCTGGCACCGGCTACCATCCTGTTTTTCGTATTTATGATCATCCCCACCCTCAACGTCTTCCGGATGTCGCTGTTTGAGCGGGGCGCCTACTCCCCCAACGAGACCTTCGTGGGGCTGAAAAACTTCCAGATGCTCGTTACCGACACCCAGTTCATCCGGTCCATGCAGAACATGATCCTGCTGGTGGTCATCGTCACCATCATCACCTTCGGGTTTGCCCTGGTCTTTGCCGGCATCCTGACCCGGGAGAAAATCAAAGGCCAGAACTTCTTCCGGGTGGTGTTCTACATTCCCAACATCCTGTCGGTGGTGGTCATCGCCGGTATCTTCTCGGCCATCTACAAACCGGAAAACGGCATGCTCAACAGCATCATCGGCCTCTTCACCACCATGACCGATCCCATCCTCTGGAAGGGCGAGACCCTGGTCATCCCCTCGCTGATCATGGCCATGGTCTGGCAGGCCATCGGCTACTACATGGTCATGTACATGGCCTCCATGTCCGCCGTGCCCGAGAGCCTCTATGAGAGCGCCAACCTGGACGGCGCCGGCCGGGTGACCCAGTTCTTCCAGATCACCATCCCCCTGATCTGGACCAACATCCGCACCACCCTGACCTTCTTCATCATCTCCACCATCAACATGGCTTTCCTGTTCGTCAAGGCCATGACCAGCGGCGGCCCCAACGGTGCCTCCGACGTGGCGCTCAACTACATGTACAGCCAGAAGGACGCCGGTCTCTACGGCTACAGCATGGCCATCGGCGTGGTGATCTTCCTGTTCTCCTTCGCGCTGTCCGCTGTGGTCAACAAGGTCACCGACCGCGAACCGCTGGAATTTTAAGGAGGGCCAACCATGCAACAAAAAACATCCTCCCGTTCGGGCGAACGGCTGTATATGGCGTTCATCTACCTGGTCCTGGCGCTGCTGGCCATCAGCATCCTGGTGCCGGTGGCCTGGGTCTTCATGGCGTCCATCAAACAGAATTCGGAATTTTACGGCAACCCCTGGGCCCTGCCCGCCGGTTTCTACTGGCAGAACTTCGTGGAAGCCTGGAACGGCGCCAAAATGGGTTCCTACATGCTCAACTCGGTGATCGTCACGGCGCTGGCCCTGGTACTGCTCCTTGTCATCGCCCTGCCCGCCGCCTACTGCCTGGCCCGCTTCAAATTCATGGGGCAGAAACTGCTGCACACCCTCTTCATGGCGGGGCTTTTTATCAACGTGAACTACATCGTGGTGCCCATCTTCCTGATGCTCCGCGACGGCGACAACTGGCTGAAAAACCTCACCGGCACCAGCTTTTTGCTGAACAACCTCTTTGTGCTGGCCGTCGTCTACGCCGCCACCGCCCTGCCTTTCACCATCTATCTGCTGTCGGGCTACTTCGCCACCCTGGCCCACGATTACGAGGAAGCCGCCTACATCGACGGCGCCGGCTACGGCACCACGATGATCCGCATCATCTTCCCCATGGCCAAACCCAGCATCATCACCATCATCCTGTTCAACTTCCTCTCCTTCTGGAACGAATACATCATCTCGATGACGCTGATGAGCTCCACCAGCGCGCCCCGCACCCTGCCGGTGGGTCTGCTCAACCTCATGCAGGCCCAGCAGAGCGCCGCCCAGTACGGCACCATGTACGCCGGCCTGGTGCTGGTCATGCTGCCCACCCTCATCCTCTACATCTGCGTGCAGAAACAGCTGACCCAGGGCATGACCGTGGGCGGCCTGAAAGGCTAAGGTGATCCTATGGCATTCTGGAAAGAACATCCCGCTCTGCGCATCGCGGCCATCGCGGTACTCTTCGTGCTGGCCCTGGTGCTCATCGTGGCCGGCTGGGGCATGACCGGCGAACTGGCAGGCCTTGGCATTATGGTGCTGGGCGTGGCCCTGCTGCTGGCCGCCCTGGCCATCTACAACAAACCGTTCGAGGACGGCAAACCGGGAAAGAAATAAGAAAGGGAGAATCTCACTATGCAGGATTCCAAACCCCGCGGTCGCGTCACCATCCCCACCGACATCGACGTGATCCCCCAGACCAAAGAACTGCTGGCGCGCTGGGGCGCCGACGCCATCCGCGACTGTGACGGCACCGACTTTCCGCAGGAACTCAAAGACACCGGCGCCAAAGTCTACGCCACCTACTACACCACCCGCAAGGACAATGCCTGGGCCAAGGCCCACCCCGAGGAAGTGCAGCAGTGCTACATCATGACGGCGTTCTACACCGCCGACGAGGGTCCGCTGTCCATCCCGCTGATGAAGGGCATCAGCCCCGAGCTCATGCAGCCCAACACCCGGGACGACATCACCCGCTGGTGGGAGGTGGTGGACCGCACCACCGGCCAGCCCATCCCTGCGGCCGCCTGGTGTTATGACGAGAGCACCGGCTGCGTCATCATCGACAAACCCGCCCCCTACCATGAGTACACCGTCAGTTTCCTGGCCTACCTGATCTGGGACCCTGTGCATATGTACAACGCCGTGGTCAACGACTGGAAGGACTTTGAGCACCAGATCACCTTCGACGTGCGCCAGCCCAAGACCCACCAGTACACCATGGAGCGGCTGCGCAAGTTCATCGAGACTCACCCCTACGTCAACGTCATCCGGTATACCACCTTCTTCCATCAGTTCACCCTGATGTTCGACGAACTCAAGCGGGAAAAGTACGTGGACTGGTACGGTTATTCCGCCAGCGTCAGCCCTTATATTCTCCAGCAATTTGAGGAAGAGGTGGGTTACAAGTTCCGCCCCGAGTTCATCATCGACCAGGGCTACTACAACAACCAGTACCGGGTGCCCAGCAAGGAGTACAAGGACTTCCAGGCCTTCCAGCGCCGGGAGGTGGCGAAACTGGTGCGGGAGATGACCGACATCACCCACGAGTACGGCAAGGAAGCCATGATGTTCCTGGGCGACCACTGGATCGGCACCGAACCTTTCATGCCGGAGTTCCAGCAGGCCGGGGTGGATGCCGTGGTGGGCAGCGTGGGCAACGGTTCCACCCTGCGCCTGATCTCCGACATCAAAGGCGTCAAGTACACCGAGGGCCGGTTCCTGCCCTACTTCTTCCCCGACACCTTCCACGAGGGCGGCGACCCCGTCCGGGAAGCCAAGGAAAACTGGGTCACCGCCCGCCGGGCCATCCTGCGCAGCCCCATCGACCGCATCGGCTACGGCGGCTACCTGAAACTGGCCTGTGAATTCCCCGAGTTCCTCGACTATGTGGAGAGCGTTTGCAACGAGTTCCGGGAGCTGTACGGCAACATCAAGGGCACCACGCCCTACTGCGTCAAGACGGTAGCCGTGCTGAACTGCTGGGGCAAGATGCGGGCCTGGGGCTGCCACATGGTGCACCACGCCCTCTACCAGAAGCAGAACTACAGCTACGCCGGCGTCATCGAGGCGCTGTCCGGCGCGCCCTTTGATGTGAAGTTCATCAGCTTTGACGACATCAAGGCAGACCCCCATGTACTGGATTCCATCGACGTGCTCATCAACGTGGGCGACGGCGATACCGCCCACACCGGCGGTAAGGTCTGGGAGGATCCCGAAATTGCTGCGGCGGTCAAGGGCTTTGTCTACCGCGGCGGCGGCCTCATTGGCGTGGGTGAGCCGGGCGGCCACCAGTACCAGGGCCGGTACCTGCAGCTGGCAGCCCCCCTGGGCGTGGAGAAGGAGACCGGCTTCACCCTGAACTACGACAAGTACAACTGGGAGGAGCACCGGGACCACTTCATCCTGGCCGACTGCCCCGACCACGATGTGGACTTCGGCGAGGGCAAGAAGAGCATCTACGCCTTGGAGGGCACCGAGATCCTGATCCAGCGGGACAAGGAAGTGCAGATGGCCGCCCATGACTACGGCCAGGGCCGCGGCGTCTACATCAGCGGCCTGCCCTACAGCTTCATCAACAACCGGGTGCTCTACCGCGCCATTCTGTGGGCGGCCCATGCCGAAGACCAGCTGCACACCTGGTTTTCCACCAACTGCAACGCGGAAGTCCACGCCTATGTCAAGAACGGTAAATACTGCGTGGTCAACAACACCTACGAACCGCAGGACACCACGGTCTACCGGGGCGACGGGTCCAGCTTTGATCTGCACCTGGACGCCAACGAGATCCGCTGGTACGAGATCTGAGGGGGATTTTATATGGAATACTGTTTTGAACACCCCGATGTGCTGGCTGCCTGGGACTGGGGCGGCACGGTAGCCGGTGCCCTTCCCTATGGTGAGGGACACATCAACGCCACCCACTGCATCTATGTACAGCTGCCCGACGGGGACAGCCGCCGCTATATTCTGCAGAAAATCAACACCGCCACCTTCACCGACCCCGACGGTCTGATGGAGAACATCTGCGGTGTGACGGAATATCTGCGTCAACAAGCTGTGGCACGGGGTGCCGATCCCGCCCGGGTGACGCTACAGGTCATCCCCACAAAGGACGGCAAGCCGTACTACCGGGATGCCCAGGATGGCTGCTGGCGGGTCTACGCCTTTGTGGAAAATACCGTCTGCCTGCAGCAGGTCCAGACGCCGGAGGATTTTTACCAGAGCGCGGTAGCCTTCGGCAATTTCCAGAAGCAGCTGGCCGGCTACCCCGCCGCCACCCTGCACGAGACGATCCCCCATTTTCACGACACGCCCCGCCGGTTCGACAACTTCGAGAAGGCCCTGGCCGCCGACACCATGGGCCGGGCCAAGGACGTAGCCGCGGAGATCGCTTTCGTGCGCGCCCGCAAGGCCGACTGCGCCTATATGACCGATCTGCTGGCCGCCGGCAAGCTGCCGCTGCGGGTCACCCACAACGACACCAAGCTCAACAACATCCTGTTTGACAAGGCCACCGGCGAAGGCCTCTGCGTCATCGACCTGGACACCGTCATGCCGGGTCTGGCCGCCAATGATTTCGGAGATTCCATCCGGTTCGGCGCCAACCACAACGCCGAGGATGAGCCCGACCAGTCCAAGGTGCACTTTGCCCTGAATCTCTTTGAGATCTACACCAAAGGATTCCTCCAGGCCGCCGGGGACGCCTTTACCCCCCTGGAAAAGGAGACCCTGCCCTGGGGCGCCAAGCTCATGACGCTGGAATGCGGCATCCGCTTCCTGACCGACTACCTGGAGGGCGATCACTACTTCCACACCACCCGGCCGGGGCAGAACCTTGACCGGGCCCGCACCCAGTTCAAGCTGGTGCAGGACATGGAGGACTGCTGGGCGCAGATGGCCGCCATCGTGGAAAAATACAGCTGAGCGTTTCTCTTCCTACTGAAAATCCCGCGGCGGGACTCCGGACCGGAACCCGCCGCGGGATTTTTCATGTTTACCGATTGAGCAGCCAGACCGCCCCGTTGAGATACCCCGCAAAGGTCACCCACAACAGATAGGGGATCTGCAGCCAGGCCGCCGGACGGCTGACGGCCGCAAAGGCAGCGATCATGGCCAGGATGGCCAGCCAGAGGATCACCAGGCAGAGCAGCGCCGCAAAATAATACCCGCCGCCGAAGAACAGCAGACTCCAGCTGAAATTCAGTGCCAGCTGCAAAGCCCAGAACACCACCGCCTGGGTCACCCCTGCCCCGCCTTTATACACCACCAGCCCCAGCCCGACGCCCATGAGGAGATAGAGCACCGACCACACGATGGGAAACACCGCCCCCGGCGGCGTCAACGGCGATTTTTCCAACAGCGGATAGACCGTTTCCAGCCCTGTGCGGGACAGAAATCCCGCCAGGCCGCCCACGGCCAGTGCGATAACCGGAAACACAAAAAATCCCCATTTTTTCATTGCCTGCACCTCCCTGTTCCCACTGTATGCAGGATGGGCCGGTGGGGGTGCATCCAGACAAAAAAAGCGACTGCTTCCGGGAGCAGCCGCTTTTCATGGCTTTGTGTCAAGATCCGGCGATCATATCAATGCCTTTCTGCAGGGTGTCGCCGTCGATGGCGCCCCGGGCCCAGGCCGTGATGGTACCATCCGCCGCAATGAAGTAGGTGGTGGGCAGCGAATAGACGCTGTAGGTCATGGCGGCGTCGGCATCGGTGTCAAACAGCACCGGGAAGGTATAGCCCTCCTGCGCCAGCAGCGCCTGGGCGTCTTCCTTGGTCTCCCGGCCGGTGGTCATGTTCACCATCAGGAACTGCACATCGGCCAGTTCCTCATATTTCTGCTGGAATTCCGGCATCTCGCTCTGGCAGGGGCCACACCAGCTGGCCCAGAAATTCAGCACCAGCGGCTTTCCGAAGTAGTCCGAGAGCTTCACCGCGTTGCCGTCGGCGTCATAGGCTGTGAAGTCCGGCGCGGTCTGGACAGCTTCCGCCGTGGGTTCCGCCGCCTCGGCGGTGGCCGCCGTCTGTTCCGGCGAAGCCGTCTGGGCGGGGACGGGCGTTGCCTCCACCGCCAGCTGATTGGGGGCATACCGGCTGCCGAGGGTCTTATACAGAATTCCCGCGCCGACGATGAGCACGACGAGCAGGGCAACCAGAATTCCGGTCACTTTGTTACGCATGGTTTCCTCCTTAACTGAGCAGGCTCAGGAAGCGGCCCATCAGGCCGGTGGCCATCAGCACACCCACCAGAATAAGGAAACCGCCGCTGACTGCATTGATGATATCGTAATGGCGCTTGATCCAGTCAAAGGCCGTCTTCAGCCGGTCGATGAGCACCGCACTCAAGACAAAGGGCACGCCCAGGCCCAGGGAATAGACTAAGAGCAGCAGCATGCCTTCCAGCACATGGCCCTGCTGGGAGGCCAGCGCCAGCGCCGAGCCCAGGAAGGCGCCCACACAGGGGGTCCACCCCACCGAGAAGATCACCCCGAATACCAGCGCCGAGAAGAAATTCATGTTGTCGGCCCGGACGGCGTGGTGGCTGCCCTTGAAGAGGGTCAGCCTGATGACGCCGAGGAAGTTCAGCCCAAAGAAGATGACGACGAGACCGGAGATCACATTGACCGCCGTCTGGTGGTGCTGCAGAAAACTGCCCAGCGTACCGGCCAGCGCTCCCAGCAGTACAAAGACCACGGTAAAGCCGGTGACGAAACCGGCGGCACCGGTCAGCGTCTTGCGGGAAGAATGTTCCCCGCCGCCTGCAAAGTAGGACAGGTAGACGGGCAGCATGGGCAGCAGGCAGGGCGAAACGAAGGTGATGATACCTTCAAGGAAGGAAATCAGATATTGCATCGGCAAAACTCCTGTTGCTTGGTGTGTATGGACATTGTATCGTGATCCCGCGGCCAATTCCGTGACAAGGTCACGCAGCCGGGCTATTGCTTTATCCTACCACATCGCCGGGTTTCTCCGCAACCGGAGGCAGGCGGAATTTTGCCGGACATTTTCCCGGAAAGTATGCTATAATGAAGAAAAATTGTCAAGGAGGGTCTTCCATGCTGGAAGTTTTGTTCAGCGACAGCGCCGCCGGCAGCATGAAGTACGGCATGCATCATGGTGCGGAGATCGGCGGGGCCATCAGCGTCATTGCCACCGATGAAAAGGGGTGTCCTGTTTCCTCGGAAGAAACGGCCCGGCTGCAGCGGGAGGCGGAAGAAAAGGAGCGCCGCCGCTGGGCCGAAGCGGTGCCGCTGGAGAGCAGTGTGCAGGATATTCTGCCCTTTTCCCTCTGGCTGAGCATCGGCCCCATCGACGAGGAGGGGATCGGCCCCGCGCGGGAAGCGACGCTGACCCGGCTGCTTTCCATCTATCCCCAGGGGCAGCAGACCGCCGCCGAGATCCTGACCGCCGCCCGCCAGCGGCTGCGCAACCTGCTGACCCGGGCATCCAAAGAACCGGTGCGCCTCTGGGTGGATCACACCCCCGACGCCGCCTGCGGACTGCGCTGGGTGCTGGCGCAGCTGCGCCCCCTGGGGTTGAAGCACCTCGACCTGCGGGTGGTGGAATTGCCCGCCCAGGCCCCCCACAAAGAAGGCGGCCTGATCTTGCGCAATCTGGGGGAACTGCATCCCAGCGAGTGGGGTGGTCTGGCCAGGGACGCGCGTGTGCTGCCCGCCGCCCAGGCTGCCGCCCTCGTCACCCAGTGGCAGACGCTGCAGGCGCAAAATGCTCCGCTGCGGGCGGTACTCAACGGGGTGCTGGTCAGCGCGGATGAAGGGCTGTATGACCCTTACCTGCGGCGGATGCTGGACGGTCTGCCCGACACCTTCCGCGAAGCCGAACTCATCGGGCGGACGCTGGGACAGTTCCCCCTGGGCTGCGGCGACGCCTGGCTGGCCCTGCGGGTGGAGCAGTGGATCGCCGACGGAAAGCTGCAGGCGGTGACCCAGCCGGAACCTGACAGCCCCCTCTACCACCGGACGCTGCGAAAAATCACCGTCTGATATAGATACAAACCCAAAATCCCGGAAATTTCCCTTGCTGGAAAATTCCGGGATTTTTTTGGAATTTGTTGCAAAAAAACAATTGGTCCGATCGTTAGTATAGGCAAAGGATCATTTTTCCTCTTGCCAAGGAGGTTTTCTCTATGAAGATTTTACTGACGACCGACACCTGGACCCCCACCGTCAACGGGGTGGTCACTTCCACTGTAGCGCTGCGCACTGAGCTGCTGGCCCGGGGCCATGATGTCCGGGTGCTGACGCTGGCGGGCAGCGGCCGCACCTTCACCGAGGACGGCGTGACCTATCTGGGTTCCCTGGACGCGGGGCTCATCTACCCCGGCGCCCGGCTCCGGGCCCCTGCCCTGAACGGCGCGCTCCATGCCCTGGCCGCCTGGCAGCCCGACGTGGTGCACTCCCAGTGCGAGTTCAGCACCTTTGCCCCCGCCCGGCAGCTGGCCAAAGCCGCCGGTGCACCGCTGCTCCATACCTACCACACCGTCTATGAGGATTATACCCACTACTTCTCCCCCAGCCGCCGGATGGGCCGGTGCCTGGCGGAGCTGTTCACCCGCAGCATCTGTGCCTCCTGCGATGCCGTCATCGCCCCCACCCGGAAGATCAAGTGGCTGCTCACCGGCTACGGCGTACACTGCCCGGTGGAGGTCATCCCCACCGGGCTGGACCTGGACCGCTTTGCCGTACAGCCCGACCCGGCCCTGCGCCGGGCATTGGATCTGCCGGAGAGCGAACCGGTGCTGCTCTACCTGGGACGGCTGGCCAAGGAGAAAAACATTGCCGAACTCATTGCCGCGCTGCCGCAGATCGCCCGGGGGGTACTGCTCATTGTGGGGGACGGGCCCGAACGTGCCACCCTGGAACAGCTGGCCGAAGAGCTGGGGGTAGCCCATCGGATACGGTTTGCAGGCATGGTCGCCCCCGCGGACGTGCCCTGCTACTATGCCCTGGCCGACGCCTTTGTGAGCGCCTCCACCAGCGAAGCCCAGGGGCTGACCTACATCGAGGCACTGGCCGCCGGGCTGCCGTTGCTTTGCCGGGACGACCCCTGCGTGCGGAGTCTCATCACGCCGGGGCAGGACGGCTGGATCTACCATACCGCGGAGGAGCTGGCTGCCCTGGCCAACGCCCTGCCCTGGGGCCCTGCCGCCGAACCGCTGCGGCAGAAAGCCCGCCAGGCTGCCGCGCCCTATGGCCGGCAGACCTTCGGCGCCTCGGTGGAAGCACTCTACCGGCGCACCATTCTGGACAAAACCGCGGCGCCCCGCGCCGCCCGACCCAAGGGGGTACTTCTATGGTAAAAACCATCAACCGTGCAGCCTCGGTGCTGGGGCTGGTGCTCTGCTGCGTGATGGCCTATTCCTTCTGGCGCGCCGGGCTGTTTGACTCCCGGGAGGCACTGACCTCCTACATCGGCCAGTTCGGCTGGGCCGGACCGGTGGTCTTCATGGCGTTCCAGGCCGTGCAGGTGGTCATCCCCATCCTGCCCGGCGGACTGGGGTGTCTGGCGGGCGTCATCCTCTTCGGCGCCTGGCAGGGTTTCTGGTACAACTACATCGGCATCTGCGTGGGTTCCCTGGCGGCTTTCGCCATCGCCCGTGCCTGCGGACGGCCGCTGCTGGAATCCCTGTTTCCGCCCAAGATGATTGAAAAATACGACCGCTGGATGGGCACCGGCAACCGGTTTGCCCGGTGGTTTGCCTTCCTGATCTTTATTCCGGTGGCCCCCGACGACTACCTGTGTTTTCTGGCCGGGACCACCCGCATCGACTGGCGGCTCTACACCGCCATCATCTTCCTGTGCAAGCCGGCGGCCATCGCCCTCTACAGTCTGGGGCTGACCGTGGTGGCACAGAACGTACTGGGACTCTGGAGGTGACGGAAATGTTTCGTGTGCATATCTACAGCGGATCGCTGGCTCTGGTGGGCAAAAGCGGCGTGGGACAGGCTGCCAACCATCAGCATGAGGCCCTGGAGCGCACCGGGGTATCGGTGGTCACCGACTGGCAGCCCCGGGCAGACGTCGTCCACATCAATACCGTGCTGCCCTGCTCCTTCCGGGCGGCCCGCCGCGCCCGGCGGGAGGGCATTCCGGTGATCTGGTACGGTCACTCCACCGAGGCGGATTTCCGCCACTCCTTTGTAGGGTCCGATCTGCTGGCCCCCCTCTTCAAGCGGTGGCTCTGCCTGTGCTACAACCAGGCCGACCTGATCCTGACCCCCACGCCCTATGCAGCAAACATTCTGAACGGCTACGGGCTGCGTCCGCCCGTACAGGCCCTCTCCAATGGGGTGGATACCGATTTCTTTGCCCCTGACCCCGCCCGGCGCCGGGCCTTCCGGGAGGCCTACGGTCTGACGGACCGGGACAAGGCCGTCATCAGCGTGGGGCATTTCATGGAACGCAAAGGCATCCTGGATTTCATCGAACTGGCCCGCAGCACCCCTCAGGTACGGTTTTACTGGTTCGGACACACCGACCCGGCGCTGGTGCCCCGCAAGATCCGCGAGGCCATGGCCGCTGCCCCCGCCAACCTGGAATTTCCGGGATTTCTTTCCCAGAGCGAACTGCGGGACGCCTACTGCGGCGCCGACGCCTTCCTCTTCTGCAGTCACGAGGAGACCGAGGGCATCGTGGTGCTGGAGGCGCTGGCCTGCGGCACTCCCGTTCTGCTGCGGGATATTCCAGTCTACAACGGCTGGCTCACCGACGGCGTCAACGTCTACAAGGGCCGGAACGGCTGGGAACTGCGGCAGAAGCTGGCGGGCATCCTCTCCGGACGGCTGCCCGACCTGACCGAAGCCGGACGCCAGGTGGCCCTGGCCCGCAGCCTGCCCAACATCGGCCGGGCGCTGCAGGACATTTACGCCGCACTGCCTGCCCGGAAGAAATCTTCCCTGCCCCTGCGGCCCCGCCGCCGCATGGCATAAACCAAAAAAATTCCCGGACCGCTTGGGTCCGGGGATTTTTGTTTGTATCAGGATCTGTGCGAGGTGGCACGCAGACGGGCTGTGGCACGGGCCAGGGCCGCCTTGCTGCGGAAATGTTCCTGCTGGCTGCCGTGCTGGCGCAGGCGCTCTTCGGCACGCTCCTTGGCGCGGGCGGCACGGGCCGCATCGATCTCCTCCGGCTTTTCCGCCGTGGAGACCAGCACCACGGCATACTCCGAGGTGATCTCGGCAAAGCCCTGGGTCACAATGACGTTGTGCCAGACGCCGTCCGCCTTGAAGCGGGCCTCGCCCGGCTCCACGGCGGTCACCACCGGCTCATGACCGGGCAGGACGCCGTATTCGCCGTCCAGGGCGGGCAGCACGAGGCTTTCCACCTGGCCGGTATAGAACTGGCGCTCCGGCGTGATGATTTCCAGCTGAAAGGTCTTTTCCATCAGACCGCCCCCTGTGCACGGGCTTTCTCACGCACTTCGTCGATGGTGCCCACCGAGGCGAAGGCGGATTCGGGGTATTTGTCCAGCTCGCCGCCCAGCAGGGCCTCGAAGCCCTTGAGGGTCTCGGCCAGCGGCACGTACCGGCCCTGCAGACCGGTGAACTGTTCGGCCACGAAGAAGGGCTGGGAGAAGAACTGCTGCATCCGGCGCGCACGGGCGACGGTACGGCGGTCATCCTCGGACAGTTCCTCCATACCCAGAATGGCGATGATGTCCTGCAGGTCGCGGTAGCGCTGCAGCAGCTCCTGGGCACCACGGGCGATCTCGTAGTGACGGCGGCCCACGATGTCGGGCTCCAGGATCCGGCTGGTGGATTCCAGCGGGTCAACGGCCGGGTAGATGCCCTGTTCCACGATCTTACGGGACAGAACGGTGGTAGCATCCAGATGGCTGAAGGTGGTGGCGGGCGCCGGGTCGGTCAGGTCATCGGCGGGCACATAGACGGCCTGCACCGAGGTGATGGCGCCGTCCTTGGTGGAGGTGATACGCTCCTGCAGAGCACCCACTTCGTCCGCCAGGGTGGGCTGGTAACCGACGGCGGAAGGCATACGGCCCATCAGGGCGCTGACTTCCGAACCGGCCTGGACGTAACGGAAGATGTTGTCGATGAAGAGCAGCACGTTCTGCTTCTGGCGGTCACGGAAGTACTCAGCCATGGTCAGACCGGTGAGGGCCACGCGCATACGGGCTCCCGGCGGTTCGTTCATCTGACCGAAGACCAGGGCGGTCTTGGACAGAACGCCGCTCTCCCCCATCTCGCGCCAGAGGTCGTTGCCCTCACGGGTACGCTCACCGACGCCGGTGAAGATGGAGTAGCCGCCGTGTTCGGTGGCGATGTTGCGGATCAGTTCCTGGATCAGAACGGTTTTGCCAACGCCGGCGCCGCCGAACAGGCCGATCTTGCCGCCCTTGGCGTAGGGAGCCAGCAGGTCGATGACCTTGATGCCGGTCTCCAGAATTTCGGTGGTGGGGCTCTGTTTATCAAAAGCCGGGGGATCCCGGTGGATGGACCACTTTTCAGGGGTTTCCACAGGACCCTTCTCATCGATGGGCTCGCCCAGGACGTTGAACATACGGCCCAGGGTGGCTTCGCCGACGGGCGTCTCGATGGTGTGGCCGGTCGCGATGACTTCGTCACCACGGCCCAGACCTTCACCGGGCGAAAGCAGGATGCAGCGCACGGCGCCGTGTCCGATCTCGCGGGCGACTTCCATCACACGGTGCTCGCCGTCTTTCTCGACGACCAGCTCCTCGTTGATCTGCGGCAGGCTGCCCTCGGCGAACTGTACGTCCACCACGGGGCCCAGCACCTGCGCGATCACACCTTTGTGTTGCATAGCAGTCTTTCCTTTCTCTATGGTTGTCCGGTGGGAGACCGGAAGTTACAGGTCGGCTTCCTCGTCGGCCCAGTCGTCGTCCTCCCAGTCATCGCCGCCCGGCTGCGCGCCGCCGACGATCTCGGTGATCTCCTGGGTGATGGCGGACTGACGCGCACGGTTGTAGTGCAGCGACAGTTCCTTCAGCAGGGACCGGGCGTTGTCGGTGGCGGTGTCCATGGCGTTCATACGGGCGTTCTGCTCGGAGCAGAAGGACTCCACCAGGGTGCCGAACAGCAGCCCTTTCAGGTAGGAAGGTACGATGTGGTTGAGCACGTGCTCAGGGGACGGCACATAGGTCACCACGTGCCGTTCGCTGCCGTCGGCGCTGCGGCGCGGAGTCCAGGGGAAGGCGTCGCGGTCCAGGGGCAGCAGTTTGACCATCCTGGGTTCCATCTGCATGGGGGTGACCATCTCGGTAAAGACCACGTACACTTCATCCAGATGTCCCTTGCGGAACAGCTCGATGAAGGTATCGCCGATCTCCCGGGCACGGTAGACCGTGGGGTCCTGGGCGGTGTACATGAACTCACCGTCGATGTTGACACCCTTGTGCTGGAAGTAGTTGCGGCCGGCCTGGCCGATCAGAAACAGTGTGGGATCCTCCACCTTGGCCATTTCCTCTTCCACCAGGCGCAGCACGTTGTGGTTGTAGGCGCCTGCCAGGCCCTTGTCGCCGGTGATGACGATGTAGCCCACCTTGTGGGGACGGCCGGGACGGGTGTCGAAGTAGACATGGTCCACGCCTGCCGTGCGGTGCAGAATGTCGGAAATGGTCTGGGTGATCTTCTCAAAGTAGGGCTGCACGTCGGTCAGCTGACGGCGGGCCTTGCGCAGCTTGGAGGAGGAGATCAGGTACATGGCGTTGGTGATCTTGAGGGTCTGCTGCACACTGTCGATGTGGGTGCGAATCTCCTTTATGCTTTCCATGTGGCGCTCACCTGCTCTTTGTAGCTCTGCAGCGTGGTGCGGATCTGCTCGGTGGCGGTGCCGGACAATGCACCGGTCTCGTTGATCTCCTGCATCAGGTCAGCCTGCTCGCGCTCCAGCAGGTCGGCGAAATCCTTGGCGAAGGCGGCGGACTTCTCCACCGGCACGTCGTTCAGCAGGCCGTTGGTGGCGATGTACAGGATAACCGCCTGGCGGGCCACCGACATGGGCGAGCAGAGGGGCTGGCGCAGCAGCGCCATCATCCGCTTGCCGTGGTCCAGGGCCTGGCGGGTCTCGGCGTCCAGGTCGGAGCTGAACTGGGTGAAGACTTCCAGTTCACGGTACCGGGCCAGGTCGATACGCAGGGTACCGGCGGTCTTCTTGATGGCCCGGGTCTGGGCGGCACCGCCCACACGGGACACCGACAGGCCCACGTTGACGGCGGGGCGCTGGCCCGAGAAGAACAGGCCGCTTTCCAGGTAGATCTGGCCGTCGGTGATGGAAATGACGTTGGTGGGAATATAGGCCGAAACGTCGCCGGCCTGGGTCTCGACGATAGGCAGGGCCGTCATGGAACCGCCGCCGTACTCCTTGGTCAGGCGGCAGGCGCGCTCCAGCAGACGGGAATGCAGATAGAAGACGTCGCCGGGATAGGCTTCACGGCCGGGAGAACGGCGCAGCAGCAGGGACAGCGTACGGTAGGCCACCGCGTGCTTGGACAGGTCATCGTAGACGATGAGGACGTCCTTGCCCTTGGACATGAAGTATTCGCCCATGGCAGCGCCCGCATAGGGAGCGATGTACTGCATGGAAGCACCCTCGGCGGCGGGAGCCGACACGATGATGCTGTACTCCATGGCGCCGTGCTTCTTCAGGGTCTCCCGCAGGCGGGCGACGGTGGAAGCCTTCTGGCCGATGGCCACGTAGATGCAGATCATATCCTGCCCCTTCTGGTTCAGGATGGCATCGGTGGCGATGGAGGTCTTGCCGGTCTGGCGGTCGCCGATGATCAATTCACGCTGGCCGCGGCCGATGGGCACCATGGCGTCGATGGCCAGGATGCCGGTCTGCATGGGCTGGGTGACCGGTTCACGGCTGACCACGCCGGAGGCCTCATGCTCGATGGGGCGGGTCTCGGTGCAGTCGATGGGGCCCAGGCCATCAATGGGCTGGCCCAGGGCGTTGACGGTACGGCCGATGAGGGCTTCGCCCACCGGCACGTCGGCGGGACGGCCGGTGCGGCGCACCAGGCTGCCCTCGGTCAGACCCTCGGCGCTGCCCAGCAGCACCACACCGGTGCGCTTGCGGCGCAGGTCCAGGATCAGACCGGCGGTGCCGTTCTCAAATTCCACGCGCTCGCCGTAGACGGCGTGGCGCAGGCCGCTGACGTTGGCAATGCCGTCACCGATCTCCAGCACGCGGCCGGTCTCGGTGGCCATGGTATCCCCGGCAGAACCGGAGAGGGCCTCCTTCATCTGGGCAGCCAGCTGATCCAGCGTATCGTCGCTGTTGTTGTTCTCGATGCCGCGGGCCAGACGGTCCAGACGGCCCTTGACGCTGCGGTCATAGGTCACGCCGTCGATATCCAGCACAAAACCGCCCAGCAGGCTGGGGTCGATCTTGATCTGCAGCACCACATTGTCGGCGCCGCGCAGCTTGCAGGCCGCCTTGCGCACGGCCTCCTGGGTGGCCTCGTCCGGCTGACGGGCGCAGGTCATCACACATTCCATACCGCCCTGGGCATTCAGTGCCAGGCGGGAAAATTCCGGCAGGATCTCCGGCAGGGCGTTCAGATGACCTTCCGCCAGCAGCAGCTGCAGGAAAGCCTTCAGCGCGTCCTGTCCGTCCAGCTGCGGCGCACCGGCCAGCAGCTCCTTCTTCTCGGCGTCGGTGGTGGCATCACTCACCAGCACGTTCCAGCGCTGGGTGTCCGCCATCAGGGCATCGGCGGCAGCGCGCACGGCCCCCGCGTCGCCCTGGGCAGCCCCGAACAGGGCCGCAGCGTAACGCTCGGTCGCTTCGCTCATGCCTGCTCACCCACCTTTGCCAAGAATTCCTCCGCCAGCGCACGGTCGGAGTCGGTATCCAGCCGCTTGCCGGCCACCTCGGTGGCGGCCATCACGGCCAGATGGGCCACTTCGCCGCGGGCAGTGCGCAACATCTCGCTGCGCTCGGCGGCAATGCGGGCCTCGGCTTCCGCCGCCGTCTGCTTGGCGTCGGCTTCGGCCTGCGCCATACGGTCGGCGTAGGCCACATCGGCACGGCGCTTGGCGTCCGCCACCAGATCGGCGGCTTCCTGCCGGGCACCGGCCAGTTTCGTCTCATATTCCTGCTTGGTCTTCTGGGCCTCGGCGTTGTTTTTCTCGGCCTCCTCGACCTGGCTGCGGATCAGCTGCTCACGCTGTTCAAGCACGGCATTGATGCGCCCAAACAGGAATTTGCGGAAAAAGAAATACAAAATCAACAGGTTGACGATGGTAAAAAAGATCGTCCACGGCTGGAAATCCAGCATTTGGGCACACCTCCTTTTAACCCACGAAGATGATGATCAGCGCGGTGATGAAACCGAAGATGGCAGTACCTTCTGCCATGGCGCAGCCCAGCAGCAGGGTGCTGTTGATCTTGCCGGATGCTTCGGGCTGACGGGCGATGGCGTCGCTGGCGTGGCCGGTGGCGATGCCGATACCGATACCGGCGCCAAAACCGGTGAGAACTGCGAGACCTGCGGCGATGATTCCGATAGACATAGTAGTTTCCTCCTGAAAGTTCTTTTCATGGGAGCGCGGCATGTACCGCGCGGGTGGGGGCGGGGCTTACTCTTCTTCCTTGATGCCCTCGCCTGCGAACAGAGCGGTCAAAAAGACAAAGACAATGGTCTGGATGAGGCCGTCGAACAGATCGAAGTAGATGCAGAAGACGGCGGGCACCACGGCGGGTACCAGGTACTTGATGATCTCCATGATGATGAAAGCGCCCAGAACGTTGCCGAACAGTCGCATGCACAGCGCCAGCGGACGGATGGCGATTTCCATCAGGTTGATGGGGAGCAGCACAGGCATGGGGTCGGCAAAACGCTTCATACCGCCGCGCAGACCGTTGTAGCGGAACTGCGCACCGTAGATCAGCACCAGGCTCATGAACGCCAGGGCGGCGGTCACGCTGACGTCCTTGGTGGGGGGCGTCAGGCCGAAAATGCTGATGATGTTTGCCAGGCCGATGTAAAGCGCCACGCTGCCCAGATAGGGGGCAAAGGGCCGCCAGTGGGGGCCGATGGTCTCCTTGACGAATCCGTTGAGGAACTCCACGGCGGATTCCAGAATGACCTGCAGCTTACCGGGGTTGCTGACCTTCAGATTGCGGGTGGCCAGCAGCGTGAAGATGATCCAGAACGCCATAATGATCCAGGTCACCAGCACGGCCGAGCTGATGGGAATGCCGCCGAGGACCGGGATCGTGAACGCGGTCTCATTGGCAAGGGCATCAACCAGGGCTTCTTTAAAACCTTCCAAACTTGTTCACCTCTTTTTCGTACCCATCTTACGCCCGCGGCGGCGGGGTGGTAAGTCTTACGAAAATAAAAAAAACAAAACCGTGCAAAGGGATGCATTTGTCCTGCCGATGGCGGAGAAACTTTGTGCAAGATTGACGATTCTGTACGAAGGTGGTATCATTACCGCAGAAACTGTCCTATTATAAAAAAGGGGTGTCCTATGGAAAAGAAGTCGACCGGCCATACCGTCTACCAGCAGATCCGCCGGGTGTCGGTGCTGGGCATTCTGGTAGCCATGGTGCTGGCCACCGGCGCAGGGCTTTCGCTGAACCTTTTCCAGGAGCGGCGCATCCGCGACGACACCCTGACCACCGCGGTGCAGGCGGTCTCCCATACGCTGACCATCACCGACGGCGACGAACCCGCCCTCATCATGGAATATGTGGACCGGACGGTGCACGGCATCTCGGGCATTGACCTTTTTGCCGTCTACGACGCCGACGGCCAGCCGGTCTATCTGTGCGACGTCACCGACAGCGAGAGCAGCGCCGCTTCCCTGGAATCGCTGGACGAGGCCCTTATGAACCGCTTGTCCGCGAGTGAGGATGCCCTGCTGGACGATGCCCGTGCCCCCGAGGGCGCCGACCACTGCGCCTACGCCGCCGTGCACCGCCCTGACGGATCGGTCAAAGGCTATGTGATGGCCGGGCTCTACCTGAGTTCCATCCGCTCCACCGGTCTGCGCACACTGGAGATCTATCTGCTCATCGGCGCGGCAGCGTTGGGGGTAGGTTCCTTTTTGAGCATGCAGCTGGCCCAGCGCATCAAGAGCGACCTGCTGGGCTACGAGCCGGACGCCTTCCGCGATCTGTTTTTGCGCCGGATGGAGCTGCTGGACGCCCTGGACGAGGGACTGCTGGCCATCGACCGGGAGGAGCACATCATCTACATCAACCGGGCGGCGGCTGAGATGCTCTCCTTTGACAAAAGCGCTGTGGTGGGCAAGCCTCTGTCCGAGGTTTATCCCCAATCCACCATCCCCCGGGTCATGCACACCGAACAGCCGGAGTACAACATCAGCCTGGAATCGCTGCACCACATCCGCATCCTTTCCGACCGGATGCCGGTACGCCGGGACGGACAGATCGTGGGCGCGGTGGCGATTTTCCGCAACCGCACCGAAGTGGCCAACCTGGCCCGGGAACTGACCGGCGTGCAGCATATCGTGGAGGCCATGCGCGCCTACACCCACGAATTCATGAACAAGCTCCACGTGATCCTGGGGCTTCTGCAACTGGGCGAGGCCAAGCAGGCCGAGGACTATGTGCTCCAGCTGACCCAGACCAAGGCCCTGTCGGTGGGGCGGATCTCCCAGAGCATCGCCGAGCCGTCGGTGGCGGCGCTGCTCATCGGCAAGAGCTGCCGCGCGGCAGAGCTGGGAGTGCGGCTTACCCTGGACCCTGAGAGCCACCTGAGTTCCGACACCCACTACCTGCCCGCCTCCGGTATGATCACCATTCTGGGCAATCTCATCGAGAACGCTTTCGACGCCTTCGGCAATACCCCTTCCGACACCCTGCATGAGATCGACGTCTCGGTGCGGGAGAGCGAACGGGGGCTGATCCTGAGCGTGGACGACAACGCCTGCGGCATGCCGGAGGAAGTCCGGGAACACATCTTTGAGCGGGGCAGCACCTCCAAGGGGGAGGGCCACGGCACCGGACTGTTCTTAGTCAAGAGCGTGGTGGACGCCTACGACGGTGAGATCCGGGTGGAGTCCACCCAGGGCGTGGGCAGTTCCTTCATCATTACCTTCCGTCCGCCCCGGGCGGCGGACACCTGAGAAAGAGGCAAATCATGTACACCGTTGTCATCGTAGAAGACGATCCCATGATCACCGAACTGAACCGCCGGTACGCCGAGAAGGATGGCCGGTTCACGGTGGCCCAGACCTTCAGCCAGCCCCGCCGGGCGCTGGACTGGCTGCGGCACAACCCTGCCGACCTGGTGATCCTGGATTTCTACATGCCCCAGATGAACGGGCTGGAATTCCTGCGGGCGGTGCGCGCCGCCGGGGTGGAATCCGACGTCATCATGATCACCGCCGCCAACGACGCCGCCACCGTGGAGGCGCTAACCCGGCTGGGGGTGGTGGACTATCTGGTCAAGCCCTTTGCCTACGAGCGTTTCTGCCGGGCGCTGGATGCCTTCTGCCGACGGCGCAGCGCCATGCGGGGCAGCCTGGACCAGACCGCCCTGGACAATCTGCTTCACGCGGTGCCCCCTGCCCCGGCCACGCTGCCCAAGGGGATGCAGGCACAGACCCAGGAACGGGTGCTGGCCTGCATGCGGGATGACCCAGGCCACGCCTACACCTGCGAGGAGATTGCCGCAGCCTCCGGACTTTCGGTGGTGACGGTGCGGCGCTACATGGGCTATCTGGCCCAGCAGGGACAGGTGACCGGCGACATGAACTACGGCACCGGCGGCCGGCCCTGTCTGGTCTACCGGCTGGCGACCTGAATCCTTGGAATTTACCGCCGCACCTTGCTTGGGTGCGGCGGTTGACTTTTGGATCAAAAAGTTTTATACTGATTGTTGTACGTTGTTTTGTATCGTCGGGGCCGGGACCTGCTTTGCGGGACCTGCCCCGCGTTGTGTTGTGGGAAAGGAGGAAATCCATGAGCTCTGCCAAAGCCGCGGCGGTGCGTTCCTTCGGGAAGTTTTCCGCCTCGTCGCTCTCCTCCAGCGTGGTGGACCTGGGTGCCTTCACGGTGCTGTGCGCCCTGCTGCGGCCCTACCTGGGCGGGGGTCCGGCCATCGTGGCGGCTACCATTCTGGCGCGGGTGCTATCGTCGCTGTGCAACTATCTGCTGAATTACTTCCTTGTCTTCCACAGCCACACTTCCCACGGCAAATCCGCCAGCCTCTACACCGTCATCACGGTGCTCAAGACCCTGGCCAGTGCCCTGCTGGTGGCTGTCCTGGCCGGGTGGCTCCCCGCCGGCATCCCCGAACTGGCCGTGAAGATCCCGGTGGATGTGGCGCTGTTCTTCGCCAATTATCTGGCCCAGAAAACCTTTGTCTATTGATAAAAAAATCCCGGACCCAACAGGTCCGGGATTTTTCGTTTACAGGATCCAGTTCAGGATCAGCAGCAGCGCCAGCATGCCCACGTTGCACACCGTGAACCAGATGAGGTAGGTGTTGCGCCGTTCGGGGCTGTTCTGGGCCACCAGCTTATAGGAGATCAGGCTGGCCATGGAGGCGATGAGAGTCCCCAGACCGCCCAGATTGCAGCCGATGAGCAGCCCCTTCCAGTCTTCGGTAAAACCGGAGAGCAGCAGGGCCGCGGGCACGTTGCTGATGACCTGGCTGGCCAGCACCGACACCGCCACCACATGGCCGTCCAGCACCGAGGCGATGAAGTCCTTGAACCAGGCCACGCTGCCCAGGTTGCCGATGAAGATAAAGAAAGCGATGAAGGTGCCCAGCAGGGAGTAATCCACCTTGGCCAGCACACCCCGGTCATAGAAAGCCAGGAACACAGCGGCAATGGCCGCGATGATGAGCGGCGGCAGCACATCGAAAATGCCCAGCAGACAGAGGGCAAACCCGGCGCCGTAGACCGCCAGCGTGCGGGGCGGCGCCAGTTTGCTCTGGACGGTGGCCGCCTGCACCGGCACCGAGTCGCACCGCAGGATGAGCAGCGCCAGGCAGACCGCCGACAGCAATGCGTAGGGCAGCATCAGGCCCACCAGCTCCAGAAAGGACGTGCCGGATTTTGTGTAGAGATACAGATTCTGGGGGTTGCCCATAGGGGTGAGCATGCTGCCCAGGTTGGCCGCCACCGTCTGGAGAATGACCAGCGGCACCACCAGCCAGTCCTGCCCGGCCATATGCAGCACCACCAGGGCGAAAGGCACAAAGGTGATGAGGGATACGTCGTTGGTGATGATCATGCTGCAGAAAAAGGGCAGGAACACCAGCACAAAGAGCATTTTGCGGGTGGTGTCGGTGCGGCGCAGCAGACAGTTGCCCAGCCAGACAAAAAGCCCGGCCTTCTGGAATCCCTTCATCACCGCCATCAGGCTGAAGAGCATGGCCAGGGTGTCCCAGTCGATGTAGCCTGCATAGGCCGCGCTGGGCGGGTTGAAGACTACCGAGATCACCGCCAGCACCGCCGCGATGCACAATACCGTTTCCTGCTTGAAAAAGGCAGCACACCGCTGCCCGAATCCGCTTTTCATGTTTCCATGCCTCATTTTCAACCAAATTTCCTACGGTATTATAGAAAACGGGCGGCGGACTGTCAATTCTCTTTTTACACAAAAATCCCGCCGGGCACACAGGCCCGGCGGGATTCGGGTTAGGGAGGATCACTCAGCAGGCGGCACGTCGATTTCCATATCCGCCCGCGGGTAGGTCACACAGGGGTGGATCCAGCCGAACTTGCGGTCGGCGGCCCGGCGGCCGTCCCGGCCGTCCGCCACCAGATAATCGCCGCCCAGCCACTTGCTGTGGCAGTAGCCGCAGCCGCCGGCCCGGCACTTGTTGGGCGCCTGGATGCCGGCCCGCTCCATGGACACCAGCAGCGTCTCGTCCTCCCGGGCGGGCACGGTGTAAACCTTGTCCCGGATGTGGACGGTGAGGGTGAAGGTGCGGGGGTTTTCCACCGCGCAGGCACCGCAGCAGGTGGCGTCCTTGCGCACTGCCTTCACCGGCAGGTGCAGCGGCGCCAGTTCTTTCTGGATAAAGGCGTACATGGCCGCCGGGCCGCAGAGGAAGAAGGTCACATCCTGCAGGTCGGCGTATTTTGCCATCAGCTCCGCCGAGACAAACCCGTGCTCGTAGCCTTCCCGGGTCTCGTCGCTGAGGACGTAGACCACCTGGAGCACTCCTTCGGCGGCCAGGGCGTCCAGCTCGGCCTTGTAGGCCAGATGGGCCTCATCCCGGGCGCCGTAGAAAAGCAGCATCTCGTAGGGTTCGTCCCCCTCCTTCCGGCTCTTGGCCATCGAGAGGAAGGGCGTGATGCCGCTGCCGCCCGCCACGCAGAGGATCTTTTTGTGATCCCGCAGCGTCTCGTAGTGAAATTCCCCGGCGGGCTCGGTCATGAGGAAGCGGTCTCCCACCTTGGCCTGACGGTTGAGGTAGTCTGAGAAGAATCCGGCATCCTCGATGCCCAGGGTCAGCTTGTTCTGCAGCGCTTCCCGGGGGCTGGAGGAGATGGAGTAGGGACGGCTGACCACGCTGCCCTCCACGGTGCCCTGCAGCGAGACATACTGCCCCGCCCGGAAGAAGGGAAACGCATCGGCATCGGTGCGGCGGAAGGTCAGTTCGGTCATCCGGTCGGTGAGGGCACGCACGGCGGTGACCTCCACCTCCATGCGGCCGGGATGCAGCGCCTTGGCCAGCTCGTTGACCCGGTACTGCTGGGGCAGCGGCGTATCGGCGCCGGAAGCCAGCTCCTTGCGGCGGTTGGGCACCAGCTTGGTGAAGCGGAGCATATCCATGAATCCGAAGATCTGTTTTTTGAAGTTCATATCACTGCGCCTCCTTCTTGAGATCGCCCACCGTCTGGCGGCCGGACAGATCGCCCGACACATAGGCACTGGAATAGCCGCTGGAACGCATGGCGTAGCCGCCGGCAAACCGCAGACCCGGGCAGAGGGCGGCGTCCTCCTTCATCATCATCATGCGGGGCATCAGGCTGTCCCAGCCGGCGGTCTCGTAGCCATAGATGACGCCCTCGGGATGGCCGCAGTACCGCGCGTAGGTCGTGGGGGACGCCACGGCGATCTCCTCGATGGCATCGCGGATCTTGCAGCCGGTCTCCCGCTCAAAGACGTTGATCATATCCTCTGCCAGGCGGTCCTTGGCCTTGAAGTAGTCCGTCTCGGAGACATTGCCCCAGTCGTCCGACATGATGAGGGTGGTGAAATACATCATGCAGGTGCCCTCGGGGGAGCACTCGGGGTAGGCGTTGTTCAGGCAGACGGTGGCCTGGGCATGGTTGGTGGAAACCTTGCGCATCAGGTCGTACTGTTTGGCGGTGTCGGCGGTATCGTAGATGAAGTAGTTGTGGCTCTTGATGCCCAGTTCCTCGGCGGATTTGTTGAGTCCCAGGAAAAGGGTGAAGCCGCGGCCCGCGAAGGTCCGGGCGTTGGTGGCGCGGACCTGGGCCTCGGTGACGGACTTCTTGTCCAGCATCTTGCCAAAAACCAGGTGCGGGGCACAGTTGGCGATGACATGGCGGGTCTCGATGACGGTGCCGTCGGTGAGCTGCACGCCGGTGATGGCCCGGTTGGCATCGGTGAGGATGGACGCAGCCTCGGAATGATACCAGATGTCACCGCCCAGCTCCCTGATGCGGGCGTCCATGGCCAGGCTGATCTCGTGGGAGCGCATCTTGGGCATCCAGGCATCCCGGGTAATGTAGCGGATGACCATGGAGCCGTAGTGCAAAAAGCTCAGCCGGTCGCAGTCCACGCCCAGATAGCACCAGTAGGCGTTGAGGATGTCCTGGGCCGCCTTGGGCATCTTCAGGGCGTCCAGCACCTCATTCACCGAGTAGCTGCCTGCCTTGATGAAGTTGGGGAAATGGGACTTCATATAGTCCGAATCGGTGTTGCCGTTCACCGAGTTGGAGTAGGTCTGGGCGTCCCGCACCTCGTTGCAGAGTTCGAAGAATTCCGTCATGGATTTGCGGGAACCCGGCACATACTGCTCCATCTTGTCGATGAAGGCCTCCACGCCGAAGGGCATCTCGCAGTCATATTTCTTGTCGGTGGTGATCAGGTGGTAGGCCTCGGGGATGCGGATCCAGTCGATCTTGTCCTCCACCCCCAGGTCCCGGAACAGCGTGCGGATGTCGCCGGGTTCGGTGGGCGAACCGAAGTCGTTGAGCTCGTGCAGGCTGGCCTCGAACTCGAAGCGCCCCCGCTTGAAACTGGTGGCAAAGCCGCCGGGCAGATTGTGCTTTTCCAGCAGCAGGCAGGAATACCCGCCCTGCAGCACCCGGATGGCGGCGGTCAGACCGCCGTTGCCGGCGCCGATGACCACCACGTCATAGCGTTTTGTGTTTTGCGTTTCCATAAAAACCTCCTTGCAAATCACAGGATCAGATGGCGGGAACGCCCCAGCCAGTACTGCAGCTGGGCGTCGTCGGTAATGCCCTTGTAATGGCGCAGGATGATGATGTAAAACTCGGTCAGTTCGGCTTCGATCTGCGCCTCCGTGAGTTCGCAGTAGTCGGTGGCCAGCATGACGCCCATACCGTAACAGCGATACTGCATCTGGTGATGCATCCGGCGGGCGGTCTCGGGATCCATCTCCAGGTTCTGGCTGAGCAGCCGGATGGTCTCGTCAAAGTTGATGTCATCCAGCAGCGTCTCCCCCGGCGCCCGGCGGCGCAGATAGACGAACCGGAACAGTTCCTTCTCCTGCCGGGCAAAGTTCAGGAAATGGCGGCCAAACTCTTTATAGTTGCTGCACCGGAACTGCAGATAGTGCTCCCGCACATAGGGCAGCAGCGCTGCCCGCAGCTGCTCCACGTTTTCAAATTCGTAATACAGCGGCTGGGTGGAACACCCCAGCTCCCCCGCTATACTGCGCACCGTCAGCGCGCCCTCCCCTTTTTGCCGGATGATCTCTGTGGCGGCGCGCAGGATGTCCTCCTTCTCAATCTGTTTGGTACGCGGCATGGGTCCTCCTTTTTTGTAACAGGTGTTATTTTATGATTCCATTGTACCACGCCTTGTTAAAAAAGCAACAAAAATTTTGCCCATTTTGCGAATTTTTACAGCAAAAAAACAGCAGCGCCTTTCCGGGAAGGCACTGCCAGGGTTATGGGTGTTTGGGATGGGCGGCTTTGGGGGCTGTCAGGGCATAGCTTTCGCCGATGAGCTGGAACACTTGGTTCTCGGTCATGGATCCGTCCAGGATGATGCCGATCCAGTGGCGTTTGTTCATGTGGTAGGCCGGGACCACCGCCGGATAGGTGGATTTCCAGAAATCTCCCCAGCCGGGCTCCGCCTTGACGTTGACCCAGAGTTTTCCCTGGTGTTCAAAGATCAGGGCAAAGGATTTATGGTTGCTTTTGTGCCGCATGACGGTCCAGTTGGGGTCATGGAAGGGATAATCCTCCCAGGCGTCGGGCAGCTGCAGGCAGAGGCGGATCACTTGGGCACGGTCCATCTTGCTTTCCTCCTTGCTCACAGGTCCAGCGGCATCCCGCTGTGCAGCGGCTGCAGCTGATCCCCCGGAATTTTCAGCAGCCCACCCCGGGCGGTTTTGCCGGTACAGCGGCCGGCAGCGGTCCGGAATGTTGAGAATCCCGTTGTGGGCGCACCGGGGGCGTTCTCCATGAGTGTGATGATCCGCATGGGCCATTCCTCCCGTTTTTTGGTTCCAGTATAGCACAAAAGGCGGCACAGCCCAAGCTGTGCCGCCCGAAAGATCGCGCTTTTTTCCGATCAGCCGGTGACGGTGACCGAAGTGATGTGGGGGTTGACGCCCTCGTACCAGTAGAGGAAGCCCTCGGCATCGATGGTCTGGCCCACCTGCAGATTCTTCACGGCGCTGTACACGTCGGTGGTGTTGTCGCAGAGGTAGCTCTCCACGGTGAAGGTGTAGGTCTCGCCGTTGTAGGAAACGTTGAAGTACAGGTCGTCGCCGTCCTCACCGGAGCCGTCGTAGTTGTACAGGAAGGCAGCCTCGTTGCCGTTGGCATCGGTGCTGGGCTCCACGGTCAGGCCCTTGAAGGTGACCAGCTCGTTCTGATGGTCGATGAGCTCGTCGGTGCCCAGCAGCTCGGTGACATCCAGAGGCTCGGCCACGAAGGTGTCGGCGCCGTCCACGAAGGTAAAGGTCGCATCAATGATCTCCACCTCGCCGCTCCACTCGCTCTTGTAACCGGTGACGCGGATGCAGGTGCCCTGGGTCAGCTTGTCGTAGTCCTCTTCGGAGCAGGCCATGTCATAGGCAAAGTAGGCGCCATCCTGGTCCTGCAGATAGACGGTGGCGGTAGCCTGATCGGCGTACCAGGACTGCTTGGCCTGGACGTAGGCTTCGATGGTGACCTCGGTGTCCAGATCGGCGGCCATGTACTCGTCATAGCTCATCACGGTGCCGGCAGCGGCAGCCTCGGAAGTGGCCGCTTCGGAAGAAACAGCCTCGGACTCGGCGGCAGAGGCAGACTCAGACTCGGAAGCAGCTTCGCTGGAAGACGAAGTGCTGCCCGCACAGGCGGCGAGCGAGAAGGTCATGCCCAGTGCCATCAGCACAGACAAAATCTTTTTCATTATTCTTATCCTCCTTAACGGGACCGCAGTCAGGTGCGATTCCCTTGCTATTATACCGCAACGGGCAGGAAAATCAACCTTTTTTGCCCACATCAAGGCCTTTTTGCACCGTTTGGGCACGGCGGCGGCGCATCGTCTGGACCGCCAGGTAGGCAAGAATCAGCACCCAGGCCAGGGCCAGGCCTGCCAGCAGCGCCACCGCCGTGCCGGGCAGCGGACCGAGATCCGCCTTGCCGCCCGAGGGGGAAGCAGCGTCCAGATGGTAGAGAGACTGGGTATCGGCATAGAGGGACTGGATATAGGCTTCATCCACCGTCTGGCTGCGCCGCACCGACTTGGTCACGTCCTCGATGAGCTGACCCGCCGCGTCCCGCAGGGAGGCCGAGCCGTTGAAGACCGCCGTCACGAAGGTATCGTCCAGATGGTCCAGCAGCAGCTGCACGGCATCCAGCTTGACCTGGTAGTGGGTATCGTTGTCCTCTCCCGCCCGGCTCAGATAGTCCTGATAGTCGGGGTCCTGCTGGGCTTTGGTGGTCACCGGCACATAGCCCTCCGTCTCGGAGTAGGCGATCTGTACCTTGTCGGTGAGCAGATACTGGGCAAACAGCCAGGAGGCCAGCACCTCCTGGGGATCCTCCTTGTTGAAGATGCAAATCGACGGCCCCTGGGAGATCATCTGGGGATGGTCGGGGTCAAACTGGGGGATCATCCGCACTTCGGTGTCAAAGGAGACTACCTCGTCGGCGGCAATGTCCATCAGCGGCGCGTCGCTGCCCATCCAGGTGGAACCGGCGGTGGAGTCCACCGCAAAGACGCACTGCCCGGCGTTGAGGAAGTTGGCCGGGTAGCCGGAAATTTTAAAGGTGGAGAAGGCGCCGCTGGCCGTATGGGCGGCGATGCCCTCCAGCAGCTGGGTGGTGGTGTCGTTGAAGAGCTGGATGTCGCCGGTGGAGGTGGAGTAGCCCGCCCCCTTCTGGCGCAGCATCTGGATCATCATATTGTCGGTGGATTTGTAGAGGAACGGGATCAGCACCTTCTGGCCGTTGAGGCTGTAGACCCCGTCGGCCCCCTTGGTGGCGGCCGCCGCTTCCGACACTTCCCACACAAAATCCCAGGTCAGCACATCGGGGACTTCATAGCCCAGCGCTTCCACAAAATCCTTGTTGATGTAGCAGGCCTCGGTGGAGCGCATATAGGGGATGGCGTAGTAGCTGCCGCCCAGCTTACATTCCTCCAGGAACTGGGGCACGATCTCGTCCTGTGCGGGGCCGTCGTAGAGCAGCTCGTCACCGCCCAGACCGTAGTGCTCGTCGGCAAACAGGTCGTCCAGGGGTACCACTACGTTATCGCCGGTAAGGTAGGTGGCGATGTGGTCGGGATAGGTGATGCAGACGTTGGGAGTGGTGCCGGTGGAGATGTTGGTGATGACGTCGTTGTAGATATCGCCGTAGTCGGTGTAGAGCCGCAGCGTCACCGTAATGTTGGGATAGAGCTGCTGGAAATCCTCGATGGCCTGCTTATAAATGTCGGTCTGGGTCTTGTTGGTATCGTTCTTGGCCCAGAAGACCACCTCGTAGTTTTTCGAGGTGTCAAAGGAGTCCGGCACCGCGAAGGCCGCCTGTTCCCGGCGGCCGTGGCAGCCCGAGAGCGCCAGCGCCCCCAGCAGCAGCGCCGCCGTGCAGAGGGATATAAACTTTTTCATCCTTTGATGCCTCCCCGGGACGCGCCCTCCATGATCTTGTTGCGGAACGCCAGGAAGAGCGCCACCAGCGGCACCGAGATGACCACCACGGCGGCCATCATGGCGGGGATATTCTCCCGGCCGAAGCCCTCCTCCCGGATCTGCTGGATGCCGTTGGACACCAGGAAGTAGGCCTGATCGTCGGTGACCAGCCGGGGCCAGACGTAGGAGTTCCAGCATTCGATGAGCTTGAGAATCGTCACCGTGACGATGGTGGGGCGGCAGATGGGGATCATGACCTTCCACAGATATTTCAGGTCGGAGGTGCCGTCCACCTTGGCCGCCCGGTAGAGTTCGTCGGGCACCTGCTCAAAGCTCTCCTTGAGCAGGTAGATATAGAAGATGGAGGTGATGGAGGGCAGGATCAGGCCGGTGAAGGTGTTGCGCAGATCCAGGTTGGTGATGGTCACATAGTTGGTGATGACCACCAGTTCGCTGGGGATCATCATGAGGGACAGAAAGGCCCCGAAGAGCAGGTTCTTGCCCCGGAACTCCAGCCGGGCGAAGGCGTAGGCGGCCAGCGTGCTGACCACCACCATGGCCGCGGTGGTGATGAGGGCGAAGATCAGGGTATTGAGCAGATAGCCCCCCAGCGGCACCGCCGTGAAAGCCTGCTGATAGTTTTCCAGGGTGGGATGCAGGGTAAAGAACTGGGGCGTATGCTCCGAGTTGTAGGCACCGTAGCTCTTCAGCGAGGTGAGCACCATCCAGTAGAACGGAAAGAGCACCACCACGGCCCAGATGCTGAGTCCCAGATAGGTCAGCGCCTGGCGCAGCCCCGCTTTGCGGCCGGCCGCACGGCGCCGGGCTTCAAAATCTTCCGACATAGTACAGCCTCCTTAGTCGCGCAGCTGCCGGCGGGTGACCAGCAGGTTGATGCAGGTGATGGTGAGGACGATGACGAACAGGATGATGGCCGCCGCCGACGCGTAGGACGGGTAGCCGCCGCTGTCACCGTAGAGCATGTCGTAGACATAGCCCACGATGGTGTTCATCCCCGCGGCGTTGAGGTCGGTGCCGAAGAGGGCCACCGCGTCGCTGTAGGCCTTGAAGGCGCCGATGAAGCCGGTGATGACCAGATAGACGATCATGGGCGAGATGAGCGGCAGGGTGATGCGGAAGAAGATCCGCCGCCGGGAGGTGCCGTCCACCCGGGCGGCCTTGTAGTAGTCCTGGTTCACCGAGGCCAGCGCTCCGGTGAGCACGAGGATCTTGAAAGGCATGACCACCCAGATGGTATAGAAGCAGAGCACGAACATCTTGGCCCAGTGGGGACCGTTGATGAAGTCGATGGGTCCGGCGCCGAACCAGCGGAGCATGAGGTTCACAAGACCGTCGGTGTACTCGGTCTTCTGGAAGAGCACCATGAAGACCAGGCCCACGGCCAGGGTATTGGTGACGTAGGGCAGGAAGTAGACGGTCTGGTAAAGTTTGCGCAGCGGCCGGATGGAGCTGAGCCCCGCCGAGATCAGCAGCGCCAGCCCGGTGGAGATGGGCACTGTGATGATGACAAGAACGAAGGTATTCCGGACCGCCTGCAGGAAGTAGGGGTCGTGGAGCACATAGCTGTAGTTGTACAACCCTACCCCGAAGTAGGTCTGGGAGGCAAAGTTGAAGCCTTCCTCCACCGAGTAGATCAGCACGTCGATGAGGGGATAGACGAGAAACGCTCCCAGCAGTACCAGCGACGGCAGCAGGTAGAGCCACGCCTTGTGGGAATTGCGATGCATGGACAGTTTCCTCCCTTCGGGGTCGTCAGCCCTGGGTGCCGAAGCGGATGCGGGCTTCGGTCTGGTGATCAAACAGGAACACCTTGTCGGGGTGCAGGGTGAAGCGGACGGTACCGGCGGCATCGTCCACATCGTGGCGGGCGTTGACGATGGCCCGCAGGGTGTCGGTGGTGCAGGCGGGATGGGTGCAGACGATGCTCACGTCCCGGCCCAGGACCTCCACCCGGGAGAGTCCGCACACCACCGGGCCCTGGGGGTCGGGCACAAATCCCTCGGGGCGGATGCCCACCCAGACGTCGCCGTCCGGGGCGCCGGGCACGGGGAGCACATCTTGCCCGGCCAGCAGCAGCTGCTGGTTCCGGACCGTGCCCTCAAACACATTGATGGGCGGTGTGCCCAGGAATTTGGCCACAAACAGGTTGGCCGGGTCGTCGTAGACCTGCTGGGGTTTGCCCTGCTGCATGAGCAGACCATCCTTCATCACCACGATGCGGTCCGAGATGCTCATGGCCTCCTCCTGGTCATGGGTGACGAACAGGGTGGTGATGCCGGTCTTTTTCTGGATCTTGCAGATCTCCTCCCGGGTCTGCAGCCGCAGCCGGGCGTCCAGGTTGGAGAGGGGTTCGTCCAGCAGCAGCACCTTGGGCATCTTGACCAGCGCCCGGGCGATGGCCACCCGCTGCTGCTGCCCGCCGGAGAGTTCCTTCGGTTTGCGGTCCAACAGTTCCTCGATCTGTACCAGTGCGGCGGCCTCCAAAGCGCGGCGGCGCATCTCGGTCCTGGACAGCTTCTGGGCCCCTTTCAGGTTTTCCAGCGGAAAGGTGATGTTCTGCAAAACCGTCAGATGCGGGTAGAGAGCGTAGTTCTGGAACACCATCCCCACACCCCGCAGTTCAGGCGGCAGGTCGGTCACGTCCTTCCCGCCGAAGAAGATCCTGCCCTCCGTGGGGGTCTCCAACCCGCAGATCATGTTCAGCGTGGTGCTCTTGCCGCAGCCCGACGGGCCCAGCAATCCCACCAGCAGACCGTCCGGCACTTCAAACGTCAGCCTGTCCACCGCCGTGACCTCGCCGCGGGCTTTCCGGCCCCGGGCCGGGAAACGCTTGGTCAGGTCCTGCAACTGAATATTCATGCACTCCATCTCCCCTGTGCTTTGCGTTTTGTCCTTTATTATACAGGGTTTCGCCCCGCTTCACAAGGCTTCGGCCGGTTTTTGCCTCGATCCATGCTTGACACCCTGCCCCGGGGCGCGTAGGATAGGAGAGAAATTATACAAAACAGAGGTGTGGGAAAAAGCGTGTTTGAAAAAAATGTTTCCCTGACCAGCGGCAGCGTGGCCAGGGGTATGCTTGTGTTTGCGGTGCCCATCTTCTTCAGCAACCTGTTCCAGCAGCTCTACAACGCGGTGGACTCGCTGATCGTGGGCAACTTCCTGGGCGGTGAGGCCCTGGCGGCTGTGGGGTCATCGGGCAGCCTGATCTTTCTGCTCACCGGCTTCGTCAACGGCGTCAGTCTGGGTGCCGGCGTGCTGGTGGCCCGCCATTACGGTGCCAAGGACGACACCGCTCTGCGTCGGGCCGTTCATACCACGGTAGCCCTGGGCCTGGCCGCCGGTGTGGCCTTGAGCGTCATCGGCGTACTGCTGACGCCCCAGATCCTGCGCTGGATGGATACCCCCGAGGAGGTCCTGCCCAACTCCATCATCTACTTCCGGGTTTACTTTCTGGGTTCCCTGGCCGTGGTCATGTACAATGTGGGGGCCAGCATCCTGCAGTCGGTGGGCGACAGCCGCAGCCCCATGCGCTACCTGATCACCGCCTCGGTGCTCAACGTCATCCTGGACCTGTGGTTCATCGCCGGGCTGCACATGGGCGTGGGCGGTGCGGCCTTCGCCACCATCCTCTCCCAGACGGTCAGCGCCGTGCTGGCCTTCCGCCGCCTCTCCCTGACCAAGGAAGCCTACGGCGTGCACTGGCGGGAAGTCCGCTTCCACCCCGCCACCCTGCGGGCTGTGGTGGCCCAGGGCGTGCCCTCCGGCGTGCAGAACTCGGTCATCTCCATCGCCAACGTCATCGTCCAGGCCAACATCAACGCCTTCGGTGCCAACGCCATGGCGGGCTGCGGCGCCTACAGCAAGGTGGAAGGCTTCGCCTTCCTGCCGGTGACCTGCTTCTCCATGGCGCTGGCCACCTTCGTGAGCCAGAACATCGGCGCCGGTCAGCTGGACCGGGTGCGCCGCGGCATGCGGTTCGGCATCGTCTGCTCCACCCTGCTGGCGGAGTGCGTGGGCCTGGCCATGTTTACCCTGGCGCCCATCCTCATCGGCGCTTTCAGCGGCGAGGCGGATGTCATCGCTTTCGGCGTGCATCAGGCCCGCACCGTGTCGCTGTTCTACTGCCTGCTGGCCTTCAGCCACTGCTGCGCCGGCATCCTGCGGGGACTGGGCCGCCCCATGGTGCCCATGGTCGTCATGCTGGCCATCTGGTGTGCACTGCGCATCACCTACATCACCATCACGGTGCACTTCATTCCCCGGATCGCGGTGGTTTTCTGGGCCTATCCCATCACCTGGACCATCAGCTCGCTGCTCTTTGCCTGGTATCTGACCCACTGCCCCATGCCGGCCCCCGGCGGCGGTGCCCAGCAGCATCCAGCCTAATTTTCAGCAAGACAAAACGTGAAGAACTGTACAAAAAATCCATTGATTTTACGATGCAACGGGTGTATCATAGAATAAGCGCATCCTATGCAAAAAACACCGTAACCACTGAAACGGGCGAGGGTTTTCCGGTCGGTCTCCGGCCGGAGGACCCGCCGTTTTTTTTGCACAGGCACCGGCGCGGAGAGTAGAGAGAGGGAACATTATGCAAGTAGTAGAGACTTTCGGGCGGGCCGTGGAGTCCTGGAGCAACCAGAACCCCACCCGTGCGCGCAGACTGCTGCGCACCGGCTGGGAAGCCCAGAACCTGAAAAACCGGTTCAGCCCCGACAAACGCCTGCAGCCGGCGGACCGCAAGCTGGCCCGCATCATGATGGACGCCATGCTGGCCCCGCTGCAGGACCCCGACCATTCGGCCATGGTCAGCGTCTTCACCCCCTGTGAGATGCTCCAGGAGGTGGGACTGCACCCCTACAATGTAGAGGCGTTCTCCTGCTATCTGTCGGGCTCCCAGGCGGAGCGCGGCTTTCTGCAGCAGGCGGAGAACACCGGAATTTCCGAGACGCTGTGCAGCTACCACAAGACCTTTCTGGGAGCGGCCCAGAAAGGGGTGCTGCCCCAACCGAAGTGCATCGTCTACACCAACCTGACCTGCGATGCCAACCTGCTGACCTTCCGCACGCTGAGCCAGCTGTACCATGTGCAGCCCTTTGCCATCGACGTGCCCATGCAGCAGAACGAGGACAACGTGGCCTATGTGGCCGCCCAGCTGCGGGCGCTGGCCTCCTTCCTGGAGCAGCAGACCGGCCGCACCATCGACGAGGAAGCGCTGAAGGAGCGGCTGCGCCGTTCCAAGCGCACCCTGGAAAAATACCGCAGCTATCAGCAGAAGCGGGCCGACCGGTATGTGCCTACCGATCTGGTGACGCCGCTGTACTGCGGCATGACCAACAACATCCTGCTGGGCACGCCCCAGGTGGAAGCCTATGTGGACGAGCTGCTCCGGGACGTGGAGAAAGCTCCCGCCGCCAAGGGCAAGCGCATCTATTGGATGCACACCATCCCCTTCTGGTCGGACGCCATCAAGGAAGGCCTGCTCTTCCAGGAGGACGCCCAGATCGTAGGGTGTGAACTCAGCGAAGTATCCGAACCGGACTTTGATTCCGAACATCCCTATGAGGCCATGGCCCACCGGATGGTCTACCATGCCCTCAACGGCAGCGCGGTGCGCCGCATCGAGGCGGGCATCCGCCACGCCAAGCAGGTAAAGGCCGACGGCGTGGTGTGGTTCGACCATTGGGGCTGCAAGCACACCCTGGGCGCGGCCCAGCTGGCCAAGAAGAAGTTTGAGGAAGCGGGGCTGCCGCTGCTGATCCTGGACGGCGACGGCTGCGACCGCAGCCACGGCGGTGAGGGCCAGACCTCCACCCGCCTGGGCGCCTTCCTGGAGATGCTGAACGAACCGGGCCGCACCGAGGAAGGAGCGCAAGGATGAACAAAACCTATTATGTGTGCAAATATACGCCCATTGAACTGCTGACCGCTCTGGGTGCGGAGTGCGAGAACCTGAACGGCATGCAGGAGGGCTTTGACCGGGCCGATCAGCTGGCCCATTCCAACATCTGCGGTTTCGGCAAATCCCTGCTGGAAGCGGTGATGAGCGGCCAGGTCCACGAGCTGGTACTGGTGAACTGCTGCGACACCATCCGCAGCGTCTACGACGTCTTGGAGGAGAGCGGCAAGCTGGACTTCCTCTACATCGTGGACATGCTGCACAGCGGCGGCGAGTGCAGCCGGGAGCGCACAGCTGCCCAGCTGAAAGGGCTGGCCAAGGCCTACGCGGCCTACAAGGGCACGACCTTTGATGCCGATGCCTTCCGGGCGGCCTTCCATGCTCCCGAGAAGACCCGCGGTCCCCACATCAGCGTGCTGGGTGCCCGGATGGGCAAGGAGCTCTTCGAGATGGTGCAGAACGCCATGCCCTATCCCGTGGAGAACGAGACCTGCGTGCACAACCGGTCGGTGGGCGAGGTGCTGCCGCCGGAGGACGCCGACTTTGACGCCCTGATGGAGTGGTATGCCGCCGAGCTGCTGGGGCAGATCCCCTGCATGCGGATGATGGACAACACCGGCCGCAAGCGGCTTTTCAACGATCCCGACCTGAAGGGGATCATCTATCACACGGTAAAATTCTGCGATTTTTACAGCTTTGAGTACGCCCAGGTGAAACAGAGTGTGGCGGTGCCGCTGCTGAAGATCGAATCCGACTATACGCTGCAGAGCAGCGGTCAGCTGCTGACCCGTCTGGAGGCCTTTGCCGAGAGCATGGACCCCAGCCAGGGGGAGGAAAAGGAGATCAAGATGGGAAAAGGCTATTTTGCAGGCATTGACAGCGGTTCCACCAGCACCGACGTGGTGATCCTGGACAAGGAAAAGCAGATGGTCACCGGCGTGATTCTGCCCACCGGTGCCGGCGCTGCCGTGGGTGCTGAGCGCGCCCTGGAGCAGGCCCTGGAACAGGCCGGACTGCAGCGGGAGGACATCGATGCCATCGTCACCACCGGCTACGGCCGCACGGCCATCCAGGACGGCGACAAGAGCATCACCGAGATCACCTGCCATGCCCGGGGTGCCCACTATCTGGATCCCAGCGTCCGCACCGTCATTGACATCGGCGGTCAGGACAGCAAGGTCATCCGGCTGGACGAAAACGGCGCCGTGGTGAACTTCGTCATGAATGACAAGTGCGCCGCCGGCACCGGCCGCTTCCTGGAGATGATGGCCCGCACCATGGAGATGAACCTGGACGAGATGAGCAAGGCCGGTCTGCATTATAAGGAAGACATCACCATCTCCAGCATGTGCACGGTGTTTGCCGAGTCGGAGGTCGTCTCCCTCATCGCCCAGAACAAGCCCACCGACGACATCGTTCACGGGCTGAACAAGGCGGTGGCCTCCAAGACCGCCGCGCTGGCCAAGCGCGTGGGCGGCGAGGAGCGCTACATGATGACCGGCGGCGTCTCCAAGAACCAGGGTCTGGTCAAGACGCTGGAAGAAAAGCTGGGCACCACCCTGGTGGTCAGCGACAAGGCACAGCTCTGCGGTGCCCTGGGTGCCGCCCTGTTCGCCATGGATATGGTAACCACCCACTGAGTCTGCCAACAAAAAAGGCCTGCTTTCTTACGAAAGCAGGTCTTTTTTTGGTTTACCGCAGCAGTTCCGGGTCAATGGCGTGCTGTTTGAAGTAGTATTCCCGGTCGTTGTCGCTGACCGGGCGCAGCACCCGGCAGGGGTTGCCCACCGCCACCACATTGTCCGGCAGGTCCTTCGTCACCACGCTGCCCGCGCCCACCACCACGTTGTCCCCGATGGTGATACCCGGCAAAATCACAGCCCCCGCGCCGATCCAGCAATTCCTGCCGATGTGCACCGCCGCGTTGTACTGATACCCCTGGGCCCGCAGTTCCGGCAGGATGGGATGGCCCGCCGTGGCCACCGTGACGTTGGGGCCGAACATGGTGCAGTCCCCCACATAGATGTGGGTATCATCCACCAGGGTCAGGTTGAAGTTTGCATAGACATTTTTTCCGAAATGGACAAACTTGCCGCCGAAGTTAGCGTGCAGCGGCGGCTCAATGTAGCTGCCCTCACCGAACTCCGCAAACATCTCCCGGAGCAGAGCGGTGCGCTTTTCCCCTTCCCCCGGGCGAGTAGCGTTGTAGTCGTAGAGTTTTTCCAGGCACTTGGTTTGTTCCGCCACGATGGAGGGGTCGTTGGGCAGATACAGCGACACATTGTGCATCTTTTCCTGCATCGTCATACGTAGTCCTCCTCCAGATCCGCCTCTTGCTGTTCCGCCGCCAGATGGATGAGCTTGGCCATCAGCGGCAGATAGGTCACAAAGAAGAGCGGCAGCCCGACGGCCACAGCGGTCTTTTTATGTTTGGGCGGGACCATCGCGCCTATGACAATTCCCAGCCCCAGCAGGCAGAATTTGAGCAGGGCCATGGTCTTCCAGTCGGATTCCTGCAGAAAGCGGTCAGCCAATGCAAACAGTTTTTTCATGGACGGTCCCTCCTGTTCCATTTTTCTTCATTATGACAGATTACACACGTTGTGTAAAGAGAATTTTTGTTCCTTCTGCGGCAGTTTACGGCAGTCAAATACGGAAGGCGTCCTCCGCAGGGAGGACGCCTTCCGTTTCTATTTCTTCTATGGTATTCCTCAGAAGATGGCCCGGACTTCCGCTTCGGGCACCACGCTGGTGATGCCGCCGTGGGTCTGGGTGGAAAGGCTGGCCGCGCAGCAGGCAAAGCGGGTGATGGTGCGCAGTTCCTCCACCGTCAGGGCCTCGGGGGCCTTGCCCAGGTGCAGGAACTGGCTCATGGCGCTGCCGCCGAAGATGTCCCCGGCGCCTGTCGTGTCGATGACATGCAGTCCCGTGGGAGAAGGCACTTCGCAGCTGCCGTTGCGGTTCGCCACATGGCAGCCCTTGGGGCCTAAGGTGGCGTAGACCAGTTTCACGCCGTATTCCCCGAGGAGTTTCTGAGCGCCTTCCTCGGGAGAGAGGCCCCACAGGAATTCGATCTCCTCGTCGCTGATCTTCACAATGTCCGCCTGGTGCAGGCCCCACTCGATCTGCTCCTTGGCGGCCTCGTCGCTGGGCCACAGGGGCTTGCGCAGGTTGGGGTCAAAGCTGATGAGCTTGCCCTGCTTTTTGGCGTAGGCCACCGCGTCCCGGGTGGCCGAGCGGGCGGGTTCGCTGGTAAGGCTCAGGGTGCCGAAATGGAAGACCTTGCAGTCCTCCAGCAGGGCGGTGTTGACCTCCTCGCTGCGCAGACAGGTGTCGGCACCGGGCTTGCGGGCAAAACTGAAGGACCGGTTGCCGGTGGCGTCCAGCGTCACAAAAGCCATGGTGGTGAAGACCGCCGGGTCGATGATCAAACCGGTGGTATCGATGCCGATTTTGTCCAGCGTGCCTTTGAGCAGATGGCCGAAGGTATCATCCCCCACCTTCCCGATGAGGCCGGTGGTGCAGCCGTACTGCTGCAGCGCCGCCAGGAAGTTGCCGGGGGCGCCGCCGGGCTGGGCTTTCAGGGTGGGATAGCCCGCCTCGTCGGTGGAAACAGGGGCAAAATCAATGAGCAGTTCGCCCAGGGCTACAACATCTTTCATGGAAAACCTCCCTACAAAGCGCTTTCCTGCGCTTTATTCCTGACAGCATTATAGCACACATTCCTGCCGGCGTTAACGATTTTCTGAAAATTCTGCCGGAAGCCGTTCAGGATTCCCGGAACGCATGCACCACAAACCGCTGCAGACCGCTGCCATAGCTGGTGGCGCAGGTGGAGAGCGTCAGCACCTGTGCCCCCTGGGGGACTTCCGTGCCGGTGTCATAGAGCGAGGCCGCCTTCAGTTCCGCCACGAAGGCGTCATATTCCTCCCCGCTGGTACGCCCGGTACGGTAGAGTTCCTCGGTATCGGTGGCGTCGTGGCAGGAGAAGATCCGCCAGGTCTGGTCCCCCTGCGGCGTGCAGAGGGTAAAGGTGGGGTTTGCCTGGAAGAACGCCTCTTCCCCGTAGCGGGTCAGCCCGCTGAACATGGAGCCGGTATGCAGGTTATGGCCGTAGATCACCCGGTAGAGGTCCGGTTCCTCCCCGCCGGACACCCCGAAGAAGAGGCATCCCTCGGGGGAAGGCTGTCCGTCGAATCCCTGATGCAGCCAGGTCTGGTTGTCCTTTGCCTGGACCACCGGCAGTTCCAGTTCCAGACCCGGCATTTCCAGCCAGGCCGCGGTATCCCCATTGATGGCCTGCAGCGCTGCGAAATCGATCTTGCTCCCGCTTTCCTCCGCCGCTTGCCCGGTCCGGACAGTCTGCTGCAGTTGCTGGTAATAGCGGCCGCTTTTCAGGTACCCGTACTGCTCATACCCGAAAAGGCCGAGAAATCCCACGCCCGCCAGCAGCAGGAGAAGGCTGAGCACCAGCCAACCCCGGGCAGGGGGCTTGATCAGGCGGCTGTCGCCGCGAAAACTTTTCATTGGTCACGCATCCCCAATCGCCAGTAGGCCGGTATATGGGACCGGCGGTAGTAGAACAGCCCTGTGACTGCCGAGGCACACAGGCAGACAACCCCCAGTGCCAGCCAGACCCACATCCAGGGGCTGTCCCCCGTCTGGACCCGTTCCGGCGGGGTGGACGGCGGCGTGGTGGGCGGGGTTTCCGCCGGCGGTGTGGCAGTGGGCGGCGTCTCGGACAGGTCCTCCATCGTCACGGTGTAATATCCGTGGTCGGGGATCGTGCCGTCCCCGTTGAAGACAAACTCCACGTCCTCCGCCAGCAGATACCCTTCGGGGGCGCTTTCCTCATGGAGAAGATAGGTATGCCCCGCCACCAGTACCGTGCCGCCCTCCGTTTGGAAGGTGATCTCGTGGGGTTCCGAGGTGGTGGTCCAACGGTCGATTTCCGTTCCGTCGGTCTTGTCGGTGAGCGTCAGCACCGCCCCCGGCAAAGGATTGCCGGAACCGTCCACCTTGGCAAACTTTACGGTCAGTTCCCGGTCGGTGACGATGAGGGTATCCCCGTCCAGCGAGCCGGTGTCCCCGTCCAGCTGGACCGTCAGATCCTCCCGCACCGTGAAGGGAATATCCTGACTGACGGCATATCCCGCCGGAGCCAGATCCTCATGCAGATTGAACCGCCCCGGGTTCAGCTGTACCGTGTGGGGTTCCGAGCCTGAGGTCCACTGGTCGATCAGGGTCTGCCCGCCGTCGCTGGAAAGGCAGTACAGCTCCATCCGGGCGCCGGCCAGTTCCTCCTCCCCCGCCAGGCTCCGCTTGCTGATGAAGACCGTCTTGCTGCTGGTATTGGTAAAGGTATAGGTCGCCCCGTCCTCGCTCACCGTCATGGTGCTGGTATAGCCGTCCAGCCCCGTCATGTCCTCCTCCAGGCGGCAGTTGGTCATATCATTGCGGATGGTGAACTCGGCCTCCGCATCGTCTCCTTTCAGAATGCGCTCCGAGGTTTTTTCCACCCCGTTTTCGGTGTAATGCAGTACGATCTTGGCGTCGGGGTGCGGCTGCCCCCCTGTCTGCCAGATCTTCCGCACATGGATGTCGCCATAGGTGCTGATGGTCCCCAGCATGTCGCTGGGGGATTCCGCCACCACGAGCGGAAACACCCAATCGTCGGTACCGGGCACATAGTAGCCGTCGGTGCCGGGAATGCGGATCTCGTCCAGCGCCTTGCCCAGCGTCACCCCGATGGAAAAGTACCCTGCATCGGCATAGGTATCCTGCCCGATGCCGCCGGGAAAATAGACATACAGATACTGATCCCGCTGCTCGAAGGATACACCGCCCTCGGTGTACTCCACCTGGAATCCGTCGGGGCAGGACTGCAGCAGCCAGCTCAGATCCAGACGCAGACAGCTGCTGTCCGCACTGCGGTTGATCACCATCAGGGAGGAATCATCCAAAATGCCGGTGGCACCGGGGGCCACCGTCTCCCCGTTCAAATAGGTGGTTCCGTTGGTATACACCACATGCACCGACCCATCCTCGTCCAGCTGGGTGGGATCTTCCGGCTCATAGGCACGGCCGCACAGCGCAAACCGGAAGTTGAAGGAGGCCGTATCCCCCAGCCCCAGCGTCAGCGGTGTTCCCGCGTTTTTCAGCGCCTGCAGTTCCTGGGTGGTGTATTCCTGTCCGTTCACCGTCATGGTGATCTGCTTCATGTAGGCCATCAGGTCCAGATACCCGTTCTGAGCCGCCTGATACCCCGGATAGAAATAGGAATCCTCTGTCGCCTGTGCCCGGACCGGCAGCGCTGCGGCTGCCATCAGCAGACAACCGATGCCGAACAGCAGCAGCGCCCGGCCCAGTTCCCCCCATCTCCTTTGTCTCATCGTTCCCCGTCCCATCGTTTTTCTCTATGCCGCTTTTCCGAAGGAAACAGGCACCGTCTTCTCTGCTCTGCGGCGGATCGGAACCGTGCCTGCACCCCATCCTATTTACATCATTTCGGTTTTTTCGTTGTATTTTCCCGAAAATTCATTCGATAAAAATTGTAGCACCGCGCTTTGCAATTGGCAAGCGTTTTTCACTGTATCGCACGGTATTTTCCTGTATCTTCCCGTATATGACCGGGTAAAGAAATCCACCCCGGGTATCTGCCCGCCGGATGCGCAAAATAATACTTGCATTCGGGGCAAAATCATGGTATAGTTTCTTGTTGAAAAGGGAGTAGTTGTAAGTCGCACCGTCAACATCCCGATTCCGTACAAGGAATCGGGCGGAGCGCGCCCATCATGTGGTAACAAGACTTTTCGGCCGGGAGCGATCCCACAGGCCGGGAAGTCTTTTTTCTTTTCCCGTCCGGGGCGGCCCGGTACATTTTTGAACAGGAGAGGCGAGAAATAAGTATGCAGAAACCCTATTTCAATCTGTCCCCCAAAGAGACCCTGGAGCAGCTGGGCGTCACAGCCGGCGGTCTGACCGGCCAGCAGGCGGCCCAGCGGCTGGAGCAGTACGGCCCCAACCGTCTGGCGGAAGGGGAAAAGAAGAGCTGGCTGGCGGTGTTTGCCGAGCAGTTCAAGGATCTTCTGGTGGCCATCCTCATTGTGGCGGCCATCATCTCGATGTTCTCGGGCAACCTGGAGAGTACCCTGGTCATCTTCGCGGTGCTGATCCTCAACGCCGTGCTGGGCACCGTGCAGTATTTCAAGGCCGAGAAATCCCTGGAAAGCCTGAAAGCCATGAGCGCTCCTTCCGCCAAAGTGCTGCGGGACGGCCAGCGGATGGAAGTCCCCGGGGACCAGGTGGTGCCCGGCGACATCGTGGAACTGGAGGCCGGCGATCTGATCGTGGCGGACGGCCGCATCCTCAACAGCTGGTCGCTGAAGGTCAACGAGAGTTCCCTCACCGGCGAGTCCGAAGCCGTGGAGAAGAGCCGTGACGCCATCGAGGGCGCCGAAGTAGCCCTGGGCGACCAGAAGAACATGGCATTTTCCGGTTCTCTGGTCACCTACGGCCGGGCCACCATGGTGGTCACCGGCACCGGCATGGACACCCAGCTGGGCCGCATTGCCAGCCTGATGAACGAGACCCAGCAGCGCAAGACCCCCCTGCAGAAAAACCTGGACGATTTCTCCGGCAAGCTGGCCGTGGTCATCATGGTCATCTGCGCCGTGGTGTTCCTGCTGTCGGTGTTCCGCAACGGCATGGGGGTGCTGGACGCCCTGATGTTCGCCGTGGCCCTGGCTGTGGCGGCTATTCCCGAGGCGCTGAGCTCCATCGTCACCATCGTGCTGGCCATGGGCACCCAGAAGATGGCCCGGCAGAACGCGATCATCAAGGAACTGAAGGCTGTGGAAAGCCTGGGTTCGGTGCAGGTCATCTGCTCCGACAAGACCGGCACCCTGACCCAGAACCGGATGACCGTGCAGAAGATCTGGGCCGACGGCACCCTGACCCCCGGCACCGACCTGGAGCTGGCCAACGACGCTCAGCGTGCCCTACTGAAAATTGCCGTGCTGGACAGCGACGCCACCATGAACGCCGAGAGCGGCGCCGGGGTGGGCGATCCCACCGAGGTGGCGCTGGTACAGCTGGGCAACTACTTCTATGTGGATGCGCCGGTCTACCGCAGCCAGCATCCCCGCCTGGCGGAGCTGGCCTTTGACTCCGACCGCAAGCTGATGAGCACCCTGCACAACACCGACGACGGCCCCATGCTCTACACCAAGGGCGCCATCGACGTGCTGCTGGATCGCTCCACCCATCTGCTGACCGGCGACGGCGTGGTCCCCATGACGCCGGAACGCCGCGCCGAGATCGAAAAAGTCAACCGGGAGCTCTCCGAAAACGGCCTGCGGGTGCTGGCCTTTGCCCAGCGTCCCCTGCCCGAAGCCCGGCTGCTCACCCTGGAGGATGAGCAGGACTACACCTTTGTGGGCTTGATTTCCATGATCGACCCGCCCCGTCCCGAGAGCGTCAAGGCGGTGGCCGAAGCCAAGAAGGCCGGCATCCGCACCGTCATGATCACCGGCGACCACAAGGTCACCGCCACCGCCATCGCCAAACAGATCGGCATCTTCGAGGAGGGCGACCTGGCGGTGGACGGCGTGGAACTGGAGAACATGTCCGACGCCGAGCTGGACGAAAAGCTGCCCCACATTGCCGTGTATGCCCGTGTTTCCCCGGAGCACAAGATCCGCATCGTCACGGCGTGGCAGCGCCGGGGCTGCATTGCGGCCATGACCGGCGACGGCGTCAATGATGCCCCCGCCCTGAAGAAGGCCGACGTGGGCGTGGCCATGGGCATCACCGGCACCGAGGTCAGCAAGGATGCCGCCGCCATGATCCTGGCGGACGACAATTTTGCCACCATCGTCAAGGCGGTTCTCAACGGCCGCAGCGTCTACGCCAACATCCGCAACGCCATCCAGTTCCTGCTGTCCGGCAACATGGGCGCCATTCTGGCGGTCATCTACGCCTCTCTGGCAGGCCTGAGCGTCCCCTTCCAGCCGGTGCACCTGCTCTTCATCAACCTGCTCACCGACAGCCTGCCCGCCATCGCTCTGGGCATGGAGCCCGCCCGCCCCGGTCTGATGGACCAGAAGCCCCGGGATCCCAACGCCTCCATGATGGACAAGCCCATGCTCAGCCATGTCTTCGGCCAGGGCCTGATGATCGGTGTGGTGGCCATGATCGCCTTCTATATCGGTCTTGCTCAGGGCGGCGCGGCGCTGGCCAGCACCATGGCTTTCTCCACCCTGACCCTGGCCCGGCTGTTCCACGGCTTCAACTGCCGCGGCACCGAGTCCATCTTCCGGTTGGGCCTTTCCGGCAATCCCTATTCCCTGATGGCCTTCGGCACCGGCGTGCTGCTGCTGGCCTTTGTGCTCTTTGTCCCGGCCCTGGAAGGCCTGTTCCTGGTGGCTCCCATCAACGGGTTCCAGCTGCTGTGCATCGTGGTGCTGGCCTTCCTGCCCACCCTGCTGATCCAGCTCTCCCGTGTGATCCGCGGCAAATAATTCCTTACAGCCAAAAGGCGGCACCTTCGGGTGCCGTCTTTTTTTGTCGGATGTACAATTTTTTTATTACTTTTTGGGTAAAACGTCACTTGAAACCTTCCAGCCATTGCCTGTAGACTGATACTATACGGCGGCCGGCATCGCCAGTATCCCTGCTGCGGTGCCAATCCCGGCCGCCGAAAAGACAGGGTTGCGGGGATCCTATTGCACAACAGCCGCAGGATCCCAAAAGAGGTGTTGATTTTGAAAAAAGCAAAATCCCTTTGCGCGCTTGGCGTGATCTTTTTCCTCTGGTTCCTGCTGCCGGCAGCGGTGCGGGCCGAGCCGGCCGATGCCGAAGCCGGCTCCGTCCGGGTTCTTCCCGACACGGAGACCTGGTACACCGACACGCTGGCTTCCTTCCCCGCACCGGATTCCTCCTGGGATTCCACACTCACCGGACCGCCCGCCGGCTACACCGAGGATGCGGGCAGCCGGACCGTCACCCTGGGGACCGCTGATGCCCTGGCCTGGTGGGCCGGGCAGGTCAACAGCGGCGCTTCCTTTGCGGGATATACCGTGAATCTGACCGCCGACGTGGACCTGTCCGCCCACAGCTGGACACCGGTCTGCGGCACCGGCGGTGCACTGGAGGGCACCGTCTTCCTGGGAGGCGGTCACACCATTGCCGGGCTGACCGTCCGGGAAGGGCAGGACCGCGCGGCTTTTATCGGATACAATGACGGCAATCTGACCCTGGAGGACCTGACCTTTGCCGACGCCTGGATCGCCGCCGATGAATCCTCCGGCGACTGCGGCGCTGCGGCTGTGGTGGTGGGCACACAGTCGGGCGGCAGCCTGACGCTGCGCCGTGTGACGGTATGCCGCGGACAGGTCCTGGCCCCGCAGCAGGTTTCCGCCCTTGCGGGCAGCCTGACGGAGGGTGCTGCACTGACTGCCGACCGGTGTGAGATCACAGACAGCTTTTTGTCCGCCCGCACTCTGGCCGCTCCCATCGTGGGCTGCGGTACCGAAGCCCAGGTCACGGTGAAGGGCATCCGGCTCTCCGGCAACACCATCACCGCCGGTGAGGCCGGGTGCTGTACCTTCGACGACGCGGCCGGCGCCCAGTACCGCTGCGATCCCCGCACCCCCGACGGGAGCTCCGCGCTGAACGCCTGCACCACCGCCCTGTTCACCGACGGCCGGACGGACACGGGTTCCGGCCATCCGCTGGACCTCACGGCCGAAACAGAGGACTACCGCTATCCCACGCTGGCCGCTGCCGTACAGGCGGTGGTGAATTCCCACAGCCAGGCCGGCACGGTCACACTGCTCCGGGATGCGGCGGGCAGCGGCATCGGACTTTTCAACAAAAACGAGGCCAGCCATGTCGCACTGACCATCGACTTCGGAGGACACACCTATACCTGCCGGGACCCCGCCCCCGGCTGTCTGGACACCGAGACCCAGGGCTTCTATCTGGAGAAGGGCAATACCGTGACGCTGAAAAACGGCACGATCCGGGTCGATGAGGAGAGCTGGAACACGGCAATCCTCCTGCAGAACTACAGCGATCTGACCCTGCAGGATCTGAACCTGCAGGGAGGAGCCTTCACACAGTATCTGATCTCCTGCAACTACGGCAGCATGGTGCTGGACAACGTCAATGCCGACGGCACTGCCCCCGATCTGGTCGCCATCGATCTGATGCACTGGCTGAACGAGCTGTACCGGGACCAGGCTCCGGCCATCGCCATCCACAATACAGAGGCGAATACCATCCGGGGCAGCATCGACGTATACTGCTACGACGATGCCACCGGCGCCATTGCCTCCGACTGTGCGGACAAACCCTCCCTGCGCATTTACGGCGGCAACTACAGCACCGATCCCACCCGTTATCTGGCACAGGAGGTTTCCCTGACGGTCCGGCCGTCAAAAGAGTTCTACCAGGTGAAGATCTATGATCCGGAGATCGTGGTATCTCCTGTTCCGTCCGGGACGGAGGAACTGCAGCTGGACATGGGGGAGGACGCACAGCAGCAGCTGACCGCCGAGGCGGAACAGATCGTGACAGAGATCCTGCAGGGGGATCTGCCCGCGGGCGTCGACGCGGAGACGGCCGGAAAACTTTCGGCGACGCAAGCCGACCCCCTCACCGTCTCGGTGGAATTCCAGGAAAAAAGTACGGACGACCTCCATCCTGCCGAGATCACCGCGGTGGAAAATACCACGGCCGCCAACGATACCCTGGCCCAGTTCTTCTCCCTTTCGCTGGTGCTGAAGGACGGCCAGGAAGACCTGGGCCTGCTGACCGAACTGAGCACCCCGCTCTGCTTTACCCTGTCCGTGCCCAAGGCACTGGTGCAGGACAGCCGCACCTTTTTTATCCTCCGGGTCCACAACGGTCAATCGGAAAAACTGCCTGTGGAATTTGACGCGGATCAGGCTGCACTGACCTTTTCCACGGACCGATTCTCTACCTACGCGCTGGGATATACCGATCTGCCGGTTTCCCCATCCGCAGAACCGGCATCTACCTCCGGAGCCGCGTCCTCCGGGATGGCCGCCAGCCGGGAGGAAAAAGCCGCCGTTCCCACCGCGCCGACCCGGCAGGCCGCTCCAGCTCCCGCCGCACCGGTTCCCACCGCGGTCCCTGCCGCCCACATTTCCGCGGCCTCGATCCCCCAGACCGGCGACAACAGCCATCCCCTGCTGTGGATGGTCCTGTTCAGCCTGTCCGGCGCGGGCATTGCCGCCCTTGGGTTCCTGGCTCTGTGGAAGAGAAAACGCCCATAACCGCACCTTACCGCAGCAACAAAAAGCGGCTGCCCCTTTACGGGGCAGCCGTTTTTCCTGTTTTTTATGCTTGCCGGGAGGGCGTTTTCCGCTTTCGCCGGCGGCGGGCCCACAGACCTGCGCCCAGCAGCAGAAGCAGCGCTGCACCCGCACCTGCCAACAGCGGCAGCGGAATGGAACGGCGGGGCACCGCGGCCAGGGCGGTATCCCCTTCCTGCAAAGTGCAGACAAGGTAGCTGCCGTCATCGGTGGCATCGGCCTTGCGCCAGCTTCCGTCCGCCCCGCGCAGGTAGAGGTCCGTATGGTCCTGCAGCGGCAGATAGTGCAGCCGCACGGTGCCGGATGTCTCGCCGGGCAGGGTGAACTGCCAGCTTTCCGTCGTACCGGGGGCCGGAGTATCCTCACAGGCGGTCAGCGTCATACTGCCGCCGTCAAAGCAGCCCTCGGCCAGCAGGATGGCCCGGCCGTCCTCCCGCTGCTCGGCACCGGTGATGACGGTTTCATAGGGGGTGTAGACCGCCGCAACGGTCTGGTCAAAGGTAATGGCTTCCCGGGTGAAATCCGGCCAGGCAGCGGTATACCCCGCCTTTTCGGGAATGGCCGGGGCGTCGGACGGGTCGAAGTCGGCCCCGTATTCCACCGGGATCGTGGCCACCGTCTGGCCATCGGCCACAAAGGTCAGCGTGATGCGGGAGAATGTTTCCGGCAGACCCTCCTGCTGTGCCCGGGCACTGAAATCCGCAAAAGTCACCGGTTCGGCCTGCCCGGCGTAACTCACGCCGTCAATGCCGCCCAGCGTCTCGCTGACAAAGAGATTGCCCTGCAGGTCACTCTCGCTGTCCTGCAGACGGTTGACCGTGTTGCTCAGGGAATCCTCCGCCAGCAGGCCGCCGGCAATGGCGCCCAGCTGCTCGGTGCCGGTGACTTCCACCATGGCGCGGCAGTCGGTCAGTGTATAGCCGCTGCCCGCAATGCCGCCCACAAAGCGATCGCCGGACAGACGCCCCTTGGCGGCACACTGACGGATGGGCGCGCGGCTCTGTCCGGCAATGCCGCCCACATAATCGGCGTCCTCCGCCAGCAGATCGGCGGTGTTGTAGCTCTGCAGCACACTGCCCAGCTCCATGCTGCCGACGATGCCGCCGGCACACTGCTTTTTGGCCTGTACCGTGCCCTGGTTGGTGCAGCCCCGCACCACGATGCGGGTCTTGTAGGTCATGTTCAGCGAACTGCTGCCGCTGATCTTGGTGTCATCCTCGGGGTCCAGGTCATTTTCCCGCGCCATAGCGCCGGTGATGCCCCCCGCGTTCAGGTCGGCATAGACCTCCCCTGCATTCAGGCAGTTGGAGACTTTGCCCTCGGTGTCCCCGTCGCCGTCCTCATCGGACACATCCTCAAAGATGGTGCCCTGTCCGGCGTTTTCCGCCGCCCCCAGCAGTGTGTTGCCGATCTTGTTCAGCTGATTGGTGATGGCCTCCATATCCCGGATCAGGGCCTGGGTGTGGTCGCCGGTATCGGTGGTGAGGGAATCCACCCCGTCGGAAATGGCCGTCAGGCTGCCGCTCAGACTGCTGCGCGCCGCCGTAATGGCATCCTGGTTGTTGATCTCGATGCTCGGCACCGTCAGGTTGGCCTGGCCGTCCAGCGACGCCGAGCCTTCCCCGCCTACGCCGCCGGAAACCTGGACGCCATTCTCCTTGTCGATGGAAATTTCCGGTGCCCGGTGGGGCGGCTGGTTATGGGCCTCCTCGGCGCGGTCGGTTACCCCGGCGTCCGTGGGAACAGATTCTGACGAAGCGTCGCTGCTTTCCGGGACTTCCTCCGGGGTCGGCTGCGGCGTGGTTTCCGGCACAGGGGTGGGTTCCGGTTCGGGGACAGGCGTATTTTCAGGGACCGGCGTTGCCGACGGCTCCGGTGTTTCGGTGGGTTCCGGAGTGGGATTGACCGTCACATCGGTGGAGGAAGAGGTATCCGCCTGTACATCGCCGCCGGCACTGCCCTGCCCGGTCAGATCCGCCAGAGCCGTTACCGTCAGGTTCTGGGTGCCGATGTCGATGCCGTCAGCCACCTTCTGGAGCAGGGTGTCCACCGCACTGCGGGCGCTGTCCACCCGGTTCTTGAGATCCTCAAACCGGGCGGTCAGTTCGCTGGAAGAGGCCGAAGCGTCACTGGTGGCCTGGTTCATCAGCCCTTGAAGCGTATCCAGTTCGCCCCGCAGCTGCTGCAGGGTATCCTCGCTGTACTGCAGCACGCTGGAGGGTTCCATCTGGCCCACAATGCCGCCGCCCTCCTTGCGGGCATGGACGGTACCGTAGTTGACACACCCCTCCACATAGCCGGTCTGGCTGCCCGCGATGCCGCCCACATTGTAACCGATGTGGTCATAGCCCACAGCACCCCGGTTGATGCAGGCGCGCACCACGCCGGCAGAGTTGCCCGCGATGCCGCCGATGTCGGTGATGTCCGCCGCGCGCTCGGTGGTGAGCAGATCGGTAAGGGTCAGGTCATTCAGTTTGACCTCGTTCTGGCTCACCGTTGTGTTGACGGCGGCGTTGTTGGTGCAGCCCGAGACCACACCGTCATTCTGGCCGGTCATGCCGCCCACAAAGTGGTCGCCGTAGACGCTGCCGTCCACCGTGCAGCCGGTGATGACCCCGGTGACGGTATTGCTGCCGGCGATGCCGCCGATGCGGCTGGTGCCGCTGACGGTGCCGCTGAAGGAGCAATTGCGGATGGTGCCGGCGTTCTGCCCGGCAAAGGCGCCCACGTCAGCCCGGGTCCCGCCGGGCTGGACCGTACCGCTCAGATGCAGATTCTGCACCACGGCCCCCTGCTGGAGATAGCGGAACAATCCCTGGACACTGCCCTCCGTCGAGAGGGTCAGTCCGCTGATGGTATGGCCGCCGCCTTCCAGCGTACCGCCGAAGGTGGGAATGCCGGCAAAGTCGGTGCCGGACAGGTCAATATCCGCCGTGAGTTCCACGATGCGTCCCTGACTCCAGCTGTCCAGTCGGCAGTCCCGGGCGAGAGCCAGCAGACCGTCGGCATCGGAGATCTGCAAAGCGGCGGGTTCTTCTTCCTCGGCCCGGACGGCCGGTGCCAGCAAAGCCGCCAGCATACATAGGCTCAGCAGCGCCGAGAGAAGGCGTTGTATTCTCTTGTTCATACTTCCTCCCCCTCGGTATAGCTCTGGGCCCAGACCGCGGCGTCCTGCGGCAGGGCGTAATCCGGCTCGGCCGGTTCGATGGTGGTGCCCGAAGTCACGGCGGCGTTCAGGGTGCCGTGCAGCGTGCCCTTGATCTCGGCGTCAATGACGCCGTTCACATAGCCGCGTACCCGGCCGCTGACCCGCATATTGCCGCTGGCCGTGCGGTTGATCCGCGTCAGATCGATGGGGGCCTTCATGGCAAAGCTGGTGCGTTCCACAATGGAGTCACCGATGAGCAAAATCTGCGGCAGCACGGCCAGGACCAGCACAATGGAGATCACTGTACCGCGGCCCAGGCAGCTGCCGATGGCGGCGATGACCGGGTTGGTGGTCATGCGGCCGATCAGCGCACCGGCCACCGCCAGGATGGTGCCGGAGGTAAAGATGGTGGGGAATGCCTCGTTGAGGGCGGCCACGATGGCCTGCCGTGGCGGCATCTCCTTTTTGCGGTCACTGTAATGGCTGGAGATGACGATGGCGTAGTCGATGTTGGCGCCCATCTGGATGGCATTGACGATGAGGTAGCCCAGGAAATACAGCGGTTCCTGCTGCAGCGTGGGCACCGCGAAGTTGATCCAGATACTGCCCTGAATGACGATGATGAGCAGGATGGGCAGCCCCACCGACTGGAAGGTGAACAGCAGGATCAGCACCACGAAGAGGGCCGACAGCACGCTGATGAGGACGTTGTCCTGCACGAAGGAGCTGGACAGGTCCTTGACGTTGGTGGAGTTGCCCACTACATAGGTATTGCCGCTGTAGTATTTTGCCAGGATGCCGTGGATGGTGTCCAGGAAGGCCATCGTCTCGTCGCTTTCCTCGGGCAGATTCAGGTAGACCACCAGACGGCTGTACTGGTCGCTCTGCAGCTGGACCTGGGCCCAGTTGAGCTGGTCGAAGAGATCGTCCACCGTCTGCTGCATCTCCCCTTCCAGCGTGATGTTGCCCGCCTTCATCTCATCCTGCAGGAACATGAACAGGTCAAACAGCGGCACCTTGTAATCGCCGATGCCGCTGAGCACGCTGCCGTACTCATCATGGTCCACGGCGTAGGCCACATACAGTGCCTCGGCCACCTCGTAGTCGGTGCCCGCCAGTTCCGAGAACTGCCGGGGCGTCACCGCATCGGCCAGCATGTAGCCGTCCTGGGCCTCGGTGTTGGCCAGACCCTGACAGGACTTGACCTCGGGGCAGGCTTCCAGCTCCTGGAGCACGGCGCGCTCGGCGTCATAGTTGCCCTTGGGCACGATGAGCGCCACCATATTCTCGTTGCCGAAGGTGGCCTTGATCTTCTGGTGGGCGATCTGGCTTTCGCTCTGCTTGGCGGTGACCAGGTCGGTGAAGCTGTAGCAGTAGGGACAGTTGTTGGCCAGCACCGCCGCCACGATGACCACCACCGCAAAGACGGGCGGGATCACCCAGCGGGTGGCCACGTCGAACTTACCCAGGAAGTTGATCTGGGGAATGAGTTTGCGGTGCCGGGTGGCGTCGATCTTCTTGCTGAAGAGCATGAGCAGACCGGGCATCAGCGTAAAGACCGACAGCAGGCTGAAGAGGATGGCCTTGATGAGGACGGTGGCCATATCCCGTCCAATGCCGAAGTGCATGAAGGCCAGTGCCCCCAGACCGGAGATGGTGGTCAGGGAGGAGGAGCTGATCTCGGGAATGGCTTTGGCCAGCGCCGCGATGCAGGCCTCCCGGGTGTCCTTGGTCTCGTGCTCGTCGGAGAACCGGTGGCAGAGGATGATGGCATAGTCGATGGCCAGTGCCAGCTGGAGAATCACCGTCACCGAGTTGGAGATAAAGGAGATCTTGCCGCACAGGAAGTTGGTGCCCATATTGAGCACCGCCGCCGCGCCGAAGGTCAGCAGCAGTACCGGAACTTCGGCGTAGGAGCGGGACGTCAGGGTCAGCACTACCACGATGATGACTGCCGCAATCACCAGGATGGTGCCCATTTCATCGGCCAGCTCCGCCGACATATCCTGCCCCACTTCGGTGTCGATATAGACATCCTGCCCCGCCAGGGCCTCCCGGATTCCCTGTACCGCCGCAATGCTCACATCATCCTCGGCGGTACCATCGAAGGTCACCGAGTAGAGCGCCGCGGCCCCCTTGTAGTGCTCCTCGGTGGCGTCAAACTCCACACTGTAGACGCCATCCACATCCTCGATGGTCTTCTGCAGCGCGGCGGCGGTGTCCGCCGTGACATTGGATACCATGACCCGCGCCGTGCCGAAGGTGGTGAAGTTGTCATCCATCACCGTCAGGCCCTGGCGGGTCTCGGTGTCGGCGGGCAGGTAGGTGGTGATGTCATTTTCCACCTGTACCCAGCCCGACGCGACGACGCTGAAGATCAGCGCCAGAATATACAAAAGGAAGAACAGGTTGCGTTTGTCCACAATGAACGCTGCGACCTTTTCCATCCCGCTGGTTTTCGGTTTCTTTTCCTGCAAAGAGAAGTCCCTCCGTTCCATAAGAAAAACAGCCCCTCCCAGAGCTGTTTTTTCATCATACTACGGAAGGACTCCCCGCACCATGGACACTTTTGAACATCTGTCTAATGTTTAGACGTTTTTTCTTCCTTTGTATTAAAAAAGCCGGCCCACAGGGCCGGCCTGAAAAGGCTGTCAATGACTGCGCAGTGCCTGCGCTGCCGCCAGGGCACCGCCCTCCTGTACGAACAGAGCGGCGTACCGCTGTTCTCCCGCGGGGTCTGCCGCCGCCCGGCTTGCCAGCACCAGCATCCAGCAGACATCCAGCTTGGCCAGCTTGGTGGGCAGCCGGCGCATGGTCTCCTCCAGAGCGGCACGGTCGGCAGGGCGCCCCCGCAGCAGACCGCACCAGGTGGTATACAAGGTCACATCCCCCTGCAGATTGTCTGCCAGGCGAGGGTTGGAGGCCCGCAGTGCTTCCACATTCCCGGCAAAGGCCTGCAGTTCCTTCCGGGCCTGTTCCGGCTGGCTGCCCCACAGACAGTACCGGCATCGGCTGCGCTGCACCAGCGCCTGCAGGGCACTGCGCCGGGGCTCCGGAATGGCCGCCGAGGGCATCACAAGGGTCTGCAGGGCCTGCTGCCAATTTCCGTCGGCGCAGTATCCGTCCGCCAGATTCACCGCCGCCGTGACAGCTCCCGCCGAATCGGGCCGCTGCGCCCGGACGACCGATTCATAGTCACGCAAAAATGCCCGGGGCTGCAGTTTCAGATGCAGCTCCTCCAGCATAGATTCCTCACAGGCGGAAGCCACCATACCGGCGACCAGACGGGTGGCAGTCAGACAGACCACGGCCGCCAGCACCAGTGTCACAACCTGCTGCCACACCGGCATTCCGCGGCGGCTGATGACCAGTGCCGCCAGGCAGACCAGCGTGGCCAGTCCCCCGGCCTGCAGTACCCGGCGGCTTTTGGTCAGTTTCCAACACAGACCCATTGGGAAAACCTCCTCTTCCGTTTGTATCCAGCATACACCTTGCAACAGAAAATGAAAAGTAGAATTCACAGCCTGTGTTTTTGTGCACTTTTTATCAAAAACAATCTTTTTGACAAAATATTGTAGCATTCTTGTTATCCATACCAATGAAAATCTGTCGACAACATGGTATAATAGCGACGATATAGATATAACAGAACAGCCCATCCACCCAAGGAGGAATCGCAGATGATCCGCATAATGACGTTGATGGAAAATCAGCCCTCGGAGAACAAGGCACTGAAAGCCGAACATGGCCTTTCCTTTCTGGTGGAAGCCGGCGGCAAACGATTTCTTTTTGACTGCGGCTCCGGGGAAGATACCTTGTATAACGCCCACCGCCTGGGCGTGGATCTGACCCGGGTGGATTTTACGGTCTGTTCTCACAGCCATTACGATCACGCCGCAGGGTTCCGGGATCTGGCAGAACAGGGGGCCGGGGGAGGCTGCCTGTACACCGGACCGGGTTTCTGGGAAACCAAATACGCCTTTGACGGCGTCAAATACACCGACCTTTCCGCCGGATATGATGCGGATTTTCTGAAAGAGCACCAGATCGCCCACCGGGTGTGCGAAGGGCTGCTGCCCCTGGCCGAAGGATGCTGGCTGGTAGGAAATTTTGCCCGCCGCACCGCCTTTGAGACGATTCCGCCTCGCTTTGTGAAGGGCGAGATTCCCCATACCGTGACGGATGATTTTTCCGACGAGATCTGCCTGGCCCTGCAGACGAGCCGGGGGCTTGTCGTGCTGGTGGGGTGTTCCCATCCGGGCATTCTGAATATGATCCGCACCGTACATGAAGTTTTGCACCAGCCGGTGTATGCGATCTTCGGCGGCACCCATCTGGTGGAGGCCGACGAGGCCCGCATCCAGGCCACCGTCACGGAGTTGCAGACGATGGGACTGACCGTTCTGGGGCTGTGCCACTGCTCCGGTTCTCTGGCCGAAAACTGGCTGACCTGTCACAGCAGCCTGCAGGCCTGTCATATGGCGGTAGGCGACTGCATCGCATTTGAATAAGGATTTATGCATTTTGAGGAACTGGCACAACAACTTGTGCAGACAGCGTCCACCTTGCTGAACGGACGCATTGTGAATATCATGGACACCCGGGGTATTATCGTCGCCTCCACCGAAGCACACCGCATCGGCACCCGGCACGAAGGTGCCTGTCAGGTACTGCGCACCCGGCGGCCGGTGGCCATCCACCGGGAGGAGCTGGCTCTCTACCCGGGCGCCAAGGAAGGCTACAACCTGCCGGTCTGGAACGACGGCCAGCTCATGGCTGTGGTGGGGATCTTCGGCAATCCCGACGAAGTGCGGGACAGCGCCCATATTCTGGCCGCCTATACCGAACAGTTTTTCCATCAGCATGCCCTGGACCAGCGGGCCCGGGTGGCCGGGGAACTGCGCTCCAGTTACCTGCGTATGGTGCTGAGTACCCTGTCCCCCGACGCCAGTGAACAGCTGGCCATCCTGGCGGAGGCGCTGAACCTGCACCTGCGGTTTCCGGTGCAGGTGCTGGCCCTGCGGGTTCCCAGCGTTACCAGCCCCTGCGACCAGCAACAGCTGCTGGACCGGGCCATAGAGGAACTGATTTTCCGCCGCCTGGTGGCACCGTCCTGCGATGTATGGGCCATCATGGACAACCGGCTGATGCTTCTGAAAAGCGCCACCGACACCCCTGCTTCCCCCCTGCCCAGAATGGTCAGTGCGCTGGAACAGGCCCTGGGCCGCCCGGTCCAGTTGTGTGTGGGTACGCCCTGCACCAGCGTGCGGCAGATCCACCGCGCCGGGGCGGAGGCTTCCCTCCTGTGCGATCTGGACCGCTCCGGCGTGCTGGACATCCAGGATGCTTCCTGTCGGTTTTTCTATCTGATGCAGCGCACCGCCCTGCGGGAGTCCGATTTTATAGACGATATGTTGGAAAAACTGGTCCGGCAGTTCGGCGACAAGGAGCTGGACGTGCTGCTGACCACCGCCTGCGCCTACTATCACTGCTGCGGCAGTGTGAACCAGGCGGCCACGCAGCTGCACATCCATAAAAATACCCTGCAGTATCGCCTGCACCGCCTCTGGGACGTTCTGTGTCCCGGCGATGAATCTCCTTTTGAACGGGAATATCTGCTGCGGCTCTGTATCATGCGCCGCCTGCACCGTTGACAGCTTTGTCCTTTGTACCAAAAGGCACCGCAGCCTTAGAAATATTTTTTGAACGGAGGAATCAAACCATGTCATCCATCTACCTGTTCGGCGTGATCTTTCTGGCCGTCCTGGTCATGATCATCGCGATCTCCAAATTCAATCTGCACCCCTTTATCGTGCTGGTTGTCATCTCCATTGCGGTGGGTCTTGCCTGCGGCCTGGACACCGTCACCGTGATCAACACCGTCAAGAGTGGCTTTGGCAACATACTGGCCAGCATCGGCATCGTGATCTTGTGCGGTACCATCATCGGTACCATCCTGGAAAAGACCGGTGCCGCGCTGACCATGGCCAACACCATCCTGAAAATTGTGGGCAAAAAGCGCAGCGTGGTTACCATGGGTGCCATGGGCTACGTCACCGGCATCCCCGTCTTCTGTGATTCCGGTTTCGTCGTTCTTTCCCCCATCAGCCGCGCTCTGGCCGCCCAGAGCAACACCTCGCTGGCCGTCATGGCCACCGCCCTTTCCGGCGGTCTGTATGCCACCCACTGCCTGGTTCCTCCCACCCCCGGCCCCATCGCTATGGCCGGTACGCTGGAAGCTGACCTGGGCCTGACCATCCTTGTGGGCCTGCTGATTTCCATTCCTGCGGTTGCCGTGGTCATTCTGTACGCCACCAAGATTTCCAGCAAAATCGACATCCCCGCCAACCCCGAGTACACCATTGAAGAACTGACCGAAAAGTACGGCAAGCTCCCCGGCGCGCTGCACAGCTTCTCGCCCATCCTGCTGCCCATCGTCCTCATCGGCCTGTCCTCCATTGCCTCTCTGCCTTCCCTGCCTTTCGGCGAGGGCGCCGTGTATGCCTTCCTGAACTTCATCGGCAATCCTGTGGTGGCTTTGCTGCTGGGCGTCTTCCTGTCCATGACGCTGATCCCCAAGAGTGAACAGAAGAACACCCTGGAATGGGTTACCAAAGGCGTCACCGATTCCGCTGCCATTATCGCCATTACCGGCGCAGGCGGCTCTTTCGGCGAGATCCTCAAGCTGCTCCCCATCGCAGATGCCACCACCGGTCTGCTGGCCACCGGCCTGGGCGTGCTGGTTCCCTTTGTCATCGCGATGATCCTCAAGCTGGCCATGGGCGCTTCCACCGTGGCGATGATCACCACCGCCGGCATGGTGGCCCCCATGCTGACCAACATGGGCCTCACCAGCCCTCTGGGCCGCGTGCTGGTCGTCATGGCCATCGGCGCCGGTTCCATGGTCGCCTCCCATGCCAACGACTCCTACTTCTGGGTGGTATCCCAGTTCTCCGACATGAAGACCAGTGAGGCTTATCGCTGCCAGACCGGCATGACCGCCGTCATGGGCATCACCGTCATCATCATCGTATACATTCTTTCGTTGTTCGTTGTCTGACCGCCCTTTCGTCAGGCAATCGCCCTTGGCCCGGCCGACCGCCCCCTTTCCGGGCGGCGGCCGGGTTTCTGTTTCACAGGAGGTAGTACAATATGAGCATTCGTCAGGACGCAGACCAGATTCTGCAGCAGGCTCTGCACGCCGCACAGCCCGACACCGCCGTGGCCAAGGCCCTGACCGGGCATACCTTCCGCCCCGGCAAGCTGGTTCTGATCGCCGCCGGCAAGGCTGCCTGGCAGATGGCCAGCGCCGCCGTCGCCCTGCTGGGGGACCGCATCGACCATGGCGTGGTGGTGACCAAATACGGGCACAGCAAAGGCCCATTGCCGCCGCTGCGCATCCGGGAGGCGGGGCACCCGGTGCCGGATGAAAACTCCTTTTCCGCCACCCAGGAGGCCATCGATGCCGTCACCGGCCTGACCGACCAGGACAATGTCTTGTTCCTGCTGTCGGGCGGCGGATCGGCTCTTTTCGAGAAGCCGCTGGTTCCCGCCGCCGACCTGGAGGAAATGACCCGGCAATTGCTGGCCTGTGGCGCCGGTATTGTGGAGATCAATACCCTGCGCAAGCGGGTCAGTGCCGTAAAAGGCGGACGCTTTGCCCAGCTGTGTGCCCCGGCCCAGGTGTTCTCGGTGGTCTTGTCCGACATTCTGGGAGACCCGCTGGACATGATCGCCTCGGGCCCCGCCTACCCCGACGCTTCCACCTGCCGGCAAGCGCTGGACATTGTTGAAAAGTATCATCTGCGGCTCAGCGACGCCGTTCTGGAGCATCTGCATCAGGAGACCCCCAAGGCATTGGATAATGTGGAGACCTGCATCACCGGCAGTGTGCGCCAGCTCTGCGCCGCCGCCCGGCAGACCTGCCTGGAACTGGGCTACGAGCCGGTGGTGCTGACAGCGGAACTCTGCTGCACCGCCCGGGACGCCGGCAGCTTTTTGGGTTCCATCGCCCGCCACCACAGCGGCGGAGGCCGCAAGCTGGCGTTTCTGGCCGGCGGCGAGACGGTGGTCCACCTGACGGGCCACGGTCTGGGCGGCCGCAACCAGGAAATTGCCCTGGCCAGCGCCCCGCTGCTGGATGGATTGCCGGATGTGGCCGTTTTTTCCTTTGGCTCGGACGGCACCGATGGTCCCACCGATGCGGCAGGCGGCTATTGTGACGGCCGGACCATGGCGGCCTTGCGAGCCGCAGGCCTGGATGTGGATGCCGTGCTGGCCGATAATGACGCCTACCACGCCCTGCAGCAATGCGGCGGGCTGCTGATCACCGGCCCCACCGGCACCAACGTGAACGACCTCTCGGTTGCGCTGATCGGCGGCTGACAGATACAGCACAAAAAGAGGCTACCCTTGCGGGTAGCCTCTTTTTGTGTGAAAGGAAGATCAGACGCGGTACTGCTCGGGCAGCTGGTCGATGGTCTGCCATTTTTCCATGGCTTCCTCCAGCTTCATGCCGTTGGCAACAGCATCGCGGCGGCAGGAGTTGATGGCCTGGATTTCCTTCATCTTGTCGCCGGTGAGGGTATACCCCTTCATGGCGATGAGGGTAGCAGCCCAGGCGACCATGGGAATGATGCAGAACAGGATGATGACCACCCAGTTCATGCCGCTGGCGTACTCGGTGTACTGCGTGGGCAGCTTGGACAGGCCAATGGCCGAGACAGCGATGCCCACCACGGTGGCGGACAGGCTGGAGACCAGCTTGTCAACCAGGCTGAACAGCGTACCCATGATACCGGGGATATACTTGCCGGAACGATAGGTCTCGTAGTCGGAGCAGTCGGCGACCATGGGGATGGGCATGTCGGCGGTGGCGTAGTAGGCGCCGTAGCCGATGCCGAAGAAGACGATGAAGAGCACCGTGTACAGGTTGATGGTCAGGTTGAACTTGCCGTCCGTCATGGAGTAGATGGAGAACATGAAGTTGGGGTTCTCGGGGTTCCAGAGGAGCAGCAGGACCAGGACGCCCACGTACATCAGCAGTGCGATGGAGACGTAGCGCACCAGAGAGGCCTTCTGGCCCTTCTTCTGGCTGGTGCGGACCGTCAGCAGGAAGAACGGCACGCTGAAGACGTAGCCCAGCACCATCATGGGCAGATACAGGGTATCGTAGTTGCCCATCATGCAGCCGTAGAGCATGCACAGAACCGTGGTGTTGGTGGCGATGGAGAGGGCCAGCTTGCAGCCGGCACCGGCGACCATCAGGCGCTGCATGGGGTTGTTGGCCTTGATGATGGCGATATACTCGCTCATCTTGACCTTCTCGGTGGAGGTGCTGCCGCCCAGACCGAAGTACTTGGGCTGGTCCTTCTCCCAGATGCCGATGATGGCCAGGATGGTCAGGGCAATGGAGATCACGATGCCCACGGGGGCAAAGACCGCATAGAATTCTGCGGCGCCGTAGCCGCCTTCCGCCTGGAAGCCGGAGGCGATGATGGGAGCGGAGAACTGCATGACACCCATGCCCACCAGGCTGCCCACCGTATTGAAGATGGTGAACAGCGGGCGCTGCTTGGGATCATTGGTCAGAACAGTCTGGCCCGCACGGGTGACCGAGGTCTGGAAGGTGTAGCCGATGACCCAGACGCCGTACAGCAGCACGAACATGACGTAGCGCAGCGGCATCATGGTTTCGGGGATCATGGGGGTGGCAATATACAGGATCAATACGCTGACCGCCATGATCAGGTTGCCGATGACCATAAACGGTCGGAATTTACCAAATTTACCGTTGGTACGGTCCATCAACGCACCGATGATGGGGTCGGTGATGGCGTCAAAGACGCGCATTGCGGTGACCATGACCGAAGCGAACACCGTGCCCAGCAGCAGAACCGTGCTGCCGAAGGTGGCCACATAGGACAGGATCAGAACATAATAGACGTTGGTCGCACCGTTATTCAGGGGGAAAAGCACCAGCTGATACGGCTTGGCACGATTGAGACCGGTCGTCTTGGGGGTCTGTTCGCTCATCTGCGGATTCTCCTTTGCCAAAAAAGGGGTGCCCCCGCCCCGGGATGGGCGGGGGCACAGGGTTTCATCAGTTATACAATGGGAAAGTGCGCAAGACCTGGGGGATTACTCCGCCTTCATGGTCTTCTTCTTGTTGACGGCCTTGACCAGCATGACCACGCAAATGACGGTCAGCACAGCCAGGACACCGCACAGGCTCCAGGCAGCCAGTTTCCACCACGGAGTAATGACTTCCAGACGGTCGGCAGAAGACCAGCCGTTCATGGCGTTGGAGTTGACCACGGTGTACAGGATCTTGTGGGTGGCTTCGCGCATCTGGGTAACGATGTAGGCATCGTTCTCATAGTTCTCGAGGATACCGGTGTGCAGCGGCGTGGGGCTGTCCCAGATCTCGGTACCGGCGATCAGCGCATCGGCGGAATCCATATAGTGGCTGCCGCCGGAGTAGTCGGTGATGGACATGCCGCGCATGCCCAGCTCGCCGCGCAGGTAGTCGGTCTGCAGGTTCTCGTACTTGCCGCACCAGGTGGCGCCCCAGCGGTTGAAGCCGGACATGGTGCACCAGGCACCGCCGTCCACAACGGCCTTGTCGGCCACTTCCAGGTAGACCTCACGGGCGGTCTGCTCGTTGACCCAGGTGTTGACGCCCATACGGCTGGACTCGGAGTCGTTCAGGGCCACATGCTTCAGGTAGACATAGACGCCCATGGACTGGATGCCCTGGACCTCGGAGGCGCAGATCTCGCCGGCGATGAAGGGATCCTCGGCGTAGTACTCGAAGTTACGGCCGGAGTAGGGAGTGCGATGCATGTTGATGCCGGGTCCGTAGAGGCCGGAATAGCCCATGGCCAGGCAGTCCTCGCCAATGCAGCGGCCCACATCGTTGATCAGGTCGCGGTTGAAGGTGGCGGCCATGACGTCCTCGGAGGTGTAGCACATCGCGGAGGCACCGCCGGTCAGGGCGGCCGTCAGGCCCTGGGGACCGTTCTCGTCCTTGGTGGCCGTCTTGCCGATGGAGGCAACGGCCTTGGTGTTGTGGAAGCCCTGGGTGATGAGCAGGTTCATCTCGTCGAAGGTGATCTGATCCAGCAGAGCATCCCACTGGGGATCGTCGTAGTCGGCACCGATCATGCTGGCGAGGGTCAGGTCGCCTTCGGCACCCAGGGTGGGCATCTCGACGCTGTCGGCCTGAGAGCCGTCATACTGGGTGTTCTCCAGCGCGGCGGCCAGCTCATCGTTCATGGCCAGATCGAAGCTGCCGGTGGGATAGGTGGCAGTCCAGTCGGAGCGGCTCAGCCAGGTCACGCTGCCCGGAGAGTAGCTGACCTTGTTGGGGTCGGCGTCGTCAAACAGGTTGGTGATGGCGTTGCCGGTAGCTTCGCTGGTAGCAAAGGTGGTGGTGTCGAGGGCGGCGTTGTTCCACTTCCAGGTCAGGGTGGCGTCGCCGGCGGTATCCATGCGGTTCTCGGTGGTCTCGGGGGTGTAGCCCTTGGCGGCGAGGACGTTGTTCACAGCCTCGTGGGAGCCGTCGGCCACGGTGAAGTAGTAGTCACCGGCATCCAGGATGTAGGTCTTGGCGCCGTTGGAATCGTAGGTGCGCAGTTCGCTCTTGTCCACCGTGATGGTGACATTCTCGGAAGCGCCGGGCTCCAGAATGGCGGTCTTCTCAAAGCCGCAGAGCTCCACGCTGGCCTTCTCGATGCCGTTCTGCTTGTCGTAATCGGTGTAGGGGCTCTGGAAGTAGACCTGAACGGTCTTCTTGCCGGCCACGGAACCGGTGTTGGTGACGGTCACATTGACGGTGAAGGCATCGGCATCCTCGGTCACAGAGTAGTTGGAGTAGCCGAAGGTGGTGTAGCTGTCGCCGTAGCCGAAGGGATAGGCAACGGTGGTGCCGTAGTTGAAGGTGCCCGCGTTGCCGGTGCCCATGACGTAGTCCTCGTAACGGGTCTCAGCGTAGCGGTAGCCCAGGTAGATGCCCTCCTGGTAAACAACGTAGTAACCCTGGTTGCCGTTGTCCTTGTCGTCAGCGGCGAAGCCATAGTCGGCGTTGTTGGTGTAGGGGCGGGAGTAGAAGTTGGTCACAGCGGGGTTGGCCAGGTTGTCGTACCAGTAGGTATCCACCAGGCTGCCCGAGGGGTTGACCGCACCGGCCAGCAGCATGCCCACGCCGTTGGCGCCGGTCTGGCCCACGTCACCGACCCACAGGCAGGAGTCGATGCCGTAGTCCACGCCGCAGATCTCGGGGTTCAGGAAGTCCAGCTCCAGAGCATTGGAGGTGTTGAGCAGCACGATGATGCTCTTGAAGGTGCCGGCGTCCTTGAGGGCCTTCAGGCCGGAGAGCAGGTCCTTCTCTTCCTGGGAGAGTTCCAGATAGTTGGTGTCGCCGGTCCAGTCCACACCGGAGCCGTTGTCACCGCTGGGCAGGTCGGCACCCTCGCCGCCGGAGCGGGAGAATACCACGATGGCCGCGTCGCCGTACTCGGCGAAGCTGGAGGCGTTGGCGGTCTCGACTTCAGACCAGGGCGCCTCGTTGACGCCGTACTGGCTGTTGGCACCCAGCGCATCGGAGATGGCGTCGGGGGTCACACGGCTGTACTTGGAGGCAATGTCCTCGGAGCTGTACCAGTCCCACAGGGTCTGGTTCACGGTGATGCCCTGGGCTTCCAGCGCGTCCTTCAGCGTCGGGGCGGAGGAGGTGTCGACCGCACCGGAACCGGTGCCGCCGTACATCAGGTCAACCGAGCCGCGCGCAAACAGGCTGACCTTGGCGCCGGATGCCAGAGGCAGCGCGGCGTTGTCGTTCTTGAGGAGTGCGGCACCCTCGGACTCCACGGTGGCGCAGAGTTCCGCTTCATAGGCCTCGCGCTCATCGTCAGAGGCAAAGGTGCTGGTGAAGTAGTTGGTGTCTTCGTTGGTTTCGCCCTTGATAATGCGGTAGGTGCTTGCGTTCGTGGCCACATTGATGGTGGTCTCGTACATGGGAGCCACCACAAAAGTAGCCACCATTGCGGCCGCCGTCAGAACGGCGCTGACCGCCGTCAAGCCGGACCACAATGCAACTTTGGGTTTCTTTTGCATGTTGTTTTCCTCTCTTCCGTTTATCTTGGACCGGTCCCCTGTTCCGCGCAGCGGCCGGCTGCGCGCGTTGCACAGCCGCTGCGGGTTCGCCGGAGGCCCGCCCTGTCAACCACCCTGCCTGCCGGCAGGGGATAACCTTGGTACGGCAGCGCCTTATACCCAGTTGGCGCTGTTGGAACTGGCCCGACTCAGCTTATAGTCGGGGTTGGGGGCATCCACGTGACGGAACATCGCTTCGTCGATGCGGTCACCGGCCACCGCCTTCACATGGACCTCACCGGACAGGGGCAGGCGGAAGGTGAAGACATGCTCACCGGTCTGCTCGCCGATCTTCTGGCCGTCGGCGTAGAGGGCCACGGTCTTCTGGTTGGAGTAGACCTTGACTTCGATCTCGCTCTCGGTGCGGTCTACAAACCGCTTGGAGCAGATGTGCACGAAGGGATCGTTGCTCCACCAGGCTTTATAAATGAAGAAACTGTCCTTCTTGGTCTTGCGGTCAAAGGTCACCAGCCCCTTGTGGTTCATGCCGGGTTCGCCGCCCTGGTCACGGGCGTCGGCGGCAAAGTCGAACATGTTCCAGACGTGGGTCGCCCACAGCCAGGGATGCCGCCGGAAGCACTCCAGCATATACTCGTGGTAGACAGCCTGGTATTCCTCGGTGTGGTCACCGCGGCGGGGCTTGGAGCTGTGCAGGTTGGGCATGCCCTCGGCACCGTACTCCGAGAAGCCCAGCGGGCGGTTGGGGTAAACGGTGTGGAAGAAGTCCATCCACAGATCGTTGAGGAAGAGGCCCGGCACATACCAGCCCAGGTACAGGTTCCAGCTGACCAGGTCGGTGATGTGGGCCACCCGGTTGAAGGGGCCGCACATGGCGTAGCAGGCCAGGGTGGTCAGACGGGTCTTGTCCATCTCATGGCAGAGGTCGTTGAGGACGCGGTGGTTGTCCAGCATGTCCTTCTTGTCCTTGGTGGAGATGGTGATCTCGTTGGAGACGCCCCAGCAGACGATGGAGGGATGGTTGTAGTTCTGGACGATCAGTTCCTTCATCTGGCTGATGGTGTTGTCCCGGCCGCCCGGCATATGCTCCGAGATATAAGGGATCTCGGCCCAGACGACCATGCCGTTCTCGTCGCAGAGATCGTAGAAATACTGGTCGTGCTGGTAGTGGGCCAGGCGGATGGTGTTGGCGCCCAGCTCCTTGATGAGTTCCATATCCTCATCGTGCATCTCCCGGGTGATGGCGTTGCCCAGGCCCTTGCGGTCCTGATGGCGGGAGACGCCGTGGAGCGGATAGGCTTTGCCGTTGAGGAAGAAGCCCTTCTTGGCATCCACCGAGAAGCTGCGCACGCCGAAACGCTGGCGCACCTCGTCCACGGGGGTGCCGTTCTTGACCATACGGACCACACAGGTATAGAGATAGGGATCCTCGCGGCCGTTCCAGAGGTGGGCGTTCTCGATCTTGAGATCGGCGTCCAGCCCGCTGCCCTGCGCCACCACGGTGCCGTCGGCAGCCTGGAGTTCGATCTCCACCTCGCCTTCGCCCTCCACCCAGGTCTTCACGTTGACCGAGGCGTCGGCGCCCTGGACGGTGGGAGTGATCTGCACGCCGCAGCCGCCCAGATAGCCCAGGGCGATGTGGTCGCGGCTGACCACGATGAGGCTCACATCCCGGTAGATGCCGCCGTAGAAGGTGAAGTCCGCCTTCTGAGGGTAGACCGAGTCGTTGCGGCTGTTGTCCACCGCCACGGTCAGGGTGTTCTGCTCTGCCAGGATGCCGGTGATGTCGGCCCGGAAGGTGGAGTAGCCGCCGTCATGGTGGGTGACCTTCTGACCGTTGACCGTGACATCGGCGGTGGCGTTGACGCCCTCGAACTGCAGCCAGACCTGCTGGGTGGCCGCGTCATAGGCGGGCGCCGCGAACTGGGTCGTATAGGTGCAGGTACCGCGCCAATAGTCGTTGCCGCCGTCCTGGCCATCGATGTTGTTCCAGGTGTGGGGCAAATCGACCGCGGCGGTGCTCCCGTCGGGGCCGGTGAACTGCCAGTTTTTCATCAGCTTGGTATAGGTGCGCATAACCCGCCTCCATTTGTTAATTTTTTGCGAACGTTGATAAGAATATGGTATCGTATGCACAAAAATTGTGCAACGGGTTTGCGAAAATTGGTTGCTTTATGTGAATAATTGGTTATTTCGCATCAAAAAAATCCGCGCCGACTTTGTGTAGTTTGCACAAAGTTGGCGCGGATTGTATTACGACTCAGACGGCAAAGGAATCAAAACCTTGAGGGAAGAGAACCCTTCCCGGGTCTCTGCCGTGGCGGTGCCGCTGTACTTCTGGGCGATGCGGCGCACCACCTTGAATTCATACCGGCTGGCCGGCGGGGCAGCGGCGGGGTCCTCCGGCCCCACCAGGTTGAGCACCGCAAACCCCTGCCGGGCGTAGAGCAGCAGATCGATCATGGCGTGATCTGGTGCTTCCTGCCGGGACGCCGCCTCGATGGCGGGATCCAGGGCGTTGGCAAACAGTGCATAGAGGTCGCCCGGTTCCAGGAAGGCCAGGCAGCTCCCGTCCGCCACGCAGTTGAGGCGGACGCCGTGGGACTCGCAAAGCAGGCTTTTTTCGGTGAGGGCCACATCCAGCACCTCGTTGCCGGTGTGCACATCGGCATTGTAGAGCTTGGCGGCCTGTTCCGCCTCGTCCAGGCTTTTCTGCATGCCGGCGTCGGGATGCAGCCGGCGCAGATCGGCGATCTGTACCTTGAGCTCGTGGCATTTGCGGTTGATGATCTGCACGTTCTGCCGGGCCACCCGGTATTGCTGGCGCTGGCGGTCATACAGGAGGTTGAGGGCCTCCATCTCCTTCTGCATGGCGGACTTCTTGAACAGTTCGGTCTGCAGGTAGAGCAGCGTCAGGCAGTACAGCTGGGTCAGCACCGCCGGTACGGTGAGCTGTTCGCTCCAGTCCGAGGGCATGCCCCAGATGCGCTGCAGGGAGAGGAACTGGAACCAGAACATCCCCCCCAGCAGGACGGCGCTGAAGATCTGCCGCGGACCGATGCGGTAGATGCCGTCCTCCGGCATGCCGCGGCCGATGGTCAGATGAATGCCCAGGCAGCACAGGGCAAAGAAGAGAAGCTGAACGGCCCGGGCCGGCAGCGTGTCCGGCGGCGGGGCAAAACCGGCGCCGGCGGCCACCAGCGTCAGAAAAAGCCAGAGTTCGTAGATCACATCCACGGTGAGCAGGATCCAGATGGAGCAGTAACAGCTGGCGATCCAGTCCTGTTCCGCGCAGAAGTGTACCGCGACGATCCCCCACCCAAGGCTGACCAGGCTGCTGGCAAAGTAGTACGGGATGGTGTTGCCCAGTCCCCAGGACAGGGCCAGCAGCGGCAGCAGAGCCACCGCCAGGCAGAGGACCAGACGGCGGGCAAAGTGCGTTCGGCGGCGCAGCGGCAGCAGAAAGGCCAGCGCCGCACCGCCCAGCAGCAGGAAGAGGGTCATAACAGCGCACCCCCGACGTAGGCTGCCACCGCCGCCATGAATGCCGTGCGCTGGCGGCGGCTGATGGCCAGGCGGTCCTTGCCCACCAGGACAAAGTCATCCTGCACCGACTGGATGTGCCGCAGATTGACCAGATAGCACTGATTACAGCGCACAAAGTGGAAGGCCGCCAGCTGTTTTTCCGCGCTCTGCATGCTGGCACGCACCGGCAGGACCTCGTCGGCGGTATGGTAGTAGAGCATCCGGTTGTGGGTCTCCAGATAATAGATGTCGTCGGTGTTGAGCACCCGCAAGGCACCGCCCGTCTGGATGGTCACCTGGGCACTGCCCCGGCGTTCGATACGGCGGATAGCCCGCTCCAGCTTGACTTTGAACTGGTAGTAGTTCACCGGCTTGAGCACGAAGTCCAGCGCGTCCACCTCGTAGCCGCGGATGGCATACTGTGCCATGTTGGTCACAAACACCAGCACCACACTCTGGTCCACAGCCCGGATCCGCGCCGCGGTGTCCAGCCCCCCTTGCTGCGGCATCTCGATGTCCATGAAAATAATGTCAAAACCGCCCTGGTAGGGGGTGATGGCACTGCCGTCCGCAAAAGCTTCCACGTCCAGCGGAATCTGGCTTTCCGCCGCGTATTGTTCCACAAAACCGCAGAGCTGTGCCCGCACGTCGGCATTGTCTTCCACGATTGCGATGCGCATGGGCGTTCTCCTTTACCTTGTTGGGTCGGGCAGAGGCCCCAGGCCTGCAGCTGCCCTATTTTCCTAATATTATAAAAGAGAGCGCCGACAAAATCAAGCGGCATTGTCATACTTTCGGCGGCACAAAAAGCCCCGGTGCCGGAACGGCATCGGGGCGGGCAAAAGGCCGCTCAGCGTTCGCTGAGGAAGGGGCCGTTGAAGACGTAGCTGTCCAGGTGGCGGAAGGCCTCCTCCACCCGGGAAAGAGGCAACGCCAGGTTCATCCGGATGGCGCAGGGGCCGTGGAACATCCGGCCGTCCTGCCAGGCCACTCCCACGTCCCAGCCTGCCTGCAGCACCTGGGCGATGGTGCGGTCATGGGCGGCACACCAGTCGGTGCAGTCCAGGAAGAGCATGTAGGTGCCCTCCGGCTTGGCCACCGATACCCCGGCAAAGTGTTCGGCGATGTAATCGCAGGCAAAGTTGATGTTGCCGCTGAGCACCTGGCAGAGCTCATCCACCCAGACGTGGCCCTCCGGCCGGTAGGCGCCGATGAGGGCGTGCATGGACAGGACGTTCATCTCATTGTAGTGGGGTTTGGAGCTCTTGGCCGTCACCCGGTCCCGCAGATAAGGATTATAAATGATGTGGTAGCTGCCCACCAGACCCGCCAGGTTGAAGGTCTTGCTGGGGGCATAGAGGGCCACTGTGCGCTGCCGGGCATCCTCGCTCACCGACTGGGTGGGGGTATGCTTGTGGCCGTTGAGCAGGATATCCGACCAGATCTCGTCGGAAATGACCAGGCAGTCATTGGCCCGGTAGACCTCCATGGCCTGCTCGATCTCCTCCCGCGTCCAGACCCGGCCGCAGGGATTGTGGGGTGAGCAGAAAATCGCCACATGAATGTGGTACTGTTTGAGCTTGGCATCCATATCGGCGTAGTCCATCCGCCAGACGCCCTGCGCATCCCGGACCAACGGCGAATGCACGATGCGGTAGCCGTTGTTTTGGAGGGACTTGGTAAAGCCGATGTAGGTGGGGCTGTGGAGCAGTACGCCGTCCCCGGGGGCGGCAAAGCTGGTCAACGCCGAGACCACACCGCCCAGCACGCCGTTCTCATAGCCGATGCAGTCCTTGGTCAGCAGGGCAGGATCGGCGCCGTTGCGCCGTACCTGCCAGTCGATGATGGCGTTGTAGTAGGCGTCGGTGGCTTCAAAATAGCCGAAGGCCGGGTGCTGCGCCCGCCGGATGATGGCTTCCGGCACGGTGGGAACGGTGGGAAAATTCATGTCGGCCACCCACATGGGGATGGCGTCAAAGCCGGGCTTGGGCGCGCCGGGGGCAAATCCGCCCGGTTTGCCCAAAGCATCCACCGCAATGGCATCCTGGCCGCGGCGGTCCATGATCGTTGTGAAATCGTATTGCATGAGACTGGGTCCTTTCCGACGGCGGCGACCGTCTGTTTTATGACCCATTATAGCACATTCTGTTCCGATGCAACAGCAAAATACAAACCCCCGCCCCTGTCCGGTCAGACAGAAGCGGGGGACCTGTGCTCAGACGCCGTGGGCGTCGCAGTGGGCACAGTTCTCACAGTCGGGGAAGACCTTTTTGTCGTAGTCGATGCCGTGGCGGTCATAGTAATCCTTGAGCGCCAGCTTGATGGCCTCCTCGGCCAGCACCGAACAGTGGATCTTGTGGGTGGGCAGACCGTCCAGCGCCTCCACCACCGCCTTGTTGGTGACGGCCAGGGCGTCGGAGACCGGCTTGCCCTTGATCATCTCGGTGGCCATGGAGCTGGAGGCGATGGCGCTGCCGCAGCCGAAGGTCTCGAACTTGGCGTCGGTGATGGTGTCGTTGTCGATCTTGAGGTAGATCTTCATGATATCGCCGCACTTGGCGTTACCCACCTCCCCCACACCGTCGGCGTTCTCGATGACGCCCACATTGCGGGGATGGCGGAAATGATCCATAACGGTTTCGCTGTACAAAGCCATAGCTAACACTCCTTATGCAATGATGTAATCCCGCACGCCCCGCTGCAGGTCCCGCCATACCGGCGAGATGCTCCGCAGATAGGCCACGGTCTCGGTGACGGCCTGGATGAGGTAGTCGATCTCTTCTTCGGTGACGTCGGCGCCCAGGGACAGCCGCAGGGAGCCGTGGGCCACGTCGTGTACCCGGCCGATGGCCAGCAGCACGTGGCTGGGGTCCAGGGATCCCGAGGTGCAGGCCGACCCGGAGGAGGCACAGATGCCCTTGTCGTCCAGAAGCAGCAGCAGGGATTCCCCCTCGATGCCCTCGAAGCAGAAACTGACATTGCCGGGCAGCCGCTGCTTTGCGTCGCCGTTGAGTACCGCGTGGGGGATCCGGGACAGCCCCGCAATGAGCCGGTCCCGCAGCGGGATAAGGCGGGCGGTGTACTCATCCAGATGGTCGCAGGCCTCGTCCAGCGCCGCCGCCATGCCCACAATGGCGGGCAGGTTCTCGGTACCGGCGCGGCGGCCCCGCTCCTGGGCGCCGCCTTCGATGAGGGGTTCCAGATAGATTCCCTTGCGCACATAGAGGGCGCCGGTGCCCTTGGGGCCGTGGAATTTATGGGCCGACAGGGAGAGCAGGTCGATGTTCTGGGCCTTCACGTCGATGGGCAGGTGCCCCACCGCCTGGACCGCGTCGGTGTGGAAGAGCACCCCCGCCTCCCGGCAGACCCGACCGATCTCAGCAATGGGCTGGATGGTGCCGATCTCATTGTTGGCATACATCACGCTGACCAGGCAGGTGTCCGGCCGGATCGCCGCCCGCACCTCTTCGGGGGTGACGATGCCGTTCTCATGCACGTCCAGCAAAGTGACGGTGAAGCCTTCCTTCTCCAGCTTGCGCAGGGTGTGCAGCACGGCGTGGTGCTCAAAGGCCGTGGAGATGATATGCTTTTTGCCCTTGGCCGCGCCCAGGTGGGCGATGCCCCGCAGGGCCTGGTTGTCCGCCTCGCTGCCGCCGGAGGTGAAGATCAGCTCAGCAGGCTCGCAGCCCAGCCGGGCCGCGATGCGCCCGCGGGCGTCGGCCAGGGCTTCGGCCGCCTTCTGACCGGCGGAGTGCAGGCTGCTGGGGTTGCCGTCGCTCTCCCGCATACAGGTGAGCATGGCGTCTATGGCCGCCGGGCTGATGGCCGTGGTGGCGGCGTTATCTGCGTAGATTCGCATGGAATTCATCCTTTCCCGCAGGGAGGGGGCACCGGGCGGCGTCCCATTCCCTACTTGTTTTGTATGTATTGTACGCCTCATTTTCCTACTTGTCAAGTAGGTTTTTGATTTTGTCTTTTGTCCGCCGCCCCTGACACAAACCGGCAAACCTCTCGGCGGTTTTTGCCTATAGTAGGGATATGGCGCTGCTGCGCCAGGAGAGGAAATCCATGATGAAGCATTTGCTGCAACGAATGACCGCGCTGCTGCTGGCCGGGGTCCTGGCAGGCTGCGGTATGACGGCGGCGGCCCTGGCCACCCCGGAGCAGGCTGCCACCCCGGAGGCCGCCGTTCCGGAGCTGTCCCCCGCCCCGGAAACCGCCACGCCGGAAAACGCTGCCACCACCCTGCTGCAGGCGCCCTCCCTGCCCCGGACCGGGCAGGTGGTGACCGGCACGGTCTCCCCCATCGGCACAACGATCAACCTGTTCGACTACTGGATCACCACCCGGGACGCCCCCGACAATGTGAACCCCGCCAATATGGACCAGGGCATCAACGCCGGCAAAGCGCTGATCTTCACGGCCAATCCCGGCCGCGGCAGCGGCATCAACAACTATACCGGCAGTGCCAGCCCCCGCCCCAACATGGTGCTGCCCACACTGCAAGGCGGGTATCCCCAGCTGACCCAGAGCGGCCAATCCCTGGATTACCTGTTCAATCCCGCCCTGCCCAACGCCGGCAAGGCCTCCTACGCCAACGTGCGGGACCTGTTGCAGATCGATTCCGACGGTTATTACTATTACGACTGCACCCAGGATTTTGCCCAGTTCGACGAGGCTTCCAACGCTTTCACACTGTACACCCCGCCGGGTGTACAGACCGCCGGGGCTCAGCCCCTGCTGGGACAGTTCTTTCCCTTCAACAATTACGAGCAGGTGAAAAACCTCAACGCCCGCAACCCCGCCATCAACCACTATTTCGGTCTGACCATGACCACCCGTTTTGTCCAGCAGCCCTACGGCACGGTGGACGGCACCGCCGGCGGCACCCCCGTGACCTACGACTTCTCCGGCGACGACGATGTCTGGGTTTTCATCGACAATGTGCTGGTGGGGGATCTGGGGGGCATCCACGATGCAGCCTCCCTGTCCATCAACTTCCAGACCGGGCAGATCCTCATCAACGGCCAGCCCAACGGCACCCTACGCAGTAAGTTTGAGGCCGCGGGGGCGCCCTGGACCAACGGCAGTTCCAACACCTTTGCCGACGACACCTACCATACCCTGAAATTCTTTTATCTGGAGCGGGGCAACGTGGACTCCAACATGCAGCTGAAATTCAACCTGGTCTCCATTCCCCAGAGCGATCTCATCAAGGTGGACCAGACCGGCGCTGCCGTGCCGGGGGCACGGTTCAACCTCTACTACGCCAACGAGGACTATACATACGATCCGCAGAACCTCATCGCCACCGGTACCACAGGGCCGGACGGCACCTTTGTGTTCCAGAATCCCGACGGCACCCTGCTGAGCCTGAACAACCTGAAAAACGAATACGGCGGCCCCGGCCAGACCGGCAAGTTCGTGCTGGTGGAGGAGGACGTGCCCGCCGGCTACCGCGCGCCCGGGCCCATCGACCTGTATTTTCCCGCCGACTTTCCCCAGCTGGCCACCCTGCTCTCGGCCAATCCCTGGGACACCGGCGCCTATGCCAGTCCCACCGTCACCGTGACCCTGCCCGATACCGTGGAGGACCTGCAGGGGCAGCAGTATCCCGCCGATTCCGGCACCTACTTTGCGGTGGTGCTCAAGCGCCAGACCGCCGGCGGCAACGGCAGCAGCACCCAGAGCCAGTGGTACCCGGTGTCGGGGGACCCCATCACCGGTTGGAACGTGGCAGCCGGCACCGACATGAGCGCTGTGCTCCAGGCCGCCCGGGCCAATCCCTACCTCTTTGTGCTGGACAGCAGCGGTGCCTACAAGGATACCATCGACAATCTGCCCGGGGACATCCTGACCTACTACTATGTGCTGACCTCCAACGATCAGTTGACCGACAGCAATGCCCAATATACCGTCGGCTTCTACCGTACCAGCGCCGCCAGTCTGGCCGATGCCACCCCCGAAAACACCGTGCGCCTCAACGACGGGGAGGCCATCAACGGCCAGGACTTCGACCGGGAATTTGCGGTGCGGCTGTTTGTGCCCGACATCAAGAACTATCTGTTTGTGCAGAAGGTAGCCGAGGACGGCTACACCCCGCTGACCGGTGCGGAGTTTGCCCTGTACCAAGCCAGCGACGTCACCGACGGGGTGGTAAACCCCGGTGCCCAACCCTTTGACACGGTGACCACCCGGGACCAGAGCCAGGCCCAGGGCGATGTGATCACCCTGGGCGGCGCAGGGGTCTTTCCCAACACCCAGCCGGTGCTGCCCGACGGCACCTACTATCTGAAAGAGCTCCAAGCACCGGCCGGGTACGCCCCCAGTTCCGATCTGGTGGAGGTGGTGGTGGACAACACCGACGTCTACGCCGACGCCGGCACCCCCTACGACGACGTCACGGTGCTGCGGGGCGTGGGCAAGATCGTGCGTAGCATGCTGCAGTTCGCCGTGCCCGACGACATCAACGCCACCCTGACCGACATCAAGGCATCCCTGTACACCGCCTCCCGGTATACGCCGGATACCGGCAACGACTGGTCGGTATGGACAGCCTCGGGGCAGGCACCACTGGAGCTTTCCTACTATCAGAACAACCAGATCCTGGAATACGGCCCCACCGTGCCGGGGGATCCCGTCTATTTTGCGGTGCCCGCCGGGTGGTCCCGGCTGAAAATCACCCAGAACTACACGGCCGGCACCGACCAGGACCTGAAGATCGATCTGGGCGACCAGGACGTGAGCAATGTCTTTGCCCGGAGCACCATCGTGCAGGTGCGCAACCAGTCCACCCGGCTGGTGCTGCAGAAGGTGGTCACCGGACCGCTGGGAGAAGTGACCCGGCCGTTTTCCTTCACGGTCACCCTGCGGGACGGGAACGGTACCCCACTGACAGGGGAATACGGCGGACTAACCTTCAGTGATCAGGGCACCGCCGAGACCGCCCTGACCGACGGCGGCGAGATCACGCTGCGCGGCCTGCCGGACGGCACCGTCTGCACAGTGCACGAGGAACCGGTGCCCGGCTACGAAACCACCGTGCGCATCAACGGCGGGGCCCCCCTCCCCGGCCCCGAGGCAACGGTGACCACCCAACCGGGACTGACCAGCATCCTGTATACCAACCACTGCACCCTGACGCCGCCCCCCGATGAACCCGGCCGGGGCACGGGAAGCGCTCCCACGCCCACCCCCGGCCCTGCCGCCACTCCCACCGCGGTGGTTTCCTCCCCCACTCCGCCGGGCAATCCCCCCACCGGAGACGACTTTTCGCCCGGGTTCTGGCTGGAGCTGAGCGCCGCCGCAGGCGGGCTGGGACTGATGCTCCGGCGGCACAAAAAACTGTAATGCACAGCGGACACCCCGCACCGGGTGGCCGCTGTTTCTTTTTACAAAAACGGAGCCTTTTGTAAATTGCGGCAAAACATTTTGGAAATTTCTGTAAAGATTTTGTCCCGCCCCCGGCCTGTTTTCCGGGCAAAAAGCGCCCCGCGCGCTGTTTTTTGACGTGCTGCGGTCTTTTGACACAGCCACCAAATGTTTGCACAGGTTTTACCAAATCATGGACGACAGCGCCGGGGCCGATGCCGTATGATAACGGACGGGCGGAAAAACCGCCTGCAACCCATGTGCTACCAGAGGGGGAGACAAAATTCTTTATGGCTGAGATCGTGTTGAAAGATGTTTGCAAGGTCTTTGAGAAGGACCAGTACGCGGTGAGCAACTTCTCGCTGCGCATCCGGGACGGGGAGTTCATCGTGTTCGTGGGACCGTCGGGCTGCGGCAAGTCCACCACCCTGCGGATGATCGCCGGACTGGAAGATATCACCAGCGGGGAGCTGTGGATCGGCGACCGGCTGTGCAACTACGCCGACCCGGGGGAGCGGGACCTGTCCATGGTGTTCCAGAACTACGCCCTCTACCCGCAGATGTCGGTGTACGACAACATGGCCTTTGCGCTTTCGGTGCGCAAGGTCCCCAAAAAGGAGATCCGCCAGCGGGTGGAGACCACCGCCGAAATGCTGGGCATCTCCCACCTGCTTTCCCGCCGGCCGTCGGCGCTCTCCGGCGGGCAGAAACAGCGGGTGGCCATCGGCAGTGCCATTCTGCGCAAGCCCAAGGCCTTCCTGATGGACGAGCCGCTGTCCAACCTGGACGCCAAACTGCGCACCCACATGCGGGTGGAACTGGCCGCCCTCCACCACAAGCTGGGCACCACCACCATCTACGTCACCCATGACCAGACCGAGGCCATGACCCTGGCCGACCGCATCGTGGTCATGAAGGCTGGTTACATCCAGCAGGTGGCCACCCCGGTGGAACTGTACAACCGCCCCACCAACATGTTTGTGGCAGGCTTCATCGGTTCCCCGGCCATGAGCTTCCTGCGGGGCAAGGTCCGGCGCGCCGGGGACGGTGCCGCCTTCCTCACCGAGGCAGGGCAGGTCTTCCCGCTGACCGCCGCCCAGGCAAAAGTGCTGTGGCCCCAGTACGACAACCGCGCCCTGGTGCTGGGCATCCGCCCGGAAGACCTGTACGCCGCCCCCGCCCGCACCGGCAGGCTCTACGGCAAGATGCAGGGTATGATCACCGCCTGCGAGAGTCTGGGCCACGAGGCCATCCTCCACCTGGAAACCGAAGACGGCGAGTTCGCCGCCCGGGTGGAGCCCGGCCACGGCGCCGCTGTGGACCAGCCGGCCACTCTGTATCTGGACATGGCCAACGCCCACTTCTTTGACGGCGAGGCCGAGCAGAACATCTTTTACCAGTGGAGGAACGAAGAATGAAAGCCTTTGCGGAAAAACTCAAGGGATGCAGTCCCTACGCCTATCTGATCCCCTGCTTTGCCATCTTCGCCATGTTCCTGTTTTATCCCTTTGTGAAGACCATCTACCTGAGCTTCTTCCTCACCGATAAACTGGGCCGTGCCAAGATCTTTGTGGGGGCGGAAAACTACACCGACCTGCTCACCTCGGAGAGCTTTTACAACAGCATCCTGGTGACGCTGATCTTCGTGGTCATCGTGGTTTTCGGCAGCATGCTGCTGGGACTCATCGCCGCCGTGCTGTGCAGCAAGACCTTTCCGGGCATCCGGGCGTTCAGCACCGCCTACGCCCTGCCCATGGCCATTGCCTCCAGCGGCGCGGCCATGATCTTCAAGGTCATCCTCAATCCCACCATCGGCCTGTTCAACAAGATCACCGGGCTGGACATCAACTGGATCAGCGATCCCCGCTACGCCCTGATCTGTGTGGCCGTGCTCACCGCCTGGCTCAACAGCGGCATCAACTTCCTGTACTTCTCGGCGGGGCTGGGCAACATCGACGAATCCATCTACGAGCGCGCCTCGGTGGACGGCGCCAACGCCTTCCAGAAATTCTTCCGCCTGACCCTGCCGGGCCTGAGCCCCATCATGTTCTACACCCTGGTCGTCAACATCATCCAGGCCTTCCAGTCCTTCGGCCAGGTAAAGATCCTGACCCAGGGTGGCCCCGGCGAGTCCACCAACCTCATCGTCTACTCCATCTACCGCGATGCCTTCTTCAACTACAAATTCGGCAGCGCGGCAGCCCAGTCCGTGATCCTCTTCCTCATCATCATGGCGCTGACGCTGGTTATGTTCAAGATCGAAAAGAAGGGAGTCAAATACTGATGGATACCTCCGCTGCCCTGCACGCCCCCGCCGCGTCTTTGACCCGCGGGCGCTATACCAAAGAAGAACTGCAGGCCCTCCACCGCAAGATGGGGCTGGCCGCCCTGCGCCGCCGGCGCATCCGCACCGCCGTGCTCATCACGCTGAATATCCTCATGGCCCTGTTCATCCTCTTCCCGCTGCTCTACGCCGTCAGCGTCTCGCTGATGCCCGGTGAGGAACTCTTCACCATGGAGATGAACCTGCTGCCCAAGCATCCCGATTTCGGCAACTACCTGCGCGCCTGGACCCAGGTGCCGCTGGTGCGGTTCATCCTCAACTCCTTCCTGGTGTCGGGATGCATCACGGTGGGCCAGATCATCACCTGCTCCCTGGCGGCCTTCGCCTTCTCCTTCCTGAACTTCAAGGGCAAGAACGTGCTGTTCATGCTGGTCATGGCCACCATGATGGTCCCCGGTGAGGCCACCATCATCTCCAACTATCTGACCGTCAGCTCCCTGGGCATCCTGGACACCTACCTCGTCCTCATCCTGCCGTCGCTGACCTCCGCCATGGGCATCTTCCTGTTCCGCCAGTTCTACATGACCTTCCCCATGTCGCTGTACGAGTCCGCCAAGCTGGACGGCTGCTCCAACCTGCGGTTCATCGTCAGCATCCTGCTGCCCCTGACCAAGTCCGCCATCGGCGCCATGTCGGTGTACACCTTCATCAACGCCTGGAACATGTACATGTGGCCTCTGCTGGTCACCGGCTCCCAGGAGATGCGCACCGTCCAGATCGGCATCAGCATGCTGGACAACACCGACGCCCAGTCCATCACCCTGATGATGGCCGGTGTGGTCTCGGTAATCATCCCCAGCATGATCATCTTCATCGTGGGTCAGAAACAGCTGATCCGGGGCATGTTCTCCGGCGCTGTCAAGGGCTGATTTTGCTGGACCGGTGACTTTTCACCGTTTCATATAGATTTGTGCAAAAAAATGTACTATTATTAGGAGTGTGTAAGTAGATGAAAGCCAACAAAGTTCTCACCGGCCTGCTGGCCGCCGCCCTGGTGGGCGTTCCCCTGGCCGGCTGCAGCGCCCAGGCCGCCGATACCGCCACCGCCGACACCGCATCCACCGCGGCCGCCAGTGAAGCAGAGGCCGCCGCGGCCCTCATCGGGGACGATTTCAACACCCTGGACACCACCGGCACCAAGCTGACCTTCTGGCATTCCATGGGCGGCGTCAACGGCGAGGCCATGACCGCCCTGGTGGACAAATTCAACCAGGAGAACGAATACGGCATCACCGTGGAGGCGGTCTACCAGGGCAGCTACGACGACGCCATCAACAAGCTGAAAAGCGCCCAGATCGGCAACATGGGCGCCGACCTGGTCCAGATCTACGACATCGGCACCCGTTTCATGATCGATTCCGGCTGGGTGGTGCCCATGCAGCAGCTCATCGACGCCGCCGGGTACGACGCCTCCCAGATCGAGCCCAACATCGCCGCCTACTACACCACCGACGCGGGGCTGTACTCCATGCCCTTCAACTCCTCCACCCCGCTGCTCTACTACAACAAGGATATGTTTGACGCCGCCGGCATCACCGAGATTCCCACCAGTCTGGAAGGCATTGCCGCGGTGGGCGATCAGCTGAAAGAAAAAGCCGGCACCCAGGAAGTGCTGGCCATGAGCGTCTACGGCTGGTGGTTCGAGCAGTTCCTCTGCAAGCAGGGCCTGGAGATGGTGGACAACGGCAACGGCCGCACCGCTCCCGCCACCAAAGTGGTCTTTGACGAGAACGGCGGCGCGCTGAACATCCTCAACGCCTGGAAAGAGCTCTACGACGGCGGCTATGCCCCCAACGTGGGCCGCAGCGGCAGCGATACCGCCACCACCGATTTCACCTCCGGCAAGGCGGCCATGATGCTGGGCTCCACCGCCTCCCTGAAGCAGGTGCTCCAGGATACCGGTGACTCCTTCGAGGTGGGCACTGCCTACTTCCCCGCCGTCACCGACGCCGACCAGGGCGGTGTGTCCATCGGCGGCGGCTCCCTGTGGGCGCTGAACAACAACGACCCCGTCAAGCTGGCGGCCACCTGGCGGTTCATCGAGTTCCTGATCTCGCCGGAATCCCAGGCCTACTGGAACGCCCAGACCGGTTACTTCCCGGTGACCACCGCGGCGGCCAATGAGGATACCTACAAGGCCAACATGGAACAGTATCCCCAGTTCCAGACCGCCATCGACCAGCTGCACGATTCCGCCCCGCAGTACGCCGGCGCCCTGCTCAGCGTCTTCCCCGAGTCCCGCCAGATCGTGGAGACCGAGATTGAGGAGATGCTGAACGGCACCCAGTCCCCCGAGGAAGCGGTCGCCTCCATCACCGAGCAGGTCAACGACTCCATCGAGACTTACAACCTCATCAACGGATAAGGCAACACTACCGGGAAAGGCCGCGGCTTTTCCCGGTTTTTGCACAGGAAAGGAAGCTGTACGACAATGAAACAGGTAAAGGTATACGCCCATCGGGGCGCCAGCGCCTACGCGCCGGAAAACACCCTGCCGGCCTTTGCGCTGGCCATGGAACAGGGGGCCGACGGCATCGAGCTGGACATCCATCTGACGAAGGACGGCGAGCTGGTGGTCATCCACGATGAAAAGGTGGACCGCACCACCAACGGCACCGGTCTGGTACAGGACTACACCCTGGCCGAGCTGCGGGCCCTGTGTGCCGACAACGGCATGGACGGCTTTGCCGAGGCGCGCATCCCCACCCTGCGGGAGGTGCTGGCCCTGGTGAAGCCCGGCAAGATGCTGGTGAACATCGAGATCAAGACCGGCATCCTGTGGTATGACGGCATCGAGGAGAAAGCCCTGCGTCTGGTGGAAGGCATGGGGATGCAGGACCGGGTGATCTGGTCCTCCTTCAACCACTACAGCATCGAAAAAATCCGCCAGCTGGCCCCCGAGGCCGCGACGGCCTACCTCCTCGGCGACATCATCTGCGACGTGGAGAAATATGCCGCCGCCCACGGAGTACAGGGGCTGCATCCGGGGCTGTACAACGTAAAAATGGCGGACCTGCTGCAGCGGTATCTCGACAGTGGGCTGACCGTGCGGGTCTGGACGGTGAACGGGGCGGAGGATCTGCGCTGGCTGATGGGCCAGGGTGCCGACGTCATCACCAACGACCCCAAACTGGCGCTGGAGATCCGCCGCGGCCTCACGGCGAGCCAGGCATGACCAAGCGGCTGTTTCTTCTGGACATCGACGGCACCATCTGCCGGGGCAACGCCCTGATCCCCGGTGCCGGGGAGTTTCTGCAGGCGGTGCGGCGCAGCGGGGGGCAGTATGTTTTCATCACCAACAATTCCACCCGCAGCACGGCGGATTACATCCGGTTTTTCCGCACCCTGGGGGTGCCCAGCGACGAGGGCAACTACCTCACCGCCGGGACCACCACCATCCGTTACCTGAAAGAGCACTACGCCGGGCAGCACATCTACGCCCTGGCCACCGATTCCTTCCTGAAGGAGTGCCGCCGCAGCGGTCTGCAGATCACCACCAATGCCCACGACAAGGCCATCACCTGTGTGCTGGTGTCCTACGATAACGCCCTGACCTACGAGAAGATCAAGGACGTCTGCCTGCTTTTGACCACCCGGGAGGTGGATTATATCGCCACCAACCCCGACCTCGTCTGCCCGGTGGATTTCGGCTATCTGCCGGACTGCGGCGCCATCTGCAACATGATCGAGACCGCCACCCACCGGCGTCCGAAATTTCTGGGCAAGCCGGAACCGGCCATGGTGCAGTACGCCCTGGAGGCCACCGGATTTTCCCCCGAGGAAGCCCTGGTGGTGGGCGACCGACTCTACACCGACATTGCCTGCGGCCTGCGCGCCGGGGTGGACACCGCCCTGGTGCTCAGCGGCGAAGCCACCCTGGCTGACGTAGAGGCCAGCGCCCACCGGCCCACCTGGATCTTTCCTTCGGTGGCGGAGCTGCGGCAGGCATTCCTGCCGGATCCCGCCCGGCCCTGCCACACCAGTTCCCCTGCGGGCATTGCCGCCAACGCATAAGCCAAAAGCCCCGCCGCCGCGGAAATCCGCGGCGGCGGGGCCGTTTTGTTTTGGTTCAGCTGCGGCGCACAGCGCGCAGCACCAGACCGATGACCAGACCGATGAGGGCGGGCAGCACCCAGCCGAAGCCCTGTTCACACAGCGGCAGCCAGGACTGGGCCAGCGCCACCACGCCTTCCAGATGGAGGAACGCCTGGGTCTCCCCGGGCAGGGTGCGCAGCAGGTCCACCAGCGCCGCCAGCGCCGTGCAGCCGATGGTCCAGCGCAGCACGGTGGGATGGTTGCCGAAAAGCCGCCCGCCCAGCGTGAGCAGGATCAGCACGATGGACAGGGGGTACAGGAACATCAGCATGGGGGTGGAATAGGCCAGGATGGCGTTGAGTCCCAGGTTGGCGATGAGGAAGGACACCACACAGAAGGTCACCGCCCACACCCGGTAGGAGGGGCCGTGGGGGAAGATCTTCACGAAGGTCTCGCCGCAGCTGGTGATGAGTCCCACCGCCGTTTTCAGGCAGGCGATGGTGACGGTGGCCGCCAGGATCAGGGCCCCCGCCGGTCCGAAGTAGTGCTCGGCGATCTGGGCCAGGGCCTCGCCGCCGTTGCTGGCTGCCGCGAACTGGCCGCGGCTCTGGGCGCCCACCACGGTGACCAGCAGATAGATCACTGCCATGAGCAGCGAGCTGAAGATGCCCGCAAAGACCGTGCTTTTGGCCACCTGACCGGGTTCCTCCACCCCCAGGCCCCGGATGGCGTTGACCACAATGATGCCGAAGGCCAGGCTGGCCAGGGCATCCATGGTGTTGTAGCCTTCCAGCAGGCCGGTGGGCAGCGCTGCCGCAGCGTAGCTGCCGGTGGGGTCGATGTCGGCCACGGCACCCAGGGGTGCCGTAAGAGCCCGCAGCACCAGCACCGCCAGAAAGACGAGGAACAGCGGGTTGAGCACCTTGCCGATCCAGGTGAGAATCTCCCCGGGGCGCAGAGAGAAGAAAAGCACCGCCGCAAAGAACACCAGGGAGAAAACCGCCAGCGCCAGGGTCTGGCCGGTTTCGGGGAGCATCCGCTGGATGCCCACCGTATAGGATACGGTGGCGCAGCGGGGAATGGCGAAGAAGGGGCCGATGGTCAGATAGAGCAGACAGGTGAAGAACAGGCCGTAGCCCTTGCTGACCCGACCGCTCAGTTCCAGCAGGCCTTCTTCCCGGCTGATGCCCAGCGCCGCCACACCCAGCAGCGGCAGCCCCACGCCGGTGATGAGGAAGCCCACCGAGGCCAGCCAGAGGTTGCGTCCCGCCAGCTGACCCATGGAAGCCGGGAAGATCAGGTTGCCCGCGCCGAAGAACATGCCGAACAGCATACTGGCCACGGTCAGCAGCTGCCGAAAGGTAAGTTTTTTCATAGTCCTATTTCCTTTACACACACGGTTGAAATCGGTTTTATTATAACGCGGTTCAGCGCCGGGGTAAAGACAGAACGGCGAAATTTTACAGCAGACAAGGGGCGGCCGACCGGCCGCCCCTTGCTTTGATTCATTCGATTATTCGTTGTTTTTCTCCTGGTCATCCGGCAGCGTGCGCACCCCGAACAAGAAGTAGAGCACATGTCCCACCCAGACAAAGGCCAGCACGATGCGTCCCACCGCCACGGCATCCATGGCGATGAATCCCGCCGCCATGAACAGCGTGACGGTGACCATGATGCGGATCTTGGCGCGGCGGGTCAGTCCCCGGCCGGCGGCCAGGTCCTCCAGGTTATCCCGGTAGAGCCGGGTGCCTTTGAACCAGCGGTCCAGCCGCTCGCTGCCGCGGCCGAAACCGTAGGCCGCCAGCAGCAGAAAGGGAAAGGCGGGCAGCAGGGGCAGTACCGCCCCCACAGCGCCCAGGGCCAGCCCCAGAAAGCCCAGGGCCAGATACAACAGTTTGCGCAGGGTCATGGGAGTCTCCTTTTCTTGCGTTCGTGATGGGATTCCAACAGGTGGCGCACCGCCAGCACCGGGTGGACCAGCAGCATCCGCGGACCGGCAAACCGCATGACATCGCGGATCTTTTGCCGCATATCGGCTCGGTAACAGTGCACGGTGCAGTGGGAACAGAAGGTCTTGGTCTCCATGAACGGGCAGCGGTCGCTGCGCTGCCGGGCGTAGTCGTCCAGCGCGGCGCAGTCGGGGCAAAGCCCGGTTTTTGTATGATGTTTGCGGCGGCAGTACAGGGCGATCATGCAGGAGACCACCTGCTTTTCCCGCTCCCGCTTGTGGGCGGTGGTCATCAGCTCACCCTCCCGTTTTCCACCGAATAGACGGTGTCGGCGATGCCCATGGTGGACACCCGGTGGGAGACCAGCACCACCGTGCGTTTGCCGTGTTCCTCCGCCAGCGCCCGCAGGATGACCGCTTCATTCAGGCTGTCCAGGTTGCTGGTGGGCTCGTCCAGCAGCAGGAAGGGGGCATCGTGCAGGAAGGCCCGGGCCAGGCCCAGCCGCTGCCGTTCCCCGCCCGACAGGGTATCCCCCAGTTCCCCCACGGGGGTGTCGTAGCCCCGGGGCAGCGCCGCAATGAAGTCATGGATGGATGCCTTTTTACAGGCGGCCACCAGTTCCGCATCGGTGGCGTCCTGCCTGGCGATCCGCAGATTGTTGCGGATGGAATCCTGGAAGAGATGGGTCTCCTGAGTGACGAGGGCCTGCATCCGGCGCAGATTTTGGGTATTGATCTGCTCCACGCTGCGACCCGACAGCTGTACCCGGCCCTGTTCCACCTGCCAGAACCGCAGGAACAGCTTGAGCAGGGTGGATTTGCCGCTGCCCGACCGGCCCACAATGCCGATGGTCCGGCCGGCGGGAACGGGGACCGTCACGTTCTGCAGGATGGTCTCCTCCCCGTAGCCGAAGGTCACATCCTCCGCCCCCGCCCCGGCAAAGGTCACATCGGGCTGGCCGTGGATGTCCCGGACCAGGGGCGTTTCTTCCAGAATATCCAGCACCCGGTTGCCCGCGGCGAAGGTATTCTGCAGGGTGGCGCCCAGGTTGGCCAGTGCCACCACCGGGCCGAAGGAACTCATGAGCGCCAGGGTGGGAAGGAGCACCCCGGCAAAATCCACCGCGCCCCGCAGATAGAGGGCGGACGCTGCAAAGAGCATCGCGAGGTCAAAGCACCAGAGGATCAGCTGGGTGGCGGCAGTTCCCCGCCCGGCCGCCGCCTTGAGCCGTGCCTCCCTGCGGGAGAGGGCCTCGGTGCGGTCCTGCATCTGCTGCAGCCGGGATGCACCCGCACCGTATTGCAGAATTTCCGGCAGGCCCCGCAGGCTGTCCAGCACAAAAGCTGCCAGCGCTCCCGCCTCGTTGCGAAGCCGCAGCCCCTCCTGACCGCTGGCCCGGGAGACGGCCAGCGGCACCGCCAGCCCCACCACGGCGTAGGCGGCCAGTGCCAGCGCCCCCAGCAGCGGATGGTAGCTGCCGATGAATGCCGTCAGCAGCCCGCTGAAGAGCAGCGCGATGAGCGCCGGGGAGATGGTGTGGGCGTAGAACACCTCCAGCAGCTCGATGTCCGAGGTGATGACGGCGATCAGGTCCCCCTTTTCCCGTCCCTCCAGTTTGGCCGGGGCCAGACGGCGCAGGGCGCGGAACACCTTGTCCCGCAGCAGGGCCAGCAGTTTGAAGGCAATAAAATGGTTGCAGGCCTGCTCGCCGTAGCGCAGCACCGCCCGCAGTACCGCCATGACCGCCGCCGCGACGAACAGCCCGGTCAGGGGCAGCGGTGCCTCCAGGCCCAGCACCCGCAGGATGCCGAACCCGCCGAGCACCGTAATCCACGTGGCGCAGAGATGCCCCGCCAGACCCATGGCTACGGCCAGGGCCATATACCCGGCCAGCGGCCGCACCAGCCCGATGAGTCGGGCCATCACGGCAAAACCGCTTCGCTTCATGCCGATACCTCCTGTCCTGTATAGTGTTCCAGCTGCTGCTGGGCATTCCACAGCCGGGCATAGGCCCCCTGTGCCGCCAGCAGGTCGGTGTGGGTGCCCGCTTCGGCCACCCGGCCCTCCGCCAGCAGATAGAGTTTGTCGGCGCCGGTGACGTTGGCCAGCCGGTGGGAGATCAGGATCACCGTTTTGCGGCAGGCCAGCGTGCGGATCAGCGCCATAATATCGTTTTCACTCTCCACGTCGATGTTGGAGGTGGCTTCGTCAAAGATATACACCGGGGTGTCGTGGAGCAGCGCCCGGGCCAGGGCCAGCCGCTGGCACTGCCCGCCCGACAGGTTGGACGCCTTCTCCTGGAGCGGGGTGTCCAGCCCCTGTTCGGCCCGCAGGAAGTCCGCCAGCCGCACCTGCTCCAGCACCTTCCAGAGGGCGGCGTCATCGGCATCGGGGGCGGCCATCCGCAGGTTATCCCGCACAGTGCCCTTGAAGAGGTAGCTGTTGTGGGAGAGATAGGTCACCGTGGCGGCCAGGCTTGCCTCGTCCAGTTCCCCCAGCGGCACACCGCCCAGGGTGATGCGCCCCGCCTGCCCATGACGGCGGCCGGTGAGCAGCGCCGCCACGGTGGATTTGCCGCAGCCAGATTCCCCCACAAGCGCCGTAAAGCTGCCTTTGGGAAATTGCATGGTAACCTTCCTCAGGATGGGGCGGGCTTCCTCAAAGGCAAAATCCACCGCTTCCAGGGCCAGGGTACAGTCCGCCGGGGCGGGGCGGTTTCCCCGGGCCGGTTCCGGCGTATCCAGCAGCCGGAAGATCTTCTCGCTGGCGGCCATGCCGTTCATGGCCACATGGAAGAAGCTGCCCAACAGGCGCATGGGCAGGAAGAAATCCGCCGCCAGCAGCAGGATCATCAGGCAGCCCTGCAGGCTGATGGCCCCCGCCGCCAGCCGGCTCACCGCCAGGATCATCCCGGCCGCCGCGCCGCCGTAGGCGATGAGGTCCATGATGGTGATGGAGTTGAGCTGCATGGTCAGTACCCGCATGGTGATCTTGCGGAAGGCCTCCGCCTGGGCGTTCATCTCCCGGTTTTTGAAGTCGTCGGCCTCGTAGATCTTGAGGGTGGTCAGCCCCTGCAGATTTTCCAGGAAGGTATCCCCCAGCGCCGTGTACTGGCCCCAGTAACGACCCAGCAGCTTTTTGGCCCAGGTCTGCACCGCTGCAATGGACGCCGGGATCAGCGGCACACAGAGGAGCAGTACCGCCGCCGAGGGCAGATCAATGGGCGCCAGCACCGCAAACAGGGTCAGCGGCGCCAGCATGGCGTAGAAAAACTGGGGCAGGTACTGCCCGAAATAGATCTCCAGCTGGTCCACGCCTTCCACGGCCACCTGGACCACCTCACTGGTCTGGACCGACTCCCGGTAGGCCGTACCCAGGCGGAGCAGCTTTTCGTAAAGCAGGCCCCGCAGCCGGGTCTTCACCCACCGGCTGGAAAGGTAACTCATCCGGGCGGCCCCCACGGCGCAGGCGAACCGCACGGCCAGGGCCACCACGGCCACCCCCGCCGTGGCCGCCAGATCCCCGGAGAGCGCGGTCCCCGCCCACAGGCGGGTCAGCAGACGGCAGACTGCCGTGACCAGCACCATGTTGGCGGCCAGGGCCAGCCACTGCAGGGCCACGTTGGCGGCAATATACCGTTTGCTTTCCGGGACGGCGGAAAGCAGACGCTTGTCGATCATCATGGTTCAGTTCTCCTTTCCCAGGCGGCGGTACGCAAAGACAAAAATATGAATGGCCAGGAAAAACACACAGGTAATGGACACCGCCTTGTGCAGCGCCAGCACCAGGGGCAGCTCCGCAAAGACCAGGCTGAGCACCCCCGTCCCGAAAGCCAGCAGGATCCCGCCCAGCAGGGCCCACCGTTTGGCGCCCAGCTTTTTGCGGTACAGGATGACATGGACCAGACAGAGCAGCAAAAACACCGTGCTGGCCAGCTTGTGAACGATGAGGCCGGTGAGCGGCACCAGCAGGGTGAGGACAAAACTGGCCAGCAGAAGCCAGGAAAGACATTTTTTCATGGAGACAACCTTTCTTTCCGATCCTCCAGGAAGTTAGTATAGGCTAACACCCAGGCCGTAAAAAAGCCGCCGCAGATTAGCGACAGCTAACTCTCGATAGGATACCAGATTTCCGACGCCTTGTCAACCCCTGTTTCCGCGCGGTCATGGTCCGGAACGGTTCAGCGCTTGAGAGCATAGCCCTTGCGCATAACGGCCCGCAGTTCGCCCCGCAGTCCCAGCTTGCGGCGCAGCCGGGCAATGTGGATGTCCACCGTGCGGGTGCGGAGGGGCACCGTGACGCCCCAGACCCGGTACAGCAGTTCCTCCCGGGAGAACACCCGTCCGGATCCCCCCAGCAGCACCAGCAGCAGGCGGTATTCGGTCCGGGTCATGTGGACCTCCTCCCCCTGCCGCCAGACGCGCTGGGCGGCCGTATCCACGAGTATATCCTTGTAGTGAATCATATCCGCCTGCCTGGTTTGGATGGGTTTCGGTGTACCCTTTCAGTATAGCCCGGCAGGGGCGGATTTTCCAGAAAACGGTCATGAACGCAGGAAACCGTGTCGTGAACGCAGGGTACCCGCCTCCGGGCCAGCGTCGTCGCGGTCCGGCCAGTCCACACTGAAGACAAAGCGGCCGTTTTCATAAAAACAGGTAAATTCTGCCTGGTAGCGCTCCAGGATCTCCCGCACGTTCTGCAGCCCGAAGCCGTGGAGCAGCGGGTCGGGTTTGGTGGTGGCCACCCGGCCGTCGGTCACCGTGACGGGACGGCTGGGGTTCACCACCGAGAGGGACAGGCTGGGCGGATTGCCCTGGGCGTGGTAGAGGATCTCCGCCTCCGCCCACCGGTCCCGCTCCGGCAGGCCGGCACAGGCTTCCATGGCGTTGTCCAGCAGATTGCCCAGCACCAGCGTCACATCCACGGCGTTGAGCCGCAGCGCCGACAGATCGTTGACCCGGAACCGCAGGTCCACACCCCGTTTGCCCGCGGCGTAGCCTTTCTGGTTGAGGATGGCGTCGATAGCCGCGTTGTGGGTGTTCACCAGCAGGATGCGCTCGGTCTGGCGGACCTTGAGTTCTTCCAGATACCGCTGGGCCTGGGCCACCTCCCCTTGTTCCAGCAGCCCCGACAGGGTGGTCAGGCAGGCGCGGAAATCGTGGGTCAGCTTGCGCTGGGCGCCGTAGGCCTGGCTGAGAGCCTGCAGGTTTTCATCCTGCACCCGGGCCCGTTCGTGGGCGGCTACCAGCGCCTCCCGGTCCATGGCGCTTCGTTCCAGCCGGTCAAAGAGCAGCAGGGCCGCCACGTCCACGATCTCCAGCACCAGCAGCGTGCCCTGCCACTGGCGGGGGTCCTGGGCGTAGGTGCCGTACAGGGCCACCAGGGTCAGCATCGGGAAGATGGTGGCCAGCGGCACCCAGACGCGGGGTGGTGCATCGGTGGCGGGCAGCGGTTTGTGCAGTCGCCAGATGAGCCAGCCCAGGAGCAGGCTGGCCAGGGATTTGCCGATAAACACCACTGAATAAAGCGGAATGTTCCAGACCAGTTCCTCCCGGCTGAGCCCCAGCAGCTGCATGACGACCCAGTCGGTCCAGTAGTTGGGCGCGCTGCACAGCACGTAGGCTGTCACCGCCACAAAAAAGGCCCGGTCCCACCGCGCCCGGTAGAGAAGCCGCATGAGGACGGCATTGAGCAGGCAGATGCCCACCGCCCGAAGCAGCTCTTTTCCACCGTCCCAGGATCCGAACAACAGGCAGAGCCCCGCCAGATACCACGCCAGCAGAGCGCTCCCGTACCGGAATCCCCGGGTGGTACGGCGAAAAAAGCTCTCGAAGATCAGCAGCATGCCGGCACTGTTGGTGAGCGAGTTGAAAACCGTCAGGATGTTCCCCCACAGATCTAGCATATCTGCCGTCCTTTCCAGGCCAGAAACCGCTGTTTGCTGGTACGGTAGCTCCGGGCACTCACCGGCAGGGCGGTACCGTCGGTCAGGCGGGCGCCGGTGCTCTGCAGGGTATCCAGAAAGGCCATATTCACCAGATAACTCTTGTGCAGCCGCAGGAACCCTTCCTCCGCCAGCATGGTTTCCAGCTGGGCCAGCGTGGTGTGGGTGACCAGCTGGGCCCGGGGCCCCCCCTGCAGATGAAGGCGCCGGTCCCGGCCCCGGCTTTCGATGTACACCAGAGAGGGCAGCGGTACTGCCACCGGTTCCCCGCCGCAGATCAGCTCCACCGTACGCCGCCGGGCACAGCACACCGCCAGGGCATCCTCAAAGTAGGCCGCCAGCTTGCTGTCCAGCTCCCCCTTGGCCAGATACCGGAAGGCGTTGACCTCATACCCTTCGGGGGCATATTCCTTGTAGTTGGTCACGAAGATCAGCACGGTATCCGGCCGGGTGCGGCGCAGGCGGCGGGCTACTTCGATGCCGTTTTCCCGGCCCAGGTCGATGTCCAGGAACAAAAGGTCGCAGGGTTCCTCCGCCAGCGCGGCGGCGTCGGTCAGGCACCGCACCCGCATGCTGCGGGGGGAGAAATCCGGCAGGGCTTCGATCCTTTGGGCCAGCGACGCAGCAAAGGCCGCCTCGTCATCGCAGACCACGATGTGCAGCATACATGTTCCTCCTGTTTGACAAAAAGGATTCTGTTTTCACAATACGCCCCGGGTGGGATTTTGTCAATCGCTTCGGCAGCCGGCGCCTTTTGCGCAAAAGGCAAAGCCCGGCCCCTTGCGGGGGCCGGGCTTTGCAACATGCAGAAGAATCCGGAAGATGGCAAAAAGAATGGATCAGCCTTCACACAGCCAGGGCAGGATCTCGCGGATGGTCCGGTCCCAGTAATCCCACTCGTGGCCGCCTTCGCCCTCCACAAAGGGGACGTCGGCGCCCATGGAGACCAGACGCTCGTGCACGGCCTTGTTCATGCCGTACAGGAAATCGCTGCGGCCGCAGGCGTGGTAAAGGGCGGGCACGCAGCCCTTGGCGCGGTCGGCTTCATACAGGGCAAAGAGGTCCGCCTTGCTGCCCGCCAGATGTTCGGGATCGGCGAAGACGTTCTCCCAGGGGAAGGGGCTGTCGATGACGCCCTGCTTGCCCTGCTCGTAGGTGGCCACGATATCCAGCGCGCCGGACATGGCGGCCGCCTTGCCGTAAAGGTCGGGGCGGGACAGGGCCAGGAACCAGGCGCCGTAGCCGCCCATGGAGAAGCCCGCCACATAGGTCTTTTCCCGCTGATGGGTGACGGGGAACAGATGCTTGACCAGGGTGGGCAGTTCCTCGGTAAAGAAGGTGAAGTAGGGGTTGCCGTGGGCCATGTCCTGGTAGAAGCTGTTCTCCGCCGAGGCCATGATCAGCACCACGCCGTACTGCTGGGCGTACCGCTCAATATTGCTGAAACGGCTCCAGGAGGCGTAGCTGCCGTAGGCGCCGTGCAGCAGGTAGATCACCGGAAAGCCGTCGCCGTCGGCGCGGCTCTTGGTCTGCTGGTCGGTGACCTGCTCGTTGCCTTCGGGGGTGGGGACCACCGCATTGAAGGTCACATTCTGTTTGAGGGTCGTGCTGAAGCAAGTACAAGTCAAAATCGCCATGACGCTTATCCTCCTGTTGCTGGTTAAGTTGATTTTTCTTCCAGTATACGCAAATTGCCGCCGGCGGGCTATACGCAAATTGCCCTTCTTTTGGGGATGTTTAACATTTTTTGCTCAATATTGACTAAAAAATTGAGGATTGTTTCCCGAATTTGACTGGTGATAAAAATCACAAAAACGGCAAAATACGTCAAACTTCCCGGGCAGAACTAGCAATTTCGGTGTAGTGCCAAAAGCCCGTACAGGCTACAATGGTAAAAGAAAAAGTCCGCCGGACCAACCGGGTCCCGCGGGAAAAGGGAATCATGTTTCGGAAAGGAAGTATGCCCATGAAAGTTTGTACGCATGTGAACGAGATTCGCCGGGAAGGCGCCACCGTCCGCATCCTGACGGACGGGGTGGAGTTGCGGGTCCTGCTGCTGACCGACGACATCGTACGCATCCGCGCCGGCTTTGACGGCGACTTTGCGGAGGAGTCCTACACCCTGGTGACCACCGCCTGGGAGGACCGTCTGGATGATTTCATGAAGGATATCCGCAAGCGCATCGAGCCCGCCGCCTACACGCTGGAGGACGGCGCCGACAAGGCGGTGCTCCAGGGCGCCAAACTGCGGGTGGAGATCGAGAAGGATCCCTTCCGCATCTGTGTCTATGATGCCGAGGGCACCCAGCTCCACGCCGACATTGTGGACCTGGCCTATCTGGAGGACAGCAACCACCGCCGCATCCACACCAGCGAGATCTCGCCCCGGGATTGCTTCTACGGCTTCGGCGAAAAGACCGGCCGCTGGAACAAGGCCCAGAAGTTCATGGGCATGAGCCCCAAGGACGCCATGGGCTACGATCCCCAGGAGACCGACTCGCTGTACAAGCACATTCCTTTTTACATCAAGCTCAACCGGGACACCCGCAAGGCCGTGGGCTATTTCTACCACAACACCTACGAGTGCGACTTTGACATGGGCCGGGAGAAGAGCAACTACTGGAAACCCCACAGCCGCTACCGCACCGACGGCGGCGATATCGACCTGTTCCTCATCGCCGGGCCCACCATCCGTGAGGTGGTGGAGCGCTACACCGACCTGACCGGCAAGCCGGCCATGCTGCCCCGCACCGCCCTGGGCTACCTGGGTTCCTCCATGTACTACCCCGAGCTGGAGCGGGACTGCGACGACGCCATCGTGGAGTTCATCGACACCACCAAGGAGGAAGAGATCCCGGTGGACGGCTTCCAGCTCTCCTCGGGCTACACCTCCCAGGAGACGCCGGAGGGCCTCAAGCGCTGTGTCTTCACCTGGAACACCCAGCGGTTCAAGGATCCCAAGAAGTTCTTCCGTCAGATGGAGGAGCGGGGCATCACCGTCTCCCCCAACGTCAAGCCGGGCATCCTGCTGTGCCATCCCGACCTGGAGGCCATGAAGGCCGAGGGCATCTTCGTGCGCAGCAGCACCTCCGACGAGCCCGGCGTGGGCACCTGGTGGGGCGGCAAGGGCGTCTTTGCGGACTTCACCCACGCCCACACCCGGGATGTCTGGAAGAAGATGCTGAAGGAAACGGTGCTGGATATGGGCACCTCCTCGGTGTGGAACGACAACTGCGAGTACGACAGCATGGTGGACAAGGACTGCCGCTGTGACTTTGACGGCAAGGAGGGCACCATCGGCCAGCTGAAATCCGTCATGTCCAACCTGATGTGCCACATCACCCAGGAGGCCATCCAGGAGACCTATCCCGACCGCCGTCCCTTCATCGTCTGCCGCAGCGGCCACTGCGGCATCCAGCGCTACGCCCAGACCTGGGCCGGCGACAACCGCACCGGCTGGGATACCCTGAAGTACAACATCGCCACCATCCTGGGCATGGGCCTGTCCGGCCAGCCCAACGAAGGCTGCGACATCGGCGGCTTCCACGGCGAATCCCCCGAGGCCGAGCTCTTTGTGCGCTGGGTCCAGAACGGCATCTTCCAGCCCCGGTTCTCGGTGCATTCGGTGAACACCGACAACACCGTCACCGAGCCCTGGATGTACAGCGGCCACAAGCAGTACATCCGGGACGCCATGCAGTTCCGCTACCGGCTGCTGCCCTACCTCTACGCCCTGATGACCCGGGCTGCCGAGACCGGCCTGCCCATCATGGAGCCGCTGTGCAGCGCCTTCCAGGAGGATCCCGCCTGCTACGACGAGGGCGTGGACTTCATGCTGGGCGACAGCCTGCTGGTGGCCAACGTGGTGGAGAAGGGCGCCACCACCCGCAAGGTCTACCTGCCCGCCGGCCGCCGGTTCTACGACTTCTACACCCGCGAGGCCTATGAGGGCGGCCAGACCATCGAGGTCCCGGTCACCATCGCCTCCATCCCGCTGTTCCTGCCCGAGGGCGCCATCCTGCCCCTGGCCACCAACCAGATCTTCAATGCCGCCACCCAGTCCATCACCGGTCTGCACCTGATCTGCGCGCCGGGACGGGACAACACCTTCGCCCTCTACGAAGACGACGGCATCACCCTGGGCTATCAGCGCGGCGACTATTGCCGCACCCGGGTGGAGATGACCGGCGGCGAACGCACCACCCTGGCTTTCCATCAGGAAGGCAACTATCCCACGGCCGTGGAGCGGATGGAGCTGGATGTGATCCACCGCGAAAAGGCTCCCTACTGGGTGACCCTGGACGGCGCCGAACTACCCCACTTCCTGCACCGGCGCAAGTTTGAGGAAGCGGAGCGCGGCTGGTACTACAGCCAGACGCTGAAATCCGTCCAGATCAAATACCCCAACCCCAAAGGCGATCATACCGTCGTGATCTCCTTTGAGCAATTCGACATGCTTGGTATGTGAGGAAGGAGAAAAACACAGATGAAAAAGCGTGTACTCAGCATTCTGTTGTCCGGCATGATGCTGCTGGGCCTGAGCGCCTGTTCGGACTACGGTGTGACGAACAGCGCCGATGCCACTGCAGAAAACCCCATGGTCATCACGCTGGCACACAACCTCAGTGACACCCACGTCACCGGTATCGCCATCCAGGAATTTGCGGACAAGGTCAAGGAACTCAGCGACGGCCGGATCGAGATCCGGATCTTCCCCAACGGCACGCTGGGCAGCGAGACCGAGGTCATGGAGCAGCTGATGGCCGGCGTCGTGGATATGACCAAGGTCTCGGCCCCCGGCATGGCCACCTACAATGCCGGTTACCACACCTTCGGCCTGCCCTACCTCTTCGAGAACGAGGAGCAGTTCTACAAGGTCATGGACTCCCAGGACATGCAGGACTTCTTCCTCTCCAGCGAGGATGACGGCTTTGTGACGCTGACCTACTACACCTCCGGCGCCCGCAGCTTCTACACCGTGGACAAGCCCATCCGCACCCCGGAGGACCTGAAGGGCCTGAAGCTCCGCGTACAGGACATGAAGAGCCAGACCGACATGGTCAAGATGCTGGGCGGCACCCCCGTGGCCATGGCCCTGGGCGATGTCTACACCGCCCTGGAGACCGGCATCATCGACGGCAGTGAGAACAACGAGACCGCCATGGTCCTGGGCCACGGCGAAGTGTGCAAATACTACTCGGTGGACCAGCACTCCATGATCCCCGACGTCATGGTCATCAGCACCTCTACCTGGAATTCCCTGACGCCGGAAGACCAGCAGATCCTCCTGCAGGCCGCCAAGGAATCCACCGCCGACCACATCGTGGCCTGGGACAAGGAGATCGACGAGGCCATCGAGACCGCCAAGAACGAGCTGGGCGTGACCTTCATTGAGGATGTGGACAAGGAAGCCTTCCAGGAAGCCACCGCCAGCATGGTGGATGACTACTGTGCCCAGTATCCGGAGGTCCAGGAAGTCGTCGACATCATCGAAGCCAACAAGTAAGGGGGAAAAACGCATGATCGAACTTATGACCAAGATCCGGCGCGGCATCAACGCGCTGCTTTCCACCATTGCGGCGATCATTCTGATCACGATGAGCGTGCTGGTCATCTACCAGGTGTTCACCCGCTACGTCCTGAACAATCCCGCCGACTTCACCGAAGAGATCATCCGCTACCTGCTGATCTGGATCTGCTTCATCGGCGCGGCTTACGCCTTCAACTCCCGCCAGCATATGGCCCTGCTCTTCGTGCAGGCCAAGATGAAACCCGCCGCCCGGCGCGCCCTGGTCATCTTCTCGGATGTCCTGGTGCTGCTGTTCGCCATCTTCGTCATGGTCATGGGCGGCATCAACCTGGCCGTCAGCGCCCGGCAGGAGTTCTCCTCGCTGCTGGGCATCCCCCGCAGCCTGGTCTACGCCATGGCGCCCATCGCCGGCGTCTTCACCATCGTGGCGCAGATCATCAACCTGGTGGAAGACTTCACCGGCATCGAGATCAAGTAAGGAGGGCGCTGTATGAATATTTTACTTTCCGTTATCGTTCTGTTCGGGATTTTCTTCGTCCTGCTCTTCCTGGGCGTGCCCATCTCGGTGGGTATCGTCATCTCCTCCCTGGCCACCACCCTGATGAACCTGCCCTGGGATCAGGTCATCTTCATCATCATGCAGAAGATGAACAGCGGCGTGGAAAGCTTCAGCCTGCTGGCCATCCCCCTGTTCATCCTGGCCGGCAACATCATGAATAACGGCGGCATCGCCCGGCGGCTCATCAACTTCGCCAAGCTCATTGTCGGCCGCATCCCCGGCGCCCTGGCCCACACCAACGTCCTGGGCAACATGCTCTTCGGCGCCCTGTCCGGCTCTGCCGTGGCGGCTGCGGCGGCCATCGGCGGCACCCTGAACCCCATGGAGGAGGAAGAGGGCTATGATCCCGCCTTCTCCACCGCCGTCAACATCGCTTCCGCTCCCACCGGCCTGCTGATCCCCCCGACCAGCGCCTTCATCGTCTACTCCAGCATCGCGGGCGGCGTTTCCATCTCCGCCCTGTTCATGGCCGGCTATGTGCCCGGTATCCTCATGGGCCTGGTGGCCATGGTCATTGCCTTCTTCTACGCCAAAAAGCATAACTACTCGGTCACCGAGAAGGTCCCCATGAAGGACGCCATCCGCATCACCCTGGATGCCCTGCCCAGCCTGCTGCTCATCGTCATCGTCATCGGCGGTATCGTCGGCGGCATCTTCACCGCCACCGAGGGCGCCGGCATCGCGGTGCTCTACTGCGCCATCCTCTCGCTGATCTACCGCAGCGTGGACTTCAAGACCCTGATGAAGATCCTGCTGGACAGCGCCAACACCAGCGGCATCATCCTGTTCCTCATCGCGGCTTCCTCCGCCATGAGCTGGGTCATGGCCTACACCGGCATCCCCAACGCCATCAGCAATGCCATCATGTCTGTCTCTGACAACAAGTATGTCATCCTGCTGCTCATGAACGTGGTGCTGCTCATCGTGGGCACCTTCCTGGACATCACCCCCGCCTGCCTGATCTTCACCCCCATCTTCCTGCCCATCGTCACCAGCCTGGGCATGAACCTGGTCCAGTTCGGCGTGGTGCTGACCTTCAACATGTGCCTGGGCACCATGACCCCGCCGGTTGGCTCGGTCCTGTTCGTCTCCTGCGGCATCAGCAAGCTGCCCATTGAAAAGGTCATCCGCACCCTGATCCCCTATGTGGTGGCGGAGATCATCCTGCTGTTGCTGGTCACCTACATTCCGGCCATCTCCCTGGCGCTTCCCACGGCGATGGGTCTGGTCTGATCGTATCTTTCCCGTGCAGGCCGGAGCCACAGGCTCCGGCCTGCTTGCTTTGTATTGGCAGAGGAATCTGTTTCGTGTATAATGGGGATATTCCCCGGAAAACGGCGCACCGGCGCCAGAAAGGAAGCGCGCTATGGTCGACAAGGCAGCATTTTTCATGGCGGAGGGCAGACCGTTTGCCAGCGAGCGGATCGCGGGCGTCAACGACAATATGGTCCGCTCCCACTACCATGAATTTTTTGAAATCTACTATCTGGAACAGGGCCGGCGGCAGCACATCATCGAGGACAGCCAGTACATCCTCCAGCCCGACGAGTTCATCATCTTCCCGCCCTTTGTGATGCATCACTCCTTTGAGGAAAATGATGTGCCTTTCCGGCGGCTGCTGCTCTACTTCAACCCCGAAGTCATCCGTTCTCCCCAGATCCTGCGCACCCTCAGCGAGCGCGCCCGGGTGTACAAACTGCCCCGGGCCCAGAGTGCGCCCATCTACAATCTCATGAAGGACATCCTGCAGGAACAGGAGCGGGACGATCTCTATTCCCGGGAACTGATCACCCTGATGGTCAACGCCCTGGCCCTGCAGCTGGTGCGCAACTCCGACGAGGCCGCCCGCCCCGAACAGCGCAACCGGGTCACCGACATCATCAACTACCTCCACGAACATTTTACCGAGGACATCACCCTGGAACAGCTGGCCAACCATTTCTATGTCAGCCAGTATCATCTGTGCCGGGAGTTCAAGCGCTACACCAGCAGCACCATCGTGCAGTACATCCACAACCTGCGGGTGCTCCACGCCCAGCGGCTGCTCCAGGAATCCGACTACTCCATCACCGAGATCAGCAAGCGGGTGGGCTTTTCCAACGTGACCCACTTCAACCGGGTCTACAAGTCGGTGACCGGCATGTCCCCCTCCCAGAACAAGCAGGCCTATCTCAAGCGGGGCAAACCCGCCGACCTGGGCATGCTGGAATCCATCCGGGATGACATGACGGTGGGGGATCTGTGCCAGCTGGCTCCCCTCAAGACCCTGTCGCCTTATCTGTTCACCCATATGTCGGAGGATATGTGGAGCCGCCAGCTTTCCGCCTTCGGGCTGGAAAAGTGCGCCATTCCCCAGGCTCTGGGCGCTTTCTGCCAGGCCGAGCGGGCCGGCACCTTCCGCATCCTGGACGTCTACAGCCGGGAGGTCACCGACCGTGACCCCGAAAAGGCCCAGGTCAAGCTGCTCTACCTGGCCGGCAAGGCCGACATGCCCTTTGCCCTGGTCTGCCCCGGGGGCGGCTACAACCGCCAGTGGACCCTGGTGGAAGGACTGCCCATCGCCTGGCAGCTCAGCCAGATGGGCTACCACGCCTTCATCCTGCTCTACCGCGCCGGCAAGACCGGCCTGCTGCCCGACCCGCTGGAGGACATCGCCCAGTCGCTGCAGGTCATCGGTTCGCTGGCGGAGTCCTGCCATTTCACCACCCAACACTATGCCGTCTGCGGTTTCTCGGCGGGGGGCAACCTGGCAGCCCTCTGGGGCACCCGGGCGGAAGGCTACGCCCGCTACGGCGCGCCCCGTCCCGCGGCCCTGCTGCTGGGCTACCCCAGCACCGCCCACGGGCTGATGTACGACCTGCTGGAAGCCTCCCGGGATCCCGCCTTCCGCACCGGCACCGGCCAGTATCTGGCCCGGGTGGCGGGCAGCAACTTCACCCGGGAGTCCCTGGGGCGGTTCAGCCCCGTCACCCAAATGGATGCCGACTTCCCGCCGGTCTACCTGGTGCACTGCCAGGACGATCCCACCGTGCCGGTCCAGAGCAGCCACCTCTTTGAGGAGGCCCTGAACCAGGCGGGCATCGTCCACCGCTGCCGGTTCCCCGCCCATGGCGGTCACGGCTTCGGGCTGGGCATCGGCACTGACGCCGAGGGCTGGCTGGACCAGGCGGTCCGGTTCTGGCAGGAGGCGATGGGCCCCACCGACGGGAAATGAACTTTTTTGACAGAATCCATTGACGTGCCCCCTTGCCGGGGCTATAATAACAACAAACAGAACAACCGGGGGAGCTTGTGTTGACAGGCTGAGAGGAAGGAATCACCTTCGACCCTTACACCTGATGCGGATAATGCCGCCGTAGGAAGTCGTGGTAGATTGTACTTTTTCCGGGAGGCACCGCGCAGGTGCCTCCCGATTTTTTTGTGTTTTTTCCGGGAAAGGAAGTGAAAAGGGGTCCGCGGACGGTGCCGCGGCGGGCAGAGGGGGAGCGCCCTGTGTTCCGGGAGGTTCAGCGATGGGAAGCCGTGTTCCGGCGTGAGAGGAGGCCAGCAAGCCTCGACCGCTTTTTCCGTGTGCGGGGATTGCCCTGCACGTCCTTCTGCGGGAAAGTGTCGCTGTTCGTCCTTTCCCGCCCTGTCTGCAAAGGAGTTTTTTACCATGAAACATCAAAACGTCCATAAGCTGGCCCTGGCCGGCATCTTCTGCGCCATCGCCGTCGTCGGCAGCCTCTTTTCCTTCCCCATGTTCGGCAGCAAATGCGCGCCCATCCAGCATATGGTCAACATCCTGTGCGCCGTACTGCTGGGACCCTGGTACGGCATCGGTGTGGCCTTCGCGGCCAGCCTCATCCGCAACCTCACGGGGCTGGGCAGCCTGATGGCCTTCCCCGGCAGCATGTTCGGCGCCCTGCTCTGCGGTCTGGCCTACGCCGGCACCCGCAACCTGCCCCTGACCCTGATTGCCGAGGTGTTCGGCACCTCCATCCTGGGCGGGCTGTGCGCCTATCCTGTGGCCATCCTCTTCATGGGCCAGGCCGCCGGAGACATCGCCTTCTACGCCTACATTGTGCCCTTCCTGGTCTCCACCGCCGCCGGGTCCATCCTGTCCGGCGTGCTGGTCTACGCCCTGCGGGGCACCGGCGCCCTGAACCGGATGCAGAAAACCCTCTCCCACTGAAAAGGAATCATCTATGTTTGCACCGCTCCTCCAGAATCTGCGGGACCGCCATCCGCTGGTCCACGCCATCACCAACTACGTCACCGCCAACGACTGCGCCAACCTGCTGCTGGCCTGCGGGGCCTCCCCCATCATGGCCGATGAGCCGGAGGAAGCCCCCGAGATCACGGCCCGGGCCGCCGGGCTGGTGCTGAACCTGGGCACCCTGCACCGAGCCACCCTGCCCGCGCTGCCCGCCTGTGGCCGCACCGCCAATGCCCGGGGCATCCCTGTGGTGCTGGACCCGGTGGGAGTGGGGGCCTCCCGTTTTCGCCGGGACACCGCCCTGCGCCTGCTGCGGGAGGTGCGGTTCACCGTCATCCGGGGCAATCTCTCCGAGATCGAGACCCTGGCCCGGGGTCAGGAGGGCGCTCCCGGCGTGGACAGCACCGACCGGGTGACCGCCGACAATCTGGACGCCTGCTGCGCCCTGGTCCGGGAATTTGCCCGCCGCACAGGAGCCGTGGTGGCCATGAGCGGCTCCGTGGATCTGGTCAGCGACGGGCAGACCGTCTACTGCATTCGCAACGGTCACCCCATGATGGGGCTGGTCACCGGCACGGGCTGTCAGCTTTCCTGCCTGACGGGGGCTTTTGCGGCGGCCAACCCCGACCGGCCGCTGGAAGCTGCCGCCGCGGCGGTATGTGCCATGGGACTGTGCGGTGAGATCGCCCACGCCCGGCTGGGGCCGGAGGACGGCAGCGGCAGCTTCCGCACCTACCTGATGGACGCCGTGTGCCGTCTGACCCCCGACCAACTGGAGAAAGGAGCCCGTTATGAACTTCGATAAAGACCGGCTGCGGCTCTACGCCGTCACCGACCGCAGCTGGCTGCACGGCCAGACGCTGCGCGCCCAGGTGGAGGCCGCTTTACAGGGCGGCGTGACCTGTGTGCAGCTGCGGGAAAAGCAGCTGCACCGGGAGAGTTTTATCCATCTGGGCCGCAGCATCGGCTGCCTGTGCCAGCGCTACGGCGTGCCGCTGATCATCAACGACGACCTGGAGGTAGCGCTGGCCTGCGGCGCCGACGGCGTCCATGTGGGACAGGACGACCTGCCGGTGGAAGAAGTGCGCCGCCGGGTGGGCGACAAGATGATCGTGGGCGTATCGGCCCACACCCCCGAGGAAGCCCGCCGGGCGTACGAAGGCGGGGCTGACTATCTGGGCGCCGGGGCGGTGTTCGGCAGCACAACAAAAAACAACGTGACCGCTCTCTCCCACGAAACGCTGCGCGCCATCTGTGACGCTGTGCCCATCCCTGTGGTGGCCATCGGCGGCATCACCCGGGAGAACCTGCCCCGGCTGGCCGGCACCGGCGTAGCCGGGGTGGCAGTGGTCTCGGCCATCTTTGCCGCCGAGGACATCACCGCCGCCAGCCGGGAACTGCGCGCCCTCTCGGACGCCATGACCCAATCCCACTGAATCCCCGCGGCAGACCGGGGGCACCACTCTCTGCCGCGTTACAAAAGAAATGCGAGGTATCTGTATGAGAACTGCATTATCCATCGCCGGAAGCGATTCCAGCGCAGGCGCCGGTATTCAGGCCGATCTCAAAACGATGACGATGAACGGCGTCTACGGCATGACCGCCATCACCGCTTTGACCGCCCAAAACACCACCGGCGTGACCGCCATTTCCGAAGTCAGCCCCGAATTCCTGGCCCAGCAGCTGGACGCGGTGTTCACCGACATCCGCCCCGACGCCGTCAAGATCGGGATGGTCTCCTCCCCCGCCCTCATCGAGGTCATCGGGGAGCGGCTGCGGTTTTACCAAGCCAAACACATCGTGGTGGACCCCGTGATGGTGGCCACCAGCGGTGCGCGGCTCATCCGCCCCGAGGCCGTGGAGACGCTGACCAGAACCCTGCTGCCTCTGGCCGAGGTGGCCACCCCCAACATTCCCGAGGCGGAACTGCTGGCGGGCTGCACCATCGAAAGCCCCGCGGAGATGGAGGCGGCCGCCCGGACCATCCGGGACCGGTACGGCTGCGCCGTGCTGCTCAAGGGCGGGCACTGTGTCAACGACGCCAACGACCTGCTGCTGGACGGCAGCGGCGCCCGGTGGTTCACCGGCAAGCGCATCGCCACCACCAACACCCACGGCACCGGCTGCACGCTGTCCAGCGCCATCGCGGCCAATCTGGCCAAGGGTTTTGCCCTGCCTGACGCCGTACAGCGGGCGAAGGACTATCTGTCCGGGGCGCTGGCCGCCGGGCTGGATCTGGGCAAGGGCAGCGGTCCCATGGACCACGCCTGGACCTTACAGGGACGTTACGCCGAACAAGCGGACTGAATACATACAAAGGAGCAAAACAAAGATGAGTGAACGGAATTATGCCACCCAGATGGAGGCGGCGCGCAAGGGCATCGTGACCCCGCAGCTGGAGATCGTTGCCAAAAAAGAGCGTATGACGGTGGAGGAGCTGCTGCCCCTGGTGGCCAGCGGCAAGGTGGTCATCCCCGCCAACAAGAACCACACCTGCCTGGACCCCGAGGGCGTGGGTTCCATGCTGCGCACCAAGATCAACGTGAACCTGGGCGTGTCGCGGGACTGCAAGGACTACGACGTGGAGATGCAGAAGGTGATGGCCGCCGTCAAGATGGGCGGCGAGGCCATCATGGACCTGTCCAGCCACGGCAACACCCAGCCCTTCCGCCAGAAGCTGACCCACGAGTGTCCCGCCATGATCGGCACCGTGCCGGTGTATGACAGCGTCATCCACTACCAGCGGGATCTGGACACCCTGACCGCCAAGGACTTCATCGACGTGGTGCGGCTCCACGCCCAGGACGGCGTGGACTTCGTGACGCTGCACTGCGGCATCACCCGCAAGACCATCGACCAGATCCGCAAGCACAAGCGCAAGATGAACATCGTCTCCCGGGGCGGTTCGCTGGTCTTCGCCTGGATGTGCATGACCGGGGAGGAAAATCCGTTCTATCAGTATTATGACGAGATTCTCGACATCTGCCGGGAATACGACGTCACCATCTCTCTGGGCGACGCCTGCCGTCCCGGCTGTCTGGCCGACGCCACCGACGTCTGCCAGATCGAGGAGCTGGTGCGGCTGGGCGAGCTGACCAAGCGCGCCTGGGAGAAGGATGTCCAGGTCATGGTGGAAGGCCCCGGCCACGTGCCCATGGACCAGATCGCCGCCAACATGAAGGTGCAGCAGTCCATCTGCATGGGCGCCCCCTTCTATGTGCTGGGCCCCCTGGTCACCGACATTGCCCCCGGCTACGACCACATCACGGCAGCCATCGGCGGCGCCATTGCCGCCATGAACGGCGCGGCCTTCCTGTGCTATGTGACCCCCGCCGAGCATCTGGCCCTGCCCAACCTGGAGGACGTGAAGCAGGGCATCATCGCCAGCAAGATCGCCGCCCATGCCGCCGACATCGCCAAGGGGGTGCGCGGCGCCCGGGAGATCGACGACAAGATGGGCGATGCCCGCCGCGCCCTGGACTGGGAAGCTCAGTGGGCCTGCGCCCTGGACCCCGAGACCGCCAAGGCCATCCGGGCAGACCGCTCCCCCGAGCATGACGACACCTGCTCCATGTGTGGCAAGTTCTGCGCCGTGCGCAGCATGAACAAAGCCCTGAACGGCGAACACATCGACATTCTGTAACTGTTACAACAAAAAGACTCCCTGTTTTGCCAAAAGGCAGAACAGGGAGTTTTGTATTAACAGTATTTTACCGCGTATGCCAGGCATCCGCCGGGGAGGGAATTTTCAGGAACTCTTCCCGGTAGCGGAACAGGAAGACACCGAATCCGATGCCCGATACCGCACCGGCCACACCGGCCAGGGCATTGAAGAGGTTGCCCGAGAGAACCGCCAGAAGAGAGAGCAGACCGCCCAGGATGCTCATAACAGCCACATAGACAGAGATTTTGCCCTGAGGCGTACCCGTCCGGATGGATCTGCGGAAGCATTCGATGGTGGTGATGGTTTTCACCGAATAGAGGATCGCCAGCGCTACTATGACGGCCGCGATCAGAAGAACCACCACGATCAGCGCGCTGGCAGCACCGGTATTATCATACGACCCCAGCGTGCTGATCAGGATGGCGACGGCACCGAACAGCAGCAGCACCAGCAGGCATACCACCACCAGCGAAATGATCTGAAGGACCCGGAGAAGGGTCAGACCGGCGGTCTTGATGGGCGCACCGGACTGGTTTGCCGCCGAGGCAAAGGTCATCCAGATGCCCACCGCCGCCAGGATGGAGAAGATATAGCTCAGCGGCAGGGCACTGAAGGTCACCGAGGTGGTGTAGATGTTCTGAAGGAACGCGTTGGTTTCCACCGTCTGGGTGACCACCGGGTCCAGAGAGACCTGGGCGACGCCGAAGAAGGTAGCCGCTATCTGGAAAAGGACCATACAGGTGTACGCAATGGCCGGCACCAGAAAAACCGGCGAGCGGGCCATCCGGCGCATCAGCTGGATCACCGGCATTTCCGACGACTGGTACGCCGGCTGGTACGCCGGGGGTGGGTCAGCCACCGGCGGCCGCGTATAGATCGGCGCCGAGGCCTCCGGTTGGGCGTTGGGCTGCAGGGATGCACCGCAATACGGGCAGGTCATCGTGCCGTCTTCGACGGATTTTCCGCACTGGGGACAGAGCATAGTTTTTTCCTCCTTTCGGTTTTGAAGGCCGTGGCGGCGGAGCGGAACACTTTCCGCCGTTTTTCATCCTGGTTTCAGTATACCAGCCGGTCTCCCCGCCCGCAAGGGGAACGCCGCCGTTTTTCGCCTTTTTTTCGGCAATACGCAAAAAAGCGGCACATCTGCTTGACGGCTCCCATAAAATGGGGTATAATATGAAAACTCTTTGCACTGCATTACATCCCCCGATCGGGGTGCGAGATCTCCAGTACAAACTGAGCAGGCGACGCCCTTTGCAGGGCGTGGGGCCGGGCCGCCCGTGCGGCAGCAGATGAAGGTAACGGCATCTGTGGGACAGTTGTATGTTCCACAGGTGCCTTTTTCTATTCTTTTTCGGGGTTCCTGGGAACAACCGTTCTCGAAAAGGTGCACACAAGAGTAATCACACCGCCGGGATTTTCCCGGTCACAACAGGAGGTTTTCTTGTATGGCAACCCAAAACAAAACGGCACCGCTGGATGAAGCGGTGGTCATCCGCAAACTGTCCCTGGTCAGCGTCATCGGCAACGCGGTGCTCTCGGGATTCAAGCTGTTCGCCGGCGTCACCGGCCACTCCAGCGCCATGATCTCGGACGCCGTCCACTCCTTCTCCGATGTGCTCACCACCCTCATCGCCTGGATCGGCGTCAAGATCTCCAAAAAGGCGTCGGATGAGGAACATCCCTACGGCCACGAGCGGCTGGAATGCGTAGCCTCCCTGCTGCTGGGCGTGGTGCTGCTGCTCACCGGTCTGGGTATCGGCAAGGCCGGACTGGAGACCATCTTCTCCGGCAACTACCAGACCCTCGCCGTGCCCGGGCCCATCGCCCTGGCTGCCGCCATCATCTCCATCGTGGGCAAGGAGGCCATGTACTGGTACACCCGCCACTATGCCCTGCTCATCCATTCCTCGGCCTTCCTCGCCGACGCCTGGCATCACCGCTCCGACGCCTTCTCCTCCATCGGTTCCCTCATCGGCATCGCCGGTGCCATGCTGGGATTCCCGGTGCTGGACTCGGTGGCCAGCGTGGTCATCTGCCTGTTCATCCTGAAAGTGTCCTACGACATCCTGAAGGACGCCATCAACAAACTGCTGGACACCTCCTGCGGGGAGGAGTATGAAAACAAACTCCGCGCCTTCATCTCCGGCCGTCCCGGCGTGGAGGCCGTGGACCTGCTCCATACCCGGATGTTCGGCAACAAGGTCTACATCGACCTGGAGATTGAAGTCGACGGCGACAAAACGCTGCGGGAAGCCCACGAGGTGGCCGAACAGGTCCACACCGACGTGGAAAAGGAATATCCCGAAGTCAAGCATGTGATGATCCATGTAAACCCGGCCAAGACCTGACCCCCTTGCCAAACCGGCCGGTCCGCCGTATACTGGGGGCAATCCAACCAAGGGAGGGCTTTTTGTGAAAGTATACGGAACCCATATCTGCATCGACTGCCGCAACTACCAGGCGCTGCAGGCCCGCCGGGGTTTTGCGGCGGACTTCGTTGACATTACCGAGAACACCGCCAACCTCAAGGAATTCCTGGCCCTGCGGGACCACGACCCGGTGTTTGCCCCGGTGCGGGAGCGCGGCGGCATCGGCATTCCGCTGTTTGTGAACGAGGACGGCCGCAAGACCTTCGATGTGGACGAAGCGCTGGGCTGGATCGGCCAGCCGCCGGTGCAGCCGGAGGAGATCGCCGAACAGCGCCCGGCCTGCGGGGTGGGCGGCTGCCGCTGATTTTGGAATTTCTTCCAAAAGTACGTCCTTTTCTTTAGTAAAAAAAGCAAATTTTCAACGGACCACTTGACAAGCGCTGCAGATTCTGGTACACTCCCAGACAATTCAACGAGTTAAACTGTTGAATCAGCAAACCGAGGACGCAGAAGAGTACGCAGAGAACCGGGATCCTCCAGAGAGCCGCGGACAGGTGGGAGCGCGGCGGTGACCGCTTTGCCGAATGGACTGCCGAGGGCGGAGCGAACGGGTCAGTGCCCCAGTAGCGGCCGACGGATTTCCCCCGTTAGCGGGAACGGTGTGTGTTGGCACATCGGATGAGCGGGCGAAGCAATTCGCCAATTTGGGTGGCACCGCAGAAGCTATCAGGCTTTTGTCCCAAAGGGTATTTTACACATGCCCTGTGGGACAAAGGCCTTTTTGTTTTGTCCCGCGCGGCACACAGAAAGGAGCCTGTTGTATGAGCACCGAGAAAATCCCCTACAAGATCTACCTGTCCGAAGAGGAACTGCCGCGCACCTGGTACAATGTCCGGGCCGACATGAAGACGAAACCCGCGCCGCTGCTGAACCCCGGCACCGGCCAGCCCATGGGCTACGACGACCTGCGCCCGGTGTTCTGCGACGAGCTGATCCGCCAGGAACTGGACAACGACACCCGGGAGATCCCCATTCCCGAGGAGATCCGGGACTTCTACAAGATGTACCGCCCTGCGCCGCTGGTGCGGGCTTACTGCCTGGAGAAAAAGCTGGGCACCCCGGCAAAAATCTACTACAAGTTCGAGGGCAACAATACCTCGGGCAGCCACAAGCTGAACAGCGCCATCGCCCAGGCCTACTACGCCAAGCAGCAGAGGCTGAAAGGCGTCACCACCGAGACCGGTGCCGGTCAGTGGGGCACCGCGCTGTCCATGGCCTGCGCCTATCTGGGTCTGGACTGCAAGGTCTATATGGTAAAGTGCTCCTACGAGCAGAAACCCTTCCGCCGGGAGGTCATGCGGGTGTACGGCGCCTCGGTGACGCCCTCCCCCTCCCCGGAGACCGAGGTGGGCCGCCGCATCCTGGCCGAACATCCCGGCACCACCGGCTCTCTGGGCTGCGCCATCAGCGAGGCGGTGGAGGTGGCCACCACCACCCCGGGCTACCGGTATGTGCTGGGCAGCGTGCTCAACCAGGTGCTGCTGCACCAGAGCATCATCGGCGTGGAGACCAAGACTGCCCTGGACAAATACGGCGTCAAGCCGGACATCATCATCGGCTGCGCCGGCGGCGGCAGCAACCTGGGCGGGCTGATCTCGCCGTTCATGGGCCAGAAGCTCCGGGGCGAGGCGGACTACCGCTTCATCGCCGTGGAACCGGCCTCCTGCCCCAGCTTCACCCGGGGCAGATTCGCCTACGACTTCTGCGACACCGGCATGGTCTGTCCCCTGGCCAAGATGTACACCCTGGGCAGCAACTTCATCCCCTCGGCCAACCACGCGGGCGGCCTGCGCTACCACGGTATGAGTCCCGTGCTGGCCCAGCTCTACCACGACGGTCTGATGGAGGCCGTGGCGGTGGAACAGACCAAGGTCTTTGAGGCCGCCGAGCAGTTCGCCCGGGTGGAGGGCATCCTGCCTGCGCCGGAGAGCAGCCACGCCATCCGGGTGGCCATCGACGAGGCGCTGCGCTGCAAGGAGACCGGCGAGGAGAAGACCATCCTCTTCGGCCTGACCGGCACCGGCTACTTCGACATGGTAGCCTACGAGAAGTTCCACGACGGCACGATGACCGACACCATTCCCACCAACGCCGAGCTGGAAGCCAGCTTTGCCCGGCTACCCAAGGTGCCCGGCCAGAGCTGATCGTCATAATAACGGCAGGGCGCCCTCCGCCATTGGCGGAGGGCGCCCTGCTGTTGGATGGAAGAGAAGATTCCCAAAAGGAAGGAAAATGTCAGATGCGGGCGATGGTGTTCAGCCGGGCGTTCAGCGAGAGCAGCGTTTCCTTGGTCAGCTTGTTCTCACCCAGGGTGCCCACCAGGCCGGAGAGCCGCAGCACCGTGAAGCCGCCGATCATCCGGGCGAAATTCTCATCGGGTTCCCCGTTTCCGCCCATACCCACCGTGGACAGCAGATCGAGAATGACCTGTTTGCCCTCGGGGGCTTTCATGATGTCGCTGATCTTGTCGTTCAGCGAGTAGAAGCCCTCCTTTTCGGTGACGTCAAACCAGTTGAGGATGGCGCCGCGCTCCCGCAGGCGATAGCTTTCGTCGGGGGTATCCACATGGCAGATGGTGCCGCTGTCACGGCAGGCACCGGCCACAGCCTCCAGCCGGGTCACGCCCTGGTTGGGCACCGTGAAGCGGAAGAAGTGGTCCTCCGCCCGCTGCACGCCCAGGGAGATCCCGTTGGCAAACAGTTCCACCTCGGGCTGGTTGGAGTAGACGGTGATGCGCACCGTGTCGCCGGTATGATTCACGAACCGCTTGCCGCACAGGTGGACAAAAGGCTCATCGGATAGCCAGGCCTTGTAGGCGTAGAAGGCATCCTTTTTGTACTGGCGGTCGATGGTCACCAGGCCCTTGTGGTTCTGGCCGTTCTCGCCGCCCTCGTTGCGGGCGTCGGCGCCGAAGTCAAACATATTCCACACGTGGGTGGCCCAGATATAGGGCCGGCTGAAAAGCTGCTTGATGAGCTCCTCGTGGTAGTAGGCCTGGTATTCCTCGGTGTAGTCCCCCTGCTGCGGGGTGTCGGAATGCCAGTTCAGAGCCTCGCAGCCGTACTCGCTGCAGCCGATGGGCAGGGTGGGATGCTCGGCATGGAACTTGTCGAACCAGGGGCCGTTCATGGCGGTGTCGCCGCCGTACCAGCCGAAATAGTGGTTGTAGGAGATGGCATCGGGGATCTCCAGGTAGGGGCTGTCGGTGGGGCACATGCTCACCACCGCCATGACGGTGGGGCGGGTGGGATCCATGGTGTGGCACAGGTCGTTGAGCTCATGGTGGTTGTCCAGCAGGTCAGGGTCGCTGTCCCCTTTCATGGTGATCTCGTTGCTCAGGCCCCAGACCACGATGGACGCATGATGATGGTTCTGCACGATGAGTTCCCGCATCTGGCTCAGGGTGTTCGCCCGGCCGGTGGGCATATGCTGGGAGATATAGGGGATCTCGGCCCAGACCACCAAGCCGCGCTCGTCGCACAGGTCATAGAAGAACTGGTCGTGCTGGTAGTGGGCCAGACGGATGGTGTTGGCGCCCACCTCGCAGATCAGGTCCATATCCCGGATGTGGTCTTCCTTGCTGATGGCGTTGCCCTTCTGCCAGCCATCCTGGTGGCGGGAAACACCGTGCAGCGGATAGCTTTCGCCGTTGAGGAAGAAGCCCTTGTCGGGGTCGATTCTGTAGCTGCGGAAACCGAACCGGCGGCTGACGCTGTCCAGCACCGTGCCGTCCCGGAGCAGCTCGGCGGTGAGGGTGTAGAGGTAGGGGTCCTTGCGGCCATGCCACAGATGGACCTGGGCCACCTGCAGTTCGGTCTTGTCGGCGGCGGTGGTGGTCTGGGCAGCCACGTTGCCGGCGGCATCGCAGATGGTATACCGCACGGTGGTGCCGTCGGCAGGACCGGCGAGCCAGCGCTCCACCGTCACCTTGCCGCTGACATCGGGGGTCAGGTGCAGGCCGCAGCCGCCGTAGTAGGACAGCTCAAAATGGGTGGCGGGCACGCAGAGGATGTTCACATCCCGGTAGAGGCCGCCGTAGAAGGTGAAGTCCGCCGACTGGGGATAGACCCGGTCGTTGGGGGCGTTGTCCACCGTGATGACCAGCAGGTTTTCCTCCTGCAGCTTGCCGGTGAGCTCCACCCGCCAGGTGGAGTAACCGCCGTCATGGTGGGCCAGCTTCTCGCCGTTCAGGTAGACATCCGCCGAGGAGTTGGCGCCATTGATCTCCAGGAAATAAGCCCCGGCTTCGGGCAGGTCGGCGCGCTCCAGCGTCCGCACATAGACGGCGGTGCCGCGCCAGTAGTCATTGCCGCCGTCCTGGCCGTCAATGTTGTTCCAGCTGTGGGGCAGATTGACCAGGTCCCAGTCGGCGGGGAAGGTTTCGGGCAGCGGGGCGCCCTTGCGGAAAGCCCATTTGTGGTTGATGTTGCAGACAGTTCTCATACAGAAGTACCTCCTTGTGGATTATGCTTCGGCGGCATGCTTTTCTTTCAGGGCCTGCACGTTCTCCTCCACCTGCTTTTTATGCAGCGGATACCAGAACCACAGGATGGCGGCCAGCAGGGCAAATCCCAGCGCCGGCACCAGCACCGAGATATTGAACAGTCCTTCCTGCACCACGGGATCGGTGCGGGTGGCGGCCGAGTAGCCGATGAGTTCCAGCAGCAGACCGGTCAGACCGGCGGAAGCGGCCTGGCCCAGCTTGCGGGCAAAGGAATACAGCGCGTAGACGGTGCCGTCCTCCCGACGGCCGGTCTTGAGTTCCGAGTAGTCGATGACGTCGGTGATGAGCGCCCAGCAGACCATGGAGAACATCCCCAGGCCCAGCCAGCAGAGGAACTGGAAGCCCACATAGACCCAGACGTTCTGGGGACGTACAAAGAAAAGGATGACGTTGACCACCACGGCAAAGACGCTGGCCGCTACGCTGATTTCGCACTTGCCGAACCGCTTGGCCAGCGGCTTGACCGCACCGGCGGCCAGCATCATGCCCACCATCATGGTGAGGGTGGAGGCGGACTGGGCAGCCGCGTTGTTGTAGTAGTCGGGGTAGACGTAGCCGCTCATGCCCTGCATGGTGAGCTGGGCCAGCAGCATGACGATGGACGCCGCGATGATGGAGATAAGGGCCCGGTTGTGTACGGCGCTCTTGAGCATCTGGAGTACCGACTCCTGTTTGCGGTCGGGTGCCTCCACGCGGACACGCTCGGTAACCAGATTATAGCACAAAAGGTAGCAGGCCACAGCCAGCACCGAGAATACACCGGCCGCCAGGGTGACCCGGGAACCGATGAGGGTCTCCACACCGTCCACCTTCTGGTAGGCGATGAGGGGCAGGCCCACGCCGATGATCACACCGGCCAGCGTGCCGCCCATGGTGCGGAAGGTGGACAGGGACTGCCGGTCATCGGGGTCCTCCGAGATGGCGGAGGCCATGGACCCGTAGGGAATGTTGATGGCCGTATAGAAGACCGATCCCCACAGGATGTAGGTCACGAACAGGTAGGCGATCTTGGCCCCCATGGGCAGTCCCGCCAGGCCGCTCTGGTAGATCAGGAAGGAGGCAATGGCCACCGGGCCGCACATGCGAAGCAGCCAGGGCTTGAACTTGCCGTGGTCCGTGGTGCGGCTGCGGTCACAGATACGGCCCATGGTCACATCGGTGAAGGCATCCACGATGCGCGCAATGGTCATGACCAGGCCGACCACACCGGCCGAAACACCCATGACGTCGGTGTAGAACTTCATGAGCATCATGGTGGAAAAGATAAAGGTAAAATCGTTGCCAAAGTCTCCGAACAGGTAACCGACCTTGTCGCGGAGCCCGAAGGGACGTGCCGTGGCGCTGCGGTTCATACAATCACTCCTTACTCCAACAGTGTAGAGGGTAAAAATTCGTTGTCCGGACGTTGTATGTATCTTATCAGAATTGGGGTTCCTTGGATTAGAATGTTTTCGTGCCAAAATAGCATTATTTTTGTTTTCTCTCTTGTCATTGTGCAGAAAAAGGCGCATACTGTATGTATAGTTTGCTGACACCGCCAAAAGTTTGAGATGTTTTTTGTATGAAGTGTGCAAATGAGTTTGCTTTTTTCCTGAAAGTGCTGGAAAGATCCGGCATCGGCAGCCGGGAATTCACGCTGCCCGCCGATACCGACCTGGAGATCGACGCCGGGCTGCGCCGTCAGCTGGGGGTGACACCCTCGGTATTTGCAGGATGCCAGATGTTTTTCCCCCACATGGAGGCAGGCTCGGTCTACCATGTCACCGATTGCTTTTATCTGCACTATCTGTTTTTTCTGCTGCCCGACACGCCCCGCTGCATGGTGATCGGGCCGTATCTCTCCCTTCGGCCTTCGGGACAGCAGATCCTGGAAACGGCAGAACGGTATGACCTGCCGCCGGCCCGGGCGCATCTGCTGGAAGAGTTCTACCCCACCCTGCCCCGGATCGCCGACAACAGTACCTTCTACGCCATGCTCTACAGTCTGTGCGAGCTGCTGTACGGCCGCCAGGCCGAGGTGCGTCCCATCAGTCTGGAGGATGAGCTCTCCCCCGCCGCCCTGTCGGTGCCCACCCGGGAGGCCGATCTGCCCGCCGCCATGCAGCGGCTGGAGATGCGCTACCAACTGGAAGATGCCATGCTGCAGGCGGTGGCCGATGGGGATCGCGCCCGGCTGCATCAGCTGCTCCACGACGCCGACCTGAATGTGGCGGTGGAACACCGGCTGGCCGATCCGGTGCGCAACATCAAAAACTACTGCATCGTCCTCAACACTGTACTGCGCAAGGCCGCCCAGCGGGGCGGGGTGCATCCCATCTATCTGGATGATCTGTCCCGCACCTGCGCGGCCCGCATCGAGCAGCTGCCCACCACCGGCGCTGCCCAGCGGCTGGTGCAGGAGATCGCCGACCAGTACTGTCTGCTGGTGCAGCGCCACAGCACCCAGGGGTACACCGAACCGGTGCAGACAGCCATGCTCTATGTGCGCCAGCATCTGGCCGAACCGTTGAGCCTGCGCACCGTGGCCGGCGCCCTGGACTGCAACGCCAGCTATTTTTCCGCCCGCTTCAAAAAAGAGACGGGGCATACCCTGACCGGATTCATCCTTCAGGAGCGGATGCGGCTGGCGATCAGCCTGCTGCTCAGCACCCGGCTGCAGGTCCAGACTATCGCCCAGCATTGCGGTTTTCTGGATGTGAACTATTTTTCCCGCATTTTCCGCCAGACCACCGGCTGCAGCCCCAGCGAGTACCGCAAAACCGGCCGTGCCCTCCAGCTGTGATCTCTTTTCCGGACAGATCCACCGCTTTGTCCATTGCGCCGGGCTGTTCCCTGTGATAAGGTAAAGTCACCGGGGCGCGGGTATAAACGGACCCACACCGTCGCATACCAATGCCGGGAGGAACTGTGCATGAAAAACAATCGTCATTCCATCGACCGCAACCTGATGAACCTGATCCTCTGCATTGGCGAGATCGTCATCGGTGCCTTGCTGCTCATCAACCCCGTCGCCTTCACCTCTGCCGTCCTGGTGGCGCTGGGGGTCATCCTCGTCCTGCTGGGCGGTGCCCGCCTGACGGGCTATTTCCGCGCCGCCCCCGAGGTGGCCGCCCAGAGCGGCGGTCTGGTCACCGGGCTGAGCTTTCTGCTGGCGGGCCTGTTCTGCATCTTCCGATGGGAATGGTTTGTCCTCACCTTTCCCATCCTGACGGTGGTCTACGGGGTGCTCACCCTGGCCAACGGCATCAACAAACTCCAGTGGGCCGTGGACGCCCTGCGGCTGGGCCAGAAATACTGGTATCTGGCCATGATCGGCGCCGGTCTGACGCTGGTCTTCGGAGGGCTGATTGTCTTCAACCCCTTCACCACCACCGCGGTGCTGTGGACCTTCATCGGTATCTCGCTGATCATCGAGGCAGTGCTGGACATCCTCTGTTTCGTATTCGGGAAAAAATAAGAAAAAACCGGCCGGAGGCAGCAGCCTCCGGCCGGTTTTTCGGCTGGAAAGGATCAGACGGCAAAAGCGGGCCGCCGGGTCCGGTAGACATAGACCGAGAGCAGCACCGTGAGCACGTCGGCCACGATCTGGGACCAGACGATGCCGTACATACCGATGCAGAAATTCAAAAGATAGAGCATGGGGATGTTGAACACCGCCCACCGCACCACGCCCAGGAAGAGGGAGATTCGTCCGTTGCCGAAGCCCTGGAAGATGTAGACGGTGAAGAAGCTCAGGAACATCAGGGGCGTGGCCAGGATGCGGATGCGCAGGAAGGTAGTGGCCAGCGCCACGGTGGGGGCGTCCGAGATGAAGACCCGGACGATCCAGGGGGTGAAGAGTTCATACAGCAGGATGCTGGCGGCAGCCACCACCAGTCCGGTGGCCAGGGAGAGCCGGATGACCTGGTTCATCCGCTTTTCGTTGCCCGAGGCACAGTTGTAGGCCACCAGCGGCACCATGCCCTGGCAGATGCCGATGCCCACGTTGAGGGGCAGCCGTTCCACCTTGAGGACAATGCCGATGGCCGCCAGGGCCACCTCGCTGTAGGAGACCATGAGTTTGTCGATGACCACATAGTCCAGATCAAACAGCAGGCTGGCCACCGCCGAGGGGATGCCCACACCGAAGACCGCGGCGATGTTCCGCCCGCAGGGCAGGCCGCCCCGGGGGTCGGCGGTGAGGACGGTATGCTGCCGGATCTGCCAGAGGATCACCAGGAAGTAGACGCAGGCCACACAGTTGGAGAGCAGCGTGGCAATGCCCACCCCCAGCACCTGCTGGCCGTCGGGCAGGATCAGGTACATGAACACCGGGTCCAGGGCGATGTTGAGCACCGCCCCCAGAGTGATGCCGAAGCCGGCCTCCCGGGACATGCCCACGCTGCGCACCAGGTGGGCCATAACGTTGGAGAGCACCGTGGGCACCGCCCCCAGCACGATGACGCAGAAGGAATACTGCCGGGCGTAGAGGAAGATGTTGTCCCCCGCCCCCAGGAACCGCAGCGCCGGCGTCATGAAGCAGCCCAGCCCCAGGGAGAAGGCCAGCGACAGGGCCACCGCCAGCCAGAAGCTGAAGGCGCTGACCTTGCGGGCCTCCTCTTCCTCCCCGCTGCCCAGCAGCCGGGAGATCAGCGTCCCGCCGCCGATGCCCGCCAGGGAGGACAGGCAGAGCAGCATGTTGAAGACCGGCAAAATCAGCGACGCCCCCGCCAGCATGTAGGGGTCGTTGGTGCGGCCGATATAAAAAGTATCGGCCATGTTGTAGATCAGCACGATGATCTGGCTGACGGCGGCAGGCACGATCATCTGCCGCAAAGCCACCGGCACCGGCACCGAGGCAAAGAGTTCATTTTTTTCCATCCGGGAAGACCTTCTTTTCGATTGTATGGCATATTTTCAGTATAGCCCTTTTGGCGAAAAAAGCCAATCCTTTCCCAAAAACGGAAAAATTCGCCGGTTTATTGTGTTTGCTGCTAAAAAGAAAAACCGCAGGAGCCAATGGCTCCTGCGGTTGGATCGCGGTAACATTCAGGACTGCATCGTCTCGCGCTGGGCAAAGGCGATCATCTTGCTGTAGGTTTCCTCGCTGAGATCATGTTCGATCTTACAGGCATCGTGGGCGGCCACCTCGGGATCCACCCCCAGCGCCACAAAGAACTGGGTCAGCTTGCGGTGCCGGTCATAGATGCGCCGGGCAATGACCATGCCGGGCTCTTCCAGGTGGATGTAGCCGTCGCCATCCACCGAGATATAGCCGTTTTCCCGCAGATTCTTCATGGCCACGCTGACGCTGGGCTTGGAGAATCCCATCGCCACGGCAATGTCGATGGAACGCACCGAGCCTTTCTGCTCCTGGAGCATGAGGATCTTTTCCAGATAGTCTTCCGCCGATTCATGAATCTTCATGGGAACGGCCCCCTTTCGGTACGGTATGTATTTAACTATACCACGCGGGGCGCCGTTTTGCAACCAAAAGCGGGGCACGCTGCCGTGCCCCGCCAGGAAGTTCAGGTTGTCTTTTGGGTGTGACAGTGGCCGCTGCATCCGCTGCAGCCCCCGGCGCAGCCGCAGGAGCCGGAACAGCCCCCGCAGCTGCAGGAACCGCCCGCCTTGTGGCTGCGCCAGAGCAGCCAGCCCGTACCGCCGAAGACGATCACCGCCCCGATCACGGTGGGCAGGTTGAAGTTTGCTGTCAAGAATTCCAGCATGGCAAGGACTCCTTTCCGAAAAAAGCGTTATTCCGTGACGGTCGCGCGGGAAGGGGCCACCCGTTCCCGCTCTTTCTCATAGGGGTTGGGGCGCACCAGCAGGAAGATTGCCAACGCCACCAGAGCCAGCGCTACCACGGTGAAGAAGTTGAAGCCCACTTCCCCGGTGACCAGCCCGCCCAGCTGGTAGACCACCAGCGCGGTGCAGTAGGCCAGCAGGCACATATACCCGATGGCAATGGCCGTCCAGCGGCCGTTGTTCATCTCCCGCTTGATGGCGCCCATGGCGGCAAAGCAGGGAGCGCAGAGCAGATTGAAGATCATGAAGCTGTAGGCCGACAGCATGGTGAAATCCCGGGCGATGTTGGCCCAGATCTCGTCGCCGTTCTCCGCCACCTCGGCAAAACCGTAGAGCACACCGAAGGTGCCCACCACGTTCTCCTTGGCGATGAGGCCGGTGACGGTGGCCACGGTGGCCTGCCAGCTGGCGAATCCCAGGGGGGCAAAGAGCCAGGACACCGCCCCGCCGATGCCGGCCAGCAGGCTGGTGTTGTTATCCTCCACCATACCGAAGGTGCCGTCGGTGAAGCCGAAGCCCTGCAAAAACCACAGCACGATGGTGGAGGCCAGGATCACGGTGCCCGCCCGCTTGATGAAGGACCAGCCCCGCTCCCAAGTAGCCCGCAGCACGTTGCCCCAGGCCGGGACGTGGTAGGCGGGCAGCTCCATGACAAAGGGCGCCGGGTCCCCGGCGAAGAGTCTGGTCTTTTTGAGGATGACGCCCGACACGATGATGGCCGCCATGCCGATGAAGTAGGCCGAGGTAGCCACCAGACCCGAACCGCCGAAGAGGGCTCCGGCGAACAGGCCGATGATGGGCATCTTGGCGCTGCAGGGGATGAAGCAGGTGGTCATGATGGTCATGCGGCGGTCCCGCTCGTTTTCAATGGTGCGGGAGGCCATGACGCCGGGCACGCCGCAGCCGGTACCTACCAGCATGGGGATGAAGCTCTTGCCCGACAGGCCGAACTTGCGGAAGATGCGGTCCATGATAAAAGCCACCCGAGCCATATAGCCCACATCCTCCAGCAGGGAGAGCATGAGGAAGAGTACCAGCATCTGGGGCACAAAGCCCAGCACGGCGCCCACGCCGGCCACGATGCCGTCCACCACCAGACCCTGGAGCCAGGGGGCCACGCCGGCCCCCTCCAGGAAGGCGTTGAGGGCGTTGGGCACCCAATCCCCGAAGAGGACATCGTTGGTCCAGTCGGTGGCCATCCGACCGATGGCAAAATTGCTGCTGCCCATGGACAGGGTATAGATGGCCGCCATAATCACCGCGAAGATGGGCAGCGCCAGGATGCGGTTGGTCACGATGCGGTCGATCTTATCGGAGACCGTCAGGTGCTCGGTGCGGGCCTTCTTCTGCACCGCCCGGCTCACCACCCTGTGAATGTAGGCGTAACGCTGGTTGGTGATGATGCTCTCGGCGTCATCGTCCATCTCCTTCTCGCAGTCGGCGATGTGCTCGTCCAGATGGGCCAGCAGTCCGGCGTCCAGTCCCAGTTCCGACTGGACCTTGTCGTCCCGCTCGAAGAGCTTGACCGCATACCACCGCAGGAACCGCTCGTCCACCTTGCCCTGGATGGATTCCTCGATGTGGGCCAGGGCATGTTCCACGCTGCCGGTGAAAACATGGGGCAGTTCCCCGGTGCAGGATTCCCGGGCGGCTTCCACCGCCAGTTGAGCCGCCTGACGGCTGCCCTCCCCCTTGAGGGCGCTGATCTCGATGGCTTCACAGCCCAGTTCCCTGCTCAACCGCTTCAGATCGATGGTGTCGCCGTTTTTCCGCACCAGGTCGATCATGTTCACCGCCATCACCACCGGGATGCCCAGCTCGATGAGCTGGGTGGTCAGGTAGAGGTTGCGTTCAATGTTGGTGCCGTCGATGATGTTCAGGATGACGTCGGGCTTCTCCCCCACCAGGTAGCCCCGGGCCACCACCTCCTCCAGCGTGTAGGGGGAAAGTGAATAGATGCCCGGCAGGTCCTGGATGACCACGTCCTTGTGACCCTTGAGCCTGCCTTCCTTCTTTTCCACCGTCACGCCGGGCCAGTTGCCCACATACTGGTTGGAGCCGGTCAGATCGTTGAACAGCGTGGTCTTGCCGCAGTTCGGGTTGCCGGCCAGTGCGATTTTGATTGCCATTATTCCAATTACCCCTTTCCGGACGCCTGGGTGCAAGCGCCTGTTTACTCGACCTCCACCATGGCGGCGTCGGCCTTGCGGATGCTCAGCTCATAGTTGCGCACCGTCAGTTCCAGCGGATCCCCCAGGGGCGCCACCTTGCGCAGATACACCTGGGTACCCTTGGTCAGACCCATGTCCATAATGCGCCGCCGCACCGGCCCTTCGCCGTGCAGCCGCACCACCGTGGCCGTCTGGCCCACTTTCAGTTCCTTCAATGTCTTCATTGCATTGCCTCCCCGGATTTTTCTATCGTTGCGGGACATTCGCCCCGGAGCGTCGGCTTTCAGGCCACCAGGATCCGCATGGCCAGCGTCTGATCCAGCGCGATGCGGCTCTCCTTGACCTGCAGAATCAGGTTGCCGCCCAGCACATTCACCACCGTGACCGACTCCCCCACCACAAATCCCAGCTCGGCCAGGTGCTGGCGCACCTCGTCCCGGCCGGTGATCCTGCGGATGGTGACGGTATCCCCTGCTTTTGCCATGGTCAACGGCATACTCTGTGACTCCTTTCCTGTCTCCACAAATTAGTTTCAACTAACCATCGAGTCCAAAAGAAGCTCCGCAGCAGCAGGCGGCGCTGGACCGGCTCAAGGTTAGTTATAGCTAATCCAATATCCCGATAAAACCGCACCGCGCGGAAGGTCGCCGCACGGTACGGTCATGGTTGGGGAAAATCGGGCCGTAGCCCTCTGTCTGGTCTGTGGTTAGCTTTCGCTAACACCGATACTATACCACGGAGCCGCGGCTTTGTCAACGGCATCGACAAAAAAATTGCAAAAAAAGAGAGGGGCGCTGCCCCTCTCTCTGCGGTGCTCAGTAGTTGCTGCTCTTGAGCTCGAAGTAAGCCTGCGGATGGGCGCAGACCGGGCACTTCACCGGCGCGTGCTGGCCGATATAGATATAGCCGCAGTTCCGGCACTGCCAGACCTGCTCGGTCTCCCGGGCAAAGACCTTGCCCGCCTCGATGTTGGCGGCCAGGGCCTTGTAGCGCTCCTCATGCTCCTTCTCGATGGAAGCTACCATGGTGAAGAGGGCGGCGATGTGATCGAACCCTTCCTCCTTGGCTTCGGCAGCCATCCGCGGATACATCGAGGTGTGCTCCTCGTTCTCACCGGCGGCGGCCATCTTCAGGCAGGTCAGGGTGTCGGGAATCTCACCGTTCTCCATCAGGAGCTTGAACCAGATCTTGGCGTGCTCCTTCTCGTTGTTGGCGGTGGCGTCGAAGATGGAGGCAATCTGCTCATAGCCTTCCTTCTTGGCCTTGGATGCAAAGTAGGTGTACTTGTTGCGGGCCTGGCTTTCACCAGCGAATGCTTCCCACAAATTCTTCTCGGTCTTGCTGCCTTTGAGTTCCATAACGCTTACCTCCGTTTGTATGATTTGTTCTCTTGCTTCAAGAATCCGTCTTGCTTTGGCTTCATTATATCATAATTTTTTTCTCTGTCAACCCTATTTTTAAGAATTATTCTTATTATTTCTAGAATTGCCTGTTGACAAAAATCAAGAAATCGTGTATTCTATCTTTTAAGATAAAGTCTTATTCAGGAAGGAGGCCCGCCCATGACCCGCCAAAAAGCGCTGATCCTGGAGATCATGCGCCAGCAGCGCCCGCAGCATCTGACGGCTGACGAGATCTTTTGCCACGCCCGCCAGCAGATGCCCCACATCGCCCGCGGCACCGTGTATCGCAACCTGAAGCTGATGGAGCGCGACGGAGAAGTCGCCCATCTGGAAATGGCCGGTGGTCCGGACCGCTACGACTGCAACCCCATCCCCCACGGACATCTTCTGTGTGACGGATGCGGGGAACTGACCGACCTGCCGGTGGTGGGACTGATCCGCGAGGTGGAAGCCGCCATCGGCACCGAAGTGCGCGGTTACACACTGACCATCCATTATCTGTGTCCCCATTGCCGCGCCAAAAACGCACAATGACCCCCTGCGCCGTACGGCTCTGCTTGCCGTGCGGCGCTTTTTGCGGTATACTGACCTTATTCTAAAGGAAACGGGGTACATCTTTATGGCGAAACAGCGCGACGGGGTCCTGGATGCCATGCGCGGCATCGGCATCGTGCTGATGGTGGTGGGGCATTCGGGCTTTCCCGGCTCCGGTTTTATCTATCTGTTCCACATGGCCCTGTTTTTTATGCTCAGCGGCTATTTTTTCCGGCTGGGGGAGGGTGTGGCCGGGCTGCGGCATTTCTGCGTCCGCCGCCTGCTGACGCTGTGGCTGCCCTTTGTGGCCGCCAACACGGTGTTCACCCTCTGCAACAATCTCTTCCTCCGGCTCAACATCCTGACAAGCGATCCCCGCATCCTGGACCTGCCCGGCAACCAGCTCACCGACCCGGTGACTCTCAAGGACATCGTGGGACGCACCCTACACTGGTGCGTCTTTGACGGCGGCACCCAGCTGGGCGGCGCGCTGTGGTTCGTGCAGGCGCTGTTCCAGATTTCCCTTCTGTACGCGTTGGTGGAGTTCCTGCTGCGCAGACTGGCCCCCGGACGGGACACCCTGCTGCCCCAGGGCCTTGTGGCCGGGGCGCTGCTGATGGTGGGCTGGACCTGTTCCCGCACCGGCTGGAACGTCTGGGGGCTGGGCATTGCCGCCAGCGGGTATTCCCTGTACTACCTGGGTGCGCTGGTACACCGCATCGGCCAGCCCGCCCGCAAACCGGCAGGACGGGTGCTCATCGCCGCCGGGGCTTTTGTGGTCCTGCTGGTGCTGCTGCCCCTGGGCTCGGTGGGGCTGGCCGCCAACCAGTACCCCCACTGGCTGTTTTTACTGATCGCCAGCGCCGCGGGCTGGGTGCTGGTCTATGAGTGCGCCCATCTGGCCGTGCTGCTGCCCCGGCTGGGCCAGGCGCTGTCCGCCCTGGGCCGGGCCACCATGCCCATCGTGATCCTGCATTTTCTCAGCTTCAAGCTGGTGACCTGGCTGGGCCTGCAGATCACCGGCGGTGAGCCCTATCTGCTGGCGGCCTTCCCCACCCTATTCACCGGCGGGGCCTGGTGGCTGGCCTACACAGCGGCGGGGCTGGCCCTGCCCCTGCTGGTCTACCAGCCCTACCGGGCCGTCAAGCAATCCATCCTATGCAGAATGAGGAAATCCTGATGCAAAAAGAATACTGGCAGGGCGAGGTTTTTGATGCCCTGGACCCCGGCGCCCTGCTACGCGGGGCGGAATACAACGACTGTACCTTCAAAAACTGCCGCTGGGACGGCGTGCGGATCGAAAACTGCAGTTTTCTGTCCTGCACCTTTGAACATTGCACCTGGAGCGGCGTGGTGTTCAGCTTCAGCCAGATGAGCGACGCCTGGTTTTCCGGCTGCGCCTTCCGGTCGGTGGCCTGGGGCGGCCTGCAGGGACGCAGCGCCCTGGTGCAACCCTTCGGCAAGGCCGAGCGGTGCGAGTTCCGGTACAACGAGTTTTCCGGCATGACGCTGACCCGGTTTGATTTTTCCAGCTGCCGGTTCGGCGACTGCACCTTTGATGACTGCCGGCTGGCGGGGGCAGATTTCCGCGGTGTGCCCCTGGGCCGCACCCAGTTCAGCCGGTGCGACCTGGAAAAGGCGGATTTCCGGGAGGCGTCGGAGTACATCATCGACCCAACCGTCAACCGACTGCGGGGTGCGCGGTTCAGCTTCCCCGACGTGGTGGCGCTGCTGAGCGGCTTCGGGCTGAAAATCGAATAAAAGTGAAAGCGGCAAAAATTTGCCGCTTTTTTGTTTAGGGGTGACACAAACAGAGCTCTGGCGGCGTTATAAGGGTGAAAAGACTCCCAGGAAAGGAAGTGATCCGGTATGCAGACCGAGCAGGACCTGGAAAAACTGGTCCGCGCCTACACCCCACCGCTGCTGCGGTACTGTACGGCTATGCTGGGCAGCGAAGCGGACGCCCAGGACGCCGTGCAGGCCACCTTCGTGAAGGCCTGGCTGCGGCGGAACAGCCTGCGGGGCGACGGGCAGGACAACGAGCGGGCCTGGCTCTACCGCATCGCCTACCGCACGGCGCTGGACATGCTGCGCGCCGCCAAGCGGGCGGAGCAGCGCAGGCCGCCCGAACCGGCCCCGCCGGACCCCGGCATCAGCGAAAATCTGCGGGAGGCGCTGAACACCCTGGACCCGCTGGACCGGGCGCTGGTGCTGGAACGGGTGCTGGACGGCATGGACTACGCCGCCCTGGCGAAGATCCACCACCGGCCAGAAAGTTATCTGCGTACCCGCTACCACCGGGCCAAACGACGACTGGCCGCACTTTTGGAGAAGGAGGGATTTTGCCATGACACCTGACCGCGACGAAGCCCTGCTGCGCCAGGCGCTGCAGGAAGGGCTACACCCCGCCGAAACCGACCTCTGGTCTGCCGTGGCCGAGGCGCTGCCCGCCGGGGAGAAACGGCAGAAGCGCCGCACCCGGGCCCTGCGGCTGGCAGTCTGCATCGGGGCGCCGCTGCTGCTGGCCGCCGGAGCCCTGCTGGGCCGGGCGCAGTTCAGCAACCTGCGCACCAATCCCCGCCCTAGCTTTGCCCCCGAAAACAACACCGGATACGCCATACAGTACGACCAGACCGCCTATCAGCTGCCCGACAAGCTGATGGATTCCCTGATGGCACACTATAACGATGAATGGGATGCCGACGGGGTGCCGCCGATGGAAACATATCTGAGCGGCCGCGACCTGCCACCCTCGGGTCCCGGCGGTCACGGCTACAGCAGCTGGGCCGACCTGACCGAGGCCACCGGCCTGCCCCTGGCGCAAAGTGACCTGCTGGACAGCGGAACGCCCATGGACAACTCTTTTTACGTATCCCCTGTCACGGCTGAAATCCCCCGGCCCGACAACTTGGAAACCATGTCACTGGAAGAAGTAAACGCCTTTTACAAAGCTTACTATGAAGATTGCAACCGTCTGGCCGGAGCCTGGCCCGCAGGTTTCTCGGTTGAGTGGGAGGAGGACGCCCCGCTGCAGCTGTTCCCCCGCCGGATGGATATGCTGGAAAACGGTTACACCATAGAGACCCAGGCCTATGTGCTGCTGGCCTCGGAAGACCGCCCTGCCGGGACCTCATTGGCCGGGCACCAGGTTTATTTTGCTAAAAAGGACGGTCTTGTGTGGGAAGTGGAGGAATACACCACCCCGTCCGGCATCACCGCGCTGCTGCCTGTCTGCACCAGCAACGGGAAAACCAGTCCCTACCTGAATTCCTACGTGTTCTTTGAGCTGAACGGCATCTTCTACCGCCTGGATGTGACACCTTACAGCGGTTACGGCAACACCGGCGACGCCGGTGCCGCCGCCCGCAACGTCCTGAAGGAAGTGCTGGACAGTTTCACGCCCGCGGCGTAACAGGGCAAAGGCGTAACACCGCGAAAAATACCGCAATTGGGCCCAACATTCACAATTTAGCCAAATTTATACAGCGATATGCTTGTGTGTGCAGGCATATCGCTGTTTTTCCTTTTTAAACAAAATTTGTACACAATTTCGCGCTACACTGGGGGAGTAAAAATCCGCCTCAGGCGAAGGGAGCTTCGGAACATTTATGTCGGAACATGACACTGCCGCGCGCCGTCCGCTGGACTGGTTCAAGCGCCACAATCCCCTGCATTGGTTCAAACGTCACAAAAAGCTGACGATTTTTCTGGTCATTCTGCTGCTGATCCTGGCCTTTGTGGTCTCCTTTCTGGGCCGCACCGCCGCCGTCAGCAAGACCCTGACCTATCAGTTTGTGCGCACCACCACCCTGCAGAAAACCAACCTGACCGATTCGGTCAGCGTCAACGGCACGGTGGCCTCCGGGTCCACGGCCAGCGTCACGGCTTCGGATTCCGTCAAGACCTACAAGGTAACGGCGGTGAACGTGGCGGTGGGCGACACCGTCAAGACCGGCGACGTCATCGCCACGCTGGACACCTCCGACGTGGAAAAACAGATCGAGACCGCCCAGCAGAACTACAACGACAGTCTGGACCAGGCCGAGACCACCTACACCCAGAGCGTGGAGGACCAGGCTACCAACCTGGCCCAGTTGCAGGAGAAACTGGACCAGGCCCAGCAGGACTACGACACCCTGGGGCTGACCGACTACTATTCTTCCATGCAGAACGCCAACGGCGCCAAGGGCACCAACCGCGAGCTGGTGGAATACTACTACGGCCTGTACTCCGAGAAGATCGCCCAGCTGCAGAATACCATCTCCAATCTGCAGATCCAGCTGACCCAGGCCCAGAGCGACGGCAGCACCGACCGCCAGCAGGAAATCCAGAACCAGCTTTCGGATTACCAGAATCAGCTGAGCATCGCCAAGGGCGAGTGCAGCATCCCCGAACTGGGCCTGCAGGGCTTTGATACCATTGCCCAGTACTACAACCAGATCGAGCAGCTGCGGGATGCCCTGGATCAGGCCCAGCAGAACTACGACAACGCGGTGACCACCAACTCCCGCAACGTGGACAGCGCCGAGACCAAGCTGGAACAGGCCAGCCGCACCTCCGACACGCTGACCACCCTGCAGTCCACCCTGGAGGACTGCACCCTCACCGCCACCATGGACGGCACCATCACCGAGCTGAACGCCACCGTGGGTTCGGTCTGCACCGGCACCGTGGCCACCATCCAGGACGTGTCCGACCTGACGGTGGAGGTCACCATCCCCGCCAGCTCGGTGGGCAAGCTGTCCACCGGCATGCAGTGCAATATCACCAGCGACGCCACCGGCGACGCGGTGATCCCCGGCACGCTGACCCGCATCGACCCCGTGGCCAACTCGGAGGGTTCCTTCGGCGCCACGGTCACCGTCAGCGGCACCGACTCCGGGCTGCTCATCGGCATCTCCGCCCAGGTGGAGATCGTCATCAGCGAGAAGGACGACATCTTCACGGTGCCCCGTGACGCCGTGGGCACCCATGACGACGGCTCCACCTATGTGCTGCGCAAGACCGGCGGCGAGGGCGTGGACATGACCTTTGAGGAAGTGACCGTCACCACCGGCGAATCCAATGACTACTACATCGAAATTTCCGGCGATGACCTGAACGAGGGCGACGTTATCCGTTCCAGCGCCGACCTGACCCAGGGCATCGAGACCACCGACAACACCACCGACCCGCTGACCGAGATGATGCAGGGCGGCGGTGAGATGGGCGGTGCCGCCCCGGCGGACGCCCCCGTTGGCGGCGGTGACCGCGGCCCCGGCGGTGGCGGCGATATGGGCGGCGGCAACGCAGGCGGCGCGCCGGGAGGCATGTAAGATGCACGACACCGAACAATTTGCCAAAGAGGTCGCCAGCAAACTGCTGGATGAAACGCCCGAGGCCTCCCGCAAGCTGCATCTGCCCGACGCCCCGGGGGAGGCCCCCCGGCCGCTCATCGAGATGCACGACATCCACAAGAGCTACTACATCGGCAAGCCCAACGAGCTGGAGATCCTCCACGGCATCAGCCTGCAGGTCTACCCCGGCGAGTTCGTGGCCATCGTGGGCGAGTCGGGTTCCGGCAAGTCCACCCTGATGAACATCATCGGCGTGCTGGATAAACCCACCAGCGGCCAGTACACCCTGGACGGGGTGGACATTCACAACGCGGCGGACAACGAACTGGCGGCCATCCGCAACCGCAAGATCGGCTTTGTGTTCCAGACCTACAACCTCATCGGCCGGCAGAGCGCTCTGAAAAACGTGGAGCTGCCCATGCTCTATGCGGGCGTTCCCGCGGGGGAGCGTACCCGCCGGGCCAAGGAATGGCTGACCCGGGTGGGGATGGCCGAACGGATGAAACACCAGCCCAACGAGCTGTCCGGCGGCCAGAAACAGCGTGTGGCCATCGCCCGGGCCATGGTGAACGAACCGGCGCTGATCCTGGCCGACGAGCCTACCGGCGCCCTGGACAGCCAGACCAGCCGCATCGTCATGGACCTGTTCCATGAGATGCACGAAAAATACCACAAGACCATCGTGCTGATCACCCACAACCCCCAGTTGGCCGAGGAATGCCAGCGGGTGCTGACGCTGCGCGACGGTCTGATCGTGGGAGAACGAAAGGGGTCCGGCGAACGTGCAGCTCTTTGAGAATATCTCCATGGCACTGGCCAGTGTGCGCAGCAACAAGATGCGCAGCCTGCTGACCATGCTGGGCATCATCATCGGCATCGCAGCGGTCATCGCCATCGTCACGGTGGGCAACAGCATGACCGGCACCGTCACCGATTCCATGTCCGGCATGGGCGTGAGCAACATCACGGTCAGCCTGACCCAGAAGGACTCCGACGACACCTCCGGCACCGCGGCAGGGGTAACGCTGCGGCGGTTCATGGACTCCACCCCGTCCGCCGACGACCTGATTACCGACGACATGCTGGCGGACTTCACCGCCGCCTTCCCCACCGAGGTCAGCCGCATCGAGCTGACCCAGGAGGTGGGCACCGGTACCATTGAAAAATACGGCGACCCCACCACTACCATCAGCGCTTCGGTGTCGGGCGCCAACGCCGCCGAACTCCAGGCCATGGAGGACGATACCCCCATCCTGGCGGGGCGCTGGCTGGACGACACCAAGGACGCCGGCCGCAAGGTGGCGGTAGTCTCCGAGAAGTTTGTGGAACAGGCCATCGGCGGCAGCAATCTGGACGCCATCGGCAAGTCCTTCACGCTGACCATCAACAAGAATCTGTATACCTTTTATATAATGGGCGTCTACGAATACACCGAGAACGTCTACGCCAGCATGTTCGGTGTCACCGACGACGACCAGATCCAGACCAACATCTATCTGCCGCTGGATGTTGCCAAATCCATCACCGACGCCGATCCCGGCTACCAGAGCATCACCGTGGTGGCCGCCTCCGGCGTGGATGTGACCAGCTTTGTGGACACGGTGGGCAGCTTCTTTGCCAGCTACTACACCTACAATGACACCTGGACCGTCAGCGCCAGCAGCATCTCCAGCCTGGTGGAATCCATGACCGAAATGCTGGATACCCTGTCCCTGGGCATCTCGGCCATCGCCGCCATCTCGCTGCTGGTGGGCGGCATCGGCGTCATGAACATCATGATGGTCTCGGTCACCGAGCGTACCCGGGAGATCGGCACCCGCAAGGCGCTGGGCGCCCCCGGCTCCGCCATCCGCATGCAGTTCATCACCGAGAGCGTCATCCTCTGCATGATCGGCGGCATCATCGGCGTGGCCCTGGGCATCGGCCTGGGCGCGCTGCTCAGCAGCGTGGTGGGCATGGCCGCCAAGCCCAGCATCGCTTCCATCCTCATTGCGGTGGGCTTCAGCATGGCCATCGGCGTCTTCTTCGGGTACTACCCCGCCAACAAGGCCGCCCAGCTCAACCCCATCGACGCCCTGCGCTACGAATAAGCTCTCCGGGCGCCTCTGCCCCGTGCATTGCACGGGGTTCTTTTTTGTGTTATACTCATCTGCGGGAAAGTTATAGAGAGAAGGGATTTGCTGCCATGCAGCAACAAAACAAACCGATTTTTACCAACCGCCAGCTCATCACCCTGCTGTGGCCCCTCATCATCGAGCAGGCCCTGGAGGTCCTGGTGGGCATGGCCGATACCATGATGGTCTCCTCCGCCGGGGAGGCCGCCATCTCCGGTGTTTCGCTGGTGGACATGATCAACCAGCTCATCATCACCGTCTTCGGCGCCCTGGCTACCGGCGGCGCCGTCGTCACCAGCCAGTACCTGGGCGCCCGCAAGGAGGGGGCAGCCGCCCGCAGCGCCGGGCAGCTGGTCACCCTCAGCGCCATTCTGGGGTGCGCCATCGCCGCCTTCTGTCTGGTGGCCCGCACCCTCCTGCTGCGCCTTTTCTTCGGCTCCATCACCGACGACGTCATGCACGCCGCCCTCATCTACTTCACCATCACAGCGCTCTCCTTCCCCTTCCTGGCCCTGTACAACGCCGGTGCGGCCATCTTCCGCTCCACCGGCAACAGCGCTGTCTCCATGAAGGTGTCGGTCATCGTCAACATCATCAACTTCTGCGGCAACGCCCTCTGCGTTTACGTGCTGAAAATGGGCGTAGCCGGTGTGGCCGTCCCCACCCTGGTTTCCCGTGCGGTGGGCGCCGTCATCATCCTGTCCCTGGCCTCCCGCCACGACTACCAGCTCCGCCTCACCGCCCGCAGCGTCACCCATCTGGAGGGCGGCACCGTCAAAAGCATCCTGGCCATCGGAATTCCCTCAGCCTGCGAGAACAGCCTCTTCCAGCTGGGCCGCGTTCTGGTGGTCAGCATGATCTCCCTCTTCGGCACCGTCCACATCTCGGCCAACGCCGTGGCCAACAACCTGGACAACGTGGGCTGCATCATCGGCAACGCCATGTGCCTGGCCATGATCACCGTGGTGGGCCGCTGCGTGGGCGCCCAGGACTTTGACCAGGCCGTCCGTTACACCAAAAAACTCATGCGGTGGGACTACATCGCCCAGGGCCTGACCAACGCCACCGTCCTGGCGCTGCTCAACCCGCTGCTCAGCCTGTATACCCTCTCCCCCGAGACCGCCAAACTCTCCGCCCAGCTGATCTGGATCCACTGCGGTATGGGCATCCTGCTCTGGCCGCTGGCTTTCGTGCTGCCCAACGCCCTGCGCGCCGCCAACGACGTGCGGTTCACCATGATGGTGTCGGTCATCTCGATGCTCGTCTGGCGGCTGGGCTTCAGCCAGATCCTCTGCGTCCAGCTGGGCTGGGGCGCCCTGGGCGTCTGGTGGGCCATGATCATCGACTGGGTCTGCCGGCTGCTCTGCTTCGTCATCCGTTTTGCCAGCGGCGCCTGGAAAAAACACGCCGTCAAAACCCCTGCCTGATCCCCACAAAGGAGGACCTCTATGAAATTCGTAAGCTGGAACGTCAACGGCCTGCGGGCCTGCCTGAAAAAGGGCTTTGAGGAGACCTTCCGCACCCTGGACGCCGATTTCTTCTGCATCCAGGAGACCAAGATGCAGCCCGGCCAGGCCGATTTTGCCCCGGAGGGCTACACCGAATACATCTACAGCGCCGACAAGAAGGGCTATTCCGGCACCGCCATCTGGGCCAGGACCCCGGCGCTGTCGGTGCGGTACGGCCTGGAGGAGGACCTGCACAACCACGAAGGCCGGGCCATCACGCTGGAATATCCCGACTTTTATCTGGTGAACCTCTATGTGCCCAACTCCCAGAATGAGCTGGCCCGCATCGACTACCGCATGCAGTGGGAGGACGACCTGCGCCGTTATCTGCAGGCACTGGACGCCCAAAAGCCGGTGATCCTCTGCGGCGACCTGAACGTGGCCCACACCGAGATCGATCTGAAGAACCCCGGCCCCAACCGCGGCGCCGCGGGCTTCAGCGACCAGGAGCGGGGCAAGCTGGACGAGCTGCTGGCCGCCGGTTTCACCGACACCTTCCGCCATCTGCACCCCGATGCCACCGGCATCTACAGCTGGTGGAGCATGCGGTTCCGTGCCCGGGAGCGCAACGCCGGATGGCGCATCGACTATTTCCTCGTCAGCAACCGGCTGGCCCCCCAGATCCGGAAGGCCGACATCCTGATGGACATTCTGGGCAGCGACCACTGTCCGGTGACACTGGAACTGGACCTGTAAGGTTTGCTTCAACCAAAATTTTTTTCAAAAAAATTCCCCCGCGTTGCAAAATCCGACGCGGGGGAATCGTCTTATTGAATAGAAAGAGAACGCAAAGGAGGTGTGGGGTCTGACCAACGAAGAATTCACCGGCTTGATGCAGCAATACCAGCGGCTGATCTATACGGTCTGTCTGCAGTTCGTCCACGACCCCCACACCGCCGAGGACCTGACCCAGGACACCTTTGTAGCGGCATTTTCCGCCATTGACCGGTGCGAACCGCAATACTACAAGGCGTGGCTGGTGCGGGTGGCGGCCAACAAGTGCAAGGACCACCTGAAAAGCGCCTGGGTGCGCCGGGTGGAAGCGCCGGGGGACGACGCTCTGCCCGAACCGCGGGGCGCGCCCCAAGGGGACGCCGCCGACCCGGCCGAACAGCTGGCCGACCGCGCCGGGGCCGAGGAACTGGAAGCGCTGGTCCGCAATCTGCGTGAACCCTACGGGCGGGTGGCGGTGCTCTATTTTCTGGAACACCGGGACACTGCCCAGATCGCCGCGCTGGTGGGCCGTCCCCCCGCGACGGTGAGCAGCCAGCTGTGGCGTGCCAAACTGCTGCTGCGCCAGCAGATTCATGAGAGGAGGCTGAAGGAATGAGCCTGTATTTTGACAATGAAAAACTCTTTGACCAGGAAGGACATCTGACCGACGACGGTCTGTACGCCCTGAAAGACGGTACGCTGGATGACCTGGGCGCCCTGGAAGCCGCCGAACATCTGAGCTTCTGCGATCTGTGTCTGCTGCGCTACACCGACCTCATCGACGCCGCTCCCGCCTGCCTGCAGGAACCCATGCGGGATCTGATCCCCCAGGTGCAGAACCTGATGCGGCTGCGCCGGTTCCGGATCATGACCAACCGGTATGTGTCCGCCGCGGCGGCTGTGGTGCTGGCCTTTGTGCTGTGGGGCTTTGCCTCCCTGGGCGCTTCCCGGCGGATGGCCGAACGCACGGTGGAACCCCAGCAGCCCCGGGCGAGTTTCGGCCAGTGGCTGGACACCACCGTCAGCGGTTTCTACGACAGTCTGGACGACACTTTCAGCAACTTTACGCTGGCCGCCGAGAACGGTCTGGCCCAGCTGCAACACCATGAGGACGGCGACACGTCCGCCAAGGGAGATTGATACCATGAAAAAGAACGCCTTGCTTACCTTTATCTTTGCCTGCATTCCCGGCGCCGGGCAGATGTACTACGGCTATATGCAGCGCGGACTTTCGCTGATCACGCTGTTCTGCGCCTGCTTCATCCTCGGCGCCCTGGCCAGCCCCCTGGCCATCACCTGTTTTATCGTCTGGATGTACAGCTTCTTCGACACCTACGACCTGATTCGTCATCTGGCCGCCGGGGATCCCAAGCCCGACGAGCTGTTGCTGCTGGGCAACTGGAACGATGTGAAGCTGCTGATCCCCCGCCACAACCGGCTGCTAGGCTGGGGTCTGGTGGCCCTGGGCGCCTGGTCGCTCTACAGCATCCTCATCGAGCCCATGCTCTATGACCTGCTGACCCTGCTCAACATCGATAACGCCTACTACTATATCAGTTCCATCCCCACGATGATTATCGCACTGCTCCTCATCGCCGCGGGTATCTGGCTGTTGGGGCTTCATCCCCAGCGCCGGGAGGGCAGCGATCTGCCCCCCTACCCCCACGACGATCTTCCGCAGTAATACAATCCGTATAAAATAGCAAGAGGTAAACAAAATGGACGAAAACAAGACTGCTTCGGCTTCCCAGACTGCCCCAGCCCCCAAAAAGGTACGCCGGGTGGGCCGCATCGCCTTTGCCCTGCTGCTGATCCTGGCCGGCGTCCTGCTGCTGGTGCAGCAGTTCGTGCCCCACTTTGATCTGTTGAGCATTGTGCGGTTTTCCCCGGTGCTGCTCATTCTTCTGGGCATCGAGGTACTGGTCTACTCTGCCAATCCCGCCATCCAGGTCAAGTTTGACTGGCTCAGTCTGCTGGGCTGCGGCTTTATCCTGGTGGTCGTGGGATGTTCTTCCCTGGTGCCGGTGGTGTGGAACCTCTACAACCCTCAGCGGGACTACAGCCAGAGCCGCTACCAGTCCCAGCTGCAGAGCCAGTTCTACCAGGCGCTCAACGCCGACACCGATCTGAAAGCCAGGATCCGCAATCTGCAGATCTATGTGGACTTTAACCACACCGAGAGTGGGGAATACACACTGCAGGATGGCGATACGGTGACTGTCTATGTGGAACTGCCGGAAAACGGTTATGCCGACGCCGCGGCTTTTGCCGCCGACTGCCGCCGCATCACCGAACTCAGCGAGCAGGGCGGCGTACGTGCCGACGACTACAGCTTCACCAGCTCCACCGGCAACAGCGGCACCGGCAGCGGATACTCCCTGGATTTTCTCGCCAGCTTTGCCAACGGCCTGACCGATGAACAGCTGGCTCAGCGTGTTGTGTCCTACTACGAGTACGACGGCACCCGCTACGACACCAAGGCGGAGCGGGACAGCGCCGCCAAGGCGGAACTGCGGGAGCAGATCATCGACGAGTTTGCCAGCGAGAACGACGGCAACTATCCCGGGGAAGACTACCTCAACCAGGAAGTGGAGAAGCGCTTCCAGGCGCTCTTCCCTGCCGCACCGGCAGCACCGGCCGCCACCCCTGAGACGGCAGCCTGATTTTTTCAACAAGACAAGCGCCCCGCACCGGACATCCGGATGCGGGGCGCTTGCCGTTTTTGGGGAGACGTTACTTTTTCTGGCCGCGGTCGATGGCAGCCACCACACCGGACAGCGCCAGCAGCGCCAGCAGGTTGGGGATGGCCATGAGGCCGTTGAAGAAGTCGGCCATGGCCCAGACCAGATCCACCTTGAGGGTGGAGCCGATCAGGATGAAGACCACCACGATGAGGCTGTAGAGGGGCAGGGCCTTTTCTCCGAAGAGGGCCTTGAAGTTGGTGTGGCCGAAGAAATACCAGCCGATGATGGTGGAGAAGGCGAAGAAGAACATGCAGATGGCGATGAAGATAGGGCCGAAGGCACCGAAGGACTGGCTGAAGGCCGCCTGGGTCAGGGCGGTACCGGTGAGGCCCTGGGGCACGAGGCCGGAGGAGATCAGCACCAGACCGGTGAGGGTAAGTACCACAAAGGTGTCGATGAAGACGCCCAGGATGGCCACTGCCCCCTGGTCCTGGGGCTGCTTGACCTTGGCCAGCGCGTGGGCGTGGGGCGTGGAGCCCAGGCCCGCCTCGTTGGAGAAGAGGCCGCGGGCCACGCCGAACCGCATGGCCTGCTGGACCGTAACACCGGCCACACCGCCGGCCATGGCCTGGGGATCAAAGGCCAGCACAAAGATCTGGGCGAAGGTGTTAGGCAGGGCCCTGGCGTTCATGACCAGGATGACCAGACAGCCCAGGATGTAGAAGGCCGCCATGACGGGGACGATCTTCTCGGTGACGGAGGCGATGCGCTGCACACCGCCCAGGAAGATGAAGGCCGCGATGGCCGCCACGATGACGCCCACCAGCAGCCGGTTGAGGCCGAAAGCGTTGGCGAAGGCATCGCCGATGGAGTTGGACTGTACCATGTTGCCCATGAAGCCCAGGGCCAGGATGATGAGCACCGAGAAGATGCCCGCCAGCACCCGGCCGAACCGGCCTTTGAAGGCCGCCCGGATGTAGTAGGCCGGACCGCCGGTGACCCGGCCGTTCTCCACCGTCTTGTAGTGCTGGGCCAGGACGGCCTCGGCGTAGATGGTGGCCATACCGAAGAAGGCCGACACCCACACCCAGAACAGGGCGCCGGGGCCGCCGCTGACCACGGCGGTGGCGCAGCCGGTAATATTGCCGGTGCCCACCTGGGCCGCAATGGCGGTGGTCAGCGCCTGGAAGGAGCTCATGCCGTCATGGCCGGCCTTTTTGCCCCGCAGGGTGAAGCCGCCGAAGACCCGGCGGAACCCCTCGCCGAAGCGGCGGAGCTGTACGCCCCGCAGCCGGATGGTGAAAAAGATGCCGGTGCCCACCAGCAGAAACAGCAAAAGATAATCCCACAAAAAACTGCTGGCCTGTTCGACCAGCGCAGTAAACAGTTCCATGATCTTCCCCCTATACTTTCTTAACAATCCATACATTTCCCCTGCCGGCCGCGCGGCAGACAATGTAGTAACTATACTATGCTTTTTGGATAAAGTCAAGTGTATTTGTATGGCGTACAGTTTTAAGAAAACAAAATGCCGCCCGGAGGGGAGATTCCGGACGGCAGGCGGTCAGCGCACGGTGACGCCGTGGATATATTTGCGGTCCAGACCGTAGCGGACGGCCGCGCTGAGCACCACCCAGGTGAGGAACACTTCCAGGGGCAGCAGCAGGGTGTTTTTCACAAGACCGGTGGTGGCATAGTAGAGATAACCTTTGCCGTAGAGCATGGCCTTCCAGACGCTGCCCAGCAGCACGTTGCTGCCGTAGTTGATGATGAGCCGCAGCAGGATGATCCGCCACACCGTGGGTTTGCGGCGGTAGAGCACCAGCCCGTAGAGCAACCCCGACAAAATGGCGGTAAGGAGAAACCCGGGGAAATAGGGTTCCCCGAAGCTGGAGATCAGAAAGCCCACCGTGTCGATGACCGCGCCGGCCATCATGCCCACCAGGGGGCCGTAGCACATGCAGCCCAGCGACACGGCCAGAAAGCTGAAATAGATCTTGAGGCTGGGCCCCATCAGGAAGATGGGGAAACTCTCCAGCACAACGGCCATGGCGCAGACCAGCCCGGCGAAAGCCAGCACCCGCACGTTGCGGAGCTCGGCCCGGGCGGTGTGCCAGTAGGCGGCGGAAAAGACGGACAGCGATTGGTTCTGCATACAACAATACCTCCTCGATTGTGCATTGCTGCACAAAGGAGGAGGCAAAAAGGCGGGCGTGGACACACTGTACCACACCCGCCGTTGCGCACCGTCATGCAGCAGCGGGATGCGGGATGCGCACCGCGGACCTTCCGGTCACTTCGTCCTGCCACAACTCCCCGTCGGTCAGGCACTTCGGGGCCACTGCCCCACGCGCGGATCCCTACTCTGCAATGGATTTACCAACGCCATTATAGGCTGCTCCGGGTAAGAATGCAACCCCTTTTGGCGAAAATTTACGAATACAGGCACATCATTGCCCGCTGGCGCCGTAGTTGGAGAGCACCCGGGCGCTGGGGTCGTTGACGTCGCAGCCCGGCCATGCCTTGTTGGGCATCCAGTAATCCACGATCATCTCGGCCTGGCCGGGGTAATATTTCTCGAAGATCTCCCGGTAGAGCAGGCTCTCCTTGGTGAAGGGCCGGGCATAGGCGTACTTCCCTGCCCGCTCGGCAAACTCCCGGTCGGTGTACTTTTCCTCGGCGTACTCCTTCAGGTCGTCCACCATGGAATGGCCCACCGCGTCGCTGAAAGCCGCCTTCTCACGCCAGAGGATCTCGTCGGGCAGCCAGTCGCCCTCGAAGGCCTTGCGCAGCAGGTACTTGCCCTTGCCGTAGGTGTTCAGCTTCTTCGCCGGGTCGATGGCCATGACGTATTTCACGAAATCCAGGTCGCCGAAGGGCACCCGGGCCTCCAGACTGTTCACGCTGATGGAACGGTCGGCGCGCAGCACATCGTACATATACAGCTCCCGGATGCGCTTCTGGCTCTCGGCCTGGAAGGCGGCGGCGCTGGGGGCGAAGTCGGTGTATTTGTAGCCGAACAGCTCATCGGAGATCTCGCCGGTGAGCAGCACCCGGATGTCGGTGTGCTCATGGATATACTTGCAGACCAGATACATGCCCACCGAGGCACGGATGGTGGTGATGTCCCAGGTACCCAGCATGGCGATGACTTCCTCCAGGGCATCCAGCACGATCTGCTTGTTGATGATGACTTCGGTGTGGTCGCTGTGGAGATAATCCGCCACCTGCTTGGCGTATTTCAGGTCGATGGCGTCCTCGCTCATGCCGATGGCAAAGGTGCGGATGGGTTTGCCCAGCTTCTTGGCCGCGATGGCGCAGACCAGGCTGGAATCCAGGCCGCCGGAGAGCAGGAAGCCCACGGGGGTGTCGGCGTCCAGGCGTTTGTCCACGCCGGCCACCAGCTTTTCCCGGATGTTTGTGAGGATTTCCGGCATCTCGTCGTGGGAGTAGGCCGGGGTATCGGCGATGTCGCAGTACCGCACGAACTGGCCGTTGCAGTAGTAGCTGCCGATGGGGAAAGGATAGACCTTTTTGCACAGCCCGATAAGGTTCTTCGCCTCCGAGGCGAAGGCGATGCAGCCCGACTCGCTGTAGCCGTAGAAGAGCGGGCGGATGCCGATGGGATCCCGCGCCGCGATGAGCAGCTTCTTGCGGCTGTCGTAGAGGATCATGGCGAACTCGGCGTCCAGATGCTTGAACATATCCAGACCGTACTTGTAGTAGAGCGGCAGGATGATCTCACAGTCGGAATCCGACTGGAAGGTGTAGCCCTCCGCTTCCAGCTCCTTTTTCACAGGGCGGAAGCCGTACAGCTCGCCGTTGCAGGCCACGCAGTCCGCCCCGCGGAAGAAGGGCTGCATGCCCTCCGGCGTCAGACCCATGATGGCCAGACGCCCGAAGCCCAAAAGACCGAACTCGGTCTCGCAGACCCGCTGGTCATCCGGCCCGCGGGAGGTGGTGCGCAGAAGATACTCGGTGAAAGTTTCCTTGGGCAGATCATGCCCGGCATAGCCCATGATACAGCACATTTTGATGACACTCCTTACTTTCTTACAACCGTGTTTCCCCGAGCGGCTCCAAATAAAAAAAGACAGCCCGCTCGCCCTTTGTATAGGACGAGTTGCTGTCTTGAACCCGCGGTGCCACCTATCTTACCGCAGCCGGAATAACCGGCGTACGGTCACTTTTCCGTACACGTTCACCTTTGAAACGCTGCCGCTGTAACGCGCGGCCTGCGGCGCCCCTACTGCCCGCTTTTCAACGGGGTTCAGGTTGCAGCTCCCGGGTGTTCTTTCCCGCCCCGTCCCTGTCCCGGCTCGCAGCCTGATGCCGGGCTCTCTGTGCAGATGTTGGGCGGTACTTTTCCCGATCAACGCTTTTAACAGCTAAAGCATAGCACCATTGCCCCCGCTCTGTCAAGATTTTTTTCGGGTCCAGGCAGAGATTTTTTGCTAAAATCTACCATTTTTATAGAGATTCCCCTTGTACTTTGCCCCTGTTCATGGTATAGTATTATTTCGGTAGGATACGGCAATACTTGCACTATCCCTAACCCCCAACAAAGGAGCTTCTTTACCATGCTAGAACTGCGTAACGTCGGCTACGAAACCGACGACAATAAAGAAATCCTGCACGATGTCTCTCTTACCGTACAGGAGCGTTTTGTGGCCATCACCGGCCCCAACGGCGGCGGCAAATCCACCCTGGCCAAGGTCATCGCGGGCATCTACCAGCCCACCAGCGGCCAGATCCTGCTGGACGGCGTGGACATCACCCATATGTCCATCACCGAGCGCGCCAATCTGGGCATGAGCTATGCCTTCCAGCAGCCGGTGCGGTTCAAGGGCCTGCAGGTCAAGGATCTGCTGAGCCTGGCCGCCGGCAAGAATACCAGCGTCACCGAGGCCTGCAACTACCTCAGCGAGGTGGGACTCTGCGCCCGGGACTACATCGACCGCGAGCTCAACGACAGCCTTTCGGGCGGCGAGCTCAAGCGCATCGAGATCGCCATGGTGCTGGCCCGGGGCACCAAGCTGTCCATCTTCGACGAACCGGAAGCGGGCATCGACCTGTGGAGCTTCCAGAACCTGATCCGCGTCTTTGAGAAGATGTACGAGCAGACCCGCGGCAGCATCCTCATCATCAGCCATCAGGAGCGAATCCTGAACATTGCCGACAAGATCGTCGTCATCAAGGACGGCCAGATCCAGAAAGAAGGCCCCCGCGCCGAGATCCTGCCCGCTCTGCTGGGCAGCGCCGACGCCTCCAGCCCGGCCTGCAGCGTTCTGACCGATAAAGTAGAGGGGGTGCGCGGCTGATGGACGCCATTGAAAAGAATCTTCTGAAAGAAGTCGCCGAACTGGACAGCCTGCCGGTGGGCGCGTACAATATCCGGGCCAACGGTCAGCTGGCGGGGCGCAACACCACCGCCAACATCGACATCGTCACCAAGACCGACAAACCGGGCATCGACATCTACATCCGCCCGTTCACCAAGAACGAGAGCGTGCACATTCCGGTGATCCTGAGCCAGACCGGCCTGAAGGACCTGGTATACAACGACTTCCACATCGGTGAGGGCGCCGACGTGACCATCATCGCCGGGTGCGGCATCCACAACTGCGGCGGCGGCAACGCCGAGCACGACGGCATCCACACCTTCTGGCTGGCCAAGAACGCCAAGCTGCGCTATGTGGAAAAGCACTACGGCGAGGGCGACGGCCGCGGCAAGCAGATCATGAACCCCACCACCATCGTGCATCTGGCCGAGGGCGCCGAGATGGAGATGGAGACCACCCAGATCGCCGGCGTGGACGACACCATCCGCAAGACCGGCGGCGACCTGGCCGAGGGCGCCAGCCTGGTGGTGAAGGAGAAGATCATGACCACCGGCGACCAGCATGCCGTCACCGACTTCAACGTGGACCTGAACGGCGAGGGCTGCTCGGCCAACATCGTCTCCCGCAGCGTAGCCAAGGACGAGAGCAAGCAGGAATTCATCAGCCACATCAACGGCAACTGCGCCTGCGCGGGCCACTCCGAGTGCGACGCCATCATCATGGACCATGCTTCGGTCATCGCCAGCCCGGCCCTGACCGCCAACAGCGTGGACGCCAGCCTCATCCACGAGGCTGCCATCGGCAAGATCGCCGGGGAGCAGCTCATCAAGCTCATGACCCTGGGTCTGACCGAAAAAGAAGCCGAGGACCAGATCGTCAACGGCTTCCTGAAATAAGGAATCTTACGCAGAGAACCCCCGCCGCGGCATCGCGGCGGGGGTTCTTTTGTTTATGGGATTCAGGAGATGGTGGCGGGGTCCCGGCTTTCCGGTTCCGCTGTCTCATCGGGTTGGGGCTGGGGTGTGCCGTCCCGGTGGCGGCCCTCGGCGTCGATGCCCCGGCGGTCCAGCAGATAGACCACCACCTCATGGAGCAGCCCGTAGAGGGTGGCGAACAGCGGCACGCCGACGACCATGCCTACGAGACCGAAGAGGTCGCCGCCCACCACGATGGAGAAGAGCACCCACAGCGAGGAGATGCCGATGGACTGGCCCAGGATCTTGGGGCCGATGAAGTTGCCGTCCAGCTGCTGGATGAAGAGGATAAGCACCGCGAAGATCAGCGCCTGGACGGGATCCACCAGCAGCAGGATGAAGATGCTGGGGATAGCGCCGATGAAGGGGCCGAACACCGGGATGATGTTGGTGATGCCCACAAAGACGCTGACCAGCAGGGCGAAGTCCAGCCGCAGGATGGACATGAGCACGAAGGTCAGCACGCCGATGATGGCGGAGTCGATGATCTTGCCCACAAAGAAACCGGTGAAGTTTTCGTTGGCATAGTGGCAGATGCGCAGGGTGTTGCTGGCCACCGATTCCGGCAGGAAGGCGTGGACCAGCGTCTTGATCTGGTGGATGAGCTTATCCTTGCCGGAGAGCATATAGACGCTGGAAGCCACCGCCGTGAAGACCGCCACAAAGTTGGAGGCCACGCTGCCGATGGTGGTGACGATCTGGGGCATGGCCGCGACGGCCACATTGTACAGTTCCCGCATCATGGCTTCGGAATCGTCCAGGATGCGCAGCACGTTCTGCATCTGCAGGCCGTAGTGATCCTGCAGGTAGAGCAGGGTGTTCTGCAGTCCCTCAAAATAGCCGGGCAGGCTGTTGAAGAGGATGGCGATGCTGGAGATGATCTGCGGCACCACCAGCCAGGCCAGCAGTGCCAGCAGCAGCGCCGCCACAATGTAGGACAGCAGGATGGCCACCCACCGCAGGCGGGGATCCTGCTTCAGCAGCACCCGGTGGAACCACATGGCCATGGGGTTGAGCACAAAAGCGATGACCACGCCGCCCGCAAAGGGAGACAGGATCCGCAGCAGTTCGCGGAAGCCGCCCACGAAATAGCCCAGGTTGCTCAAAAACAGATAAAAGGCAATGCTGGCAAAGATCAGTGTGGTCCATTCCAGTATGGTATCGGGTTTTTTATCCCAGAAATGCTTGGTGTTCAAGGTGTGATTTTCCCCTTTTTCAACGTCTTCCCTCCTATTGTACCGTTCGCCGGACGGAGACACAAGGGGCCACTTGTTAATTTTTTGTGTCGGGCAGAGGATTTCCGTCCTCGTCGATGCCCCGGGCCTGCAGGCCCGCCCCCACCGCTTCCTTGAGCAGGGTCACGATGACCGCCAGAGTGGGCACACCAATGACCATGCCGGGGATGCCGAAGAGACTGCCGCCCACGATGATGGCCAGCAATACCCCCAGCCCCGGCAGGCCGGTGGCCCCGCCGATGATCCGCGGCGCGATGAAGTTGCCGTCGATCTGCTGCACCACCAGGATGATGAGGACAAATTCCACCGCCTGCAGCGGGGATTCCAGCAGCAGGATGACGGCGCCGGGCACCGCTCCGATAAAGGGGCCCAGCACCGGGATGATGTTGGTCACCCCCACCAGCACCGCGATGAGGGGCGCGTAGTCCAGCCGGAACAGCGACATGAGCACAAAGGTCTCCACCCCCACCAGCAGGGCGTCCACCAGCTGGCCGCCGATATACCCGCTGAAGGTGCGGTTGGCCATGGTGCACACCGAGAAGAGGCTTCCCGCTTGGCGGGGCGGCAGGGCCGCCCGCAGGCAGGTACGCACGGCGCGCAGCAGCAGGTCCTTGCTGCCCAGCAGGTAGATGCTCACCGCCAGCGTCACGAAGGCATCCATGGCAGCGCCGGCCACCCCGGCTGCCGCGTCAGCCGCCGCCTGGGCCGCCTGGCCCGACACCGACTTGAACCAGTTCTGCAGTTCCCGGGTCAGCTCCCCCACATACCCTTCCAGGGTCTCGGTGTCGATGCCGAAGGTCTGCCGCACCCAGTCCAGGGCGTTCTGAATGTCCTTCTCGTAGGTGCTCAGGCGTCCCACGAAGGAGCTGATACTCTCCGCCAGCTGGGGCACCACCAGGGAGAGCAGCAATCCCACCACACTGAACAGCAGCAGGTAGCTGAGCACCACCGCAAAGCCCCGCTTGCCGCCGAAGAGTTTTTCGGCAAAAAAGCGGGCGGGGATGTCCAGCACGTAGGCCAGCACGATGCCCCAGGCAAAGGGGCTCAGGATGTCCATGAATTTCTGCACGCCGCCTGCAATGGCCGGCAGCTGCCACACGATGCCGAAGATCACCGCCACGCCCAGCGCCAGGCGCAGAAAATCGCCGGAGGTCCGGGGCATTCGTTCCAACCAATGTTTCAAGAGAAGTTTCCTCCCTGGGTTCGTTCTGTTTGAAGGCCATTATAGCATATACCATTAGAATATGCCACCGAAGCGGCGCGGCAAACCAGAAATTTACAAAAAACGGCCCGCGCCTTGCGGCGCGGGCCGGTAACTCAATGATGCTTGTAGTAGTTGATGAGGCAGCCGTCCGCCAGGATCTGGCGCTCGGCATCGGTCATGGCCCCCAGCCGCACAGTGAACTTCACCATGCCGCCGTCCGGCTTAACCGCCACGGCCTCCAGCTCGTCCGCCGCTTCCAGCAGCGCTTTGCGCACGCCGGGCAGGTAGACGTAGTCGCCGTTGTCCAGCACGTTGGGGGTATCCAGCAGGAAGGGCAGCATGCCCCAGTTGATGCAGTTGGAGCGGTACCGCTTGGTGGCGTACTCGCAGGCGAAGTTGGCCGCGCCGCCCAGCACCCGCTGGCAGCTGGCCGCCTGTTCCCGGGCGGAACCGTCGCCGGGCTTGTTGGCAAAGATGGCCGAACCGATGTTGGTGGCCTTGGCATCGGGGGTGTAGCCCAGCTTGGCCAGTTCGGCGTAGACCTTGGCCACTTCCTCGGGCAGGTTGCCGGCGCGGCGGGCCTCATCCAGGGCATGGACGGCCTTGGCGCCCGGCACATAGGCCGGGTCCTTGCGGGAGAGGGTGAACTCCGCCAGACGCAGCGGGTTGGACCGGAAGGAGGAAGTCTCACCGGAGGGGATGAGCTCGTCGGTGGTGGTGACGGGGTCGGTGATGTAGCTGACGATCTTTACCAACAGGTCGTCACTCAGGGCGGGCTGCTCGGGCCAGTCCTTGATGTTGGGGCCGAACTTCAGGGCGTAGTCCGGTTCGGGATGGCCCCAGCCGTTGTAGACCCGCTTGTCGTAGACGCCCTGATCGAAGTGGTATTCGGGGGCGGTGTACTCGGTGTCGCAGACCTCGCTGGCGGCGGTCAGGTAGCCGCCGTTGGCCGCCGTGGCCGCAATGGACCGGGCGTCCATGAGGGCCACCGCGCTGATCTGGCCCTCGCCGGGCTTGGAGCCTTCCCGGTTGGGGAAGTTGCGGGTGGTGTGGCGGATGGAGAACTCCCCGTTGGCCGGGGTGTCGCCGGCGCCGAAGCAGGGGCCGCAGAAGCACTCCCGGAAGATGCCGCCCGCGCTGACAATGTCGGCCACCGCACCGTTCTTGACCAGTTCCAGGTAGGTGGGCATACTGTCGGGGTAGACGCTGAACTTGAAGGCGCCGTTGCCGCAGTTCTGCCCGCGGAGGATGTCGGCCACCGCACAGATATTTTCATAGGTACCGCCGGAGCAGCCGGCCACCACGCCCTGCTCCACATAGATGCGGCCGTCGGGCTGGATCTTGCTGACCAGGTCCATGGTGACCTTGCCGCCCAGCTGCTTGTTGGCCTGCTCCTGGGCCGCCGCCAGAATTTCCTTGGCGTTGGCTTTCAGTTCCCGGATGGGATAGGCATAGCTGGGATGCATGGGCAGCGCGATCATGCACTCCACGGTGGACAGATCCAGCTCGATGCAGCCGTCGTAGTAGGCCACATCGGCGGGTTTCAGTTCCTGGTAGGCTTCGGGACGGCTGTGCTGCAGGAAATACTGCTCGGTGACTTCGTCGGTCTGCCAGATGGAGGACCAGCAGGTGGTCTCGGTGGTCATGACGTCGATGCCGTTGCGGTAGTCCGCCGACAGGTTGGCCACGCCGGGGCCGATGAACTCCATGACCTTGTTCTTCACATAGCCGTTGGCGTAGGTGGCGCCCACCAGTGCCAGCGCCACGTCATGGGGACCCACGCCGGGGTTGGGCTTGCCGGTGAGGTAGATAGCCACCACGCCGGGGTAGGCCATATCATAGGTGCGGCCCACCAGCTGCTTGGCCAGCTCGCCGCCGCCCTCGCCCACCGCCATGGTGCCCAGGGCGCCGTAGCGGGTGTGGGAGTCGGAACCCAGGATCATCCGACCGCAGCCCGACATCATCTCCCGGTTGTAGCTGTGGATGACCGCCATATTCGGCGGCACATAGATGCCGCCGTATTTGTGGGCGGCAGACAGGGCAAACTGATGGTCGTCCTCGTTGATGGTGCCGCCCACGGCGCACAGACTGTTGTGGCAGTTGGTCATGACATAGGGCAGCGGAAATTTCTCCATGCCGGAGGCCCGGGCCGTCTGGATGATGCCCACATAGGTGATGTCGTGGCTGGTCATCGAGTCAAACTTCATGCGCAGGTTGGCCATATCGCCGCTGGTGTTGTGCGCTTCCAGAATGGAGTGCGCAATGGTGCCGCGGCGCGCGTCGGCTTCGGTGACGCCGGCAGGGGCGCTGTCCTGCAGCACACCGTTCACAAGATACACGCCCTGGGGGTGCAGTTTCATCGTGGATGTTCCCTCCGTTTCCGATTTCAGACACAGCAGCGCTTGGACACGCTGCCCGATTATCTATACTCTTCTTACACTATACCCGCTTTGGTCGGGGTTGTCAACGCGGTTTTTTATGCAAAGCCGGGTAAAGCGACCATCAGCTTAATAAAATAAAGTGTCCGCTTGGTTATTCTGACAGAATTTTAAGTTTTTCTTGACGAAAAGCAGGGAGCATATTAGAATGAAAGTATTCACCCCGCGCGGGAGTGTTGCATGAACCGCGCAGGATGCGCGAATAAATATACAATATACAGGGAAAGAAAGAGGGGCTTGCCGATGTATTACCCGGACGTACCGGCCCTGGAGCCGGATGAACTGGAACTGCTTTGCCATGAGTATCTGGAGCACAACGCGCACCTGGACCCCAAGCTGGCCGACCAGATGGGCGTCAAGCGCGGCCTGCGCAACCTGGATGGTACCGGCGTGCTGGCCGGCATCACCAACGTATCCAGCGTAATCGGCTACGACCGGACGCCGGACGGGACCATTGTGCCCATTCCGGGACGCCTTGTCTACCGCGGCATCGACATCGATACCCTGGCCGCCGAGGCCGACAACCACGACCGGTTCCTCTTTGAGGAAGTGGTGTGGCTGCTGCTCTTCGGCTCACTGCCCAACAAGGAGCAGCACGCCAAGTTCTGCAAGCTGCTGGAACACCACCGGGAACTGCCCCGGGGCTTTGCGGACGACATGATCCTGAATTCGCCCTCCCCCAACCTGATGAACAAGATGGCCCGCAGCGTGCTGGCCATGTACAGCTACGATGAGCACGCCGAGGACTCCAGCCTGCCCAACATCCTGCGGCAGAGCATCAACCTCATCGCCGAGCTGCCCACCATGATGGTCAACGCCTACCAGATCAAGCGCCGGGTGTACGACCGGTCCAGCATGTACTTCCACCTGCCCACCGAAGGCCAGAGCACGGCTGAGCACATCCTGAGCACCTACCGCGCCGACCAGAAGTTCACCCACGAGGAAGCCCGGCTGCTGGACCTCTGCCTGATGGTCCACGCCGACCACGGCGGCGGCAACTGCTCCACCTTCACCTGCCGCGTGCTGTCCAGCTCCGGCACCGATACCTACGCGGCCATCTCGGCAGCCATCGGCGCCCTGAAAGGCCCCAAGCACGGCGGCGCCAACCTGAAGGTCATGCACCAGCTGGATTACATTCTGGAAAATGTGGAGAATCCCGCCGACGATGGCGAGGTGCGGGAATTCCTGCGCAAGATCATCCGCAAGGAAGCCGGCGACGGCAGCGGTCTGATCTACGGCATGGGCCACGCGGTGTACACCGTCAGCGACCCCCGCGCCCAGATCCTGAAGAATCACGCCCGCCGCATGGCCTATGCCAAGGGCTACGACGAGGAATTCGAGATGCTGTGCAGCATTGAGCGGCTGGCTCCCCAGGTCTTTGCGGAGGAAAAGCACGGTCCCAAAAAGGTCTGCGCCAACGTGGACCTGTTCAGCGGTCTGATCTACCGTATGCTGGGCATCAGCGAGGATCTGTACACGCCGCTGTTTGCCATCGCCCGTGTGCCGGGCTGGTGTGCCCACCGGGTGGAGGAAGTGGAGTTTGCCAACCGCATCATCCGCCCTGCCTACAAGTATGTGGGCAAACCTCAGCCCTACATCACACTGGCAGAACGCGCCTGAACCAAAAATGCCGCCCCGGCCGGGGCGGCATTTTTTTATACTGTGAACACCCCCTGCACCAGCACCATGTAGAGGGCCGTGCCTGCGGCAATGCTGAGCAGGGTATTCTTGCGCCAGAGCTGCAATCCCACCACGGCAGCCCCGGCCAGCAGTTCCGGCAGGGCGTGGGTGGGCCCCAGAGGATCGGCGCCCCGCAGACAGTAGACCACCAGCATGGCCATGATGGCGCAGGGCAGCACCCGGGCCAGGTAGACCACATACCGGGGCGTGGGGCGCCCGCCGCCGAACACCGCAAAGGGCAGAAAGCGCAGCAGCATGGTCACCGCTGCGATGACCGCCACCAGGGCGGCGGAATGCAGATCAATCCCGAACATCGTCCGTCTCCTCCTTCGCCTGCAGTGCCCCGCGCAGCAGGGTGAGCACCAGGGTGATGCCGATCATGGCCGGGATGAGGAAATCCTCCGCTCCGAACACCAGCAGGCAGACCAGGGATACCCCCAGTCCCGCCAGCGCCGGACGGTGGTCCTTCGTGGTGCGCCACTGTTCGGTCATGACCACAAGGAAGAGCGCGGTCATGGAGAAGTCGATGCCGGTGCTGTCAAAGGGCAGCACGGCGCCCACCAGAGCCCCCGCCACGCTGCCCGCGATCCAGTACAGATGGTCGAAGAGCGACACCAGGAAGAAATACCGCTTCCGGTCCACCCCGTCCGGCACCTCGCCGCTGCAGACCAGGGAGTAGGTCTCGTCGGTGAGGGCAAAGATCAGGTAGGGTTTGGCCGGCCCTGCGTCCCGGTAGCGCTCCACCATGGAGATGCCGTAGAACAGATGCCGCGCGTTGACGGTCACCGTCATGAGGGCTGCCGCGATCAGCGACGCGCCGCCTGCCAGCAGGTCCACCGCCACATACTGCATGCTGCCCGCATAGATCAGGGTGCTCATGGCCAGCGCCCAGCCCACGCCGTAGCCCTTGGATTCCAGCAGCACACCAAACCCCAGACCCAGTACCAGATACCCCGCCATCACCGGCAGCGACCGCACAAACGCATACTTTGCCGTTTTTCCCATTTCTTACGCCTCTTTTTGGGTCAGATTTTCGTTTTTTATGATAGCACAAAGGCCCGGAACTCCACAAGAGTTCCGGGCCTTGCACCACAGGGAGGCTCGGGCGTCACTTCCGCCGGGGCCTCCCCCTCTATTGATCAGGTCTGTTGTGTCTGCTCGCTCTCCCACTGATTGACCAGCGGTGTTGCCACCGCAAACAGCGCTTCCCGCGCCGTGTTGATGGCCTGCACATCCGCAGGGGTGAGCTTTTCCGCCTTCTTGTGGCGGGTGACTTTTTCCAGGGCGCGCTCGGCGTCCTTGATCTTGTTTTTCGTCTCCTTGTCCAGCGCCTTGCCGGTCTTGCTGCCCAGGGCCGTGTTCACCCGGTAGATCGCCGCCTCGGCGGCATTCAGCGCTTCCAGCGCTGCCTTGCGCTCCTGGTCCTGCCCCGCAAAAACCGCTGCATCCCGCATGGCCCGCTGGATCTCCTCCTCACTGAGGTTGGAGGAGCCGGTGATGGTGATGCCCTGCTGTTTGCCGGTGTCCAGATCCTTGGCACTGACCTTCACGATGCCGTTGGCGTCGATGTCAAAGGTCACCTCGATCTTGGGCACCCCCGCCCAGGCCCGTTTGATGCCCCGCAGGGTGAAGGTGCCCAGAAGTTTGTTGTCCTTGGCAAATTCCCGCTCGCCCTGCAGCACCTTGATCTCCACGGTGGACTGGAAGGGCGCAGCCGTGGTGAACACCTTGCTGAACCGGGTGGGGATGGTGGCGTTGCGCTCGATCAGGTGGGTGGCCACACCGCCCAGTGTCTCGATGGAGAGGGTCAGCGGCGTCACGTCCATGAGCAGCAGCCCTTCCCCGGCACCGGCCAGGGCCACACCGCCCAGCCGTCCTGCCTGCACGGCAGCCCCCAGGGCCACGCATTCGTCGGGGTTGAGCGTCCGGGAGGGTTCCAGCCCCACCATCCGGCGGACCTTGTCCTGCACCGCCGGGATGCGGGTGGAACCGCCCACCAGCAGCACCTGATCCAGGTCGCTGGCCGTCAGATGGGCGTCGCTCAGGGCGTTGCGCACCGGCAGCGCCGTCCGCTCGATGAGATCGGCGCAGAGTTCCTCGAACTTGGTCCGGGTCAGCGTGGCCTGCAGATGCACCGGTCCCTCCGGCCCCACCGTGAGGAAGGGCAGGTTGATCTCGGTGCGGGTGGCCGCCGACAGCTCCTTCTTGGCCTTTTCGGCCTCCTCCCGCAGACGCTGCATGGCCACCCGGTCGGCAGTCAGGTCGGTCCCGTGTTCGGCGCGGAAATTCTCCGCCAGCCAGTCCACGATGCGGGCGTCGAAGTCGTCGCCGCCCAGATAGTTGTCGCCGCAGGTGGCCAGCACCTGCACGATGCCGTCCCCGATCTGGATCAGCGACACATCAAAGGTACCGCCGCCCAGATCGTAGACCATGACGGTCTGGGCGCGGCCGTTGTCCAGACCGTAGGCCAGCGCCGCCGCCGTGGGTTCGTTGATGATCCGCCGCACGTTCAGCCCGGCGATGCGCCCGGCATCCTTGGTGGCCTGGCGCTGGGCATCGTTGAAATAGGCGGGCACCGTGATGACCGCCTCGGTCACCGGTTCCCCCAGATAGCTCTCGGCGTCGGCCTTGATCTTCTGCAGGATCAGGGCGCTGATCTGCTGCGGGGCATAGCATTTGCCGTCGATGGGGATACGCGTCTCACTGCCCATCTGCCGCTTGACGCTGCAGATGGTCCGCGGGGCGTTGGTGACGGCCTGCCGTTTGGCGGCATCCCCCACCAGCCGTTCCCCCGTTTTGGTGAACGCCACCACCGACGGTGTGGTGCGCTGGCCCTCGGCATTGGGAATAACCACCGGCTTGCCCCCCTCGATGACGGCGGCACAGCTGTTGGTCGTTCCCAAATCAATTCCGATGATCTTTGCCATAGTGCGGTTGTCCTTTCAAAAAAGACCAGCCAGGGCCCGCCCCCTCCACGGTCGGGCGCGAAACGGCGCGGAAATCCCTGATTTGTTTTTATTGTAGCGCGCAGACGCACAAAATGTGTTGCGATTTCGTAAATAAATTTTACAAATATAACGGCCATTTCCCCCAAACGGCGCTTTAAAGCGTTGACGCTTCGGTCCGGCCGTGCTATAGTTTTAGGTATATTGCAGCCCACAGGCGGGAAAGGAGCCACACTCTATGGCACGCACAGCAACGGTAACGCGCACGACGCGGGAAACGCAGATCACCCTGACGCTGAATCTGGACGGCACCGGCAAGGCCGATCTTCACACCGGCATCGGCTTTTTTGACCACATGCTGGACGGCTTTGCCCGCCACGGTCTGTTCGACCTGACCGTGGACTGCCACGGCGACCTGGAGGTGGACTGCCACCACACCATTGAGGATATCGGCATCGCCCTGGGCACCGCCCTGCGCCAGGCCCTGGGCGACAAGGCCGGGCTGGTACGCTACGGCAGCTGCCTTTTGCCCATGGACGAGACGCTGGCCCTCTGTGCGGTGGATCTGGGCGGACGGCCCTATTTCGTCTACGACGCCCAGTTTGCCACCCCCGCCTGCGGCGGCATGGATACCCAGATGGCCCGGGAATTCTTTTACGCCATCTCCTATGCGGCGGCCATCAACCTGCACCTGAAGGTGCTCTACGGCGAGAACGACCACCACAAACTGGAGGCGATGTTCAAGGCCTTTGCCAAGGCCCTGGACGCCGCCACCCGCACCGATGCCCGGATCGAAGGCGTGCTTTCCACCAAAGGCATGCTGTGATCTCTGCATATACATTTAACAGCATAGAGAATCAGGGAGGTAAAGGGAAATGTATCAGGACATGATCGACACCATCGGCTTTGTACAGAGCGCCGACCCCGAGGTGGGCGCCGCCATGCAGCGCGAGCTGGGCCGTCAGCGGGCCAACATCGAGCTCATCGCCAGCGAGAACATCGTCTCCCCGGCCGTGATGGCCGCCATGGGCAGCGTGCTGACCAACAAGTACGCCGAGGGCTACCCCGGTCACCGCTACTACGGCGGCTGCCAGTTCGTGGACGAGGTGGAGCAGATCGCCATCGACCGCGCCTGCAAGCTGTTCGGCGCCAAGTACGCCAACGTGCAGCCCCATTCCGGCGCCCAGGCCAACCTGGCCGTCTACTTTGCCCTGCTGGATGTGGGCGACACCGTCATGGGCATGGATCTGTCCCAGGGCGGTCACCTGACCCACGGTTCCCCCGTGAACATGAGCGGCAAGAACTACCACTTCGTCTCCTACGGCGTGGGTGAGGACGGCCGCATCGACTACGCCGCCCTGGCCAAGCAGGTGGCCAAGGTCCGGCCCAAGCTGCTGGTGGCCGGTGCGTCGGCCTATCCCCGTGCCATCGACTTTGCAAAGCTGGCTGAGATCGCCCACGGCTACGGCGCCATGCTCATGGTGGATATGGCCCACATCGCCGGTCTGGTGGCGGGCGGCATGCACCAGAACCCCGTGCCCTACGCCGACGTGGTGACCACCACCACCCACAAGACGCTGCGCGGTCCCCGGGGCGGCCTGATCCTGACCAACAACGAATATCTCATCAAGCGGATCAACTCGGCCATCTTCCCCGGCACCCAGGGCGGCCCGCTGGAGCATGTCATCGCCGCCAAGGCCGTCTGCTTCGGCGAGGCGCTGCAGCCCGCCTTCCGGGAGTACGCCCGCAAGATCGTGGAGAACGCGGCGGCCCTGGCCGACGAACTCACCGCCCGGGGCGTCAAGCTGGTTTCCGGCGGCACCGACAACCATCTGCTGCTCATCGATCTGACCGACGAGGACTGCACCGGCAAGGAGCTGGAGCACAATCTGGACGAGGTGCACATCACCGCCAACAAGAACACCGTCCCCGGCGAGAAGCGCAGCCCCTTCGTGACCAGCGGTGTCCGCGTGGGCACCCCCGCCGTGACCACCCGCGGCATGGGCCCCGCCGAGATGAAGATCATCGCCGACTGCATCGCCGACTGCATCTTTGACTTCGAGGCCAAGAAGGAAGACATCGCCGCCCGGGTGGCCGAGCTTTCCGCCCGGTTCCCGCTGTACGAATAACACCGGTTTCCCAGAATTTTCCTGCGTCCGCCCTTTCCGGGCGGGCGCTTTTTTGCGGCGCGGCGGGGCGGTTTCCCGCTTGCGTTTTGCCAGGATTCAGGGTATACTATAGACAGGTAAGTATGCATTTTTATTCAAAAATGCACTTTTCAGAATGTGAGGTGTACCGAGTATGGAACCGATTGTCATTACCATTGCCCGTGAATTTGCTTCGGGCGGCAGCGAGATCGCCCAGGCCGTGGCGGAGAAGATGAACATTCCCCTGTACAACAAGGAGCTCATCACCCGGGCGGCCAAGAAGAGCGGCCTGACGGAGGAGGCCATCGCCGCCAGCGAAAATCAGCGCAGCGGCAGCCTGATCTACAGTCTGTACATGATGGGCAACACCATGCCTCTGGCCGACCAGGTCTACATCCTGCAGAGCAACGTCATCAAGGAGCTGGCCTCGGAAGGTTCCTGCGTCATTCTGGGCCGCTGCGGCGACTACGTGCTGCGGGAGCGCCCCAACGTGCTGAGCGTCTTCATCTACGCGCCGCTGGACGACCGTATCCAGCGGGCCAAGGACCGCCCCGGCGCCAAGGACCTGGCTGACCGCCAGTGGGAGGTCCAGCTGGCCAAGCATGACCGCGCCCGCGCCAGCTACTACAACTACTACACCGAAAACCGCTGGGGCGAGGCCAAGAACTACGATCTGTGCCTCAACGCCGCCCTGGGTCTGGACACCTGCGCTAATCTGATCGTGGATGCCGCCCGGGCCATGGAGGCCGCCCAGTCCTGAATGTCCGTCCAATCCTGACCGGAAGGAGCGCACGTCTATGCTGCGTTACGTCAAAAACGGCATGCTGATCCTCAGCATTGCCTTCATAGCCCTCGGCCTGCTGCTGCTCGTCATGCCCGAGACCAGCCTGCTGTGGATCTGCTATGCCTTCGGCGCCGTGGTGCTCATCACCGGCATCGTCTGCCTGGTGCAGTACGCCCGCCTGCGGGGCAGCGGATTTGCCGCCCCCTTCTTCCTGGTGGCCGGCGTCATCACCGCCGCGCTGGGCCTCTTCACCCTGGCACAGCCCCAGGTGGTGGCCAGCTTCCTGCCGGTGGTGTTCGGGCTGTTCATCCTCATCGACGGATGCAGCCGCATCGGCACCGCCATCGAGCTGGCCCGCCGCCGGGCCGACAAGTGGTGGATGATGCTGCTGTTCAGCGTGCTGTCCATCGCCCTGGGGGTCCTGCTGCTGGTCAATCCCTTCGGGGCGGCCGTCAGCGTGGTGATGGTCTGCGGCGTGCTGCTCATCATCGAGGGTGTGGTCAACCTGAGCTGCGTGGTCTATACGGCCATGGAGCTGCGCACCCTGGACCGGATGGCCGACGCTGCCCAGACCGCCGCCCTGGACGCCCTGGGCCAGATGCTGGACGAGGAGGAGGCCGAAGCCCTGAACCGGGACCACGACGGCGTCGTCTACAATGCCGAGAGCACCGAGGTGTCCGACGACACCCACCAATCCCAATAAGCCCATTTTTTGTAAGGAGTTTTTTCAACCCATGTATGATCTGATCATCGTAGGCGCCGGTCCTGCCGGCATTTTCACCGCCCTGGAGCTGCTGCGCAAGAGCGACAAGCCCCACAAGATCCTGCTGGTGGAAAAGGGCAAACCGGTGGAAAAGCGCCATTGCCCCAAGGACAAGACCGGCGTCTGCGTCAACTGCAAGCCCACCTGCGCCATCACCACCGGATTTTCCGGGGCGGGCGCCTTCTCGGACGGCAAGCTGTCCCTCTCCTACCAGGTGGGCGGCGAACTGCCCGACCTGATCGGCGAGGATTTTGCCCAGGAACTCATCGACTACACCGACAAGATCTATCTGGAATTCGGCGCCGACCCCAAGGTGGAAGGCATCTATGAAGGCCAGGAGGTCAAGGATATCCGCAAGCGCGCCATCCAGGCGGGCCTGCAGCTGGTGGACTGCCCCATCCGTCACCTGGGCACCGAGAAGGCCCAGCAGCTCTACCTGAACATCCAGAACCATCTGCTGGCCGCCGGCGTGGAGATGCTCTTCGAGACGGAGTGCGAGAACATCATCCTGGAGGGTTCGGTCTGCAAGGGTGTGCTCCTGCGGGAAAAGACCGGCACCCGGGAAGTGCTGGGCAAGCAGGTGGTCATCGCCACCGGCCGCCGCGGCGCCGACTGGCTGGAAAAGCTCTGCGCCGAGCACAACATCGCCCACAAGCCGGGCACCGTGGACATCGGCGTCCGGGTGGAGTGCCGCAACGAGGTCATGGAAACCATCAACAAGGTGCTCTATGAGGGCAAGCTCATCGGCTACCCGGCCCCCTGGCGCAACAAGGTGCGCACCTTCTGCCAGAATCCCGGCGGCTTTGTGGCTCAGGAGAACTACGACAACGACCTGGCGGTGGTCAACGGCCACAGCTTCAAGGAAAAGAAGAGCAACAACACCAACCTGGCCATTCTGGTCAGCCACAACTTTACCGAGCCCTTCAACCAGCCCATCGCCTACGCCCAGAAGGTGGGCGAACTGACCAACATGCTGGGCGCCGGGCATATTCTGGTGCAGCGCTACGGCGATATCCTGGACGGCAAGCGCACCTGGGCCAAGGAACTGGCCCGGGCCAACGTCCGCCCCACCCTGAAGGATGCCGTGGCCGGCGACATCACCGCCGCCATGCCCTACCGCGCCATGGTCAACATCATCGAGTTCATCAAGATGGTGGACCAGGTGGTGCCGGGCTTTGCCAGCTCCGAGACGCTGCTCTACAGCCCCGAGCTGAAGTTCTACTCCAACAAGGTCAAGATGGATACCGACCTGGAGACCAACATCGAAGGCCTGCACTGCCTGGGAGATTCCTCCGGCTGGACCCGCGGCCTGATGATGGCTTCGGTCATGGGCGTGCTCATGGGCCGCAAGCTCATGGAGAAGCACGGATTCTGATTTTTCCCTGAGAGAATACAAACAGCGGACCCCCGCCGCAAGGCGAGGGTCCGCTGTTTGTCGTTTCTCAGATCAGGCATTCTCCCCGAAGAAGAGCTTCATGTCCTCCTCCACGGTGCCGATGCCGGCGATGCCGAAGTTGTCCACCAGCACCTTGGCCACGTTGGGGCTGAGGAAGGCCGGCAGTGTGGGGCCCAGGTGAATGTTCTTCACCCCCAGATAGAGCAGGGCCAGCAGCACGATGACCGCCTTCTGCTCATACCAGGCGATGTTGTAGATAATCGGCAGGTCGTTGATGTCCTCCAGGCCGAAAACCTCCTTCAGCTTGAGGGCAATGACCGCCAGGGAGTAGGAGTCGTTGCACTGGCCGGCATCCAGCACCCGGGGGATGCCGCCGATGTCACCCAGGTCCAGCTTGTTGTACTTGTACTTGGCGCAGCCCGCCGTGAGGATCACAGTATCCCTGGGCAGGGCCTTGGCGAACTCGGTGTAGTATTCCCGGCTCTTGGCGCGGCCGTCACAGCCCGCCATGACCACGAATTTCTTAATGGCCCCGCTTTTGACGGCGTCCACGATCTTGTCGGCCAGGGCCAGCACCTGGGCATGGGCAAAGCCGCCCACGATCTCACCGGTTTCCAGCTCCTCCGGGGGTGCGCAGCGCTTGGCATGCTCGATGAGGGCCGAAAAGTCCTTCTGCTCCCCGATGCCGCCGGGAATGTGCACGCAGCCCGGATAACCCGCAGCGCCGGTGGTGTAGAGCCGGTCCTTGTAGCTGTCCTTGGGCGGGACGATGCAGTTGGTGGTCATGAGGACGGGGCCGTGGAAGGACTCGAACTCCTCCTTCTGCTTCCACCAGGCGTTGCCGTAGTTGCCTACAAAATGGGGATATTTCTTGAACGCCGGGTAGTAGTGGGCGGGCAGCATCTCGGAATGGGTGTAGACGTCCACGCCGGTGCCGGCGGTCTGCTCCAGCAGCATCTCCAGGTCCCGCAGGTCATGGCCCGACACCAGGATGCCGGGGTTCTTGCCCACACCAATGTTGACTTTCGTGATCTCGGGGTTACCGTAGGCCGTGGTGTTGGCCTTGTCCAGCAGCGCCATCCCCTGTACGCCGTACTTGCCGGTTTCCAGGGTCAGCGCCACCAGATCGTCGGCAGTCAGGCTGTCATCCAGCGTGGCAGCCAGGGCCCGCTGCAAAAAGGCATCCACTTCCTCGTCGTCCTGGAGCAGAGCGTTGGCGTGCTTGGAGTAGGCCGACAGGCCCTTGAGACCGTAGGTGATCAGCTCCCGCAGCGAGCGGATATCCTCATTTTCGGTGGAGAGCACCCCCACCGTGCGGGCCCTGGCCATCCAGTCCCCCTCGCCGTCCCAGCGGGCGGCTTCGGGCAGCGCGGCAGCATCCCCCAGCCGGGCCATCAGTTCCCGCTTGGTATCCAGGGTGGCGGTGATCCGTGCCTCGATGTCGGCCCGATCAAAGTTCGCGTTGGTGATGGTGGTGAACAGGTTCAGCGTGAGGAGGTGATTCACATCCGCCGGGACCGCCTGCCCCTGCTGCCGCAGAGCGGTGGTCACCGCGGCCAGCCCCTTGCTGGTCCAGACCAGCAGATCCTGCATGGCCGCCACATCGGGCTGCTTGCCGCAGACGCCCACCATGGTGCAGCCTTTGCAGCCGGCGGTCTCCTGGCACTGATAACAAAACATCTTCTCGTTCATGGGGTTCTCCTTTGTACAACAGAATTCAGAATACGACGACGAGCAGCATCTTGAACTGCTCCTGTCCGAAGACGGCATGGGGATGCCCGGCCGGCATCACGATGGACTCGCCCTCGTGCAGAAGATAGTCTTCCCCGTCGATGGTGATTTTTCCGGTGCCGTCCAGGCAGGTGACAAAGGCGTCCCCGCCCGAGGCGTGGGTGCTGATCTCCTCCCCTTTGTCAAAGGAAAACAGCGTGATGCTCACCGCCTCGTTCTGGGCCAGCGTCTTGCTGACCACCTGTCCCGGCTGGTAGCTGATCTGATCTTTCAGCACCAGGACTTCCGCCTGGCTGATATTTTTCATCTTTACGCTCATAACAGAACCTCCCTGTCTGTACTGTCCGGTATTAGGATGCCCCGCAGGGCTGTTGTCAGGATACAACAGTTTGTCCGTTCTGTATGTTGTAGATACAACAAAAGAGACGGTTCCTTGCGGAAACGTCTCCCGAAAATGCTCTGTATGGTCGGGGCCGACGCCGTTATTGGGCGTCCCCCTGCGTTTTTTCGGCGGCCAGATGCTGCAGATACTCGTCCATCTCGTCGGCCACCTGCTTGGAATAGCGCACCGCTTCCACCACGGTGCGGGCCCCCAGCACCACGTCGCCGCTGGCAAAGATGCCGGGGCGGGTGGTCTCGCCGTGGTCGTCGGTGGCCAGCAGGCCGTGGTCGGTCATCTCCAGCCCGGTGGTAGTGCTGACGATCCGGTTCTGCGCCCCCTGGCTGATGGCCACCACCACGCTGCTGGCTGGGAAGAACTTCGGCTCGGAAAGTTCCGTAACGTTGCCTTCCTCATCGAAGGACGCCTGCTGATAGCGCACTCCATCGTCGGTGATCTCCACCGGGCGGGCGCCGTAGAGGAATTCCACCCCGTCGGCGATGGCATATTCGATCTCCCGCACGCTGGCGGCCGCCTGGTTGCGGCGGCAGAACACCGTCACGTGCTTGACCCCTTTGCGCAGCGCCGTGCGGGCCACGTCCATGGCGGAATTGCCCGCACCGATGACCACCAGATCATTGCCCAGGTCGTAGACATCGGGATTGACCAGGTAGTCGATGGCAAAATGAACATGCCCCAGGCTCTCGCCGGGGATGCCCAGCTTCTTGGGCCGCCAGACGCCGGTACCGATGAAGATGGCTTCGTATCCGTCCCGCTGCAGGTCATCCACCGTCAGCGCCCGGCCGATGGCCGTGTTGGGCCGGATCTTGATGCCCAGCCGGATGAGCTGGGTCTTGTAGCGGTCCAGGATCTCCTTGGGCAGACGGAATTCCGGGATGCCGTAGCGCAGCACGCCGCCGATCTTTTCCCGGCTTTCAAACAGGGTCACGTCGTAGCCCCGCTGGGCCAGCAGCACCGAGATGGTGATGCCCGCCGGGCCGGACCCGATGATGGCCACCCGCTGCCCCTTGCGGGGTTCCGGTTTCAGTTCCATCCGGTCCAGGTAGGCGTCCGAGATATAGTTCTCGATGCTGGAAATGTGCACCGGTGCGCCCTTGATGCCCTGGACACAGTGTCCCTCGCACTGCTTCTCGTGGTCGCAGACCAGCGAGCAGACCACCGACAGCGGATTGTTGCGGAAGAGCATCTCCCCCGCCTGCTCCAGCTCATTTTCCCGGAAGAGCCGGATCATATCGGGGATGGGGGTGTTGATGGGGCAGCCGGTACGGCAGCGGGGATTCTTGCACTGCAGGCAGCGCTTGGCTTCATTGACAACATGGATGGGCATGGGAAACAACCTCCTTCTTTCCGATCACAGCACGGTCATACAATATCCAGCGGCGTCTTGTACCGCGGCGCCGGGAAGGCCCGGTCCAGCATGGCCAGTTCGTCGGGCGTCAGCCGGATGGCGGCCGCCTGGGCGTTCTGACGGGTATGGTGTGCCTTGCCGCTGCGGGGAATGGGCACCACCCCCGGCTGGGCCAGCAAAAAGGCCAGCAGGATCTGGGCCGGGGTGGCGCCGTGGGCATGGGCCAGCTTCTGCACTGACGGCGACGCCATCAGGCCTCTGCGCAGCCGTCCGGCCTGGGCCAGCGGGCAGTAGGCCATCACCGGGATGCTGCGCTCCCGCAGCAGCGGCAGCAGATCATATTCGATGCCCCGGCTGGCCAGGTGGTACAGCACCTGGTCGGTGGCGCAGCGGCCTCCCTCCGGCAGGGCCAGCAGTTCCTCCATGTCGGCGGTGTCCAGGTTGGACACACCCCACGCCCGGATCTTGCCCTGGGCCTTGAGTTCCTCCATGCAGGCCACCGTCTCGGCCAGCGGCACGCTCCCCCGCCAGTGCAGCAGGTAGAGGTCCAGATAGTCGGTGTGCATCCGGCGCAGGCTGTTTTCGCAGCTGGTGAAGATGTCCCTCCGCCCCGCATGGAAGGGATAGACCTTGCTGACCAGGAACAGGCCTTCCCGCGCAAAGCCCCGGGTCGCCTCCCCCACCAGCGTCTCGGCCGCTCCCTCGCCGTACATCTCGGCGGTGTCGATGAGGTTCATCCCCTGCTCGATGCCCGCCCGCAGGGCATTGCACTCCTCCCGGAAGGTGGCGGGATGCTCCCCCAGATACCAGGTTCCCTGTCCGACGGGACCTACCGCGGCCCCGCACGCCGTGACAAATGCACTCATGTTGGCTCCTTCTTTCCTTTCATTTTCCTCTTCCATTGTAGCGGCGGCACCTGCTTCTGGCAAGAATCGTTATTTCTTTCACTGCAACAATCTGGAATAAAGATTCCCGTTTTTGAAGTAAACCATTTCATCTTCTGCAATTCTATCCGTTGTGGTAAAAAGCTGTGCCCTTTTTTGTGGAGTTTGCTTCTTGTCGCGGTGCACGGGGTTCTGTATACTGGGGGCAATGGAAGGGCGCACAGCGCCCGCGGTCCAACGGAAATGCAAACAGGAGGTTTTACAATATGAAAATCGGTCTGATCGGTCTGGGCATCATGGGCAAACCCATGGCCAAAAATCTGCTCAAGGCGGGCTACACCGACCTGCTGGTCAGTGACCTGAACAAGGCTGCCGTGGAGGAGGTCGTCGCCGCCGGCGCCACCGCCGCCACCAACACCGAGATCGGCGAACAGTGCGATCTGGTGCTGACTATGCTGCCCAACTCGCCCCAGGTCAAGCAGGTCATGCTGGGGGAGGACGGCGTGGCCGCCCATATGCGTCCCGGCACCACCTTCATCGATATGAGCTCCATCAACCCGGTGGCCAGCAAGGAGATCGCCGCCGTGCTGGCCGAGAAGAACATCGAGATGCTGGACGCCCCGGTCTCCGGCGGCGAGCCCAAGGCTATCGACGGCACCCTGTCCTTCATGGTGGGCGGCAAGCAGGAAGTCTTTGACAAGTACAAGGATCTGCTGGGCACCATGGGTGCCAGCGTGGTGCGCTGCGGCGACGTGGGCGCCGGCAACACCACCAAGCTGGCCAACCAGATCATCGTGGCCTGCAACATCCAGGCCCTGGCCGAGGCCCTGACCCTGGCCCAGAAGGCCGGTGTTGACCCGCAGCTGGTCTTTGAGGCCATCCGCGGCGGTCTGGCCGGTTCCACCGTCATGAACGCCAAGGCGCCCATGATGATCGCCGGCGATCCCAAGCCCGGCTTCAAGATCGACCTGCACATCAAGGACCTGAACAACGCCCTGGACTGCGCCCACACGGTGGGCTGCCCGGTCCCCATGACCGCCGAGGTCCAGGAAGTGCTGCAGTGGCTGCACAACAACGGCGAGGGCCAGCATGACCACAGCTGCATCGCCCACTACTACGAGAAGCTGACCGGCATCCAGATCGGCCGCTGATCCCATTGATGATTTCCTGATTGGATGGATTCTCCTGAGTCGGAAAAGCCGGGTGCAAACCCGGCTTTTTCCGTTCCTGTCCTTGACAGGAGCGGCCGGGGCGGGATACACTGAAACCACAACCTTTTCCTCTCAGAAAGGAGTGCCGGGTCATGGCAAAAGTTGCCGTTTTGGTCCCCTACCGCGAGATGTGCGAGATCGCGCGTCCCATGCTGGAGGGCTACCCTCACATACAGACGATGTGCGTGGAATACGCCACCACCGACACCATCTCGGAACGTGCCCGGGTGCTGGAAGCCCAGGGATGCGAGCTGATCATCTCCCGCGGGCTGCACGCCCAGATCATCCGCCCTCTGGTGAAGATCCCCGTGCTGGAGATGCGCATCACCGCCCAGGAGCTGGGTTCGGTGGTGGTGGACCTGAAGCGGGAGCTGGGCGTCGACCATCCCCGGCTGGCGCTGATCGGCTTTGAGAACATGTTCTGCGACACCAGCTGTTTCGACGACCTGTTCGGCATCGAGCTGCGGCGGTACATGGTGGAGCATTCCAATCAGCTGGCCCCCTACACCGAGCAGGCCGCCCGGGAGGGCTGCGTAGGTGTCGTGGGCGGCGACATCGTCTGCGAGACGGCCCGCCGCATCCAGCTTCCCTACCGGTTCACCCCTTCGGGGGCCGAGAGCATGCGGGAAGCGCTGGACACCGCCTCCCGCATCTGCCATGCCATCGACCGGGAGAAGCGCAACTCCGCCGAGATGGACGCCATGCTGAACTACACCTTCAGCGGCATCATGCAGGTGGACCGCAACGGCACGGTGCGGCGGATCAACCGGGCGGGATACGATCTGCTGGGCAAGGCCCCCAACGAACTGCTGGGCCGCCCCATCACCCAGCTGCTGCCCAACCTCAGCGAGAAGGTCCTGCAGGACACCCTCTACCAGGGCAAGGAAGCCTACGCCTTTCTGCTGGACATCCGCCACAAGGCGGTCATCGTGAACATCGCGCCCATCCTGGTGGACGGCGACATTGAGGGCGCCGTGCTCACCTTCCAGGAAGGGCGGCGCATCAGCGAGATGGACAACGAGCTGCGCCGGGAGCTCTATCAGCGCGGGTTCATCGCCAAGTACAACTTCGACAATCTGGTCTGCGAGAGCAGCGAGAGCCGCCAGATGATCGCCCTGGCCAAGCGCATTGCCAAGTATGCGGCGCCGGTGATGATCACCGGGGAGAGCGGCACCGGCAAATCCATTCTGGCCCAGTGCATCCACAACGAGAGCCTGATGCGCAAAAACGCCTTCATTCCGCTGGACTGCAGCGCCTGGATGCCCGAAACACTGGACAACATGCTCTTCGGCAACTACTCCGCCCGCCACGACACCGGCGACAGCATGGCTGAGCTGGCCCAGAACGGCACCCTCTACCTCAACCACGTGGAGGCCCTGCCGCTGGAGACCCAGTACAAACTGCTGGGCCTGATCCGCGGCCGGTTCCTGCACAACGGCTCCAACCGCCCCACCGCGACCAGCGTGCGGGTCATCGCTTCCAGCGACGTGAACCTGATCTCCCGGGTGGAAAAGGGCGAGTTCCGCAGCGATCTCTACTACGCGCTGACCGTGCTGAGCCTGGAACTGCTGCCCCTGCGCCGCCGCCCGGCGGACATCATGGGCTGGGTCAACCGCCAGCTGGACGAATGGCAGGAAAAGTACAAGCGGTACGTCCACCTGACCCAGGGCGCCCAGGAGTTCCTGCGCAACTACGACTGGCCCGGCAACCTGAACCAGATCAACAACGTCTGCGAGCGGATCGTCCTGCTGACCGAGAAACGCAACATCGACGAGATCTTTGTGCGCCGTCAGCTGGAGCAGGTCACGCCCAAGCTGCTGCCCGGGTCGGAGCGGGTGGTGCTCTACAAGGACCAGAAAGCCGTCCAGATCACCGAGCTGCTGCGCAAGTACAACGGCAGCCGGGAGAAGGTCGCCGCCGAGCTGGGCGTCAGCAAGACGACGCTGTGGCGCTACATCAAGAAGTTCGGCATCGAGGAAGATTACTCCTACTGACCGCAAAACACCCCGCCCCCGGCTGGATTCCCAGTCGGGGGGCGGGGTGTTTCTATAGGAGGGGCAAAGGTTGGGTCAGGCATCCAGCAGCGTCACGGCCACATCGTTGACGTTGGTGCCGGTGGGGCCGGTGATGAGCAGGCCGTCCACCGCCTGCAGGGCGTGGTAGGCGTCGTTCTGCTGCAGCACCGTGAAAACGTCCAGGCCCTTGGCCCGGAGGTCCTCCATGGTGGTGCCGTCCACATAGCCGCCGGCGGCGTCGGTGGGGCCGTCGGTGCCGTCCGAACCCACGCTGAACACCGCGGCGTTTTCCAGGCCTGCCAGGCCCGGCGCGGCGGCCAGGGCCAGTTCCTGGTTGCGGCCGCCCAGGCCCTGACCGGTCAGGTGGACAACAGTCTCGCCCCCGGCGAGGAAGGCCAGCTTGCGGCCCTCCCGGGCGTGGGTGCGCAGCACATCGGCCAGGAAACGCCCGGCCTCCCGCGCCTCGCAGTCCAGGCAGTCGGTGAGCAGCAGCGGCTCATAGCCCAGAGCGCGGCACTGTTCGGCCGCGGCGGCGCAGAGTTCCCGCACACTGCCGGTGATGCGGGTGGTGACGTTGTCCAGCGCTTTGGGGGTCTCCTGCCCCAGCAGCTCCTGCGCCGCCGGGGAGAGCTGCAGCCCGTACCGCCGGGCGATGGCCGCCGCCTCTTCGCAGGTGGAGGAATCGGGGTAGGCCGGGCCGGAGGCGATCATATCCAGCGGGTCACCCAGAATGTCGGACAGCACGATGCTGTACACCTGCGCCGGGGCGCAGGCCTGGGCGAACCGGCCGCCCTTCACCGCCGACAGCCGCTTGCGGATGGTGTTCATGGCCACGATGTCGGCGCCGCTGGCCAGCAGCTGCCGGGTGATGTCCTGCAGCTCATCGCCGGGGATCAGCGGTTTTTCAAACAGCGCACTGCCGCCGCCCGAGAGCAGAAACAACACGGTATCTTCCGCCGTCAGGCCGCGGACCAGCTCCAGTGCCTTGGCGGTGGCGGCAAAACTGTTTTCGTCGGGCACCGGATGCCCGGCCTCGCAGCAGACCACCCCGGGGATCTCCCCCTTGACGTGGCCGTACTTCGTCACCACCACGCCGCCGTCCACACCGCCCAGCGCTTCCACCGCCGCATGGGCCATCTGCCAGGCCGCCTTGCCGGCGGCCACCAGCAGGGTCTTGCCCGGGCCGGGGGTAAAGTCTTCCAGCGCACGGCGCACCGCCCGGTCGGGCAGCACCGCCGCAATGCTGGCCTGGACAATGGCATCGGCCTGTTTGCGTAAGTTCCGGTTCATGGCAGATTGTCTCCTTTCAGCGGCGGGTCAGACCAGTTTCATCTCCGCCAGCACGCTGCGCAGTTTTTCTTTTTCGGCCGGGGTCAGTTCCTGGATGGGATCCAGGCACTTGCCCACCGGGATGCCCTGCATGTTCAGCCCTTCCTTGATGACCTCGGGGAAGGTGCCCATGTTGGTGGCAATGCGCAGCGGGGCCAGGCGGAACTGGGCTTCCAGCGCACCTTTCCAGTCGCCGTCCATGAATTTGTCGTAGATGTCCGCTACCACCCGGGGCGCCACGTTGGCACAGCTGGCCACGGCGCCTGCGCAGCCGTAGTGCAGGCCGGCGTAGATCATGGTATCACGGCCCATGATCACCTGGAAGTGGTCCCGCTCGCCGGCGGTCAGCCGCAGGTATTCCCCGCAGTTGGTCATGTCGCCGCTGGAATCCTTGATGCCGATGATGTTGCCGCAGTCATGGGCCAGCCGGGCCGCCGTGGCCGGGGCAATGTTGACGTTGGTCTTGGGGGGATTGTTGTACATCAGCACCGGCATGGTGGTGCTGTCGGCGATGGTCTTGTAGTAGGTGTACAGCTCTTCCTGGGTCTGACTGACAAACATGGGCGTCAGCACGCTGACGGCGTCGTAGCCGCCCACCTGCTCCACCAGCTTGATCAGCCGGATGACCTCCCGGGTGGTGATGTGGCTGCAGCCTGCAATGAGCTGGATGGGCTTGCCGCTGCGGGTGGTCTTGCCGGCTACCGCGTCGCGCACCGTCTCCAGCCCTTTGACGAACTCGTCGTCGTGCAGGGCGTAGAACTCGCCGGTGGTGCCGAAGGGAAACAGCCCGTGGACGCCGCCGTCCACCAGAAAGACCGCCATCTTTGCCATGGCGGCAAAATCTACGTGACCCTCGGCGTCAAAGGGGGTGATGATGGGAGGAATAATGCCATAGGGTTTAAACATACTCGTTCTCTCCTTTTGCAGGATCAGCGGCCGATCTCGATGCCGGTCAGCTTCTCGTAATAGTGGGCGATGCAGCTGTGGTCATGCTGGCCCTCGCCCTGATTGTGCAGCCATTGCAGCACTTCCTGGACCTCGGCGGTCATGGGGACCGGGCAGCCCACCGTGTGGGCGCAGTCCAGGGCGTTGTTCAGATCCTTGATGTGCAGGTCGATCTTGAAGCCGGGCTTGGGATCCCCGGCGATCATCATGGGGGCCTTGGCGTTCATGACGGTGGAACCGGCCAGGCCGCCGCGGATGGCCTCAAAGACCAGCTGCGGGTCAACGCCGGCTTTCTGGGCCAGGGTCAGGGCCTCGGCCAGGGCCTGGATGTTGCAGGCCACGATGATCTGGTTGGCCAGCTTGGTGGTGTTGCCGGCGCCCACGTCGCCGCAGCGCACCACGCTGGTGCCCATGGCCTCCAGCAGCGGCTTGAAGCGGTCAAAGACCTCCTGCTTGCCGCCCACCATGAAGGACAGGGTGCCGTCGATGGCCTTGGGCTCGCCGCCGGAGACCGGGGCGTCCAGCATCTCGATGCCCTTCTCTGCCAGGGCGGCGGCGATCTCCTTGCTGGCAATGGGGTTGATGGAGGTCATATCGATGAAGGTGGTGCCGGGGCGCATGTGGGCGGCCACGCCGTCCTCCCCCAGCATGACCTGCTTGACCTGGGGCGAGTTGGGCAGCATGGTCAGCACCACGTCGCATTGTTCGCCGATCTCGGCCTGGGTGGCGGGCGTTGCCCCGCAAGCAGCCAGCTCCTTCATGGGGGCTTCGCTGCGGTTGTTCACCAGCAGCGTGTACCCGGCTTTGAGCAGATTCTTCGCCATGGGCTTTCCCATGATGCCCAGACCGATCAATCCAATCTTCATATACAATCCATCCTTTCCTGTGAAAAAACAGCGGTTCCGCGCCGCTGCGTGACAACTTTTTCTGCTGCAGCTTTGCTTTTAGTGTACACAAACCAGGCCGCAGCGGCAATTGGCAAACCCCACAAAGCAACGCCCCAAAAGGTGGTGTCTCTGCCAGTTTTTCAGCTTTTGAAACAAGCTTTGAAAACAAATGTAAGGCGGGTTTCATTTTTTTGACCCGTTACACACAAACGCCGGGCCCCTGTAGGCAGGAGCCCGGCGCTTATACCCGTACAGGGGACGGGACAAATGCCGTAATGAAACTTACCGCTTGCCCAGCTCTTTCTCCGCCGCCCACATCAGGCCCTTCATGAAGCCGGTGGGATAGCAGAAGGAACCCGGCATGCCGCCGAAGCCCTCCATGGGCTTGAAGCCGTGGTCGATGGAGATGACCGCGTTGCAGTCGCAGGCCACCAGCTGCTTCATGATGGCATACATGTCGGCGTAGCCATCCTCGGGCAGGGTCTCCTCAAAGACCGGCAGGGTGCTGTCCACATTGCGGAAGTGGACGCAGAGGATGCGGTCGTCGGCGCAGAATTCCTTGATATCGGACATCAGATCGCCGAAATCGTCGCCGCCCTCCAGCCAGCAGCCCACGCAGAGCTTCATGCCCAGCGCCTTGCTGCCATGGGCCATGGCGAAGGCCTTGCGGTAGCACTCGGTGTTGTAGATCAGGCTGGGGATGCCCGCCATGCAGGCCAGCGGCGGGTCGTTGGGATGCAGCGCCATCCGTACGCCGGTCTCCTCGGCCACGGGGATGACCTTGTCGAGGAAATACTGGAAGTTGTCCCAGATCTCCTGGTCGGTGTAGGCGCGGTCCTCGGCGTTGGGGCGGGCCATGATCTCGTTCTGGTCGCAGAAAGCCGAGATACCGCCGCGGGTGTGCTGGCCTACCCGGTGGTCGGTGCGCAGGATGCCGTTGGGCTGCCAGGCTACCGAGGTGAACGGCACCTTGGCCTTGCCCATGACCCGCAGCATGTTGTTGAAGCGCTCGATCTGCTCGTCGCGGTCGGCGAGGTTCAGATGGATGCTCTTGTTTTTCTGCAGTTCGTTGCAGGCCGCGTCGGAGACCGTCAGGCCGAAGCCTGCCAGGCGTTCCTGCTGGGCAGCGATGCAGTCATAGGTGAGTTCGTCCGGCGTCAGGAAGAGGCTGACGTTTTCCACACCCATCTGACGGATGAAGGAAAGGGCCTGGTCACTTTCGACGGTGCGGACGGGGATCTGAGGACGCATAGACATAGTCGTTTTCTCCTTATGATGGCGGCGGGCTCAGGCAGCGGCCCGGGGCCGGGTTGTCAGCCGTAGATCGGGAAGGCGATGTTGGCGGTCAGCACCACCGCAACGATGGCGATTGCCATGAACGGCAGCGTGTACTTGAGGGTCTGGGGGATCTTGTAGCCGCCCACGCCGTAGGCAATGCCGCAGGCGGGAGAGCCGGAGGGGAAGGCAATGGCGATGTTGGAGCAGAAGAAGACGATGCAGACGACGCCGCGGGGATCCCAGCCGGCAGCCAGGCAGGTGGAGGCAGCGATGGGGATCAGCACGTTGCGGGTGGCGGCGTTGGACATGAAGGTGGTCATGACGGTGGTCACCACAGCGAAGACGAAGAGGACCATCATGCCGCTGGGGTTGCCGCCCAGGATGGTGAGGATGAAGTTGCCGATGACTTCACCGGCACCGGAATCGCCCAGAGCGTTGGCCATGACCAGCACGCCGGCGGCCATCCAGATGGCATCCTGGGTCAGGGCGCCGACGGTCTCTTTGACGCTCATGGCCTTGGTGATGAGCAGGACGATGACGCCGATGGCGGGCGTGACATACATGATGTTGCCCAGCTGAGTGCCGAAGAACAGGGAAAGCATGACGAGGACGAAGACCACGTAGATGATGTTCTCATCCCGCTTGGAGATGGCCGCCTGCTCCTTGGATTCGTGGACGTCGCCGATGTTGTAGTTGGACTTGGTGGGCATCAGCTTGTAGGCAAAGACCGCATAAATTGTGCAGATGATGCTGGGGACCACCGCCACCTTGGCGTAGTCCAGGAACTGGAGGAGCTGGTTTTCATTGGTGACGATGCCCTCATAGAGGACGTTGTTCTGGGCAAAGACGGTGGAGCCCAGACCCACGGGGAGCACCGCGCACCAGACGCTGAGGATGCTCAGGGCGGGGATGGTGATGGTGGTGGGGGTGATGTCGCCGGTGTTGCCCAGGGCGATGATGAACATCAGGGTGATGGTCATCATGGCGGTGGTGGGAATGAAGGCGGCCAGCACCGCGATGAAGGCGAACATGGCGGCCAGCAGCAGGTAGCCGCGCTTGCCTTTCAGGATGACCATCTGGTTCTGAATCTTCTTCAGCAGGCTGGTCTTGCCGAAGGCGGCACTCAATGCGAACATGGGTGCCAGCAGGATGATGTTCTGGTTGGCAAAGCCTGAGAAGGCCTGGGCCGGGGTGTAGAAGCCGGTAACGACCAGCAGCACGCAGCAGATCATAGCGGTCACGCCGAAGGGGAATTTATGGACGACGAAACTGATGATCATGAACGCCAGGATCGCAAGGACGATGTACAATTGCATGATGTTTCCTCCTGTTTTTTACGTACAACAAAGTCTTGGCGTGCGCACACCCTTTTGTTTGTGTCTATCATACGCTACGGGTCTGCTTTCCACAATTCGCAAAAAAGAGAAAACCCACCGCCCTTTTTCGACAAAAAAGCCGGTCTTTCAAAATATGAAATCAAAACGTTTCCTTACAGTGAAATGCATTTCATTCCTTGCATCCGAAAGGAAGATTGCAGCTCTGAACCCTGCCGATTGCAAAAACTGCAATTTCTTCGGGCATAACAACCGGCGCCTCCTTTTTTGGGCAGGTTGGCTCTTGGCGGGCGCCCGCCGCGCCCTATATAATAAGGAAAAACATTCTGTAACCAAGGAGGAACCGCCCCATGAAACGAACCATTGATCCTGGCACCGGCCGCCCCACCGTCTTTTTCTTTGACCACCTGGTCTTTTCCCACACCACCGACCTGGCGGGCAACCCGGTCACCCTGGAGATGTCCCTGCTGTGCCAGATGGACCGTCCCCAGCTGCAGCGCGCCCTGGGCCGCAGCATCCCCGAGGAGATTCCCGCCGACGCCGGTGCCCGCCACGGCCTGCGCCCGGCCATGATCTGGTTCAACGGCAACGGCTGGCGGGGCATCGACAAGAACAGTCAGATCGGGGACCTGGTCTTTCTGGCAGAGCATGGCTATGCCGTATTCTGTGCCGACTTCCGCACCAGCGCCCAGGCCCACTTCCCTGCCCAGATCATCGACGCCAAGGCCGCCGTGCGGTTTGTCCGCGCCCAGGCCGGCCGGTACGGGGTGGACCCCGACCGCATCGGCGTCATGGGCCGCAGCGCCGGCGGGCAGATCGTCTCGATGCTGGGACTCAACGACGGCAAATATCTGTCGGAAGAGTGGAAGGAATATTCCTCCGATGTGCAGCTGGTCTTTGATATGTTCGGCCCCGTGGACCTGAAAAAGAGCGTGGGGATGGACATGGAAGCCTACGCCAACGGCACCGCCGATACCAGCCGCTGGACCTGTGTGGAACAGACCCACGCCGGTGCCTACCTGGGCGGCAGCGGGGAGGAACTGCTCCGCCGCGCCGCCGAGGCCAGCCCCGCCCTGCAGGTCCACGACGGAATGCCGCCCTTCCTGATCATGCACGGCAACGCCGACCCCGCTGTTCCCTGCTCCCAGAGCGAAGAATTCTATGAAAAGATCCTGGCTGCCGGTCCCCACAATGTGGCCGACCTCTATCTGCTCCAGGGCGCAGGCCACGGCACGCCGGAATTCTTCGCCCCCATGAGCCAGCAGATCGCCCTGGACTTCCTTGCCAAACATCTTTGATTTCTCCCCACAGAAAAAGGGTCCTGACCTTACGGTCAGGACCCTTTTCCGATGCCGGGGCGGATCAGCAGGTGGCGCCGCCGGTAACTTTCTTCTGCAGGACAGCGTCCTTGTCCACGGGCGCGGTCAGCAGCTTGTTCTGGACGTAGTCAAAGCCCAGGCGGTCGATGGTGTCGGCGAACCGCTCGCCGGTGATGCCCTCATCCCGGAAGAAGAGGATGGCGCGCTCCACGATGTCCAGCACTTCCTCCTCCGAGGTGAAGATCTTGTCCATGGGGTGGCCGTGGGCGATCCGCTTGCCCCACCGGCCGCCAAGATAGATCTTGTAACCGTCGGTGAATTCCTCGGTAACGCCGAAGGGGCACTTGCCCTTGCAGCGGCCGCAGTGGTTGCAGGCTTCGGGATCAATGTGCAGCACACCGTTCTCCAGCTTGGCCACATGGATGGGGCAGTTGGCCTCCACCTGGCAGACCTTGCAGCCGCGGCACTTGGCGGGGTCGATCATAGGCACCCGCTGGCCCACGATGCCCAGGTCATTCAGGTCGGGCTTGACACAGTTGTTGGGGCAGCCGCCCACCGCAATTTTGAACTTGTGGGGCAGCGTGACGCTGTGGTAGCCCAGGTAGAACCGCTCGTGGAGTTTCTCGCTCAGGCCGAAGGAATCCAGCAGGCCGTACTGGCAGGTGGTTCCCTTGCAGGAGACGATGGGCCGCACCAGCGAACCGGTGCCGCCGGTCTGCAGCCCGGCATCCGCCAGGAAGGCCCGCAGTTCGTCCAGTTTGTCATACGGTACGCACTGGATCTCCAGCGTCAGGCGGGTGGTCATGGTGACTTCCCCGGAGCCGAACTTTTCGGCGGCCTCGGCGATGACCCGCTGCTCCTCCGCCGTGATCTTGCCGTTGCGGGTGATGACCCGGATGTTGAACCGGTCGGGATACCGCTTGTCCTGCAGGCAGCCCAGCCCCTTGACCCGCTTGATTTCCTCCGGCGGGATGGTGCCCTTGAAGGCCACCTTCACCTGGTTGAAGGTCATGCCGCCCTCCAGCACCCGGGTGTTGGTGTAGCCGAAGGCCTTGAGCCGGTTCTGCAGGAAGTAGCCCCGCTTGCCCCGGGCGCAGACCAGCAGCAGCTTGGCGTCCTTGGCCAGCCCTTCGATGGGGCCGGTGACCGTGCCCAGGTTGACCCACTTGGCCCCCGGGATGGACGCCTGGGGCAGCACGTCGATGACCTGGTAATCCGCGGCGGCACCGGCGGCGTATTCCGCGGGGGTGAAGGTTTCAAAAATGCCCGCCAGCTTGTTTTCCAGAATGTAACAGGCCTGGACAAAGGGATGGATGGCCGTGGAGAAGGGCGGCGCGTAGGCGAAGTCCAGGGTATCGAAGTTCTCCAGGGTGGCGCCCATGGCGATGCCGGTGACGGCGATGTCCACCATCTTGTCCACCGCCCCGGCGCCCAGCACCTGGATGCCCAGCAGCTTGTGGGTGGCCTTGTCGGCGATGAGCTTGGTGATGAACATATCGGCGCCGGGATAGTAGTGGGCCTTGTCGTCGGTGACGCAGACCACGCTCACCGGGTCAAACCCGGCGTCCCGGGCCTGGGCCTCGGTGAGACCGGTGCGGCCGGCGTTGAGGGTATCCAGCAGCTTGACCACGCCGGTACCCAGGCAGCCGCCGTAGAGTGCCTCGTGCCCCGACAGGTTGCGGGCCAGGCAGCGGCCGGTGATGTTGGCGGTGGAACCCATGGCGGACCACTGGGGTTTGCCGGTGAGGGCATTGTGGACCATAGCGCAGTCGCCCACAGCGTAGACGTCGGGCAGGTTGGTGGCCTGTTTGTTGTCCACCAGGATGGTGCCCTTGAACATCTCCAGACCGCTGCCCTGCAGGAAAGCGGTGGCCGGACGGATGCCGATGGCCAGCACCACCAGGTCCGCCGGGATGCTGCCGGCGTCGGTGGCGATGCCCTCGGCCTTGTCGGTGCCGTTGACGCCTTTAAAAGCCGTGCCGGTGAGCACCCGCACGCCCTTGGCCTGGAGTTTCCGCTTGACGTAACCGGCCATCTCGGGATCAAAGATGTTGGGCATGAGCTGCGGCGCCATATCCACCACGGTCACCGAGAGGCCCTGGGCCATGAGATTCTCGGCCACTTCCAGGCCGATAAAACCGCCGCCCACCACCACGGCGCGGCGGGACTGGTTCTGCTTGACCCAATCCCGCACGGCGATGGCATCGTCGGGGGTACGCATCCGGAAAACCCCCGGCAGCGCGGTGCCCGGCACATCGGGCACAAAGGGTTCGGCTCCCACGGCCAGGATCAGCTTGTCGTAGCCCTGGGTCTGCTGGGCGCCGGTGGCCACATCCCGCAGCGTCACAGTCTTGCCTGCGGCGTCCAGGGCGGTGGCCTCCTGCCCGGTGTGGACCTCCACCCGGGTCAGGCCCGCGTACTTCTGGGGCGTGTTGACGATGAGGTCCTCCCGGGTGGGGATGCTGCCGCCCACATAGTAGGGCAGGCCGCAGCCCGCGTAGGAGATGTCCGCGCCCTTGCTGTAGAGCACCACTTCGGCGTCTGGCTGTTCCCGCTTGAGTTTCGCCGCCGCCTTGGTGCCGGCGGCCACGCCGCCGATGACGATGATTTTCATGCAAATACCTCCGTTTCCGGGGGAAGAGTCCTGCCGTGCACGACCCGCTCCCCTTGGTTTCGTGTGTCTCTGGTTTCATTATACGAGCATCAACGCCCATCTACAAGAGATTCCCGGCCGCGTCGCCCACAAAATTTTGCCGCTTGCCAGGGGGCAGCCCCCCGTGGTATGATGGAACCGGTCCCGGACGGAGGCTGTCCGGCGGCCCATTCATTGAGGAGGTGCGAACCATGAAACTGGGAATCTTGGGAGCGGGCGCCATTGCCCGCATAATGGCCGACACCCTGCGGCAGCTGCAGGCGTCCGGCAACCAGGAAGTGGAACTGTATGCCGTGGCCGCCCGGGATCTTGGCCGGGCCCAGGCCTTTGCCGCCGCCGAGGGCGTTGCCCGCGCCTACGGCAGCTATGAGGCTATGCTGGAGGATCCGGCGGTGGATTTTGTCTACATCGCCACGCCGCACTCCCACCATTACCGCCACATCAAACTCTGCATCGACCACGGCAAGGCCGTGCTGTGCGAAAAGCCCTTTACGGTCAACGCCCGCCAGGCGGAGGACGTTTTCCGCTATGCCCGGTCCAAGGGCGTGCTGGTGACCGAGGCCATCTGGACCCGGTACCAGCCCATGCGGCGGATGATCGCCGAGGCACTGGACAGCGGCGTCATCGGCACCCCCAAACTGATGACCGCCAACCTGGGCTATGCCATGCTCAACAAACCCCGCATCATCGACCCGGCCCTGGCGGGAGGTGCGCTGCTGGATGTGGGCATCTATGCCCTGAATTTTGCCGAGATGTTCTTCGGCGATCCCGACGGCGTGCAGGGATTCTGCACCAAGTATGAGACCGGCGTGGACCTGACCGACAGCATCACGCTGACCTGGAAGGACGGCCGTGCCGCCCATCTGACCTCGGCCGCCAACGTCCACACCGACCGCCACGGGGCGATCTTCGGCGACAAGGGGTACCTGGTGGTGACCAACATCAACAATCCTCAGCGGTTCCGCATCTTTGACCCCGACCACAATGTCCTGCAGTCGGTGGACTGCCCGCCCCAGCTGACCGGCTACGAGTACGAAGTGCTGGAGATGGCCGATACCTTGGGCAAGGGACTGCTGGAATGCCCCTCCATGCCCCACCGGGACACCCTGCGGATGATGCAGGTGATGGACGATCTGCGCGCGCAGATGGGCATCCGCTACCCCTGCGAGGGCGTGGACGACGATACCACCCTCTGAGAAAACAGCAAGACAGGCCGCCGGGCAGCATGCCCGGCGGCCTGTTGGTTTGTTCTGCGGTTCACTCCCCGTAGAGCAGCGTGCAGAGTTCCCTGCCCGCCGCGGTGCGGAAGATCTTGTCCCGGGCGGTGCGGATGCCCTCGGCGGGGACCTGGTCCTCGTAGAAATTCACCAGGAAATCCGCCTCCACCAGGATCTGGTAATCCATACCGTCGATGCCCTCGTAGGTGTGGTGATGCCCCACCAGATAACAGATGCGGTCGATGTCCGCCGCCGGCAGGCCCGCCTCCCGGAGCAGCGCCCGGGCCGCAGCCGGGCCTTCCTGCTCCTGCAGTTTGCCGTCGCAGCGGCCATATTTGGCCTCGGCCGGGTGGATGCCGATGTCGTGGACAATGGCCGCACACTCTGTCACAAAGCGGGTATGGTCATCCAGTTGTTCCTGCCGGGCGATGAGCTGGGCAAAGCGGTGCACCTTCAGAAAATGCTGGATGCGCATGGGATCCCCCTTGTCAAATTCCATCATCTTCCCGGTGATCCGGTCCAGCAATTTGGTTTGGGTCATGGTCAGTCCCTCTTTTCTGCAGCAATACATCTCTTCCCCATTGTAGCGGGAGTTCCGGCAAAAGGCAAGTCCGCCCCTCCCCAAAAGACTGCCATAAGAACTATCCGGTGGTGTCGGCCTGGAAGACTTCCATCTCCCCGGGTGTCATGCTGATGATCCGCCAGCCGAGTCCGGCCGCCCCGTCCAGGCGGGCGTAGAGGCAGGCATCGGCGCTGTAGCGCGCGTCGCCATGGCTGCCCGCGTACCCGTTCAGTGTCTGGGGCTGCCAGTCCGAAAAGCCATCCAGCCCGCAGAAAGTCAGCAGTTCCTCCCAGGCGGGCAGCGGGGCAGCGGGGCCGTTTTGCAGATCCAGCAGGACGGGCACCCCCTCCGCCGTGAAGATGGCCTGGAAGTACAGCCCCGGCCAGCGGCGCACCGGGCCGTTGGGGTCTTGGTCTGACCGGGCTCGCTCCAGCGTCCACTGCTCCAGGTTGCTGCCCAGCGTGTACCGGGTCAGTGTCAGGTGGGCGGGATCGTCCAGCGCGGTCTGCAGTGCCTGCCGCTGGACCTCATCCAGGATCCCACCCGCAGTCAGGGCATCCAGCCGGGCGGCCAGATCGGTGCGCAGTCCGGTCGGCGAGGCAGCGGTATCGGCGGTCCAGCCATTTGTATCGCCCTGGAGCGACTGGCTCAGGCTGTGGGCGCAGCCATAGAGCAGGCAGGCCGTAGCGTTCTGCCGTCCGGCCGCCGGGAGGTCCTCCCCGGCCGGCAAAGCAAAGGGAGCCGTCACCACCAGCACGGCGTCCCACACACCGAAACAGAGAAAAGGCAGCGCCAGGCAGGCGGCCACCACCAGCCGGATACGGGTCCACAGCGATTTACGGGTCATTGTGAGGCACCTCCTCCCACAGCGGCAGGGCCAGCCGCACACAAGTCCCCTGTCCCGGCACACTCCGGAATTCCAGCGCCGTACCGTGAAGTTCGGCGATACGGCGGCAGAGCGTCAGCCCGATACCGCTGCCTCCGTTGCGGCGGGACCGGGATTTGTCCACCATATAAAAGGGTTCGGTCAACCGGTCCAGTTCCTCCGCCGGGATGCCGCAGCCGTTGTCCTCCACCGTGAGCAGCGCCCTGCCGTCCTCTTCCCGGCAGGTCACGACCACCCGGCCATCCGCCTTCTCCCGGCAGGCCGTGCGGGCGTTGCGCACCAGATTCAGTACCAGATCCTGCAGCAGGCTCTTGTCCCCGCAGAGCGTACAGCCTCCGGGACTGTATTCCACCGCAGCGCCGTCCTCCAGCCGCCCCATACTGCGCTGGACCGCCGCAAAAAGTGTCCGGTCGGACACCGGAAGGCGCTCCGGCTCCCGCCGGTCCATCTGCAGCAGCGCCAGCAGCTTGAAGGAAAACTCCTCCAGACGGTGCGTCTCGTGGTAGATGTAGTCGGCGGCCTCCTTCACGGCGGCCGCATCCGCCGAACCGGCCCGCAGCCAGTCGGCGTAGCCCATCATCGTGGTCATGGGAGTCTTGAGTTCATGGGTAAAGGCCGCCACGAACTCCTTCTCCCGGCGCAGCCCCTCGTCCAGCGCCTCCACCCGGTCCTGCACCGCCCCGGCCATGGCGTCAAAGTGGGTGCTCAGTGCGCCGATCTCGTCATCGGTCTGCACGCCGGTACGGCGGGCATAGTCCCCGGCCGCGATGGCCCGGCTGGCAGATTCCAGATGAGCCAGCGGCGCCGTGAGCCGGGCACTGATCCGGGTACAGACCAGACTGCCCAGAGCCAGTGCCCCGGCAGCCGCCGCCAGCCAGGTGAGCAGCTGGGCGTTGCGGGCGTGGAAAACCGGCGTCAGGTCGGCGGCCGTGAGAAGGACGATCTGCTGCCCCGGCACCGGCAACGGTGTGGAGAGCAGCAAAAGGTCACTGCCGTCCTGGCGGCACAGCATGGCGCCGTTTCCGGTATCTCCCAACAGCGGGGCCAGGTCTGTCTGGCGCAGCGTCGCCGGCAGGGCAGAATAGACCGGCAGGCTGCCGTCGCGGTAGAGAGCAAAGACCGTATCCTGATGTTGGGCGGCATACTGAATGGCTGCCTGGCTGAGGAGTCCCTGGGGATAGGGGCTGTCCGAGGCGGGCATCGTGTAGTATTCCTGCAGCAGCGCAGTCTGCAGCTGGCGGTGATTCTGCTGCGCGGCGGTGCGGGCGGTGGCCAGGTTGGCCGCAAAGGCCTGGCCCATGACCAGCACGCCCACCAGCGCCAGCGCCCCGGCCAGCAGAGCGATGACCGCCGCCGTGATCTTGGCGCGAAGTTTCATCGTACTTTTTCCTCTGGAAGTCACAGTATCGTGTCGGGGTCCAGCAGGGTGCAGATCTGCCAGTCCTGGTCGCCGTCCAGATAGGCGCCCAGATCCGACACCGCATACACCGAAAGCGGACTGTTGAAGGTGTAGGTGGCACCGTCCTGTCCCATGGTGGTCAGCATCCGGTCCTGGGTGCCCACCAGCATCAGGCAGCGGTCCCCCGCCACCTGACAGAACACCGGAGCCCGGGGCACCGCCCCATCCTTGGCCCAGGTGGCGGGCAGGGTCACCGTGTCTCCGGTGGCAGTGTCAATGACATACCGCGTATCCCCGGCTACGTCGCTTACATCCACCATCAGCCGACCGTTGTACACCAGTTCCGGAGTCATGCTGTTGCTGTCCTCCGCCCCGGGGAGGGTGCAGAGGGTGCGGCTCTCGCCGGTGCACAGGTCCACCGCCTCCAGGTCGGCACTATGGAGAGACATCCTGTACCAGTGTCCGTCCAGGATGGTGGTCCCGTTCACCGTATTTTTCCAGTCGCCGTTTGTGAAGGTCAGCAGCGGCTCCCCCAGGGTGCCGTCGCAGCCCAGCACCCGCAGTTCGCTGGTGCTGTTTTTATAGTTGTCGGCCAGGCTGCCGGTGTCGGGGCCGGGATACTGGACCTGCACCACGATCTGCCCGTCCAGCAGACCCACATAGCCGGTGTTTCCGTCCCGCACCTGCCGCCAGACCACCTGGGCGGCATAAGGCACTTCGCTGCCCTCGGGGGCGGGCGCAAGGTGCACCAGCGTGGCCGCGAAGGTCTGCTCGCCGGTGGTCTCGTCCGGCGGATTGGAGGTAATGTAGGCCCACAGGGTTTCCCCGTCGGTGAACCAGCGGATGTCCATACAGGAATTGTCCTGCAGGAAGTCGCCGCAGTAGTTGGGTGTGCCGGCCAGCCACTCCGCCGGCGGCGCGGCGGCCCCCTCCGGGCCGGTGACGAAAACCGAGCTTTGGGGGGTGTTGTTTTCCATGCCGTAGTGCCCGTAATCGGAGCGGTTCACCCAGTAGAGCCGCTCCCCGTCGGTGTAGACGTCCAGCCACTGGGGCTGGGCTACGGTACTGGCCCGCATCCAGGCCCAGCAGCTCTCGTCCTGATGGGCGCAGCCCGGCCTGGAACAGCATACCCGCTGCCGGCCGTCGTACAGGTTCACCGTGGTCAGAAAGACCTGCCCCGATTCATCGATGCCTGACGCCACATAATACTGCCCGTCGGCACAGCGGGTCAGTTCCCGCAGCACCGGGCGGGCGGATTCCTCCGCCGGGACGGCCTCGGCCGTGTCGGCGGTGGCAGGCTGTGAGGCCGGAGCCGCCGGAGCCGCCGTGCAGCCCGCCAGGCAGAGGGCGGCCGCCAGCAGCAGACAAATACGTTGTTTCATGGGTGTACCTCCTTGGGGGATTCCGGCCGCAGGCAGTAGCCCACCCGCCAGACCGTTTCAATCTCCTCGTCCCAGCCCAGTTTGCGGCGCAGCCGACGGATGTGGGTGTCCACCGTGCGGGTGGTGTCCAGTTCGGCGTCCAGGCCCCAGACCGTCTCCAGGATATAATCCCGGTAGAGCGCCCGGCCCCGGTTGCGCAGCAAAAGCAGCAGCAGTTCGTATTCCTTGGGGGTCAGTTCCACCGGCTGTCCCTTCCGGGCCACCTGCTGGCGGGCGGTGTCCACCGTCACATCCCAGGCGCGCAGCACCGCCATCCCCCGTCCGGTGCGGCGCAGCACCGCCTCCACCCGGGCCAGCAGTTCCGCCGGGGCAAAGGGTTTGACGATGTAGTCGTCCGCCCCCTGCCGCAATCCCTGGACCCTGTCCTCCAGAGCCGCTTTGGCCGTGAGGAAGATCACCGGCGTACCGGTGGGGCGCAGGAACCGGAGCAGGTCGTAGCCGTCCACCTCGGGCATCATGATGTCCAGCAATACCAGTTCGTAGCGGTTCTGTTCGATCCGATCAGCGGCAAGGCGGCTGTCGGTGACGCCCTCGCAGCGGTAGCCCGCCGCCGTGAGGGTGCGGCAGAGCAGCGCCGTGATGGGTTCTTCGTCGTCCACAATGAGGATCGGTTCCATGTCTGACCACCTCCTGTCTCCATTATACCGCCAAATGTGACCAACTTGTCACCAAATCGCCCCCACGGGCACAAAAAATGCAAAGGCGCCCCGGCCATTTGACCGGGGCGCCTTTGCGGACCAAAAGAAAACAAAGAATAAGAGAATGGCAATGAGAAAGTTTACCGGTGTTCAGCGGCACCAGCGGATTCCACGGCAGGTACACTCAACCCGTGCCATGGCCGCGGCCGGTACAGATTTTACGTTTTGCGCAGGACGGGGGATTTTCTCCTCCTCCCCTCCTGCGGATCCGAACACGCGGCATGAAAAACAAAAAAAGCACAAGGATTCCGGGAGTCTTTCCCGTACGTCCTTGTACTGGTTTACAGTATAGTCTCCCTTCCGGAAAAAGAAAAGCCTTTTCGAAAAAAATACGACATTCCAGACGGTTTTCTGCGGATTGTACAAACCGTCGTCGTTTCCCAGCTTTCTTTTTTGCCAGATTTTCAAAGAGCAGGACGACTCTTCTCGCCGACAGCGACGCTATTTTCCGCAAAGTCTTCCAAAGCTGTATCAAGCCGGGATCCCGGGCGGGGCGGCCCGTTTTTTCTTGCGACCGGTTTTGACACAAAACCCCACACAGCTGCGCAACTTTTACTTGACAACTTTCGGAAAACCCACTATCATAAATAGTACAAACAGGACAAGGACGTCTGAACGGCACGTCCCTGTCCTGTTTTTTTAGTTTGGTACCAGGATGGTGATTGGAAATGGAAGACCTGATCCGCCATGCAGAGCAGATCAACCGCCAGCTGGCCCGTCACGGGGTCAAGTTCGGAATTTACAAAAACGGCACCTTCGAGGAGCGGCTCTTCCCCTTTGACGCGATCCCCCGTGTGATCACGGCCGCCGAGTGGGATACCCTCTCCCGGGGGTTGGTGCAGCGTGTGCGGGCGCTGAACCTCTTTCTGAAGGACATCTACGGCGACAAAAAGATCCTGGCCGACGGCGTGGTGCCGGAGGAGTTCGTCTACCGTTCTCCCGGCTACCTGGCTCCCTGTGAGGGCATCCTGCCCCCGGGCGGGGTGTACAGCCACATCTCGGGCATCGACCTGGTGAAGGGCAAGGACGGCGTGTGGTATGTGCTGGAGGACAACCTGCGCATCCCGTCGGGCGCCTCCTACCCGCTGATCGCCCGGTCCCTCTGCCGCCGCTGCAGCCCCGACACCTTCCGCCACAACGCGGTGCTGGACAACCGCCACTACGGGGATCTGCTGCGCCGCACCATGGACAGCGTGAACACCGGCGGCATCAACGTGGTGTTTACACCGGGGCGGTACAACGCCGCCTACTTTGAGCACTCCTTCCTGGCGGAACAGACCGAGGCGGTGCTGGCCGAGGCCGGGGACCTCTATGTGCGGGACAACGTGCTGTACTACCGCGCCACCCACGGCGACTGCCGGGTGGGCGCTCTCTACCGCCGGGTGTCCGACGAGTATATGGACCCGCTGACCTTTGAGCCCTCCTCCCTCATCGGCATCCCCAACCTCATGGCCGCCTACCGGGCCGGCAACGTGGCGGTGCTCAACGCCTTCGGCAACGGTGCCGCCGACGACAAGGGCATCTACTACTTCGTGCCCAGAATGGTGGAGTACTATCTGGGGGAGAAGGCCATTCTGCACAACGCCCCCACCTACCTGCCCTTCTACGAGGAGGACCGCCGCTATGTGCTGGACCATCTGGACCGTCTGGTCATCAAGGATGTGGCGGAGGCCGGAGGCTACGGCGTGGTGTTCGGCAGCAAGCTGAGCCGCGCCGAGCTGGACAAGATGCGGGACACCATTCTGGCCCAGCCGCGGCGGTTCATCGCCCAGGAGGTCATCGACTTCGAGGACCTGCCCATCATGGAGGGGGATGCCCGGGTGGAGCGCAAGGCCGATCTGCGGGCCTTCGTGCTGTCCGGTGCCAGGGATACCGTGGCCTGGCCCAGCGGGCTGACCCGTTTTTCCCGCAATCCCGACAGTTTCATCGTCAACTCGTCACAAGGAGGAGGTTTCAAGGATACATGGGTCCTGTCACACTGAGCAAACAGAACCGGCTGTACTGGCTGGGGCGCTACGCCGAGCGGGTCTACATGACCGTACAGCTGCTGATGAAGGATTTGGACGCCCTGCTGGACGGCACCGGCATGGATTATGCGGATTTCTGCCGCCGTCTGGGGGCCGAGAACGTCTACCGGGACGCGGAGGATTTCTGCCGCCGGTATCTGTTCGACGGCAGCCAGCCCTGCTCGGCCAAAGCCAGCATGGAGGCGCTGCTGGGCAACGGCATGGTGCTGCGGGAGACCATCTCCACCCCTACCTTGTCCTACCTGCAGATGGCGGAGAGTGCCATGGAGATGGCCAGCCGCAGCGAAGCCCCCGCCGTGGAACTGCAGTGGGTGCTGGACGACATCATGGCCTTCCGCGGCAGCTTTGACGAGGCGGTGGACCATGAGGGAGTACGCAACATCACCAAGACGGGCGGCACCGTGGAGCGGCTGAGCCTGATGCTGCGGCTGGGTCTGCAGCCTGAGCGGCTCCATCAGGAGATGCGCAAGCTGCTGAACCGGCTGTACAAGACCGACCTGGTCACCGACCCGGAGGCGCTGCAGACCATCACGGCCTACGCGGTGGAGGAAACCGACGTGCCCAAACCCGAACTGCTGCGCTGTGTGGAAGGGTTGTTCGTGGTATGAGCCGGGTGCTGGATTTTTCCTATGACATCACGCTGACCTTTGACAAGCCGGTGACCCGCCACAGCTTTGTGCTGCGCTGTCTGCCGGGGGACGGCCCGGGGCAGCGGGTACTGACTGCCACCCTGACGCTGGATCCCGCCGTTCCTTTCACCGAGCAGCGGGACAGCTTCGGCAACCGGCTGCAGATCGGGCGGCTGGACGCGCCCCACAGCCATTTCCACTACCGGGCCGCAGGTACCGTCCTGCGGGACGATACCGGGCGGAGCTGTGAAGCGGACCGGAGCATTTTCCGGTATCCGTCGCCCTGTACCCAGCCCGACGAAGCCCTGCAGCGGACTGCGGCCTCCCTGGCGCTGCCCAGGGATCCCCGCGGCAGGGCCTGGGCTTTGCTGGAAGCGGTGCGTGCCCGGCTGACCTATGCTCCCGGCGTGACGGGGGTCACTACCACCGCCGCCCAGGCCTTCGCCCTGGGGCAGGGCGTCTGCCAGGACTACGCCCATGTGTATCTGGCGCTGGCCCGGCTGTACGGACTCAGTGCCCGGTACGTCAACGGCCTGCCGGAAGGCGAGGGCGCCAGCCACGCCTGGTGTGAAGTCTGGCTGGACGGCGTCTGGACCGGCATCGACCCCACCCGGGGCCGCTGGGCCGACGAGGGCTACATCCGGTTCGGTGTCGGCCGGGATTTCACCGACTGTCCCATGGAGCGGGGGGTCTTTCTGGGCGGCGCCAACCAGTGCCAGACCGTCTTCATGCAGGTCAGCCAGCAATAAACCAAAACAAAGGAGTACATCCATCTATGATTCAGGAAGTGGTACGCGTACCGCTGGCCGTGAGCGAGGATCTGGTGATCCAGAAGCGGCGCATCGGCAGCGGCAGCCCGCGGCTCTGCATCGTCACCGGCACCCACGGCGACGAGCTGGAGGGCCAGTATGTGGCGTGGCGGCTCAACCGACTGCTGCAGGAAAACGCTGCCCATCTGCACGGCACGGTGGACATCTATCCGGCGCTGAACCCGCTGGGCATCAGCACCATGACCCGGGGCATGCCGCTGTGCGACCTCGACATGAACCGCACCTTTCCCGGCAGCCGGGAGGGGGCCATGTCGGAGCTCATCGCCGCCCGCATCATCGAGGACATCACCGGGGCGGACCTCTGCATCGACATCCATGCCAGCAACATCTTTCTGCGGGAGATCCCCCAGGTGCGCATCAATGTGAACACCGCCGACAAACTGGTTCCCCTGGCCAAATACCTGAATATGAACCTGCTGTGGATCCACGCGGCCGCCACCGTGCTGGAATCCACCCTGGCCCACAGCCTGAACGCCGCCGGCACCCCCACCCTGGTGGTGGAGATGGGCATCGGCATCCGCATCACCCGGGCCTTCGGCGAGCAGCTGCTCACCGGCATCCTCTCACTGATGGCCCATCTGGGCATGTGGGACGCCCCGGTGGCTCCCATCGCGCCGCCCATCGTCAGTTCCGACGGAGCGGTCTCCTTCGTGAACGCCAACTTTCCCGGCATGTTCTTTCCGTCGGTGGAACACGGCGTCCGGGTGGAGAAGGGCCAGGAACTGGGCATCATCGCCGACCCGCTCACCGGCGGCATCCGGGAGACGCTCTACAGTCCCGCCGCCGGGCTGCTCTTCACCCTGCGGGAATATCCGGTGGTCTACGCGGGATCGCTGATCGCCCGCGTGTTGGGAGGCAGTGTATGAGAGAGGAAGTTCTGTTTACCCTGGACACCCCCTACCGTCAGCCGCTGGCGGTGAGGGGCTGGTTTTTCGGCGCGCCGGGGAAAAAGACCCTGGCCGTCATGGGCGCCCTGCGCGGCAACGAGATCCAGCAGATGTACCTGTGTTCCCAGCTGATCCAGCATCTGGCGGCACTGGAACAGTCGGGGGCACTGTCGGAGGAATGCGGCATCCTGGTCATTCCCTGCGCCAACCAGTTTTCCATGAACGTGGGGCGGCGGTTCTGGGCCGCCGACAACACCGACATCAACCGGATGTTCCCCGGCTACGACGCCGGGGAGACCACCCAGCGCATCGCAGCGCGGATCTTCGAGGCGCTGCAGGGCTACGCCTACGGTATCCATGTGACCAGCCTGTATCTGCCGGGGAGCTGCCTGCCCCACCTGCGGATCATGAAGACCGGCTACCAGGCCCCCGAGACCGCCCGGGATTTCGGGCTGCCCTACATTGTGCTGCGGGAGCCCCATCCCTACGACACCACCACCCTGAACTACAACTGGCAGATCTGGAACACCGAGACCTTCTCCCTCTACACCCCCGCCACCGACCGTGTGGACGCCCCCGCCGCCCAGCAGGGCGTGGAGGCGGTGCTGCGCTTTCTGCAGCAGCGGGGCCTCTGCCGGTGCGGCGCCGGCGCCGGGGAGGAAGCCCGCATCTTCGCGGAGGAATCTCTGTGCAGCGTCAAGCCCACCGCCGGCGGACTGCTGGTGCACAAGGTGACGCTGGGCAGTCAGGTCTGGCGCAGCCAGCCCCTGGCCGAGGTGCTGGACCCCTGTTCCGGCACGGTGCGCCAGACGCTGCGCGCCCCGGTGGACGGCCGGGTATTCTTCGCCCACGAAGCCTGCCTGATCAACGGCTACGACGTGGCCATGCGCATCCTGCCCGACAAGGCTGAAGAAATCCACCAGAACTGAAAACCACCCCCTGCGGAAAATTCCGCAGGGGGTGGTTTGCATTGCAGGGAAAATCAGCGGCGGCGGGCGGCGGCTTCGGCGGCAGCGATGCGGCGCAGCCGGTCCTCCGCGTGGGCGAAGAACTGCCGGAAAGCCGGGCAGTAGTAGTTCTGCCGTTCTCCCGATCCGTCGGTGGTCCAGTCCCGCTTGCAGCCGCCCCGGCACAGGGACTGCCACCGGCAGTCGGCGCAGGCGGCGGGACGGTCCAGCCCTTCCCGCAGGAAGTCTTCTGCCCGCGGACTGCGGCCCAGTTCCGCCAGCGGCGTCTCCCACAGGCTGCCCAGCTTCCACTCATCCAGCACATAGAAATCGCAGGGGTAGACGCTGCCGTCCGCCTCCACCACATAGTAGGCGCCGCACTGGCCGCCGGAGGCGCAGGTGGAGGGCGGCAGCCCCATGGCCATATGGACGTAATCCTCAAACAGCCGGACGCTTGTGTAGTTTCCTGTCTCCCAGTCACGGTACCACTCGTCAAAGAGCGCACAGAGGAACTGTCCGTAGTCCTGCGGCGTCAGCGACCAGGGCCGCTGCCCCCGGGGCTCTCCCAGCGGGTCGAGGCAGGGGATGAACTGCAGATACCGCACGCCGGTCTTCTGCAGAGCGTGGTAGACGCGCACCGCGCTTTTGGCGCAGCGGCGGGTCACCACGCAGAGGAGGTTGCAGGCCACCCCGGCCCGCTGGAGCATGGCCAGGTTTTTCTGCACCCGGTTCCAGGTCCCCTTGCCGGCGGCATCCACCCGGAACTCGTCGTGGAGGGTCTTGTCCCCGTCCACCGAGACCCCCACCAGAAACCGGTGCCGGGCCAGAAAGGCCGCCCAGTCTTCGTCCAGGGCCAGCCCGTTGGTCTGCAGGGCGTAGGACACCGGGATCCGGGCGGTATTGTACCGGGCCAGGTCCTCCACGAAATCCCGGAAAAAGCCGAGGCCCGCCACCGTGGGCTCGCCCCCCTGGAAGGCAATGGTGAGCCGTCCCGACGGCCCCGCCGCCTCCAGCGCCTGCTGCACCATCCGCCCGGCGGTGTCCCGGGTCATGAGCCCCATACTGGCCTGGCTGCGGTTGGCAGCCTCGTCCTCATAAAAACAGTAGCGGCATCGCATATTGCACAGGCTGGACGCCGGTTTCACCAGCAGACTGACATTGGGCATGGTTTACCTCCCGGGGCCCGCCGCCGGACGGCGGGCCGTTGTGTTACCCCCATTATACGGGGTGGCGGCGCCCGCTGCAATCCCCAAAATGTCAACAGCCCTTGACCGTCTTCCCGCGGGGTGGTATGCTCTGAACAGAAACAACGGTGCCGGTCCGCCCGGCGCCGAACCCGAAGAAAGAAGGATTCATCCATGAGCAAGATCGTCATTCTGGAATCGCTGGGCATCTCGGCCGAGGAGCTGGCCGCCCGCAAGGCGCCGTTTGAGGCCCAGGGCCACACCTTTGCAGAGTTTGCCCGTTCCACCGACCCCGCCGTTCTGGCGGATGAGGCCAAGGACGCCGACGCCCTGATCCTGGCCAACATGCCGCTGCCCGGCGCCGTCATCGAGGGCTGCGACAAGCTGAAATTCATCGACGTGGCCTTCACCGGCGTGGACCACATCGGCCTGGACGCCGCCAGAGCCAAGGGCATCACCGTGAGCAACGCCTCCGGCTACTCCAACGAGGCGGTGGCCGAACTGGTGCTGGGGATGGCGCTCTCGCTGAGCCGCAACCTGACCGCCGTGGAACAGCGCTGCCGCGACGGCAAGACCAAGGACGGCCTGGTGGGCTTTGAGCTGGCCGGAAAGACGGTGGGCATCGTGGGGCTGGGCAAGATCGGCAGCCGCACGGCGGAACTGTTCCACGCCCTGGGCTGCCCCATCCTGGCCCACAGCCGCACCGTCCACGCCGATGCACCGGACTATGTGCGCCAGGTCAGCCTGGAGGACCTGCTGGCTCAGTCCGACCTGGTGGTGCTGCACTGCCCGCTGAACGACAGCACCCGCGGCATGATCAACGCCGAAAAGCTGGCCATGATGAAGTCCACGGCCCTGCTCATCAACGTGGCCCGCGGCCCCGTGGTGGTGGCCGGGGACCTGGCCGACGCGCTGGATCAGGGCGTCATTGCCGGAGCGGGCATCGACGTTTTCGACAAGGAACCGCCCCTGGACGCCGGCGAGCCGCTGCTCCACTGCAAGAACTGCCTGGTCACGCCCCACGTGGCCTTTGCCACCCGGGAGAGCATGACCCTGCGGGCGGAGATCGTCTTTGACAACCTGGCCGCCTGGCTGGCGGGTCATCCGAAAAACGTCGTCTTGTAAGGGGCCCAGTGCTTGCACATCGGGGCGCCAGGCAGTATAATATTTGGTATATCACCAAGGACAAGACCCGTCGGCGTCCCGCCGCGGGCAGACCGCACAGGGCGTGGGGCCCTGCCATTCTGAGAGAAATGAGGTAGCTGCCAATGGAAAAGATCAAGATGACCACTCCCCTGGTGGAGATGGACGGCGACGAGATGACCCGCATCCTGTGGAAACAGATCAAGGATGAAGTCATCCTGCCCTTTGTGGACCTGAAGACCGAGTACTATGATCTGGGGCTGGTCCACCGGGAGGAGACCAAGGACCAGGTGACCATCGACGCCGCCAACGCCAACAAGAAGTATGGCGTGGGCGTCAAGTGCGCCACCATCACCCCCAACGCCCAGCGGGTGAAGGAGTACAACCTCTCCCAGATGTGGAAGAGCCCCAACGGCACCATCCGCGCCATCCTGGACGGCACGGTCTTCCGGGCGCCCATCATGGTCAAGGGCATCTCCCCCGTGGTGCGCACCTGGCAGAAGCCCATCACCATCGCCCGTCATGCCTTCGGTGACGTCTACCGCGCCACCGAATACCGCGTGCCCGGCCCCGGCAAGGCGGAACTGCTCTTCACCGGCGCCGACGGCACCACCTTCCGGGAGACCATCAACGACTTTGACGGTGCCGGCGTCATCCAGGGCCAGTTCAACAAGGACAGCTCCATCTCCAGCTTTGCCCGGTCCTGCTTCCAGTTCGCCGTGGACACCAAACAGGATCTGTGGTTCTCCACCAAGGATACCATCTCCAAGCAGTACGACCACACCTTCAAGGACATCTTCCAGGAGATCTACGACGCCGAATACAAGGAGAAGTTCGAGGCCCTGGGCATCGAATACTTCTACACCCTCATCGACGACGCCGTGGCCCGGGTCATCCGCTCCAAGGGCGGCTTCATCTGGGCCTGCAAGAACTACGACGGCGACGTCATGAGCGACATGGTCTCCACCGCCTTCGGCTCCCTGGCCATGATGACCTCGGTGCTGGTCTCCCCCGACGGCAACTACGAGTACGAGGCCGCCCACGGCACCGTCACCCGCCACTACTACAAGTACCTGAAGGGCGAGGAGACCTCCACCAACCCGGTGGCCACCCTCTTTGCCTGGTCGGGCGCATTGCGCAAGCGGGGCGAGCTGGACGGCATCGACGCCCTTGGCCGCTTTGCCGACGCCCTGGAAAAGGCCACCATCGACACCATCGAATCCGGCGTCATGACCGGCGACCTCTGCGCCATGTGGGAGGGCGAAGCCCCCGCCCGCAAGGTGACCTCCCTGCAGTTCCTGCAGGAGATCCGCGCCCGCCTGGAAGCCGCCCTGGCCTGAGTTTTTTCCCGCACAACAAAAGCCGTGCCCCGTCAAAAACGGGACACGGCTTTTTTGCATGATCAGGCAGTCAGTGGGACCAGATGTTGTTTTCCAGGTCCTTCAGCCGGCCCTTGTAGTCGGCGATGAGCGCCTCGGTCTTGTCGCTGTCCGGGAAGGTGACGAGATAATCGTCCCCCGCCTGGTGGAATCCCACAACGCCCGCCAGGCCGGCCATCTCGGCCACCTTGACCAGGGTGTGGTAATCATACTCTTTGGAACTGATGAACAGATTCATGACAAGCGCTCCTTTTCTGCACGATACTTTTTTAAGTGTATCACAATCGCCCGCACCTGTGCAAGGGCAGCGCCGGAAAAAACCGCCCCGGCCCATACCGGCCGGAGCGGTTTGCAAAAGCGGTCAGTCCACCCGGACCACGCCGTTTTCCTGGATCGTGATGGTCATACCGTCCTTGACATAGGCGAGGAATTCTTCGCCCAGGCAGTCGATGACCGGCATGCTCACATTGTCCAGCCAGACGGCGGCCAGCACCGAACCGGCGGCGGCCAGCGAGTCGATGGGGTTGGAGAAGAGCAGGCAGGCCGGCTGGCGGTGCATGGAGCAGGCGCAGTAGAGCACCAGCCCGCCGGTGGTGGAGCCGATGGTCTGTGGCAGGCAGAGCGCCTTGCCCGCCATGGGCTTGCCGTAGAGGTCGGGGTTGTTCTGGTCCCCGCAGGTGGCCTTTTTGTCGCCGAACTGCAGAGCCTTCTGGAAGGAGGCCAGCGTGTTCAGTCCCCCGTGGGAGACCAGCGCCGGGGCGCTGACGCAGCCGGGGGCAATGACCCGTCCGTGGAACTCTTTCATGCGCGGTCGCCTCCTTTCGTGATCCGGGCAAGGATCTCGTCCTCGGTGTAATAGCGGGCGGTGGTGTAGGTGCGCAGCTTGTTGGAGCAGGTGATCACCGGCATGGGCCCGCAGAGGGGATTGTTCATGTACATCAGCGGGCAGATGCAGGAGAGGATGACGCCGGTGGCGGCCAGCCGCGCGCCATACCCGGTGGCCTCAAAGGCCTTCCTGACGCCGGGGGCGGTGGTGAACACCGTGGGCACACAGACCTTGCTGCGGCCGTTTTCTTTCAGCGCCGCCTCCAGCCGGTCGGTCCAGTCCTGGAGCTGCTGCAGGCTCAGGTGGGGGCAGCCCACAAAGCAGAGCTTGGGGGTGGCGTCGGGATTTTTCCACACCAGGGGGTAGTTGTCCTTGACCCGCTGGAGTTCGGCGTCGTCGATGACGTACTCTTTGGCGTCGGGGGCGATGAGGGCCTTGCCCAGCTCCTTGGCCTCGGGGGTCAGGCCGTCGATATGGTAGAGCCCCACCGCGCCGTTGGAGGCGGTGGCCGCGCCGAAGTCTTTGAGATAAGCACAGGCGGCGTCATCCAGGTCGCTGCCCAGCCATTTGTCCAGCCCCATGACGTAGGGCACGTCCTCCATGACCTTCATGCCGATGGCGGAGCCCAGCAACTGGGCTTCCGGTTTTTTCGTCGTTTCCACCCGGATGACCCAGGTGGCCTTGCGGCCTTCGTCGGTGAGCAGGCCGAAATACGGCACATACCCGGCCACCGAACCCATCAGGTCCATGATGCCGGAGTTGCGGTTGCACCGGGCCCCCAGCACCGAGTTGGCGTAGACCACCGCCGAGGATTCCGCCCAGCTGAGCACCTCCCCTTTCTTGGGGCGGTTGCCCTGCTCGTCCAGGTAGCAGGCGCAGCTGAAGGCGTCCTCGTTCATGAGGCCCAGCTGGCGCAGCTGGTTTTCGTAGAAGTCCTGCTTGCTGTACATGAACTTTTTGAAGACCAGATTCTGCAGGAAGTTGGCGGGCACGTTGGGGTCCAGCGGACGGGGGTCCACCGAGAATTTCTGCCCCGACACGGCCCCCGCCTGGATGAGCTGGTCCATGAGGTCATAGACCGGGCCCAGCGCTTTCAGGCCGAAGGAGGTGACCAGGTGGTTATACTGCGAAGTCACCGGCACCAGTTTTTCGGCGCCGAAGATCTCGCCGTACATGATGAGGGTCTTCATGACCTTGGCCATTGTCTCGCCCTTGGCGCCGTCCAGGATGGCCTGTTGTTCTTTGGTAAGTTCCATGACACTGCCTCCTTACAGCTTCATGCAGACGTCCCACGCCCGCCAGATGACGGTGCGCAGGTTGCCCACCTTGTTGGCATCGCCTACCAGGTGGATATGACCGCCCTTGGGTGCCAGGGGCGCCGGGCGGTAGCCCACCGAGAGGATCACCGAATCCGCCGGGAGTTCTTTCGTGGTGCCGTCCTTGGCGGTGACGGTGACGCTGCCGTCCCGGATCTCTTTGAGGGAGGTTTCCAGGTAGACCGGCACCTGGTTGGTCTTGAAGAAGTCCCGCAGGAAGCTGGCATTGGCCAGACAGACGGTGGGCGACGCGATGAGATCGTCCTTCATCTCCACGATGGCGGGCTGTTTGCCCTGGAGGTAGAGGTCATAGGCGATCTCGCAGCCGGTGAGGCCGCCGCCTACAATGACCACCTTTTCCCCCACCGGGGCCTTGCCCAGCAGGTAGTCCACCGCCTGGATGCCCTTGTCGGCTCCCGGCACCCGCAGGCTGATGGCGGAGGCGCCGGTGGCGACGATCACCTCGTCGGCCCCCAGAGCGGCCAGGTCGGTGACTTCGGTGTGGAGCTTCACGGTGATGCGGGGGTTCTGGCTCAGTGCCCGGGCGTACCAGGTCAGCAGGGCGCGGTCCTTCTCCTTGAAGGAGGGAGCTGCCGCCGCCACAAAGACGCCGCCCAGAGCGCCGCTCTTCTCGTAGATCGTCACGGTGTGGCCGCGCTGGGCGCAGACCAGGGCGGACTCCATGCCGCCGATGCCGCCGCCGATGACCGCGATGTTCTTCTTGTGTTCCGCCGGGGTGATCTTGTACTTTTGGGACTGCATGGTGGGCGGATTGATGGCGCAGCGGGCCATGCCCCGGGTGTCGGGGAAGGACTGGGCGTTGGCGTGGCCCTTGTAGTGGGAAAGGTTGAAGCAGCCGTTATGGCAGCAGATGCAGGGACGGATGTCGTCGGTGCGGTCCTCCAGCAGCTTGGTGACCCACTCGCCGTCCGCCAGGAACTGCCGCGCCACGCCCATGGCGTCGATGCGCCCCGCGGCGATGGCCTCGGCGGCCACGTCGGGCTCCATCCGACCGGCGCAGACCACCGGGATGTCCACGCAGCCCTTGATGTAGGCCACGTCGTCCAGGTTGCAGTTCTGGGGCATGTACATGGGCGGATGGGACCAGTACCAGGAATCGTAGGTGCCGTTGTCGGCGTCCAGCATGTCGTAGCCGGCGTCCTGGAGGTACTTGGCGGCCTTTTCGCTCTCCTCCATATCCCGGCCGATCTCGGTGTAGTCGGTCTCGCCGGGCAGAGCGCCGTAACAGAAATCCTTCACCTTGGAGATGACGCTGTACCGGATGGACACAGGGTAATCCTGGCCGCAGACCGCCTTGATGGCCTTGACGATCTCCACGGCAAAGCGGTAGCGGTTCTCGAAGCTGCCGCCGTAGGCATCGGTGCGGTGGTTGGTGTACTTCATGGCGAACTGGTCCAGCAGGTAGCCTTCATGCACCGCGTGGACCTCCACGCCGTCCACCCCTGCCTCCTTGCAGAGCAGGGCGGTCTTGGCGAAGGCCTCGATGATCTCCTCGATCTGGGGCACCGTCATCTCGGGGCAGGTGACGTCCTCCGCCCAGCGGGCGGGCAGCGGACTGGGGCTGGCCAGCTGGTAGTCGGTGTCCAGGATGGGCTTGGCCAGGGTGCGCAGGACGGGATTCTTGTGCAGGGGCAGCACCTGGTCGGAGATGCCCCAGGACCGGCCCATGCCCGCCGTGAGCTGGACAAAGAGCTTGGCGCCGGTGGCATGGATCTGCTCCATGTAGGGTTTGAGCTGCCGGAACATCTTTTTGTTCTGGTAGAGCCAGCGCCCGCCGATGGTGTCCCGGATGGGCGCGATGCCGGGAATGATGAGGCCCACGTTGTTGCGGGCCCGCTCCAGGAAAAACCGGGCGGCCTCGGTGTCAAAGTGGTTGGGTTCCATCCAGCCGAAGAGGGAGGTGCCGCCCATGGGGCAGAGCACAATGCGGTTCTTGATCTCCACGTCGCGGATCTTCCAGGGGGTGAACAGGGACTGATAGGCCTGGTTCATAGGGATGCTCCTTTCTGTGCGGGTTGTTTCTGGTATCAGTATACCATTGCCCCCGTTTCGCCGCAAGAAACGGGGGCAGGAATCATTGGGCCGGCGAGAAGCTGAATACCGCCGTGGGATCGTCGTAATTTTCGTTGGATACCCACAGGGCGGTCTTCTGGGTCAGGTTGTAGACCACGCTGTGCACGGTGCAGTTGTTTTTGTCGTCGCTGTCCCAGGTGCGGCGGCCCACACTCCGGAGAATGTCCATGGCAGCCTGCTCGTCGGCCACCACGCCGTCGGTGGCCTGCAGGGCCTCGTAGAGATGGTCGTAGCGGTCGGCGCCTTTCTTTTCCTCGGCGGCCACACCCTCATAATAGCCGGGCTGCAGCACGAAGTTGGTCACCACCTGGAAGTTGCTGGCGCCCTCCCGCTCGCCGATGGCGCTGTCCTGGTCGTTGTAGATCACCTTCAGGGTGCGCTGGCTGCCGTCGTTGTCGGTGGCGTCGGTGGCGGCATCGTTGGTCCATTCCAGGATGGCGCTCTTGCCGCTGGCGTCCGCCACCATGTAATGGTAGGAGGTATCCGCCGAGTCGTGCAGGTCATAGGAGGAGGCGATCTCCACCGCTTCCTCCACGTTGTCGGCGTAGTCCAGGATCAGACGCAGCAGCGTGGTGGAGGTGAAGTCCGGCTTGTCGGTATCCTGGGCGGTGGCCACCGTCTTGTCGCCGCCCTGGTAGGTCATGTAGATGCCGCAGCTGACGCCGGCGTCGTTGATGCCGTCCAGCGGGGTGTAGGGCGCCGCCAGGCAGATGACCTCATTCATCAGGCCGCTCAGGTCCTGGTCCACGTCGATGCCCAGGAACTGCAGATCGGTGGTGGAGATGGTGGCATGGCGGCCTTCGCTGGCCTCGGTGAAGACCAGCATGGTGTTGGTCTTGGAGAAGTCATAGTTGCGGCCGAACAGGGCATCCCCGTTCTCCGCCGTGGCGGTGAAGGAGGAGCAGCCGATGGTGGGGGCCGTCATATTCAGGTCCACCACGCCGTGGGTGATGTGGTCGGTGATGAACTGGATCAGTTCGGTATCGTTGCTGACGCCGCCCTGGGCCACGAAATCGTCCAGGTAAAAGCCGCCCTGGACGTTCATGGAGTAGACGGCGCCGTCCTGATGGTCGTCGTTGCGCTCCCGCAGCATCTTGATGCTGGCCACGGTGCCGATCTCGTTATGCCAGATGCCGAAGATCACCGCGGCGGCGGCCACGACCAGCACCACCAGCACGGCCACCACGGCCAGCAGGATCTTTTTTACACTCCGTTTGGGTTTTACTTCCACTGCATTCATAGGTTTTTCCTTTCCACTTTCCTCTTATCCGGGGATCCCCTCTTGACTCAGACGCCGGAGGTTGTCCGTGATGGATTCCAGCGCCCGGTAAAAGGTATCCCGCTCCGCCTCGCTCAGGTCCCGGCCCGCTTCCTCCACGGCACGGCAGGCCCGCTGCTGCACCTGGCGCGCCGCCTTCTGCCCGGTTTCGGTGAGCACCACCTTGCCGCCGTAGCCCCCCTGCTTGCAGACCAGCCCTTTCTCCTCCAGGATGGCCAGCATCCGGGAAGCGTCGGACTTGTCCTTCAGGGTCAGCTCGCACAGCTCCGGAACCGTCACCCCATTGGGATGGCGCAGCAGGATGGTCAGGTAGGTAGCGTGGGCCCCCTTGAGGCCGTAGACCTTCATCTCCTCCCCCGCCAGCTTGTGCCAGCAGCGGGAACTTTCGGCGATGGCCAGGGAAAACCGCTCAAACCGCTCGACCATGGACAACCCCCTCTCTTTTGTTCAAAAGTTGCGTTTACAACTTTTCAAGTATAGCAGTCGGAAGTTGCCTTGTCAACTTTTGGCTGGATTTTTTTACCGCACCTTTTTTGCGGTAGTGACAGAAGGACGATTCTATAGTATACTGAAAGACAAACACGAAAGACCGTGGATTCCATCGAAAGAAAAGAGAGAGACGCCAAGTTCATGAAAAATCCCCAGAGCAAGGAATATCTGTTTGAGCACATGCCGGTGCCCGGCGCCGTGCTGCAGCTTTCCACCCCCATCGTCATCAGTTCCCTGGTGACCATCCTCTACAACCTGGCCGACACCTTCTTCGTGGGGATGCTCAACGACCCGGTCCAGAACGCCGCCGTCACCCTGGTCTACCCCGTGACCCTGGCCTTCAACGCCGTGAACAACCTCTTCGGCGTGGGGGTGTCCAGCGCCATGAGCCGCAACCTGGGCCGCAAGGCCTACGACGAGGTGCGCACCTGCTCGGCCTTCGGCTTTTACGGCGCGCTGTGCAGCGGCCTGCTCTTTTCCGCCCTCTGCCTGCTCTTCCGTACTCCGCTGCTGACGCTGCTGGGCACCGACGCCGAAACGCTGAACGCCACCCTGGGCTACATGCAGTGGACGGTGTTCTGCGGGGCGCTGCCTGCCATCCTCAACGTGGTGCAGAGCTACATGGTCCGCAGCGAGGGCAGCACCCTCCACGCCAGCATCGGCACCATGAGCGGCTGCCTTCTGAACATCCTGCTGGATCCCATCTTCATCCTGCCCTGGGGCTTCAACATGGGGGCCGCCGGCGCCGGGCTGGCCACCTTCCTGTCCAACTGCATCGCCTGCCTGTACTTCCTGGTGCTGGCCCGGATCAAGAAGGGCAGCACCTTCGTCTCGATGAATCCCAGAATGCTCCGCCGCCTGACCATGAGCCAGGTGCGGGACATCCTGGGCGTGGGCATCCCCGCCTCCATCCAGAACCTGCTCAACGTCACCGGCACCACCCTGCTGAACAACTTCACCGCCCCCTTCGGCGCCGCCGCCATCGCCGCCATGGGCATCAGCCAGAAACTCTACATGATCCCCATGCAGATGTCCCTGGGCTTCTCCCAGGGGATCATGCCGCTGGTCAGCTACAACTACGCCAGCGGCAACCGCGCCCGCATGAAGGAGGCCATCCTCTTTGCCCTGCGCATCATCGTGGGCTCCATGCTCTTCCTGACGGCGGTCTATTTCCTGGGCGCCCCGGCCATGATCCGCGCCTTCATGGACAGCGACCAGATCGTGGGCTACGGCACCCGGTTCTTGCGGGTCATGAGCCTGGGCTTTGTCTTCCTGTGCACCGACTTTCTGGCGGTGGGCGTCTTCCAGGCCCTGGGCATGGGCCGCAACGCCCTGTTCTTTGCCATCTGCCGCAAGCTGGTGCTGGAGATTCCGCTGCTCTTCCTGCTCAACCATTTCTATCCCCTCTACGGGCTGCCTTTCGCCCAGCTCATCACCGAGGTGTTCCTGTGCGCCCTGGGATTGTGGATGCTGCGGCGCATCTTCCGCGCAGAAGTCCACTGACCTGTTTTCACAGCCAAAAAACCGCCCCGGCCCTGCCAAAGCAGGACCGGGGCGGTCTGTGTTATGGGGGATACGGGGAACTCAGCGCAGCTGCGGCGTGCCGCCGTCTGCCACCGGTGCGAAGTCCCACACCTCCTCCGACCAGCCGAGACGGCCGGTGTAGAAGGCGGGGTCACGGCTCTCCTCCTCGGAGATGGCGTGGATCTGTTCGGTGTTCGTATCGGTGACGCTGGTCTGGCTGTCCGAGCTGTCCAGCTCATAGAGGTTCCGGGCCGCGCCCAGGATGGGGAATCCGCTGAGGCGGAAGGCATTGGGGCCGGTGGACAGACTGACCGAATCGTAGATCATGGCGCTACCCACGTTGGGACCGCCGATCAGGCCGCCGTTGCCCTGAGGCTTGGCGCCGGAGATCAGCGCCCGCACATAGCAGTTTTGCAGCGTGCTGTTGCTGGTGAGCCAGCCGGTGATGCCGCCGGCCCGGGAACCCAGGTTGTTGTTCAGGGTGCCCGAGACCGAGCCGGTCACCAGGCAGTCGGTGAGGGTGGTGCCGTCCATCTGGCCTGCCAGACCGCCCACCGTATTGTTGGCGGCGACGGTGATGTCGGCCAGGGTGATGCGGGTCAGGGTGCCCGAGCGGATCAGCCCCGCCACCATGCCCACCTGGTTGGAATTGTTGGTGAGGGAGCTGCCGGTGATGCGGACGTTATCCAGCCGGCTGGCGATGAGGGTATTGCAGAACAGTCCCTTGTACCCGTTGCCGGTGAGGGCCGCGTCAGCCAGGGTGAGGTTTTTCACCTCGGCGCCGTCCACCGTTTCAAAGAGCGGCGCGGTCAGGCCGCGGATGGTGTGCCCGTCGCCGTCCAGCTTGCCGCTGAAGGTACCGTTCACCACCGCACCGCTGAGGGCGATGCCGCTGAAATCCAGGTCTTCGGTGAGACGGTAGTCCATCTTGCGGGCGGTATCCGACCCGGCGATGGCCAGCAGTTCTTCCGGTGTGGAGAGGGTCTTCTGGCCGATGGTAGTGCCCACCTCGCCCCATTCGTAGTAACCGCCGGATTTCTGTTTGACCAGCGGCAGGTTGAGGTCGGCATTTTCGATTTTGACATTCTCCAGGACGGTGTTCTTGGCGCTGAGGGCCAGGTAAGCCGCCGCGTCGCCGCTGTAGGCGGGCGACTGGATGGTCAGGTTGAGGATCTGGCCGTAGACCATCTCCTTGAAGAGGGTGTGGGACACCCCCGTCAGGCTGTGGCCGTTGCCGTCCAGCGTGCCGATGAACCGGGCCGCGATGTATGCGCCCTGGTCCGCGGACAGATCGGTGAAGTCGATGTCGTTTTCCAGCAGGTAGTAGCCCATGGGATTGTCCGCCACCGCCTGGACCAGCTGTTCCGCCGTGGTGATGCGGGTGGGCTCCACGCCGTAGATGCCGCCGGTAACAAAGTCCCCGGTGGCCCGCTTGACGATGCCGTACAGCGTGCGCTGCAGCGCGATGCTGCTGGCGCGCTTGTCGTTGTCCTGGCGGAAGGCCTCCATAAAGGCCTGGATCACCGCTTCCGGCTCAAAGTAGGGGATGCTGTCCAGATTGGCAGCCACATAATCGTACCGTCCCAGCTTGTAGTCCCGCCAGGTGAGGTCGGGATTGCCGGTGATGGTGCGCAGTGCCTCCAGATCTGTCTTGCTCCGGGCGGAAATGTAGGTCACATAGCCGTCCTCATAGCCGCCGATGCCCAGCATCTCCTGGCCCAGCCGCTTGAAGGAGTGGCTGTCGGTGACGCCCGTGTCGCAGTGGGGCTGATACCAGTTGATCTCGTAGAAGCTCTCGTAGCCGTAGGAGCCGCCGCCGGATGCCCGGTTGCCCGGGGTCTTGACGGCGATCCGGTTGTCCCACAGGTCCGCCATGGACTCCAGGTGCATATCGCGGAGCTGGTCGGCGGTCAGACGGGTATAGATGGAGCGGAAGGAGTTGCCCTGGGGCTCCTCGGTGGCCTGCACGGCCACCCGGGCCTGCTCCTCCGGTGTCAGCCGCAGGAAGGCCTGCCCTGCCAGGTAGTCGATGACATAGGAGGTATCGAACATCTTGGCGTAGTAGTCCTTGACCCGGTCGGCAGTCTCGATGCGGGTATAACTGAGATTGTTGGTCACATCGCTGGCCGGATCGCAGATGCGGGAGATGTTGAACACCATGCTGCCGTCCTCGATCTGCTGGGCGATGTTGCCGTCGGCGTGGGCCTCGGCACCGGTACCGCTGCGGCGGCCGTAGCCGGCGTAGAAGTAGCGGCCGTCCTGGTTGTGGGCGGTCTCATGGGTCAGGGCATAGAAGGTGAAGTCGGTGCCGATGGCCGGATAGGCCACACAGTAGACGTCGGTACCGTTGGCGTAGGCACCCACGCCGCCCATGTCGGAATAGGCACCGACGGCCTCGTACACCCACTTGATGACGGGATCCTGGGTCACCCCCTGGACCTGTTCGCCCTGGTTCGTCACGGAGTTGGCCGGGAAGTTGAACCGGGTGTCATACTGGATGTTCACGAAACCGTTGAGAATGGCCGGTGCGTTGGTGATCCAGTTGGCCGAGATGCCGTAGAAATGGCCGTAGCGCTGGGCGTAGCTCTCGATATTGGCACGCATGCGGTCCCGCTCGCCGCCGTCCTTGTCGACGTAGGTGCCGTAGCGGTTCATGCTGCCGATGATCAGCTGAGAGGGTACCGACAGCAGATACATATCCTGCTGGGGAGCCGTCATAATGGGCAGAACGATCTGCCGGCGGCTGCCCAGCGTCTGGAAGGCGTGCCAGATGCGGTACTCGATGCCCTCCCGCTGGCTGATGGCCGGCTGTTCCACCAGGATGCCGTCAAACTCCGCAGCGAACCAGTCGCTGGGGTCGTCGTAGCCGGCGCCCTTGGCCAGACGGGCCAGGAAGTCCAGCAGTTCCCGGTTGGTGTAGGGCTGCAGGACCTGGGTGTAGAAGTCGTAGGTCTTGTTGGTGCCCCGCAGCGCCGAAGTGGTGTTCAGCAGGCTGTCGGTGAGCGTTTTGGCCGAAAGGTCCGGTGCTACCAGGTCCCCCGCAAAGAAGAGCAGGTCGCTGAGTTTCACACCGGCAAAATGGATGCTGTACCATTTGTCGTAGTAGTTGTAGGCGTAGAGCGTCCGGGTCAGCAGGTCGGGGGCCTGCAGCCGCTGCTGCACCAGCCGCTGCACCGCCGGGCTGGCGGTGTAGGCCGGGAATTCCTGCTGGGACAGCACCAGGCTGCGCAGCACCGAATCCAGCCGGGGATGTACGGTGTCATTGTAGTAGTCGCGGTAGAGACGGCCCTCCGTCTCGGTGGTCAGGGCGGCGATGTCGCCGTCGTAGTCCAGGGCGGAGGTGGTCTGGACCAGGGTGTCCAGACCCAGGCCCGACAGATCCTTCAGGTAGCCGCGGAACTGGTACTTCAGGCCGGTGTCACCCAGGCGGTAGACCGCCAGCAGGTCGTCCTGCGTCTTGTGGAAGGTGACCGGCAGTTCCTCGGCGCCGCCGTCGGTGTAGACCAGCCGGATGCGCTGCACCGCGTCGGGGGCCGACAGTTCCAGGCCGGTGACCAGGCTGCCGTCCCCGTCCAGGGGCAGGATGTAGTCGATGGGGCGGGTCAGCAGGGTGCTGTCCGACGCCAGGGCGTTGCCGTAGGCCACCCAGTCCGCCGTGTCCGCAAAGGGCATCAAGCGGGACAGGTTGGCGTAGGCGATCTCCCGGTCAGCGCGGTAGTCCGGCTGGGCCCGCAGCCGCTGATAGCTGGGGATGCCGTTGGCATTGGCTTCGATCTCGGCATCTGCCTCGTTCTTGGGCAGCGGGTCGCCCGCCAGGCTGGGCAGACGGGTCCCGCCCGCCAGATCCAGATACCACACGCCGTCCTGCAGGCCCAGAGTGTCCTCATAGAAGGCACGGGTGAGCTCCGACACCTCCTTGACCTTGTCGGCGTTGCCGTCGGTGCGGTTGGTAGTGCTGTTGGAGGCGGCGTACTCGTAGACTTCCTCGGCCGACGACAGGGTGACGGTGAAGCCGGCGATGCGGTAGGCCGTACCGCCGCCCAGGCTGACGCAATGGCTGATCTTGCTGCCGTTGGCGCTGCTGGGACCTCCGATAATGCCGCCGTTGCCGGTCTTGCTGGGGGCGGCGATGGTAACGTTGGTGAGGCAGCGCTCGATGATGGTGCCGCTGTGCCAGCCGGTGATGCCGCCCACCCGGGCGCCCAGATTGTTGTGGACGCGGGTGCCCTGCAGCTTGCCGGTGACGTAGCAGTCCTGGATGCGGCTGCCGGCATAGGTCTGGCCCACCATGCCGCCGATGGTGTTGTCGGCCTGGAGGGTCAGGTTGATGGCGGCACTCTGCCGGATGGTGGCGTTGGTCAGGCTGCCGGTGAAGCCGCCCACCATGTTGCCCGCGGCATTGCGCAGCGAGCAGTCCACCAGAAAGACTTTTTCCACCGTGGCGCCGCCGTCGATGGAACCGGCCAGGATGCCCTTGGCATCGGTGGTGACGGCCGCATCCTCCAGCACCAGATCGGTGACGGTGGCCTTGCTCAGCTTCTGGAAGAGGCCGGCAGGCAGGTTGTAGATGGTATGACCGTTGCCGTTGAGGGTACCGGTGAAGGTGCCCGGCACGGCGTAGCTGCCCGTGATGCCCGCGGCATCCAGGTCGCAGTCCAGCGTGAAGGTGCCGTCCAGGTCGGAGGCCATCTGCCGGAAGAGTTCCGCCGCGCTCTCGATGAGGGCGTGGTCGGTGTCTCCCTGGCGGTAGGCCACCGGGAAGGCGTAGGTGTTGCTTCGGGTGCCGTCGGCCCGCCAGGCCACCAGGTTGTCCCGGTCCAGCACGGCGTAGAGCCGGTGGGCTTCCTCGTCCAGACGGAATTCCCGGATGCCGGCGTAGAAGTCCGGCAGATCCTTCATCCCGATGACGGCATAGTAGTTTTCGGTGTCGGCGGGCAGGCCGTCGGTGATGTCCAGCCGGTCCACCTTCTCCACGCCCTCCGCCGTGGCACGGTAGAGTGTCTGGCTCTCCACGTCCTTGAGCTCGATGGCGTCCCGGGAAGCAGCCACCTCCCTGGTGAAAATTTCTTCGTCGGTGTGGTGGTTAGCATCGCCGCCCAGCGCGCCGGAATCCCGGTCGTAGCTGGCCCGCACCGTCACGGTGTAGTGTTCGCCGGTGCCCAGGGGCACGGTCTTTTCGTTGGGGCCGCTCTCCGCCGCCTCGTCCAGCAGCGTGCGGCCGGTCTCGTCGGCAATGGTCACCCGGGCGCTTTCCAGCGCGCCGTCGGCGTCCTGCAGGGTGAACTGCACCCGCAGGGTATCCTGTTCGGTCTTTTCGTGGGTGAAATCCGTCACCGACGGGGCATCCCGCAGCACTTCATAGGCCAGCGTGCGGCCGCCGTCGATGGGAACCTGTTTGCCGTTGTTCATCCGCAGGGAATCGGCGGTGAAGGACGCCGGTCCCGCCTGGCCGCCGGCGGTCAGCTGCAGGGTGTAGCTGCCCTCCTCGCCGGGGGTCAGGGGATACTCGGTCTCGCCGCTCACCAGGGTCTGGGGCACAAACTGCGTCTTGTTCTGCGAAGTGAACCGGACGGTGAAGGGCGCATTCTTTTCCACATAGGCAGTCCCGGCGCCGTCGGCATCCACCGCCGTCAGGGCGGACACTTCCAGTTCGTAGTCCCGGATCATCTGGATGGGGCAGGACAGCACCGTTTCCTCGGCGGTCTGGGTGCCGTCGGTGCTGCGGGCGGCGGTGAGGGTCACCGTGAAGGTGTAGGGTTTGCCTTCGGTCACCGGCAGGACCAGCGTCTGCTCGCCGGAAGCGGTGATCTCCTGGCGGGCAGCCTGCTGGCCGTCCTCGCCGGCGATAAGCACCGCCGCGCCGCCGGTGAGGGCCCCGTCGGGGTCCCGGATCACAAAGGAGAGATGGACCTGGCTCTTTTCAAAGTCGTCCCAGGACTCGTAGCTTCCCAGGGAAGGCAGGTCCCGCAGGACCTCCACCGTCTGCCGGTCCGCCACCTGCACCACGGTGCCGTCGGTGAGGACGGCCTGGCTCAGCGCCAGGGTCTGCGGGCCCGCCTGGCTGCCCAGGGGCAGGCTGACTTGCCACAGACCGTCCTCCCGTTCCTGCACCGGCAGGTCCAGGTTGTTGACGGTGAGGGTCTCCACCCCGTGGGGGCGGTTGGTGGCCAGGCGGCAGGTCAGGACCGCCCAGGCGTTCTTTTCATAATAGGTTTGGTCCGCCGCAAAGTCGGCGATCACCACCCGGGGTACCGCCTCGAAGGTCCGGCTGCCCAGCAGGCAGTCGGTTTCCGGGGCGCTGCCGTTGATGGAGAGGTCCCAGTCGGCCACCACCTCCACTGTGTAGTTTCCGGTGAGTGTCCCGTCCAGCTCCACCGCGCCGTCGAAGGCGTTGCCGGTGAAGGAGACTTCTTTCAGCACACCGCCGTCGGCGTCCTTGATGACCAGCTTCCGGTTGGCCAGCGCGTTGTCGGGATCGTTCAGCGTGAAGGAGACCCGGATGCGTTTGCCCGCTTCCTCTTCCTGGAAGGTCACCTCCCCCACGGTGGGCAGTTCCTTCTGGATCTCCACCGCGGCGGTCTGGCCGTCCAGGGCAAAGGCCTTGCCGTTTTCCAGCACCAGCCGCTGGGCGGTGATGGTCCGGGCGCCGCTCTCGGCAAAGCCGGGCAGCGTCACCCGGTACAGGCCGTCCTCGCCGGCCGCCTCCACGGGATAGTCGGCGCCGTCCACCGTGAGGGTGGCGGGGACAAAGTCCGTGCGGTTGGTGCTGCGGAACTGCAGCGTGATGGCCTGATGCTTGCCGAAACGGTCCTGGGCCCCCCCGTCATGCAGGGTGGCCAGCTCCCCGAAGGCAAAACCGTAATCCATCTGGAACCGGACGTCTTTCTGCAGGCCGGTGCTGCCGGTGTAGTCGGTGCCGCTTTCCGGCATCTCGCCGGTGGTGCGGTCGTAGGGCAGGCAGATGGTGAGCCGGCAGTCGGTATCCTCCGGGACGTTAAGCACCACGGTGTTCTCCCCCGCCTGCAGCGTCTCGGTCTGGATCACCTCCACCCCGGCGTCCCCCTCCCGGGTCAGCTCCAGCGTGGCTCCGGTGCGGGCGCCGTCGGGGTCCTGGATGGTGAAGGTGGCCTGCATCTGGGCCGAGGCCACCAGGTCCTCGATGGTGTACTGTTCCACCCGGGGAATGTCCTTGAGCACCTCGATGTTCTCGGTGAAATCCACCGCCACCTCCTGCCCGCCGGCCAGCGTCACCGCCGTGAACCGGCAGGGCAGCACGCCGGCCGCCGCGCCGCTGTCCAGCGTCAGGGTATAGAGGTTGCCGCTGCGCTCCACCGGGTAGCTCCGGCCGTTGACGACAACGTCGGTGATGGCGGCGTCATAGGTCACCTGGGCCTGGAAGGTGAGCTGCGCAGGCTGATTCTTTTCAAAAAAGCGGTTTTCCGCCGCCGAGGTCAGCGTCACCTCGTACCGCACGGTCTTTTCCACCGCACGGATGAGCAGCGCCAGGTCGGTGGCGGTCAGCTGTCCGTCGGAGTCCATATCCGCGGCCAGCCGCTGGGGGGTGTCCATGGAATCCAGCCCCACCAGGTGGCGGGCAAAAATCGCCACGTCGGCGTAGTCCACCTGGCTGTCGTCGTTGAGATCGCCCTTTTTCTGCAGGCCGTAGACGATGCCGCCGCAGACCACGGCGATGAGCCCCACCGCCAGCAGCGCGGCCAGGATCCGGCCCGCCTTTCTGCCCAGCCAGCCCTTGCGGGTGGCCAGCAGCACCAGCAGCAGGATCAGCAGCACGATGCCCCCGGCGATGAGGAAGCCGGTGCGGTCCCGCGGGGGCACCTCGTCGATGCCCAGAGCGGGAGCGCTCTCCTGGGTGGCGGGCGCCGCGGTGGCTGCCGGGGCCGCCGTGGGCGTGGCGATGGGCGCCGGCGTGGGGGTGGGTTCCGCCGCTTCATCCGGCATGGCAGTGGCCCCCGGCCGTTTGGTGGCCTGGGGCGCGGTGCCGCCGGCGGCGGTGCCGGCCGTGGGGACCGGGGTGACCGCGGGCAGCGCCGTGGGGGCCGGCGTTCCGGCAGACGGGGCCTGCCCGGCGTTTTCCGCCGCGGCGTCCCCGTTCCCGGCAGCGGGCGGGTTGCCCCCGCCGGAGGAGACCTGGTCCGAGATGACCTGCACCGGCACTTGTGCTGCGTCGGGCTGCAGGTCGCCCTGCCCCTCGGAGGCCTGGACCTCCGAGAAGGCGATGGCGGTCTCGGCCGGGGAAAGGCTGGCGTTGGCCTTGAGCTTGAAGCGGAACACCTCGCCGCCGTCCCTGTCCCCGGCCCGGCTGATGACCAGCAGACGGCCGGTGTCGGGATTATAGTAGACGTCGTCCCAGTCCGCAGCCGCCGCAATGTCGGCGGCGGTCAGCGGCTGGAAGACCGCCTGATTATAGGTAAGGGTGCCCATCAGGACGTTGATGCCGTCCTGGATGTCCCGGGCGCCGTCCAGCGAGAAGGTGACGTCCACCGTCTCCCCTTTGCGCACCCAGCCCTGGCTGACCTGCAGCACGCCGCGGTCCAGTTCCGCCGCCCCCGCGGTGGTCCAGCCGCCGCACAGGGTCAGCGCCAGGAACACCGCTCCCAGCAGCCTCCGCATTCGTTTCATACAAACCTCCTCTTCGCACCCCGGGTCCCATACCCGGCGCAAAAAAACACCCGGCCCCCCTGGGGTCCGGGCTTGCCTGTGTCCGGGTACCGCGGCCTGCTCCCCGCCGGGAGAAGGTCTGCGGGGCTCGCCGCCGATCGCTGTCGGTTTCAAGTTCCTCTTCACCCGGACAGGGAAAATGCCCGCGGCCCCACAGACCGGGTCCTCCTGTTTTCCACCGGCGGCACCGGGCAAGGCCGGCACCGCCGCATCCTTGGATTTTTTTCGTAGTTGCGTGCAAGCAAAGTACTAGGGTTTGCCCGCACGCCAGACTGGTCAAAGTATACAATACCGTCGGACAGGTGTCAAGCCGCTGGAACTTTTTTGTTATAAAATCATAGTTTTTTGAGATTTTCTCTTAAAAATAAGAAAAAACGCAAGAAAATCTTTACACTTTGCCCATCCGCCGCCCAACACAAAAAAAAACCGGCCATCCATTCCGGATGGCCGGTTTTGTGTTCCGATCAGTTCTGCACCGGGCAGGGTACAGCGATCAGGATTCCCACTTCCAGTCCAGGATCTCGGGCAGGTCCTGGCCCACTTCGTGGATGTAGTTCTTGTGCTCCACCAGCTTGTCGTTCATCTGCTGGACCAGGTAGGCGCCGCGGTTGCCCAGCTGGGGCAGATGCAGCACCGCGTCCTTGACCAGATGGAAACGGTCGATCTCGTTCTGCACGCGCATGTCGAAGGGCGTGGTGATGGTGCCCTCCTCCTGGTAACCGTGGACGCTCAGGTTGCGGTTGGTACGGTTGTAGGTCAGTTCGTGGATGAGGGTCGGATAGCCGTGGAAGGCGAAGATGATGGGCTTGTCCTTGGTGAACAGCGCATCATAGTCGGCATCGGTAAGGCCGTGGGGATGCTTGGTGGCAGGCTCCAGCTTCATCAGGTCCACCACGTTGACCACACGGATCTTCAGCTCCGGCAGGGCCTTGCGCAGGATGCTGACGGCAGCCAGCGTCTCCAGCGTGGGGGTGTCGCCGCAGCAGGCCATGACCACGTCGGGTTCCTGGCCGGCATCGTTGGAGGCCCACTCCCAGATGCCCACGCCCTGGGTGCAGTGCTTGACGGCCTGCTCCATGGTCAGCCACTGGGGCCGGGGATGCTTGGAGGTGACCAGCACGTTCACATAGTCACGGCTACGGATGCAGTGGTCGAAGCAGGACAGCAGGCAGTTGGCATCCGGCGGCAGGTACAGGCGGACGACGTCGGCCTTCTTGTTGGCGATGTGGTCCAGGAAGCCGGGATCCTGATGGGTGAAGCCGTTGTGGTCCTGCTGCCAGACGTTGGAGGAGAGGATCAGGTTCAGCGAAGCGATGCTCTGGCGCCAGGGCAGCTGGTTGCAGACCTTGAGCCACTTGGCATGCTGGGCCACCATGGAGTCCACCACGCGGATGAAGCTCTCGTAGGAGGCGAAGAAGCCGTGACGGCCGGTGAGCAGGTAGCCTTCCAGCCAGCCCTCGCACATATGCTCGGACAGCATGGAGTCCATGATGCGGCCGTCGCTGGCCAGGAACTCGTCGCCGGGGACCACGGTGGAGTTCCAGTCGCGGTTGGTGGCTTCGAAGCACTTGTACAGACGGTTGGACATCGTCTCGTCCGGTCCGAAGATGCGGAAGTTCTTGGCATCGGCATTCAGGCGGAACAGGTCGCGGATGTAGCCGCCCAGCTCGATCATATCCTGCTTTTCCACGCTGCCGGGGGCGGGCAGGTCGATGGCGTAATCCTTGAAGTCCGGGGTGCGCAGGTCACGCAGCAGTTTGCCGCCGTTGGCGTGGGGGTTGGCCGCAATGCGGCGGTCCCCGGTGGGCGCCAGTTCCTGCAGCTCGGGGATCAGGGTGCCGTTCTCGTCAAACAGCTCCTCGGGATGGTAGCTGCGCAGCCATTCCTCGATCTGCTTGAGGTGCTCTTCCTGGTTGGGGGTGCCCACCGTGATGTCGATGGGCACCTGATGGGCGCGGAAGGTGCCCTCGATGGGCTTGCCGTCCACCACCTTGGGGCCGGTCCAGCCCTTGGGGGTGCGCAGCACGATCATCGGCCACTGGATGTGGCCCATCTCCTCGCCAGCGCGGGCGCGGCGCTGGATGTCGTGGATCTCCTCGATGACGGTGTCCAGGGTCTCGGCCATCTTGGCGTGCATCGTCATGGGGTCGTCGCCCTCCACGAAGTAGGGCTTCCAGGAGCAGCCCAGGAAGAAGTGCTCGATCTCTTCGTGGGTCATGCGGCCGAACACCGTGGGGTTGGAGATCTTGTAGCCGTTCAGGTGCAGGATGGGCAGCACAGCGCCGTCGCCCTTGGGGTTCAGGAACTTGTTGGACTGCCAGCTGGTGGCCAGGGGGCCGGTCTCGGCCTCGCCGTCACCCACCGTGACCGCGGCGATCAGGTCGGGGTTGTCAAAGACGGCGCCGAAGGCATGGGCGATGGAATAGCCCAGCTCGCCGCCTTCGTTGATGGAACCGGGGGTCTCGGGCGCCACATGGCTGGAGATGCCGCCCGGGAAGCTGAACTGCTTGAACAGACGGCGCATACCCTCTTCATCACGGCTGATGTTGGGGTAGACCTCGCTGTAGGTGCCGTCCAGGTAGGCGTTGGCGACAAAGAAGTTGCCGCCGTGGCCCGGGCCGGAGATCAGGATGAGATCCTGGTCATACTTTTTAATGATGCGGTTCAGGTGCACATAGACGAAGTTCTGACCGGGTACGGTGCCCCAGTGGCCGACGATCTTCTTCTTGACGTCGTCGCGGGTGAGCGGACGGCGCAGAAGAGGATTGTCCAGCAGGTAGAGCTGTCCCGCTGCCAGGTAGTTGGCAGCACGCCAGTAGGCGTCGATCTTTTTCAGGTCGGTGCTGTTCATGATCATCTGTCCTTTCTCAATAAATTCGGTCCTTGGTTGATACCGGGCCTTGTTTTCCTCTTCCATGATACTGCGCGCGATGCACGGCGTCAAGCCATCCGTCATAAAGTTTTTGCCTGGTTGCCGGTTCCATCGCGGGACGATAGTAGGTATAGGCCGGTCGGCCGAATTCTCCGCAGGGGCAGACCCCCGCCGCCTGGGCGGCCGCCCGGGCCGCCCCCAGGGCGGAAAGCTCCTGCACCGCCGGTACCGCCAGGGGCAGATCCGCCAGATCGCTCTGGCGCTGCATGAGGTAGCGGTTGGCCGTGGGGCCGCCGTCCACCCGCAGTTCGGTGAGGGGCAGACCGGCGTCAGCCTGCATCCGGCGCAGCAGGTCGGTGATCTGGTAGGCGATGCTGTCCAGGCAGGCCCGGACGATCTCGGCCCGGCCGGTGGTGCGGGTGACTCCCGTCAGCAGGCCGGTGGCCTCGCTGTCCCAGTAGGGGGCGCCCAGGCCGGTGAAGGCCGGCACGAAGTAGGTGCGGTCGCCGGGCTTGGCCTGGCGGGCCAGCTGCTCGCTCTCGGCGTCGGTCTCCAGCAGGCCCACGTCCTTTTTCAGCCAGCTGATGACGGCGCCGGTATAGTTGAGGTTGCCTTCCAGCACATAGGCCACCTTGCCGGAAAGTCCCCAGGCCAGGCTGGTGACCAGCCCGCCGGGGCTGCGGGTGCAGGCGTCGCCGGTCTGCATCATGACGCTGGAGCCGGTGCCGTAGGTGGCCTTGACGCTGCCCGGGGCAAAGCAGCCCTGGCCCAGCAGGGCGGCGTGGCTGTCCCCCAGCACGCCGCAGACCGGCACCGGACGGTCCAGCAGACCGCCCAGGTCGGTGGTGCCGAACACCGAGTCCGACATGCAGACTTCGGCCAGGGCGGCGCGGGGCACGCCGTAGAGGGCACAGAGTTCCTCATCCCAGCAGAGGGTGTGGATATTGAAAAGACCGGTGCGGCTGGCGTTGGAATAGTCGGTGCGCAGGACCTGCTCTTTCGTCAGGTTCCAGAGCAGCCAGCTGTCCACCGTGCCGCAGCAGAGGGTCCCGGCGTCCGCCGCGGCGCGCACCGCCGGCACGAAGCGCAGCATCCACGCCAGTTTGGGGGCGCTGAAATAGGGCGAAAGGGGCAGGCCGGTCTTGTCCTGCACCATGGCGGCGGCGCCGGACAGTTCCTCGCAGAGGTCCTTTGCCCGGCCGCACTGCCAGACAATGGCGTTGTACAGCGGTTTGCCGGTGATCTTGTCCCAGGCAAGGACCGTCTCCCGCTGGTTGGAAAGCCCCACCGCCGCCAGACCGTCCCGGTCCACGCCGGCCTTTTCCAGGGCGTCCCGGGCCACGGCCAGGGTGTTGCGCAGGATCTCCTCGGGGTCATGTTCCACCCAGCCGTTGGCATCGATCTTCTGGGCGTGGGGACGGTCTGCCCGGGCCAGCAGCGCGCCGTCGGGGCCGAAGACGACCCCCTTGGTGCCCTGGGTGCTCTGGTCGATGGCCAGGATACAGCCTTTCATCGGATCAGCTCCCGGGCGGCCGCCGCGATGCCTGCGGCATCCAGGCCGTAGTAGACAAAGACTTCCTTGCTGGTGCCGGTGATGACCGGAGCGTCGGGCAGGCTGAGGTTCTTCACCTTGCGCGGGCAGTTGGCCGACACCACCTGGGCCACCATGCTGCCCAGGCCGCCGTAGGGGGCGTGCTCCTCCACGGTCAGCACGGCCCTGGCGTTCCGGGCGGCGCGGATCACCGCGTCGGCGTCCAGGGGTTTGACGCAGTACATATCCAGCACGGTGGCGGAGATGCCCTCCGCCCGCAGGGCTTCGGCGGCGTCCAGCGCCGGGCGGACCATCTCGCCGCAGGCGATGATGGCTACATCCTCCCCTTCACAGAGCCAGGTGGCCTTGTCCATGGTGAAGGGGCAGTTTTCCGCAGTGTAGATGTCCTCCACCGGGTTGCGGCCCACCCGCAGATAGGCGGGCTTTTCGTCCTGGAGCAGGGTATCGATGAGTTTGGCCGTCTGGAAACGGTCGCTGGGCAGATAGACCCGCATGTTGGGCAGGGCGGCCATGGCGGCGATGTCCTGGGCGCTGTGATGGCTCATGCCCAGTGCGCCGTAGCTGATGCCCCCCGAGATACCGATGAGGGTCACGTTGGTGTTGGAGTAGGCGCAGTCCACCTTGGCCTGTTCATAGCTGCGGGTGGAGACGAAGCAGGCGGGCGAGGCCGCAAAGGCCTTTTTGCCGCAGTGGGCCAGGCCCGCCGCGATGGACACCAGGTCCTGTTCGGCGATGCCCACCTCCACGAACTGTTCGGGGTAGGTATCGGCAAAACGGCTCAGCGAAGCGGACCCGCGGGAATCGCTGCAGAGCACGACGATGTTCTTGTCCTGGGCAGCCCGGGCCAGCAGCGTGTCGCAGATGGCCTGGCGGTTGGGAATGGTGTTAGACATGACGGGCGGCCTCCTCTCGTTTGGCAAAATCCGCGAGGATCTGCTCATATTCCTCGGCGGTGGGCAGGTGATGATGCCAGCCGGCCTTGTTCTCCATCAGCGGGGAACCGTAGCCCTTGGTGGTGTTGGTAATGATGACGGTGGGCTGGCCCTTGTGATGCTTGGCAGCGGTGTAGGCGGCATCCATGGCTTCGATGCTGTTGCCGTCCACGCTGATGACGTTCCAGCCGAAGGCAGCCCAGCGCTGTTCCTGGCTGTCCTGCTTCATGACGTCCTCGGTGTTGCCGGAGATCTGCAGCCGGTTGCGGTCCACCACGGCGCAGAGGTTGTCCAGCCCGTAGTTGGCCGCCGCCATGGCGCCCTCCCAGACGGAGCCTTCGGCCAGTTCGCCGTCCCCCATGATGGTGTAGACGCGGTAGCTGCGGCCATCCATCCGGCCCGCCAGGGCCATACCCACACAGACCGGCAGGCCGTGGCCCAGGGAGCCGGAGTTCATCTCGATGCCGCAGAGCTTGTTGTTGGGATGGCCGATGTAGGGCGAGCCGAACTTGGAGAACCGGGCCTTGATGTCCTCCAGGTCCAGGAAGCCGCAGTCCGCCAGCACGGCGTAGTAGCTCTCCATGGAATGGCCCTTGCTCAGCACGAAGCGGTCCCGGTCGGGATCGTCCACCGTGGCCGGGGTGATGCGCAGATGATTCTTGTAGAGCACCAGCAGCGCGTTGAGCACGCTCATATCGCCGCCGATGTGTCCCCCGCCGCCGGCCATGATGATGTCCACCACGTCACGGCGGAGTTTCCAGCTCAGCACTTCCAGTTCCTGTGTGGTCATACCGATTCTCCTCTCCAGTAGGCTTTGATCTTCTCCTCGATGGGGTCATACAGGTCGGGCTGCACGCCGATGTACTTGCAGGCCTCGTACAACACCGGCACCACATCCTTGTGGATGCCGACGCAGTGATGAATGTAGGGGCCTTCCACCAGCTTGGCTTCCAGCCGCTTGATGTTGTCCACCTTGACCCAGAGGTAGGTGCCCATCCCCTTGGGACCGTCCACGCCCTCGGCGTTGCCCAGCAGCAGGCTGTACTGGCCGTTGTCGCCGTCAAAGCGGGCCAGCGTCACCTCGCCGTGTTTGGCCTCGGCGGTCAGCGAACCCGGGCAGTCGAAGGCCAGCGGGTAGGTGATGCGGGGACGGCAGCCTGCCACCGACAGCGGCCAGGGACCGCAGTGCTGCAGCAGCTCGCCGTTGGGTTCGTCGGGATGGCGGATGGTCCAGTCCGCAAAAAAGCTGCGGGTGTCGTCGTTGGCCGCCGCCTCCACCAGCAGCGCCGTGATGGCACCGTGGATGTCGGTCTCGCAGACGATGGGAATGCCCTCGTCGTTGAGCAGGGCGTTGGCCGCACAGGGCATGATGCCCAGCTCGCCCTGCAGGGCGTTCCAGCACTGGATGGCCCCCGCCTGGCAGTGGTATTTGGCGATGAGGTGCCGCATGGCCACCGCCAGCCCCGCGATGTTGCGCAGCTGGTCGTCGGTGACCTCCACCTCCATCTTCTCCCGGCAGTAGGCCATGGTCTTTTCCACCTCGGTGCCGTCGGCGATCGCCTTTTTCACCTCCGCCGTCAGCTCGGGCAGCGGCACCGGCGCCAGTTCCACACCGAACCGCTCCAGCAGCTCGCCCTCGTTGCACATGGTGGACCAGAAATCAAAGGGCCGGGGACCGATCTGCAGGATGCGCATCTTCTTAAAGGTGCGCACCACGTTGCAGACCGCCAGGAAATCCCGCACGCCCTGGGCAAAGACCGGGTCGCTGAGGCGGCAGTTGGTCAGGTAGGTAAAGGGCACGCCGAACCGCCGCAGCACCTTGCCGGTGGCAAACAGACCGCACTGGGTGTCCCGCAGACGGGTGCCGTCCGGCTCGGGGCGCTCGTCCAGCGGGCCCCACAGCAGTACCGGCACCCCCAGGTCCTTGGCCAGCCGGGCGCAAAGATACTCGGTGCCGAAGTTGCAGTGGGCCAGCAGCAGACCATCCACGCCGGCGGCGCGGAATTTTTCCAGCATCTTCAGGCGGTCCTCCTCGCAGTAGAGCAGGCCCTCCTCGTTGATGTCGGTGATGTCCACAAAGTCCACCCCCAGCTCCTGCAGGCGCTGGGCCGTGAGGTTGCGGTACTTGACGGCGTCGGGCGCCGAGAAGATGCTGCGCCGGGTGGGCGCATAGGCCAGTTTGATCGGTTTCATCTGTATTTCCTCCAACAATTATCGGCGCTGCTTGCCCATCCACTCCCACAGAGTGACCGGCACGCCGTCGCACAGGACCCGGCTGCCGTCCAGATCGGTACGGCAGGCATCATCCAGCATCAGGATCCACACCCCATGCCGGAAATAGCTGCGCGGGCGTCCGTCAGCTTCCCGGTACCGACCGGTGGGATCTACCACTTCATCCCAGTAGGTCATATGCAGGTTTTCCATACCACGGTCCTTGAGGCGGCGGTACAGCGGCAGCGACGTCTGGGTTGGATCCACCAGTTCATCACCCTTCGCATGGGTTAGCCAGAGCGGAGTCTGCTGTACGGCATCCAGAACGCTGTCGGTAAGGTTTTCCTCAAAAAAAGCCTCACATCCGGGAGCGGCCGCAGCGAAAAATCCCGGGTAATCCGCCAGCATGCGAATCGTCATGAATCCGCCGTTGGAAACGCCCGCCACCCAGATACGGTCGCGGTCAATGCTGTCGGCATGCTGCTCCACAAAGGCGTCAATGCAGGCCTTGAGCGGTTTCACGTAGATGCTTTGGTTGACGTGGCTCAGCTGTTCCCGTCCATCGTCCATCCAGACAGTGGGACACTGCGGCACCAGGATCCAGGCCGCACCGCCCAGTTTGGTTTGCACTTCCGGGCTGGACAGTGCCGTGACACGGTTGCCGGTATAGGCCACCAGCGGATCGTCGCCGCCTTCCCCCGCGCCATGCAGCCAGACAAGCAGCGGAAGCTTCTCGCCACCATTTGCCTGTGCCGGTGTATAGGCCCCGTACCGCAGTGTATTTTCCCCGTTGGTCCAGCCTTCCAGCGCCGGGCAAAGATCTTCTGTGCAGGTGTCAAACACAAGACCGCTCAGCGCTACGCCGCCTTCCTCCCGGGGCGGCAAATCCCGGATCTGAGTGACACGGTAGGCATTGCGGATATACCGGCTTGCGAGCACACTGCCTTCGATGCGTTTGTTCAGCCGCTCCTCCTCCAGTTCCAGAGCTGCAAAGCACCCGCTAAGCAGCCGTCTGCCCTCTGCATCGCAGGGATAGGCCACGCGCACCGTCACAGTGCCCAGGGAAGGCAGCGCCTTGTCGGCACCGCGCTCCTTGCGCATCAGAATCGTGCCGTCCTTTTCATAACGGGTGACGTGCACATGGAACCCTGCGGGGCTCAGATCGTTGGCTCCGGCTTCCCGGCCCAGGTCCAGAATCAGTTTTTCGATGTATGGGCCCGTATCGGTCATACGGGTCACTGTTTTATAGTTGGCCATAAGCAAGAATCTCCTGTCTGATGCCAAACGCCGGGCGCAGCGGCCCGGCGTCGGTAAAGTTTGCAGATGTACAAGGATGCCGGCAGATTTATTCTTCAATCAGTTTGTCGCTGAAGGTAAGGTATGCACTGACGGCACTGCCCACCAGACCGACTATCACGCCGATCAGGATGCCCACACCGCCGGGCAGCAGCGATACAAAAGCGGGCATCGTGTAGATGCTGATGGTGCCCAGATTGATGATGCAGTCTGCACCGGAAGCCGCGATGATAGCACCGCCGACGCCGGTAAACAGGCTGGCGCACACAAAGGGCCGCTTATACTTGAGGTTGACGCCGTAGATCGCAGGTTCCGAGATGGTGCCGAGGATACCGGAGCTGAAAGCGGAGAATCCGATCTCCTTCAGGTCTTTGTTTTTGGTGCGCAGCGCAACACCCAGGGCAGCTCCGGCATGGGCGAAGGTGCAGGGGAAGGTAACGGGCAGCATCAGCATATGGCCGGTGGTCATCAGGTTGTTGACCTCGATCATGACCAGCGGCATATGCATGCCGAGCATGATCATCAGCGACCACAACGCACCCACCAGGAAACCGGTAACCGGCGGTGCCACCGTGATCAGGAAGGAAACTCCGCTGGCGATGGCAGAACCGATGGCGTCGGTCACGGGGCCGATCACGATCAGGGCGATGGGAACGGTGATCAACATATCCAGGACCGGTACGAAGATATTGGCAATGACCTTGGGCATGAATTTGCGCAGACTCTTATCCACAAAGGCCAGCAGAAGGCAGGCCACCAGGACCGGGAGCACCGTCTGCGGATAGCTGATCAGGTCCACCGGGATGCCGAAGAAGTCCACCGCCGCACCACTGGATTGCAGTTCGGTGATTTGCGGGTAGAGGAACACCGCACCCACGAACATGCCCAGGAACTGATTGGCGCCGAATTTCTTGGCGGCGCTGGCACCCAGCAGAATGGGCAGGAAGTAGAAGAAAGCGTCACCCAACGCGTAGAGGATCGTATAAGTCGTGCTTTCCGTGCTGACCAGCCCGAACGTGGAAACCATGGCGCACAGGGCCTTGAGAAGACCGCCCGCCATCATGGCCGGCAGCAGCGGCATGAAAGCGCCGGAAACGGTATCCACCACAACGTTCAGGGCGCTTTTCTTTTCCTTGGGAAGATCGTCTTTTTCTACAACGTCCACCGCACCGTCCAGCTGAATTCCGGGAATGCGGCCCACTGCCTGGTAGGCGTCATCCACGTCGCTGCCGATGACCACCTGGTACTGACCGCCGGCCTGAACCACCGCTACGACGCCCTTAATCTTTTTGACATCCGCGGTCTGGGCCTTGCTTTCGTCCCGCAGCTTGAACCGGAGTCGGGTCACACAGTGGGTCACCGACTGGATGTTTTCTGCACCGCCGATTTTTTCGACGACAGAACGTGCCAACGCATCATAATCCTTTGCCATTATGTTTTCCTCCTTCACAAACTTCCCGCCGGCCGTGGCGCCGGCCTGGATTTGTTGTACTCAGTATATCGGGCGTTCAACTGAATGGCAATGAATTATTCAGAAATTTTACTGAATAATCAACTGAACATATTGAATTTTCAATTCATTTTCAGTACAATACGCTTAAAAGAATCACATTTCCGGAGGAGATGTCAAAATGTCTGTTACTGCAAAAGAAATTGCCCGTCGCCTTCATCTTTCACCGGCTGCGGTCTCGATGGCACTCAATGACCGCCCCGGCATCAGCAATGCCACCCGCAAGCTGGTCTACCAGACCGCCGAACAGATGGGCTACGATTTTTCCCGCCTGAGTTCAAAAGCGGAAGAACATGGTACCATCTATTTCATCTGTTTCCAGGCGTCCTCCGCAATTTTGCAGTATTCTCCCATCTTTGACGACATTCTGCGGGGCGCCATGCAGGAGTGCCAGAGTCAGGGATATCGCATGAAAGTGCTGCAATTTTATGCCCAGCAGATGGATCTGAAACAGCAGATCACCGATCTGCGGATATCGGACTGCCGGGGCATCATCCTGCTGGGCACTGAAATCGAGCCGGAAATCGCCCAGCTGTTCTTTTCCCTCTCGGTGCCAGTGGTCGTGGTGGATTCCAACCTAGAGCCGCTGGACTGCACCTGCGTACTGATCAACAATATTCAGGGCGCCTATCTGGCAACGGATTACCTCATCAACCGCCGGATGACCCAGCCCGGCTACCTGAAATCCTTTGTACCTCTGCGTAATTTTGACGAACGCTGGCAGGGTTTCCAGAATGCCCTGCGCAGCAACGGAATGCATCCGGCCAAAAGCATCGTCCATGAACTGACCCCGACCATCGAAGGCGCTGAAGCAGACATGATGGAGATTCTGGCCCGTAAAGATCCGCTGGCCAGCTGCTACTTTGCTGAGAATGACCTGATTGCCATTGGTGTCATGCGCGCTTTGCGGCGCTGCGGCTACCGGATTCCGGAGGATATAGCTCTGGTGGGTTTTGACAATATTTCTGAGAGCGCCCTGGTGGAGCCCCCTTTGACCACCATCAGCATTCCACGGGTTTACATGGGCCGGGTGGCTGCCCGGCAGCTGCTCTATCTGCTGGATGACCCGGTGCCCCACAGTCTGCGCATCGAAGTTTCCACCGAACTGGTCAAACGTGCTTCCGTTTGACCCGGATTACGATAAGGAGGATTATATCATGAGTATTTTTCCCGAAGGGTTCCTGTGGGGCGGCGCTACCGCCGCCAACCAGTGCGAGGGCGCCTGGCAGGCGGACGGCAAGGGACTGTCCACCGTGGACGTCATCCCCTACGGCCCCGACCGGATGCCGGTAGCCCGGGGCAAGCTGCGGATGCTGGCCCCCGACGACGTCCACAGCTATCCCGCCCACGAGGCCATCGACATGTACCACCGCTACAAGGAGGATATCGCCCTGTTTGCCGAGATGGGCTTCAAATGCTACCGGCTTTCCATCGCCTGGACCCGCATCCTGCCCCACGGCGACGACGACACCCCCAACGAGGCGGGCCTGGCCTTCTACGAGCAGGTCATCGACGAATGCCTGCGCCACGGCATCCAGCCGCTGGTGACCATCTGCCACTTCGACACCCCCATCGACCTGATCAAGAAGTACGGCGGCTGGAAGGACCGGCGGATGATCGACGCCTACCTGAAATTCTGCACGGCCATCTTCACCCGGTTTGCGGGCAAGGTCAAATACTGGCTGACCTTCAACGAGATCAACATGCTGCTGCACATGCCCTTCATGGGGGCGGGCATCCTGTTTGAAGAGGGCGAGAACGAAACGGAAGTCAAGTACCGCGCCGCCCATTACGAGATCGTGGCCAGCGCCAAGGCCGTGCAGCTGGCCCACAAGCTGATGCCGGACTGCATGGTGGGCTGCATGCTGGCCGCCGGGCAGTATTATCCCTTCACCTGCGCGCCGGAGGACGTCTACGCCGCCATGGAAGCGGACCGGGACAACTACTTCTTCATCGACGCCCAGGCCCGGGGCAGCTACCCCGTATGGGCCTGGAAGCGGATGGAGCGCGCCGGCATCCGGCTGGACTGCACCGAGGAGGACCTGGCCGAGATGCGCCGGGGCACGGTGGATTTCATCAGTTTCAGCTACTATTCCTCCCGCTGCACCTCCGCCGACCCCGCCACGGTGGAAAAATACAAAAAGCCGGGCAATGCGGCCATCATGTCGCTGAAGAATCCCCATCTGCAGGCCAGCGAGTGGGGCTGGCAGATCGACCCCATCGGCCTGCGCGTCACGATGAACACCCTCTACGACCGCTACCAGAAGCCGCTCTTCATCGTGGAGAACGGTCTGGGCGCTGTGGACAAGGTGGAACCGGACGGTTCCATCCACGACCCCTACCGGGTGGACTATCTGCGGGCCCACATCCGGGAGATGGGCAAGGCCATCGCCGAGGACGGCCTGCCGGTGTTGGGCTACACCATGTGGGGGCCCATCGACATCGTGTCGGCTTCCTCCGGCGAGATGAAGAAGCGCTACGGCTTCATCTACGTGGACAAGGACAACGACGGCAACGGTACGCTGGAACGCCGCCGCAAGGACAGTTTCTACTGGTACAAGAAGGTCATCGCCACCAACGGCGCCGACCTGGACTGAGGAGGCAACCATGCACGGACCGATCACCGTCCATTCCGACCACCGCACGCTGCTGCGGGACGGCACGCCCTTTTTCTGGCTGGCCGACACCTGCTGGAGTGCCTTCACCAACATCACCGACGAGGAGTGGGACCACTATCTGGACCGCCGGGCGGAGCAGGGCTTCACGGTGCTGCAGCTCAACACGCTGACCCAGTGGGACCGCTGCGGCGCCCCCCGCACCCGCCATCCCTTCGCCACGGAGGACGGCATCCGCTACGACTTCACCCGGCCGGATCCCGCCTACTTTGCCCACGCTCAGGCCATGTGCCGGCGGGCCGTGGACAAGGGCTTCACCCTGGCACTGGTGGTCATGTGGTGCAACTATGTGCCCGACACCTGGGCCTCCCACATCTTCCCCGACAACGTCCTGCCGGAAGAACTGGTGGAGCCGGTGGTGCGCACCGTCTGCGAGACCTTCCGGGAGTTCAACCCGGTGTGGATCGTCAGCGGCGACACCGACTTCAAGAGTGAGGCCGCCCGCACCCGTTACCGGCAGGTCACCGAGCTGGTGGAGCAGTACGGCCCCGGCCTGCCCAAGGCCTACCACATCTGCGGGCGCAGCGCCGACCTGCCCGACTGGTTTGCCGACCACGCCGACTTCTACCTTTACCAGTCCGGCCACAACCGCGCCGGGCAGGACTGCACCTTCACCCTGGCCGAACAGTTTGCCGCCCGGACGCCCCGGCGCCCGGTGATCAATTCCGAGCCCTGCTACGAGCAGATGGGCTTCAGCCACAAGGAGTACGGCCGGTTCCGCCGTTCCGACACCCGCCGGGCCCTCTGGCAGAGCCTGCTGGCCGGGGCGTCGGCGGGCATCACCTACGGCGCCCACGGCGTCTGGAACTGGCAGCGGGACAACGCCCCCGCCCAGCAGCTGATCCGCCATCCCGGCGAGGAACCGGTACATTTCGGCGAGGGCTTCCTGCGGGCTCTTTCCTGGGACAAGGCCCTGACCTTCCCCGGGGCGGCGGACTACGCTTTTGCCCGCCGCTTCTGGCTGGAACGCGCCCCCGCCCTGCCGGAGCCCTGCCAGGAGATCCTGGCCGCCTACACGCCCCAGGTGCGCGCCGCCCGGTGGGGACAGGAGATCGTCATCTACCTGCCGGTGAACGCGCCGCTGCCGCTGCAGGGCGACTGGTCGGGGTACACCGCCGAAGCGCTGGACCTTTCCGGCGCCGGGACCCGGGCACCGGTGTCCCTGGACGTGCAGGCGGACGGCACCACCCGGCTGGGGATGCATCCCTTCTATGAAGACGCGCTGCTGATTCTCCGCGCCAACCCCCGCGCATGACAATAGCCCGGCACCTCCTGCAGAGGTGCCGGGCTATTCTTGTCTTTGTTACGCGCAGCGGCGGATTACCACGGCGTCAGTTCCAGATAGAGGTCCTTGTACTGACGGGCGGAGTTCTGCCAGGAAACATCCTTGGCCATATCCCGCTGGACCACCTCGTCCCAGTGATACCGGTTGACGAAGTACTCGGTCTTGGCGCGGTTGACGGCGTCCAGCAGCAGACCCGCATCGTAGCGGTCAAAGGTGAAGCCGTTGCCGTCGCCGGTGAAGATGTTGTAGGGTTCCACGGTGTCCTTCAGGCCGCCGGTCTCCCGCACGATGGGCAGGGTGCCGTAGTGCATGGCGTTGAGCTGGGTCAGGCCGCAGGGCTCAAACCGGGAGGGCACCAGCAGGGCGTCGGCGCCCGCATAGATGCGGTGGGCGCGGGACTCGTCATACTGGATGCAGGCGCTGAACATGCCGCGGTAGGCGTCCTCGTAGTAGCGGAAGGTGTCCTCGTACTGCTTGTCGCCGGTGCCCAGCACGATGACCTGGGTGTTGCCGTCCATGAGTTCGGGGACGATGGCGTTCACCAGGTCCAGGCCCTTCTGGTTGGTCAGGCGGGAGATCAGGCCGATGACAAACTTGCCCTGGTCCTGCACCAGACCCAGTTCCTGCTGCAGCGCCAGCTTGTTCTGCCACTTGTGGTCCAGCACGTTGGTGATGTCGTAGTTGACGGCCAGGGCCGGGTCGGTGGCGGGGTTCCACATGCCGTAGTCGATGCCGTTGACGATGCCCCGCAGCTTGTAGCTGTGGTAGCGCAGATGGTCTTCCAGCTTTTCGCCGTACTCGGGGGTCTGGATTTCCCAGGCGTAGGTGCCGCTCACCGTGGTGATGCGGTCGGCGTAGGCCAGGCCGCCCTTGAGCATGTTGGCGTCCTCGTAGCCCTGCTTCAGCGCGCCCATGTTGAACACTTCGTCGGGCAGGCCAGTCCAGTATTTCAGCGTGGGGATGTTGTAGATGCCCTGGAACCGCAGGTTGTGGATGGTCAGCACCGTCTTGGCGTGGCCCACCGGCGTGCCCTGGAACATGGTGCGCAGATACACCGGCACCAGTGCCGCCTGCCAGTCATGGCAGTGGATGATATCGGGGATCCAGTTCAGGTAGTTCAGCGCCGCCAGCGCCGCCTTGCTGAAGTAGCAGTACTTGGGAATGTCGTCCACCAGGCTGATGTAGGGATTGCCCGAGGAGAAGAACTCCTGGTTGTCGATGAAGTCGTAGACCACACCGTCCCAGACATACTCCATGATGCCCACGTAATAGCTGCGGCCCGTCAGGCCCAGATCCATGTAAAATTCGCCGCGGTAGACCATCTTGTCCTGGTACTGCTGCGGGATGCAGGCGTACCGGGGCAGAATCACCCGGACGTCACAGTTCTGCTTCACCAGCTCACGGGGCAGGGCGTACATCACGTCGCCCAGGCCGCCGGTCTTCACAAAGGGATGGCATTCCGATCCGATGAACGCAATGCTTCTGCGGGGGGTATCGTAATACTGTTCCATGGTGGGTTCCTCCTCCGGCCGGGCCGGTTCTTCCACAGGCGCCGGGGCCTCCTCCACGGGGGTCGGGGCGGGTTTCTTCACCGCGGGCTTGCTCTTTTTCGCGGCGGGCTTGGCCGCCTTCTTTGCCGCGGGCTTCTCCGCTTTCTTTGCTGCGGGTTTGGCCGCCGGAGCGGTGCGCTCCGCGGCGGGCGTTTCTGCCTTGGCCGCCGGTTTGGGCGCCGCTTTGGCAGTGGGCTCCGCCTGGACAGCCGCCGGGGCTGCCTTGACCGGTTCGGGCGTTTTCGCCGCCGGCTTGGCCGCCTTGTCCGGGGCTTCCGCCTGGGCGGCAGCGGGCTTCGCGGCCGGGGTGGCCGCCTGCTCCTTCTTCGCCGCGGGTGCCGTCCTGGCCGGCTGCTTCTTGGTGGATGCGGGTTGTTTCCGTGCCATAGGTTCTCTTCCTTTCGATTGCTCGTTCACTGGCACCGCGCCGCGCGCCCCTGCAGGGCCCGCGCCCGCCGTGTCCGGCCCCGGGACGGGTCCACCATCCCATGAGCCTATACAGAAATCCTAACATATTTCCGTTGAAATTTCAATCGAAACCGCAGGCTTCCCCCGCATTTCGGCTTTTTATCCCCGCGCCTTTACTCCGCTTCCCGCAGCAGCTCCTCCGGCGGCAGGCCGTAGAGCCGGGCCAGCGCCATGAGGTTGGTGGTGCTGGGGTCGGACTTTCCGCTCTCCCACTTGGAGACCGCCTGCCGGCTGACCCCCAGGGATTCCGCCACGAACTCCTGGGTCATCCTGCAGTCGGTGCGGTGCTGCCGCAGCACCTCCCCCAGCGTTCTGGCCTGCCGGGCCTTCTCCTGCCGGACCGGCGCCGTGGCCAGGTATTTGCGCAGCGCCCGGATCAGCAGATACACCAGATACCCCAGCACCGCCGTGATCCCCACCAGCGCTGCCAGGTTGAAAATGCCCCACAAGGTTGCTATGAACATTCTGTACGCCTCCTTTTCTGCCTCCAGTATACCGGAAAAGGGCCGGTTGCGCTACCAACTATGGCGCAACTTCGGGACATCTGTGCAATTTTGCTTGACAGAATCCATCTGCCTGCTTATAATAAGCATTGTTATTGATTGAATGCTTACTATTGGTATGCAGACAGCAGCTTCGGGTGTGGCCGGGCCGGGGAAAGGGTCCGGCGGCGCGCCCGCTTTTCACCACATTGCGGATTTCTGCCGAAAGGAAGCCTGTGAAAACAGGCTTCCTTTCTCTTGCGCAAAGGCCGCCGATGAGCATACGGCTGTACCGGCCGTTTTCCCCACCGGCGGTCTTTCCCTCTGCCTTGCTGCAGCGGGAGGAAGGGACGGCAGAGGGATCCCACCGGCTGCCGGAAGTGCGCATACCCCACGGGAAAGGAAAGGCAAGAATGAAAGAAAAAAGCATCAAAATGGCAAAGTGTGTCCTCGTCTACTGCATGGGCCTCTTCATCATGGCCCTGGGGGTGTCCTTCTCCGGCACCGCCGACCTGGGCATGTCCCCGGTGAACTCCATCCCCTACGTCCTCAGCGAGATCTTCGCCTCCCTGTCCATGGGCACCTGGATCATCATCATTTTCTCGGCATACATCCTGATCCAGTTCGTCATCCTGGGCCGCGATTTCCAGCCCTGGCGCATCCTGCAGCTGATCTGCACCACCCTGTTCGGCTACTTCACCGACTTCACCAACTTCCTGGCCGGCCTCTTCCTGCCGGACCCGGCCCGGATGACCTTCGCCCCCGCCGTGGTCTACGGCGTGCGGCTGCTCTACCTGGCCATCAGCATGGTGCTCATCGCCCTGGGCATCCTCTTCTACCTGGCACCCAACCTGATCTCTCTGCCCGGCGAGGGCATCATGCAGGTCATCGCCCACAAGCTGGACAAGCCCCTGCCCGTCATCAAGATGTGCTTTGACTGCACGGTCTCCCTCATCGCCCTGGCCATCTCCCTGGCCTACTTCCGCCAGTTCCACGGCATCCGGGAGGGCACCGTCATCGCCGCCTTCGGCGTGGGCAAGATCCTGGGTCTGTACGATCCCCTCAAGCCCGCCCTGCACCGCTTCATGCACGGTCTGGAAGTGGAATAACCCCACACAACAAAAGCCGGTCGGCCTTTCGGTCGACCGGCTTTTTCTGTCAGGACCCCGGCAGGGAAAACCCCGCTGCCCGGTAGAGCATCCCGTCCCGGGGCGTCTGCATCTGCAGGGCCACGCCGGGGGCGTCAGTGAGTGGGTCCACGATGCCTACCCAGAAGCTGTAGTCTCCGCCGGGCAGGGCCCCCGCCCCCGGCAGCGAGATCCGCACGGTGTGCCGTCCCGGTCCCCAGTCGGAGAAGGGCACCCCGGTGCGGCCCGACCAGACGGTCTGCCCCGTCCCGTCCCGCAGTTCCAGCGCGACGGGCCAGTCACCGTAGAGGGGTGCCAGGCCGGTATTCTCCCAGGTGAGTTCCGCCTGCAGCGTGCGGGAAAACGCCGTGCGCCACACCGTACACTGCCGCACCCCCAGGGTGTAGCCCATCCCGGCCACCAGGGTGCGGAGGTTGGCCGCCTCGGTGCCGGAAAGCGCCCCGTATGCCGGGGCGTTGGGTCCCAGAAAGGTGGTGTGGCTTTCTTCCAGCAGGGCCAGCGTAGTGGGGAACTGTGCATCGGTGAAGTACCAGCCGTCCGCCTCTTCGGGGGAGAATTCGCCCCCCGAGGGCGCGAACCGCCAGAAGTCCGGCATGCCGGGCAGCCATTCCCCGTTCTGGTCGGACCGGTAGCCGTCGGCGATCCAGGAGAGCCATTCCCGGTGGGAGTCCGGCAGGCCGAAGGAATCGTTGTACAGCCCCAGCCCTTGGTCCCGGCCGATGGTATAGGGGCGGCGCAGCAGCAGCTGTTCCGGCGCAAAGGCGTCCAGGTAATCCTGCACATAGCCGTCGGTGACCTCCTGGGTGGGAAAGGACGGCAGCCCTGCCTCGGTGTCCAGATGCCATTCGCCCCAGTGGCCCAGGCTGCCCAGCTCCACAAAGGCCAGCTGGGGGTCATCGGCATAGCGCTGCCCCAGGGCGGCGATCAGTTCCCGGTGCGCCTGGCGGAAGACCTCGTTCTCATAATCGGGGCTGAAGCCCTGGCCGTAGGCCCCGTCGTACCAGGTGCCGGCGCCGTCCATGGCGTCGTAGAGCCACTGAGGAATGTCCATATGCCGTTCCCCGGTGGGGGTGTCGCAGACCAGCCGCAGGATCAGCCGCACCCCGTCGGCCCGCCACCGGGCAAACTGGCAGCGCGCCTCCAGCGCCGCAAAGTCGTATTCCCCCTGCCGGGGCTCCAGCTCACTCCAGGACACCGGCACGTAGGCGAAGGCCACATAGGGGTCCTGGCGGTAGTTCTCCCCCCAGGCGGCCAGCCCTTTCATGGGGTTGGTCACCGGCTTGTCCGAGGGGTCGATCTGTGCCGTTGCCAGCGGGATGCGCAGCCGCAGCAGGGACACCGCCGCCAGCGCCAGTCCCAACAGCAGCAGCGGCAGCCATCGGCGGGCCTGCATCAGGCCTCCAGGTTGCCGCGGTACTCCACCAGCGTCACATCCTGCACCCCGTCGATGTTCTGCACCGGCTGGGTGATGTTCAGGTTGTCGGTTTTCAGGTAGAGTTCCATGGTCAGTTCGGTGGTACCGCCCTTGACCACCTTGGAGCGGAACTTGCCGGGCTGGGCATGCAGGCACCGGCGGACGGCCTCCTCCACCGCCGGGTCGGAGCGGTAGGTGACGATGAGCACATAGGTGCCGGCGCTGCCCTTGATCCGTTTGAGGAAGACCAGCGCCAGGGTGACGACGATCCAGGCCACGAGAGCTATGTAGTAGTACTGGGCGCCGATGGCGATGCCCGAGGTGATGGCCCAGAAGAGGAACATCAGGTCAAGGGGGTTCTTGACGGCGGTGCGGTAGCGCACGATGCTCAGGGCGCCCACCATGCCCAGGGAGAGGGTGATGTTGGTGCTGATGGTGACGATGATGACGGCCACCAGCAGCGTCATGATGACCAGGGAGAGGTTGAGGGCATGGTCGTAGACCACCCCGATGAAGCAGCGACGGTAGACGGCAAAGATGCCCATGCCCACAAGAAAGGCGATGACCAGCGTGAGGATGAGGGTCAGCGGTTCGATCTGGTTGGGGAAGAGTTCCAGGGCGGATTTTTTGAACAGATCTTGAAAGGTCATAACGAAAGATTCCTCCTGCTCGGCGCGGCGCTCACCGCAGGACATGCCGGACCCGGTCCGCACAGAGGCAGAACTTGGAGGCCGACGTCCTGACAAAGGAGTACGCGCGAAAGATACTTTGAATATACTCCGGCAGAATGCCGGTAAACTTGACTTCCAGAATCATCTGGTCCGGGGGCAGCACGTGGTAGCCGGCAGCGGCGGGGTCGAAGAGATCCTGCCGGGGGTCCATGGCCGTGAGGGCCTTGTCGAAGGTGATGCGCACGGTGCCCACGTCGTTGACGAAGGCCTCCCGGTCGTAGGCCACGATGACGCAGGGCCGGATGAGGTTGGCCCGGGCCTCCACATAGAACTGCCGGGCCAGCGGCTGGTCTTTCTGCAAAAGAAAGCCCAGACTGCCCCCGCAGAAGGCACCGTACTCCGCCTCGGTGAGGGGGACGGCCTCCTTATGGATGTAGGCGCCGTTTTTGTACTTGCATTCCAGGGCGATATGCCCGGTGCGGCAGTCGTAGATGCGCACCCGGTATTTTTTGCGCACTTCCACCCCGGCCATCTTCTGGCGGTAGGCCGTGTGGTAGAGGTCGTCCAGGTAGAGGCTGCGGATGTGGTAGACGCCCTCCGGTCCGGCGTGAGCGTCCTGCCCCAGCAGCGAGTGCAGCACGGTCCGGAGCTGACGGTACTCGGCCTGACTGACCAGGTACTTCAGCTCGTGGCGGTAGGCGGGGATCATCCGGTCACCTCCACCCGGTCCACGCCGGGATAGTAGACGTCGCTGACCTGGATCTTGTTCATGGCGGGAGCCGTGCGGCCGTCCTGGGTGGAGGCGGTGACCTCATAGTACCAGGTCCCCGCCGGGAGCTGGGCCGACGGCACCTCGTACGCGGTGCTGTCCAGCCCCGCCACATCCACCGCCGGGCTGGCGAAGTCCGGCGTGGCCGCCACCCGCAACCGGTAGGTGATGGGCTGGTTGTCGAAGTCGTAGGCGTCCTCCCACACAAAGCGCACCGTGCCGTTTTCCTGCTCCGGCACATACATAAAGAAGGGCATCAGCTCGTGCAGGCTGTTGTAAAACTGCCGGTAGGCCAGCTCCACCTGGTCGCCCAGCCCCGCCAGGATGGTCTCCCGCTCCGCCGCCGTGTTGCCCAGGTAGTAAAAATCCGGCATGGAAAGGACATAGGGCCGCACCACCCCGTCGTACTGCTCCGCCAGCGCGCTGACGGTCTCCCCGTTGATGGTCTCGTGGAGCTCGTCCACCCTGGCGGCCAGGGCGGCCCGGTTGTCGGCGTCCTTCAGGAACCGCTGGTGCAGCAGCACCCCCCAGTAGTTGGCCACCCCGTGCTCCCAGCCGCCGTAGCTGGCCGTCAGCCCTTCGATGTCGTCCTCCTGCCAGTGGAGGCAGTTGTCCCCGTCCCAGGGGATGAAAAACCACTTCTGGCTGTTCAGCGGGCTGTAGAGATAGAAGTTCTGCACCGTGGTGTCGCTGTTGCCCAACAGGATGTTGTAGGCCAGCCAGGTCAGGTAGTTGTCCCGGTCGATGTAGTCCCCCACGATGGTGTTGATGTCCACCGTGCGGTCGGCGATGAGATTCACCAGGTCGATGAGCTTCTGGTTGTCCTGCCGTCCCTTGCAGCTCAGGATCTTCTCAAAGGCGGTCTGGTCAAAGGCCGGGTCGTCGAAGTTCTTCAGCCCCTCCGACATCTCGAAGTTGAAGCTGATGGCCTTGTAGAGATACCCCTCGGAATCCAGGCCGTGGTTGGCCAGGTATTTTTTGGTGGGCACCTCCGCCTGAGTGAACAGCCCGTAGTCGGTGAAGGTGGTCTCCCCCGCCGTCTCGTCCTTGATGTAGAGCCGCACGAACTGGGTGCGCAGGCTGGAAATGTCCTCCACCGGGCGCAGCAGGTCAAAGTAGAGCTTGTTGCGCAGCCGGGTGGCGTCAAAGGTATGTTTGTTCAGGGCGATGTTGCTCTGCCCCCGCCACAGCCCCGCCTCGTCGTCCAGGTCCAGCTTGTAGGACTTCTGGGGCCGCACCGAGGATGAATTTCCCCGCACCCGGATGGTGGCGTTGCTGGCGGTGGCGTCGTAGCCCAGCATGCCGGGCCGGGGGCCGTCGGCGTCCCCCACCTGCACGATGGCCCGGGCATAGATGTCGTTGTCCACGTGGCTGTCCTCCGCAAAGCGGACGGCGCTGTTCACCTCCGCAAAGGAATGGTCGGTGTCCGAGCCCGCATCCCCCCGCTGCACCGTCACGTAGAAATACACAAGGCTTTCGGGGTCGTCCTCGCTGTAGATAGTCTTGTTCTCCGCCATGCCCACCGTGTTGATGTCCCGGCCCGTTTCCGGCGTGGCGGTGGCCTCCGGTTCCGGCAGGAGGATGCTCTCCTCCGGGGCGGCGGGCTGCCGCCAGAACGCCACCCCCACTGCCGCGGCCGCCAGCACCACAAACAGGGCGATCTCGATTTTATTCCCGATATTTTTCACGGGGATGCCTCCTTTGTGCAAAAGCCCGGTCGGCCCGGGCCAGATGTTCCTCGGCGCGGCAGAGCACGCCGTCCCGGGGTTCCTCAAAAAGGGGCTGCTCGCAGAACACATGGTATTCCAGCTCCCCCAGATACCGCCGCAGCCGCCGCAGTACCCAGAAGCCGGTGACCGCCCCCGCCGCCAGGAACCCGGCACCCCAGGTGTCGGGGCCGGTGGCCAGCGTCACCAGGGAGGCTGCCGCGCTCAGCGCCGCGAAGAGTCCCGCCGCCCGGCAGGCCCCGGCGCGGTCGTCGAAGTAGAGCAGCACCACGATGCCGCACTTGACCAGCCCGTACAGGCAGTAGCCGAAGCAGAGCAGCCGGAAGGTACCGGCCATCGTCTCGTCCAGGCCCGCCGTCTGGAGGAAATTGCCCAGAAACGCCACCGACGCCACCGCCACGATGAACTGCAGCTGCAGCATGTGGGCCAGTTCGGCGTAGAGGGCGGTCTCCATCTCCTGCTTGGCGGCGCGGATGTCCTCCAGACGGCCGCCGTAGAGGATGGCGTCAAAATAGGCCCGGTGCCGCCGGGCGAAGCGGGTCTCCAGCCCCACCACGAACTGCACCAGCATGGGCAGGATGGTCAGGGTGGCGAAAAAGGCGGGCACATCGTACCGGGCGCAGCAGACCCCGGTGGGAAACACCCGGACCCGGGCATCGCTGGCCCAGAAGACGAAGTTGTGGCCGTACAGTCCCAGGCCCAGCAGCAGTCCGGTGAGCAGCAGCCCCGGATAGCGCTGCAGCGCCGGGAAAAAGACCAGCAGATTCCAGCTGCCCGCGGGGTAGCAGGCCAGCAGCTGCCCCATATAGAGGAAGAGCAGCACCAAGAATCCCAGGGCGGTGCCCCACAGCGCCGCCGCCAGCGGGTCCATGCCGCCCCGCAGAAAAGCCCAGGCCAGCACCAGCGCCGTGACGGTGCCCGCCACGAAGCCCAGCAGCAGATACCCGTACCGCTTGACGGCGGACAGACAGCTCATCTGCACCCAGAGGATGAGCAGCACGCAGAAGAGCAGTCCGGCGGCCATCCGCACGCTGCCGCTCACCGGCAGGGTATGCAGGTAGATCGCCGCGGCGGGAGCGCCCGCCAGCAGCAGGAAGAAGACCAGCCCGCAGAAGGCGGGGAGCACATCCTCCAGACGGCGGCCGTAGATGCAGTCCGAGATGAACCGGTCGAAAAAGAGCAGCACGGTGTCGGCCAGAATCAGCGAGAAGATCATGGCGTAGGTCATGAAAAAGAGGAACTGTTCCCGCACCCGGTAGGCAGCCCCGCTGTCCGCCAGCAGCCGCTGCAGGGTGAAGAGCAGCACGATCATGAGCACCATGGGGCCCTCGGTGACCACAGCGGTGAGGGAATAGCCCCGCAGCACCGCAAAGACGCCGCCGCCCCGGAAGACCTTTTTCAGTTCAAAGCCGATGCCTGCCACGGTTCTCTCACCTCCTGTGTCTGTACGGCTTCCCGGTAGAGTGCCCGGTAAGCCGAAAGAAAATCCTTATCCTGATAATACCGCACCACCCGGCGATAGCCGTTCTCCGCCAGGGCGCGCAGGGTGGCCGGGGTGCGGCTGATCTCCAGTATGCCCTGGGCGATGGCCGCCGGGCTCATGACCGGCACCACCCACCCCGCCGGGCCGAGGCCGTCCTCCGCCCCCTCGATGATCTCCCGGCAGGCGCCCACGTTGGTGGCCACCACCGGACGGCGGGCCGCCATGGCCTCCAGCAGCACAAAGGGCTGCCCCTCCGAGATGCTGGTGAGCAGCAGAAGGTCCAGCTTGGGCAGCCAATCGGTCACATCGGCCCGGCCCACGAAGCGGATGTCCCGGCAGCCCAGCCGGCGGATCAGGTCCCTGCATTCCTGGTAGTAGGCGGGGTCCTCGTCATAGGGACCGATGAGGTCCAGCGTGGCGTCGGGCCGCGCCGCCTTGACACGGTGGAAACTGTAGATCATCGTCTTGACGTCCTTGATGGGCACGATGCGCAGCACCGCCCCCAGATGGAGGGGATGGGGTGCCGGGTCCAGGGGCGGAATGGCCGCAAACCGGCTGATGTCGATGCCGTTGGGGATGACCCGGCATTTGCGCTCGTCGGCACCCAGGCCGATCTGCAGTTCCCGCGCCCCCTGAAACAGCGACACGATGGTCCGCGCCTGGCGGTAGGCCGCCTGGCTCAGCGCCCGGAAGTAGCCGATCCAGGTGGGTTTGAAATATCCCGGCACCCAATCGGCCTTGAGGATCTCCTCCTCCCGTTCCCGGGTATAGATGCCGTGTTCGGTCAGCAGCAGAGGCTTGTGGGCGAAGTAGCTGAACTTGGCCCCCAGCAGCCCCGCGTAGCCGGTGGCCACCGCATGGTAGACGTCCGCTTCGGGTACCGGGCAGCGCAGCAGTTCCAGCGCCGGCAGCAGCATGGAGCGCAGCGTCCAGAACAGGTCCTTGAAAGGGGTGTTGCGGCCGGTGGTTTCCGCCAGGCCCCGGGCCAGGGCGAGAAAATCCTCCGACATGAGGAACTCCTCCACCGGGCGGGGCTGTTCACCGCCGAAGGCCTCAAAGAGGCGGGGCCAGTCCGGGGCGGTGCCTTGGACCAGATCCAGCAGCGCCTGCCGGGCGGCGGCGGACAGAGGCCGGCCGGAAGCCCCGGGTTCCCGCCCCAGGGGTTCGTCCAGGAAATATTCCCGCAGTTCGGTCACATTGGCGGGGATCTCGTAGCGGAACTGTCCCCGCTGGCGGCGCTGCGCCCCGATGGAAACAAGGAGGAACTGGTGCTCCGGCATCTGCCGGAGGAGCATCTGCACCCAGGCAGACACCCCGCCCACCACATAGGGGTAGCACCCCTCCACGATCAGACAGATTTTCATGCCGTCACCAGCCTTATGGTAAAATTGGGCTCTGTTGCCGTGACCAGGTAGTACCCTTCCCCCGTCCCCGGACTGATGCGCCGGATGGTACAGGCGTCGTCCGCCGCCTTGGGGGTACGGTCGGTCTTGAGGTAAAAACTCACCGGCCCGAGAAAGTTTTCAATGCTGCCCTGCACCGACTCCCCGGTGATGACCAGGTGGGGCTGTGCGCCGTCGCAGATGCGCAGGGCGTCGCCGGCCTGGGCCGCCGACAGGGAGCGCAGCCAGGGACAGGCCGTATGGATCTCCCCCATAAAGGTGCAGTAGCTGCGGTAGAGTTCCTCCCAGGTCTGGCCGCCGCCCCGCTCGGCGTCAAAGATGTCGTCGGGGTGGATAAAGTGGGAGAAGGCCCCGTACAGGCCCAGGGCACTGTAGGCGGACAGCCGCTCAAAATCGCTGGGGGCCATGCCGGAGGTCACCCGGGGGAATTCGGCGATGCCGTCCTCCGCCACGGCGAAGTCCTGCACATAGACCTGGCCCTCCTCCCCTTCGTCGGTGTAGATGCCCGAGATCACCCCCAGGTCGGGCAGGGCCTGCACCACGGCGCGGCGGCCTTCCTCGCTGAGGTAGTTGGAGGGCGGCACATAGCTGCGCAGCGTCACCGCCGGGAAGAGCCGGGCCGTGATATCCCGCAGCGTCTGCAGCGAGGTGACCATATCTTCCTCCGACGCCCAGGGACGATAGTCCAGCTCCTCCGGGGTGCCCCCCGCCAGGGTCAGCGGCTGGTGGTTGTAGCCGTGGGCCCCCATCTCGAAGCCGTTTTTCAACAGGCTGTTGCCGAAATACTGCTCGGTGGCCGACGTTGTGTCGCTCTGCCGGGCAGGGTCAGTCTCGTCGTTGTAGGTGGCCACAAACAGCCCGGTGTACACATCCCCGTAGACGTTGGCGATCTGCAGCATATCGGGCCACCAGATGTCCCGGTAGAATTCCTTGGCCGAACGGTTGTACTCCTCCCGCACCACGTCGCTCTCGCTCTCATACTGGGGCGAGGGGAAATCGTCGATGAAAAGGCACAGGGCGTTGATCACCGGGTAGAGCACGGTGTCCCACAGGGTGTTGATGCAGCCCGCCAGGATGCCCCGCCAGAAATCCCCGCTGCCCGACGTGCCGTTGAAGACCGCCACCCGGCCCTGCCCGCAGTCGTAGGACCAGATCAGCGGCGTGCGGCGGTCCCGGGCGTCGCTGGCCCAGGCGTAGACCCGGGCGCCGGTCTCCAGCGTGACGGACAGCGCCACGTCGGTGAACTCCTCCCCCGTAAAGGCCTGCCCCGTCAGCCCCGGCAGCAGGTCCCGGGCAAAGGTGACGGTATCGTAGTCCAGGTAATCCCCGAAATCCACAATGCCCAGACGGCGGTAACTCACGTTGAACTGCGCCCCCACCGATTCCGGCACCGAGGTCAGCAGCAGCCTGCCGCCCTGCTCCACATAGTCCAGGAGCCGGGCGGCGGACTCGGGCAGTTCCTCCTCCCAGTAGGCCGTGGCCAGGATCACCAGGTCATAGTCGGCATAGTTCACGCCGGTGGCCTGGGCCAGGGGCAGGGATTCCCCCTGGATGCGCAGATGGTCCAGGGCAATGCGGATGTTTTCCTCGCAGGATTCCGAGTCGGACCGCCCGGGACTGTAGAATACCAGCGCCCGGGGTGCGGTATCTTCGGTGATCTCCAGCGGTTCAGCGCTGGGGGCCTCCTGCAGCGCCACCGCCGAGGCAGGCTGCAGCGCCAGCCCCGACAGCGTCATGCCGCTGTTGCTGATCAGGATGACCACGGCAAAGGCCACGCAGAGCCACAGCAGGGCCGTCAGTTTGGTGCGATCTCTCTTCACGGTGTTTCTTCCTCTTTTCTGAAAGCCCGGACCCAGGCCAGGGTGGGCGCCGTCAGCAGCACCGGGCGGCGGCGCAGACCGGCCAGAAAGGCCTGCAGCCCCGCCCCGTTTTTGGCCTGCACGCAGACCTCCATCTGGTCCCGCACCGCCTGCTCACTGCCGGGGTAGAGGGTCAGATACCGGCTGCACAGCCGCTGGGCCCGGGCGATGTTTTTCTGGCCCAGGGCCTGGCGGATGCCGTGGTGCAGGCAGGTCTCGGAGGGACGCTCCGCCCGCAGCATCCGGTCGGTGAGCGCGGTATAGCGGCCCTGCAGGCGGCGCCGTACCTCCGGGTCAAACAGATCGGTCTCCAGCACCCGGTAGAGCAGGTCCTCCCACGCCGCACAGGCTCCGGCGTCCCGGGGTGCCCGGCGCCACCGGGCTTCCGCCTCGTCCAGCTGCTGCTGGAGTTTGCGCCGCAGCTCCATGATGGCCACGCTGGCATAGTGGGAGGTCTCGCCGTCCTCGTTGGCCAGGGCGCGGCGCAGCGCCGGCAGATAGACCAGCGGATCCTCCACATCCAGCAGCCCCATGACCATCCGGCGGCGGTAGCTCCGGTCGGACACCTCCAGCGCCTCCTCCATGGGCACGCGGTCGGTCTCGGCATACAGGTCCGGCTTCTGCAGCCGGCCCAGATCGTCGGGGCAGAATTCGCCCCCGCGGTACAATTCATGATAGTCCCAGGGCGCGGCAGTCCGGGCCCGGCCGTCCCAGAACCAGAGCAGCAGCGGCCCCGCCCCCGGCAAGGCCAGGCAGAGCACCAGGCAGAAAGCCCCTTTCTGGAGGCTGCCCGCCTGCCGCGCCGTCACCCAGGCATCCAGCAGGCTGAACAGCAGGTACAGGCCCCCTGCCAGCCCCCAGAACCACGGCGTCACAGCGCCGCCTCCCGGGCCAGCGGCCGCTCGGAACGGGGCACCTCCAGCGCCCGCACCAGATCCCGCTCGATGAGGCCCACCACCACCTTGAGCAGATCCCGGTAGTAGGTGGTGAACCGGTCGGGCCCCAGCTCATAGGCCGCCACCAGGCCGTACAGCCGTCCGTCGCAGCGGATGGCCGCCGCCAGATCGGGCCGGCCGGGGGTCAGCTCGGTGTTGGCAAAGACCGGCTGCCGGGCCAGCACGGTACACAGTGCCGCCAGCTTGCCGCCGTCGGGCACGGCGGGGGCCCGGGTCTCCATGGCGGGGGAACAGGCCGCCAGCGACGCACTGCGGCCGTCGGGGGTCATGCGGTAGACCACCACGTGATCGCACTGCAGCAGGTCTTCCACAATGCCCACCGTGTGTTCCAGGATCCGGGGCGGGTCCAGCCGGTCCAGTTCCCGGACGATGCGGTAGAGATCCGCAAAGCTGTGCCGCTCCGCCGTGATGCGCTGCTGCAGCCGGCTCTTGATCTCCAGGGTCTCCCCCTGCACCGCCTGCAGCTGGTGGAATTTTTCCGCCAGCAGGTCGTTTTTCCGCCGCAGCGCCGCCATCTCGTCCCGGCGGCGGCCCGTGAGGTACCCCAGCACCGAACCGGTAACGGCGTAGATCACAAAGGGCACCCAGGTGTCCACGCTGTAGAGCAGGTAGCTGATGTCCACATAGGACACCGCCAGGCTGTACAGGTAGGACAGCGACGCCAGGCCCACCGCCGCCAGCCCCATGCCGCTGCCGTAGCAGCTGGCCACCACGGCCACGAACATCAGCCGGATGTCCACATATTTGAGGTCGGATACATCCCTGGAAAAGCGCAGCAGCCCCAGCGTGATGCCGAAGAGCACCAGCGTCTCGGCGGCGCTGCGCAGCGCCGGGGAGAGCCTGTTCCACCGCCGCTTCGGGGCCGGAGCCTGCTGCCGGGGCCGGGGCTGCGGGGCGTCCCGCAGCAGCTGCCAGCCCTCCTCCTCCAGCAGGGTGTAGGGCACCCAGCCGGTGGCCTCTTTCAAAGGGGCGGCGGAGTACCGGGCGGCGTCCATCGTATGGCGCGCCCGGGTCCATTCGATCTGCGCCGGGGCGCCCGCCGCCCGCTCCAGGCAGCCGTAATAGGTCTGCAGGGACAAGGGATGTCCCGTGACCAGCAGATACCGGCCGGTCTGTGTATGTAATACCAGACGGTAGATGGCCGCCGCCGCGTCGGAGGCCGCCAGGGCGTCGATGCAGTCGTCTGGGCCGTAGGGGCTCGGGACAGACTGCCCCTCCCGGATGGCCTGCAGCGCCGCCCCGGTGACCCCCATCTCCTCGGGCGCCGCCCGGCCGTAGAGCCAGCCCATCCGCAGCACCAGCAGCGGCAGACCGTCGTGGTCCCGGGCCGCCCGGCAGCGCAGTTCCACCGCCGCCAGCGCTGCCAGCCGGGGGGTCAGCGGCCCCTGCCAGGCCAGCTCCACCGAGGACAGACAGACAAAACTCTGCACCGGATACTCCCGCAGGGCCTCCAGCAGAGCGGTCAGCCGTCCGGGGTGTTCTTCGGGGCAGAGATCGCCGCCCTCCCGCAGGCCCGCGGTGAGCAGAATCACCGCCTCGATATGGTGCCGCCGCAAAAAGGCCAGGATCTGCGCCGGGGTGCTTTCCCCCCGGCATACCGCCCCCTTGCATTTAGCGTCCCATAAGCTTCGGTTTTCCTCCGCCGTCAGCCAGCAGACCTCGTGGCCTTCCCGCCAGAAATATTCCGCTGTGGCCTTGCCCGCCAGATCCCACGGCCCCGCAAACAGTACCTTCATCCGCTCGTCTCCTTACCTGCGTGCTGCGGCGGCTGCCGCAAATGTATTTACACTGTACTGCCTGGGGAATGAAAAATCTGCCGAAATAGAAAACCGGCGGCGGGAAAGCAACCCGAACCAACAAAAAAAGCCCCCTTCCCGTAAAGGGAAGGGAGCGCTGTCAGGAAAGGGATTCCACCGACCGGGCCACCACATGGTAGCTGGGCAGGCCGCCGCAGTCATATTCTTCAAAGGTGCCGGTGACCAGCAGTTCGGTGCCGGTCTCGGGCAGGGTGCCGCCGTCCCATACGAATTCCAAGCCGGTCTGGCAGCAGGCGGTGGCATCCTGGATCACCACCGTATAAAAGTAGTCCACGCCCAGGGCGGGGTTGGCCTCATAGGCCATGAGCGGGCCCTGCATCCGCACGGTCTTGCCCAGATAGTCCTCCGGTGTGCGAACCATGGCCGACACCTCGGCAAAGACCATGGTGGAGGAGAGGGTGGTCAGGTCCACGTCGATGCCGTCGGGGTCCGGGGTGGCCGTGGGCGCAGGCGTTGCCGTGGGGGCCGGTGCAGGGGCAGGCGCGGCGGTGGGAACCGGCGTGGCGGCGGGGACCGGGTCCGGGGCGGGGGCGCAGGCGGTGAGCAGCAGGCTCAGGGCGGCCAGGGCCGCCAGACGGCGGCTCATGAGGCCCCCCGCAAAGCGCCGGCCAGCCAGAAGAGACCGAAGCCCGCCAGATCCACTGCCACGATGGTCGCCCCCACCGGCGTACCGGCCAGGATGGCCGTGACGATGCCCCCCGCCGCGCAGACCACCGAGAAGACCGCCGCGCAGAGGGTCACCCCCAGAAAGCTGCGGCAGACCCGCATGGCGGCCAGGGCCGGGAAGATGATAAGAGCCGAGATGAGCAGCGAGCCCACCAGGTACATGGCCAGCACGATGATGACGGCGATGATGACGGCCAGCAGCAGCTGCCACCGGGCCGCGCCCATGCCACAGGCCCGGGCGAAGGCTTCGTCGAAGGTGACGGCGAAGATCTTATGGTAGAGCAGCACGAAGAGTGCCACGACCACCACGGCCAGCCCGGCGCAGAGCCAGACCTCGGCCTCGGTGAGGGTGAGGATGGAGGTGGAGCCAAAGAGGGTGCTGCAGACATCCCCCGCCAGGTTGGGGGTGGCAGAGAAAAGGTTCACCACCAGATAGCCCAGGGCCAGGGTGCTCACCGAGAGCATGCCCACGGCGGCGTCGCCGCGGATCTTGGCGTTCTGGCCGCCCCGCAGCAGCAGCACGGCGCAGAGGACGGTCACCGGCAGCACCAGCAGCATGGAATCGGCCAGGCGCAGCACGGTGGCCACCGACATGGCGCCGAAAGCCACGTGGGAGAGGCCGTCCCCCAGGTAGGAGAACCGCTTGAGCACCAGGGTGACGCCGAACAGCGAGGAGCACAGGGCGATGAGCACCCCCACGATGAGGGCGTACCGCACAAAGGGGAAGGTCCAGTAATATTGCAGGGTGGCGATCATGCGGGGCCTCCTTCCGGGCGGGCGAAGCGGCGGCCCGCTTCGCTCTGCAGGTAGTCCTGGCGGCTGCCGCAGAAGACGGTGCCGCCGATCTGCAGGATGCGGGTGGCCGACCGCAGCGCCGGGCCCACATCGTGGGTGATCATGAGGATGGTGACCCCTTCGGCGTGGAGGCGGTCCACAAGGTCATACAGGGTGGCGGCAGCCTCCGGGTCCAGGCCGGTGACCGGTTCGTCCAGCAGCAGGGCTTTGCGGGCCGCGCAGAGGGCCCGGGCCAGCAGCACCCGCTGCTGCTGCCCGCCGGAAAGTTCCCGGTAGCACCGCCCGGCCAGGTCCGCCGCCCCCACCTTTTCCAGCATGCGGAGGGCTTCGGCCTTTTCTTCTTTGGTGTAAAAGGGGCGCAGGCCGCACCGCCCCTGAAACCCGGAGCAGACGATCTCCCGCACCAGGGCCGGGAAATCCCGCTGCACCTCGGTCTGCTGGGGCAGGTAGCCGATGTCCTTGCGGGTGAGGCCCTCCCCGAACCGGATGCGCCCCGCCAGCGGCGGCTGCAGCCCCAGCAGCGTCTTCATCAGGGTGGTCTTGCCGCTGCCGTTCTCCCCCACGATGCAGAGGTAATCCCCCGCTTCCACCGTAAAGTTCAGGTCCCGCAGCACCGCTTTGCCATCGTAGCCCAGGGTCAGGTTTTCGCCGGTGATCTGTGCCATCAGGCCTCCTCCCCGGCGCCCAGCGCCTGCCGCAGCACCGTCAGGTTCTGCTCCATCACCGAAAGGTAGGTGGTGCCCGCGGCAATGTCCGCCGACGAGGTCCCCTGCATGGCATCCAGCGTCAGGATGGCCCGGTCGCCCCCGGCGTTTTCCACGATGGTCCGGGCGATCTTCTGGTCAGAGCCCTCGATGGTCAGCACGGCGGGCAGGTCCAGTTCCGCCGCCTTGCCCGCCAGGAAGGCCACCGTCTCGAAGCTGGCTTCCGTCTCGGCGGAGCAGCCCGGGAAGGCCGCGTAATAGGCAAGACCGTAGTCCTCCACCAGATAGCGGAAGGGAAACCGGTCCCCGAAGAGCAGCGTCTTCACGGGAGCCGCTTCCACCGCGGCGGCATAGTCGCCGTCCAGGGCGGTCAGCTTCTCCCCGTAGGCCGCGGCGTTTTCGGTGTAGCGGGCGGCGTTGGCCGGGTCCAGCTCGCCCAGCGCATCGCCCAGGGCCGCCGACAGCTCTGCGGCGTTCTGCAGCGAGGTCCAGATATGCTCGTCGGTCTCCTCTTCCCCGTGGTCGTGGTCGTCATGGTCCTCAGGTTCCATGCCCTCCACGGTTTCCTCCTCATAGACCCGGCTGCCCAGCAGCTCCATCAGGTTCACCACCTGGCGGTCAGGGTTGGGGGATTCCTGCAGCGCGTCGGCCACCCAGGCGTCCGAGGCGCCGCCCACATAGACAAAGAGGTCGCACCCCGCGATGGCCGCCACATCCTGGGCCGAGGGCTGGTAGCTGTGCAGGTCGGTGCTGCCGTCCAGCAGCAGGGTCAGGTCCAGGTTGGCAGCGTCGGGGCCGGCCACCTCCCGCACCCAGTCGTACACCGGGAAGATGGTGGCGACCACCCGCAGTTTGTGGGCGGATTCAGGGGACGCCTGGGGCACCGCCGGGGCGGAACAGCCCGCCAGCAGTGCGGCGGACAACAGAACAGAAAGGATTTTTTTCATAGGAATTTCCTCCGGTATGGGTCAGATGACAAAAAAGGGTACAAAAAACCAGGGGCCCGGCGCGCCTGACGGCGCACTGCGTCCCTTCACGGAGGAAAATTCAATTGTCCAGCCGGACCTTGCGGGCCACCAGCGTGGCCGCGGGCAGGCAGCGGGTGCCGCCGCCCAGCACCCGAACGGCCGCAAAAGCAGCAGCCAGGGCAGCCGCCGCGGCAGCGGCCGGCCGGGACCCGGCTCGCAGCTGCCGGGCCGCCTCCCGCAGGCAGGCACAAACAGGGCAATCCGCCCCTGTGCAGGTATGGCGGACCTCCCGCACCAGGAACCAGGCCGAGACCAGAAGGCCCGCTGCCAGCAGGACGCAGAACGCCCAGGCGGTCAGTCGGCGGCGGATGGAATGCATGGCGGCTCCTTGTATTATAGAGTAGTAGTTATTAGAGCCCCTCTCCAAGGGCTGTGCTACACTGTAAGGGATGCTGTGGATTGGTTGGCGGCTCCTACCACAAGATGGTTCACGAAAGGTTCCAACCACAGCCCCTTACAATTTTGTTAATCAGTTAAATACCGCCAGACGGTTTATGTGGAACAAGGCTACAAAAGTAAGGTGTACTGTGGATGCAGCATCACATATTTTCTCTGGAGGTATTTGTTATGGTAGTTTCTGTTGGCATTGATGTCTCAAAAAACAAGCATGATTGCTTCATTGTAAGCTCAGAGGGTGAAGTCCTGGCGGATGTTTTTACTATCCCTAACAACATGGACGGTTTTTATGCTCTACTGGAAAAAATTCGAGCTTGTACTACACCGCAGGACAAAATAAAAGTAGGGCTTGAGGCAACCGGGCATTACAGCTACAACATTCTTGGGTTTCTTCTGGACAACGGTCTGGCCACCTATGTCTTGAATCCCTTACGCACGAATCTCTACCGGAAAAGTCTCAGCCTGCGAAAGACCAAGACCGACCGTGTAGATGCTCGAACCATTGCTGCTATGCTGTTATCCGATGTGGGCCTCAAACCCTACACGAATACAGCATATCACAACGAGGAACTAAAGTCACTCACCAGATACCGTTTTGACAAGGTGAAAGAACGAGCAAAGCTGAAAAGCTCAATTTCCAGACTGGTTTGCATTCTCTTCCCTGAACTGGAGAAGCTGGTGTCCTCTCTCCATTTGGCGACTGTCTACGCTCTGCTGGAAGAGTTTCCAGGTTCCAAACAGATTGCCAAGGCACACCTGACAAGGCTCAAAACCCTTTTGGGGAACGCCTCCAAAGGTCGCTACGGTCGGGATATGGCTGTTACTATCCGGAGCGCTGCTCAGAATTCTGTTGGGTCCTGTATGCCTGCCAAATCCCTGGAATTGCAACATACCATCCGGCTTATCCGTGAATTGGATGCTGAGATCGCTGAAATCGAGGCTGAAATTGAGACAATGATGGACAAGATACAGTCTCCCATTACAACTATCCCTGGCATGGGCTTTCGTATGGCTGCCATGATTCTTGCTGAAATCGGCGACTTCTCTCGGTTTGAGTCACCGGACAAATTATTGGCCTACGCCGGAATGTCGCCTTCTACTTACCAGTCCGGGCAGCTCAAAAATTGCTATCCCCACATGGAGAAGCGTGGCTCTCGATACTTACGCTACGCTCTTTACAACGCAGCCAAGTATGTATGTCACTGGGACCCAACCTTTGCTGCTTACCTTGCTAAGAAAAGAGATGAAGGCAAACACTACAATGTCGCACTTTCTCATGCCACCAAAAAGTTAGTTCGTCTGCTGTTTGCCCTGGAAAGATCCAGACAGCCTTATTGCAGCTTGGCGGCCTAATTCCATCTTGTTAGCCTACGCCGGGGTCCCTACGGACCTCTGCTTTGCTATACCTTTCTTGAACTATCTCTTTTCACCACCACCATTCATTTTTGGGGTTGACTTTTAATAGTTAATCTTTCGGGTGGTCGGGAAAAATTCAGGGGTTGCGGGCGGTGCGGCAGGCTTCGCAAAGGCCGTAGAACACCGTGCGGCGTTCGTCCAGGGCAAAACCGTGGTGGGCCAGCATGTGGCGGCGCAGATGCTCCACCTCGTCGCAGTGCAGATGGATCAGCGCCCCGCACTGCTCGCATTTGCAGTGGTAACAGGGGGCGGCGGTGGTTTCCTCGGGGCCGGTGTAGGCATAGCAGGCCCCGGTGGCGCCGTCCACCGTGTAGCGGGTGACGGTCCCCTCCGCCACCATCCGGTCCAGATGGCGGTAGACGGTGGCCTTTCCCATCTGCATCCCCTTTTGGGCGAAATAGACGCAGAGCTCCGCCGCTGTGACATGCTGTCCCGGCCGGCTGCGCAGATAGTCGGCGATCTGCTCGCTCTGACGGGTCCTGTAATGGTTTTTGGTTTCCACAGCGGGCGCCCCTCTCAATTTGAAACTGTGTTTCAGTTTACAGGACACACCGCCCTTTTGTCAAGGGGGAGGGAAAAACTGGAGGCGGACCTGTTCATGCCGGGTGGTGAGCCGGTCATTGTTTTCCCGCCTCGCCGGACAAAGTCGGCCCAAAAGCTGTGCCGCCCCGGGGCAGGCTTGTTTCCCGGCAGGTGGGTGTGGTATGATGGACATGATATACGGAATTGTGTTATCTCTCCGGCGCGGGGAGAACGCAAAAAGGAGGAACAGTTCCATGGTTCGGATCGCAGTGGCTGAGAACGCCCCGGAAGAAATGACGCGGTTGACCGAGTATCTGGAACGCTACCGCCAGGAACACGGGCTGACTTTTGAGGTCAGCTGCTTTACCGATGGTGCGGATCTGATGGAGCACTATCAGGCGGCATATGACGTGATCTTTCTGGACATCGAGATGCCCAACATGGACGGAATGTCCACAGCCCGGCGCATCCGGGAAGTGGATTCCGAAGTCATTCTGGTCTTCGTCACCCACATGGCCCAGTATGCGCTGAAAGGCTATGAAGTCCGGGCCATGGATTTTCTGGTCAAGCCCCTGGTGTACGAAACCTTTGCTCTGCGCATGGACCTGCTGCTGCCGCGCATTCCCGAAGAGAACGAGCACACGCTGCTGCTGAACAGCAAAAACGAAACCAGAAGAATTTCCGTGGAACGCCTCATCTATGTGGAAGCCAACAAGCATAAGATGTACTTTCATACGGAAGACGGCGTATTCGAGAGCAACTGCACCATGAAATGGGTGGAAGAGCAGCTGGCAAGGGCCGACTTTTTCCGCTGCGACCACGGGCTGCTGGTCAATCTGCGGTATGTCACCTGGGTAGGACAAAACGAATTGCTGGCGGGCGGGCAGCGCCTGAAGATCAGCCGTCCCAAGCGGAAGCTGTTCATGCAGGCTTTTGCCGACTACATCGGGGGCAATCTATGAACGGAATTTTCGACATGATCCGCGGCAACCAGTACATTACCGAGATCCTGGGAGCCTGTCTTCTTTTCATCCTGCCCCACCGCAAGCGGGAGTTCTTCTGGCCCCGGATGATTTCCTTCTGTGTGCTGGTGGAACTGGTTTCCCTGCTCATCATGAACAGTGCCTGGGCCAGAGCCATCTGGCAGAGCCCGGCCAACGTGGTGGCCAGCTGCATCATCTTTATTCTGGTGTTTCCACTGGTATCGGCGGTCTTCATCGCGTTCTGCTGCCCAGCCACCGGGAAAGAGCTGGTCTACTGCGTGGCGCTGAGCCTGTGCATCCAGCATTTTTCCTCCGCGTTCCAGCTGCTGCTGCTCGGCCTTGTGCCCGGCACCGGGCTGGGCTATGATCTGGTTATCGAGTTCCTGACGGTTCCGGTGGTCTACTGTATCTTTTATCGTTCCAGCATCCGGCGCATCTGTGAAAACGGGGTCTACCAGCTGGATAACCTGCGCCTGACCGCCGCCACCTGTCTGATCTTTCTGGTTGCCGCGTTCACCAGCATCGCGGTGAAGGGCGCCACCGGGCAAGCCTACAGTCCGCTGTTCCTGTTCTGCCAGGTCTATGAGATGCTGTGCTGTTTCTTCCTGATGTGGATCCAGGTCAACCAGAAGCAGGCACTGGACTATCAGCATGAGCTGGATATGCAGAGTTATGTGCAGCATATGGGATATGAACAGCTGGAAAACAGCCGCCAGAACCGGGATCTGCTCACCCACCTGATGCACGATCTGAAGCACCAGATCGCCGGCATGCTGGTGCCCCAGAGCGACGCCCAGCGCAGCGATCTGGTCCAGCAGATCGAGCAGAATCTGATGCTGTACGACGGGGAATACTGGATGAAGAACGAGGCGCTGAACACCGCGCTGGTGGAGCGCAGCCTCTATTGCCGCGAGCACCACATCCAGATCATGTGCGTGGCTGACTGCGAAAGCCTGCAGTTTGTCAGGACGGGGGATCTCTACCTTCTGCTGCGCAACGGCCTGGACAACGCCATCGAGGGAGTCTGCCAGCTGGATCCGCCGGAACGCCGGGTGGTGGACCTGAAGGTCTACCGCTGGGAGCGCGTTCTGATGATCCAGATCCAGAACCCCTATACCGGGCGGCTGGTGTTCCGCAACGGACTGCCCCGCACCACCAAGACCGACCCGCGCTTTCACGGCTACGGGTTGAAACTCATCCGGCAGATCGCCAAGAAATACGGCGGGGAGATGACCGTCAACGGGGAGCACCAGATGTTCTCGCTGCGGGTGCTCCTGCCCATTCCGGACGGCAATACCACATAAAAAACGGACCCGTTGGGTCCGTTTTTTTGTGAAATACGCAATGTGTGCAAGGATAATGACAAAGTGTGCGAAGACACTTGAGGTTGTGAAAAAAAGGAAGATAATGGAATCAGGTTATGAAGGCGCCCGCAAACAACCCTAGATCATTCCGAACCAAACCCTTGGGAAAAGGAGAGAAATGGAGGCAAAAACATGAAAAAAGCAATCAAAATGGTATTGTCACTCACCATGGCGCTTGCACTGTCGGCCGGCCTGTTCGGCTGCTCATCCGAGCCCACCGTCACCGACGTGCAGCTGATGATGACCGCCGACAAGGAAGAGTATGTCATCGGAGAGTCCTTCGATCCCACCGGTCTCATGCTCACCGAAGTATATTCCGACGGCACCCGCAAGGAAGTCACCGACTACACCTACTCCCCCGACGGCCCCCTGACCGAAGACGACACCGTGGTGACTATCCAGTACGGCGACTACACCTTTGAAAATCCCATCACGGTCATTCCCGCCAGCGACAAGATCATTGTGACGCTGAACAATGGCGTTGACCGCTGCGAACTGCACGCCGACGGCACCCTGCAGCTGCAGGGCGGTGCCCTGGATTATATGGGACCGGTCAGCGGACACTGGTCCTGGGACGGCCAGACCCTGAAGATCATGCTTCCCATCTACCGCAGCAAGGAGGATTTCGACGATTTCGAGACCGAAATGCAGCTGGAATACGACGAACAGAACAACGTCTCCTTCGACTATCTGCTTCTGGGCAACTGGTCCATGCATTATTTCTGCTCCTATGCCGACTGGTCCCAGGTGCTGACGCCGGATGTGAAGTATCCGCAGTAAATGAGGAGGAACTGCTATGCAAAAAAACAATTTGCTCCGGGGCTTCACTTCGGTGGTAGCCTTTGTGGAGGCCGTGGCGCTGGGTTTATCCTTTGCGGCGTTTGACAACGCGGCCGTCATCAACAACGCCCTGGGCGTTTCCACCAGCAAGCTCGTGCTGAAGGACGGCATCCAGAGCGAAGATGATGTGGAAAAACCCCAGTATTTTACCAGCGACTTTGCCCAGGATGTGAACAACCCCACCGAGGCGGAGATCGCCGCCAAGAATGAGGCGGTAGCCGCCTTTGTGGAACAGGAGGAAGAGGAGGGCGCCGTCCTGCTGCAGAACAGCAACAACGCCCTGCCCCTGGCAGCGGGCAGCAAGGTCACGCTGTTCGGCCAGGCTACCGTGAACCCTTACATGAAAGGCAACTCCGGCGGCGGCAGCGGCGGCACCCAGGTCACCTATGTGGATGCCCTGACCGACCCCGAACGCGCCGGATTCCAGGTGAACCAGACGCTGATCGACGCCTACAAAGCGCTGGATGCCGGCGGCCTGAAGAGAAGCTCCTCCACCCGTACCATCGGTGAGGCGCCCAAGTCGGTGTACACCGATGAGGTAAAAGCCACCTTCCAGAACTATTCCGATGCGGCCATCGTGATCCTGGCCCGGGAGGGTGCCGAGTCCAACGACCTGTACACCAAGGACAGCGAAGGCATCAGCGAGCTGGCCCTGCACCAGGATGAAAAGGACATGCTGGAAGTTGTCAAGCAGTACAAGGACCAGGGCGTGTTCAAAAAAGTCATTGTTCTGCTGAACAGCGGTCATCCCATGGAGGTCAAAGAGCTGGCCAACTACGGTGTGGATGCCATCCTGCTCATCGGCGGCCCCGGCCAGAGCACCGGTTTCCGCGGCGTGTCCGACCTGCTGGTGGGCAACGTCAGCCCCTCCGGCCGCCTGGTGGACACCTACGCCTCCAACTCCCTGTCCGCCCCCGCCACGGTGAACTTCGGCGAATTCACCTACACCAACAGCTCCGACGTGGCCAAGGGCATGACTGACAACGCCTCGGAAGGCCAGTACTACGTGGTGCAGGCCGAGGGCATCTACGTGGGCTACAAATACTACGAGACCCGCTACGAGGACCTGATCCTGGGCCAGGGGGGCGCCGATGCCAACGTGGGCATCTGGGATTCCCAGGGCGGCAGCTGGAACTATGCCGATGAGGTCTCCTATCCCTTCGGCTACGGCCTGTCCTATACCACCTTCACCCAGACCATGGACGGAACCACCGACAACGGCGACGGCACCATGACCGTCAAGGGCACCGTCACCAACACCGGCAGCGTGGCCGGCAAGTCGGTGGTGGAACTCTACGCCCAGACGCCCTACGGCGATTACGAGAAGGAAAACAACGTGGAGAAGTCCGCCGTACAGCTGGTGGGCTTCACCAAGACCGACCTGGTGGAACCGGGCCAGACCGTGGATTACGAGATCACTTTTGACAAGTATTTCCTGGCCAGCTACGACTACACCAACGCCAAAGGCTACATCATGAGCCAGGGCGACTACTACCTGGCCGTCGGCGACAACGCCCACGATGCCCTGAACAACATCCTGGCCAAGAAGCAGGCCACCGGTATGTACGACGAAAACGGCAACGCGGTCAACGGCGACGCCAACAAGGTCTACACCTGGAATGAGGCGGCACTGGACACCGAGACCTACAAGTCCACCGAGTACGGCGAAGTCACCAACCGTCTGGACGAGGCTGACCTGAACCACTGGATCGAGAACGGCGTGACCTACCTGTCCCGCAAGGACTGGGCCGGCACCTACCCCCAGCAGGCCACCCAGATCACCGCCACCGACGAGATGATCGCCAAACTCTGCGACGGCAACTACACCAAGGCCGAGGATGCGCCTTCCGCCCTGAGCATTCCCGTGGGCGTGGACAGCGGCATCCAGCTGGCCGACATGTACGGGCTGGACTATGATGATCCCCTGTGGGAGACCTTCATCAACCAGATCCCTCTGGCCGACCTGATCGCCAACACCATGGAGAACGGCGGCATCGGCGAGAACCTGAGCATCGGTTCCCCCGCCACCAGCAACGGCGACGGCCCTGACGGCATTGCCGGCAACGCCTATGTCAACGAGAGCGTGGCGGCCGCTTCCTGGAGCAAGGACATGCTGGCCAAGCGCGGCTACTACATGGGTGAGGATGCCCTGCTGGCCAAGAGCGCACACGAGGTCTGGTGCCCCGGTGTGGACACCCACAGAACTCCCTTCGGCGGGCGCAACTTCGAATACTACAGTGAAGATCCCATCCTGGCTTATGAACTGTCCGCCGTCCAGACCGCCGAAATGGAGGCCAAGGGCGTGTCGGTAGGCCCCAAGCATTTCTTCGCCAACGATCAGGAAACCTGGCGTACCGGTGTTTCCACCTTCGGAAACGAGCAGGGCTTCCGTGAGATCCAGCTCCGCGCCTTCGAGGGTGCCTTCACCAAGGGCGGTGCCAGCAGCGTCATGACCGCCTTCAACCGTGTGGGCCTGACCTGGGTCGGCCACTCCAGCGACATCCAGGACGGCATCCTCCGCGGTGAATGGGGCTTCCAGGGCTTCGTCATCACCGATGCCGCCGGTGTCAACTCCTACATGCACTCGGTAGATGCCCTGATGAACGGCACCGACATGTTCTGCTACACCTCCGGCGCTGCGGGCGACAGCCGTACCAAGGAGATCAACGCTGCCATCCGCGAAACCGATGACGGCAACATCGTGGAGCAGCTCAAAGAGATCAACCACAGAATCTTCTACACCTATGCCCACACCCACCTGATGAACGGTCTGGCTTCGGCTTACGATATTGTCTCGGTCACCCCGTGGTGGCAGCCGGTGATCCTGGGCGGCAACATCGCCCTCATCGTGATCACCGCCGGGCTGTACGCGCTGTTCCTTGTCAACGAAAAAAAGAAGAAGACCAAGGAGGTCAAGTAAGGTGAAAAAGTTGCTTGCAAGCCACAATGTTGGCTATAAAATCGGCCTGCTTGGCGGCGCCATCGGTCTAATCACCGCCGTCATTTACACGGTATACAGCACCTCGGTGGGACATTTCGACCCGGTAGTGCTGGGGCTGATGGTCCTGGGCGTCTGCGGCGCGGTGTTCGCAGCCCTGTCCGACAAGAGATCCGCCCCGCTGGTCCCCGCCATCCTGTTCTCCCTGGCGTTCGGTATGTACATCAATGACCGCGTCATCATGTTTGAAGAGATGATCAACAAGATCTACGGCATGAACGAACGCGGCGCGATCCTGGAAGTGGTCATCGCCATCCTGGTCCTGCAATTTGTCAGTATCCTGCTGAGCATGATTGCCTGCTTTACCAGCGATCGCAAATAATCGGAACCTTACCCGGGAGAGATCCAACAGCATAGTGTTTCCTGCTGGGTCTCTCCCTTTTTCTATTCCATGACGAGAAGAGTGCGGTGATACATGCAAAAGATTCTTTTTAACCAGGGCTGGTGCTTTACGCGGCTGGAAAACGCCGGAAACGGCGGCGAACCGCAGCCCGTCACCCTGCCCCACGACGCCATGCTGGCCGAACCGCGCACCCCGGAATCTGCGGGAGGCACCAACACCGGCTGGTTCGTCGGATCGGATTATCTCTACGAAAAAACCTTTACAGCCCCCGCCGAATGGGCCGGCCAACAGGTCTTTGTGGCCTTTGAAGGCGTCTACCACCGGGCTGAGGTCTGGCTCAACGGGGAACAGCTGCTCTTTTTCCCCAACGGTTACCTGCCCTTCCGGGTGGAGCTGACCCGGCACCTGCGCTACGGACAGGAAAATACCCTCCGGGTCATTGCCCGCAACGCCGACCAGCCCAACAGCCGGTGGTATTCCGGTGCCGGGATCTACCGCTCCGTCTGGCTGCTGCTGCTCCCCCAGGAGCACCTGGCGCTGGACGGTGTGAAGATCCGTACGCGGGACTATACCATTCCCTCCATCGAGGTGGCACTGGATGCGCCCTGCGCCGGGGACGCCTGTGTGGAAATTCTGGACGGCGAGACGCTGCTTTCCCGGCAGACCGTCTCTTTGTCCGGGCAGGTCCGTCTGCCTCTGGATCTGCCCGGCGCCCAACTCTGGAGCCCGGAACATCCCAAGCGCTATCTCTGCCGCGTGCAGTTCGGCCAGGATGTGCGGGAGATATGGTTCGGCATCCGCCAGATCCGGTGCGACGCCAAACAGGGATTCTGCCTCAACGGGCAGCGGATCATCCTGCGCGGTGCCTGTATCCATCATGACAACGGCCTGCTGGGCGCGGTATCCCACCCCTTTGCGGAGGAGCGCAAGGTCCGCCTGCTGATGCAGGCCGGCTACAACGCCATCCGCGCGGCACACAACGCCTGCTCCCCCGCCCTGCTGGATGCCTGTGACCGGCTGGGCATGCTGGTCATGGATGAGTATGCCGATATGTGGTATATCCACAAGACCCGGTATGACTACGCCGACTACCTGCCCCAGCGCTGGCAGGAGGACCTGAAGATCCTGGTGGACCGGGATTTCAACCATCCGTCGGTGGTACTGTACTCCATCGGCAACGAGGTCAGCGAGACCGCCCAGCAGCGGGGCATTGAACTTACCGGACAGATGACGGACTATCTCCACACCATGGATGACCGCCCCGTAACCTGCGGCGTAAACATCTTCTTCAACTTTCTCAGCTCCCTGGGCCTTGGCGTCTACAGCGACAAAAACGCCGAAAAGGAAGCCCGGCAGGCGGAAAAGCGCCGGGGAGAGACAAAGAAGAAAAAAGCGGTGGGCAGCGAGTTCTTCAACAACCTGGCCGGACTGGCCGGTTCCGGGTTCATGAAGTTCGGCGCCACCCTCCACGGCAGCGATGTAAAGACCCGGGACGCCTTTGCCAGGATGGACGTGGCCGGCTACAACTACGGCATCAACCGGTACCGCAAGGATTTCCGCCGCTATCCCGACCGGGTGATCCTGGGCAGCGAGACCTTCTGTTCCGATGCCTACCGCTTCTGGGAGCTGGCCAAGGAGCATCCTGCCCTGATCGGGGACTTCGTGTGGTCCGGCATGGACTATCTGGGCGAATGCGGTATCGGTGCCTGGGAGTACAAGGATTACGCCCCGGAATTTGACCACGGCCCGGGCTGGCTGACCGCCGGTGCCGGACGGCTGGACATCACCGGCCGTCCCAATGGCGAGGCAGCCTACACCCAGGTAGCCTTTGAGCTTTCCCCCATCCGCATCGGGGTGGTGCCCGCCGACCACGCAGGGGACCCCCATTCCCCCTCCGCCTGGAAGATGACCAACACCTGGGAAAGCTGGTCCTGGAACGGCTGCGAAGGCCGGAAGACCCAGGTGGAAGTTTACGCCCGGGGAGCCCGCATCGCCCTCTTCCTCAACGGAGAAAAGCTGGGAGAAAAGGCCCCCAAAGGGGACTGCCGCGTGGTCTTCCCGGTGACCTACCAGCCCGGCGTACTGCTGGCGGTGGCCTATGCTGCCGACGGCACCGAGCTGTGCCGCACCAGTCTGCAGAGCGCCCAGGGGGATACCCGTCTTTTCCTTTGCCCTGAACAGTCCTCCGTGACGCCGGAAGAACTCTGCTATGTCCGGCTGCGGTACACCGACGGACAGGGCACCCTGAAACCGCTGACCCGCGGCAGGATCCACGTCTCGGTGCAGGGGGGCACCCTCCTGGGACTGGGCAGCGGCTGCCCCTATACCGAGACCGGCTACCTCACCGCCAGTACCGACACCTACTACGGCGAGGCGCTGGCCATCGTGCGGCCGGACGGCCCCGGCACCGTGCAGATCACAGCGGAAAGCCCGCTGGGCACCGCGCAGACACAGATCCTATGCAAATAAGGGGGCAACGAAGATGAAACCAAGGGCAGAACGCGGCCCCCTGCAGGCGGTCATCCGCTGCTGGAAGGCACACCCGCGTATTGCACAGTTTATTACCTATTTCATGGTGGGCAACCTGGCCACCGTGGTACAGCTGGTCCTCATTCCCGTCCTGCAGCCGATCCTCGGCAGCACCGGGTTGGTAAACGTGGATCTGCACCTGTTCGGCCCCATCGGCGATCCCCAGGCCATGACCACCGTGACCGCTGCAGGCCAGACGGTCAGCGGCCTGAACCCCTACTACGTTTTCAACTTTACCGGCGGGCCCGTCAACACCCTGGTGACCAAGACCCTCAACGGCATCACCGGCAGCTACCTGGCCCACGGCGGCGTCGCCTATTTTCTGGCCACCTTCATTCCGCTGATTCTCTCCCAGATCGTCAGCTTCTTTTTGCAGCGCAAGGTGACCTTCAAGTCCAGCGGCAACGTTGCCTGGCAGGCTCTTTGGTATTTTGCAGCATTCCTGGTCATTACGGTGGGTGCCAACGCCCTGTATGGCATCTATCAGCCCTGGCTGTACAGCACGCTGGGCGAAGCCATCGGCGGACTCATCGCAGCCTTCCTCCAGTGCTGCATCGCTTTCTGGGTGTTTTTCCCCATCATGAAGCTGATCTTCCCCAGCCAAAAAGAGGGTTGACCGGCACAGAACCGTTCCCATAAACCGCAAAGGCAGCCTCGGACCGGCGGTGTGACTTTCCACACGCCGATACGATGGCTGCCTTTGCTTCGGTTCCGGGAAAAATTACCGAGAAATTCGAACAAAAATCCAGTAAAGCGAACATCCATGACTATCCCTGCGGCGGCGCAGGATGTATGATAGAAGCAGTAGTGGGTCACTGCCCCGTTTCGGCGAACTGTTTGCGGTACGCCTGGGGGGTAAACCCGGTCTGCTGCCGGAACACCCGGAAGAAATAATTGTAGTCCGCCATGCCGATCCGCTGGCAGATCTCGCTGTTGGTCAGCTTGGTGGTGGTGAGCAGGCGCATGGCATACTGGATGCGCAGCCGCCGTACATACTCGTGGATGCCGCAGCCGTAGGTCTGTTTGGAGAGCTCATACAGCGCCGTGCGTCCCACCCCCAGGGCGGTACAGATCCGCTCGCTGGAGAGATCCTCCGCCAGATGCTCCGACACAAAATGGGTGAGCCGCTCCTGCAGGCTGCCGGGCACCAGCCGGGCCATCTGGGCCTGACACAGGGCCTGGGCCGAGAAGGACAGCAGATCCCCCGCGGCGCGCAGGATGCGGTAGGGCGTGCGGGGCAGCTGACGGTAGGCATCGTACAATGCGTCCTCCGGGATGCCGTACTTCTGGCACAGTTCCCGGGCCCGCTGCCATTCCGCCTCCTCATCCGCTCCCTGGACGATGTGGCTCAGCAGCAGATACCCCACCACCACCCCGTCCACCTGGATGGGGGTGATGGCCTCGATGAGCCCCGCGTGGCAGGGGTAAATTTGCGTCTTGCGCTCCCGCCGGGCCTGACGGCAGGCCTTCTGGTCGCACAGGCGGCAGCCCAGCGCCCCCTCCGGCGTGGCCCGCACCAGACGGCAAAAGGCCGGCAGTTCCGAGGGATAGGACAGAATATCCATGCCCCACTCGTCAAACACCACGGTGCGCAGGCCGGTGAGTTCATAAAAATCCTGCAGCAGCACCCGCAGCTCTTTCTTGTCAAAGACGGCTCCCACGTCCTGCTCCCCCTTTTTTTCTCTTTTCTGTATTGTAAATGGCGCCAACGGCGCTGTCAATCTTCCTTTATCATAAATCTCACAGGCGGTGATCTCATGAAAAAGTTTGAACAAAAATCCACTGCATTGGGCATCGAGCTGGGTTCCACCCGCATCAAGGCCGTGCTGGCAGGCCCCGACGGTTCGGTGCTGGCCAGCGGCGCCCACGACTGGGAGAACCATTTTGAGGGCGGCTACTGGACCTATCCCCTGTCGGAAGTCTGGGACGGCATCCAGGATGCCTACCATAACCTGGCCGAGGACTACCAGAAAACCTGCGGCGAGCCGCTGACCACGGTGGGCGCCCTGGGCGTTTCCGCCATGATGCACGGCTACCTGCCCTTTGACAAGGAGGGCAACCAGCTGGCCGCCTTCCGCACCTGGCGCAACACCACCACCGGCCCCGCGGCGGAGGCGCTGACTGAGCGGTTCCACTTCAACATTCCCCAGCGGTGGAGCGTGGCCCATCTCTACCAGGCCATCCTCAACGGGGAGGACCATGTAAAAGACATCGACTTCCTGACCACCCTGGCCGGGTATGTCCACTGGCAGCTCACCGGCAAGAAGGTGCTGGGCATCGGCGATGCGGCGGGGATGTTCCCCATCGACAGCGCCACCTGCGACTACGACGCCGCCATGATGGCCAGCTTTGACGAACTGCTGGCCGAGGCGAAACTTCCCTGCCATCTGCGGGACCTGCTGCCTCAGGTGCTCTGCGCCGGGCAGGACGCCGGGACCCTCACCGAAGCGGGCGCCAAACTGCTGGATCCCACCGGCACGCTGCAGTCCGGTGCGCCGGTCTGCCCGCCGGAGGGCGACGCCGGTACCGGCATGGCGGCCACCAACACGGTGGCGGTGCGCACCGGCAACGTGAGCGCGGGCACCTCCATCTTTGCCATGGTGGTGCTGGAAAAACCGCTGCAGAACGTCTACCCCGAGATCGATTTGGTCACCACGCCGGACGGCGCCCCGGTGGCCATGGTCCACTGCAACAACTGCACCAGCGACCTGAACGCCTGGGTGAACCTCTTCGGTCAGGTGGCGGCTCTCTGCGGAGCCAAAATGCCCGCCTCCCAGCTGTTCCCGCTGCTCTTCAACGCCTCGCTGGAAGGCGCGCCGGACTGCGGCGACGTGGTGCCGGTGAACTACTATTCCGGCGAGGGCGTGACCCACTTCGACGCGGGTCATCCCCTGCTGCTGCGCACGGCGGGCAGCGATTTCTCGCTGGCCAACCTCATGCGCGCGAACATCTACTCCGCCATGGCCACCCTCAAGATCGGGCTGGACATTCTGCAGGATGAGAAGGTAGCGGTGGACCGTCTGCTGGGCCACGGCGGTCTCTTCAAGACCCCCGGCGTTGCCCAGCGGTATCTGGCGGCGGCGGCCCAGGCCCCCGTCACCGTCATGGAGACCGCCGGTGAGGGCGGCCCCTACGGCATGGCCCTGCTGGCCGGCTACCGTCTGGCCGTGCTGGAAGGCTGCCCGCTGAACCTGGCGGACTACCTGCAGCAGAAGATCTTTGCCGACGCCCCCGGCTCCACCCTGGAACCCCGGGAGGAGGACGTGCGCGGCTTCACCGCATTTTTGGAACGATACAAAGCAGCTCTGGAGGCGGAACGCGCCGCCGTGGAGCATTTCTGAGGAGGTTTTCCCCATGCATATGCAAGATTATGAATTCTGGTTTGTGGTGGGCAGTCAGTTCCTGTACGGCCCCGAGGTACTGGAAACCGTGGCCAAACGTGCCGCCGAGATGACCGAGGTGCTGAACGCTTCCGGCAATCTGCCCTGCAAGATCGTCTACAAGGTCACCGCCAAGACCAACAAGGAGATCGCCGACGTGGTGCGGGAGGCCAACTATGACCCCCGCTGCGCGGGCATCATCACCTGGTGCCATACCTTCAGCCCCAGCAAGATGTGGATCAACGGCTTTGTGGACCTGCAGAAGCCCTACTGCCACTTTGCCACCCAGTACAACCGGGAGATCCCCAACGAGGAGATCGACATGGACTTCATGAACCTGAACCAGGCCGCCCACGGCGACCGGGAGCACGGGTTCATCGCCGCCCGGCTGCGGATGCCCCGCAAGATCATCGCCGGCTACTGGCAGGACGAGGAAGTCCAGAAGCGCCTGGGCCGCTGGATGCGGGTGGCCGTGGGCGTGGCCGTCTCCCGTGACCTCAAGGTCATGCGCTTTGGCGACAACATGCGGGAAGTGGCCGTCACCGAGGGCGACAAGGTGGAAGTGCAGGCCAAGCTGGGCTGGCAGGTGAACACCTGGGCCGTGGGCGACCTGGTGAAGGTGATGCACGAAGTCACCGACGCCGAGATCGATGCCCTGATGGAAGTTTACCGCGCCAGCTACGAGATCGCCACCGACGACATCGACGCCATCCGCTACCAGGCCCGGGAGGAGATCGCCATCAAGAAGATGCTGGACGCCGAGGGCTGCAAGGCCTTCTCCAACACCTTCCAGGACCTGTACGGCATGGAACAGCTGCCGGGTCTGGCCAGCCAGCACCTGATGGCCCAGGGCTACGGCTACGGCGGCGAGGGCGACTGGAAGGTAGCCGCCATGACCGCCATCCTGAAAGCCATGGGAGAGGGCGGCAACGGCTGCTCCCTCTTCATGGAGGACTACACCTACAATCTGGTGCCCGGTGCCGAGTACAGCCTGGGCGCCCACATGCTGGAAGTCTGCCCCTGCTGCGCGGCGGAAAAGCCCCGCATCGAGACCCACCCCCTGGGCATCGGCATGAACGAGAAGGACCCCGCCCGTCTGGTCTTTGAGGGCAAGCCCGGCAAGGCCATCGTGGTGAGCCTCATCGACATGGGCGGCCGCCTGCGGCTGATCTGCCAGGACATCGAGTGCGTGAAGCCCATCCTGCCCATGCCCAACCTGCCGGTAGCCCGGGTCATGTGGAAAGCCCTGCCCAGCCTGACCACCGGCGTGGAGTGCTGGATCACGGCGGGCGGCGCCCACCACACGGTGCTGAGCTACGACGTCACCGCCGAGCAGATGCACGACTGGGCCAACATCATGGGCATTGAGTTCGTTCACATCGGCAAGGACACCACCCCCGAGGGGCTGGAACACGACCTGTTCCTGGCCGACCTTGCCTGGAAACTGAAGTGAGGTACACTATGCTGGAAGAACTGCGCAAACAGGTCTATGAGGCCAATATGGAACTGCCCCGCCGCAACCTCGTGACCTATACCTGGGGCAATGTATCGGGCATCGACCGGAAGAAGGGCCTGGTGGTCATCAAGCCCTCCGGTGTGGAATACGACGAGCTGACGCCGGAAAACCTCGTGGTGCTGGATCTGGACGGCAACCGGGTGGAGGGGGAGCTGAACCCCTCCAGCGATACCAAGACCCATCTGGAGCTGTACAAGGCCTTCCCCACCCTGGGCGGCATCGTCCACACCCACAGCCCCTACGCGGTGGCCTGGGCCCAGGCCGGGCGGGACATTCCCTGCTACGGCACCACCCACGCCGACTACTTCTACGGTGCCGTGCCCTGTGCCCGCCACCTGACCAGGGAGGAGCTGGACGAGGACTACGAGAAGAACACCGGCAAGATCATCATCGAAACCTTCACTGACCGGGGCATCGACCCGGTGGCGGTACCGGGGGTCATCTGCCACAGCCACGGCCCCTTCACCTGGGGCAAGGATGCGGCCCAGGCCGTCTACCACGCCGTGGTGCTGGAAGAGGTGGCGAAAATGGCCCTGCTGACCCGTCAGGTGGACCCCGACGCCGCCCCGGCGCCCCAGTACCTGCAGGACAAGCACTACATGCGCAAACACGGACCCAACGCCTATTACGGACAAAAGAAATAAGGAGTGCTGCTGTATGAAATTCTTCATTGATACGGCCAATGTGGAGGAAATCCGCAAGGCCAACGATATGGGCGTCATCGCAGGCGTCACCACCAACCCCAGCCTCATCGCCAAAGAAGGCCGGGACTACGCCGAGACGCTGGCGGAGATCGCCACCATCGTGGACGGCCCCATCAGCGGTGAAGTGAAAGCCACCACCACCGACGCCGAAACCATGGTCAAGGAGGGCGAGGCCATCTACGCCCTGGATCCCAAGCACATGGTGGTCAAGATCCCCATGACTGCCGAGGGCCTCAAGGCCATCAAAGCGCTGAGTGCCAAGGGCATCCCCACCAACTGCACCCTGATTTTCAGCGCCAACCAGGCGCTACTGGCCGCCCGGGCCGGTGCCACCTACGTCAGCCCCTTCCTGGGGCGCCTGGACGATATCTCCCAGCGGGGCATCGAGCTCATCGAGACCATCCACGACATGTTCCTCAACTACCCCGACATCGAGACCCAGATCATCGCCGCCAGCGTGCGCAACCCCATCCATGTGACGGACTGCGCCCTGGCCGGGGCGGACATCGCCACGGTGCCCTACAAGGTCATCGAGCAGATGCTCCATCACCCCCTGACCGATTCCGGCATCGAGAAGTTCAAGGCCGACTACTGCAAGGTCTTTGGTGAATGATATGACGAACGAAGAACGTCTGGCGCTGCAGATCGCAGCCTGCAAGGTGCGGATGGGCATCATCGAATCCACCCACGGCGCCAAGGCCGGGCATCCCGGCGGCAGCCTTTCGGCGGCGGAACTGTTTGCCTACCTGTACAACAAAGAGATGCGCATCGACCCCGCCAACCCCAAATGGGAGGACCGGGACCGGTTCGTCCTCTCCAAGGGCCATACCGCGCCGGGGCTGTACAGCGCCCTGGCCTACCGGGGATTTTTCCCGGTGGCGGACCTGCCCACCCTGCGCCACATCGACAGCTACCTCCAGGGCCACCCCAACATGAACACGGTGCCCGGCGTGGATATGTCCACCGGCAGCCTGGGCCAGGGTGTTTCCTGCGCGGCGGGCATGGCCAAGGCCGCCAAGTACCTGCACAAGGATGACGTGCGGGTCTACGCCCTGCTGGGGGACGGCGAGATCGAGGAGGGCGAAGTATGGGAAGCATTCCTCTTCGCCGCCAAGTACAAGCTGGACAACCTCTGTGTCATCATCGACCTGAACGGCCTGCAGATCGACGGCCCCACCAAGGAAGTCATGCCCACTGACCCGGTGGATGCCAAGATGCGGGACTTCGGGTTCCGCACCGTGTCCATCGACGGCCACGACTTTGTCCAGATGGAGGACGCCTTCCAGTATTTCCACCGGCAGACTGGTGCGCCCACGGCCATCCTGATGCACACCACCAAGGGCAAGGGCGTCAGCTATATGGAAAACCAGGTGGGCTGGCACGGCAAGGCCCCCAACGATGAGGAATACAAGATCGCCATGGACGAACTGAACGCCCAGCTGGCGGGACTGGAGGCGCAGGTATGAGTGAGGTCAAGAAAATCGCCACCCGCGACAGCTACGGCGCCGCGCTGGTGGAACTGGCGAAAGACCATCCCGACGTGGTGGTGCTGGATGCCGACCTGGCCGCCGCTACCAAGACCGGCGTCTTCAAGAAAGCCTACCCCGACCGTCATTTTGACTGCGGCATTGCCGAGAGCAATATGATGGCCACCGCCGCCGGTATGGCGGCCATGGGGCTGGTGCCTTTTGCCTCCAGCTTTGCCATGTTCGCCGCGGGCCGCGCCTTTGAGCAGGTGCGCAATTCCATCGGCTACCCCCACCTGAACGTGAAGATCGGTGCCACCCACGGCGGCATCTCGGTGGGCGAGGACGGTGCCTCCCACCAGTGCTGCGAGGATTTCGCGCTCATGCGCTCCATCCCCGGCATGACGGTGCTCTGCCCCTCCGACGACGTGGAAGCCCGCGCCGCCGTGAAAGCAGCCTATGCGCACCAGGGCCCCGTCTACCTGCGGTTCGGCCGTCTGGCCGTGCCGGTCTTCCATGACGAAGCCAACTTCAAATTTGAGATCGGCAAGGGCGAGCAGCTCACCGAGGGCAATGACGTGGCGATTATTGCCACCGGCCTGGAGGTGGGCGAGGCTCTCACCGCTGCCGAACAGCTGAAAAACGAGGGCATCCAGGCCCGGGTCATCAACCTCTGCACCATCAAGCCGCTGGACGAGGAGATCGTCATTAAGGCGGCCAAAGAATGCGGTGCCGTCGTCACCTGCGAGGAGCACAGCATTCTGGGTGGTCTGGGCGAAGCCGTGGCCGCCGTGCTGGGCGAGCAGTGCCCCACGAAGATGCGCCGGGTGGGCGTGAAGGATGTCTTCGGCCACTCCGGCCCCGCCTGGGACCTGCTGGAACAGTTCGGCCTGCGCAGCGACGCCATCGTGGCTGCTGTGAAGGAGCTGGTCTGAGATGACCGCCCGCAACTGCAGCGAAGCATCCTTTGAGCTCTGCCCTTCCATCCTGGCGGCGGACTTTTCCTGCCTGGCCCGGGATGTGCAGGCGGCCGACGCCGCCGGAGCGGATGCTTTCCACATCGACATCATGGACGGGCATTTTGTGCCGGCCATTTCCTTCGGCCCCGGTATGGTGCGCACCATGCGCGCCCTCACCCGCAAACCGCTGGACGTCCATCTGATGGTGGACCGCCCGCTGGATCTTGTGGCGGAACTGGCTGCCCTGGGGGTGGAACGGGTATCGGTCCACGCCGAGGTGCCGGGCGGTCCCGGTGCAGCCCTGGCGGCCATCCGGGCCGCGGGCATGCAGGGAGGCCTGGTCCTCAACCCCGAAACGCCGGTGGAAACCGCCGGAGCCTATCTTCCGCTGATCAGCCAGCTGCTGCTCATGACGGTGCAGCCGGGCCGGGGCGGCCAGCCCTATCTGCCCGGCAGCAATGCCCGGATCGCAGCGGCCCAGGCCCTGCTGCAGACCGCGCCCCATCCGGTGACCATCCAGGTGGATGGCGGCATCACCGCCCGCACCCTGCCCGGCGCCTGGGCGGCCGGTGCCCGCAGTGTGGTGGCCGGCAGCGCGGTGTTCGACGGGGACATCGCCCGCAACATCGCCGTCCTGCGCCGTTCGGTTTTCCCCTGATCTGTCCATCGGCCCACCCCTTGCGGGGCGGGCCGATGGTTTATCTTTCTGTTTTTCATCCGATCCTCTCCGGATGAACTGGCGCCTTTTTTTCCCGGTTTGACTCTGTTTCTTCCCCCATGGTATAATACAGCCAGTTGCGCTCCCCCCGGGAGCCGGCGTGGTTCTTTGACAACCTGCACACTTTTGTGCAGGTTGTTTTTTGCAGAAAAATCCGCCGCGGGGCGCAAAAAAACGCAGTAAACCTCAAAAAAGAGTAGCCGGGCGGGCGATCCTGCCATGGTATACTGGGTTCTATAAGGAGAAGTGTGTCATGACGATCCGCCGAAAACTGTTTTTTCTCTGTGGCATCCTGGCATTTCTGGGGATGCTGGTATCGGTGGTGTGGTACCGCACCGCCCAGGACATCACCCGGCTGTATCTGAACAACCTGTCCCAGAGCGCCATGCGGGATGCCTACAATGCCTTCGACTACATCCTCACCGACACCCAGCACATGTGCACGATGATCGCCCTCAACGAGGAGAACGTGGTGAATCCCCTGGCCGCCATCGAGCACAACGTGGTGGAGGTCAACGGAGTCCTCAACGGTACTTACTTGCAGAACCAGCGCATCCTCAAGGAGTTCATCAGCTCGATGAACGGCTACAAATATTATATTGTGGGCATCGACATCGTTTCCTGCAAAGGGTACCGGTTCACCAGCGGGCACATCGTGCAGAATTACGACAAACTCAGCGAGATGATTGCCGAGACCGACGATGAGCAGCTGCGGCAATCCATGGTCATGCTGAGTCCCCTGCAGGTGGACAACGTGGGGGTCTATCTGACCTCGGATTTCGTGGTGCCCTCGGTGCGGGCCGTCCTGGATTCCAACCGGGAACTGGTGGGCTACACCGTGCTCTACTTTGACTACAGTGTCATCGAGCAGATGTTCAGCGACCATCTGCCGGAGGGCAGTCTGTTCCAGGTGCAGAACGACCGCCAGGACATGATCTTCACCAACTGCGGCGATGCCCCCCTGCAGACCCGCCGGGACGACGCCGACTATGTTTACAGCACCTACGCCGCGCCCCAGGCAGGCTGGACGCTGCACATGATGATCCCCAGCGCCGTCTATACCCGGGAGATCCAGCACGGCCTGTACTACAGCGGCGGGTTGGTGCTTGCGGTCTTTCTGCTGGCTTTCGGCATTGCCATGGCCATCTCCCGGCGGATCAACGCCGAGATCGCGGGCTTCCGCAACGCCATGCACCAGGTGGGCCAGGGCGACCTGGATGTGCGCTACACCGTCAGCACCCGGGACGAGATCGCCGTCATGGCCTCCACCTTCAATCACATGGTGGCCCGGCTGAAAAAGCTGATAAACGAGGTGGCGGTCTACGAGCGCCAGAAACAGGACATGCAGCTCAAGCTGCTGCAGGCCCAGATCAACCCCCATTTTGTCTCCAACACGCTGAACGTGGTGGCCTGGATGGCCAAGGTCCAGCATGCCGACAGCATCATTCCGCTGACCAACGCCCTGTCCCGGCTGCTGCGCAGCGTCATGCGGCAGAGCGAACGGTTCGTGCCCCTTTCCGCCGAGCTGGACTATGTGAAGAGCTATCTGGAGATCATGGAGTACAGCGGCAACTACCAGTTCGAGGTGGAGTACGCTGTGGAGGAGGACTGCCAGGCCCTTTTTGTGCCCCGGTTCATCCTGCAGCCGGTGGTAGAGAACGCCCTGGTCCACGGCTTTTCCCACAGTCTGTCCTGCAACAACCTGCTGCGCATCGCCGCCCAGGTGGAGGAGGACCGGCTGCTCATCACGGTGGAGGACAACGGCGCCGGCATGACCGACGCCCAGATCCGGGCACTGATGACCGACAGCCGCCGCACCGGGGTGTCGGTGAGCAGCATCGGGGTGCCCAACGTGATGCAGCGCATCCGGATGGAATGTGATGAGCCCTTCGGGCTGGAGTACACCAGCGAGATCGGCCGGTATACCCGGGCGATCTTCACGCTGCCGGTGCGCCGCCGGGCTGAGGAGGAAGAGGAGGAGGCTGCGGCGCTCACCGCAGCCCAGGAGAGGAGGAAAACGGATGAACAAGATCCGGATCGTGATCGTGGATGACGACCTGGCCGCCCGCAATTCCATCAAGCTGCACCTGCAGGACCATCCGCTGTACGAGGTGGCAGCGGATTTCCAGGACGGCCGGGCCGCCCTGCGGTGGCTGCGGGAGAACGATGTGGAGATCCTGCTGTGCGACATGCAGATGCCCGCCATGGACGGGCTGGAACTGCTGCAGATGATCCGGATATCCCTGCCGGACATCGCGGTGATCGCCATTTCCAGCTTTGACGATTTCCGCTACACCCGCGGCTGCATGGTGGCAGGGGTGGCGGACTATCTGCTCAAGCACGACCTGACCCGGGAGCGGCTGCTGGAGGTTCTGGACGCCGTGCGGGAACGCTACCACATCCAGCCCGTAGGCCGGACGCTGAAAAATCTGGCGGGCTACTGCTTCGAGAGCCCCGACCACTTCACCGCCGAGACCATCGGTGCCATGGTGGACCGGGGAGAGATCGCTTTTGACAAGAGCGGTCTGGCGCCCCTGGTCATCAGCCCCGACTACCGCTGCGCCCCCGGCGTTCACTGGCAGGAGATCCGCCGGGACGTCTGCAAGGCGGTGTGCGACATCATCGCCCAGATCCTGGGCACCAAATACCGCTATGTCTACTGCCTCACCCAACAGCAGCACATCCTGCTGATCCTCTCCTTTTTTGACCAGAACAGCCTGCTCTTCGTCATGAACAGCGTCAACAACTTCTGTTCCCGTCTCAAGCGCACCAGCCTGCGGCTGCTGGACACCACCCTGACCATCGGCGTGGGCAGCCCCCAGCTGGATCTGCCCCGGGCCCTGGAACAGATCAACCGGCTGGACGCCGCCATGGAGGCCAAGCTCTTTCTCGGCGGCGACCGGATCTTCCCGGTGGCCCACAGCCCCGCCGTCCATCAGCGCCCCCTGCCCCTGCCCGGCAGCGCCTGGTCGGCGCTCTCCTTCGCCGTGCAGCAGCGGGACAGCACCAACGCCCAGGACGCCATCCAGGAGCTGTTCGCCTTCCTGCGGCGGGAACACGCCTGCCGCAAGGCCGTGCGCGCCGCCCTGCGCCGGATCACCGAGCTGTACCTCCACGTGGGGCTGCTGGACGAGGCGGGCCGGGCGGAACTGTTCCAGCGGCTGGCCCAGTTTGAGATCCTGGACCAGACCGCGGCAGACCTGCGGGAACAGACCCTGCGGCTGATGCGCAGCGAGCCGGCCCAGACCCCCTCCTCGGCGGCGGTGGCCCGGGCCCAGGAATTCATCCTGCAGAACTACGCCCGGGACATCTCCCTCCAGGACTGCGCCGACTACGCCGGGGTCAGCTACACCCACCTGAGCCGCGCCTTCAAGAGCGAGGTGGGCCAGCGGTTCGTGGAGTTCCTCAACGCCGTGCGGCTGCGCGCAGCCAAGGCCCTGCTGATCCGCCAGGACCTTTCCATGAAGGAGATCGTGGAGCGCACGGGATTCCGCAGCTACAACTATTTCTTCAAGGTCTTCCGGGAGAGCGAGGGGATGACCCCCTCGGAGTTTGTAGCAAAAAATTGTAGTAAAAACTAAATATTTTCCGTCAGATTGCGCCAGCCGGAATGGTATCATAACGACACAAACGGAGGTGTCGCTATGCGAATGATATCAAAAAACGGTTGGCGCAATTATTTGTACCTTGTGCCTATCCTCGTACTGTCCCTGGCTTTCATCTACTACTGCATCGGCTTTACCCTGGTGATCAGTTTCACCGACTGGAACGGCATCTCGGACAGCTGGGAATGGGTCCAGCTGGACAACTATAAAGAGATGCTCACCGACAGCACCTTCTGGCTGGCCGTGCGCAACAACGTCATTTTCTTCTTCGGCACGGTGTTCCCCCAGGCACTGCTGGGCTTTATTTTGGCGGTGCTGCTGAAATACCGCTTCAAGGGCAGCAACGTCTACAAGACCATCTTCTTCCTGCCCATCGCCCTGGCCACATCCATCACCACGGCCATCTTCCGCATCATCCTCAACCCCGCCACCGGCGACCTGAACAACCTCTTCCGCTCCCTGGGCATGGACTGGGCCGCCCAGTCCTGGCTGGGCGACAAGAAATGGGCCCTGTTCTCCATCATCATGGTCAACATCTTCCAGTGGATGGGCTTCTCGATGATCACCTACTACGCCGCCCTCATGAGCCTGCCCGACGATGTCTATGAATCCGCCATGCTGGACGGCGCCGGTTTCTGGCGCACCACCTTCAGCATCACCCTGCCCATGGTCCGCGGCACCACCAACGTGCTGATCATCCTGGGCATCGTAGGTTCGCTGAAGACCTTCGACCTGGTCAAACTGCTGACCAACGGCGGCCCCGGCCGCGCTACCGCCTTCCTGAACACCTATCTGTACGAGAAGGCTTTCAAGGACTTCAACGCCGGTGAGAGTGCCGCCATCGGTGTGGCCATCCTGGTCATCGCCCTGATCATGGCGGTGCTGCAGGTGCGCCTGAGCAAGGAGGAGGACTGACAACCATGAGAGAACAGCGCCGGAAACTGATGATCCCCACCTACGTGGTCCTTACCGTCTGTGCGGTGATCTGGATCACCCCCATGCTGCTGGCCCTGGCCAAATCCTTCCAGGTCAACGGCCTGGACAACTACGTCTACGTACTGACCTACGAGAAGATCCCTTACTTCAACGTCATCTTCAACAGCTTCTTCATCGCGGCTTCCACCGCCGTCATCGTCTGCCTCATCGCTTCCCTGGCGGGCTACGCTTTCAGCAAGCTGCGCATCCGGGGCGGCAAGTACATCTACGGCGCCCTGCTGGCCTGCCTGGCCCTGCCCTCCGCTGCCGTGGTCACCCCCATGTTCTCCACCATCAACAAGATGGGCCTCATCGACACCCACCTGGGCTGCATCATCCCCATGGTGGCCTTCAACGCCCCCATGATGCTGATGATGACCAAGAACTACTTCGACACCGTCCCCAATGAACTGGTGGAAAGCGCCACCATCGACGGCGCCAGCACCCTGCGCATCTGGGCCCAGCTGATGATGCCCCTGAGCGTGCCCATCATCGCCAACGTCCTGGTGCTGACCTTCATCTATTCCTGGAACGACTACCTGATCCCCCTGTTGATGGTGCGCAGCGATGCCAACTACACCGTCACCCTGGCCGCCCAGTACTTTGTGTCCGGCACCTTCCAGAGCCCCTCGGAAGTGGCCCGCATCTACGCCGTCATGGTCCTGCTGACGCTGCCCTCCATCGTGGTCTACCTGACCAGCCAGAAGTGGCTGGTGTCCGGCATCACGGCGGGCGCCGTCAAGGGCTGAGGAGGTTTTCCATGCCGAATCTGTTCTGCAATCCCGTTCCCTTCGCGGACGGGGCACACCACACCAATCCCGACCCCTTTGTGCTGCGCTGGTGCGGCCAATATTACTGCTACGCCACCGACGCCGACGGCGTCAAGGTCAGCAGTTCCCCCGACCTGGTCCACTGGACCTGGCAGGGTTACGCCATCCAGCAGCCGAGACGCCACGATTTCTGGGCGCCGGCGGTGATCTACCGCAATGGCACCTTCTGCATGTACTATTCCAGCAACCCCATCGGGGAGGACGACGGCAACGGCGAAAAGATGCAGCTGGCCACCGCCACCGATCCCCTGGGCCCCTTTACCTGGCAGAAGACCCTCTTCCCCACCTTTTCCATCGACGCCCATCCGGTGGTCTGGCACAATGAGGTGTATCTGTTCTACTCGGTGAACAACTGGGTGGGCAACACCCAGGACGCCCCCGGCACCTGCATTCTGGTGGACAAGTTCATCGCCCCCGACCGGCTGGAGGGCAATCCCGCCCCGGTGGTGCTGCCCAGCCTGCCCCAGGAGATCTACGAGAAAAACCGCTTCGGCGACGGGCGGGACTGGTATACCATCGAGGGGGCCTGCTTCGTGCCCGGGCCGCAGCGCAGCTTCCTGCTCTATTCGGCCAACTGCTACACCGACGTGAACTACTATGTGGGCTACGCCTGGGCCGAAAACAAAGCAGACCTGCGGGAAATGGACTGGAAGAAGCAAACCCTGAACGGGTCCTGGGCGCCGCTGATCCGCAAGAACGGCCAGGTGGAAGGCACCGGCCACAACACGGTGGCCTTTGCCCCCGACCTGACCGACCTGTGGATGGTCTACCACGGCCGGGACGCCACCCAGCCCATCCGCCCCGGGGAGGAACAGCGGGAAATGCACATTGCGCCGCTGGAACAGGGGATGCGGGGGCTGTACATGGCGCCGCCCACCACCGACGCCCAGCCCGTTCCCGCCCCCGCCACGGTGAGCCTGCCATCGCTGCACCTGCGGGACTGTGAAGAATACACCGTCTGCCCCATGCCCGAGGCGGTGCGTGCCGAACTGTGGCTTTGCCCCACCCTGCTGCACACCGGCGCCCGTTACGGCGTGGTGCTGCGGGAGGACGGTGCGGGCAACCGGCTGGAAATACAGTTCAATACGGGGCGCGGCTGCGTCACCGTGCTGGAGACCACCGGCCGCATCACCCGCACCCTGGCTTCGGCCCGGATGCCCGCCGGCTGGGATCCCTTTGTGCCCCATCTTTTGCAGGCGGAGGGCTGCTGCGAAGCCTGGACGCTGCGCTACGATGAGGACCTGCTGCTGACCTTTGCCAGCCGGGTGCGCGGCGGTGACTGCAAGGTCCGTGTCTACTACAGCGAACTGACGGTGACCGGCCTGACGGTGACCGACCACTGGGATCTGTGGGGGGATGATCTGGCCCGGCTGGGGGAGCGCTTCACGGTGAGCCCCGCCACCGCAGACCGGGAGGGCCTGCACGGCGCCCGCGGCCTGCTGACGCTGGAAGGCATCTGCCCCGAAGACCGGGAGGAAGTCTTTGTGCTCCAGGCCGGGGGAGAAGGCGCCGTGACCCTGCAGGCCGGGGAAACGGTCTGCCTGGAGCGGCAGTTCACCGGGGAACTGGTGCTGCGCTGCCGCCGGCAGGGCGATCACCTGGCGATGCGGGTCAACGCCCTGCCCGCCGGGGAAGCGTCCGCCCTGCCCGCCGGAAGTTCCCTGCGCCTGCAGCTGGAACACGCCGTCCTGACCGGATGGCAATCCACAAAAATCTGATATAAACCGCAAATTATTTGAGTGCCCTGCCCCGCAAATTTTTGCTATACTGCACACAGGAACCAACGGAAACCATCCGGCCCCTGCGCCGGAATAAAGTTAGGAGGAAACGTATGAAAAAGATGAAACGCGCGCTCGCCCTGGGCCTGGCCATGAGCCTGGCTGTCTCCTCGCTGGCAGGCTGCGGCGGCAGCTCCGCCAGTGAGTCCGCCAGCGAAGCCGCCGGTGCATCCACCGGGGAAGCTGCTTCCGCCGGGGACGAGCAGGTCACCCTGACCTTCTGGTCCTGGCTGCCCACCACCATCCAGTGGGAAGAGATGGTCGTGGCCTTTGAGGAGCAGTACCCCAACATCAAGATCGACTACACCCGCACCGAGCAGGACGACTTCACGGAGAAACTCCAGGTCGTCATGGCCTCCGGCACCGGCCCCGACCTGTTCGGCCTGAGCACCGGCACCATGGCCACCCAGTACGCCCCCTTCGTGGCGGATATGTCGGAACTGGCCGACCAGTACATGCCCGGCTGGCAGGATGTGATCTCCTCCACCGCGGTGGAACAGTGCAAGGTGGATGATACCCTGGTGGGTATGCCCCTGCTGGTGGCCGGCATGACCGACCTGCTGTACAACCAGACCATCCTGGAAGAGTGCGGCATCACCGAGATCCCCCGCACCTATGAAGAACTGAAGGCCGACGCCGAGCTCATCAAGGCCAAGGGCTACATTCCCGTGGCTGTGGGCGCTGCGGACGACTGGATCAACTCCGACGTCTTCGTGCAGGTGTCCAACCAGTTCGAGGAAGGCGCCGTCTATGAGGCCGAGGCCGGCGAGCGCTCCTTCACCGACCAGTGCTTCGTGGATACCATGACCGCCTGGCAGAAGCTGTTCACCGACGGCATCTTCGAGGAAGGCGCCCTGGGCGTCAACTCCTACCCCGACGCCCGTGACCAGTACTTCTTCAACCGCAAGGCTGCCTTCTTCCTCACCGGTTCCTGGCACCTGGGCCCCATCTCTCCCAGCAACACCGAGATCCAGGGCACCGAGATCGCCAACCAGGGTGATGTCATCGGCATGTGCGTCCTGCCCTCTCTGAGCCCCAGCGGCACCCTGTGCGGCACCGCCGGTGTGGACACCATGATCGCCGTGAACAAGGACTGCAAGAACGCCGAAGCCGCCATGAAGTTCGTGGAATTCATGGCCAACGGCACCGGCCAGCAGATCTACGTGGACTACCTGCAGGGCGCGCCCGTCTCCAACGAGATCACCTACCAGGGTGAAGTGGACGGCAAGCTGCAGCAGCAGTCCATCGACGAAGTCAACAGCTACGTGAGCAACGCCGTGGGCAACCGCAAGCTGCAGAACAGCGAGCTGGAGACCGCTATCGTCGTGGCCATGCAGAATGTGGCCGCCGGCAGCGATCCCGCCACCGAACTGCAGACCGTACAGGAAGTGGCCGAGAGCCTGCGCTGAGTTCCTTCCCGCTGACAAGCAACCTTAAATAGAATCCCCGGCTGCGGCAGTTTTGCCGCAGCCGGGGATTCTTCCTTTTACAGCCGCACCGGGATGGCCTGACGGATGGCCAGGCTGCCGGGGGTGACATCACATTCCATGGCCAGCACGGTCACGTCCCCTGCCGCCGCCCGGCGCAGCGCCGCGCCGAAGGCAGGGTGGGTGGCGTCGTTGGGGGCAAAATCCACCATGCCGCCCATCTGCACCACAAAGCAGACCGCTGCCTCGTACCCTTCCGCCCGGGCGCGGGTCAGCTCCTCCAGGTGCTTGACGCCCCGCAGGGTGGGCGCATCGGGGAACCGGGCGTGGCCGCCCTCCTCCAGGGTGACCCCCTTCACCTCCACAAAGCCCCGGCGGCCGGCGGCATCCTCCCAGTAGAAATCAAACCGGGAATTGCCCCACACCGTCTCGGGCCGCAGCAGCGTCAGCTCCGGGCGGAAGCCCCCCGCCCGGGCCCACTGGGCAAACACCTTGTTGGGTGCCTGGGAATCCAGATTCACCAGCAGCGGCCCCTTTTCCACCGCCACCAGGTCGTACCGGGTCTTGCGGGCGGGGTTTGTCCCCTCGGCCAGATAGACCCGCGCCCCCGGCACCAGCAGTTCCCGGCAGCGGCCGGTGTTCTTCACATGAACGGTCTCTCGGTTGCCGTCCAGCAGCACCCGGGCCACAAACCGGTTGGGCCGGGCCACAAACTCCGCCGGCCGCACATTGCCATATTCCATAGGTTGCGTTCCTCCTGTGTTTACAGTATACACAGCAGGACCGCCCCGCACAAGAACAAACCGGAACTGCCAAAAATTCCTTGGGTCACGGCCGCAGCGGCCCGTAGAAGTAGGAGGCGGTGGCACCGCCGTCCATCAGGAAATCCGCTCCCGTGATGAAGGCGCCCTTGTCGCTCATCAGCAGTTCCGCCACATTGGCCACCTCATCCGCCGTGCCGGGCCGCCCGGCCGGACATCTGGCAAACATATCCTTGTAAAAATCTCCCCGGGGCCCGTTGAATTCATCCAGGGCCAGCGGCGTCACGATGATCCCCGGCGAGATGGCGTTGATGCGGGCCCCTCTGGCGCCCCATTTCACCGATTCGGCCATGACCCGCTTTTCGTTGCAGCGCTTGGCCAGCTGGTAGGCATGCAGGGTGTCCCGGATGTTCTCCGGCCGGAGCAGCGGCAGCGCCAGCAGCTCCTCGGCGGGCGTGCAGGCCAGCTGCTCGTCCTCCTCAGGGGTGAGCTGCTTCATCCGATGGCCGGACTGGCTGGAGATGGTCACCCCCACACCACCCGGCGCAATCACCTTGCCCACTTCCTCCAGCAGCACCGCCGTGCCGTACAGGTCCACCTGCAGGATCGCCTGGATGGGCGCCTGGCTGGGGGATACGCCTGCGGCGTTCACCAGCATCTTCAGCGGGCCCAGCTGCTGCACTTCGGCCAGCAGCGCCTGGATGGAGGCCCGGCTGCCCAGATCCATCTCCCGGGGCAGCGCATCAAACCCGGCTCCATTCAGGAGCTCCGCCGCGGCCCTGGCGTTCTCCGGTTTCTTGTCCGCTACCACGATCTTTTTCCCGCTCCCCATCCGGCGGGCAATGGCCATGCCGATCTGCCCGGCACCGGTCAGAAGCAAAACCTCTTTTTTCATGACTGATTTCTCCTTTCGACTCACTCGGACAGCCAGCGCAGCACCGCGTCCCGGCAGCGGTCCGCATCGGAGCCGCGCACCGCCAGCCCTTTGGCCCCTTCGCCCCCGGACATGCCGCTGCGATCCGGCTTTCCGTCCCGGACAGACCGCTGCCCTCATGGGTGCAGAAGGGATGAATCGTCTTACCCGTCCAGTCCAGGGATTCCAGCAGCGTGTACACCGCCATGGGCAGATCGCCCCAGTAGTTGGGATAGCCCAGATATACCTCCCCGTACCGGTCAAAATCGGCGGGCAGCCCCGTCAGTTCCGGCCGGGCCCCCGCCCGCTGGTCCGCCTGCGCCTGCCGGATGCAGGTCCGGTAGTCCGCCGCATAGGGCACCTTCTGCTCTATGGCAAAGAGCGCCGCCCCCGTGGCCGCGGCAATACAGCGGGCCACCTTCTCGGTGTTGCCGGTCTCCACGTAACGATACTCCCCGCCGAAATAGTTTTCCCCGGCGCGGGAGTAATAAAGGATCAGTTTTTCCATCTTTCTGCCTCCCCGATGTGGTTTCTGTCTCCAGTATACAGGGGCCGGACCTGCCAATCAATTTTTGTTTTGCGGGTTTTCTATAAGTTTTTCTAATAAGAAAGCCGATGCTTCCCGGGAAAAGCATCGGCTTTTTCTTATTCATTGAGGGGAGAATCTGTCTTGCAGCAGCGCGGCGAAGGCCTCGAGACAGGGCCCGGCGGACTCCTTTTTCCAGAACAGGCACTGGTTGCAGGTGATGGGCTCCCGTCCCCGCCAAAGGGGAATGCGGCACAGCGTTTCCCGGTAGGGCTCCGGGAGGGAGGTTTCCGTCTCCGGCAGGACGCCCTGCCCGCTGACGGCCAGCAGCCGGGCCTCCTCCAGCGTTTCGGCAAACAGGAAGCCGCCTTCCAGACCGATGACGGTGCGGTAGTAGTCCTCCTCGGTCTGCCGCTGGGAGGGAACGGCCACCAGGATACAGGGCAGGTTTTTCAGTTCTCCGGGTGTCACCCCCGGCAGCGCCGCCAGCGCACTGCGCGCCGAAAGTTCCACATACAGCGGGCGCACCGCCACGATCCGGTTGACGTATGCCTCCGAAAACATCCGCCGCTGATCGTTGAGCACCAGGTCGGCACCGCCGCTGCGCAGCAGGCCGAACAGCTCCTCGTGATTGCCGGGCAGAAGCTGCACCGACACCTGGGGATACCGGGCGGCGAAATCGTCCAGCGCCCGGGGGATCTCCGCCCCGCCATAGCCGCGGGGATAGCCCAGCCGCAACACCGCCGTATCGCCGCGGGCGATCCGGGCGGACTCCCGGCAGAGCTGCTCATAGTCGGCCACCAGGACCAGACTTTTCCGGTAGAAGTGTTCCCCCGCCGGGGTCAGCACAAATTTCCGATTTTTTCGTTCCAGCAGCGGGAATCCCAGTTCCGATTCCAGCGCCTTGATCTGCTGGGAGATGGCGGACTGGGAGATGTGGCATTCCTCCGCCGCCTCGGAAAAGCTGTGCCTGGCCACCACCGCCTGGAAATACCGGATCTGCCGCAGCATGGCGGTTCCCCCTTTCGTACGGTTTGGTTCCATTATAGCACACCGCTGGAGAAAAACCTACCGTGACCGCTTGTTGCCCCTTGCGGGATGCGCTACAATAAAGACAGACAGGAGGCTTACCATGAACAAACAGGACGTATACGATTTTCTGGACGCCGAGGGGATTGCCCACGAGATCACCGAGCACCCCGCCGTCTACAACATGGAGGAGCTGGCCCGGGTAGCACTGCCCTACCCCGACCGGGACGCCAAGAATCTTTTTGTGCGGGACGACAAGCGGCGGAATTACTATCTGATCACCGTGCGGGGCGACAAGCGGGTGAACCTGAAGGATTTCCGCCGCAAACAGGGCACCAAACCGCTGACCTTCGCCTCCCCCGAGGAACTGCAGGAGCTGCTGGGGCTGATCCCCGGAGCGGTGACCCCCTTCGGGCTGCTCAACGACCGGGACTGCCGGGTACATTTTTACATCGACCGGGATTTCTGGCAGGGGTCCGGCCTGATCGGGGTCCATCCCAACGACAACACCGCCACCGTCTGGCTGCAGGCCGAGGACCTGGTGGGGCTGCTGCGGGCCCACGGCACCGCGGTGGACATCGTGGAGCTGGACTGAAACATTGATTTTACATCGCCGGAAAGGAGTGACCGCTATGCCGATGCTGGGTGCTATTCTGACACCCCACCCGCCCGTGCTGCTGCCCAAGGTGGGCCGGGGCCGGGAACGGGACATTGCCGCCACAGGCAAGGCCATGGAGCAGGCCGCCGGGGAGGTGGCCCGCTGGGATCCCGAGGTGCTCATCGTGGCCTCGCCCCACACCATCCTGTACGGGGATTACTTCCACATCGCGCCGGGCAGCGGCGCTTCGGGTTCCATGGCGGACTTCGGGGCGCCCCAGGTCCGGATGGACGTGACCTATGATGCGCCCCTGCGGGCGGAGATCCTCCGCCGGGCCGAAGAGGCGGGGCTGCGGGCGGGCACGCTGGGCCAGCGGGACCCGAGCCTTGACCACGGCGTGCTGATCCCCCTGTATTTTCTGCGCAAGGCCGGGGTGCACTGTCCCATCGTGCGGATGGGGTTGTCCGGATTTTCGGCGCTGGACCACTACCGGCTGGGACAGTGCGTGGCCGGGGCGGTGGAGGCACTGGACCGCCGCGCCGTCTTTGTGGCCAGCGGGGACCTTTCCCACAAGCTCAAAGCCGACGGCCCCTACGGCTTTGCCCCGGAAGGGCCGGTCTTTGACGAGGCCGTGACCCGTACCATGGCCTCCGGCAACTTCCTGGAATTTCTCACCCTGGACCCGTCCCTCTGCCAGCGGGCGGCGGAATGCGGCCTGCGCTCCTTCCAGATCATGGCGGGCGCGCTGGACGGACTGGCGGTAGAGCCCCGGCTGCTCAGCCACGAGGGCACCTTCGGGGTGGGCTACGGCGTGGCCCTCTTCCCGGTCACCGGGCGGGACGACACCCGCCGGTATGCCTCCGCCTGCCAGCGGATCCGCCGGGAACGGCTGGACGCCCGCCGCGCCAAGGAGGATCCCTGGGTGCGGCTGGCCCGGCTGTCCCTGGAGACCACTGTCCGGGAGGGCCATCCCCTGAAAGTGCTGCCGGACGCCCTGCCCGCCGCACTGACCGACCGGGCCGCCGGCGTGTTTGTATCGCTGCATAAGGACGGACAGCTGCGGGGCTGCATCGGGACCATCGCCCCCACCGAGGAGAATGTGGCCCGGGAGATCGTGCAGAATGCCGTCTCGGCGGGGACCCGGGATCCGCGGTTCCCGCCGGTGCGCGCCGACGAACTGGACGAGCTGGAATACAGCGTGGATGTACTGGGGCGTCCCGAACCGGTGGATTCGCCCGCCCAGCTGGACCCGAAACGATACGGCGTCATCGTCCGATACGGGCAGAAACGCGGGCTGCTGCTGCCCGACCTGGACGGGGTGGACACGGCGGAGGAACAGGTGACCATCGCCCGCCGCAAGGGCGGCATCCGGGCGGAGGATCCCTACACCCTCCAGCGGTTTGAGGTGGTGCGGCATCTATGAGTGTGACCTGTACCCTGTGTTTTCACCACTGCCGCCTGGAGGAGGGCCAGACCGGCCTCTGCCGTGCCAGGGCCAACCGGGGCGGCGTCCTGCAGCCGCTGAACTACGGCCGCCTCACCGCCCTGGCCCTGGATCCCATCGAGAAAAAGCCCCTGCGCCGGTTTCACCCCGGCAGCCTGATCCTGTCGGTGGGCAGCTTCGGCTGCAACCTGCACTGTCCCTTCTGCCAGAACGCCGGCATCGCCGCCGCGGGGGCGGAGTCTCCCACCCGGGACTGCACGCCCCGGCAGCTGGCCGAGGAGGCCCTGCGGCTGCGGCCCCGGGGCAACATCGGGGTAGCCTACACCTACAACGAACCGCTGGTGGGCTACGAATTTGTGCGGGACTGCGCCGAAGAGGTCCGCCGGGCAGGGCTTTGCAACGTGCTGGTGACCAACGGCACGCTGGAGGAACAGCCCTGGCGGGCGCTGCTGCCCCTGCTGGACGCGGTGAACATCGACCTGAAAGGCTTTACCGAAGGCTGGTACCGGCGGCTGGGCGGGGATCTGGAGACGGTCAAACGGTCCATCGTCCTGGCGGCGTCCTGCTGCCATCCGGAGGTCACCACCCTGGTGGTCCCCGGGGAGAACGACAGCGAGGAGGAGATGCGGGCGCTGTCGGCCTGGCTGGCTTCGGTGCGCCCCGACATCCCGCTGCATGTGTCCCGCTTCTTCCCGCGGCACCGCATGCAGGACCGCCCGCCCACGCCGGTACAGACGGTCTACCGCCTGGCGGAGGTGGCCCGGGAACAGCTTTCCTATGTGTATACGGGCAACTGCTGACGGGGATCGCCGGCCTGCAGGAATGTGCCGATAAACCACAAAACCCCCGCGGACAAAGCAAGCTTTGTCCGCGGGGGTCAATCATTGTTGAGCCGCCGCGCGGATGTCCTGTCCCATGCAGGAGACGAAGACATCCCCACAGATCGCCACCGTCTTGGTTCCGCCGGTGGTGGACAGCGCATCGGGGATTTCCCGGAACGTGGCGGTTCCCGCCTGCAGCTGTTCCAGACAGGCGATCAGATTGGGCAGTACATCGGGGTTGAGCGGCGCCCCGAAGCCCCGGAAATCATGGTGGAAATTGTACACGGCATCATACTGATCCCGCATCCCCCAGATCCGTTGCAGCGCCTGAAGAGAGATTTGCACCCCTTCCCGGAACGTGGGAGCCAGGTCCTTGTTCAGCAGCCAGTTGCAGTTGCAGGCATCCCCGCACAGCAGTGTACGGGTCAGATCGTCGATGAGGACGATCTCGCCGGGGGTGTGTCCGGGACAGTGCCAGGCTGTGACGGTGCGCCCGCCCAGATCGAAGGTCTGGCCGTCGGACAGTTCCCGCCAGACCGGTTCCCCGGGCCAGGGGCGGATATCCTGCTGGGGATCATAGGCGTAATATTTGCCCTCCCGCCTGCGGATCAGCTCCGCATAATCCCTGCGGAAAGCCAGCGTGGGGGCGGTGGAGGCATCCTGGTTCTGCAGATCCAGCGGATGCATCCAGACCTCGTCGAAGAAGCCGGCACCCCCGATGTGATCGCCATGGTTGTGGGTGGCCACCACCGTATACGGTTTGTCGGTGATGCGGTGTTCCACCACCCAGCGCAGATCGCCGATGCCCACGCCGGTGTCCAGCAGCAGGGCACGTTCGGTACCTACAATGACGAAGCAACTGGCGCAGTCAAATTCATCGATCTCGAAAATGCCGGGGCGACATTCGTAAAAAGGCATTGTCGTGCAGGCCATACAAACACCCCTCCTGTTCTCAGGCTGCCTTTTTCTTGTTGACGACCTGGTAGCAGTCGATGGCAACGGCCGCCAGCAGGATGACACCCTTGACGACACTCTGCCAGTTGGAGTTTACGCTCATCAGGACCAGGCCGTTGTCCAGCATGCCGAGGATCAGCACGCCCACGACGGTACCGCTGATCTTGCCTTCACCGCCGGCGATGGAGACGCCGCCCAGGCAGGCTGCGGTCATGCAGTCGAAGGCGTAGCTGCTGCCGGCGCCGGGCTGGGAGGCGTTGGTCCGGCCGACCATGATCAGGGCCGCGATGCTGGCTGCGAAGCCGCAGAAGGTGTAGACAATGATGGTCAGGCGGTCGACATTGATACCGGCCAGACGGGCCGCTTCCCGGTTGCCGCCGATGGCGTAGATCTCACGGCCGAGGTAGGTCTTGTTCATGACGATCCAGCCGAAGATGACAAAGGCGGCAAAGATGATGACGGGGATGGGGATGATGCCCAGATAGCCCTGACCGATGACGGTGAAGGCTTCCGGCATGCCGGTAATGGGATAACCACCGGTGATGAGGTACGCCACACCTTCCAGGATGAGCATGGTGCCCAGGGTGACGATGATGGGCATGATGTGCAGTTTGACGGCCACCACACCGTTGAGCGCTCCCATCAGGCAGCCGATGACGATGGTGGCCACAATGGCCAGGGGGATCGGCAGGCCGGAGTTGACCATCATGTAGCCTACCAGCATGCCGTCCACGGCCATCTGGCTGCCCACCGACAGATCCATGCCGCCACCGATCATGACCATCGAAACGCCCACAACGACGATGCCGAACATCGAGCACTGCCGCACGATGTTGATGACGTTCTTGGCCGACAGGAAGTTGGGTGCCGCCACGGCGAACACCACGAAGACGACGGCCAGCAGAATGTAAATACCGAACTTTTTATAAATGTCCACGAACTTTTTCATGCTTAGACTGCTCCTTTCATCGTACCGCCGGAGGCAAGATCCAGAATGTAGTTCTGGTTGAAGTCCTTCTTCTCCACCTCGCCGGTCTTTTCGCCTTCGGCGATGACGACAATGCGGTCAGACATGCCCAACAGTTCCGGCATATCGGAAGATACCATGATGATGGATTTTCCGCCGTCTTCCACCAGACGGTTCATGAGTTTGTAGATTTCCTGTTTGGCCTCGACGTCGATGCCGCGGGTCGGTTCATCAAAGATGACGATCTGGGAATCGGCGGCCAGGGTCTTGGCGATGACCACCTTCTGCTGGTTGCCGCCCGAGAGGTTGCCTACCAGCTGGTCCAGGGAGGGCGTCTTGATCTGGAACGCCTTTTCATAGCGCTGGGCCACATCTTTCTGCTTTTCTTCGCTGAGGAAGGGCCCGTTGCAGAAGGCCCGCAGATTGTTCATGACCACATTCCACTGAATGGACATCCGCAGGAACACACCGTGGTTTTTGCGGTCCTCGGGAATGTAGCCGATGCCCTGCTCGATGGCTTCCCGGCAGGAACGGATGTGGACCTCCTTGCCGTTGAGGATGATCTTGCCATCCTCCAGCGGGTCGGCGCCGTAAAGTACCCGCATCAGTTCGGTGCGGCCGGCGCCCACCAGACCTGCCAGTCCCAGGATCTCGCCCTTGTGCAGCGTGAAGGAGATGTTGCGGTCCCCGTTGCCGGTCACATTTTCCAGCCGCAGCACTTCCTCACCGATGGTGTTGTGGCGCACGGGATAACTTTCCTTGAGTTCCCGGCCCGCCATCATGGCAATGAGCTTTTTGCGGTCGATATCGGCAATGTTCTCGGTGCCCACGTACTGGCCGTCCCGCATGACGGTGACCCGGTCGGCCACCTCGAAGAGTTCCTCCAGACGGTGGGAAATGTAGATGATGGTAACGCCCTTCTTTTTCAGGTCCCGGATGACCTGGAACAGGGTGTCCACCTCATTGACGGTCAGCGGCGCCGTAGGTTCGTCCATGATGAGCAGCCGGGCGTTTTTGCTCACGGCCTTGGCGATCTCCACGATCTGCTGGCAGGCAGGCGAGAGATTCCGCACCGGCTGGGTGGGATCGATATTCACATGCATCTGGTCGAACAGTTCCTTGGTCCGGCGGATGCGTTCCTCGAAGTTGACGAAAACGCCGTCGCTGGTCTTCTGGCCCAGGAAAACGTTTTCCGCCGCGCTGATGCCCGGCACCAGGGTGAATTCCTGGTAGATGACGCCGACGCCCTGTTCCTTGGAGAGGATGGGGGTCATCGCTTCAAAGGTCTTGCCGCCGATGGTGATGGAGCCGCTGTCGGGCTGGATTGCACCGGACAGCACCTTGATGAGGGTGGATTTTCCGGCGCCGTTTTCCCCGATGAGGGCGTGAACCTCCCCCTCCCGCACATCGAAGGAGACATGGTCGATGGCCACCACGCCGGGATAGGTTTTGACAATATTCCGGATGCTCAGAATGTTGTTTTCTGACATGAGATCCTTCCTTTCTAAAACAGCACTACCCGGCCCGGATAGTGCTGTTTCTGTCTTCTGGGAATCTGTGGGGATCAGCCGTTGTACCAGTCGCTGACGTTGTCCTTGGTGACCTCGGTGCCTTCCATCATGACAGGCTCGTCGAAGGTCTCGCCGGCCAGCAGGCGCTGGCTGTACTCAAACATCTGGGTGCCGATGGCCTCGCTGGCGATGGTGCCGCGCAGAATGTCGTTGTTGGCAATGCTGGCCAGCGCCTGGTTGGTGCCATCGCAGGAGAAGATGCCGAAATCATCGCTGTTCAGGCCGGCCGCCTTGATGGCTTCCATGGCTTCCACAGCCGCCGCGTCGCCGTAGCAGGCGATCATGTTCAGGTCGGGGTATTTCTGGAGCATGTTCTCGGTGGTGGAGGTACCGCTGCCCACGATGTCCTTGCCGATGTCCACCACTTCCAGCAGGTTGGCCTCGGGCATCATTTCCTGGATCTTGTCCTGGATGCCCTGGCCGCGGTTCTGCATGTCGGCATCCTGGTAGGTGGTATAAATCACGTAGTTCACGTTCTCGGCGCCCAGCTGGTCGATGGCCCAGTTGCTGGCCATCTCGCCGATGCGCTCGCCCCAATTGTACTGGTCAACATTCAGGCAGCAGTCATAGACGGCCGTCTCGACGCCGCATTCCACGATCTTGACGCCCTCGGCCTGCGCAGCGGCCAGCGCGTCGTCACAGGAAGTATCGGAAACCATGGCCACGATGACGTCACAGCCGGCGGTGACCATATTCTCGATGCCGGTAACGGCCGTGGCCGAGTCACCGGCAAAATCGACGCTGGTGTATTCATAGCCATTGGCTTCGCAGGCCGCTTTCAGGTCGTTGTCAATGCCGATGAAGAATTCCGTCTGCAGGGTAGGCGCCAGAAACCCGATCTTGCCGCCCTCTGCGGTGGATTCTGCGGTGGCGGACGAAGTCTCCGACGTGGAGTCCGCTGCAGTGGAAGACGAGGAAGTGGTGCTGCCGCAGGCGGCCAGCGAGAGAGCCATCGTCAGTGCCAGTGTGGTTGCCATTGCTTTTTTCATAGTGTTTTTCTCCTTCCCGAATGTGTAAAACTCCTTCGCCTCTCGGCAGTCTTAGAATACCAGAATGGCAAGGCCGCTCTCAAGGGAAGGAGTTTTGGTTTTAGGGGGAGCATCTTCAGTTTTTTATCCATTATGCCTTGTGTTTTCGTTAATTTGGGCAAAAAATACAGCCAAAATCACAGCACCTTCCACAATCAGGCGGTAATGTGTCAGCCCGAAATAGAGCAGCAGCTGCTCCACCATCGTCATGGAGATGGCCCCCGCCAGCAGGCGCGGCGTTTCCGGCACACTGCCCCGGCGCGTAAAGCCGCCGCCCAGGCCCACCGCCGCCAGCACCTGATACAGATAGCTACTGTTGCGGCTGCTGCTGCCGTAGGGCGCCACAAACAGCATCATCAGGGTGCCGAAGGCAAACAGGATGGAGGCCAGCCCGTACACCACCGTGCTGATGAGCTTTGTATTCACACCGCACCGACGCACAGCCTCCGCATTCTCACGCAGGGCCAGCGTATATTTGCCCCACCAGGTGCCGTGCAGATACAGCTGCACCCCCGCCGCACAGAGCAGCAGCAGAACCAGCATGCTTAAGGTAAACTGCAGGTAGTAGCGGTAGGTGCTGATCTCCAGGATCAGCATCTGGTCAGGGGCGCTCAGGTTGGAAAAAATCGTGGCCAGCGCCAGCGTCAGGATGATGGCGGGGATCTGCAGTTTTTCGATCAGCCAGCCTCGTGCCGCCCCCACCGCCAGGTTGAACAGCACCACCGCCGCAACCATCAGCGCCGTGGGCATCCCCTCGCGGTAGAGGACTGCGGCCAGCACAGTGGACAGGGCCGCCTGGGCCATAAAGCAGAGGTCGATGCCGCCCGAGAGGGCGATCCACCCGGCTCCCAGCGTAAAAAAGCCCAGCATGCAACTCTGGCGGGCGAAATACAGCGTATTCCACCCCAGTCCGTTGCAGCTGACCGCCAGCATGTACCCGACCGCCACCAGCAGATTCAGCCAGCCGTACCCGCGCACAAGGCGGCGAAAAAGCCAACATATCCTATCTTTCTTTTTCATATGGCGATCACCCGATCGGCCCGGCCGCTCCAGTCACGTCCGGTGTTTTCCAGCAGGATCACGGCGGTGCCCCGGCGGCAGAGTTCCCGCAGCCGGGTGTAGAGCCGTTCCTGGGTATCTTCCCCCACCGCCGACAGCAGTCCGTACACCACCAGAATCCGCGGATGGAACAGTTTCCAGCGGCAGAAAAGGATCTCCCAGCTGTAGGCCGGTGCCTCTGCCGTCAGGTCAAGAGCGTCCAGTTCATCGCCCCAGAAATCCCGGTCCCGCAGGATCCTGCGGGCGGTTTTTTCAAAAAAGACACCGCGGCTGATCCGTCGCAGGCTGGGCAGCAGGATGTTTTCCGCCGTGGTCATATTTTCCTGCAGGCGGGCCGCCCGCCCGCGGCGGCTCCACAGCAGGATGCGGTGGCGGCGCAGAGAAGCGGGACTGCGGCAGGGGATCCTTCCCCCGTCCAGGAGAAAGCAGCACTTCCGGCCGCCGCCCTGCAGAGCCTGCCAGCATCCGTCCAGAACACTCTGGTCCTCGCTGAGCAGCAGCGTAATCTGCCCGAATGCAAACTGCTCGGTCACGGTGGCACCGTGGTATTCCAATACCGCCGCAAACCCCTCCGTCCGGTCCGGGGATACCTCGGACGGCAGCGGCATGGGGGCCGGGGGCAGGATCTTGTCCTTCCGGGCGAAATCCCCGGCGCGCAGTTTGCGCACCACCTCGCCCTCCTGCAGCAGGACCATCCAGTCCGCGACCGGTTCAAACCAGCCGGACCAGTTGTCCGCCAGCAGAATGCCCACGCCCCGCTGTTTGACCCGCCGCAGCAGCGCCAGCACCTGGGTTGCCTGGGGCAGGGAAAGGCCCTGGGAAATATCTTCCAGAACGATGAGCTTTGCCCCCTGATCCACCGCCCGGGCAATGCCGATCAGGACACGATCCACCCGGTTCAGCCGCTCCACAGGGCAATTCTGGGCATAGTGCAGCCCCAGTTCCTCCAGGGCCTGGGTGGTGCGCAGCCGCATGGCCCGCCGGTTCAGCAGCAGCTTGTTCAGTCGGTTGCGGCGCATCAGGAAGAAATTTTCCGAAAGGTCCATGGACCGCAAAAAATCCGGCGCCCCGCGCAGATAGTATACATGGCGCGCCCGTTCCCATTGCTCGGGGGAGAAGTCCGTTACCCGGTCCCCTTCCGCCCATACCGTCCCGCCGGCGGGCACGATGCCCCCCGCCAGAAAGCCGGTCAGCAGATATTTGCCGGAATTTTCCGCCCCCGCCAGGATGCAGCATTCCCCCGCGCGCAGAAGCAGATGCACCCCGCACAGTGACCGGTGCGGCGGCTGTTCGATGTGCAGCTCTGCCAGACGCAGCAGCTCCTCCTTCATGATACCGCCTCCTGGAAGGGCAGGTCTTCCTTCTTCCAGACCAGCGGCAGCAGGATCTCCACATCGGTGCCTGCCCGTTCGGTGCTGTAGATCTGCACACCGTACTCCGCCCCATAGATCAGTCGGATCCGCTGGTTCACATTGTGCATGGCAATGCCGTTGCCGTGGGAGCTGCCCGATGCCTGGCCGGTGGCCGGTTCCTCCATGCTGCGCCGCATCTTTTCCAGCGTCTGCCGGGACATGCCTACTCCGTCATCCGAAATGACGATACGCAGCAGCGTTTCGGTTCGATCCAATGTGATGGTTACCCTGCCCTCCCCCGCCTTGGGTTCCAGCCCGTGGAAGATGCAGTTTTCCACCACCGGCTGCATGGTCATTTTGGGAATCAGGCAGTCCAGGACCGTACCGTCCTCCTCGTCCCGGATCTCCAGGGAGAAGCGGTTTTCAAACCGGAATTGCTGGATGAAAAAATAGTTGTGGATGTTGCGCAGCTCGTCCTCCACCGTAACGATGTTTTCCCGCCGGCTGATGCTGTAGCGGAAAAATGCCGCCAGCGCGTGGGACATCTCCGCAATGCTGCCGCAGTCCTGCAGCAGTGCCTCGCTGCGGATACATTCAAGGGTATTGTACAGAAAATGGGGGTTGATCTGGTTCTGCAGGGTACTGATGTGGGACTGGCTGTCCATCATCTGGGCCGAATGTTGTTCCTGCTGCCGGTTTTCCTGGCGGATCCAGCTCTGTTCCAGTTCCCGGCCCAGGGCCGTGCCCATTCTGCCGGCGCCCGGCCCCGACCGGAGAAGCGTCTGCATATCCCGGCAGTGCCGATACAGCGCCACCGCCAGTACCAACAGGCAGACCAGAACCCCTGCTGCCCCCAGCCGGGCTGCCCATCCGCTGCTCCAGACACAGGCGGCCAGGCAGCCTGTTCCCACCGCAGCCGGCAGCCATGCCTTCCAGGATGATCTCATCGCCGCTGCCTCCTCAGTAGTAGAGTTTCCGGTATTCCGTGGGCTTCATGCCCGCATAGCGGGCAAACTGCTGGCTGAAGTACTTGGCATCCTTGTACCCCGCCGCCTCGGCGACCTCATACACCGTCTTCCGGGTGTTGCGCAGCATTTCCTTGGCTGCCGCCATCCGCACTTCGGTGAGGTAATCCGAAAAGTTCTTACCGCTCTTTCGCTTGAATACATCGGAAAAATACGTGGGATTGAACCCGCTCATCGCCGCCACATCTTCCAGCGTAATGTGCTCGGCGTAGTGTTTCTGCACATACTCCATGGCCACCCGAATGGGGCGGTCCTCCTGCCGCAGCTGCTGTTCGTGCAGCGTCTGCAGTTCCCCTTCCATTGCCTCGCATACGCAGCGGCACAGCGTGGTCACCGACTGACAGTTCTCACATCGCTCCTGGGTGTGCTCCCGCCAGCCGGCCGTCAGCGTCAGCGAACGGCTGGCCGCCCACTTTGCAAAAACCTCCGTGATCCGTTCTACCAGCGCAAAATACAGCCAGGCCGCCAGGCGCCTTTCCCGGGCATTCTCGAAGAGCAACCGGACCCGGGCAGACACTGCCTCTCCCTGCATGGAATCCATGCTGTTGGCCAGCGCCGCCTCCTGGGTCCGCCACAGCTCCTCCAGCGGCCGGGCATCTTCCTCGCCGGGCAGCGGTTTCAACCGCATCCCGTACCCTTCAAACAGTTTGCGCAGCATCGTATGTTCGGCCATTTTCAGCAGCCGGGCACACTGGGAAAAATCCCGGCTCTCCTCACTGGAGCCCATACAGATGCGGTAGCAGTGGTAGTTTTCGGCATAGTTGCGGCAGTCCTCCACCAACCGGCGCAGCACCTGGGACTGGGTTTCCCGCTCCTGAGGAGCATAGTTGAAGAGCAGCATGAACCGCATCCCCTCCTGCACACAGCACAAAAAGTGCTGTCCCTGCAGGGTCTTTTCGATCCTGGCACGCAGCTTGTCCATCAGAAGCCGCTCGGCATCGGCATGAGGCTCGGTGTCCGTGGCCCGATCCACCTTGACCACCAGGGCCTGATAGCATCCCTCCAGGAAACCGGTACCGTAATCCTGGTTCAGGGTGCCCACGTCGGTGATCCCGCCCGAAAGCAGCTGCTGCAGAATCTCCCGGTCCAGCAGCCGCCGACTGTTGCGGAAGCTGTTCTCCATCCGGGTCAGATGCTCCTGGCGGCTTTGCTGGTCCGCTTTTTCCGCGCAAATCTTCCCCAGTACCCGGTTGAGTTCCTCCTCATCGATGGGCTTGAGCAGATAATCCTGCACGCCGTATTTGATGGCCCGCTGGGCATACTCAAAATACCGGTAGCCGCTGATGACCACAAAGCGCACCTGAGGCTCACTTTCCAGCGTCTTTTCGATCAGCTCCAGACCGGACAGGACCGGCATGCGGATATCTGTGATGACGATATCGGGGTGCAGCTGCCGGATCGCATCCAGTGCGCTCTGTCCATCCTGGAACAAGCCAACGCATTCCAGTCCCTGTTCCTGCCAGTGAATCAGCTGCTTGACCAGCATCGCCACACGCGGTTCATCATCGGCAATCAGTACTTTGAGCATCGTTTTGCGTCCTTTCTTTGCAGATCAACGGCCCCCTTTCCGGGGGCCGCTGTTTTACTCTGATTGTTTTATTGTACCGTATCAAAGTCAAAATGCAAAGGTTTTCACCAATTTTTTTCTCTGTTTGTCATTTTTTTGGTTGCTTTTGCCTGACGTATCCGCTTTTCTTCAGCCCGGCGCACATCCAAAAGCAGACAGCCGGAACCGTTCCGGGCCGGTGGCGGGTTCGTGCGTTTATGGGGTGCCACCCTTCTCCCCTGGTTTTTTCTTGCATCCACCCGCCGCTTTTGCTATACTGTAAAGAACTTTTTGCAGCGGGCGGCCTCAACGCTGTCCCCGTTCTTTTTGAAACCAAAGGAGATTTTCCATGGCAGACTGGCGTCAAGCCCTTCATCTGGAGCCCCCCCAGGGCTGGCTCAACGACCCCAACGGGTTGTGCTATTTTCATGGATTGTACCATGTCTTTTTTCAGTATTGTCCCGGCAGCGCGGAGGGTACCTCGGCCAAAGGCTGGGGCCACTGGCAGAGTCCCGACCTGCTGCACTGGACCTTTACCGGCGAACCCCTGCTGCCCGACACCCCCTGGGAGCGCAGCGGCGCCTACTCGGGCTGCGCGGTGCCCTGCGGCGACACGCTGCGGCTGTACTACACCGGCAATGTGAAGCATCCCGGCCCCCACGACTACATCCACACGGGGCGGGAGTCCAACACCCTGCTGGCCGAGACCCCCGACGGCATCCATGTGGGGCCCAAGCGGCGGCTGATGGCCAGCGCCGACTACCCCGCCGACTGTTCCCTCCATGTGCGGGACCCCAAGGTCTGGCGGGAGGGGGACCGGTGGTATATGCTGCTGGGTGCCCGCAGTCTGGCGGACGCCGGACGGGTGCTGCTCTACCGCAGCGCCGACGGCCTGGCCTGGGAGCTGGCCCGGGTGCTGGAACCCACCCCCGCCTTCGGCTATATGTGGGAGTGCCCCGACCACTTTGTCCTGGACGGCCGCCGCTGGCTGAGCGTATGTCCCCAGGGCCTGCCCCACGGGGAGACGGAAAACCAGAACCAGTACCAGAGCGGCTGGTTTGCTCTGGAGGGGGATCTGGAGACCGGCACCCTGTCCGGGTTCACCGAGTGGGACAAGGGCTTTGACTTCTACGCCCCCCAGACGCTGCAGGCCCCGGACGGCCGCCTCCTGCTCATCGGCTGGATGGGCATGCCCGATGCTGACTACCGCAACCCCACCGCTGCCCTGGGCTGGCAGCACTGTCTGACCCTGCCCCGGGAGATCGAGGCCGGTCCCGGAGGGCTGCGCCAGCGCCCCGCCCGGGAGCTGGACGCCCTGGCCGCGGGCCGTTCCCTGGCCCTGGCGGCGGGGCAGACCGCCACGGTGCCCCTGCCCTTCCGGCTGGGGATGACCGCCCCCGGCGACTTCACCCTGACGCTGGCCGGCGGCCTGCATCTGGAACGCAGCGGGGACCGGCTGACCCTCCGCTTCACCGACGAAGCCCTGGGCGGCGGGCGCACCCTCCGCCGGGCGGTGTGCGGCAGCGGGCCGCTGACGCTGGACCTGGTGGCGGACCGCGCCTCGCTGGAATTCTATTGCAACGACGGCACCACCGTCTTCTCCACCCGGTTTTACCCCGCAGAGCCGGCCGTCTCCCTCTGCCTGCAGGGGGCCGACGCCGTGGTACAGCCCCTGCATCCCATGACCTTTTCCCTGGCATAAGCGCTTTTCCGCCCCGTACCGCCTGCGCGGTGCGGGGCGTTTTGCTGTGCCGCCCCCGGAATACTGCACAAAATACGGCTCAAATTTTTGTGTGTTCCACGAATGGAATTGCGCGGTCCGTTATTGTAGAATACCAATGGAAACGCAAGAATACGAATTCACGGAGGATTTTTCCTATGATCACCATGGCCGAGATCGCACGGCTGACCCATGTGTCCCAGCCCACGGTTTCCCGGGTGCTCAACGGCAACCCCAAGGTTTCCCCCGAGATCCGGGAGCGGGTGCTGGCCTGCGCCCGGGAGCACGACTACCAGCTCAACGCCCTGGCCAAAGGGCTGAAGGGCAGCCCCACCCACCTGCTGGGGGTGCTGGTCACCGACATTTCCAACGGCTTTTTCGCCGACCTGACCAAACAGATCGAGATCTGCGCCCGGGAGCGGGGCTACAGCATCATCCTGTTCAACAGCGACTACAACCCCGCCAACGAGCAGGAATACCTGGATGTGGTGCGCCGCTACCGGGTGGACGGGGTGCTGGCGGTGCCCATCCGGGAGACCAGCGCCGAATGGTACAACTACGTGCAGCGGCTGGACGTGCCGGTGGTGACCATCACCCGCCGGGCAGAAGGGCTGGACTCCTTCTATGTGGACCATCCCACCGCCGGGGCCCAGGTGGCCGCCTGCCTGACGGAACAGGGCTACCGCCGGTTCCTCTTCATCGGCAAGGACTATGACGGCAAATACGTGGGCTTCCGCCAGTGGCTGGAGGAGCACGGATTCGGGGACGCCGTCACCAACCGGGTATTGGGGGACCACGACGCCTTCCGCCGGGAGCTGACCTGCTGGCTGGCGGAGCAGGAGGACCGGGCCGCCGTCTTTGCCGGCAACGACATCTACGCCCTGCAGGCCCTGGACATTCTGCGGGCGCTGGAGATCGAGGTGCCCGCCCGGGTGGGGGTCATCGGTTTTGACGACACCTTCATGGGCCGGTTCCTCAACCCCCGGCTGAGCACCGTCCGCCAGCCCACCGCCCGGATGGCCCGGGAGGCGGTGACCCATCTGCTGGGCCGCATCGAACACCCCGGCGACCACCCGCCCGTGCTGCGCTCTTTTCCGGCGGAGCTGGTCCTGCGGGAAAGTACCTGAGCCTGCCGCCCCAGAAGAAACGGCAGGCAGGGTCTTTTTTACCCGGTTGTGAATACGTATTCACAGCCTGATCTGTTCTTTTTGTATTCCGGTCCCCCGGGCGGGGGATTGAATAAACAGCTTTCAGAAAGGATGAATGGAATGGATTACAAGAAAGTAGCCCAGGAGATCTACGACAAGGTCGGGCGAAAAGAAAACATCGTGTCGGCGGCCCACTGCGCCACCCGGCTGCGGCTGGTGCTGGTGGACAACGCCAAGTGCGACGCCAAAGCGGTGGAGGACATTGAGGGCGTCAAGGGCGTCTTCAGCGCCTCGGGACAGCTGCAGATCATTCTGGGCACCGGCGTGGTGAACAAGGTCTACGACGAGTTCATCGCCATCGCAGGCATCAGCGCCGCCACCAAGGATGAGGTCAAGGCGGCAGCCGCCGCCCGCCAGAACCCCTTCAAGCGGGCCATCAAGACGCTGGGCGACATCTTTGTGCCCATCATCCCCGCCATCGTGGCCAGCGGCTTCCTCATGGGCATCATGGAAGCGCTGAACTTCATGGTGAACAACAACTTCCTGAACATCGACACCTCCGGCTCCATCTATGTGTTCGCCAACCTCTTCTCCAACACGGCGTACACCTTCCTGCCCATCCTCATCGCCTACAGCGCCGCCAAAGCCTTCGGCGGCAACCCCTACCTGGGCGCCGTCATCGGCATGATGATGATCCACCCCAACCTCCAGAACGCCTGGACCGTGGCCACCGAGGGCGTCAAGCAGACCCAGAGCGTCTGGTTCGGCCTCTACTCGGTGGACCTGGTGGGCTATCAGGGCCACGTCATCCCAGTCATCATCGCGGTGTGGGTCATGTGCTTCCTGGAAAAGAAGCTCCACAAGATCGTCCCCGCCATGTTTGACCTCTTCGTCACCCCGCTGGTCAGCGTCTTCGTCACCGGCTACCTGACCTTCTCCATCATCGGACCCATCTTCGTCACCATCGAGAACGGCATCATCGGCGGCATCCAGACCCTGCTCACCCTGCCCTTCGGCATCGGCAGCTTCATCATGGGCGGCCTGTACTCCACCACCGTGGTGGCCGGTATCCATCATATGTACACCGTCATTGATATGGGCCAGCTCTCCATGTACGGCGTCACCTACTGGCTGCCCCTGGCCTCCGCCGCCAACATGGCCCAGGGCGCCGCCACCCTGGCCGTGGCCCTCAAGAGCAAAAACGGCAAGACCAAGGCTGTGGCCCTGCCCTCCGCCTTCTCCTGCTTCATGGGCATCACCGAGCCCGCCATCTTCGGCGTCAACCTGCGCTTCTTCAAGCCCTTTGTCTGCGGCGCCGTGGGCGGCGCGGCGGGCGCCATGTACGCCTCCCTGGTCCATCTGGGCGCCAGCGGCACCGGCGTCACCGGCATCTTCGGCCTGCTGCTCTGCCTGCAGCATCCCCTGGAATACATCATCATGGCGGCCATCTCCATCGGCGTGGCTTTCACCCTGACCTGGCTGTTCGGCTACAAGGACCCCGCCCCTGAGGCCCCCAAGGCGGAAGAACCCACCCCCGCGCCCGAAATGCCCGCAGCTGCCGGCAAGCCCGGCACCGTGGGCGCCCCGGTGGCCGGTGAGGCCGTTCCTTCCGAGCAGATCCCCGACGAGACCTTCGCCACCGGCGTGCTGGGCCGGGGCGCCGGCATCCAGCCTGCGGAGGAGACCATCGTGGCTCCCTTTGACGGGGAGATCTCCTCGGTCACCGACACCCACCATGCGGTGGGCATCACCTCCGCCGACGGGATGGAGCTGCTCATCCATGTGGGCGTGGACACGGTGGACATGAAGGGCGACGGCTTTGCCTGCTTCGTGCAGGAAGGCCAGAAGGTCAAGGCCGGCGACAAGCTGCTGACCTTTGACCGGAAAAAGATCGCCGCGGCGGGACATCCCGACATGGTGGCAGTGCTGCTGACCAACGCCGACGACTTCGGCGAGATGACGGTACACACCGGCGCCTGCCAGGCTCTGCAGCCCCTGCTGGAAGTCGCGGCCCGGTAACCCAAAAGGAGGCAACGCCCCATGAAGATCCGTTATCTGGGCACCGCCGCCGCGGAAGGCTGGCCTGCCCTGTTCTGCTCCTGTCCCATCTGCACCAAGGCCCGGGCGGAGGGCGGCAGGAACCTGCGCACCCGCACCCAGGCCATTCTGGACGGGGAATTGCTGCTGGATTTTCCGCCCGACACCTACTGCCACGCCCTGCGGTACAATCTGGAACTGGCCAGGGTCCACACCCTGCTGGTGACCCACAGCCATATGGACCACTGGTTCCCCACCGATCTGATCCACCGGCACGAGCATTTCGGCCACGGGGTCACGGGGGTGCTGGAGGTCTACGGCAACCAGGCCGTGAAGGACGCCTTCGACGCCCACATCCTGGTGGACCGGTTCAAGCCCCATCCCATCGGGGACGTGGTGCACTTCCATGTGACCCACGGCGGGGACCGGTTCGAGAGCCACGGCTGGCAGATCACCGCCGTGCCCGCCGACCACGACAAGCGGGAGGAATGCCTGGTCTATATCTGCCAGAAGGACGGCAAGACGCTGTTCTACGGCCACGACACCGGGCTGAACCTCTCGGAGGAGGCCTGGGCGCTGGTCACCGCCCGGCAGTATGACCTCATCAGCCTGGACGCCACCATGGGCAAAAAGACCATCGGCGGCTACCACATGGGCCTGCCCGATGTGGAGGCGATGATCGCCCGGCTGACCGACGCCGGCTGCATCGACGACCACACCGTGAAGGTCATCAACCACTTCAGCCACAACGGCGAGATGACCCACGACGAGCTCACCGCCTGGGGTGCCCAGCGGGGCATCCTGGCGGCCTACGACGGCATGGAAGTGGAATTCTGACACAGAGCACCCGCGCCCTGCGGCCTTCGGCTGCAGGGCCTTGGGTGTTTTTGCGCATCCGAAAGGAAGGGACCGTTTTGCTGCAGGATTTTTTGCATCTGAAAGCCCCGGGGCACTGGATCAACGACCCCAACGGCTTCATCTATTATAAAGGGCAGTACCATCTGTTCTACCAGCACTTCCCCTACCTGCCCCGCTGGGGCACCATGCACTGGGGCCACGCCGTCAGCGACGATCTGGTCCACTGGGAGCACCGGGGCATCGCCCTCTATCCCAGCAAGGCCTACGACCGCAACGGGGTGTTTTCCGGCAGCGCGGTGGAGGTGGAGGGGGCTTTGTACCTCTACTACACGGCCATCCGCTACGACGAGGAAAATCCCGACAACATCCACCGGGCGCTGAACAACCGGTTCCGGGCCAGCCAGGCGCTGGTGATCTCCCCCGACGGGGTCACCTTCGACAACCTGGACGCCAAGCGGCAGGTACTGCCGGTGCCCGCCGCGCCGGAGGCGGGGGATCCCCAGAACACCCGGGACCCCAAGGTCTGGCGGGCGGCGGACGGCAGTTTCCGGATGGTGCTGGGCAGCACCCGGGAGGGCGTGGGCCAGCTGCTGTTCTACCGCAGCGAGGACGGCCTGACCTGGACCGCCGCCGGGCGGTTCGGGGACCCGGTTCTGGGCACCACGCTGGAATGTCCCGACCTGTTCTGCCTGGACGGCCGCTGGGTGCTGCTGGGTTCCCCCATGGGCATCACGGCGGACGGGCTGCACTACCCCGACCAGTCCACCTGGACGGCGGCGGACTTCGACGAGGCCGGCTGCCGCTTTGCCCTGCAGGGCACCCCGGCCATGGTGGACTGGGGCCTGGACCTCTATGCCCCCCAGACCACCCTGGACGAGGATGGCCGCCGGGTGCTCATCGGCTGGATGCGGATGCCCTGCCCGGTGGAGGACCCCCCCGATGGCCGGGGTCCCTGGCGGGGCATGATGAGCCTGCCCCGGCTGGTGGAATGGCGGGACGGGCAGCTCTGCTTCCCGGTGCATCCCCACGTGACCGCCTGCTTCACCCAGCCGGCGGAGGGCCTGGCCCCCCTGGCCCACCACCGGCCGGTGCGGCTGCAGGGCACGCTGCGCAGCGGCCAGGCCTGGAACATCGGCGGCTACCGTCTCAAGCTGGAGGACGGGCGGCTCTGCACCGACCGCAGCGCCGTCTTTGCCCACCAGCCGGACAGCCGCCTCACCGCCTGCACCCCCGCCCTGGGCCGGGACGCCTGCGCCCTGGACATCTTTGTGGAGGACCACCTCATCGAGATCTTCCTGGACGGCGGGCGTTTTGTGCTCAGCCATGTGGTGTTTGATCTGGACGGGACGCTGGAGGGCGATTTCGACGCCGTGACCACCACCCGGACTTAAAACAGAACAGCGCCGGATTTTGTGAATTCTCACAAAATCCGGCGCTGCTTTTTGTGCGGCGTGTTCAGGCGACAGGGCGCTCCCCCTCGGGGAAGATGATCTTGAAGACAAAAAAGAAGATGACCATCGACACGCCGCCGGTGATGACGGTAACGAGGATGTTGTAGACCGCCGGCGCCACAAAGGCCGCGGCCACCGGCATCCAGAGATTGTTGAAGGCGTTGCAGATCAGCGAGATGACCACCCAGGCCACAAAGTACCACAGAACCTGCACCACCGGGTTGCCGTGGCTCTTGAAGGTGATATTGCGCTGCAGCGGAAAGTTGATGCACTGGGCCACAAAGGAGCCGATCTCATAGCTGAGGAAGTAACCCAGCCCGCCGCCGATGACCACATTCCCGGCGGCATCGTAGAGCACGTTGTAGCCCAGCAGGCTCCAGGTAAAGTCCACGCCGAAAAGGTGCAGGGGCACCCGGGGCCACATGAATTCGGTGGCGGCCAGTTCCGGGCCCAGCACCCCCGGCAGGAAGGTGAAGAAGAGGTACTGGACGATAGTGACCCCCATACTGAACACAAAGAAAGAGAAGATCTGGTAGAGCCACTTGGCCAGCGTGGGGTGCTTTTGGGCAAAAGCCTGCCACCAGGCGGGACCGGTCACAGATTGGGACATGGTTCATTCCTCCTTACAGTCGGCGGACAGCATGGCCACGTAGGCCTCGTTCTTGGCCCGGTTGCGGAAGAAGCCCCGCACCGTGCGGGTGAGTCCCTTCCAGAAATGGCCGTTCACCATGAGCACCAGCCCGTCCACCATCTCACTGCTGACGGCGCCGCCGGTCATCTTGGCGATGGCCCGGAAGGGCATATTGTAGATGAACAGTATGTTCAGGTCAGGGGTACCTGCGGCCTCGCTCCTCTGCTTTTTGCGGGTCAGGATGCGGCAGACCAGCCGGGCCAGAGAGCTCCGGGCATAGTACATCTGGCAGATGGCGTCGTTGGCCGTGAGCGCACCGCTCCAGCGGCCGTCGGGGATGGGCGTGCCCAGCAGGGCCTCGAACTCCTCGTCGGGCACCTGGCGGATGTCGCCGCTCCGGTAGTGGGGCAGGGCTTTGCCCTCGCAGGGCAGCTGGTCGGTGGTGGCTTCTTTCTCCACCGTGCCGGTCAGCCGGATGTCGGTACTGCTGGCGCCCACCTCCACCCGGTAGACGCCGCCCTCCACCGCCCAGCGGTTGGCGGCGGTGTTCCAGTAACGGAAGGTCTTGTCGTCAAAGGCAATATGTACTCGCTGACGCTCCCCGGCCTTCAGGAACACCTTCTGGAATCCTTTCAGTTCCCGCACCGGGCGGAACACCCGGGCGTCCTGCTTGCCGATGTAGAGCTGCACCACCTCGGCGCCGTCCCGGAGGCCGGTGTTTTCCACCGTCAGCGTCACGCCGTCCTCGTCCACCACCAGGTCGCGGTAGGCAAAGCTCGTGTAGGACAGCCCGTACCCGAAGGGGAACAGCACCGGAACGCGGGCGGTGGCGTAGTAGCGGTAGCCCACATAGGGGCCTTCCCGGTATTCGGCGTTGCGCTGTTCGCTGGGGTAGTACCGGTAGGCGGGGGTGTCCTCGTAGTGCAGGGGGTAGCTTTCCGCCAGACGGCCGGAGGGGTTCACCGCCCCGGTGAGGATGTCCAGCATGGCCCCGGCCCCCGCCTGGCCGTAGAGATACCCGTGGAGCAGCGCCTGGCAGCAGGACAGCCAGGGCATCTCCACCGCCGCCCCGGCGCTGAGCACCCCCACAATGTGGGGATTCACCCGGGCCAGGGCTTCCAGCAGGGCGATCTGGTGGCCGGGAAGCCGCATGTGACTGCGGTCGATGCCCTCCGACTCGCTGCGCTCATCCAGACCGAAACAGTAGATCACCACATCGGCGGCCCGGGCCAGGTCCAGGGCATTCTTTTCCCGTTCGGGGTCGGGGGTGCCGTCCCGGGTATAGCCCCGGGCGGTGCCCAGCCAGTCCAGACCGCTGTCGGGCAGCAGGGCCTCCATGGTGTCCACCCGGGTGGCGTTCACCATGCTGGAACCCGCCCCCTGATACCGCGGCGTGAAGGCAAAATCCCCGATGAGGGCCACCCGGGTGCCGGGTTTCAGGGGCAGGAGGTCGTCCTCGTTTTTCAGCAGCACCGCACTCTCCGAGGCAGCGCGGCGGGCCAGGGTGTGGTGGGCTTCTTTGTCAAAGCTGCGGGGCCGGTCCCGGGTCTCGTGCAGGGCCAGCGTGGCCCGCACCAGCCGGGCCGCACAGGCATCCACAGCGGATTCCGGCAAGCGGCCGGACCGCACCGCCTCCACCAGCTGCCGGGCGGAGTCCATGCCGGGGTTGGGCATCTCCAGGTCGGAGCCGTTGCGCACCCCCTCCACATGGTCGTTGGAGCCGCCCCAGTCGGTGATGACCAGGCCGTCGTAGCCCCACTCCCCCCGCAGGATGTCCTGCAAAAGGTGGGGATTTTCGTTGGCGTAGGTCCCGTTGACCTGATTGTAGCTGGTCATGATGGCCCCGGGGCCGCCCTCCCGCACGGCGATTTCAAAGCCGGTGAGATAGATCTCCCGCAGGGTGCGCTCGTCCACCACGGCGTTCATGGCCATGCGGCGCAGCTCCTGGCTGTTCACGGCGAAATGCTTGGGGCAGGCGTAGACGCCCTGGCTCTGGATGCCCCGGATGTAGCCCGCCGCCAGCTTGCCGGCGAGATAGGGGTCTTCGGAGAAATATTCAAAGTTGCGGCCGCACAGCGGGCTGCGCTTGATGTTCAGCCCCGGGCCCAGCACGATGTTGACGCCCTGGGCAGCGGCTTCCTCCCCCAACGCCTGGCCGATCTCCTCGCCGAGATCGGGGTCCCAGCTGCCCGCTACGGTGGCTGCCGTGGGAAAGCAGGTGGCGGGCAGGGAGGGGTTGAGCCCCAGATGGTCCCCCGCCCCGGCCTGCCGCCGGATGCCGTGGGGGCCGTCGGAACAGACCAGGGAGGGTACCCCCGCCCGGGGCAGGTCCCAGGTCTCCCATTCGCCCTTGCCGCTGAGCAGGGCGCATTTTTCTTCCAGGGTCAATGTGGAAAGAATGGATTGGTTCATCTTGCACCTCGTTTCAGGAAAAAGGGAGCAGGCCGCGGGCATGCCCGCGGCCTGCTCCCGCTTTTTCTGTGGGTTTTCCGGACGGTCCCCGGTCTCTCCCCTGACCGCAGGGCCGGCGGGTTCCCCTTCTATCAGACGGCTCTGGCCCCCTGGTACCGGTCGGGATGACGCTTTTCATCCCGCACCCGCAGGATGCTGAGCACCACCACCGCCGCAAAGAGCAGACCGGTGATGACGATGGCCACGGCACAGCCCATCTCCCACGGAGCCAGGGAATAGGTGATGGTGGAACCGGGCGCCATGCCGTTCATGGCGTTGGAGTTGGCCACCATGTAGCACATTTCGTGGGTGGCCTTTTGCAGATAGGTCACCGTGGTGGCGCTGGGATTGTTCTGGTCCACAAAGTCCTTGCGGTTGGACTGCAGGCAGGCGGTGCCGCCGTTGCGGATCATCTGGTCGGGATACATGAAATCGTGGAGGGCGTAGTCGGTGAGGGCGGTGCCGGTAAAGCCCCATTCATCCCGCAGGACGGTCTGGAGCAGGGCGTGGTTGCCGCCCGACCAGGTGTTGCCCACGCAGCAGAAGGCCGTCATGACGCCGGTGGCGCAGCGGAAATCTTCCGCCACCTGCTCGTTGCCCTCGCCGTCCAGATAGTGCAGGTCGGTGGTGGCCTCCTTGATGGCGATCTCAAAGGCCTTGAGGTAGATCTCCCGCATGGTCTGTTCGGTGGCCCAGGTCATGAGCATCCATTCGGGGTTCTGGTAGCGGTCGAGACTTTCGTCCATATGCATGCCGCAGCACCAGGACCGGCAGAAGGCTTCCTGCTCGTTGAGGGCAAAGTGCTTGATGTAGGTGAAGACGCCGTATTGGGCGGCACCGGAGATTTCCTTGGCGGCCAGCTTGCCCGCCAGGAAGGGATCCTCCGAGAAATACTCGAAGTTGCGGCCGCCGAAGGCCGTGCGGTGGGTGTTCAGGCCCGGCGCATACCAGCCGGTCATGCCGTTGGCGGCACCCTCGGCGCCCACGTTCTCGCCGATCTCCTCCAGCAGGTCCTCGTTCCAGGTGCAGGAGAGCAGCGCCTCGCAGGGGTATGCGGTCATATAGTAGGTGTCCACCCGCTCGTTCTCCTCGCCCAGGGCCTGGTGACGGAAGGCTTGCGGGCCGTCATTGTCCAGGGTGGTGGGCTTGCCGTACTCGGGGAAGGCTTCGGTCTGGAAACCGGCCTTACCCAGCAGCAGGGCCATCTCGCCGGGGGTCCACTGCTCGATGTAGGTCTGCCACAGGGGGTCGTCGAAGGACAGGCCCCGCAGGTTGATGAGCTGCAGACCGTTGTTCTGACCGGTGGCGGGCATTTCCACCTCCTCGTCGTGGAGGGCGGTGGCTTCTTTGGTGCTGTAGTTGTTGTCGTCCAGGATGGCTTTGAGTTCCTCGGGCATGACGGTGTCCTCGGCGGTGGGGGCGGTGGGCCAGGAGGCCGCAAAGCCGTCCGCCCGGGTCATAGTGGCGTCGCCGTTAGAAACCTTCAGGTTGTTGCCGGTCATCTCCCGCTGGAAGGCGTTGGTGGCGGTGGTCATATCACTGTCCCGCTTGCCGTCGTGCTCATCGTTGTAGATGCGGGTGGCGGCGATGGCGTCCGCCGCGGCGTAGGTCACGGCGTTGGCGCCGGCCGCGCTCTTGGAATCCGCCGGGGTGGCGTAGGCCCAGGCGTGGGCGCCGTAGACCGTGCCGTTCACGGTGCCCAGATAGAAGGTGTAGTCCCCCGCATCCAGCACATAGCACTGGTTGACGGTGTCGTCGTAGGAGGCCAGGTCCTGCTCGTCCACCGTGAGGGTCACCGTCTCGCTGGCCCCGGGGTCGAGGGTCTGGGTCTTGTCAAAGGCGCAGAGCACCACCTTGGATTTCTCGATGCCGCCGGGGGTGTAGGGGGTCTCGGCGTAGAGTTCCACCACATCCTTGCCGGCCACCGAACCGGTGTTTTTCACCGTCACATCGAAGGTGAAGGTACCGTCGGCGTAGGAGGTATCGGTGATTTCCTGGGTGAAGGTGGTGTAGGAAAGGCCGTAGCCGAAGGGATAGATGACGCCGTTGTCCCGGTTGTAGTAGGGGTCGGTGACGCCCGCGGGCAGGTTGGCGGAGGTGAAGTAGCCGTCGGCGGCGGCCGATTCATAGAAGCGGTAGCCCATATAGATGCCTTCCTCGTAGCCCACGAACATGATGGGCCGCTGGGAAGTGCTGCCGTCGGCATCGGTATAGTCGATCATGGTGTCGTACTGGTTGGGGAAGGCCGCGTCGGGGTCATAGTAGACCTTGCTGCTGAAGTTCTCCATGGCGGGGCTGGCCAGAAGGTCGGCGGCGTAGGTATCGGCCAGGCGGCCCGAGGGGTTCACCGTGCCGTTGAGCACATCCCCGATGGCGTAGAAGCCCTGCTTGCCGGGGCCGCCCACAAAGAGGATGGCATCCACCTTGTCGTCGTCCTGCAGCTCGCCCAGCTCCATGGTGTTGTTGGCGTTGACGATGACGATGACCTTGCCGTTCTCCCCGCGGAGTTCCTCCGCCTTGGCCAGCACGGCCTCCTCCTCGTCGGTGAGTTCCAGGTAGTGCTTGTCGGGGTTGATGCCGTAGGTGTTGACGCTGCCGCCCTCCTTGGTCATGGTGGTGGGGCAGTCGTGGTACTCACCGCCGCCCCGGCCGATCCAGACGATCTGCACGTTGTTGGCTGCGGCGTCGGACTGGGCGCAGGCTTCCGCCACCAGCTGGGCGTTCAGCTCCGGCACATCCCAGGCGGCCTGGTAGGTCTTGCTCACCGAGGGCCGCGCCGGTGCGGTGTTGGTGTCCTCGTCGGTGTAGTAGCCGTTGGCCTTGGTGACCATCCACTCGGTGTAGTGCTGGTCGGACCAGTCGAGGTAGTAGCTTTCCAGCGCCTCATTGATGTTGATACCCGCGGCGGCCAGGGCCTCCTTGGGGGAGACAAGGCCGTCGGAACCCACGGCGCCCGAACCGGAGCCGCCGGTGCTGGGATAGTAGAAGGACCAGCCCAGGGCGTTGACGGTGATGGGGTTGGATTCGGACAGCGGGGCGCCGCCGTTGGTTAGCGGCAGGGCGCCGTTCTGGTTTTTCAGCAGCACGATGCCCTCGGCTTCCGCCCGGCGCGCCAGCTCGGCGCCCTGGGCGGCGGTGTCCTCGGGGGTCATGCCGTCGGCATTGAGGTTGTAGTAATCGGTGTTCCAGTTTTCGGTGCCGGGGGCGGCGTCGATGGAGATCGTCGCTTCCCCGAAAACCGCATCCATGACCGTGCTCCAGTACTCCATCACGCAGGTGATGACGATGGAGGTGACCAGCAGCACCGCCGTGACCGGCAGAAAAATCGCCATGAACTTGCGGCTGCTCATTTTCTTTTTGGCCGTCATGTTGACCTACTCCTTCTTACAGTGGCAGTGGTGATGCATCCCGGCAGTGGCGGGACGCCGGTGAGGTTCCGGGGCGCCGCGGCCGCCCCTTTCGCTGTGCCCACTCTATCACATCTTCCAAAAGAATAAAACATCCATTACTGTTTTTGTCGTTTTCGCTACACCGTTTGCACAAAAATGCCCGGCCGTGCCCCGGCCGGGTCCCAAAAAACGTCTTCAGCGGGCGGTGACCGGCTCGGGCAGGATGACGTCCACGCAGAACAGATGATCCTTTGCGTGTACCGACATCTCGCCGCCGTATTTCTCCGCCGTCAGCTGGATGCTGCGCAGCCCGAAGCCGTGATAGCTCTTGTTCTCCTTGGTGGTGCGGGGCAGCGCCGCGTCACCGGTGCGGTCGGGCCCCTCGTAGTAGTTCTCCACATGGATGGCCGCCAGCGCCCCCTGCCCCTTCACCGACACATGGAGGAACCGCTTCTCCGGGTCGGACAGCGTCTGCAGGTATTCGATGGCGTTCTCGGTGGCGTTGCCGAAGAGGGTGTAGATGTCCCCCGTCTCCATACCCGCCAGCCGGGCTCCGTCGGCAATGCAGCTGAAGGTGATCCCCTTGGCCTGGCAGAGCATGCTTTTCTCCCCCAGCACCAGGTCCAGGGCGTCGTTGCCGGTGCGCACCAGGGTGTCGTACCGGTTCACCGCCTCCTCCATCCCCCGCAGGGCATTCTGGTCCACCACCTGGCGCAGCAGCCCCAGCTGGTGTTTCAGGTCGTGGTGCTTGATGTTGATGAGTTCCATGCTTTCCTGCCGGATGCGGTACTGTTCCTCCTTCTGGGCCAGCATCTGCCGCAGCAGGTCCCGGTCCTGCTCCAGGTGCCGCCTGGACAGCACCCCGAACTGCAAAAAGAGAAGCAGCACACAGCACAGCAGGTTGTAGACGTTCTCCAGCAGCACCGAGGCGGCGTCCGCCGAGGTGTGGAGCACCGTGACCATATGCAGCACGATGTTCACCGCCACCCCCAGTCCCGAAAAGGCGATGAGGGGTTTGCGCCCCAGGCTCAGGTCCTCGCCCCGGGACATCCGTTGGCCGAGAAAATACCCGAAATACCAGTAAAACAGGAAATAGCAGTCGACGTAGGCCAGGATGGTCAGCGGATTGAGGGCGCTCTGGATGGTGGCCTCGCCGTAGGGGTTCAGGGCGGTGCCCATCCGGGCCAGCAGCCCCGTGAGGCCCAGCCCGGTGACGATCATGTTGTAGGCCACAAAGGTGATGTGCTGCACCGAATACCCGGCGATGGCGCAGAACAGAAGGTTCCACCAGCTCTCCTCAAAACAGAACCGGCAGCCCACCAGCGTGACGAAAAAGAGGGCGAAAAACAGCGCCGAATAGCTGCCCACCGAGGCCGCGCCCGCCGGGCAGAGCACCGCGGCGGCAAAGCAGACCCCCAGACTGAGCACCAGCCGCCCCCAGAACAGGGAGCGGCGGCGCAGTTTGCGGCAGAAAAGGGCTTCGGCCGCCAGCAGTTCCGCCATAAAGATCACTTTATATACCGAAAGTTGCGTCAGCTGCAGCATCTTATTGTCCTCCGAAATATTCCGACATCCGCTGCAGAAACGCCTTGCGCCGGGTGCGGCTGATGAGCAGCCGGTCCCCGGCCACCACCACGTCGCTGCCCTCCACCCCGCGGACATACCGCAGATTCACCAGATAGCCATTGTTGCACCGGGCAAAACTCTGGCCGGCCAGCTGTTCCTCCAGCTTTTTCAGGCTGCCGGTGGTGTCAAAGACGCCGTCCTCGGTGTGGAAGATGGTGTGGTGGTTGAACATCTCGATGTAGTGCACCCGGGCCGAATCCAGATGGTAGGTGCCGTCCTTGGTGTGCAGCACCAGCGCCACCCCCGCTTCGGTCTGCAGGCGGCCCCGGGCCTTGGTCAGCGACGCCGCCAGCCGGTAATAGCTCACCGGCTTGAGGATGAAATCCATGGCGTCCACGGCATAGCCCTCGATGGCGAACTGGGCCATATTGGTGATGAAGATCAGCACCAGCCGCCGGTTCTGTTCCCGCAGCTGCCGCGCCGCCGCCATGCCGTCCAGCCCCGGCATCTGGATGTCCAGCAGCACAATGTCGAACCCGCCGGGGTCCTGGCGCAGGAATTCCTGGGCATCCCCGCAGGATACGATGCCGAAGGATACGCCGTTTTCCCGCTCATAGCGGTGCAGGCAGTCTTCCAGCAGGGTGCGCTGTTCCCGTTCGTCGTCCACCACCGCGATCTGCAGCATAGCCCATCCCTCCCCTGGATCGGAGTCAAGATTTTCTATAGAATATTGTACCAGAAAGGCATTCCCGCGGCAATGCAGCGGGCGGCCTCCCGGGCCCCCATTTCCAAATTCCGGAAAAAGAAACCGTTTTCTTTCCTGTCTTGTCTCCCGGCCCGCCTGCCTGTATAATCAAAGAGGAAGGAGGGGTCCCCATGCAATACGGAAAACTGCTGGCGGTGCTGCTGAGCACGGCGGCCAGCGAACGGCCCGATTCCCTGGACCAGCGCATCGCCCAGTATATCATGGACCACCTGGGGGACGCCGAGGCCATCACGATGAAACGGATGGAACAGACCTGCCATGTGGGCAACGCGTCCCTCTCCCGCTTTTGCCGCAAGATCGGGCTGCGGGATTTCTTCGAGCTGCGGGAGCTGGTGGGCAGCGTGCAGTTCCAGGCCAGCGGCGACGACGCCCACACCTTTGCCGGGCGGATGACCGCTCACCGGGATTCCATCCTGCGCAGCCTGGACATGGTCACCGCCTCCCTGTCCGAGACGGCGGTCTATGCCCTCTGCGCCGACATCCACCATTATGCCCGGGTGGCGGTGTTCGGCATCCTGAAATCCGAGGCCGCAGCCCTGGTCATGCAGAGCGAGATGGCTGCCCTGGGCAAGAACGTCTTTACCGTGGTATCCCATGTGCAGCAGCGGGAATGGCTGCGCACCGCCGGGCCGGAGGACCTGATTTTGCTGCTGAGCTACCGGGGCATCTACTTTGACTACCTCCAGGGGGATGACCTGTCCACCCTGCTGGCCGCCCCCCGGGTCTGGCTGATCACCGGGTCGGACGCCCCGCCTCCGCCGGGGGTGGACGCCGTGCTGCGGTTTGCCAGCGACCTGACTCAGGAACACCATCCCCACCAGATCGCCTTTGCGTGCAGCACCGTGGTGCGGGAATACGCCCGGCTCTACGGACTGCCGCCCCGGAAGACCCCCTGAAACGCAAAAAAGGACTGCCCCCGCTACGGGTCGGCAGTCCTTTTTTGTTTATTCCGAGACCGGCGTCATTCCCTGGAAGCGGAGGAAGGACTGTCCGCCCTCGGTCAGGACGGTGTACACCGCCTGGTAGGGGCCGAAGTCTTTCCGGTGCTGTCCTGCCGTGTCCACAATGAGCTGTTCGCTGTTCAGCCGGAAGGACACCGTCACCGTATCCCCCGCCATCTCCCCCACGGGATCCTGGCAGTAATAGTGGGCGGTGGGCAGCGCCTGGCTCACATCAAAATAATATTCCGGCACGGTGCTGTCGTACCAAGCGGGATCGTCATAGGACCAGTCCTCCACGCCGAAAAGCTGGTACACGACAGCCCGGGCGGTCTGTTCCGGCACATGGTCGATGATGCCCTCCCCATCGCCGAAGGTGGTGGTGACCGCCGCGCGGTAGGGATATTCCGGGCTCTTGCTGTTCTGCCCCATGGTCCACAGGAAGTTCAGGATCTCCCCGTCGTCCAGCGCCTCCACCCCTGCCGTCTCCTCAAAGGGCTGCAGGCAGTAATCCACCAGCTGGCAGGTAAGGAAATAGGCCTGGGTTTCCCAGTTTTCCTGTTCCGCCGCCGACCAGCGGCTCTCCACGGGCGGGGGCGTTGTTTCCGGCGCCTGGGTGGCTGCCGGCGCCGACGGCACCGGAGTGGCGGTGGGGCTTGGGGTGGCCGTGGGTGCCGAAGCAGCCTGCGAGGAAGAGGCCGCGGCACTTTCCGACGGCCCGTCCTGGGGCGCCGCACCGCAGCCACAGAACCCGGCAGCCAGCAGAACACCGGCCAGAACCGTACAGAGTTTTTTCATGATGACCTCCCGGAGAGAATGAACGTCCTGCTTCCATAGTAGCAACATCGGGCCCGGGAATCAATAAAGATTTTTTCAAAAGGGCAAGATTTTACAAGAGCTTTCGCTGCACCGCCGTGCAAGACCAACCCCCAGGGGGGATAAGCCCCCCCTGGGGGGTTGGTGTAAAATGAGGTCAGCCGCCCCGGCTATGGGGGTCAGGCCCAGGGATTTTCGGTGGGATAGGGCAGGGTCTTGGGCTGGTTGTAGGCGATGTCGCCGATGCCCAGATACTTGAAGACCTCGAACAGCGCCTTGCCGCAGTGGCTGAAGGCCACGGAGCCATGGTGCGGGTAACGCTTCTGGATCAGCACATGGCGGTAGAAGCGGCCCATTTCGGGGATGGCAAAGATGCCGATGCCGCCGAAGGAGCGGGTAGCCACCGGCAGCACCTCGCCCTGGGCAATGTAGGCGCGGAGGTTGCCCTCGCTGTCACACTGCAGGCGGTAGAAGGTGATGTCGGAAGCCGCGATGTCGCCCTCCAGGGTGCCGCGGGTGAAGTCGGGATCGCTGCCCGCCGGCTCCAGCAGACGGTGCTGGATCAGCTGGTACTTCACGGCACGGTCGGCGCACATCTTGCAGGACGGCGTGTTGCCGCAGTGGAAGCCCATGAAGGTATCGGTGAGGGTGTAGGGGAACTTGCCGGCGATCTCCTCGTCGTAGATGTACTTGGGCACGCTGTTGTTGATGTCCAGCAGGGTGACGGTGTCGCCGGTGACGCACATGCCGATATACTCCGACAGAGCGCCGTAGATGTCCACCTCGCAGGAGACAGGGATGCCGCGGCTGACCAGGCGGCTGTTCACATAGCAGGGCTCAAAGCCGAACTGGGACGGGAAGGCCGGCCAGCACTTGTCGGCGAAGGCCACATACTTCTTGCTGCCCTTGTGGGCGTCGGCCCAGTCCAGCAGGGTCAGTTCGAACTGCGCCATCCGGGCCAGCAGGTCGGGGTAGTATTTGCCCTCGCCCATCTCGGCGGCCATGTCGGCGCAGACGTCGGCGATGCGGGGATCGTTGGCATGGGCCTTGTAGGAGACCAGCAGGTCCAGCTCGGAGTTCTCCTCGATCTCCACCCCCAGCTCATACAGACCCTTGATGGGGGCGTTGCAGGCAAAGAAGTCCTGGGGACGGGGGCCGAAGGAGATGATCTTCAGGTCCTTCACGCCCAGGATGGTCCGGGCGATGGGCACGAACTCGGCGATCTTGTCCGCCAGTTCCTCGGCGGTGCCCACGGGGTACTCGGGGATGTAGGCGCCCAGATGGCGCATGCCCAGGTTGTAGGAGCAGTTCAGCATGCCGCAGTAGGCGTCGCCGCGGCCGTTGATCATGTCGCCGTCACCCTCGGCTGCCGCCACATACATGACGGGGCCGTCGAAGTATTTGGCGATGAGGGTCTCGGGGGTCTCGGGGCCGAAGTTGCCCAGGAAGACCGTGAGGGCGTTGCAGCCCGCGGCCTGCACATCGGCCACCGCCTTGAGCATGTCGGCCTCGTTTTCCACAGTCACGGGGCACTGGTAGATTTCTACGCCCTTGGCCTTGCAGGCGGCGGTGATGTTCTCACGGCGCTGGGTGGACAGGGCAATGGGGAAACAGTCACGGCTGACGGCGATGATGCCGAGATGCACGTCGGGAATATTGGTAGATTTCATGGGGAAGTACCTCCTTGTGTTCAGATACAGCACAAACGAAGGACAGCGGGGGCCCTTCGTTTGTGCGCCGGGAATCCCGGCTTACTTGTTCTTTTCCTTGAAGTAGGCGAAGACGCTCTGCAGGACGATGAAGAAGCAGAGCAGGGCCGCGGTGAGGATGTTGGGCCAGGAGCTGGCCAGCTTGCCGTTGGCCTTGACGATGGTGGAGATGGTACCGGTGATGAGCACGCCGAAGAAGGAACCGATGACGTTGCCCACGCCGCCGGTGAGCAGCGTACCGCCGATAACCGACGAAGCGATGGCGTCCATCTCCATGCCGGTGGCCTGGCTGACGCTGGCCGAGGTGGTGTTCAGGCAGTAGCAGATGCCGCCGATGGAGCACAGGAAGGAGCAGAGCACATGGGCTTTCATGCGGGTACGCTTGACATCCAGGCCCATCATGGCGGCGGACTGTTCGCTGCCGCCCACAGCGTAGAGGGAGCGGCCGAAGCGGGTGTAGCGCAGCAGCAGGAAGACCACCACCAGCACGAGCATGGCCACCACCACGCCGATGCGGATGTAGGGCATGACCATCTTGCCGGCCTTGTTCATCACGCCGCCGAAGGGCAGGTAGATGCGGTAGTTGGCCCAGTTGTAGAAGATCTCACTCACATCCTGGGTGATGGAGAGCTGGTTGGTAGAAATGACGGCGGTCATACCGCGGGCAAAGAACATGCCCGCCATGGTGACGATGAAGGGCTGGATGCGCAGATAGCCCACGCAGAAGCCCTGCACCATGCCGAAGACCACGCCCACCACCAGGACGATGAGGCACATGAGCCAGGCGTTGATCTTCCATTCCCCCATGCCGTAGGCCAGGAGCATGCAGTCCAGGGCCACCAGGGAGCCCACCGAGATGTCGATGCCGCCGGTGAGCATGACGCAGGTCATGCCGCAGGCCACGCAGATGAGGCCGGCGTTGTTGATGAAAAGGTTCAAAAAGGTCTGCAGGTTGGTGAAGCCTTTGCTGGCATACACGATGCAGCCGGCCGCGTAGAGCACGATGAACAGGCCGATGGTGATGAAGAGCAACAGGGTGTTGCTGTTGATGGATTTCTTTTTCAGTGCGGTTTTCATACGCGGACAGCCTCCTTTTTCGCGGCGCGCCGGGCGCTGAGTTTGCGCAGCGCATCCCGCACGGGCGGGGCCTGGATGGCCACGATGACGATGACGATCACAGCCTTGAACACCGGGTTGACGGCGGTGGAGACGCCCAGGTTGTACATCGTGGTGGTGATGGCCTGGATGGTGTAGGCGCCGATGATGGAGCCGGCCAGGTTAAACCGGCCGCCGCCCAGGCTGTTGCCGCCCAGGGCCACCGCCAGGATGGCGTCCAGTTCCATGTCCAGGCCGATGTTGTTGGAGTCGGCGCTGGTGATGCGGGAGGAGGCCACGATACCGGCGATGCCGGCGCAGAGGCCGCAGAGCAGGTAGCACAGGAAGATGATCCGCCGGGAGTTCAGACCGGCGATGCGGGAGGCCTTCTTGTTGATGCCCACAGCCTGGATGTACATGCCCATGGCGGTGGTCTTCAGCAGGATGGCGGCCACGGCCACGCAGATGGCCGCGATGAGGATGGGCGTGGGGAAGGGTCCGATGTAGCCGCCCAGGATGCCGTATTCCGGCACGCGGATGTAGACGATGAGGTTGTTGCAGAGCAGCAGGCCGATGGCGCGGGCGGCCGACCAGAGGATCAGGGTGGCCACCATGGGCTGGATGTTCAGCCCGGCCACCAGGAAGCCGTTGAAAGCGCCGCACAGGCAGCCCATGACCAGGGCGCCCAGCAGGCCGACGATCATCGGCATGGCGAACTCATCCGCCGAGGAGACCGAGGACACGCCGAAACCGGCGATGAGCATGCAGCAGAAGGAAGCGCAGAGCGACATGACCGAGCCCACCGAGATATCGGTACCGGCGGAGGCCGAGACCACCAGCGTCATGCCGATGGAGAGGATGGCCACCTCGCTGCCGCGGTTGAGGATGGTGATCAGACGGCCCTGGAGCATGCCGTTGGTCATGGCGATGTGGAAGAAGTTGAAGGCATTGTTGCCCTGGGAAATATCGTAGACGATGTTTACCGCCAGCACCAGCAGTACGCAGACAAGAGGCAGAAACAGCTGGTAGCTCGTCAGTTTTTTAAGCTTTTTGGTCATTGTTCGCACCTCCTGCGATGGCTGCCATCACACGTTCCTGGGTCAGATCGCCGTCCAGCTCGCCCACCATGGCGCCGTCCCGCAGCACGGCCATCCGGTTGCAGGTGCGCAGCATCTCCTCGATCTCGGAGGAGATGAACATGACGCTCTTGCCCTGGGCGGCCAGATCCACAATGAGCTTCTGGATCTCGGTCTTGGTGCCCACGTCGATGCCGCGGGTGGGTTCATCCAGGATCAGGAAATCGGGGTCGGTGGCCAGCCACCGGGCCAGGATGGCCTTCTGCTGGTTGCCGCCCGAAAGCTGCTTGATGGGGGTCTCCCGGCTGGCGGTCTTGATCTGCAGCAGATCGATGTACCGGTCGGCGATCTCCTCCTGCTTGGCCCGGGGCAGCTGACGGAACATGCCCCGCTTGGCCTGCAGCGCCAGGATGATGTTCTCCCGCACCGACAGATCGCCGATGATGCCCTCGGCCTTGCGGTCGTCGGGCAGCAGGCCCATGCCCAGGTTCATGGCGTCCAGGGGCTGCTTGATGTGGGCTTCCTTGCCGGCCACCTCCAGCTTGCCGGTCTGGGCGCGGTCGGCACCGTAGATGGTGCGGGCCAGTTCACTGCGGCCGGAACCCAGCAGGCCGGTGAGGCCGATGACCTCGCCCTTGCGGATGTTCAGGTTGAAGGGTTTGATGGTGCCCTTGTGGCTCAGGCCCTCGGCCTGGATCTCCATGGGGGCGTTCTCGTCAAAATGGAAGCCTTCCGGCTTGATGTCGGCCAGGTCGTCGAAGTCCTTGCCCATCATGGCCGCCACCAGCTTGACCCGGGGCAGCTCGGACACCGGCCACTCCCCTACCAGGGTGCCGTCCCGCAGCACCGTGATGCGGTCGCAGACGGCGTAGACCTGCTCCAGGAAGTGGGTGACGAAGATGATGCCCACGCCGTGCTCTTTCAGGCGGCGCATCATGGTGAAGAGCTTCTCCACCTCACTGTCGTCCAGGGAGGAGGTGGGCTCGTCCAGGATCAGCACCTTGCAGTCCATGTCCACCGCCCGGGCGATGGCGATCATCTGCTGGATGGCCAGGGAATAGTTTTCCAGGTTCTGGGTCACGTCGGCCTTGATGCCCAGCCGCTTGACCAGTTCGTCGGCCTTGCGGAACATCGCCCGCCGGTCGATGGTGTGGAACCGGGTCATGGGCTCCCGGCCGATGTAGAGATTCTCCGCCACGCTCAGGTTGGGGCAGAGGTTCACCTCCTGATACACCGTGGAGATGCCCACCTTCTGGGCGTCCAGGGTGGAGGTATTTTTCACGGGGCCCTCCACGCCGTCCACCCGGATCTCGCCGGCCTCAAAGTCGTTGATGCCGGTCAGACATTTGATCAGGGTGGATTTGCCCGCGCCGTTTTCCCCCATCAGCGCGTGGATCTCGCCCTTGCGCAGGGTAAAGTCTACTTTATCCAGCGCCTTGACGCCGGGAAAAGTCATGGTAATGCCCCGCATCGTCAAAACCACATTGTTTTCCATGTTTGTCACCTCGTCTGCCAATGAAAGGGGGAGGACCCCTGAGCGAAAAGGGGCCCTCCCTCGGGGATTCCGGATTGTGTTTTCTGTGTTACAGAACGGAACTTAGTAAGGACGGGCGTCCAACACATCCTGGGTCACATGGACCATTTCCTGCTGGGTGCCGTTGACGTTGATGGTGCTGACGATGTCCTCGGCTGCGAACCAGGACTCATCCATGTAGATCTCCTTTTCGGGGGTCTCGCCGGCCTGCAGCTGCTGGATGACCTGCTCCACGAAGGGAGCGGCCATGGGGTTGCACTCGAAGTTGGCAGTGATCTTGCCGTCCATGACCAGCTGGAGGGCGGGCTTGTTGGCGTCGAAGGAAACCAGGACCACGTCGCCGTCCACACCGTAGCTCACACCGGCGTTGTCCATGGCGGTCATGGCGCCGAAGGCTTCGTTATCGTTCTGGCAGATGACCACGTTGAACTGGCCCGCATAGCTCTGGCAGAAGCTCTCCATGACTTCCTGACCGCCGGCCTCGGTGAAGTCGCCGCTCTGGGAATCCAGGATGGTCCAGCCGTACTTGTCGGCGATCTCCTTGAAGCCGTCGGTACGGCCGATGGTGGCGGAGGCACCGGTGGAGCCTTCGATGACCAGGGCGTTGATCTCGCCCATGCCCTTGGCGTCGGCGTAGGCTTTCAGCCATTCGCCGCAGGCCAGGCCCTCATCCTTGAAGTTGGAGCCGACCCAGGATACGTACTTGTCGGAGTCGTCGATGGTACGGTCGATGACGATGACCGGGATGCCGGCATCCTCACATTCGGTCAGGACGGTGTCCCAGCCGGTGGAGACGATGGGGTCGATGATGATGTAGTCCACATCCTGCTGGATGAAGCCGCGGACGGCCTCCAGCTGGGCGGCGGAGTCGTTGTCGCAGTCCACGAAGGACAGCTCGTAGCCGTTGGCCTCGGAGAAGACATCCTGGGCGGACTTGGTGGACGCGGTGCGCCAGTCGGATTCATGGCCCACCTGGGCGAAGCCGATGCTGATCAGATCGCCGGAACCCGCGTCGGCGGTGTCGGTGGTCTCTGCCGTGGCGGCGGAAGAGATGTCCGCCGCTTCACTGGTCTGCTCGGTGGAGGCGGTGCCGCCGCCGCAGGCCGCCAGGCTCAGGACCATGGATGCGGCCAGAACCGCGCTGAGATACTTTTTCATGTGTGTGACCTCCAATTCTTTTCTTGCATTTTGCCGGCGGGAACCCGTTTCCCACACCGGACCGGATTTGCTTTCGGTGCCCCCATTAAACGGCATTTCGGGGAGAAAGTCAATACGAAAACGGTCGAATTGCACGGATTCGGGACGTTGAACAATACAAATATTATGCAATATGCTGCATCGGATACAAATTCGACAGGTTCGGCCCCGGAACGGTTTGTTTTTCTACGATTTGTCCCGCCTTTGGTTGAAAATTCTACGATGGGCGGCGCCGGCAGGCGGTTCTATCCCCCTTTGCAAATTGACCGTCCCTCACCGAAAACGGGAAAATTTCCGGGCAGGCGGCAAAAATGTCATAAAATATTCACCCTTCCGGCGGGGATGTACGTACAAATCGGTGGAATTTTATGGCAAGGTGTACCAAACTCGATAGGAAATCCCACCCTTTTGTTGTACAAACCGCACCGGGATGTTGGTATAATGAGGACAACCAACATACAACCTGCGGAAAGGAGGTGGGCGGATGGCCGCCAAATACCAGACCCTGGCCGAGACCCTGCGCCAGGAACTGCTGCACCAGGGACAACACGGTTACAAGCTGCCCACCGAGCAGGAACTGTCGGAACGGTACGGGCTGAGCCGCCAGACGGTGCGCCACGCCCTGCAGATGCTGGAGCAGGAAGGGCTGATCCAGCGGCGGCAGGGCAGCGGCAGTTTTTCCACCGGGCGGGGCGGCAGCACCTCCCGGCAGGTGGCGGTGGTAGCCACCTTTCTGGACGACTACATCTTCCCCACCATCCTCCACGACGCCCAGAGCGTCTTTGCCCGGGAGGGCTATTCCACCCTGGTCTACGCCACCGAGAACGAGGTGAGCACCGAGCGGGACATCCTGCAGCAGCTGCTCAGCCAGCCGGTGGCGGGCATCCTGGTGGAGGGAGCCAAGACCGCCCTGCCCAATCCCAACCTGCAGCTCTACCGCCAGCTGCGGGACAGCGGCGTGCCCCTGCTGTTCCTCCACGGGGCCTGCGCCGAGCTGAAAGGGGTGCCCTGCATCTCGGACGACAACTATTCCGGGGGCTACCTGCTGGCCCGGCACCTGCTGGACAAGGGCCACCGCAGCATTGCGGGCATCTTCAAGAGCGACGACCTCCAGGGGCCCCAGCGCTACCACGGGTGTGTGTCGGCCATCCGGGACGCCGGGCTGCCCCTGCGGGACCGGAGCTTCCTGTGGTACGACACCCAGGACCGGCTGGAGATGGTCAACCTCAACGACATCAGCCTGCTGCGCCGGTTCCTCGACGTGCGGCTGGACAAATCCACCGCGGTGATCTGCTACAACGACGAGATCGCCTTCCTGCTCATCCGGGAGCTGCTGGCCCGGGGGGTGCGCGTGCCCCAGGACGTGGCGGTGGTGAGCTTTGACAACAGCTATTACAGCCAGATCAGCCAGGTGCCCATCACCTCGCTGCGCCATCCGGTGCCGCGGATGGGTCAGGTGGCCGCCGAACAGCTGCTCCGGATGCTCCAGGGCGAATCCGGCCATTCCCGGGCCCTGCCCTGGGAACTGGTGGAGCGCGCCAGCGGCTGAACCTTCCCTACAGAAAAAACCCGTGCCTGCCCAGAGGGCAGACACGGGTTTTCTGTTGCAGATTCTGTATCAGTAGGTGCGGCCGGCCAGCAGGCTCTCGGTGACCTGACTTGGAGTGAAGGTCTTTTCCTCCACATACTGCTGCCGGGGCAGGGTGCCCCCCTGCTCCAGCGTCCGGATGGCCTGCTCCACCAGCGGGCCCAGCAGCGGATTGCACTCCACCTCCAGGGCGATCTTGCCCTGGGCGCAGAGTTCCAGCCCGCTGGTGGTGGCGTCAAAGGAGATCACCGTCACCCCCTCCGGCCCGCAGGGATAGCCGTTTTCCTCCAGCGCCTGGATGGTGCCAAAGGCTTCGTTGTCGTTCTCACAGTAGACCACGTCGATGGGCACCGGCTCCGGCTGTCCGGCCAGGAATTCATTCACCACCTCGTAGGCCTTGGCCTGGGTGAAATCCCCGTCCAGCCGGGTGAGCAGCGTCCAGTCGGGATGGCGGCCCAGCGCCTCCTCCAGGGCGTCGGAACGGCCCTGCTGGGCGCTGGAATCCATGGTGCCCCGGATGTGCATGATGGAGAGGGGCTTTCCCTCGGGGGTGCGCTGCTCCAGCCAGTCCATGGCGGTGCGTCCCTCCTGGAGGAAGTCCGAACCGATGTGGGTGGCGTAGAGCGTCTCGTCCTCCACATCCACCATGCGGTCCACCAGGATCACCGGGATCCCGGCCTCCCGGGCTTCCTGCAGCACCGACTCCCAGCCCGTCTCGGTGATGGGCATGAGCACAATATAGTCCACCTGCTGCTGGATAAACCGCCGGATGGCCCGGAACTGGTTCTCCTGCTTTTGCTGGGCGTCCTCAAAATAGAGCTGGTAGCCGTTTTCCTCGGTGAAGGTGCCCTTGATGGACTCGGAATTGGCCACCCGCCAGTCGGACTCCGCCCCGATCTGGCAGACGCCCACACTGATCAGGTCGGTGTCGGGTTCTTCGCTCACAGGCGCCCGACTACACCCCGACAGCAGCAAGACCGCCGCTGTCAGCAGGGACAGGATGCGTTTCACCGGTTTCCTCCTTCTCTGTCTGGCGGGGGATGCGCACAAACACCGTGGTGCCTACCCCCTCCCGGCTGTGGATGGTCAGACCGTACCCCGGCCCGAACAGCAGCCGCAGCCGCTCGTGGATGGTGGACAGGCCAAAGCCTACCCGCTCTCCGTTTTCCATACTGCGGATCAGCTGCTGCAGCCGCTCCTCCGACATGCCTGCGCCGTCATCGGTGACCTGCAGCACCAGGTCCTCCCCCTCCTGCTTGCCCAGAATGTAGATGTGCCCCATGCCGCGCTTCATCTTGATGCCGTGATACAGGGCGTTCTCCACCAGCGGCTGCAGGGTCAGCTTGGGGATGCGCACCGCCCCGAACTTGTCGGGCAGATCGATGGTGTAGCGCAGGATGTCGGCGTAGCGCGCCTGCTGGATCTGCAGGTAGCTGCGCACATGGCTTTCCTCCTCCGCCAGGGTGATGATGTCCTTGCCCTTGCTCAGGGAATGGCGGAAGAAGTTGGACAGATCCGACACCATCTGGGTGGCCTCCTGACTTTTGCCCGCCTCGATGAGCCAGATGATGGTGTCCATCGTGTTGTAGAGGAAATGGGGGTTGATCTGGGCCTGGAGCAGCGCCAGCTCCATGCGGCGCAGGGTGGCCTGTTTCTGGGTGGCTTCCTCCAGCAAAGTGTGCAGCCGCCCGGCCATCTCCTCCACGCCCTCACTGAGGGTGCGCAGCTCCCGGATGTCCGAGGCCACCGGCTCATGCCGCTGCAGATCGCCGTTGCCGATCTGCTCCATGCGGGTGCACAGCGCCGTGATGGGCCCGGTGACCGACCGCCCGATGCGCAGCGTCCGCCGCATGAGGAACGCCAGCAGCGCCGCCGTGCCGAGGATGAGCAGCACCAGTTCGGTGGCCAGCCGCAGCTGCATGTCGTGCTGCAGGGCGTTGAGCTGGACGGCCTCGTAGTACAGGTAGTTGTACATGTACTCCTGGATCAGGCTGGTGATGACGTTGATGTTGTTCTCCAGCTGGGCCTGCCGTTCATCGTAGGACTCGGTGTCCCGGATCTGGTAGATCTTTTCCTCCAGGTTCTCGCAGAGGTGCAGCACGCTGCTGATGGCCAGCCGGCTCTCCCGCTGGGTGGTGGTGTTCAGCAGTTCCCGGGCCAGCTGCTGGGCGTCCTGCACCTCGTCCAGGGGCAGTCCCTCGGAATACCGGCTGCCGATGACATAATAGTACATCTTCTGGTCGATGTTGGTCTTGAAGTCCTGGTTGAACTCCGACGCCGTGGTCACATTGTGCAGCAGCTCGTTGTACCGCATGGTGTGGGCGGCCAGCAGCACCAGGATGGTCGCCACCACCGCGATGACCGATACCACCACCGGCAGCACCAGCCGGTTGACGGTCTGCTGGATGGGAGCCGGCCCGGAACGGAAACCTTTCATGCCTTGCCACCTCCCGTGCGGTAGTCCCGGGGGGTGCAGCCCTGGGTCTTCTTGAACAGGAAGCTGAAATAGTGGGGATCCCGGTAGCCCACCGCAAAGGCCACCTCCCCGGAGCGCTTGCCGGTGGTGCGCAGCAGTTCCTTGGCCTTCTCCATCCGTTTGCCTGTGACGTACTCGGTGAAGGTCATGCCCATCTCCTGGCTGAACACCGCCGAGAGATAGTTGGCACTGACACTGATCTCCCGCGCCACCTGGTTGAGGGAGAGACTCTCGTCGGTGTAGTGTTCCTCCAGATAGAGCACCGCCTGCCGGAAAAGGCTGCGGCCCTGGCGGCTGGAGGCGTTGTCCCGCAGATGCAGCGCCTGGAGCAGGATCTGCAGCAGGCAGGCCCGCAGCGTCTGGGGCGAAACCGCCTGGCGCAGCAGCTGCCAGTCCTCCAGGCCGTCGGCCAGCTGGGCCGGGTCGCCGCCCAGTTCCTGCAGGAAGCCGGCGGCGCAGAAGTAAGCCCCCAGCGCCAGATACTGCCGCAGTGCCGGGGAATCCAGCGCGCTGCCCACGTTGCGCAGGTACTGCTCCACAAAGCTCTCGGCCTCGTTGGCGTCGGCGGATTCCAGAAAGCTGCGCAGGATGGAGGGGTCCATTTTGGCGGGGTCCAGCGCCGCCAGATCGCCGCCGCTCTCCTGCCCGCCCAGAAAGGCGGTGGTCTCCTCGGTCAGAATGTGCTGCTTGGGCAGAAGGTGCCGGTAGGCCCACAGCCGGGACAGCGTCTCGAAACAGCCGGGCAGCGCGCTGAGCCGGGTCACCGCGGGGGAAACCGCCACGTACCAGTCGGGCACCGAACTCTCCGCCGCGTAGACCTGCTGCACCAGGTCCACCGTCCGCCGGGTCCAGCTGTGGATGCGGTCGGCGGAACTCATGATGAGCACCAGATAGGTGTTCAGCCGCCAGTGGAGCAGCAGATATTCGGGGTACTTCAGAAAGTTGGTCATCAGGGCGTCCCGGATGCGCAGATTCGCCTCGGAAAACTGCTTCTCCCGCAGGGGACTGTCCGACGGGGTGGAGAAAAAGGCCAGGGCGTAGCTCTCGGCCCGCACATCCAGCTCCAGCCGCTGGGCCTGCTCGTAGATCTGGGGCACGCTCAGCGCCCCCGCCACCACCTGCTCCATGAACTGCAGCCGGGCGTACTGCTCATACTCCTGGGCTTCCAGACGGAACCGTTTGAGGTAGTTTTCCTGCTCGGTCTCGCTCTCGATCTTCTCCTTGACCTCGGTGAGCACCTGGGTCAGCGTGCTCTTGGTCACCGGCTTGAGCAGATACCGCTCCACCCCCAGGTCGATGGCCTTGCGGGCATAGTCGAAGTCGTCATATCCCGACAGGATGATGATCTTGGTGTGGGGAAATTCCTGCAGCACCAGCTTGCTCAGCTCCAGCCCGTCCATGAAGGGCATCCGGATGTCGGTGATCAGCACATCGGGCTTCACCTGCCGCAGCAGGGGCAGCGCCATCTCGCCGTCCCCGGCCTCCCCCACGAACTCATACCCCACCTGATTCCAGGGCACCGTGTCCCGCAGGGTTTCCCGGATCGTGCTCTCGTCCTCTACCAAAAAGACCCGCAACATAGCCTAATCCTTCCCGCTGCCGCCGCAGCGCACACCGCCGTCCCCCGCCGCAAAATAGAACGTACGGTCATAAAAATTTTCTCATCCAAAAAAGTTTCTTTCGGGCCGATTATAGGGCAAATGCCGCGGCCTGTCAAGATGGCGGGGCGGGAGGATACCGGCGGTATCCATGGCCAGGGGCCTCCGTTGCCGCAGCAAAAAGGCAAGGGGCTCCTCCCTCTTCGGGAGAAGCCGCCTTGCCTTTTTCTTACGGATTTTCCTGGGGCGTCCTTGTCCTTACCACGCCAGGTAGGCCCCTTTCATGGGGCTGGCCGCGTGTTCGCTGAAGAGGCGCAGCACGCCGCTCTTGTATTTGCGGGGTTTGGGTGTCCACTTTGCGCGGCGCCGGGCCAGCACGGCATCGATCTCCTCGGGGGTCTTGCGCTCCCCGGCGATCCCCACGATGGCCAGTTTGCGGCCGGGGATGTCGATCTCGATGAGGTCCCCCTCCTCCACCAGGGCGATGGGGCCGCCGGCCTGGGCTTCGGGGCTGCAGTGGCCGATGACCGGTCCGGTGGACGCGCCGGAGAACCGGCCGTCGGTGATCAGGGCGATGCTGCGGCCCAGCTCGGCGTCGGAGCTGATGGCCTCGCTGGTGTAGAACATCTCGGGCATACCGCTGCCCTGGGGGCCCTCATACCGGATGAACACCGCGTCGCCCTTCTGGACCTTGTGGTGCAGCACCGCGTCCAGGCACGCTTCCTCGCTGTCGAAGGGGCGGGCCCGGAGCACGGCGTGGAACATCTCCTTGGGGCAGGCCGTATGCTTGATGACGGCGCCCTCGGGGGCCAGGTTTCCCTTGAGCACCGCGATGGAGCCGTCGGTGCCGATGGGGTCGGAGGCCGGGCGAATGATGTCCGCCCGGGTCAGATGCAGCCCACACCGGGCGTTGGCCTCGTCCAGCAGCTGCTGGCAGTGCTCGTAGAAGCCGTTTGCTTTCAGTTCGGCCAGGTTCTCCCCCAGCGTCTTGCCGGTGACGGTCATCGCGTCCAGGTGCAGTACCTCCCGGATCTCCTCCATGATGGCGGGCACGCCGCCGGCATAGTAGAAGAACTCGGCGGGCCAGCGGCCTGCGGGACGGATGTCCAGCAGATATTTGGCCCCGCGGTGCAGCCGGTCGAAGGTATCGCCGTCGATCTCGATGCCGAATTCATGGGCGATGGCCGGCAGGTGGAGCAGAGCGTTGGTGGAGCCCGAGATGGCCGCGTGGACCAGGATGGCGTTCTCGAAGCTGTCCATCGTCACAATGTCACTGGGACGCAGTCCCTGCCGGGCCAGGGCCACCGCCTGACGGCCCGCACGGCGGGCGTAGTCTTCCAGGTCGGGGCTGGTGGCGGGCAGCAGGGCGCTGCCGGGCAGCGTCAGGCCCAGGGCCTCGGCCATGATCTGCATGGTGGAAGCCGTACCGATGAAGCTGCAGGCGCCGCAGCTGGGGCAGGCGTTCTGCTTGGCCCAGTTCAGCTTGGACTCGTCGATCTCGCCGCGCTCGTACTTGGCGCTGTACATGCCCAGCTGCTCCAGGGTGAGCAGCTCGGGGCCGGCCGCCATGGTGCCGCCGGTGACCACCACCGCCGGGGTGTTCACCCGGGCCAGCCCCATCAGGTTGGCGGGCATGCCCTTGTCGCAGCTGGCGATATAGACCGCCCCGTCAAAAGGGGTGGCGTTGGCATGGATTTCGATCATGTTGGCGATCATTTCCCGGCTGGCCAGGCTGAAATTGATGCCGTCGGTGCCCTGGCTTTCGCCGTCACAGATGTCGGTGCAGAAATACCGGGCTCCGTGGCCGCCGGCTTCCGCGGCGCCCTGGCAGGCGGCCGCCACCAGCTTGTCCAGATGGCCGCTGCCGGGATGGCTGTCGCCGAAGGTGCTTTCCACCAGGATCTGGGGTTTGGCCAGATCCTCGGGGTTCCAGCCGGTGCCCAGCCGCAGGGGATCCAGTTCCGGGGCCAGGGTGCGCATTTTCTGGCTGATCAGTTCCATTTGCTTTTCCTCCTTATATAGGGACACACCGATGCCGCCGCAGGGCATACAGGCTCTGCGGCGGCAAAAAATCAGTGCAGTTCGGGCCAGTAATCCTTGTTGGCCTCGATCAGGTCATCCAGGATCTCCTTGGCCACCTTGGCGCTGGGCACGGTCTTGCTCAGCGTCAGGGCCTGCCAGAGTTTCTGGTAGCTGTGCTCGCAGTAGGCCTGCACCACCAGTTTCTCCACCGCCACCTGCTGCTGCATCATACCCAGCTGGAAGGTCGGGATCTCGCCCTGGCACATCGGCTCGGGGCCGTCATTGCCCACCAGGCAGGGCACCTCCACCATGGCGTGGGGATCAAAGTTTTCGATGGCACCCTTGTTCTCCACGATGCAGAGCATCCGCTCGTGGGTGTTGTAGGCAATGGCGCGGGCCAGGTCCACGATGAAGGACGCATGGTTGTCGATCTCGAACTCATCCCCCTTGAATTCTCCGGCGGCGATGATGCTGCGCGCCGCACCGAAGACCTTCTTTTCCCGGCCGTTGATGACCTCGTTGGCGCGGGTGTAGTTGGGGTCGGAGTGCTCCACCACATAGTCGGGGTAGAGGTAGTATTTCAGGTAGGTGTTGGGCAGGCAGTCCGGCGTGACGGCCAGCAGATCCGCTGCCTTTTTGTGCGTGGCCTGCCAGCTTTCGTCCATGTGCTGGGTCTCGATGGCTTTCTGGGTCAGATAGCCGTTCTTGCTCACATAGTCGATGAGCTGGGGGGTGTAGTCGGTGCCGTCTTTGCCTTTGACGCTGGTCCACCAGCCGAAATGGTTCAGGCCGTAGTACCGTACATCCAGCTCCTTAGGGGTCTTGCCCACGATGTAGCTCATGCGGCGCAGCGTGCCCACCGGCATGTCGCAGATGTTGATGATCCTGGCATGGGGACGCAGCACACGGCAGGCCTCCGCCACGATGGACGCCGGGTTGGAATAGTTCAGCATCCAGCAGTTGGGGCTGTACTGTTCCATGTAGTCGATGAGCTGCATGATGTCGGGGATGCTGCGCAGGCCGTAGGCGATGCCGCCGGGGCCGCAGGTCTCCTGGCCCACCACGCCGTGCTGCAGGGGGATCTTTTCATCCTTCTCGCGCATGGGGTAGCCGCCGCTGCGGATATGGGCCATGCAGAAGTCCACATCGGTGAAGGCCACCGCCGGGTCGGTGGTGTAGGAGAACGCCACCTGAGGTGCCTTCTTTTTCAGGGCGATGCCCACAGCCTCGGCGATGATCTTCTGCCGTTCGGGGTCGTTATCGTACAGTTTCAGGCTTCGGATGGGGAAGCGGTCGAGACTGTCCATGAGCATCATGACGATGCCGGGCGTATAGGTACTGCCGCCGCCCGCAATGACTACAGAAAATTCTTTCATGATAAACTCCTTTCTCAGTCGGTTTCCTGAATGCCCAGTTCCTCGTCCACGGCCTTGCGCACAGCGTTGACCTGCAGGCCGTAGACGACCTGCACGTTCTTGCCCTTGCGCACAATGGCGGTGGCACCGGTCTGGTTTTTCAGCTTATCCTCGTCCACCAGGTCGGGGTTGACAAGTTCGGTGCGCAGACGGGTGTAGCAGTTGGTGACTTTCAGGATGTTGTCCTTGCCGCCCAGACCTTCCACCACGACGGCGCCGTCCACCTGGGCAGCGGCCTTGGCCGGCGCAGCAGCGGTGCTGTCCGCCGCGACCTTGGCCTTGTACTCCGCCTTGGAGTGGAGCTTCATCTCCATGCCTTCGCTCTCGCGGCCCAGGGTATGGAGGTTCAGTTTGACGATGAGGAAGCGGAAGATCACGTAGTACAGCGCGAAGTAGAGCACACCCACCAGGATGTACAGAGGCCAGCGGGTCTTTTCAAAGCCCAGGGGCACGTTGTACAGCAGGAAGTCGATAAAACCGTTGGGGCCGATGGCGCGGCAGCCGATGAGGTTGAGGATCACGAAGCTGGAACCGGCCAGCACGGCATGGACCACGAAGAGGATGGGGGCCACAAACAGGAAGCTGAATTCGATGGGCTCGGTAACACCGGCAATGAAGGAGGTGGTAGCCGCCGCAATGAGCATGGCCTTGATCTTGCCGCGGTTTTCCGGGCGGGCGGTGTGGTACATGGCCAGGCAGGCGCCGATGAGGCCGAACATCTTGGAGATGCCGCGGGCGTCCCAGATGACCGACTGGCTCAGCACCTTGATGCTCTCATCGGCAATTTCGGCGTAGTAGATGTTGCGGGCGCCCTCGTAGACCTGACCCGCGATGGTCTCCACGCCGCCCAGCGAGGTGTACAGGAAGGGGGTGTAGACCAGGTGATGCAGACCGGTGGGGATCAGCAGACGTTCCAGCATGCCGTAGATGAACAGACCGAAGTTGCCGGTGGTCTGGATGAAGCCGCCCAGCGCATTGATGCCGGCCTGGGCAAAGGGCCACAGGTAGGTCATGACCACGGCGAAGACCACCATGATGGGGATCAGCACGATGAAGACGAAGCGGGTGCCGCCATAGATCTGGAAAGCGTTGTTGAACTCGGTCTCACAGAAGCGGTTGTGGATGATGGCCACGATGATGCCCAGCATCAATCCCAGGAAGACGCCCATGTCCAGCACCTGGACGCCCAGCACCAGCGCCTGGCCGGTGCCGCTCAGGCTGCCTTCCACCAGCATGCCCTGCAGGCCCATGAACTTGTTCATGGCGTTGATGAAGACGAGGAAAGCCAGCAGGGAGATGAAACCGGCCTCACTCTTTTTCTTGTTGGCCAGGCCCACAGCCAGACCCACGCAGAAGATGACGCCCAGGTTGGTCAGGATGGCGTTGAGGGAACCGGAGAGCAGCGTGCCGAACCCGATGGTGACAGGGTTGTTCAGGAAGGGCAGCACCGCCTGCAGGCGGGTGTTGGTGAAGAGGTTGCCCACCGCGATCAGGATACCGGCGATGGGCAGGATCAGCACGGGGATAAACATGGCCTTGGAAAACTTTTGCAGGCCATCCATTATTTTTTCTTTCATGTTTTTCTCCTTTTGCACACCGTATAGAGATTGCTTTGCGGGTGCGTCCACCCATCCGCGACGCTCACGGCCGTATCGCTGAATTCACTATGCCACAAAAAAAACGCACTGTAAACCATTTTGGGAACACAAAAAACGGGTTACCGTGATTGATAACCCGTTACCTGTTTTTTTGACTTTTTTTACAATTCTGTGCCGCTCTCATTTTGCGAAATGCACAAACGATGATACTCGTAGGCAATGAGTTCCGCCAGCATCAGTGCCTGGGGGAAAAACGTATTGGGCCGCACATTCTGGTCATCCAGTTTGCAGTAATCCTCCACCCGGAACCACAGGTCGGCGTACTGGCTGACACTGTTGGGCCGTTCCCCTGTGATGGCCACCGTGGGCACACCGTTTTCCCGGGCAGTCTTGATCTTGTCCCGCACCAGGGCCGTCTCACCGGATTTGGAAACGCAGAGGAACAGCCCCATACTGTCCAGGCTGTTTTCAAACATTCCCACCGAGTCTCCGCCGCCCGCAAACAGACACAGCCGCCCCATGTTGGTCAGCTTTTTGGCCAGATATTCCCCCACCAGGCCGGAAAATCCCGTTGCATATACAAAGATGAATTTCCCGTTCAACCCGGCGATGTGTTGGGCGCAGGCCTTGAGCTGGTCGTAGGCATTGTACGCCAGCAGGGAATCCAGATTGAACCCGTCCAGGAAATTCTGCGCCTCGCTGACCTGCTCGGTGTGTTCCTGGGTCAGCGTGCGCAGCTTATAGCACATATCCACAAAACCGGCATAACCCATCTTGTGGGACAGGCGCATGATCGTGGACGTGGAGGTGTAATTCTGGCGCGCAATGTCCCGCACGCCCTGGGCCAGCGCCACATCCAGGTGATCCAATATGTAGATCAGCACCTGCTGCTCCGCATCGGTCAGTTTTTTGCCCTGAACCATCTTCTTGATATCCACAGCGTTTTTCCCCCTGTTTTCCTTCTGGCGGGACAGGCATCCACGCCCGGTCCCGACTTACCATTTCTGTCCATTATATCCTTTGCGCCGCCCATTCGCAAGCACGGAACGGGGATGACCTGTGCCCTTCTCCTTTCTTGATTTTTGCGGGGCAAAGTGCTACCATCGTAGATAAGGAAAGCGCCTGCGGGCGCCCATATTTATAATATAGAAGGCGAACAGTATGGAAAGTATGAAGTACAGCGACACCGCATTCCCCGTGGCCCTGGATCCCCGCCAGATCGTGGCGGAAGTCCACGCCAACACGGTGGACCTGCCCAAGCGGACGGTGCGGGAGCACATCGAGTATGCCCTGGATCATCCCATCGGGGCGGGGCCTCTCTCGGAGGCTGTCCGGCCGGGGGACAAGGTCTGCATCATCATCTCGGACACCACCCGCCGCTGGCAGCAGCCCAGCACCTATCTGCCGGTGCTGGTGGAACGGCTCAACCAGGCGGGCATCCCCGACCGGGACATCCTCATCCTCTGCGCCACCGGCACCCACCGGCAGCAGACCGAGGAGGAGCACATCTCCCTGGTGGGGGAGGACCTCTACCGCCGCATCCGGTTCATCGACCACAACTGCGATGACAAGGAACACCTGACCTACATGGGCACCACCCGCCGGGGCACCCCGGTGTGGCTGGACAGCTACGCCATGGCCTGCGACAAGATCATCCTCACCGGCGGCGTGGTCTACCACTTCCTGGCCGGGTTCGGCGGCGGGCGAAAGTCCATCGTGCCGGGCATCGCGGGCCGGGAGACCATCAACACCAACCACAACAACGCCCTGAACCCGGGCCTGGGCAGCGGCTCCAACCCCAAGGCCTGCAACGGCAACATGACCGAGAGCAACCCCTTCCACAGCGACCTGGTGGAGTGCGCCGCCTTTGCCAAGCCCGCCTACCTGCTCAACGTCATCGTGGACGACAACTACCAGATCGTGGGCGCTTTCGCCGGGGACTGGCAGAAGGCCCACGCCGCTGCCGCCAAGGTGGTGGAACAGCTGGACGGCGTGCCCATTCCCCGCCGCACCCCGCTGGTGGTCTCCAGCGCGGGCGGCTACCCCAAGGACATCAACCTCTACCAGACCTCCAAGACCCTCTCCAACGCCCTGGCGGCGGTGGCCCCCGGCGGCACGATGATCCTGCTGTCCCAGTGCCGGGAGGGCTTCGGCGACCCCGACTGCGAGGCCCAGATCTGCAACTTTGACTCCATGGAAGCGCGGGAGAAAGCCCTGCGCGCCGACTTCTCCATCGGCGGCTTCGTGGGATTCCTCTTTGCCGAGACGGCGGAGCACTACCATCTGATCCTCGTCACCGACATCCCCGCAGAGCGGTTTGCCCATACCAAAATCCAGGTAGCCCGCACGCTGGACGAGGCCCTGGCCCTGGCAGCCCGGGCCAACGGCGGCAGCCTGGACGGGGTGGAGACCACCCTCATGCCCCACGGCGGCAGCACCTTCCCCCTGCCCCAGGCGTAAGGGCCCCCACAAGAGAGGAGCATCTATGGAAGAACCTTTTTACACCTACGACGAATTTCCCGAGAACCTGTCCGCCGAAGCGGGCATGAAGGTCATCTACGGCAAAGATGAAATGGGCATCACCTGCCGCCCCGATGTGGTCTACGCCGTGAAAGACGGCATGGAACTCCATCTGCGCGCCATGCTGCCCACCGTTCTGAATGCCAGCCGCCGGTATCCCACGATCTTTCATATCCAGGGTTCGGCCTGGCTGCAGCAGAACCTGAACTCCCATATGGGGGATTTCAGCCCCCTGGTCAAAGCCGGCTATGCGGTGATCCTCATCGAGTACCGCTATGCCCCCGCCCACCGGTTTCCCTGCCAGGTGGAGGACGGCAAAACCGCCGTCCGCTATGTGATGGACCATCTGGATGAATTTCCCGTGGACCCCCACAACCTGTTCCTCAGCGGGGACAGTTCCGGCGGCCACACGGCCATGATGATGGCAGCCACCTGGAACACCATGGAATTCGACGCCGAAAAGACGCCGCTGCCCGCCCTGAACGGCGGCATCGACCTCTACGGGTCGGTCAACTGCCTGACCATGAACGACGCGCCTTCCGCCTACGACCACATGGCCGCCCACTCGGCCGCCAGCAACTATCTGGGATTCTGCCCGCCGGACGATCCCGCAGAATGCCAGCGGCGGATGCCCTTTTTCTACATCCACGAGGACACCGTCCTGCCGCCCCTGCTGCTCATGCACGGCAGCAAGGACCGGACGGTCCCCTTCACCCAGAGCCTGGAACTGTACCGGCATCTGAAAGCCATGGGCAAAACCGCCGAATTCTATAAAGTGAAAAACGCCGACCATGGCGGGAACGTCTTCTATTGCCGGGCCACCCTGGAGGTCATTCTGGACTTTCTGAACCGTCACCTGGCATAACCCAAAACAGCAAGGCCCCTTTTGCCGGTTCCCGGCAAAGGGGGCCTTTTCCGCTGCCGCGCACCGGTGATTTTGTCACGGTACGCCGGGGGAAAATCCGGTATACTGTCCTCAGAACCACAGAAAAGCAACCCTCCCCTGCGGGGGAGCATCACCGGACAGGAGGCGACAGCATATGTTACGGGAACTCTGGAAAAAATGGCGGCGGCCCATCCTTTTCACCGCCGGCGGCGCACTGGTGGGGCTGGTCTACTACGCTCTGGTGGGGTGTCCCACCGGGAGCTGCGCCATCACCTCCAACCCCTTCAACACCATGGTCTATGCGGGGTTGATCGGGCTGCTGCTCTCGGGCAGTCTGGGAGGCTGCTGCTGCGGCGGCGGAAGCTGCCACACCAAACCGCCGGAATCCTGAACTACAAAACGCCGCAGGCTCCCTGCGGCGTTTTTCGGGTGGATGCCCGCATTTTATTCCCATCACACAGGAGGAAACCCATGCCCATGGAAGTATGGCAGGGGCTGCTGATCCCCTTTGCCGGGACAACACTCGGTGCAGCCTGCGTCTTTTTTATGCGAAATCACCTGAGAGAATCGGTCCAGCGCGCCCTGACCGGCTTTGCGGCGGGCGTCATGGTGGCGGCCTCCATCTGGAGCCTGCTGCTGCCCGCCATGGAGCAGTCGGCCGGCCTGGGGCCCTGGTCCTTTGTTCCCGCCGTGGCGGGGTTCTGGCTGGGCGTACTGTTCCTGCTGGGGCTGGACCAGCTCATCCCCCATCTCCACCAGCACAGCCCGGAGGCCGAAGGTCCCCGGAGCCAGCTGTCCCGGACCACCATGCTGACACTGGCCGTGGCGCTGCACAATATTCCGGAGGGCATGGCCATCGGCGCCATCTTCGCCGGGTGGCTGTACGGGGACAGCAGCATCACCCTGGCCGGGGCGCTGACCCTCTCCCTGGGGATCGCCATCCAGAATTTCCCCGAAGGCGCCATCATCTCCCTGCCCCTGCGGTCGGAGGGCCTTTCCAAACCCCGGGCCTTCCTCTACGGGGTGCTGTCCGGCGCGGTGGAACCGCTGGGCGCCCTGGTCACCATCCTGCTGGCGGGCATCATGGTCCCGGTGCTGCCCTACGCCCTCAGCTTTGCGGCCGGCGCCATGATCTATGTGGTGGTGGAGGAACTGATCCCGGAAATGTCCGCCGGCAAACATTCCAATCTGGGAACCCTTCTGTTTGCCGCCGGTTTCACCCTCATGATGACGCTGGACGTGGCGCTGGGCTGACACTATTTATTACATAGAATTATCGTCATATAACAATTCTTCATTTTATTTTATAGTTCCGCTGCGCTATAATCAGGATGCAAGCGAAAAAACATCCGGAAAGGAAGCGTTGGACTATGTACGATATTCTCATCATCGGCGCGGGCCCTGCGGGCATCAGCGCGGGCATCTATGCGGTCAGCCGCGGCAAGCGCACCCTGGTCCTGGAAAAAGCCCAGGTCGGCGGCATCATCGGCAAGGTTTCCACCGTCACCCACTACACCGCTCTCCAGCAGCAGGAAACCGGCGCCACCTTCGCCGCCCGCATGAAGGAGCAGGCGCTCCGGGCCGGTGTGGAGATCGTCCGCGCTGAGGTCACCCGGGTGAGCCTGACCGGAGAGGTCAAGTCGGTCACCACCGACCAGGGCGTCTACGAAGCCCGGCGGATCATTCTGGCCAACGGCGGCACGCCCCGGAAGCTGGGCATCCCCGGGGAGGCAGAGCTGGCCGGCAAGGGCATGGGGATGAACGCCGCCCGGGACGGTGCTGCCTATACCGGCAAGAACATCTATGTGGTGGGCGGTGCCGACGGCGCCGTGAAAGAGGCCCTGTATCTGGCTTCCTTTGCCAAGCATCTGACCATCATCCACTTCGAGGACCAGCTGGGCTGCATCGCCGAATTCCGCCAGAAGGTGGCCGCTGCCGGGAACATCTCCCTGCGGCTGGGCTCCCGCCTCCACGCCGTCTACGGGAAAGACCGGGTGGAGCGGCTGGAGATCGCCAGCGAACACGACGGCAGCCTGGAAGTCATCGAGGATCCCGGCTGCGGCATCTTCGTCTACGCCGGTGTGACCCCCAACACCGCCCTCTATCCGGAACTGACGCTGGTGGACAGCTACATCCCCACCAACGAAAAGATGGAGACCGCCATCCCCGGTGTCTATGCCGCCGGCGACATCCGGGTCAAACAGGTGCGCCAGGTGGCCACCGCCGTCTCCGACGGCGCCATCGCCGCCATCAACGCTGCGATGTAACGGTACAGTGTATAACAATCCCCCCGGATCTTTTCAAAAGATCCGGGGGGATTCTTCTTCAGGCGGTCTGCCGCTGCTCCACAAAGTTCACAATGGCCTCCACCGTCTGGGCCTGCTGTTCCTCCGCCGAGATCGTGGCAACGGCATCGCCCTTCTGCGGGCCGTAGTTGCCGAACTGGGCATGGTTGCCGCCCTGGATCTCCACCACGTTTTCGGTGTAGTCCAGTTTGTCCTCCACGCTCTGGTTCAGCGAGCCGTACACCGTCAGGGTATCGGCGGGCGGGTAGTCCCCATACATATAGGCCCCCAGCAGGATCAGCCCGTCGACCGACTCCGGGTGGTCGGCGGCAAACTGCGAGGCCATCGCCCCGCCCATGGAGTGCCCGGCGATATACCAGTGGCTGTACTGCGGGAACCGGGCCATCACATCCCCGGCGGCGTCCGCATCGAAGATGGCCATATGAAAGGGCATATCCACCAGAATGCAGGTCAGGCCGTTCTGCCGCAGTTTGTCCAGCAGCGGCAGGTAGGCTTCCGCCTCCACCTTGGCGCCCGGATAAAAGACCACCGCCGTGTCCCCCGGCACCGAGGGCGCCAGCACGGTGAGATTGTCCTCCACCGTGAGGCCGCTGCCGTTCTCCGCCACGGCCAGGGCCACGTCCTCCGCCCGGTAGTAGTCCGACACGTACCAGAAAAAGGCTCCCGCCAGCAGCACCACCACCGCCGCCAGGATGCCCAGTCCCCGCAAAAGCCGGGATTTTTTCGTTGTTTTTTCTTGTTTCATCCCTGTCTCCTCCGTATGTCACAGGCCCGCAAAGGCACAGAGTACCGCGATCACAATGGACGGCAGCATATTGGCCACCTTGAGTTTTCGCTCCCACAGCAGGTTGATGCCCACGCAGAAGATCAGGATGGAGCCGGTGAGCGAAAGATTGGCCAGGGCGGCCTCAGTCATCACCGGCTGGATGGCCCGGGCCAGCAGGGTGACCGTCCCCTGCAGGATCCCCACGGGAAGGGCCGCAAAGAGACAGCCCTTGCCCATGGAGGCGCTCATCACACAGATGATGACCATATCCAGGATAGCCTTGAGGGCCAGGGTGGAATGGTCCCCGGCGATGCCGTCCTGGATGGACCCCACGATGGCCATGGCGCCGATGCTGACGGTCAGCGACGCCGTCACAAAGGCATCCACGAACCGCTTTTCCCGGGCGTTGCCGGTCTTGACCTTCAGCCAGCTGCCGAACTGCTCGATCCGCCGTTCCAGGTTGATCCACTCGCCCAGCAAAGACCCCACAGCGTAGCTGATGACCACCATCATCGTGCCGCCGCTCTGCAGGCCGTCCGCCGTCACCGTCATCATCTCCTGCACGGCGCCGCCGATGCCCACAAAGATCACACAGACCCCGATGGCCTGCATCAGCGTCTCCTGGTAGCGGGCACTGATGGCCTTGCTGAACACCAGCCCGATCACACCGCCCGCCAGGATCGCCGCCACATTGAGGATCGTTCCCAATCCTATCATATCCTTACGCCTTCCCCCTGCAAAACTTTACCGGTCACAACGAATAGGAGTATACGCTTTTCCCGGGAAAATGACAAGAAAAACCGGTCCTGGCGGACCGGTTTTTTCACAGGTTGAGCAGCACCAGGGCCGCCAGGATCATACCGGCCGCGCCCATCTGGCGGCCGTTGAGCCGTTCCCGGAAGAGGAAAAAGCTGGCCACGCTAATGACCAGGATCACCCCCACGCTGTAGGAGGGGTAGACCAGGAAGGCGGGCAGTTGGGTGAGGGCCGCCAGCAGCAGGCGGGAGGAGAGAAAGTTGGGCACCCCCACCAGGACGCCGAAGAAGACATCCCGGGGCGTGAGGGGCCGGTGTTCTTTCACCAGCAGCGCCAGGGTGGCCAGGCCGGCGAAGAGGAAGATGTAAAACATGAACAGGCCATCGTCCTGGCGTCGGCCCAGCTGGGTGAACACCTTGGACATGGCGTCGGCGGCGCCGTTGAGCAGCAAAGTCAGCACCAGCGGCAGCAGGAAGATCCTGTTTTGGGGGGATGACGCTGCCGGTTTGCCGGGGAGCCCGTTCATGAGGACGGCGGCCGCCACCGCCAGCACCACCCCCAGACCCTGGAGCAGGGTGGGCCGTTCCCCGAACAGCGCCACCGACAATACAATGGGCACCAGCACCCCCAGGCGGGTGAACACCGAGGAGAGGATCGCGCCGTTTTTGTGGATGCTGTATCCGTTGGCGCAGAGGGAGGCCAGATAGATCAGCCCCGTGATGCCTCCCAGCCAGCAGGGGGTGGCGTCCCCGTTATAGAGCGCCTTGGGCTCCATAGCGGCAAAAGCGAGCAGCGTGCAGGTGATGTAGTTGACAAAATAGACGCCGTAGGGGCTGCCGGTGTTCAGATATTTCAGCACCAGGGCCAGCACCGCGCTGAACAGCAGGGCCAGTACCAGGAAAATCATGGGGAGTCTCCTCTCTTGTTTCACAAACGCCTCTATTATAGTACACCTGGCAGGCAAAAGAAAGCCGTCGGCGGGCCTGGCTCCCGCAGCGTTCTCCCCGAAAAATCCCCCTGCCCTTCCCAGCAAAGGCTGCGAAGAGCAGGGGGATCCGCTCAGGAACGGGTTGTGTGCTTCTGCCTGCGGTGCAAGGCGAGCAAAGTTCCCACCAGAAGGACCGGGAAGATGGTGGCGGTCAGCAGTCCGGTTTTCAGATCGTCACCGGCCAGCTCCGCCAGGGTTCCCACCGCAGCCGGGCCGACCGTACCGCCCAAGTCCCCCGCCAGTGCCAGAAACGCGAACATGGCGGTGCCGCCCTTGGGGCACTTCCGGGAGGAAAGGCTGATGGCCCCCGGCCACAGAATGCCCACGCTGAAACCGCAGAGGGCACAGCCCGCCAGACCGAGCACCGGCCAGGGGGCGAGGGAGGCCACCAGGTAGCAGGCCACGCACAGCACACCGCTGCCCAGCATGGCCCGGGTCAGGTCCCATTTTTCCCCCATGGTTCCGTAGAGCAGACGGGAAAGGCCCATGAAGGCGGCAAACAGGCAGGGACCGGCCAGGTCCCCCACAGTTTTGGAGACGCCCAGCGCCGACTCGGTAAAGGCGGACGCCCACTGGGCCATGGAGGCTTCGGCGGCACCGGCGCAGACCATCAACAGAATCATCATCCACAGCAGGGGGAGCCGCAGCAGTTTGCGGGGCGGCAGGCCCTCGTCCTCCTCCACCAGCCGCTCGATGGGACAGGTGAGGAACTGGAAAACATTGACCAGCGGCACCAGCGCCCACAGCAGGGTGAGAATCCGCCAATGCTCCGTGCCGAACACCGCGAAAAAGAGGGTAGACCCCAGGATCACCCCCACCGCTCCCCAGCAGTAAAAGGAGTGCAGCAGGCTCATGCGGCTCTCCTTGTTTTCAAAGGGGCAGGCTTCCACGATGGGGCTTACCAGCACTTCCACCAGACCGCTGCCGATGGCGTACAGCACCACCGCGATCAGAATCCCCAAAAAGGGCACGGGCAGCAGTCCGGGGAGCACCGCCAGCAGCACCAGCCCTGCCGCGGATACCACCTGGGAAGCCACCACGCAGATGCGGTAGCCGATTTTGTCCGCAAACCGGGTGGCCCCCAGGTCGATCACCAGCTGGGTCAGATAGAACACCCCGGGGATCAGGGCGATTTTTTCCAGCGAGATGCCGTAGGTGGTTTGAAAGGTCAGGAACAGCAGCGGCGCAAAATTGGCGGCGATGGCCTGGGTGACAAAGCCCAGATAACAGGCCACCAGGGTTTTTTGATACTTTCGATTCTCTGCCATATCACTTGCCCGCCCGGATGTTCTTCACGGTTTTCTTCTCGATGGTAAGGTGTTCATACACCCGGATGCCCCCCTGGCCGGTGGGCGCCTGGGCCAGCAGCCCCACCTTGATGACGGGCAGCGCCGGCAGATGGAAATAGCGCATCATGTAATAGTGTTCCCCGTCCGCCGAGTAGTGGAACGCAAAATGGTTCCCCACCCGGCAGACCTGCAGCCAGGCAGTGTTGCCCTCCAGATTGCAGCCGTTGGCGTCGTCGGAATCCCCCCTGGTCACCACGCTCACCGCGGCATGGGTGCCGAAGTCGGTCAGCTCAAAGCAGCACTTGGCCCAGCAGGTTTCATCCTTCATGACCATCACCGAGGCGGAATCGTAGGTATCCTGAAAGGCATGGCTCACCTGCACCCGGAGCACAAAGTCCCCCTCCACCTCGGTATAGTAATAGGGGGCATTGCAGAGGGATTCGGGCAGGATGCCCTCCTCACAGGCGTCGATGCCGCCGCAGAAAAAATCGGTTTTGGCCGGCGCCAGGATCTCGATGCGGTCCCCGGTCTGCCGGATCTTGCTTTGGTTCAGCCATTGAAATTCCATTCCAGATCTTCCTTTCTGTTGGTATGGAACGTATTATAGAACCAAAATCCGGCAAAGCAAAGACACAATACCGCCACAAAGGGGTACTATTTACCCAATTTCCGCTTTTCCCCCGGCGCACAGCCGTACCGTTTGCGGAACTGTCGGCGGAAATACTGGACCGAATGGAAGCCGCAGGCAAGGCTGATCTCCTGCTGGGTCATGTCGGTTTCCTGGAGCATGCGCCACGCCCGCTGCAGGCGGTACTGGATCAGCGCCTCCACCGGAGAGCACCCCAGGTAGGCCTGGAAACACCGCCCCGCCTCGCTTCGGCTGATATGGGCAGCCGCCGCAATGTCCGCCAGGGTGACCGGCTGGGCGTAGTGCTCGTACAGATAGGACAGCATTTTCTGCAGACGGATCTGGGCGGTCAGCTGCACCCGGGACGACGGCAAAGGAGGCAGGGAATCCAGATGGCGGAAGATCGCCTCCAGCACAGAACAAAGGCTGCGCTGGACCGTCAGTTCGTAGCAGGCCGGCCGTTCCCGCATGGCGTCGCACGCCCTGTGGATCTGCTGCCGGACCGCCTGCCAGAGGTCGCTGTCGTGGCGGAACACCACAAAGGGCAGGGTACTGCACCCGAGAACGGGCTGGATGTATTTCCGGTACACCGCACTGTGCTCGGGGGCCACCACCGTGCCGGAAAAGACCAGAATGGGCAGCGGATCCGGCGCCGCGCCGGACAGCTGCCGGATGCCGTGGAGCATGTTCTGGTTGACGAAGATGCTGTCCCCCGGTTCCAGCCTGATGTGGGTCTGCCCCACCTGGTAGTCCAGGACGCCGCTCTGCGCGGTGGCGATCTCGAAGTAGGGATGCCAGTGCACCGGCCCCGCCCGGTCGGGCAGGTCGGCCAGTTCATCGCTGTAAAAGGCGACGGGAAAATCCAGAATATCCGGCGGGATCTGCTCCCGCAGCTGATGATCAAGTACAATGGACATGGCAGATTCCTTTGCGCATAGGCGTTTTGGCTGACAAATCACCCCCCGGCCGGGCTGGGGGGTGATTTTGCCTGTGAACGGCCCGGTTCAGGTTTTCCGGCAGCCGAACCGGCGCCTCCCGGAAGGGCGTGCAGGAAATGCCGATCTCCCCGGCCGACGTGTCCCGGAACAGGTGACGCCCGGCTCCACGGTTCCCGGGCCCATCTTCTTTTGTTAAATTATAGCCTTGTTTCCGGGGCACCGTCAAGCCGTGACAAAACAAGAGGCTTGCTGCGGCGCCCCCTGCGCTTATGCCAGGTCGGCGCCGTTGGAGGCAATGACCTTTTGGTACCAGTAGAAGCTGTCCTTGCGGCGGCGTTCCAGTGTGCCGCGGCCCTCGTCGTCCTGGTCCACGTAGATAAAGCCGTACCGCTTGGACATCTGGTTGGTGGAGGCCGAAATCAGGTCGATGGGCGCCCAGGAAGTGTAGCCCCACATCTCCACGCCCTCGTCGATGGCCTTGCCCATCTCGGCGATGTGCTGGCGGAAATACTCCATGCGGTAGGGATCGTGGATGGAACCGTCCGGCTCCACCGTGTCCTTGGCGCCCACGCCGTTTTCCACCACCATCAGCGGCTTGCGGTAGCGGTCGTACAGCTCGATGAGGCTGTACCGCAACCCCTGGGGGTCGATCTGCCAGCCCCACTCGCTGGAGGGCAGATAGGGATTCTTGACCCCCAGCACCGTGTTGCCGGGGGTACGCTCGGCGTGGGGGTCCACCGACTCGGTCATCGTCATGTAGTAGCTGCAGGAGACAAAATCCACACACCCCGCCTTGAGGATGGCGTCATCCCCCGGCTCGGTGCGGATGGTGATGCCCTTGCGTTCAAACATCCTGAGGATCAGGCGGGGGTATTCGCCCCAGACCTGCACGTCGGCGTAGAACAGGTTCTCCAGGTTCTTGGCCTGGGCGGCCAGCTCATCCGCCGGGGCACAGGTGCGGGCGTAGGTGGTCAGCTTGGTGAGCATACACCCCACCTTGCTGCCGGGGATGACCCCGTGGCAGTCCCGGACCACCAGGGCGCTGGCCACAAGCTGATGGTGCAGGGCCTGGTAACAGGTCTGGGCCATCTGGTCCGCCGGCACCCGGCTGGGAATGATGCCCGCCGTGGTGAAGGGATGCCGGAGGATGCTGTCCACCTCGTTGAAGGTGAGCCAGTACTTGACCAGATCCTTGTACCGCACAAAGCAGACGTGGCAGAACTTTGTGAAGCAGTCGATGACCCGCCGGTCCACCCAGCCGTTGTATTTGGTGGCCAGGGCCAGGGGCATCTCGTAGTGGCTCAGGGTCACCAGCGGTTCAATGCCCAGCCGCCGCATCTCGGTGAAGAGGTCCTCATAGAACTGCAGGCCCTTCTCATTGGGTTCCTCCTCCTCCCCGGTGGGGAAGATGCGGGTCCAGGCGATGGACACCCGCAGCATGGTAAAGCCCATCTCGGCAAAGAGGGCCAGGTCCTCCCTGTACCGGTGATAGAAGTCGATGCCCCGGCGCTTGGGGTAGGCTGCGTCGCTGGGGTCGGCCATCGCCGCCGCGATCTGGGCGTCGCTCATGGCGTTGTGGGCGGCGTAGTCCTTCACGTCGGTGTTGGGTTTATAGGTGGCCACATCAGCCACGCTGGGGCCTTTGCCGTCCACGTTCCAGGCGCCCTCCACCTGATTGGCGGCCAGGGCGCCGCCCCAGAAAAAGCCTTGGGGAAAACTCATACAAACTGCCTCCTTGTTTCAAGCAAAAGCAGGGCGGGCGCTGCAAACGGGCGCCCGCCCTGCGGATGGTCATGCGTTTTCGGAATTCTTTTCGGGGTTGAGGATGAAGGTCACCACGGCGGACACCACGATGGCCACCACCACGGCCACGGCAGCGGCCAGGATGGTCTGCTGGAAGATGGGCAGCGCCAGGATGGTGGAGCAGCCCATGACGTAGACCCGGGCGCCCAGCAGGCCGGCCACGATGCCGCCCGCCGCGCCACCGGCCATGACGCCGATCATGGGGCTCTTGCGGGGCAGGTTGATGCCGTAGATGGCGGGCTCGGTGACACCGGCCACAATGCAGCCGAAGGCAATGCCCAGGGCTTCGGAGCGGAACTCGGCGCTCTTGGCGCGCAGGGCCACGCCGATGCAGGCGCCGCCTTCCACCATGTTGTGCAGGATGAAGGCCGGGCGGAACACCGCGTCATAGCCGGGGTTGGTCAGGGCCTGGGTCATGAAGGGCACCAGCGCCAGGTGCATGCCGCACATGACCAGCCAGGGCAGGCAGGCCGCCAGCACCGCGATGGCGATGGGTCCGACGGTATCACCCAGGAAGCCGAAGACGATGGCCAGGTAGTTGCCGATGTAGCCGCCGATGGGGGCCAGCACCACATAGCCGGCGATCATCGTGACGGTGACGGTGCAAAGACCCACCAGCAGGGATTTGAAGATGCCGGGGATGATCTTGTTGAAGAATTTTTCCAGATAGCAGGCGCAGAGGGTGAGCAGCAGGGCCGGCAGCAGCGAGCTGGAGTAGCTCATCAGGCGCACCGGCAGGCCCAGCAGGGTGACCGGCTCCCCGGCCGCCACCAGCGAGGTGTAGTTGCCATGGAGCAGCGACGCCGCGCAGAGCATGGCGTAGATGGGGGTGGAGCCCAGTTTCTTGGCGGCACCGTAGGCCACGAAGATGGGCATGAAGTAGAAGCAGGCGTCCGCCACGCCGCTGAGCAGGGTGTAGGTGGTAGTCTCGGAGAAACCGGCGTCAATCAGCGTGATGATGAGCAGCAGCACCTTGAGCATACCGCCCGCCACCAGGCCGGTGATCATGGGCGACACAGACGCCGACACATAGCCCAGCACGGCCATCGCCGCGGATTTGACGGTAAGGGGTTTCTTTTCGGGCACCAGGTCCTTGTCCAGGTTTTCGTCGGTGTTTTTCCCTTCGGTGAGGTTGAACTGCTTCTGCACGGCCTCAAAGACCGGGGGCAGGTTCTTGCCCAGCACCACCATATACTGACCGCCTGCCGAGACAACGCCCAGCACGCCCTTTATCTTTTTGATGGCCGCCGTGTCGGCCTTGTCCTCCGCCTTGAGGACGAAACGCAGCCGCGTCATGCAGTGGGAGACCGACTGGATGTTTCCGGTGCCGCCCACCAGCTGAACGATGTCGGCCGCCATTTGTTGAAAATTGAGTGTTTCCGCCACAGAAATGTACCTCCTTCTTTATTTGCCAAACCCGGTCAATGACCGTCTTTTTCCGTCCAGAGGCTTTCGCCCGGGGAGGCGATGACCTCTTTCATCCAGTAGTAGGATTTTTTGGGATGGCGGGCCAGGGTGCCGTTGCCCGCGTCGTCCATATCCACGTAGATGACGCCGTACCGCTTCTTCATCTCGCCTGTAGAGAGGCTGACCAGGTCGAAGGGCCCCCACATGGTGTAGCCCAGGCAGGGCACGCCGTCGATGAGGATGGCTTCCATCATGGCCCGCAGATGGTCCCGCAGGTAGTCGATGCGGTAGTCGTCCTGGATGGTGCCGTCCGCTTCCACCTTGTCGATGGCGCCCAGGCCGTTCTCCACGATGAAGATCGGCTTCTGGTAGCGGTCGTAGACTTCGTTCATGCAGTAGCGCAGACCCAGCGGGTCGATGGGCCAGCCCCAGGGTGTAGAGGGAAGATAGGGGTTGGCGTCGCCGCCCACGACGTTGAACTTGCTGTGGGCGTTGACCGTGCAGGAACGGTAGTAGCTGAAGGAAACGAAATCCAGCGCGCCGGCCTTGAGGATGGCGTCGTCGCCGGGCTCGGTGTGCAGCGTCACGCCGCGGCGGCGCAGCAGGTCGGCGGCGTAGGCCGGGTAGGCGCCCCGGGCCATGACGTCGGCGAAGTACCAGCTCTCCCGGCGGCACTGCATCCGGCGGAAGACATCCTCCTGCTTGCAGGTGGCGGGGTAGATCTCACTGAGGGCGTACATGGCGCCGAACTGGGAACCGGGCATCATCTCATGGCCCAGCTGCACGGCCTGGGCGCTGGCCAGGAACATGTTGTGCGCCGCGTTGTAGTGGGTCTGGTCGTCCGCCTTGCGGGTGCCGCAGGCCGCGAAGCCCCGCACGGCGTTGATCTCGTTGAAGGTCAGCCAGTAGCGGCACCGCTTGCCGAACCGCTCAAACAGGGTGCGGCAGTACCGCAGGTAGCAGTCGATGGTGTGGCGGCTGGACCAGCCGTCATACCGCAGAGCCAGCGCTGCGGGCAGCTCGTCGTGGTGGATGGTGATGAGGGGCTCCATACCGTACTTTTCCAGCTCATCCAGCACCTGCTCGTAGAAGCGCAGGCCCGCCTCGTTGGGGGTGGCCTCCTCGCCGGTGGGATAGATGCGGCTCCAGCAGATGGAGAACCGGAAGACGTTGTACCCCATGCCCGCCATCAGGGCGATGTCCTCCTTGTAGTGGTGGTAGAAGTCCACCGCCTTGTGGCTGGGATAGTACCGGTCGGGGAAAACAAAGGGCTGTCCCCCCTCCGGCAGGCTGTCCGGGCCGAAAAAGTGACTCTTGGCGGTGGCGCAGCTGCCGTCCGGCATGAGCACCGTGTTGCAGCGGGGATGGTCCACCGATCCCGCCGACTCAAAGTCGTGGGTGGACAGCCCCCGGCCGCCCTCCTGATAGCCGCCCTCGGCCTGGAAATCCGCAATGGCGCCGCCCCAGAGGAACTCCTTGGACAATTTCATCATAGCCTCACTCCTTATGTACCCTTCGTCCAGTTTTTTCTCGACTTTCGTTAAAACAACTATACTAAATTTACAAAGAAAACCCCCGGTTTTTCGATTTTCGGAAACTGCAGAACCAAAAAAGCGGCCCCCTGCCGGGCGCCGGTCTTTCGATTTTGGGAAACAAAAACGCCGCAGGGCTTTCGCCCTGCGGCGCTGCGCGGAGGTATCACCCCCGCGTTTTGACATAGACACGGTATTTATAGGCGATGAGGTCGGACAGCATCTGGTAGACCATCCGGTGGGTGTGCAGACTGCCGGTGCGCCGGTAGACCACGCTGTAGGCCACCCGCGGATCGCGGACGGCCTCCTGGCTGGAGGTGATGAGCACCACCTTGGCCTTGGTGTCGTCAAAGTCGCTCTTGCGCACAAAATCCCGGATGTTGCGGTAGCGGTTGAGGTAGTCGCCGCTGTCGCTGAAGATGATGACCAGCGTGTCGGCGTCGGCGTGGCGCAGATAGGCCATCTGTTTGCGGTCGTTCATGCTGGTGGCGATGAATTTGCCGTTGTACCCCAGCTTGATCTGCAGGTCGAGGGCCGCCGTCTCGGAAAACATCATGCCGAAAGCGCCCACCTTTTCGTGGGTGGCGATGTCCTCCACCAGGCGGTCCACCATCGCCCAGTCCAGCGAGGCATAGGATTCCTGCATGTCCCGCAGCACCGTCAGAAGGTAGGAGTCCCCCGAGTGGTGCTCCAGGAAGCCCATGACATCCTCCACAAAATTGTAGTTGTTGTGGTATTTGTTGTCCTGAAAGACCGCCGCGTCCCGGAAATCGGCAAAATCCTCATACCCCAGTTCCCGGATGAATTTGGAGATGGTGGATTTGGAAACGTTGCACAGATCCGCCAGCTGCTGGATGGACAGCCCCGCCAGCCGCCGCATATTCTGCAGCATGACCATGGCAATATGATAATCGGTGGAATCCAGGTCGCTGTCGTTGAGCACGATGAGGAGCCGGTTATACAAAATGCCCATGCCGCACGCCTCCTTTTGCCCTTATTATAGCAAATGCCGTCGGAGAGTTGCAACAGCCTTTCCGATGATTCGTCCCTTTTTTCCCTCCGCCAAAAAGGACCCGGCCGTCTCCGGCCGGGTCGCAGAAATGAGGTTGCGGAAGGAAGATCCGGCGTTTTCAGGCCAGTTCCAGGTAGAGGCCTGCCAGGTCCAGGGTGGCGTGCAGGGCGTCCAGATGGGTGCGCTCCATGCCGTGGGAGGCGTGCACCCCCGGGCCGATGAGGGCCGCCCGGCAATCCATGCCGGCGCGCCAGGCGGCGCCCACGTCGGAACCGTAGTGGGGGTAGATGTCCACCGCATAGGCCACACCGTGGTCTTTGGCCAGCTTCTCCAGGCGGCTGACCATCCCGTAGTCGTAGGGACCGCCGTTGTCCTTGGCGCAGATGGAGACCTGATACTCGGTGCAGCTCAGGTCCTCCCCGATGCAGCCCATATCCACCGCCAGCAGTTCGTCCACCGTGGGCAGGGTGGCGCCGCCGTGGCCCACCTCCTCGTGGACCGTGAGGGTGAAGTAGCTCTCATAGCGGGGTCTGGTACCGGTCTGCTGCATCTGCCACAGCAGGGTCAGCAGGCAGGCGGCGCTGGCCTTGTCGTCCAGAAAGCGGGACTTCACAAAGCCGCTGCCGGTGACCACGGTCTTGGGGTCGTAGCAGACGTAATCCCCGGCGGCAATGCCCAGGGCCTCCACGTCCTCCTTGCCGTGCACCTTCTCGTCGATGCGCACCGCCATGTTCTTCTCGTCCCGGGGGCGGGTGGCCGCGTCATCCTGCACGTGCACCGACGGCGACAGGCTCAGCACCGTGCCGGTGTAGACCTGGCCCTGCCGGGTGTAGATGCGGCAATACTCGCCGTCCAGGGTGGGCAGCAGCGGGCCGCCCACCTTGGTGACCATCAGCATACCGTCGGCGGTGATGGAGCGCACCATCAGCCCCAGGGTGTCCACATGGGCGCAGAGCCCCACCTTGCGGCCGGGTTCCCGGCCGGGCACCGTGATGATCAGGTTGCCCTTGTTGGTCCGCCGGGCGGCAAAGCCCAGTTCCCGGGCGATTGTCTCCGCCGCCGTCACCACCCCGTCGGTAAAGCCGGTGGGGCTGTCCTGCCCCAGCAGTTTCTTCAGGGTATCCACCAGGAAGGCCTGGCGAGCCTCCTGCATTGCTTTTTCTGTCATGGTTGGTCAACCTCCTGCCAATAGCTGCTCTTTGCGGGCAGCGCTTTTTTCAAGGGATCATTTTTCACGCCGTTTCCGGAAGGCCCGCCATCCCAGAGCCGCTGCCGCAGCAACGGCCAGGATCCCCGCGGCCGGAACCGGCCACGGCCATGCGCTGTCCTGCTGTGCCGCGGCGGCTTCAGCCGTTTCTGCCGTTTCCGTCTGCCGGGGCGGCGGGGTCTGGGATTCACTGACGGCCGGGGTCCCGGCAGGCACCGGAGAGGCTGTCGGTTCAGGGGCGGCCGTGGGGACCGGAGAGGCGGTTCCTTTGTGGGAAGCCGTGGTCTTGGAAATAGACGTGCCCTTCGGCGGACTGCCCGCCGCGGGCTGGGTCACCGGGACCGGCGTCGGGGTGGCCGTGGGAGCCGCCGTGGGAGCCGGGGTGGCCGTCGGTGTATTGTTGCTGTTGTTTTCCTCCTGCTGAGAGGAAGCGGACTCTTGCCGGATGACCACCTGAACGCAGGCGGGCAGGCTATCCCGGTGGGAATCATCCCCCGCCACCTTGTACCATACGGTATAGGTCCCGGCGTCGGTTCCGGTGGGGATAGCGGTGGTGTAGCCGCCCTCCTTGCGCAGGCTGTACTGCAGGGTGCCGCCTGTGGCGGTGCCCGCCGTCACCAGTTCCTGGGCCTGCCCGTTGCAGGTCAGCTGGTTGGCCGCAGGCGCCTTTGTCACCGCCGCCCACCGGATGGCATAGAGGGTGGTGTCCCCGTCAAAGGTCCGGTCATCCGGCACTTCGGTGGTGCAGGCTTCCTCCTCATAGTACGTGCAGTTTGCTTCAAATCCCACCGGCCTGCCGGCGTTGGCCCAGAGGATCTCCGTTGTCCCGGTCCCCTTGGTCATATCCTGAACGGTGATGCGGATCACCCTCCGGGAAGGATCCGTTGTGCAAACGGGGAAAGGATCCACCCCGACTGTCTGTCCCCAGACCAGGTCGGTCCGGCCCTTCTGCAGCAGCCAGGCCACCGAACCGGAAGCAAACTGCACAGCGGTTTTTCCTCCCGCCTCGTCTTCCTGTTCCGCCAGGTAAAAGCAGCTGTCCGCCTGCACAACGGTATCATAACTGACATTGCCGGCACAGCATGCAATGCCGTGGACAGCATCCGGAGCGGAAAGGGCGCCGGTATTGTAGCAATCGGAAATCCGGACGGCATCCGCCGTAACGGAGCCGCAGATGCCGCCGGCCGTACCGGAGCCGGTGACGGTGACGGAGCCGGTGTTGTAGCAGTTTTTGAGGACCGCACTTCCCTCGGCCGTACCGCAGATACCGCCTGCGGAGCCGGTTTCTCCTGTGACGGTACAGGTGCTGTAGCAATTTTCAATGGTCCCGCTGCTGCGCCCGGCAATGGCGCCCACACAATTCCCGGCGCCGCCGGTAAAGGTTCCTTCGGTCAGGCCGAGATTCTTTACGGTGCCGTTCGCACCCACAGCCCAGAACAGGCCGCCCTCCTGCCCGGCGGTGACAAGGCCCCGAATCGTGTGTCCCTGCCCGTCAAAGGTGCCGGTGTAGGCCTTGTTTTTGCCGTCTTTCTCCAGTCCTATGGGCGTCCAGGTCCGGTCCGCCGGGATGGTGATGTCCTCTGTCAGCAAGACGTTGACTCCCTGGTTTTCCTCGCATTCGTTTACCCACTGTGCCAACCAGAAGAGGTTGCCGGCATTTTTGACCTGATAGACTCCGTCCACCAACTCCGGAGGCTGGTACCCGGCCCCCGTGATCTCAAACCCATTTTCGTCGTAGGTCCCCAGCGGCACAAGATAAATCGTGCTGTCTTTCCTAATGGAATAATCCTGCAGGGTGTTGCCATCCTCCAGGATTTTCCCCGCAAAAATCAACCTCTGCCGTTCGGGGGGGATGCCTTCTTTGTCCTGGATTTTTTGTTTCACGTCTTCAATGCGATCGGTAGGTTCCACTTCCAGGGTGATATGCTTCCCTGCCAGTCTTTTCACAAAGACCTGCATGGCAAACGCCGTTGTGGGCATGATAAAGGCTGCCAACATCAGCGAAATAAAAACCGTCAGCAGCCGTCCGATTCTTTTATGTTTCATTCTGTCGACCTCTCCCGTGCCTCTTGGATAATCCCGGATAGTTTCCTGTATGCAATCGGTTTTATCATAACACTTTTTTATGTTCGGCACAACCGGTTTCCGGAAGCGTTTCGGCCAAAAGAAAAGAACGGCCACCATACGGTGCACCGTTCTTGGGACAGGACAGATCCCCTGCGAGAGGGAACCGCCCGTATGGCGGGAGAAGTCTGCCGTTTTTGCGGGGGGCACTGTTTACAGCCTGCCCCGGACTCAGCCCCAGACTTCCTCGGCGATCTCCTTGACCAGGGCCAGCTTGGCCCACTGCTCTTCCTCGGTGAGTTTGTTGCCGATCTCGCAGGAGGCAAAACCGCACTGGGGGCTCAGGCAGAGGCGGTCCAGGGGAATATACTTTGCCGCCTCGCGGATCCGGGCGATGACGGTGGCCTTGTCCTCCAGCCGGGGGCTCTTGGTGGTGATGAGGCCCAGCACCACCTTCTTGTCCGGGGAGACCTTGGACAGGCACTCAAAGCTGCCGGAACGCTCATCGTCAAATTCCAGGTAGAGGGCGTTCACCTTTTCCCGTCCGAAGACCTGGCCGGCGATGCGGTCATACCCGCCGCTGCAGGCCCAGGTGGAGTGGAAGTTGCCCCGGCAGATGTGGGTGTTGACGACGAGGTCCTCCGGTTTGCCCTCCATGGCCAGATTGTTCACCAGCAGGAATTCCTCCTGCAGCTTTTCCAGCCCCGCCTCGTCGGTGCCAAAGAAGAGGGTGGCCTTGGGGTCCACAAAGCAGCCCCAGGTGCAGTCGTCAAACTGGAGATTCCGGCAGCCCGCCGCGTAGAGGTCGGCGATGACCTTCTTGTAGCCCGCCACCAGGTCGGCGATGAGTTCCTCATCGGTGGGATAGAACTTGCGGGTGTCCGGCAGGTTCATGGGCATGACAAGCTGCTCCAGGAACTGCGCGGGAGCCGGGATGGTCTGCTTGGCCACGGTGTTCCCGTCTTCCAGCGCCTTCACGAACTGGAAGTGCTCCACAAAGGGATGCACCCCCACCGACAGCTTGCCGGTGAGATAGGTATCGTCGATCTTGGCGGCCTCCCCGTGGAAGGGCAGGCCCGCCTCGGTGGCGCTGTGGCCGATGCCGTTGAACCCCCACATGAAATCCAGGTGCCAGGTGGCCCGGCGGAACTCGCCGTCGGTGATGACGTGGTAGCCCGCCGCTTTCTGTTTGGCCACCAGCTGGGTGATGCACTGGTCCTCCACCTCTTTCAGCTGCCAGGTGGTGATGGCGCCCGCTTCAAAATCGGCGCGGGCCTTTTTCAGCCGCTCGGGGCGCAGAAAGCTGCCCACATAGTCATACCGGAAAGGTGTAGCTGCCTTGTTCATCTTCACAATCTCCTTTATATACTGCGGGAGCCGCCGGGTACCGGCGGTGTTTTTCCTCTTTGCAAGAACTGTGTTTCAGTATACCGGCGGGAAGACGATCTGTAAAATACGGAAAAACAGCGGTTTGCCATAGACACAGCCTATAGCAAACCGCTGCTTTATTCCGGTTCATCCTGTCCGACGGCATACCGCTTCAGCGCCTCGATATAGCGCATTCCGAAGGGCCCCGGCCCCACCTTGCTGTGGGTGATGTACCCGATTTCCATATAGTCCTCCACCGCCAGGGGGACGGCCACGATGTTTTTGCCGTTCAGGTCCTCGTTGATCACACCGCTGCAGATGGTATAGCCGTTCAGCCCGATGAGCAGATTGAAGAGGGTGGCCCGGTCGGAGACGAGGATATCCTTTTTGCTCTCCCGGGTGCTGAGAATTTCCTCCGAGAAGTAGAAGGAGTTGTGTTCCCCCTGCTCATAGGAGAGCCGCGGATAGGGCGCCAGGTCGTCCAGCGTCACCACCTTCTTGCGGGCCAGCGGGCTGAAGGCGCTCACGAACACATGGGGCCTGGCAAGGAACAGCCGGTGGAATTTCAGGTGGTTTTCCCGCAGGGTCTTGCGCAGCACCGTTTCGTTGAAGGGGTTCAGATAGAGCACTCCCACCTCGCTGCGCAGCCTGGCCACGTCCTCGATGAGCTCGTAGGTCTGGGTTTCCCGGATGCGGAAGTCGTATTCCTCCCCGCCGTACTGTTTCAGCAGTTCCACAAAGGCCTCCACCGCGAAGGAATAGTGCTGGGTGGACACACAGAACTGGTGTTTGACCTGGGCGGTGCCCAGATACCGCTCCTCGATCAGATTGGTCTGCTCGATGACCTGGCGGGCATAGCCCAGGAACTCCTCCCCGTCCGCCGTGAGCAGGATGCCCTTGTTGGTGCGCTTGAAGATGGTGATGCCCAGCTCGTTTTCCAGCTCCCTGACGGCGGCGGTCAGGCTGGGCTGCGCGATGAACAGCCGCTTGGCCGCCTCGCTGATGGTGCCGGCTTCGGCCACCGTCACCGCATATTTCAGTTGTAGAAGGGTCATGGGGGTTCCTCCGGATCCGGGCAGGCGCTGCCAAAAGATATTGTTATCCTATCACGTTGCGGGGGCAAATGCAATCGGGGGCACTGCCCCGCCCCCACAAACGGCCGTTTCCCTATACCTTTTTCGTTTCTTGTGGTATACTTCTATAAAAACGACAAACGCTGTCTTGCGGGGGGAAGAAAGATTTTTCCCCCACCGCAACCCATCCGGACGAATTGTAAAGGCAAAGGAAACGAGGAAACCATTTCATGAGCGGACACACACCCTTTTTGCCCCGGCAAACGCTGTACGGGGCTATCGTCGTGGCGGCGGCATTGATCGCGCTGGGGTCTTTTGTGGATTATCCCCTTTCCAGCGCGCTGTACGATGCCTCCAATCCTTTTGCTCTGTTCTTCGCCGCCTACGGCGCCATCCCCGCCCCCCTGGGCTGCGTGGCGGCGGGCACCCTGTTGGTCTGCGGGCGCGACCGGAAGCATACAGTCCGGGGCATCGCACAAAGTGTGGGCGGTATCCTGCTGCTTTTGGTGGGGACCGGGCTGGTGTGCTTTTTGCCCGCTGTGTATCTGCCGGTATCCCCGGTTCTGCTGGCCGCGGCCGGGGTTGTTTTGTGCCTCGTCACGATTTTGCTCACCCGGCGTCTCGCCAAGGGAGCCGACCGCGCCGTGATCCTCCGGGTGGCCCTTGCCATCCTGCTGGTCATCCTCTGCGAGCTGGCGGTGGTCAACCTCATCAAGGTATGCTGGGGCCGTCCCCGCATGCGGCTGGTGGCCAGCCATCCCGAAGCCTACTTCTTCCCCTGGTGGCAGCGGGGCACCGCGCTGAAAGAGTCCCTTCTGGCCGCCGGAGTGGCCTCGGACGAATTCAAGTCCTTCCCTTCCGCCCATACTGCCAACGCCGCTACCATGCTGCTGCTGGGGCTGGTCCCCTGCCTCAAGCCCCGGCTGCTGCCGTACCGGAAGGCGCTGGTAGCCTTTGGCTTTGCGTGGACCGCCGTGGTGGCACTCTCCCGCATCCTGCTGGGCGCCCACTACCTGACGGACACGGCCGTGGGCTTTCTCATCGGCTTTCTGAGCGTGTACCTCATCTGCGGTGCCCTGTTCCGGCGGAACAGAGGGGTATAAGCTCACCATGCAAAAAGCGGCGCTGCTCCCAAGGGAACAGCGCCGCTTTGCTGCCGGATCAACCGGCGGATTCCACGCTGACGAGGGTGAACCCGGCCTTTTCCACCGTGGCCTTCAGCGCATCGGCCGAAAGGTCGCTCTTGAGGGTGACCTCGGCGGTGCCCGCCGCGTGATCGGCCGCGGCGCTCTCCACCGCAGGCAGGGCCTCCAGCAGTCTCTTGAGGCGGCCGGAGCAGCCGGCGCAGTGCATACCTTCCACTTTCATCATCTTTTTCATAAGAATACGATCCTCCTGGTTCTTGTTGGTTGTGGGGAACCGGCGGTGTTGCCGGCCCCCTGTATCGTCTGGCATGGGCCGTTACCTCATGCCGTGGGGCAGATATCCGGCCTCTTCCACCGCCCTGGACAGGGTTTCCTCGGGGGTGTCGGGCCGCATGCGGATGACCGCCGTGCCAGCCTTGGCGTCGGCGGTGACCCGCTCCACGCCGGGCACTGCCTCCAGCGCCTTCTGTACGGTGCGCTCGCAGTGTTCGCACATCATGCCCTCGATCTCCATGGTCTTTTCCACGGCGCCCTCCGTCGGGGCGGGCGGGACCGGGCACGGGACGGTGCGGGCCGTGTTCTGCGGCGCTTCCTTGCGGGGTGTATGCCGGATCTTCTTATCCTTGCGCCCGTCGTGCATGTTGAAGAGATTCAGCCGCAGGGCGTTGCCCACCACGCAGACGCTGGAAAGGCTCATGGCCGCGGCACCGAACATGGGATTCAGCGTCAGGCCCAGGGGCACAAAGACGCCGGCCGCCAGCGGAATGCCGATGCTGTTGTAGAAGAAGGCCCAGAACAGGTTCTCGTGGATGTCCCGCAGGGTGGCCCGGCTCAGCCGGATGGCGGCGGGCACGTCGCTGAGGCGGCTCTTCATCAGCACCACGTCGGCGGCGTCGATGGCCACATCGGTGCCGGCGCCGATGGCAATGCCGGTGTCGGCCCGGGTCAGAGCGGGGGCGTCGTTGATGCCGTCCCCCACCATGGCCACCCGGCCCTGGCGCATCAGGTCCCGGATGACGCTCTCCTTGCCGTCGGGCAGCACCCCGGCGATGACCTCATCCACACCGGCCTGCTTGCCGATGGCGTCGGCGGTGCGCTGGTTGTCGCCGGTGAGCATGACCACCCGGATGCCCATATTCTGCAGTTCCCGCACGGCCTGGGGGCTGTCCGCCTTGATGACGTCCGCCACCGCGAGGATGCCGGCCAGCCGGCCGTCCTGGCTGAAGAAGAGGGGCGTCTTGCCCTGGGCCGCCAGTTCCTCCGCTTTGGCGCGGATCTCCCCAGAGACCGCGGCATGGGTTTCCATAAATTTCAGGTTGCCGGTGCAGAGCGAAACGCCCTCCTGTTTGGCGGTCACGCCGTTGCCGGGCAGGGCCTCAAAATCGGTGACCGCCTCGGCCTGCATCTGCCGCCGGGCACCCTCCTCCAGGATGGCGCGGGCCAGCGGGTGTTCGCTCTTCTGTTCCAGGGCCAGCGCCAGGCGGAGCAGCTCCTCCTCGGTGGTGCCGTCGGCGGGCAGGATGTCGGTGACCCTGGGCTCGCCGCTGGTGATGGTGCCGGTCTTGTCCAGCGCCACGATGTCCACCGCGCCGGCCTGTTCCAGCGAGGCCGCCGTCTTGAACAGCACGCCGTTTTTGGCGCCCATGCCGTTGCCCACCATGATGGCCACCGGCGTGGCCAGGCCCAGCGAGCAGGGGCAGCTGATGACCAGCACCGAGATGCCCCGGGCCAGGGCGTAGCCGATGTCCCGGCCCAGCAGCAGCCAGACCAGGGTGGTGACCACCGCGATGGTGATGACGGTGGGCACGAAGACGCCGGAGACTTTGTCGGCGATCTTGGCGATGGGAGCCTTGGTGGCCGCCGCATCGCTGACCATCTGGATGATCTGGGAGAGGGTGGTGTCCTCCCCCACGCGGGTGGCCCGGCAGCGCAGGAAGCCCGACTGGTTGATGGTGGCCGCCGAGACGCTGTCCCCCTCGGCCTTGTCCACCGGGATGCTCTCACCGGTGAGGGCGGATTCATTCACGGCACTGTGGCCTTCCAGGACCACGCCGTCCACCGGGATGTTCTCGCCGGGGCGCACCACAAAGACGTCCCCCTGCTGCACCGCGTCGATGGAGACTTCCGTCTCCACGCCGTTTTTCACCACGGTGGCGGTCTTGGGGGCCAGCTTCATCAGGCTCTTCAGCGCGTCGGTGGTGCGGCCCTTGGAGTAGGCCTCCAGCGTCTTGCCGATGGTGATCAGCGTCAGGATGGTGGCCGCGGACTCAAAGTACATCTCGTCCATATAGACCATGACCTGGGCCATGTCCCCCCGCACCACCGCGTCCGCCATGAGGAACAGCATGACGGTGCTGTATCCGAAGGCCGCCGTGGCCCCCATGGCCACCAGCGTGTCCATGTTGGGCGCCCGGTGGACCAGCCCCTTGAAGCCGCTGACAAAGAATTTCTGGTTGATGACCATGACCACGATGGTGTCCAGCATCTCGAACATCATCAGCGCCAGATGGTTGTTTTCAAAGAAGGGCGGCAGCGGCCATCGCCAGAGCATCCAGCCCATGATGTACATGAGCGGCAGCCAGAAAATAAGGGAGGCAATGAGCCGGTGCACCATTTTGGGCGTTTCGGTGTCCTTCAGTTCATCGGCGGCAGGGGCTGCCTCCCGCCGGGCGCCCTTCTCCGAGGCGCCGTAGCCCGCGGCGTCCACCGCGGCGATGACGTCGGCGGACGATGCGCTGCCCTCCACAGTCATGGAGTTGGTCAGCAGGCTCACCGTGCAGGATGTGACCCCCGGCACCGCCGTGACGGCCTTCTCCACATGGGCGCTGCAGGCTGCACAACTCATACCGGTAACGTTGAATTGTTTCATGAATTCGATTTCCTCCCTACAATGAAGCTGGCATTGGGTCACTCACTTCATCAGCTTCTGGAGCACCCGGAGCAGCTCGTCGATGCTGGCGTCGGCGGTCTCCTTGTCCCCCTCCCGGATGTCGTGGGCCACACAGGTGCGGATATGATCGGACAGCAGCTCCTTGTTGAAGGCGTTCATCGCCGCCGTCACCGCCGCGCTCTGCACAAGAATGTCGGGGCAGTACATGTTGCTCTCCACCATCTTGCGGATGCCTCGGATCTGCCCTTCGATCCGGCTCAGCCGGTTGATGAGGCTTTTGTACTCCTCCGGCGTGCGCTCCTTGGTGCGGTGGGTGCAGCAGCAATTCTTTTCCTGTTCCATGGGGTGCTTCCTTTCCATCGGTTTTTGTTTTGTATACCCCCTTGGGGTATCTACATCATATACCCCCAGTGGGTATCTGTCAATGCCTTGGGCAGCATTTTTCCAAAAAATTCCCGCCCCCAAAAAGGGCGGGTGTGGTTCATTCCGGCGGGAAGGCCAACGAAGAGCCTTCCCGGTCTGCTTAAGTGAACCGTTCTTTGTGGGCGATGGCATAGTAAAAGGCAAACTGCTGCAGGATCCCGGCGTGCTCGCCGTAGGCCGGGAAGGGGTTGTGCCCGCCATATTCCCGGGCAATGATCTTATGGATCCAGGTATCGATGGGCGCCGCCCCCATTCTGCCATAGGCAAACAGGCAGATACAGTTGGCCACCTTGTCCCCCACTCCGCGGATGGTTTTGAGTTTCTCAAACAGTTCCGCGTCGGGCAGGGTGGCCAGAGCGGCCAGATCCATCTGCCCCGACAGGACCTTGGCAACGGCGTCCTGAATGTAGGGCACCCGGTATCCCAGCTTGCAGGCGGCCAGCTCCCCCGCCTGCGCCCCCGCCAGCTGTTCCGCCGTGGGGAAGGTGTACAGTGTTTCGTAGGGAGTGGTGACCGCCTCGCCGAACCGTTCAGCCAGCAGCTCCACCGCCTGCTGGATGGCCGGGATGCTTTTCCGCTGAGAAATGATAAATGTCACCAGCATTTCCCAGGGGTCCTGCCGCAGAATCCGGATGCCGCGGCCTTCCTGTGCCGCCAGCTGCATATAGGTGTCCGACTCCGGGATGATTTTTTGTACAGCGGAATACGTTCGCCCCAAATCAAAATAGGGCCCCCATACCCGCTGCCAGGTTTCCTCGGGGCAGCTCACTGCAAAGCCCCCGGCAGACTGCCGGAGGTACAGCACCTCCCGCCCCGTGACGAAGCGGAAGGATCCATCCTCAAATTCTTTTACCCGGAAACACTGTCCGCTGCGGGCGATTTTGGCAAGGTCAAAGTCGTCGGTAATGGAGATATGCATGGTCGAAACTCCCTTGTTTTTCTGTGGGGCGATGCCGCTTCCTTTCCCCCTTGGAAATCCTGCTCGGCGGCGTTACTCCCCGCCGTCCGTCTGTTCCGGGGTATAGCGGTCGGCGAAAAGCCTGCTGCCGATGGCGCAGGAAGCCTGGTCAAAGAGCACCAGATACACCGTCATCTCGTGGTCCCGCAGGAAATCCCCGATGGTCTCCACCGCCACCTGCAGGGCCTGCTCTTTGGGGTAGCCGTACACCCCCGAGGAAATCAGCGGGAAGGCAACGGTCTCACAGTGATACGCCAGGGCCAGTTCCAGCGAGGAACGATAAGCCGAGACCAGCAGCGCCCGCTCCCCGTGGCCGCCGCCTCTCCAGACGGGGCCCACCGTGTGGATCACAAACCTGGCCGGCAGGCGGTAGCCTTTTGTGATCTTGGCCTGCCCGGTCTGGCAGCCGCCCAGGGTGCGGCACTCCTGCAGCAGTCCGGGGCCTGCCGCCCGGTGGATGGCGCCGTCCACGCCCCCGCCGCCCAACAGGCTCTCGTTGGCGGCGTTGACAATGGCGTCCACCTTCATGGTGGTGATGTCGTTTTGTACAATCTGCAAGGGCATAACAGTACCTCCTCTCCTGTGGTATCATCATACCATAAGCGGACGCCCCGGGGCAATCGGGACAAGACAGAAGGCTCGCCCGGTGAAAACAGTGCGGCCCCGCGTAATTATACGGTCAGTATAAATTATGCATTTTTATCATTTTGTATAAACAGCAACGCTTCTCTGGTTTTGGGTGACGATCCAGGCCGCCTTCACGGTTCCGGGCGCCAGTCCTTCATGGGGTGGTATCCCCTCCCTGTATCCGTTTCTTCTGGTACTGTTGCGCCCGGCGCAGCAGGCCTGTGATGACCACCACCGCGAGCACCACGGCATACCCGGCCACCACAAGTTCCTTGCCCCAGGTGCCCCACCAGGTACACCGCAGCACCAGCTGCCCGTTGCGGCGCAGGCAGTAAACGCCCTGCTCCCAACTCTGCGCCAGCGTATAGTCTCCTGCGGAAACCGTGTCCGCTTTCCGCAGGGCGTCCACTATTTCCCGGCCGTCCGTCTGTGTGCCTTGCTGCAGGGATGCATCGGACAGCTTCAATTCATATGCTGTGCCATCCTTTGTGGTGTAATAAGTAACACTGTCGGTGTGTAGTACAATCTCCAGGTCACTGTTAACGACCAGCGCGTAGACGGTCTGTACCCCCTCCGGCGTGAACAGGACCAGCTTGGTGTGCCCGGCCTCCTGAAAGCCCACCATCATGGTGCCTTCCTCATTGATGGAAAAGCAGGCAGGCCGCGCCGGAAAATGCTGCAGATCAAACGCATCTTCCTCCCAGATGCCGCACTGGAATTGTTCGTTGAGGGAGGGTTCCTCCGCCACGGCACCGGTGCAGAGCAGCACCGCCAGAACCGCCCACACAAGGAATACCGCCGTGACTTTTCTTCGCATTTTGCCTTTCCTCCGTTCTCCCCATCGCAGCGCTGCCGGGCAGGGCCCCTTGTCCACCAGGTGGCAGCACTTGCGCAAGCTCTTCTCAGCCTGGGACCGCGCCGCTGGCGGCCACCCCTTCCCGCAGCTGCGGATCGGTGCTGTCCGCCGTGAGGACGTACCAGCTCAGCACCCAGCGGTTTGCACTTTCGGCAGATTCCGCCGTGGCATTTTGGGAAAACCAGTCTGCCTGGCGATAGGTTTCCCAGGCAAGCACTTTCAAGGGTGTGGCCCCTTCCGAAGGATAACGGGGCGGTGTTTCCAGCTGTGCTTTCAGTTCTTCATAAGAGGCATTCGACCGGACTGTGACAAACACATAGGTTTCCCACGTCCGGTCCGTCACCGGCAGGTGGCAAATTTCCACAGTTTCCGGTTCCATGTCTGGGGGCAAGTCCAGACTTTTTGCCGCCTCCATCAGCTCCTGCACCTGCCGGGCATTGGCGTCGGCGGCGGCAGCCCGCCGCCGTGCTGTCCACGCACCCCAAAGGGCCAGCAAAGCCACCAGGAGCACTACCGTCGCGGCCAGCCTTGCCTTTCGCATCTCACCGTCCACCTACCCTTTCCGTCCCGTCAGGGGTTGCTATCGGATCCATCTATAGTGTACTGTTTCCAAAGCAGACGAGGCAAGCAGCAGATTACCCAAAAACGCTATGACTTTTTTGGCAGTTGTGCAGTTGTAAAAAATGACAAACGGACGGCTTTTTTCTTGAAAGGATGGCCGGCCCCCGTGTACAATAGAAGTAACGATCCACCGGGCGATCAGGAGGGGCCTATGCGTTACCCGAAAGAGTTCTGGCTGCTGTTTCTTCTGCTGGAATATTGTTACACACACTGCCAGGAGGACGACCTGGGTGCCCTGCTTGGTGCCCTGAACCCCGGCATCTTCGCGGACGGACTTCCCGCTGACAAGGCCGACCTGGCGGAATGGGAAGATACCCATCGTGACGATGACCTGGGCCGCGATGCTTTTATAAACCGGGTCATTTCCTTCTTGCAGGATTTCGGCCGGCGGTACGGCTTTGATTTTTCTAGGACCCTTGTCCTGCTGGAAACTGTGGATGAGGAGGAATACGCAAAACAGCTGGCAGCCGCCGAGAAAGAAGCAGCTGCATGGTGTGACGCCCATCCGGGTTGGCAATCTTCAACCCCATAAAAGCGTCGACGCGGCTCCCTGAAGTCCGGCCAGCCGGAAACCATCGTGCTCACCGCGGAGCTGTGCCCTTTTATGGATTGGCTGCAGACTGCAAACCCGATGCAGCCCTTTGGAAAGGATGTGGTTCTGTGAACTGGAAAGAGATCATAACCGCAGAAGACCGGGAACAATTTCTGGAAGCTGTGCAGGACTTGCACGACAGTTGTATCGTCCAGGCGGTGTACACCCCCAGCACCTATGTGGAGGAGAACGGCGCGATGCAGCCCATCAACACCCACAGCCAGCTGGTTATTACCCTGCAGCAGCAAATTCTGGGCGGCGGACGCAACACCATCGACCTGCGCTTTGAGGAGATCGTCCTGTTCCGGCTGTTTCCCCGGCCGCCGCGCTATGATTCCATCATCTACGACTGTACCCTCCTGCGCCGGGACGGACTTTTCTATTGGGCAGATTTTCATACTTCCCGGATCGATGCGTCCTTTGGCAGCATCGACCTTTCTGACCCGGGAAAGGGCGCAGGCACCTGGGTCGTAGCCAAAAAGATGTTTTGGAAGATGGAACAGACGGGCTGGAAGCGGACGCCCGAGGGGTGAGGAAGACGGGTTCAACCTGTGGGATTTTTGGCCCGATCCCTTCGGCGTATCCGATCAAAGCGTCCCGGATGCGGCGGCCAGCGATTCCTGAAGTCTGCCATAGGTCCCTTTTTCAATGGAAAATCCAACCATCACAGGTAAATGCCATGAACTGGATCGCAAACGAAAGCATGAAAAAGCTGCTCCGCCAGTGCGGTGACGGGCAGCTGAATATCCCGTCCGTAAAGGTATCCGCGCTGCGGAAGCTGTTGTTTCCCCCGTTCAAAGCGGTGCGGGATTGTGTCATCCTGTCGGAAATGCCGGCTGAAGAACTGGATGCCGCCTTCGATCGAGCCATGGAGATATGTTTCGACAAGACCGATTATGAAGCCTGCAACACCGAAACGCGGATCGACTGTTTTTTTGAGGAAGCGCTGTCCCAGAAGCAGGGATTTGAAATCGCGTTATTGGCCCTGAAAACGTGGGCACTCCAACTCAAGTGCATGCAGCCGGAGGCCCGGTTTTGCATGATTCTCGCCTGCGATGAGGATCACACAGAAATCCGCTTTCACAAACTCCGGGAGAGCGAAAGCCGGTGGGTGGGCGGCGACATAAACCAGTACACCGATGGCGCCATCGGGTATTTCATTCTGTGATCGGGACGGACGCCGGCGCTGCGTACCGGGTCTTCTCCCTGTGGCAAATGGTTGCGGAGCGTGATGTATATGAACTTCAGAAAGCATTGTACCGTTTGCTCAGCGTCGCTTTTGCAAACTCCGGGAGCTCCCTACACCCACGCCAGACAGAAGGCGCAGCTGGCATTTTGTGAAGAGCCCGCGCCCTGTGACGGAGGAAAAGCATGTGTGAACAAAAGACAGGAATTTGCCGAATCAGCCGTCTGATCGGGCAGCCGGTGTATTACATCGGCCGGGCGTCGAATATGCTGGATCTTCATTTCGGGGAAGATGTAGTGGTGCCCGACAGAATCAGCGGCGAAAAACACGTGGGGACTTATTCCCTGCATGTGCAATGTCCCTGGCGGATCATAAACCTGGAAAAAGGGAAAATGCTTTTGGGAAGCCTGGACTTTTATGCGCCATCCACCGGCAGTCTCGCCGCGGCAGATTTCGACTACAATCATTTTGACTGGGATGTCCCGGGCGGCAATCTGTTTGATGAAAAGGCGCAGAAATGGTTTGCGGGACTGGAACATGTGACCGTCGTTGCCGCCAGAATGAACCGTTTCGGGGACGCCAGAATCGATCTTTCCAATGGCGACCGCATTGAAATCTTTGTGACGGCGACGGACGACGGGGAATGCTGGCGGCTGTTTCTGTCAGCAGAATCCACCATACAGCTGGTAGTATACGGTGATGCAGATTGAGAAGGTTGTCCCCGCAGGACATCCTGCCGCGGTGCAAATACCCGGCACCATGGCAGCACATAAAACAGATTTTTTCTCATGAGATGGCAGATATGCTCCTGACAAAGGCATCCGACGCTCTTTCCACCCATTGTCTGTTGCGGGAACTACACGCAGAGAGGAAGTGATCCCCCGTGAGGCACATACGAACCGCTGTGATAATCATTGCGCTGCTGGCCTGCGCGGTCATCACGGGCATCCTGCTGCTTCAGCCCAGAACGCTGAAGGTCACCACAGGAACACCGCTCACCCAAGCCGGCGCATACGAAGGACCCGGTGGAGGCACGCTCTATGTCACCCCGAGCCACCGGTTGGTGGGGGCAGTCACCCTGCCGGAGACTCCCTATGGGTCTTCCTTTATCGTGGTGCCGCTGGATAGTTTGCAGCCGGACTTCGAGGAGATGCAGAGCTTTTTTCTGGGAGATTCGATGGTCTGCGACTACCTGGAGCAGGAAGACGGATACTTTCTGCTGGTGAATGAACGGGAAAAGGTAGTCTACCGGAACGCGGATATCCTGGATTGGTGCACCCTGTTCTGGCTGGACTGTTCCGACGGGACCATGACCACCCTGGACAAAATGGAGGCCGCCGGGATCCCCTCCTTCCTGGAATCCGCCGACGGTGAGGTCCTGCTCGGCTGGCAAGGGCGGGATTCCGCTTACATAAACCATTATGACAGCACTACCCGGCAGCGGACAGCCATCCAGCCGGTGGAAGTACGCCTGACTTTTTCCACGCCGCTGGGCGGCGGACAGTACCTGGGGTTCTGGCGTGACTATGGCGGGAATTTTCAGGAATCGTCGCTGGATGTCAAGAAACAGCTCGCCTGGGTCGACGAGGAAGGCAACCTGCTGGACAGCTATCCCTGTGACAAAGACTATCACGTGACGGGGACCTGCGTGGTCGGTGACCGCGGATACGCGCTACTCCACCATGATCACAGACAAAGATGCCGGCTCCTGACCATGAATCTGGACCGAGAAAATAGGAAGCTGGTGAATGTTCGCTACTACACGCTGCCCAGAATCGGTAATTCCAAGTTTACCGATTACGATGACCTTGTATGGAATGAGGATGCCGGTCTGCAGCTTTTGTTTTTAAGTCCCTACACCTGGGATTCCGGGGCCAGTATTCTTGGCACGGCAACCATCCTGGACGATGGCACCAACCCGCCGGAATTGGAACTTCATACCTACTGGGCACCCCAGCGATACTTGCCAAATGGTGCCTTCCAACAAAACGGAGAGACTTTCTATCAGTTTTCGACAGGGAGCAAGCGGGTCTTCTTTCAATGACCATCCCTCATACGCAGCCCCGGCCTTCGGGCAGCATCGCCGCCCGCGCATTCTGACAGGAAGAAGGAGACTCTATGAACAATAGTATAAATTCCCTGGGTTGGCTCACGCTGATCATCGGCGCTGTTATTGTTTACAAGTGGGCCAAAAGGAAAGCTCTTGGCGTTGTAGTATTGATCTTGGCTGTCATTGCGGTCGGAGCGGTATCGCTGAAAGTGAGAACCTCCCTTTGGTTTGAAACGCCAGCGGAGGCGGCGCTGTTTCCCGCAGACGGTACAATGATTGCCGCCATTGAGGGACAGGATTCCTGCTGCCTGATCACCGAGCAGAGCCGCACAGAACACCAAATCCATCTTTTGGGGAAAGAAAACAACCGGTACAGACTCCTTGCCGCGTCGGAATGGAACAGCGAGAACATCCAGGCCGACGACGGAATGGCAGTGACCATCCTTTCTGTAAACGGGACCCCCGACTGTTACGCTTATGGAACATTTTTTGAACCGGCCGGCAGAAAAATTCAGATCACGGATACAAACGGGACTGTGTTCCAGACCATTTCTCTCCTGCCCGCCGGGTCAGAGACCGCCGTGCTGGCTTATGCCTGTGTCGGCCCGGTCAATGACGGGTATGGGGTGCAGGTGGCCTATACGTCTTAAACGGTCTGTTTCCTGTACCCACAGGCGGCGGGGCGCAAATCGACACGAAGGATGGTGAGATATATTGTTGAATCGTATAAAGAAGCATCAGGGGAAATTTCTTGGCATCTTCGTGATTCTCATCTTACTGGAAGGGGTCTTCCTATTGGTGCAAACCGGCCTTTTCGATGCTGTCATCTGGCGCTTCAAAGTCTGGCAGGCGGCAGAAAGCGGCATGCCTTTCCAGATGAAAGATATGTTTCCGTTTTCATGGGATTCGCTTTATCTCTTGCACGAGCCGTACAGCGACGGCTATGAACTGAAGGAAAAATACGGGCTGGATTTTACGATTCCCTCCGGTGACATGGATACACAGATACGGCTGTTGTTTTTTGAGGGCGGCCAATTGGTGAAAGTTGTCAAATTGGATAAATTTGCAAATGACTTTGCTTTATCTGTGGAGCAAATCTTTCCGGATGATACCTTTGTTGCAGAAAAGAAAAATGGTCTGGATTTTGTGTATATCATAGATAAACAGGAATAGGGATTTGCTTTCTTCTGAGGCGGGTACCGAGGCACATAAGGCTGGCCCGAACGATATCCGGGCCCCGCAGACCGACGACGAAAATTCCACCGGGAGGCGTGATTTCAATGGAAAGATGGGAAAGATGGAACAGCCCAGAATTGGTGGCAGACGACTACGAATTGAAGAGTCTGGTGCAGGACTGGGAGGGGCTTACCCTCGTTTTCCTTGGCCGGAAAACCGAGGTGACCCTTGTGTATCGTGAGCAGCTGCTGTCTTTCCGCAGCTGTGACGAAGGTGACCGATGGAAAACCGTTGATACCGTATTGGCCGATCACGGCAAGCACTTTTTCCGGGGCTGGCTGGCCTACAAGGTTTCCGAATCCGATTATGCAAGCTGGTTTTCCCGGGAAAGCTTCGGCAGCACAACAGTCGATGAGATCCTCCATCTGGCGTTTGTAACCGCCAATGATATCGTTGATGTCTTATCCTTAAGGGAGCCCACTGTGACCATTTCCTGTATCTCATAGCGCCGATCGGTCAGAGCATCCTGGCGCTGAGGACTGTTTCCGCAGCGCCGGACCGCTAGCATGGGGCGGATGGTTCGTCTTCCCTGACAGCAATGCAAGGGGGGAAAAAGAAGTATGAGGCAGGAAGTCTACGTACTACAACACAGCTATGCGTTACAGAACGGATGCGATGAGACAAAACTGTTGGGTGTGTTCTCCTCGGAAGATAAGGCACAACAGGCAATAGAAATGTACCGAACACTTCCGGGGTTTTGTGAACATTCCCAGGACTTCCACCTTGACAAATACCTCCTGGATGAGCGGTACTGGACAGAAGGATTTTTCACCATTCCCTGAACGGGAGGGCGCCAGAGTGTTTTCTACAATAAGTAAAAATCGCAGCAAGTATTCCGTTTCGTACAAAAAGCAAAAGCGTTGCCGCAGGGCAAAGCTTTTCTTGTTTTCCGTTTCTATTCATCATAGCGCCGCCGGGCATAGGCCGCCGGATAGGGGCCTTTGTCCTCCACGTGGTAGCGCTTGAGCAGGGCCAGTGCCCCGGCGCTTTTTTCGGCCAGGAATTGTTCGGCGGGGCCCCAGTCGCCGGATTCTGCGGACCCGAGAATCTGCAGGGCTTGCTGGTACTTATTTTCATGCGTATCCAGATAAAACCCGTATTGCTGCAGGCATTCATTCCGGAATTTCTGCTCCATCTTTACATCCGCCTGCAAATCCGGCAGGTTTTTCTCATACATATAGAAATTGCGGGCTACAAATCTATGCGTGGTTTCCCTTACAAATTCTTTGTGGGCTTTTTCCCCTTCATAGGTTGCACGATAATCCAAAGGTGCCAAAAGGGTACAGTCCAGAACTTCCTGGATATCTTCCCAGCAGAAGTCCTTCGCATCCACCCCGAAACGGCGGCGCAAACCTTCCGGTGTGAATCTTCGCAAATAGTGTTCCAGAAACGGGTAGGGAATTCTGGTCACCGGGCGGAACGGACTTTCCGGCGTGGGGGAAGGAGTGGTCCCCATTGCCATGCGCCCGACAATGGTTGCCCATCTTGTGCCGTCGCCATCGCGCAGCCAATCGATTTTGTCAGGGCAAAACCATATCGGCTGCGTTCCTATGAGGTAATCTTCCAGCTCGCCGCACACCCAGCACGGATAGACCGTCGCCACGATGGGCCCGCTGCGCCGGATAAACAGCTTGCCGCGCTGATCAAACCCGCGCAGAAGAAGCTGCTCTTCCACATACTCAATTCCTTCCTGGCAAAGCGGCCTGAGTGTAAGCATAGACAACCTCCTTTTTCCCGGGCTTGCATCAAACAGCGGAACCGTTTTGCCTCCGCCGGGGGTCGGCTTCGGCTCCCTCTATAGTGTACCCGTTCGGGGGCAACGCAGGCAAGCAGCAGGTTGCCCAAAAACGCCATGATATTTTTGGCAGGTATGCGGTTGTAAAAAATGGCGACCGGGCAGCTTTTCCCTTGATACGATAGCCCACCGGCGTGTACAATACAAGTAATGTGGTGTTTCCTGCAAGCTGCGGTTGTCGGATAAACCGCAAACCCGCGGCACAGCCGGCCCACGCCGCGCCCGCATTACCAATTGCTTTGTCGTCACGAAGGAATCCATGATGGAAAACAAAAGTTTTTGCCCGGCCATCCGCCGGGCCGCAAAAGAACTGCTGCACGGGAGGAGCCTGCATGCCGCGCTGCGCTACAAAAAGGATTTCCTGCTGAAGCCGTCGTTTGCCCCCGCCTATAATGCAGCACTGCTGTATTACCAGGCAGGCAGATACCCATCGGCCTGTCTGTGGGCCCGACGGGCAGAAACACAGGGGTGCGGAGAAGAAAAGACGGAGGCCCTGATCCTGGGCCTGTTTGCGCTGCAGGCCGCCGGGTCGCCGCGCTTGGGGCAGGAAGTGAAAAAAATACAGGCTGTTACTGACCCATGGTATGCGGTGGATAAATTTGTATTAACCTTTTTGTCCGGCGACAGGGAAGCTGCCCGGGCGCAGATCCCCTACCTGCTGGATACCTGGTATCTGAACGTGCCGGAACTCGCCATGGTGATGAGCTGTCTGCTGGCACAAGGGAACACCCGGGCGGCGGACGAAGCCCTGCACGGGCATCTCGCTCTGCTGCACGAAAGTCCTTACAAACAGTATGCAAGGGCAGAAGCACGGAAAATGATAAGAGCCCGTATCAGTAAACGGTATCGGGAGAAGCTCATCAAAGCCTATCGTTATGGGCATCCGCTGATTGAGGAAAAATAAACTTCGGGGCGATCACTCGGGGCCATTGGATGCCCGCCACCATCTGGCGAACGATGCCGCCGTTACAGAGATGGGGATGCCCTTTTCTGCCGTCAATGATCGCCTGGGCAAAGATGAGTATGTAGAACTGAGAAAGGGAATGCACCATGACATCGCTGTTCTTTTCACTTTTCTGCGCTCTGATCGTGTTTTTTGCTTTTCCCCTCGGTGCTTTGACGCTCTGCCGGGAACAATTGCTGCATACCGGCACCCAGCTGCAGACGGACAAGGCGGTTTTCCTGGTGACCGCCGCCTTGTCCCTGGGAACGCTTATCTCCATCTTATCCATCACAGAAGTATGGGAAGGTTTTCCCGCTGCATGGAGCGGCACCTGGCAGGAACAAAGCGGTGTGTTCCAGGAGTGGGTGGAATACCGCAAGCCTGATCCCCAGCAGGCGGCCATTCTGGTGGATGGGGCCCCGCAGTGGTTCGGTATCCGCAATATAAAGCGCGGCGAACTGCAAAGCGGCGATGAGCTGCGTTTTTTGGTAAAGCCCGCCGGGGACAGCGACATCTACGTCATCGCCTGGCGGCGTCCCCCGCAGGAAGAATGGCATCTTCTGACGGTATCCTTCGGCACACAGCAGGAGCGCAGCGCTGCCTTTGTGCAGGGCCTGTTTGTACTGGCAGTCATCCTGCTGACCATGCTCACCTGTCTGTTTTTCAGGATCCGCTTCTGGAAAGAGCCGCCCGGCTATCTGGCCATAACCGTTGCCGTGGCCGCGGCTGTCCTCGCCGCCACCGGACACCTGGTGTACCGGATTTACCAGGGACCAACCGGGGAGGATCAGGTCATTCTCTCTGCGCTTCAGTTGCTGTTGTGGTGCAGCTACGGCGCCATGCTGTGGACGCTGTATGCCTATGGCCGGGCCATCTTCACCTACAACCAGCGCTATCTGGAAAAGCGGAAATAAAGATGCCCTTACAGGGCGAACAAACAAACTGCGGTGGAATTCTTTGCAAGGAATTCCACCGCAATTTTTTCTTATTCCTGGCACAGCTTGCGGACAATCCCGATGAATTCCGGCTACAGGCCGCAAGGGTGCTCCGAACCTGCAGCACTTCCGCCGGCAAAAATTTTCTGAACCGGGAATTCCGTTGTCTGGAGTACCGCTTTTGCAGCGCGCAAATGGTACGATAAGCGTACAGAACAAGGAAGGCGCGGCCCGCCGCCCTTCCCGACCAAACACATCCGGCACCACACCCCGTGCGGCCTGCACGGGCTGCGGTGCACCGGATTTCCCCCCAAAAAAGAGCGCATAACCATTGCGCATTTCACACAGAAAGAAGGATCGCTATGCCTTGGACCGGCTATGTCCCCGCACAGTGGGCGCTGTTTTACTATCTCTATTCGTTCCTGGGATGGGTCTGGGAGTCGTTCTACGTCTCCGCGCGGAAGCACCGCTGGGTGAACCGCGGGTTCCTCAACGGGCCGCTGCTGCCCATCTATGGCTTCGGCGCCCTGTCGGTCCTCGTATTCACTCTCCCCGTGGCACAGAACCCGGCACTCGTCTTTTTCTCCGGCATGGCTGTGGCAACGCTCCTTGAGTACACCACCGGCACCGTCCTTCGCAGCTATTCCGTACCCGCGTCCTCCGCGGCGCAGCGGCAGCCTCGCCACCGCCGTAAGAATCCCACGGCAGAGACACGAGGCAGCATGGGAAGAACATTCCGGCAGGACCTGCTTATGAAAGTGCTCTGGATTTTTGCGGATAAAGGCAACCGATGTGTTCCGAATCCAGAATACTCCGCGTCATAGCATTTGACGACCTCACAACCAACCTACTATAATAGAGTAAAATTGCTCGGCACCGATGCGTTGTATCCGATCCGGGATGAAGATGGTGACTGCCGCACCATAAAAACCTTCAACGACAGCGATCTCAGTTTCTGTATAGTTTGAATTACGGGAGAACCAGCTATGACAATTCAGCAAATCATCGACGACAAATCCATCAAGCGCCTGGAAAAGCGGAAGGCCCTCATCGAGGGGATCATCAACGGGAGTTTTGATTTTTCTGCAATATCCGCGGCCTGCTCGTTTTTGCCCGAAAAAAACATTTCCCTTTTACTGGAAGCCTTGGAAGAGGTCAGCCGTTCCAAAGAGTTCTCCCTGGAAGAAGATTATCTGAATCTGTCAGAAAGATATATTCTGTCTTCCGATCCTTCATGCAAAAGGGAATCTTCCCGGATCGTTGGAAACCTGGCGGCTGCTTTTCCGGCGAATCTTGACCATGCCATAGACGCATTATTGCAAAATGCAGAACACGAGGGAACGGTGATCCGATGGGCAAGTGCCTATGCCTTAGCCCGCATCGTCTTGATCCCGCAATACGCAAGAGGGCCTCTGTTTGAACAAATCTCCCGTTTGTGCGAAAAAGAACAGGAAAACGGTGTCAAGAACCAATATAAGAAAGCGTTAAAAAAAGCGGAAAAACTCCGATAAGCTCACAGACCGTTCCGTGATGAAACGCCGTTTTATGCAGCAAAGGAAGCATCCGCGATCCCATGAATATCTGAGGAAAGAAACGCAGACCTATGAATGACACAGAGAAAATCGGCTGCCGCGGCGCATACTGCAAGACCTGCCGTGAATTCCAAAAAAACTGCAGGGGTTGCAAGCCGGGATATCTGGATGGATCCCGGGACTTAAGCCGCGCAAAATGCAAAATGAAAAGATGTTGTCTGACCAAAGGTCATGTTACCTGCGCCGATTGCACAGACTATGACGCCTGCGAAATCATTCAGGCCTTTATGCATCATCCCGGCTACAAATACTCCAAGTACAGACAGGCGTTGGAGTTTATCCGCAGCCATGATTATGCCACCTTCCTGAAAACAGCCGAACCCTGGAAAAATGCTTATGGACAATACCCCAAACCGGAATCTTAGATCAATCTGCCGCTCACTGGAATCGGAAAGATTCCGCGGGCGGTATTTTTTGTGTAACATAGTGCAAAAAGCGGCCCGCAACGGAACATTGCGTGACAAATACGTTCCCTCCTGGTATGATGGAATCAGAAAACACGGGAGGCGAAGCAGTATGATCGGACGGAATTGCAAGCGGCTGCGCCAGCGCGCTGGAATGACCCAGGAAGATTTGGCGGAGCGGCTCCACGTGACCCGGCAGGCGGTGTCCGCCTGGGAGACCGAGAAGAACCGTCTGGACGCTGAGACACTGGTCGCCCTGGCGGAGGCGCTGGGCGCCGATGTCCAGGAGCTGCTCTACGGCCCCGGGGCGGTGCAGGCCCCCTTCGCCCGTTACCAGCGGCGGTATCGGGTGTGCACGGTGCTCTCTGCTGTGGTGGTGATCGCCTGGCTGGTTATGGAGGTAACCCTGAAACCCTATCTGGCCCGTCAGGCGGCCCAGACCCTCATTCCCTATCCCGGTATGGCCTATTTTCTGGCCGTGCCGCCCCTGGGGGTTCTGGGGCTGGGCTGTCTGATTCCGTCCCTGGCCTCCCTCTGGGTGGACATCCGGGTCCGCAGCATACCGGTACGCCGTGTACTGCTGGCGCTGGGACTTGTGGGCCTGTGTTACTATCTTGTATGGCTGACCCTCTATCTGGGCCTGTGGCCCGCTTTTCTCTATGACTTGAAACCCGTGCAGTTTCTCGTGCAGTATTGGTTTATCCCCCTGTTCACGCGAGACCATGAACTGTTACGGCTGGGCCCCCTCTTTGTATCCGGCGGGTTCCTGTTCCTGGCCCTGAACCGCTGATGCCGTCACAGGCAAACGAACAGGCCGGTCAACCGAATGGTTGTCCGGCCTGTTTGTTTATCTTACTAGAGTACCCCCGTTCTCAGAACGCGAGACTGACGGCAATCAGAAACATGGCATAGTAGTAGGTCAAAAGATTGGCCACGTGCACGGCGGGATGCCTGGAAGGGTAAAAATACAAAAACAGGATCAGCAGATCGGAAATCCAGAACAGCGCCGCCCCTGCCAGCACCAGAAAGCACCAAGTCTGGCCCACGCCAAAGGCCAGCTGCAGTCCCTTGCCCAGCAGCGCCGAGACAAAGGCCGCGTAAAGCACCACCCAGGGGCGCATCCGCCCGGTCTGCATGCCCGGCAGGTTGGACAGCACCGCCACGCCGACGGCCCCCAGCACCGCGGCCAGCGGCACCGGCCAGCCCATGGGCTGCAGCCGGCACAGGCCCCACACAAACAGGGCGTGTCCAGCCAGAAAGGCCCCCAGTCCCGCCAGAAACAGCCCCGGACGGCGCAGGTGGTTGTAGAGCGCCAGCACCACATCCCCCACCACACAACACAGCAGCGCCGGCAGTAAATGCCAAAAAGCCTCGGGACGGCTGCCCAGGGCGGCGCACACCGCCGCCACGACCACAAAGCAGAGGCTGCACAGTACTTTTTCGGGCAGATAGCCACGCCCCGGCAGGCGCAGCCGCCGCATCAGCAGACCCATGGCGGCGGTGTAGACCGCGCCCATTCCCACGATATACGGTATGCTCACAGGCCGCGCCCCCTTTGCATTGCTTCCCCTTCAGTATAGACAAAAAACGCCTGGCCGTCAATTTGTGCCCTGCCCAAAAATCCGGCAGCGCCTTTGGAACCCCTGCGAGGCCCCGGCCTCAGGCCCTGCCGATGGGGACTGCTGTGCCAGAAAAACCGCCCTGCTTCTATCGCGGACGGCAGTCGGACTTTCTGCCCTGCAAGCACGCCCGCCGGGCTCATAGCCCGAAGAACACAACGAAAAAGCCGGTCAACCATTCGGTTAACCGGCTTGGTGGTTGCGGGGACAGGACTTGAACCTGCGACCTCCGGGTTATGAGAATTTTACGATATATCGTTATTTATGATATTTTGTGCCATTTGGTAGGCAATCGTCCCATAACGCAAGGTCTATTTTGTGTAAATCAAACTACATTGTCCCCCTGTGTGTCAATCGTTATTTTCCGTTTTGGGGGCAGTTTTGGGGGCAACCAAAATTCCAGTCGTACCAGTACCCTCAAAAATATTTTTCAAAAGTTCTTGACAAATGCGAGTGTAGCGCATATACTAGAACAGTATAGTTAGTTTTTATAAATAGAAATGAGGGCTTTATATGTATCAAACCTCGAAACGGTCTGATTTAAAGGAAATGCTAAGGTCCTCGAAAAAAGGGCGCTCCACTGCTCATATTGTATCTATTCCTATTACTGCTCGTTATATCCGTTCTTTGAACGATGAGATTTCTTTCAGGGTTTCTAAGCAGTTAGGTGATAGCGATAATCAGATTATTTCTCCTGCTAAAGCTGTTACATTTAAAGGGGAAAGATAATAATATCGTTTCTATTTTGTTTTGTTTATAATCAGTAAGCCCGTGCTTATGCACGGGCTTACTTTTTTCCATGAGAATATTACGTTCATACTTCTCGCAAATTTCCACCAAAGCCTCTATACCCCGTCCAATCCATAAAGACATTAAAATTCGACAATGCATTTATAGATTCGTCTGGTTGCCTCCTTGCCAGCAGATGTGGATAATGAATGAGCAAAAGGCTATTCAATCCGTTTTCCGCAGTCGCATCCAATAAAATTTCCCCTACGATTTGATTTCTGAAATATCCTTCAATCGAGTATAATTCGCATACCCAAACAAATCTTGGCATTGCTGTGTTCGAATAGAACTCGCGAATCGCTCTAAGGCTTTTCCTTGTTCCACTATTCACAGCATTTTTAATTGCTTCTGTAAATGCCTTGAGTCGTTCTTTACTATATGTTCTAGATGATGCCAAAAATATTCTTCTAATTAATGGTTGGTCTTGACTTTTACCTGGAATCTTATCCATGATTTTCTTCTGCAGAACTGTATCTGCAACACGGGATGCAACATTATATATTCCCCATTCACTTAGCAATAACGACGAAAATATCTCTTCTGCTTGAATTGCATCTAAAAAAACCCGCTTGTACAGCGGCACGCACAGAACATTTATACGTTTATACGGCGTTACTCGTTGTGTCTCTGAATCAAACTTTGTCACCGTAGTGCCAATACTTTTAGACTCTTCTGTCTGGAAACCTAAAATCGCATAGGGCATACGGTTGTCATCCATTGTAACAATACCCTTACAAGCATCTGCAGTATCTACTAGCCAACAATATGTATTTTTATCTAAATCAATAAATTTTCTACATGATGCTTCTAGCAGATCCTCTTTCATAATCTGAGTATGTCCAACACAAACTAATGCGTGAGTGGCTTGATTTTCATTCCCATCTAATATAGCAATAAAAGGAACCGCCGACTCCACATAGTAATACATATATCTCTTGATGATAGTTTGTCCTAGCGTATTAGTTTTATATTGCTGTGGCGCAAATCCCTTTTTGACCATTGCATGAAGAATATCCCGCGCGTTCATTCCACCAGACGGATAAGCTCGGATTGAAGTGAATCTTTCTTCCCTTTCAATATCAGCAGGCAATGTTATATTATATTCTTTATATTCGGTAGCATAGTAATCTAAAAGATTCAATAAAGAAACCTCCGCACAAGTCGTTGCTTCTTCATCTTGCATCATGTATTGAAAAGCATTGACGCTCAATTTCATACCATTTAGCAAAAACTCATACGGTGCAGTCCTTACAGCGGTCCCATTCGGCAAAAAATATTTAGGATTAAAAAGTGTCCTACCTAGGACCTTGTTTGGCTGTATAACAGTCAATCCAATCCACTTTTTTCTAAGTTTTTCCTCGCAGTAATTTTTTACTTCTTTTACACAATCTCCTTCAAAAAAGAAAATTCGCAATGGTGTACGGCGCATATTTAAATGCTTACTTGAAAAATGATGATAGTATATATCTCTATATACATAATCAACATAGTATGTATCTATCACCGCTGTAAATTTACGAGGAAAGCAAGGGTTTTTAATTAATATCTCTTTTAGTCGTTCCGCAAATTTTTCGTAAAAAAGTTTTTCACCTAGTAATGGCTCGCTTTTATCCTGACTAAAAAACATGTCATCACAAATACTATAATATTCATCAGGATATAACACTAGGTATATGTAATCCAAAAGCATAAGTATTATGCTATCTCCATCAGCATCTGATGCATCCCGATCACATAACAACGATATAGTATTTTTTCCATTAAAATTTATGATTTCATTTTCTCGATTCATATAGTCTTATCACCTACATTACAAACGAGTAATATCCATATTCATATTTTAAAACCCCTTTATCGACGAGCCCATCGAGAATTTGCTCTACCTTTCTATTTGTCAATGTACAACAATTATCCTGTGGGTTAGTATAATGAGGGCATTGCCAATTTATATACAAACCATCATGCATATGACTAATACTATTATAGCAATCACAAACCTTGCTTGTAGATCCAAGCGTACCACACTGCCCATATTCGGAAGCAATATCAGCAACCTTAAATTGGGCCTTATGGCTAAATTTTGTAACCATTCCCGCTCTTGTATAAACGCAGCATTCTGCATCATCTATTCTTTCCAAGAATTTTGTTAATGAAGATAGCCACACACTAAAGTCTATCAATATCTTATCAGACATATCGGCGTCAGACTTCAGCAAAACAAGAATCACATACTTAACGACAATTTGTGGCACCTTTTTAAAAAAATCCTCAAGGCATGAAGTCATATTAATGTCATACCTTGTAAAAGGTATGTGCATTTGTGCTGGTTTGTCACATTCCAATTCCGTATCATCATCGTTCTCTGCACTGCCCTTATCGGCATTTTGTCCTGTCAGGGTCACTTCTGCCGTAGAATAGCTTCCATCTGCGCGGTTAGTAAGCAGCGATAATACAATTAACAATTGAGTTGCATCCTCAACTCTATCTTCTTGTATATTATAGGCATTTTTCAAAAATGTCTGGATTTCTTTTCTCGTTCCTCGAAAATGATCTCTCACAAGTAAACACCTCCTAGATCGGAATAAATTATAGCAGCTTCTAAGAATCACTTCAACATTATAACGGGGCTAGGTTAATAAAATATATTCAAAACAATCATAATCAGATTGATTTTGTTGGTTTTGCCAACAAAAATGTGCTATACTCTCTCCTGCATGTCAAAAAAAAGGAGGTTTATAGCAACATGCGATATTCTGAAACCGTACATCAGGAGGCTTATCAGCTCTTCCTGCAAGGGTACGCCTGCCGGCAGATCAGTGAAACCTGCCACGTTCCCTTGCCGACCATCTACCTGTGGCAACGCCGCTGGCGGGAAAAGCTTTCCGGGCAAACACTGAAGGATTTGCCTCTGGAGGACGCCGGAACTCTTCTGCTGACCACCCAGGCGCTCCGCCGGGAACTGGAGGAGGCCCAGCGAGATCTGCAGATCCTGCATGAGAGCGGCATCCTGCGCATCATCCCCATCCGGGACCGTTCTCTCTTTGCGCGCAAATACGCCGACCAGGTCCCCTACATTTACAAAGTGTTCGAGCTCAGTCCCAGCGCCTTCTTCCGTTACCGGAAGGAATCTGCCACGCCCTCTGAGCGAGCCAAACAACAAGCGCTGTACCGGAAAGAGGTACAGCGCATCTTTTTGGAAAGCGGCGGGCGGTTCGGTGCGGAGCAGATCCGCCAGAAGCTGCGGCGAAAAGGCATCCGCTTAGGCAAAAAGCGCATCCGGCAGATGATGGACGCCATGGGGCTGATCAGCTGTGAACCGCTGCAGACCGAGTATCTGCCCCGGCAGCCGGAGGTTCCTTTCGTGGCTGAGGGCAGCCATGTCGAAATTCTATGACGATGCCCAGAAGTGGCAGCTCTACGTCCGGCACCGGCGGGGCCGGACACTGACGCAGCTGCAGGATGAAACCGGCATCACCGACAAGCCCTTGCGCGCATGGTTCCGTGCTTTCGACGCCCAGCTGTCCTGTCCCGACAACCAGGACCTGCTGCGGCTGCAGGAAGAACTCCGTGCGCTGCGGGAGCAGCACCGGCAAACCATCGCGGAACTGGAGGCAGTGCGCACCATCGTGCAGCAGGCTCTGCCGGAGTTCACCCGCTTTCAGGCTGCTTGCCGCTGGATTCCCGTCTACGGTCCCAACCTGACCTGCCGGCTTTTCGGCATCCGCAAATCCAACTTCTACTACCGCACCCAGCGGCGTCCCGCCAAAACCCAGAACCAGCAGCGGGACGAAGTGCTGCGCCCGCTGGTGGAAAAGATTTACCTGCGCTCCGGCAAGCGGATTTCCTCCGAGGCAATCCGGCAGAAACTGCTGGACCAGGGCATCTCCATCAGCAAGCGGAAGGTTCTTTCCTTCCTGCAGGAATGGAAGGCAGACAAAGGAACTACTTCTGCCCGTATGTCTGCGGCGGCGGCCCAGCGCCGCTTCTGCCATCTCAACCTGCTGGACCGCCAGTTCAATCCGGAGGCCCCGAACAAGGCCTGGGTCAGCGACATCACCGAGCTGCACTATGCCGGCGGCAAGCTCTACCTGTGCGTTGTGCTGGACTTATTTTCCCGCAAAGTCCTGGCAGCCAGGGCCTCCTGCCAGAATGACACCGCCCTGGTGGCCCGGACCTTTGAGACCGCCTTTCTCCGGAGAGGACGGCCTCGCGGGCTGCTCTTTCACAGCGACCAGGGCCGGCAATACACCTCGGATTACTTCCGGGAATTGCTGGAGGAGTTCAGTGTCCGGCAGTCCTTTTCGACGCCCGGCGTTCCCTATGACAACGCCGTCATGGAATCTTTTTTTGCCAGCCTGAAGAAAGAAGAATACCACCGGTATTGCTATAAAAGTATCGGCGCACTGTTGGATTCCGTGCAGCAGTACCTGCTCTTTTACAACCGGCAGCGCCCCCACAGCCGGTTGGGATACCGAACACCGGAGGAGATGGAACAGCTATATAAAACGAAACAGGCGGCCAGTACATTGACTGACCGCCTGCTTCCTGCCGACAACCTATAAAACTACAAAATCCGTAGTTGGTTTATAGAGTGAAAACTCTTAAAATCCAACTACGGATCAGTGGTTGCGGGGACAGGACTTGAACCTGCGACCTCCGGGTTATGAGCCCGACGAGCTACCATCTGCTCTACCCCGCGATATTCAGGCGCCCTTCGTTAGGGTGCTAGATTATAATAGCACAACGCAGGGCGCCTGTCAAGTATTTTTTTGCAAAAACTCAGGAGAGCTCAAACATGCCGTTGTACAGCTGGTAGTACTCGCCCTTGTGGGCCAACAGTTCCTCGTGGGTGCCGCGCTCCACAATGTGGCCGTGCTCCAGCACGATGATGGCGTCGGCGTTGCGCACCGTGGAGAGCCGGTGGGCGATCACGAACACCGTGCGGCCTTCCATCAGGCGGTCCATGCCTTTTTCGATCAGGGCCTCGGTGCGGGTGTCGATGCTGGAGGTAGCCTCGTCCAGGATCAGCACCGGCGGGTCCGCCACCGCTGCCCGGGCGATGGCCAGCAGCTGGCGCTGGCCCTGGCTGAGGTTGGCGCCGTCGGCGGTGACCATGGTGTCGTACCCCTTGGGCAGGCGGCGGATGAAAGAGTCGGCGTTGGCGATCTTCGCAGCCTCCTCGATCTCCTGCTGGGTGGCGTCCAGCTTGCCGAAGCGGATGTTATCCGCCACGGTTCCGGTGAACAGGTGGGTGTCCTGCAGCACGATGCCCAGGCTGCGGCGCAGCGCGTCCTTGCGGATGAGCCGCACGTCGATGCCGTCGTAGGTGATGGACCCTGCCGTCACATCATAGAACCGGTTGATCAGGTTGGTGATGGTGGTCTTGCCCGCGCCGGTGGAACCCACAAAGGCAATCTTCTGGCCGGGCTTGGCGTAGAGGGACAGTCCCTGCAGGATCAGGTGGCCTTTCACATAGCCGAAGTCCACGTTGTGGAACCGCACATCCCCTTCCAGGGGCTGGAAGGGCACGTTGGGACGGCTGCGGTCACACCAGGCCCAGCGGCCGGTGGTCTCGCCATCGGCACATTCTGTGAGGGTGCCGTCGGGCTGTTCGCGCACCGTGACCAGATCCACGGTACCCTGGTCTACCTCGGGATCCTCCTCCATGGCGGTGAAGATCCGCTCGGCACCGGCCAGGGCGGCAAGCAGGAAGTTGCCCTGCTGGGTGAACTGGTTGATGGGCATGGTGGTCTGGCGCACAAAGACCAGATAGCTGGCCAGGCTGCCCAGATCGGTCCAGCCCTTCATGACCATGAGGCCGCCCAGCACCGCGATGACCGCATAGTTGATATATCCGATACTCACCACCGCCGGGATCATGGTGGCGGCGTAGCTCTGGGCGCCGGTGCCGGCCTGGCGCAGCTTTTCGTTGCGGGCAGCGAACCCGGCCAGGTCGGCCTGCTGGTGGTTGAAGACCTTGACCACCTTCTGGCCGGCGATCATCTCCTCGATGTAGGCGTCCAGTTCGCCCAGACAGCCCTGCTGTTTGGCGTAGAACGCCCGGCTGTGTTTGGTGCTGAAATCAATATACCAGAACATGGCGGCGTAGCCCACCACCACCAGCAGCGACAGCCGCCAGTTCAGCACGAACAGCATGATCAGGGTGCCCGCCACCTGGACGAAGGTCTGGATGACCAGGGCAAAGCTGTTGTTCAGGGCGTCCGAGACGGTATCCACATCGTTGGTGAAAAGGCTCATCAGGTCGCCCTTGCGGTTGGTGTCGAAGAACTGGAGGGGCAGCGTCTGCAGGTGGGCAAAAAGGTCGCGGCGGATCTCCCGCAGGACCTTCTGGGCGGCGCGGACCATGATCTGACTGTAGCCCAGGGTGCAGAGGGCGCCGATGATATAGACCACCGCCGTCAGGCCCACACCGGAGGCCAGGTAGGTCAGGCTGCCGTTTTCCAGCAGGCCGTTGACCACGGGGCGGATCATGTAGGTGCCGATGAGGGCGGCGATGGCGCTGAGGGAGGCCAGTACCGCCACCAGGGTGAGCATGATGCTGTGATGTTTCAGGTAGACCCACAGGCAGCTGAGGGTATGGCCCAGGTTTTGCGGGCGGCGCCCGCCGGTGACTCGCATCATTGTGGGTCGCCCCCTTTCTTCTGGGACTGGTAGATTTCCTGATAGATGGTATCGTGGGCCAGCAGTTCGGCGTGGGTGCCCACGGCGTGGAGGCGGCCGTCGTCCAGGATGACGATGAGGTCGGCGCTCTGCACCGAACTGATGCGCTGGGCAATGATGAGTTTGGTCACGTCGGTGAGCTGGGCCAGGGCGTGGCGGATACCCGACTCGGTGGCGGTATCCACGGCGCTGGTGGAGTCGTCAAAGATCAGCACCTTGGGGTGCTTGAGCAGGGTGCGGGCGATGCAGAGGCGCTGCTTCTGGCCCCCCGACACATTCACGCCTCCCTGCCCCAGATCGGTGTCCAGGCCGTCAGGCATGCGGTCCAGGAATTCGTCGGCGCGGGCAGCGCGGCAGGCAGCCCAGATCTGGTCGTCGGTGGCGTCGGGGCTGCCCCATTTCAGGTTGTCCCGGATGGTGCCGGAGAAGAGCAGATTCTTCTGCAGCACGATGCCCACGGCGTCCCGCAGGGCGGCGAGGTCGTAGTCCCGCACGTCCCGGCCGCCCACCCTGACGGTGCCGGCGGTGGCGTCATACAGGCGGGGGATCAGCTGGACCAGGGTGGTCTTGGCGGAACCGGTGCCGCCGATGATGCCCACGGTGGCCCCTGCCGGAATGTGCAGCGTGATGTCCGACAGGGCGTTCTTTTCCGCTCCGGCGTTGTACTTGAAGCTGACGTTCTCGAAGTCGATGGCGCCGTTTTCGATCTCGGTGACGGGCTGGTCGGCGTTGGCCAGATCGGGCTGTTCGGTGAGCACCTCCCGGATGCGGCGGGCGCTGGCCAGGGAGCGGGTCATCTGGAGGAAGACGCCGGAGAACATCATCACCGAGTTGAGCACCTGGAGCACATAGCTGAGGAAGGCCGTGAGCTGGCCTACGCTCATATTGCCGGTGAGGATGAAGTTGCCGCCGAACCACATGATGCAGACGATGCAGGTGTACATGACCGTCTGGAAGGAGGGCATGTTCAGCACGGCAAAGCGGAAGGTCTCGGTGCTGGCATCGCTGAGTTCGGTGTTGACCTCGTCAAACTGCTGGTTTTCCCAGTCCCCCCGCACGAAAGCCTTGATGACCCGGATGGCGGTGAGGCCCTCCTGGATGCGGCTGTTCAGATGGTCCACAGCGCTCTGCTGGCGGCCGTAGAGGGGCGCCACCTTGCTGACGATCCAGGCCAGCATGGCGGCCAGGATGGGGGTGGCCACCAGGAAGATGATGGTCAGCCGGGGGCTGAGGATGAACGCCATGCCCAGGCCCATAAAGAGCATGACCGGGCTGCGCACCAGCGGCCGCAGGCCGGTGTTCACGGCGTTGAGCAGCACGGTGGCGTCGGTGGTCATGCGGGTGACCAGCGACGCGGTGGAGAAATGGTCCAGGTTGGCGAAGTCGAATTTCTGCACGGCGGCGTACTCGGCCAGGCGCAGTTCGGCGGCGAAGCCGTTGGCGTAGCGGGCGGCGAACCGGGCGTAGAGCAGACCGGTGACGAGGGCCAGCACCGCGCAGACCACCATCAGGCCGCCCTGGCGCAGAATGACGGGCATATCGTGGGCGGGCACGCCCTCGTCGATGAGGGTGGACATGAGCACCGGGATGATCATCTCAAAGGCGCACTCGATGATGAGCAGACCCACCGCGATGATCAGGTCCCGCAGATAGGGTTTGCTGTAGCGGAAGATCAGCCGAAGATCCTTCATGGACGTACCTCCTGTCACAAAGAAATTTTCCTGTACCAACCAAGCGGTGTCAGCGGCGCTTGGGATCGGGCAGCTGGCTGGCCACGATGGCCGCGAACATCAGCCCGCAGCCGGCCAGCTCGGTGCCGGTGAGGGTCTCGCCCAGGATGATCCAGCCGGCCAGGGCGCTGAAGACGCTCTCCAGGCACATGGCCAGGCTGGCGATGGTGGGATCCAGTTCCTGCTGGCCCACGATCTGCAGGGTGTAGGCCACGCCGCTGGACATGATGCCGCAGTAGAGCACCGACACCGCCGCCCCGGCAAACTGTTCGGGGGTGGGCTGCTCAAAAACAAACATGAAGACGGTGGAGAGCACCGACACGGTGAAGAACTGGGCAAAGCTGAGCTGGATGCCGTCCAGCTGAGGGCTGAAATGGTTGACCAGCAGAATCTGCAGCGTAAACAGGAAGGCGCAGAGCAGCAGCTGCCATTCGCCGCCGGTGAGGGAGAGGGAGTCCCGTCCGGCCAGGCAGAGCAGGTAGAGGCCCACCACGCTGACGACCACGCAGGCCCAGAGTTTGACCCCCGGACGGCTGCCCAGGAAAATGCCGCACACCGGCACCAGCACCACATAGAGGGCGGTCATGAAGCCGGCTTTGGCGGTGCTGGTGGTGCCGATGCCCATCTGCTGGGCGGCGGAAGCCGCAAAGAGGGCGATGCCGCAGAGTCCGCCGCCGATGGCCAGGGTCTTGCCGTGGAGCCAGAAGGGCAGCCGTTTGCCCTGGCGGCGCTGTCCGGCCCGGCGCACCCCCATGAGCCCCAGCAGAAAGGCGCAGGCCAGCCAGCTGCGGCTGGCCAGGAAGGTGTAGGGTCCCATGTAGCCGCTGCCCACGCTCTGGGCCACAAAGGCGGTGCCCCAGATCAACGCGGCCACCACCAGCATCAGGGTGTTGCGCAGTTGTTTTTTGTTTTCCATCTCGATTTACTTCCCCTCTTGCAGCCACAAAACCGCCCGCACCGTCAGCAGGGACGGCACGGGCGGTATGGCTTTTTTGTTCGTCAGGCGGTTTATTCTTCCCCTTCGATGGTGGTCAGTTCCTCACTGCCCAGGCCCTGGATCTTCAGCCCGCCGGTCACATAGTAGATACTGGAGTCATAGCTGATGTTGATCTTGTACTGCTTGCCAGGGGTCAGGCCGGTGATGGTGTAGGTGTAGCAGGTGCCGTCGGTGGTGTAGTAGACGGTGGAACCCTGCACATAGCTGGTGGTCGCCTTGTCGTCGGAGAGCTGCCACACCGCCACCTTGAAGGTCTGGTAGTTTTCACTGGTGGATTCGGTGGTGGCGTAACCGGTGACGGTCAGGCTGTCCCCCGCCGCCACGAAATACTCGGTGCTGCGGTTGGCAATGCCGTTGAAGGCCACATACAGCGTGTCCCCCGACGCCTGGGTGACCAGCTTGCCCGAGGTGGAGTCAAACCCTTCGGGGAAGGCGACCTCGCCCCCCGAGGTGGCCATGACCTTGGTGGCCTCCTCCTCGTCGCTGGCGCTCTCATCCCGGAAGCCCAGCACCGTCACCGCCTTGACGACGGCGTCCTTCAGCGCCTGTTTGGGTGAACAGGCGGACAGCGACAAAGCCAGGCAGAGAGCCAGGGCCAGAGCGATCCAGGTGCGGGTGCGTTTCATATCGTTAAACCTCCATGGGTGGAAATAGTCGGTGACATATAAAGGTATTATACCGCATTTGTCTGCCCGGCACAAGGTTTTTACAAAAAAACCACAAAAAGGCCCCGCCGGGCTGCCGGCGGGGCCATACCCAAGCGTTTACCGCTTGATGTCGTAGTTCATATTCATGAGGTTGCGGATGCTGTCCACGTCGTCGGTGATGTTGGCGTCGCCGTGGATGGTATGCTTGATGGCGCTGGAGGCCACCGCAAAGTTCACCATGTCCATGGGGCGGTAGTCGTGCATCATGGCGTAGATCAGGCCGCTGGCAAAGGCGTCGCCGCCGCCCACGCGGTCCAGAATATTAAAGGTAAAGAGCTTGCTCTCGAAGGTGTGACCCTCGTACCACATGAAGGCCTTGAGGCTGTTCTCGCTGCCCGAATGTACATACCGCACATGGCGGCCGATGCACTTGAGGTTGGGATACCGCTCGATGAAATGCTGGAAGATCTCGTCCTGCTGCTCATAGCTGGGCTGCAGGGGCACGCCGTCCTTCCAGTCCCCCTTGGAATGGTCGTTTTCGTCCTTCCACAGATGGTAGGGCTCGATGCCGAACAGCACATCCACATAGGGCAGGCAGCGGGTGCAGTAGTCCCGGGCCTCCTCCCAGCTCCACAGCGTGCTGCGGAAGTTGCCGTCAAAGCTGACGGTGAGGCCCTTCTCCTTGGCCACCTGCAGGCAGCGCAGGATGAAATCCGCGCAGTTCCGGTTCAGCGCCGGCGTGATGCCCGACAGGTGCAGCCAGTCGAAGCCGTCAAACAGGGCGTCCAGGTCCACCTTGCTCAGGTCGTACTCGGTGAGGGCGCTGTGCATCCGGTCATAGATGACCTTGCTGGGACGGATGCCGTACCCCGTCTCCAGATAGTAGGTGCCCAGCCGCTGGGTGGGGGTCTCCTCCTTGGTGGAGAGGATCATCGGCGTGCAGTGCACGTCGTTGGAGCGCAGCCACCGGATGGCGCTTTTGCCCAGGGAATTGTTGGGCACCACGCTGAAAAAGGTGGAATCCACCCCCAGATTGGCCAGCGCCAGGGCGATGTTCGCCTCGCTGCCGCCGTAGCTGGCCTCAAAGCTGGAGGCCATACGGATCTTCTCGTAGTTGGGCGGGGTCAGGCGCAGCATGACCTCGCCGATGGTAATGAATTTCTGCGGGCTCTGCTGGCCCTGCAGGATGGGGTTGCAGTGTTCCATATAAAGGGGCACCTCCTGAGTGCTGTGTGCATTCCTTTGCACGGGAAATACACGGTTTCTGTCCCTTTTATTCTACGGCATTCCCCCCGGGATTGCAAGCACCACCCGCCGCCTGAGGCTTCAGTCCTGCAGTTCCTTCTCGAAGCGGTCGATCTTGTCGATCTTGCCGATGACCGCGATGGTATCCCCCTGGGAGAACCGGTAATTGGCCGTGAATTCCACGTCGGTACGTCCATCCCGCTCCACCGCGATGATGTTGATGCCGTACACCCGGCGCACATCCAGTTCCTGGATGCTGCGGCCCACCACGTGGCCGCCCACGGCGATGCGCCGCACCTCCACGCCGTCTGCCAGGGCTACATAGTCCAGCAGATTGCCAAAGATCAGCCGCCGCCCGATGCGCACCGCCATGTCCGCCTCGGGGTAGACCACCGTGGCCCCCATCCGCTTGAGCACCTCGCCGTGGACCTCGCTGGTGGCTTTGGCGATGACGTTGGGCACCCCCAGTTTGATCACCAGCATGGTGGTCAGGATGCTCATGTCGATCTGCTCGCCGATGCAGATGGTCACCGTGCCGCAGTTCTGCATGCCGGTCTCCTTGAGGGCGGTCTCGCTGAGGTTGTCCACCACAAAGGCGTAGTCGGTGTAGGACCGGACTTCCCGGACCTTCTCCTCGTTCTTGTCGATGGCAATGACTTCCTTGCCGGCTTCGGTGAGGGTCTTGACCAGAGCCGTGCCGAACCGGCCCAGCCCGATGACGCCGTACAGGGTGGAAGGGTCTTGTTTTTTCATAATTGCACCTGCCTGTGTAAAATCATCCGATGGTGATGGCTTCCTCGGTGTAGCGCGCCACGGGGGTCGGGCGCTCCACCCAGATGGAAAGCAGCGTGAAGGCGCCCACGCGCCCGGTGTACATGGTCAGGATCAGCACGAACTTGCTGGCGTTCCGCAGTCCCGACGTGATGCCGGTGGAAAGGCCCACCGTGCCGAAGGCCGACACATCCTCAAACAGCAGCTGGACAAAGGTGGCTTCCGGTTCCAGCACGCAGAGCAGGAAGGTCCCGGTGCAGACCACGATGACGCCCAGCAGCAGGATGGTGGCCGCCTTGGCCAGGGAGCCCGCGGGCAGCCGCCGGTGGAAGGCCCCGGGCCGCCGCTTGGTGAAGATACACCACACCTCCTGCATGAGCACGAAGAAGGTGGTGGTCTTGATGCCGCCGCCGGTAGATCCCGGCGAGGCGCCGATGAACATGAGGATGATGAGCACAAAGAGGCCGGCGTCGCTCAAGGTTCCGATGTTGACGGTGGAAAAGCCCGCCGTTCGGGCGGACACGCTGTGGAAGAAGGCAGCCATCCAGCCCATGTGGTCGGTGAACTGGAGCAGCAGGGTGCCCGCCGCCAGCAGCACGGCGGTGGTGGTGAGTACCACCTTGGTGTGCAGGGTGTATTTGTGGAAGCGGAACCGGCATTTGACCACATCCATCATGACCAGGAACCCGATGCCGCCGAAGATGATGAGGGCGCAGGTCACCAGGTTGAGCCAGATGCTGTCGTGGTAGGGGATCAGGTTGCGCAGCCCGCCCAAAATGTCAAATCCCGAGTTGTTGAAGGCCGCCACCGAGTGGAAAATGCTGATCCACAGCGCGTGGAGCGGCGGGAAATCCTGCACGAAGACCGGGAAGCTGCACACCACGCCGGCCACCTCGAAGCAGATCGTCAGGAAGAAGACCGCCCGCACCAGGCGGATCATCCCCTCGAAGCTGTCCACGTTGAGGGCCTCCCGCACCAGGGACCGCCCCTTGAGGCTGATGCGCCGCCCTGCCGCCAGGGCCAGTCCCATGCCGATGGAGGTCACCCCCAGGCCGCCCATCTGGATGAGGGCCGCCAGGATGACCTGGCCGAAGGGGGTGAAGGACTCGGCGGAATCCACCGCGATGAGGCCGGTGACGCAGACCGCGCTGGTGGAGGTGAAGAGGGCGTCGGTCCAGGAGACGGTGGCGGTGTCCCGCACCGAGACGGGCAGTTTGAGCAGCACCGCACCCAGCAGGATGGCCAGGGCAAAGCCCAGGGCGATGATCCGCGCCGGGGGCTGTTTTTTGAGATAACGGGTGATCGTTTTCATAGAAAATCCTCTTGCGATACAGAAAAGGCGGGACCTCCCGCCGTATTCGGGGGAAGTCCCGCCGGGCCGGGTGCACCGTTGCCCCGGCCGACCCCGGATAAATAGGACGCGCCGCGCCCTATGACAGACTCCACCACTTATCCCGGTCGTAGATGTCTTTACCATAGCACGAACCGGCAGCCCCGTCAAGAGGGCAAATCCGCCCACCCTTGCGTGGCATCGTAAAATCGTGTATAATGAATTGTTACTTCTATAAGTATAGTCAGGAGGTGCGCCGTTGAGCCTGCAAAGTTTTGGCTTTTTCGGCTTTTTGCTGGTGGTGGCCGCGGTGTATCTGCATCTGCCCCGGCGCGTCCAGAGTCCTTTTCTGCTGGCGGCCAGCTGGGTGTTCTACGCCCTGGCCATGCCGTCCATGCTGGGGGTGACCATCGCCATCGCGGTGTTCACCTGGCTGTGCGGCCGGGCCCTGGCCGGTCCCCACAAGACCGCTGCACTGCGGGTGGGGGTCGTCGGGCTGCTGGGCATCCTTGCCTTTTTCAAATACAACGGCGCCTTTGCGGGACTGGCCGGCTGGCAGGCTGTGGCCATGCCCCTGGGCATCAGCTTCTACAGCTTCGCGGCCATCGCCTATCTCATCGACGCCGCCCGGGGCGACTGCGAGGTGGAGCCCAGCTTTATCCGCTGCGCTTTGTTCCTGAACTTTTTTGCCACCGTCACCCAGGGTCCCATCTGCCGGGCCGGGGCGCTGCTGCCCCAGTTCCGGCAGGAACACCGCTTTGACGCCGCCCGCACCGTGCGGGGACTGCGGCTGATGGCCCTGGGGCTGTTCAAGCTGGTGGCGGTGAGCGACGTGCTGGGGGTGCTGGTGGACGAGGTCTTCCCCCACTACCAGAATTACGGCGGCCCCATGCTGCTGCTGGGCGCCGTGGCCTACACCCTGCAGCTCTACTTCAACTTTTCGGGCTACTCCGAGGTAGCCCGGGCCGTGGGCCTGTTCCTGGGCCTGGAACTGCCGGAGAACTTCAAGACCCCCTTCTTTGCCACCAACTTTTCGGGCTTCTGGAGCCGGTGGCACATCAGCTTCTCCTCCTGGCTGCAGGACTACCTCTTCATGCCCCTGGCCTGGGCGGACCTGTCCGGCGTGACCCGGGGCAGGCTCCAGCGGCTGCCCGCCGAGGTCTGCGTCTTCACGGTGTTTTTCGTGTCGGGCTTCTGGCACGGCAACACCCTGCCCTTTGTGGTGTGGGGGCTTCTGCAGGCCTGCTACCGGCTGGGGGAGGAACTGCTCCACCGCCGGTTCGGCAAACCCAAAAAGAAAGCCCCCGCCCGGGTGGTGCGCGCCAAACGGGCGGTGGTCTTTGCCCTGTGGACGGTGAGCATGGTCTTCTTCCGGGTGGGGTCCGCCCCCGCCGGCACCCTCACCGTGGGGGATGCCTTCGGGTATCTGGCGGGCTGGTTCCGGGGCTGGGCCCCCGCCCGCTTTGCCGGGGAGCTGTACAGCGCCGTCTACACCGCCTTCTACGCCAACACCCTCATGGTGGCGGCCTACTATGTCTTCCTGGCCGCGGTGCTGGTGCTGGCCTTTTATCTGGACACCCGCCGGGCTTTCACCTACAAAAACAAACCCTCTGAGATCGCCCTGGCCGGGGAAAAGCACCGCTGGGCGGTCTACTATCTGCTGGTGATCTTCCTGCTGGCGGGCTACATCATGCAGAGCGGCGGCTTCGGCAACGCGGGATTCGGGATGTACGCGGGATTCTGAGCTTTGCTGCCTCAAAGGGGGCAACAGCCGCGCACGGCAATTGCCTGCCGCGGCTATTTCCCCCTTTGGATTCCCCTTCGACAAAATCCACCCCAAAACCGCGCACTCGTCGCGGGCTCCTCGCACACAATTTTGAGGTGGATTTCCCTGTAGGTGTCTTCATCGTCGGCACATGTCCGCCGATGAAGACGGTTTTGAAAACATCCCTGCCATCACAACAGAAAGGAGTGGCCTGTGAAACATATTCTGAAAAAGCTGGCGCTGCTGGCCATCCCGGTGCTGGTGTGGCTGGCGGTGTTCATCGCCTTTGAACCCAACAACTATTTCGGACTCAAAGCCTCTGCCGGGTCCAGCCAGCCGGTGGCCCGGGTGCGGGCCTACCAGCAGCATCCCGGCACCCACCTGATCCTGGGGGACAGCCGTCTGGCCCACTTTGACATGGACCTGGTGGACGAGCTCACCGGCGAAGAATGGCAGAACCTTTCCTTCGGCGGGGCGTCCTTAAAAGAGACGCTGGACCTGGCGGACTATGTGCTGGACAGCGGCCACGAGGTGGACAGCCTGCTGGTGGGGCTGTCCTTCTACACCCTCAACGAGGGCTACAACACCGACCGGTTCGCCCAGCTGGAGGAAACCCTGAACAATCCCCTGGCCTACTGCCTGAACCTGGAATACAACGTGAACGCCCTGACCGTGATGATGGATACCATCCGGGGCACGTCGGACACCATCGAGTCGGGGGACTGGGTGGAGAGCGATTACCTGGCCGACGACGGCACCGTGCTGCCGCTCCACCGCAAGCTCTACGACTACCCGGCCACCATCACGCCGAAATGCCGCAACTGGACGCTGAACACCGAACAGCTGGAGCGGCTGCACGATCTAGGCCAGCGGTGCGCCGAGGCGGGTGTGCGGCTCATTGTGGTGCTGCCCCCCATGGCGGAGAATGTGCGCACCCAGGTGTGCGACGTCTTCGGCATCACCGAGGCCATGCAAAAGGAGGTGCTGCCCACCCTGCGCAGCTGGGCTGAGGAAGGCGCCTTCACCCTGCTGGACTACGAGTGGGCGGGCAGCTGCATCACCGATGACGACACCCAATTTTACGACGGATTCCACCTGGACGAACGGTACGGCCTGCCCGACTGGACGGCCCAGCTGTTCGGCGACCTGAGCGACTGAGGGCAAGGAGAAGTTTCTGTGGCACTGGATTTTTTGATTTTGTATGAGCACACGGTCCGGGAATACGAGAGCGACCTGCTGCTCAAATTAGAGTTGGAGCGCCGGGGGTACAAGGTGGAGATCCGCCAGCTGCTGGATCCCAAGTACCGGCGGCTCTTCCGGGAGGACAAGCCCGAGGTGCTGGTGGCCAGCTGCATGTACGACAACGAGGCCATCAACAGCCATGTATACAACAACATCGGCCGCTGCAACAAGATCGTCAACCTCCACTGGGAGCAGATGCTCTCCGACACCCAGGAGGAGGGCGACTGGTTCAACATGAATGGCAACGCCAAGAAGTGCATCCAGACCTGCTGGGGCAAGCGCACCGCCGCCCGGCTGCAGGCCCACGGCATGGAGGCGAAGAACACCCCCGTCACCGGCGCCGTGATGATGGACTTCCTGCGCCCCGAGTTCCAGGGGTATTTCCTGGGCAAAGAGGAACTGTGCCGCAAGTTCGGCCTGGACCCCGCCAAGAAGCTGCACCTGTATATCTCCAGCTTCGGCTACGCCAGCATGTCGGACGACGAGGTGGCGGAGCTTTCCAGAATGGCGGGCACCGACTTCACCGGCTTTGCCCGCACCAACCGGGTCTCCATGGCCGAGACCCTCTCCTGGTTTGACCGGTACCTGGCCGACCACCCCGAGGTGGAGCTGGTCTACCGCCGCCATCCCAGCGAGTGGAACAGCCCCGCCCTGGAGGCCCTCGAGAAAAAGCGGCCCAACTTCCATGTGATCTTTGCGGATTCCGTCAAGCAGTGGATCGTGGCGGCGGATTCCATCTCCATCTGGATGAGCACTGCCATCGCCGAGGTGTACATGGCGGGCAAGAGCTGCCACATCCTGCGCCCGGTGCCCATCGAGCACGAGTACGACCCCGTCATCTACAAGGGCGCCCGTTATGTGACCACCTACGACGAATTCTGCGCCGCCATGGCCGATCCCTTCCCGCCCTTCCCCATTCAGCGGGAGGTCATCGAGGGCTACTTTGACCCCTCCCCGGTGCCGGCCTACCGCCGGATGGCCGACCTGCTGGAGGAGGTCTACAAGAACCCGCCCCGGGACGAACCCATGGGCGAGGGCTTCACCCCCCACTTCAACCTGCTCAAATACTGCGCCCTGGCCGGGGTGCATTTTCTCTACCGCCGGGGCTGGGAGCCCCGCCGGGTCTTTGCCTTCTGCCCGCCGCTGGCCAGCTTTGCCCAGCGCATCTATGGCTACGTGGACAAGGCCCACGTGACCCCCGAACAGGTCGCCGCCATGACCGAACGCATCCGGCCCTACGTGCGGTAAAAGGAGAGCGCTATGCCAGAAAAAAAATCCGCCGCCCAGAGCTTTGCCGGCAACGTGATGAAATATTCGGTGGCCACCTACCTGGGCTTTGCCATCACCGGCCTGGCCCTGGTGGTGAAAGGCCTGCTGCCCAGCGCCGTGCTGGGCGCGCCGGTCACCTTCATGACCTACACCGCCACCTTCATGAACCTGGGCATCCTGGGGCTGGACCAGGCGCTGCTGCGCTTCTACCATGAGCCCCCCGCCGGAGCCCTGCCCCGTCAGCTCTTTGCCGCCTGCACCCGGTTCTCGGTGGCCTTCATGGTGGTGCTGGGGGTCATCTGCAGCTTCTTCTTCGCCAAACCCCTGGCCGCCGCCCTGGGCCTCGGCTCCGCCGGGCCGGGCATCATCCCCCTGCTCTTTGTGAACGCCGGACTCTACATGCTGGTGCGGTATCTGAACGTGCTGCTCCGGCTGGAAAACGACCTGCGCGCCTACACCGCCGAGACTCTCTGGATGCAGTGCTGCTACAACCTCGTCTATCTGCTGCCCGGCTTCTTCACCTCCAGCGTCACCATCCTGGCCCTCACCGCCATCCTCAGCTTCGGCGTGGTGGCCATCGCCTTCGGCTTCAAGTACCGGGCTGCCGTCCTCAGCGATCTGCCCGCCCCCATGGCCGCCGGCATCGGCCGCACCGTGCTGCCCTACGGCATCGCCCTGGCCCCCGCCCAGATCCTCTTCAGCCTGTCCAGCGGCGTCTGCCTCTCCTTTGTGAGCAACTACTGCGGCGATACCGCCCAGGGCCTCTTCGCCTTCGGCTACAGCCTGGCCCAGCTGGTCACCGCCATCCAGGCGGGCTTCTCCACCTACTGGGGGCCCTACGTCTACGCCCATTACCGGGAACAGCAGGAACGCATCGCCCGGGTCCACGACGTGCTGAACCTTTTGATCTTCGGCTTCTTCTGCGTCCTCGTCATGTTCGAGGATGTGGTGTTCTGGATCTTTTCCAACAAGCGGGACTGCCTTTCCATCTTCCCGCTGCTCATGCTGGCGGTGGTCTTCAACATCCTGTGCGAGGGCACCGTCTACGGCAACTCCATCGCCCGCAAACCCTGGCACGATACCATCGGCATCGCCATCGGCGCCGGATCCAACTTCCTGCTCTGCACCCTGCTGGTGCCGGACTTCGGTCTGGCGGGCGCCGCCCTGGCCCTGGCCGCCAGCAACGGGCTTGCCTTTTTGTACCGCACCGTCACCGGCCAGATGTACTACCGCACCATCCCCAGCTTCGCCAAGACCATCTCGGGTTTCCTGCTGGCTTTCGCGGTGACGGCCATCGGCACGGTGCTGTGGCAGCATTTTGTGCTTAAATTCCTGCTGGTGGGCACCATCCTGTTTATCTACTGCACACTCTACCGCACCCAGCTCCTGAAATTGTGGCAGATGGGCCTGGGCATCCTGCGGCGGGTTCTGATCAAAAAGTGAGGGAGATCTCCATGAAACATTGCGGCACCCAGCAGTTGGAGACCGGCCGCCTTGTGCTGCGCCGGCTTTCCATCGACGACTGCGAAATGATGTACAACAACTGGTCCAGCGACCCCGAAGTGACCCGATATCTGCGGTGGAACGCCCACCGCACCTGGGGCGAGACCGCCGAGCTGCTCAACGAGTGGGAGAAGCACTACCCCGACCCCAGCTACTACCAGTGGGGCATCACCGACAAACACAGCGGGGTGCTGTTCGGCACCATCAGCCTGTTTGCGGCGGTGGACATGAAGACCGGCTGGCACCTGAACACCGAGCGGCTGGGCCCCACCTGGGAGGTGGGCTTTGCCCTGGGCCGCAAGTGGTGGGACAAGGGCTACGCCACCGAAGCGCTCTGCGCCGTGCGGGATTACTGGTTCGGCACGGTGGGGGCACTGTGGCTGGCGGCCTGCCATGCCAACGAGAACATCGCCAGCAGCGCCGTGCTGCAGAAGGCGGGGTTCGTCTACGACCACGACGTCACCGACCACAAATTTGACGGCACGCCGGTGCCCTGCCGGGCGTACCATCTGATCAAAGAGGAATTATGAGCGAGATTACCTTGGATTTCGGCACCACGGCCCAGAAGCAGACCCAGGGGGAGGCCATCCCCGTGGTGCTGCTGGCGCTGGACCAGGGCCGGTATGATATGGCCCGCAGCCTGGATGAGCTGCGGGCGCTGGCCGACGCCAACGGCATGGAGGCGGTGGCCGAAGTGGTGCAGAAGCGTTCTGTGCCGGAAGCCGCCACCATGCTGGGCGAGGGCAAGGTGGCCGAAGCGCGGCTGGTCTGCCAGAACCTGGACGCCCGGGCGGCCATCTTTGACGGCGAGCTGACGGGCAGTCAGATCCGCAACCTGTCGGCGGCGCTGCAGGTGGAGGTGCTGGACCGGACCATGCTGATCCTGGAGATCTTCCGGGCCAGAGCCACCACCAACGAGGGCAAGCTCCAGACCGAGCTGGCCACCCTGCGGTACCAGCTGCCCCGGCTCCAGGGCCTGGGCGAGAGCCTGAGCCGCCAGGGCGGCGGTGGCGGCGGCGGGGCCGGTGCCCGCCGCGGCGCCGGTGAGACCAAACTGGAACTGGACCGCCGCCACCTGCACCAGCGCATCGAGCACCTGGAAGGCAAGCTGCGGGAGATGGAAAAGCGCCGGGGCGAGACCCGCCGCGCCCGCCAGAAGAACAACGTGCCGGTGGTGGCTCTGGTGGGCTACACCAACGTGGGCAAGTCCAGCCTGCTGAACGCCCTGTGCGGGGAGCAGATCTTTGAGGCGGACATGCTGTTCGCCACCCTGGACCCCACGGCCCGCAAGCTGACCTTACCCAGCGGGCTGCAGGTCATTCTGGTGGACACCGTGGGCTTTGTGAGCCGGCTGCCCCACCATCTGGTGGAAGCCTTCAAGAGTACCCTGGAGGAAGCGGCCTTTGCGGACGTCATCCTCAAGGTGGCCGACGCCTCCGACCCCCAGGCTGCCGAGCAGCTGGCGGTCACCGACGAGGTGCTGGGCACGCTGGACTGCGGCGATATCCCCCAGCTGGTGGTCTACAACAAATGCGACGCCGCCAACCTGACGGCCTTTGACCCGGCCATGCTGCTGACCAGCGCCAAGACCGGCCGCGGCCTGCCGGAACTGCTGGCCCGGCTGGACGAGGAGCTGGCCCACCGGGTGCGCACCATCGAGGTGGTGCTGCCCTACGACAAGCTGGCGCTGGCGGACATCCTGCGCAGCCGGGGCAGCGTGGCCGAGGAGGAGTACCGGGAGGACGGGGTCTATTACCGGGGCACCGTGAAGATCGACGATCTGCACCGGTTCGAGCCCTATCTGGTTTAAGTTGACAGGGCCCGCCGGGGCCGCTATACTTTCGATAGAAACAAACATAAAAGGGGTTTTGTTTATGGCATCCAATGTACGCACCCGCTTTGCGCCGTCCCCCACGGGGTATATGCACGTGGGCAACCTGCGCACCGCGCTGTACACCTATCTGCAGGCCCGCCACAACGGCGGCACCTTCATTCTGCGCATCGAGGACACCGACCAGGGCCGTCTGGTGGAGGGCGCCACCGACATCATCTACGGCACCCTGAAAGCCACCGGTCTGACCTGGGACGAAGGCCCCGACATCGGCGGCCCGGTGGGTCCCTACGTCCAGAGCGAGCGGATGGGGATGTTCAAGCAGTACGCCGAGCAGCTGGTGAAATCGGGCAAGGCCTACTACTGCTTCTGCACCGAGGAGCGGCTCAACGAGCTGCACGAGGCCCAGCGGGCGGCGGGCGAGATGACCCACTACGACGGCCACTGCCGCAACCTCAGCGAGGAGGAAGTGGCGGCGAAGCTGGCGGCGGGCGAGCCCTACGTCATCCGCCAGAAGATCCCCGAGAGCGGCGTGGCGGGCTTTGACGATGTGGTCTACGGCCACATCGAGGTCAACGTCAGCGAGCTGGACGACCAGATCCTCATCAAGACGGACGGCATGCCCACCTACAACTTCGCCAACGTGGTGGACGACCATCTCATGGGCATCACCCACGTCATCCGGGGCAGCGAGTATCTCTCCTCCACCCCGAAATACAACCTGCTGTACGACGCTTTCGGCTGGGAGAAGCCGGTCTACATCCACTGCCCGCCCGTCATGAAGGACGCCCAGAACAAGCTGTCCAAGCGCAACGGTGACGCCAGCTACCAGGACCTGGTGGCGAAAGGCTATCTGCCCCAGGCGGTGCTGAATTACCTGCTGCTGCTGGGCTGGGCGCCGGAAGGCGAGCAGGAGATCTTCACCCTCGATGAGATGATCAAGATCTGGGATCCCTCCCGCATCTCCAAGTCCCCGGCCATCTTTGACCCGCTGAAACTGCGGGCCATCAATGCGGCCTACATCCGCGCCCTGCCCCCCGAGGAGTTCCGCCGTCTGGCCGATCCCTTCATCGACAGCGCCGTGCACCGGGAGATTGACCGGGACCTGCTCTGCGCCAATCTGCAGCCCCGCTGCGAGGTGCTCGAGGATATTCCGCCCCAGCTGGATTTCTTCGACGCCGTGCTGCCCTATGATGCGGAGCTCTACCGCAACAAGAAGCAGAAGACCACCCCGGAAAGTGCAAAAGAGGCCCTGACCGCCCTGCTGCCGGTGCTGGAAGGGGTCACTGACTGGAACCGGGACGCCATCTTTGACGCCTGCAAGGCCCAGGCCGAGGCCATGGAAAAGAAGAACGGCTGGCTGCTCTATCCCCTGGGCATCGCCCTCTCGGGCAAATCCCGTACCCCGGGCGGCGGCACCGATCTCGCCGCCATGCTGGGCAAGGACGAGACCCTTGCCCGTCTGCGCACCGCCCTGGCGGCGCTGTAACCCGCGCAAGGGGTGCTTGTTCCTGTTCTTTCTTTGCAAAGAAAGAACCAAAGAAACTCCAAACAAAAAGCAGAGGTCCGTGGCATACGCCACGGGCCTCTGCTTTTTAATTGAAAGTTCTTTTGGTCCTTTTCTTACAAGAAAAGGACAAGAGCAGGACAGTACCCTTTCCGTGGGTTACTCGTCGTCCGAGAAGTTGCCCAGCGCCTTGGCCTGGTCGATGACCTTGGCTTCCAGCATCTGGGGCAGGACCTCATACCGGACGAAATCGAAGGTAAACCAGCCGCGGCCCTGGGTCAGCTGCCGCAGGAAGGTAGTGAAATCCTGCATTTCGGCCATGGGGACTTCCGCCTCCACCACCTGCATGCCGTCCTCGTCGGGGTTCATGCCCAGCACGCGGCCGCGCCGCTTGGTGACCTCACCCATGATATCGCCGGTATTGTCCGCCGGCACATGCGCCTGCAGGGCGCCGATGGGTTCCAGCAGCACGGGGCCTGCCTCGGGAATGGCCGCCTTGTAGGCCAGCTTGGCCGCCATGATGAACGCCATTTCACTGGAGTCCACCGGATGGTAGCTGCCGTCCAGCAGGGTGGCTTTCATGCCTACCATGGGATACCCGGCCAGCACGCCGTGCTCGGCGGCCTGGCGGACACCCTTTTCCACCGCCGGGAAGAAGTTCTTCGGCACACTGCCGCCGAAGACGTTCTCGGCAAATTCAATGGCTTCGCCCTCGATGGGCTCGAACTGGATCCACACATCACCGAACTGGCCGTGACCGCCGGTCTGCTTCTTGTGGCGGCCCTGGGCCTTGCAGCTCTTGCGGATGGATTCGCGGTAGGGTACGCGGGGCGTTTCCAGCGTGATCTCGACGCCGAATTTGTTCTTGAGTTTGGCCACCGCCACCTCGAGATGCTGGGTGCCCAATCCGCCGATGATCTGCTGCTTGGTTTCGGGATCCACCTGGAAGGTGATGGCGGGATCTTCCTCGATCAGGCGGGCCAGCGCGCCGGAGACCTTGCCCTCGTCGCCCTTCTTGGCCACCTTCACCGCCATACGATAGCTTGCAATGGGATAGCTGGGCGCCGGCAGGGCTACCACGCGGGCGGGATCGCACAGCGTGTCGCCGGTCTTGGCCGTCGCCAGTTTGGCCACCGCGCCGATGTCACCAGTGGTGATGGCCGCGGTGTCGGTCTGCTTCTTGCCGCAGACCGTCAGCGTCTTGCCCAGCCGCTCGGGCTGACCAGTACGGGCATTCACCACGTTGCTGGTCGCCGTCAGCTTGCCGGACAATACCTTGATGAAGCTCAGCTTGCCCACGAACGGGTCCGCCACCGTCTTGAACACGTAGGCGCAGACCGGGGCATCCGGGTCGGCGGTGACTTCCACCGGCTCGCCGTCCTTCGTCTCGCCCACCGCCGCGGCGGTGTCCGCCCCGGGCAGCAGCACGTTCATGTTGTACAGCAGCATATCCAGCGCCTGGTTGTTCACGGCACTGCCGCAGAACACCGGCGTGATCTGGCCGGTACGCACTCCGGCCGCCATGCCCTGGACGATCTCCTCCGTGGTGAAAGGTTCCCCTTCAAAGAATTTTTCCATCAGGGCCTCGTCGGTCTCGGCGATGGCCTCACTCATGGCCTGGATCAAACCTTCAAAACGGTGGCCGATGTCCGGCAGGTCGATCTGGATCTGCTTGCCGCCTTCGTATTTGAATGCCTTCTGGCTGAACAGGTTGATGTACGCAACGGTGCCGTCGTCCAAACGCACCGGCACGACGCAGGGACAGACGCTGGGACCGAATTCGATCTTCATCTGTTCCAGGATCTTGAAATAGTCGGCGTTTTCGAGGTCGGTCTTGGTCACAAAGATCATCCGTGCCTTGTTCTGCTTGCAGGCCAGACGATAGGCTTTCTCCGCCCCTACGCTGACGCCCGAACGGCCCGACACGCAGATCAGCACACTCTCCGCTGCCATGACGCCCTCGGCCGCGCCCGTCTCAAAGTCGAAAAGACCCGGGGTATCGATCAGATTGTACTTGATGCCCTGATACTCCACCGGGATCACGCTGGAATTCAGCGAGGCTTTGCGGCGCACTTCCTCGGGATCAAAGTCACTGGCGGTGGTACCATCTTCCACACGGCCCATGCGCTCGGTGGCACCGCTCAGATACAGCAGCGCCTCGATCAGCGTCGTCTTGCCGCAGCCGGCATGACCGGCCACCAGAATGTTGCGGATGTCTTTGCTTGCATAGTCCATGAATCGTCAAACCTCTTTTCGCGCCGGGGCCTTACGCTTGCGCCCTGCGGCGTAGAATTATGGTGAATTTGAACATTTCTCACCGATTGATACTACTTTACCACATATTTGTGGAATTTTAAACAGTTTTTTCGGATTTTCTGGAAATATTTTTAGGCAAGTGACAAATCACACCCCTTTTTGCGGCAGGGCACGGCCCGTTAGGCGGCAACCTGCGGGCCTGTTCCCCCTTTTGAGCATTCCTCAGGGCTGTGCCAGCCGCACCACCGCCACCGTGATGTCGTCCTGCTTGTCGCCGGCACGGCGCACCGCCGCGTCGGCCAGGGTCTGGGCCGCCTGCTGGGGGGTATGCCCCAGTTTGGCGCTGAGCTGCAGCTGTTCCAGCAGCCATTGGGTGCCGTCGGTGAGCACCCCGTCGCTGACCAGCACCACCCAGTCCCCGGCGTCCAGGCCGAAGGTGGTGGAACGGCCCACCAGGCTGTCCATCACCCCCATGGGCAGGCTGGCGCCCTCCAGCATGTGGGGCACCCCGCCCCGTACCAGAAAGCTGGGCGCTGCCCCTGCCTTGAAAAGCCCTGCCCGGCCGGTGTAAAGGTCCACCGTCAGCAGGTCCAGGGTGGCGCCGGATTCCTGCTCGGCGCTCTTCAGCCCCAGTGCCACGTTGACGAGCCGGGCGGCGCTCTCCGCCGCAAAGCCCGCCCGCAGCAGCTGGCTGGTCAGCCGCGCCGCCATCTGACCGTCCACCGCCGCCGGACGCCCGGTGCCCATGCCGTCGCACAGCAGCATCTGGGCCCGGCCGGCGGCATCACAGAATTGTTCCAGAGCATCCCCGCTCACCGTCTGTCCCTTGGCCGGGTGGGCCGCTGCGCCGAACTCCGCCCGGAACACCGGGCGCTCGCCAAAATGCAGCATGGTGACGGTACGGCAGTGGGTGATCTCCGGGAGGTCCAGGTCACGGCGGCAGATACGGCTCACCTCCCCGGTCAGCGCCGTGACTTCCTCCTCGGCAAAACGGGTGCGGGCAATGGTCACCGACACCGACAGGCGGCCCGCGAGGTCGGAGGTCACGCTGCATTCCAGCGCGTCCAGCCCCAGCCCCCCGAAGAGCTGGGCCACCTTGGCCTCCCGCCGGGGATCGGGCAGTCCCGCCTGGCCCAGTTTGCCCGCCAGCTGGGCCAGTGCCCCCGCCAGCGCGCTGTACTGCTCGGTGAGGGCCGTGCGCAGCATGGTAGCCCGGGCCCGGGTCTGGCGGCGGCTGCGCCACAGCCGGTAGCCGTGGTTGGCCGCCGTGCACAGGTCCCCCGGATGGATACAGACCGAGAGCTGTCCCGGCAGGTCCTCCACCTCCACGTGGCCGGTGCTCTCCAGGGTGGGTTTGAGCTGATACAGCCCGTCCATCGCCGTGGCATACCCCCGCACCCAGCAGCGGCTGCGCCGGGTACAGGTCTGGCAGGTGGTGCGGGCGATGTGCTCCACCACGAAGTCGAAGTTTTCCCCTTTGGGGGGCATCTGCCGGGCACAGACAGCGTTGACGGTATCGGCAATATCGCTTAATGTATCGGCCACGTTGGCCAGACGGCGGGCAGCCCCCGTAAGGCCCTGGGCCTGCACCGGCGGCGCGGGGGGCGGAAACACCGTGCGCAGCCATTCCCCCGGCATGGCCACCGCCACGCAGAGTCCCAGCCCGCCGCCGGCGGCCAGAGGCAGGACCCCCGCCGCGTCGGGGGCGGCCAGCGCCCCCACCGTGCAGCCCACCACGAAGACCCCCGCGCAGCGCCACCGCTCGCCGGGGAAGAGGCAGGACGCCCCCAGGCTGCCCAGCGCCACACTCAGCGCCGCATAGCACAGATCGGGGCTGGCCGCCGTCAGGGCGGCCGCCAGGGCGATGCTGAGCACCGCCGTCTGTTCCAGCGTCCCCGCGATGGCCGCACAGAGTCCCGCCGCCGCGGCCAGTGCCAGGCCCGGATCCAGCGGTCCTAGGGTACAGCGCTGGAGACAGGCCGTCCCCACCGCCAGCCAGAGGCAGGCCCCGCCCGGCTGCTGTACCGGAAAATGGACGAACGCCCAGCCAAGTCCCGCCGCCAGCAGGGCCGTGCATCCCGTGGCGACGGTCTGCCCGGGGTCCAGGATGCCGCCCGCAAAAAAAATGCCCAGGGCCTGGATGGCCAGCAGGGTGATGCCCCCGGCCCAGGCCGCCGTGCGGGATTTGCCTCCGCTGAGCCACCGCCCCGCCACGGCAGCCGCCAGTGCCCCCGCCAGGCGGAGTCCCATGGCCACCGGCTGGAAGAGCAGACTGCCGGCCAGCGCCCCCACGCCGGAAGCCAGCAGATAGGCCGGCGGACAGCCGATGACCAGCGCCAGGCCGAAGGGTGCGGCGCCGCCGTAGATCTGCCCGGCGCCCAGCACCGCGCCGGTGACGGCCGCGGCCCCCTGCCAGGCCAGCGCCGACCACCGTGCCCCCGCGGGCAGCAGCGCGCCCACGTCCAGGGCGGGCGTATGTACCTTTTCGTTTGTATTGGTAAAGACAGCCATAAGATCGGTTCCCCCTTTATGTTGTATGCCGTACGGTAGCTGCACTATACCACGGGGCAAACGGTGGTTTTTGCCGCAGGCCGGGGAAACCCAAAAACTAGTGGGAAACTGTGCCAATGCCCCCCGGCCGGACAAACCCTGCCGAAAATCCCGGCAAAAGTCCGGCGTCCCCGGCCGGAGGCCGCAAAACAACAAAAAAGACGGTCCCCGGGGGCGAAGTTCGCCCGGAGACCGCCCGTTCAGGTCAGATCAAAGTAGGCAAGGATGCAGTCGTAGTACCGCCGGGCCGCCGCCTGGCAGCCGTCGCCGGCCAGCAGGGCCATATCGCCGCCGTTGCTGATGAAGCCCTCCTCGCAGAGTACCGCCGGACATCCGCAGGAGGACAGCACCGTGAAGGTGGGATCCCAGCGGATGGTGGTGTCGGTGGATTCATAGATCTGCTTGTTGTCGTTGGCATCATAATATAAGTAGCGCACCCCGGTGGTGCCCCGCAGCCGCAGCCCCATCTGGCCGAAGGAGGCCGCCAGCAGCTCCCCGAAGCGGACGCTCTCGGCGTTGGTGTCCAGGTAGGGAGGGGCAGCGTAGCACTCAAAGCCGCTGGCCGAGCCGCTGGTGTCGTAGTTCAGGTGGATGGAGAGGAACAGCTGCGCCCCCGCCGCCTGGGCCGCGGCGCCCCGCTCACTGGGCTTCAGGTATTCGGTGCCGTCCGCCGTGAGCATCGGCGCGAACCGGTCGTCCGCCGCCAGCAGGTCGTAGAGGGCCCGGGCGGTGGCCAGGGTGACTTCACTCTCCCGCAGGCCGTTTGCCTCGCTGCCATAGTCCTCGGCGCCGATGTTGGGATTTACCCCGCCGTGCCCCGGATCGATGGCCACCACGATGGCCCCGTCCGCCGCCGTCACCCCGCCCGCAGCCCCGGTCTGCCCGCCTGCCAGGGGAAGGTCCTCCTCCACCTGGCTGCGCTCAGGGTCCTCCAGGGTGCTCTGGTGGGCCGGGTGGGTGTACCACAGCACATACCCCACCGCCGACGCCAGCACCAGGGCCGCCAGGGCAAACAGCAGCCGCCGCCCCCGCCGACGCCTGCGCCGCCGTGCCCGCCCTGTGTAGACGGACCGCGGCGGCGTACGGGTGGGGGGATCCTCGTAAAATACCACACGTCCTTTTGCCATTTTCCGCTCCTTTTGCTCCCGGGGGCGGGAGTCCTGATTTTATGCTACCGCAGAGTTGTGTCGAAGTTGTTTCAGACTTGTAACGGTCTTGGGAAAATTGGGGTCTTACGGCGGCAATTTCCATTTCCCCGGCAGCGGGCGGAAGAGAGATTTTTGATTTTTTCTCGCTGCTTCGTGTTCGGTCGGATTTTGTCGAACGGTTTGTGGTTTCCAAATATTGACAATATTACCAAACTCTCGTATAATATCTACAAGAAGTTGCGTCAGGGGACAAAAATCCCCCCAATATTTTGCATGATTCACCGCCATTCGACCGTTGCGGAAACAGGAGGTTCATCCCATGATTTCAACCGGGATCGTCCGTCATATCGATTCTCTGGGCCGCGTGGTCCTGCCCAAAGAGCTGCGCCGCACCTTCGGCATCACCGCCGATACGCCGCTGGAAATCCTCACCGAGGGGGACGCCATCCTGCTGCGGAAATACCGCCCCGCCGACGCCTGCGCCCTCTGCGGCGAGGTGGTGCCCGGCTCGGTCCAGCTCCATGGAAAATTCGTCTGCCCCGCCTGCCGCCAGGCCCTGACCGGAAAATAAAAAAAGCCCGCAGCCTTTCAGACTGCGGGTTTTGATTTGTCTTACTCGGAACGCTGGAAGCCGCGCATGGATTCCTCGGCGTTCTTCACCAGGTTCAGCAGGCTGGTGGCGTGGCGGGGATAATCGTGGGTCAGCCGCTCGGTGGTCAGTGCCATGGTGGCGGGGTCCACACTGTCCCGGGTGCCGTCCTCCCCCTTGAGCACCTCGGCCAGGTCCGCCTCGGTAAGCCGCATGGCAGCGTCGGCGCTGGCCTGCCACCGGGCCCCGCCGATGCGGAACATCCCCTTCACGTTGCGGGGGCAGGCATCGTACATCTGGCGGAACACCTTGTAGACCGCCAGCATCAGATACCGGCTGATGGCCGTGACCAGCTCCTTGTCGCCGCTCTCCTGGAGTTTGTCGTAGAGGATGTCCAGGGAGTTCTCGATGAGCTTTTTGTACATGGTGGGCAGCACGCTGCCCCGGTAAACGCTGCCGCTGGTGGCGGCGTTGGCATCGGGCAGGTCCTCCACCCGGATGGTCTGACCGCTGCGCTCCGCACTGCGGCCCAGCAGATAGTCACAGCTGACGCCGTAATAGTCCGCCACCTGAACCACAAAGGCCAGTCCGCATTCCCGGATGCCCTTTTCGTAATGGGAAAGCTGGGCCTGGCTGATGCCCAGGTCCTGCGCCGCCTGTTTCTGTGTGATACCCCGTTCCTTGCGCAGCAGCGTCAGGATCCGGTTGAACTCCATGGCCATAGTTGTCCTCTTCCGGGGCGGGTCCCACCGGCGCGCCGCGCCGGGCCGCAGGGGCCGCCCATGTTTCTACGTGTTGTATATTATATCTGTCAAAAAACAATTTGTAAACCCGGATTCCGACACCCTTCGCCCCCGATTCTGGCACTATACCGCCCAAAGCGCCGGGCACCGCCTACATTTGGGGACCCTGTGCCCTGCCGGGGTATAAATATTGTGGGCAAATTTTGGCAAAGCGGGTCGGCGGCCGGTTTTTGTAACCAAATTGTAACTATTTTTCGTTGCAGAAACGCCGGTTTTGGGGTATGCTGATAGCGATACTCTCTTAAGGAAAGTGAGAAACCATCGTGAAATATTACAAACTGCATCTGATCCGCCACGGCCTGACGGCCGGCAACCTGCAGGGGCTGTACATAGGCAGCGGCACCGACCTGCCGCTCTGCGACGAGGGCCGCGCCCAGCTGGAGGAGCTGAAGCACCGGTTCCGTTACCCCGATGTGCCGCTGGTCTTCACCAGCCCGCTGCTGCGGGCCACCCAGACGGCGGAGCTGCTCTTTCCCGGCGTGCGGCAGATCGAGCTGCAGGACCTGCGGGAGATGGCCTTCGGCAAGTTTGAGGGCCAGCCGCTGCAGCAGCTGGTGAAGGACCCCGAGTTTGCCCAGTGGATGGACCCCACCAGCCGCACGGTGCCGGCGGGGGCGGAGGACCGGCAGGCCTTCTTCAACCGGACGTCCGGCATGCTGATGAAGATGTTCGAGTACATGCTGCGCACCCACACCGAGGAGGCCGCCTGTGTGACCCACGGCGGCGTCATCATGAACATGCTGGCCCAGCACGCCCTGCCCTTCCGCAAACCGGAGGAGTGGATGACCGATCCCGGCGCGGGCTACAGCGTGCGGCTGGATGCCGAGATGTGGATGCGGGACCATCTGGCCGAGGCCTACGACGTGGTGCCCGCAGGCTACCTGGACGATATGGAACAGGAATAAAAGCATAACAAAACCGCCCCGGCAGGCTCTGCCGGGGCGGTTTGCTGTTTGTTATCGGGTCATTCGCCGGATTCCGAGGAGGAAGCGGCTTCCTCGGGGGCCGGGGTGGGCGTGGCGGTGACCCCCGCCTCGTCCAGGATGGCCTGGTTGTCGGCAATGGTCTGGTTCAGGCTGTCCACCAGGGCCTGGGCCTCGTCCCGCTTGGCGATGAGGTCGGCATTCTCGCTGTCCTCGTCCAGGGCGGCCTGGGCTTCCTCCAGGGCGGTCTGGGCGTCGGGCAGCTGGGCGTTGGCCTGCTCCACCGCCGCCTGGGCGTTGATGATCCGCTGCTGGGCGTCAAACTCCGCCTGGGCCGCCGCGGCATCCTCGTCGCTGACGCCGCTTTCCAGCAGGGCGGGCTTTTCGGGCAGGGTCTGGGCCGTGCCGTCGGCACCGGTGAGGGCCAGGCTCTGGCCGTAGTAGCCGCCCCAGATAGCGATGAAGCTCTTGCCCGGGTTCACCACCAGGGGATTGCCGTCCGCCGCCGTCAGCTGCAGGGGGCCGGTGGCGTCCTCCTTGGTCCACTGGATCTGCTCCCAGGCGCCCCCCGTCAGGTAGAGGCCGGTGCCGCCCGTCAGGTCGTAGTCCCGGGTGTAGCCGTCGTCCTTGATGCCGCTGGAGGCGTAGAGCACCAGCACGTTGGTGAAGGCCACCTGCTGGCCGTTGTCGGCGTCCACCGTGGGGGAACCGTCGGCGTTGGTCTTGACGTAAAGGCCGGTATCCGCCGCGTAGTTCAGCTGCTCGCTGTCGCTGGGGGAGAAGGTGATGGTCAGCGAGGTGCCGTTGCGGGCCCCCTCCTCCACCGCCGGACGCTCCCCGAAGACAAAGAGCGGCGTGTTGGCCCCCTCCAGGGAGGTGCCGTAGGTGTTCAGGCCGTTTTTGATCAGTTCGCCGGTGGTGTACCAGCAGTTTTCCTCCCGGTAGCCCGCGTTCTGGCGGTCCTGGTCAAAGGCGAAGGCCGCCTTGCCGATGTGGTAGCCGTCCAGGTCCTGGTAGGTCAGGGCGTTGAGCAGGTTGGAGGCGTAGATGTTCTTGTCGATGTGCACCGGCAGGGCGTTGAGGGGCAGCGCCATCTGAAGCAGCAGGTCCCGCCCCGGGCCCACCGGACCCGCCTTGGAGATGTTGTCCACGTTGGAATACAGGGCCATCAGGCTGGCGGTGGTGCCTTCGCTGACCCCCTCCACCAGCACGTCGGCGCTGGACAGCCCCCACTGGGGCGCGGCCCCGTCCAGGGTGCGCAGCGTCACCGCCACCGGACGGCGGTTGGTGTAGTCGGCGTCGGCCACACCGGTGAGCGGGTTGGCCATCGGCTCCGCCTGGGGGGTGGGTTCCGCCGTGGGCGCCGCCGATTCCGGCGTTGCCTCCGGCGCAGTGCCGCCCAACAGCGACGAACAGCCGCTGAGCAGCAGCGCCGCCAGCAGGGCCGCCGTCATACCGACGGCCTGGATGCTTCGTTTCATAGAAAGGTCCTTTCCAAAAAATCAGCGCAGCCCGCACCGGGCGGACCGCGCTGATCGTTTTCTCGTTCAGGAGTTCCGGCGCCGGATCAGCCCACTGCTTCGGGGTCGTCCGCAACCGGTTGTTCGGCTGCCGTGTCGGCGGGCACTTCCTCGGTGGTGCTCTCCGCCGGGGACTCGGTGACGGTCTCGGCCTCGCCGCTGCCGGTGGCGCTGGTGGTCAGATCGTCGGTGCTCATGCCCAAGGTCTCGCCTTCCTCGGCGTCGTCCTCCACATAGCTGCTCTCATAGGTCACGGTGGTGGCACTGGACAGATCCACCCCGTCCAGCGTGCTGTGGACGAAGTTCTCGGCGTAGTCCACGTCGGTCACCGCCACGTAGCTCTTGCCGATGTTGATCTCCACCGGCGTGTCGCTGCACTGGCCGTCCTCGGTGAGGTAGTACAGCCGCAGGGCCTCCAGCGGGGTGCCCTTCTGCCAGTAGATCTTCTCGCACTTGCCGCCGTAGCAGTAGTAGCCTACACCGCCCCAGGCGTACTCGGCGTACTGCAGGTCCTTGGCCTCATGGCCGGGATAGGTGTGGATGTCGGTGTAGAGCACGATGACGTTGGGGAAGCTCAGCACGGTGTTGTCGGCGGCTTCATCCACGGTGTCGCGCCACTGGCCGTCCGAGTAGTTCTGCTGCATCTTGTAGGTGTTGGAGGCGCTGTCATAGATGAAGCGGGTCTTGTAGGAGGGGCTGTGCTCGATCTCCACGTACTCGCCGTCGCTGACCACCGGGCCGTACTTGTCGCTGTAGGCGCTGTCCAGGCTGTTGGACAGGTCGCGGGTCTGGCCCAGACGGTAGTCCACGAAGTTGAAGAAGGTGGAGTTGTAGGTGCGGTCCATATCCACGCTGTTGTCGTCGATGTACTTCTGGATGTTCTCCGAGTTGGTGTACATCGTGTGCTCCAGCGCCAGGTTGCCGTTGTTATAGGAAGCGCCCGCCCAGTTCACGCGGCCGTAGTCGCGGTAGCCGTTGGCACCGTCGTTGTTGTTCAGGTTGCCGTAGCTGTAGTCGATGGCATACTGCTGCATGACGACGGACTGGCCCTCGTGGATATACAGCGCCTGCCAGGGCAGGATCAGGCGGAAGAACTGGTCACGGCCGGAGCGGACGGGACCGATCTCGCCGATGTCCTGATAATCGGTGAAGACCGGCATGAAGCGGGTGATGCCGCCTTCCACCTTGATCTCGAACAGGATGTCGGCCTTGGACAGACCGCGCTGGGGACGGGCCGCCACGATGTTGTTCACCATGACGGCGGTGATGCGCTGGTTCTTGTAATCGTCGCCCTGGGGCTCACCGGTGAGGACGTTGGCCTTGTAGGGCTCCAGCGAGGGTTCCGGCGTGGCGGTGACTTCCGGTGCTGCGGAGGTGGTGTCCGATTCGGCCTTCTGCTTCTTGCAGGCGGCAAGCACGACGCACAGCGACAGGATGGCCATGACGAGCAGTAACTTACGTTTCATTCACAGTTCCTCTTTTCTTGGTTGATCCGTCCGGGCGGCGGGGCGCACACAGACTTTGCCGACAAGTAGTTAGCTCTATTGTAGCCGCTTTGTAATCATTTGTAAAGGCGGGCGGCACAATTTTACAATTATAAGGAAGCGATCTGCCCCCGGGTCTGGATCCAGTATTCCCCCATGCTGGACCCCGGTTTGCCGGTGCATTCGTCGGAGAGATACTCCCCCAGGCCCACCGACGCCGGGTCCCAGGCCAGGGCTTCGGCCTCGGTGGCAAATTCCACCTCGGCGTACCAGAAAGCGGTGGGCAGGTCGGCATCCACGCAGTTGACCTCCAGCGTCAGCCCGCCGGGCAGCGCGTAGCCCCGGCGTTCCTTATGGATGAGGGGCTTGCCGATGAGGTGTTCCAGCTTTGCAAAGAGCTCGGGGTCGATCTCGGTCTCGATCTCCTCCCGGCTCAGGGTGCCCCCGCCCTTGAAGCAGAGCACCAGCGCCGTGGGCCCGCCCGCCAGCGCCTCCCGCCGGATGCGCACCGTGGGCCGCACGCTGATGTAGCCCTGGTCCATCCGGTACTCCTCGGTCAGGGGCAGACCTTCCGGCCAGCCGGTGACCATCCATTTCCGTTCAATTTCCATAGTATACCTCGTCCGGCGGCCCGCAGAGTGTCGTTTTGGGGCCGCCTTTCCAGTATACCATATCCCGCCGTGCCCCGGCGATGGACAATATTGCCAGTTTTTGCTTTGGAATCACCCGGGATTTGAGCAGTTCGCCAGTTGCATTTTTCCATCACAGCCCGTATAATGGGAACATAACAGCAAGGGCGCTGCGAATGTGTTTTCGCAGCGTCTTTTTCTGTACTACAGAGTTTGTGATGTAAGGAGTAAGTAGTTATGGCAGCAACCGTCATGGAACTTTACGGCAGCAAAGTCTTTAACGAGCACGAGATGCGTGAGCGTCTGCCCAGCTCTACCTACAAGAGCCTGAAGGCGACCATCGAGAAGGGCCAGCCCCTGGACCTGGAGGTCGCCAACGTGGTGGCCAGCGTCATGAAGCGCTGGGCCATCGAGCAGGGCGCCACCCATTACACCCACTGGTTCCAGCCCCTGACCGGCATCACCAGTGAGAAGCACGACGGCTTCGTCAGCCCCCAGCCCGACGGCACCGCCATCATGGAATTCTCCGGCAAGGAGCTCATCAAGGGCGAGCCGGACGCTTCCTCCTTCCCCTCCGGCGGCCTGCGCGCCACCGCCGAGGCCCGCGGCTACACTGCCTGGGACCCCACCAGCTACGCCTTCGTGAAGGATGACGTGCTGTGCATCCCCACCGCTTTCTGCTCCTACACCGGCGAGGCCCTGGACAAGAAGACCCCGCTGCTGCGCTCCATGCAGGCCATCAGCGACCAGGCCTGCAAGGTGCTGCACCTCTTCGGCAAGGATGTGCCCCGCGTGGCCACCACCGTGGGCCCCGAGCAGGAATACTTCCTCATCCGCAAGGAAGACTATGAGAAGCGCCTGGACATCGTGCTCACCGGCCGTACGCTGTTCGGCTCCGCCCCCTCCAAGGGCCAGGAGCTGGAGGAGCACTACTTCGGCACCATCCGCCCCATCGTCTCCGACTTCATGAAGGAGCTGGACGAGGAGCTGTGGAAACTGGGCATCCCCGCCAAGACCAAGCACAACGAGGTGGCCCCCGCTCAGCATGAGCTGGCCCCCATCTACGATACCACCAACGTGGCCATCGATCACAACCTGCTGACCATGGAGATGATGAAGAAGATCGCCCTGAAGCACGGGCTGGTCTGCCTGCAGCACGAGAAACCCTTCGAGGGCGTCAACGGCAGCGGCAAGCACAACAACTGGTCCATCTCCACCGCCGACGAGAACCTGCTGGATCCCGGCGACACCCCCATGGAGAACCTGCAGTTCATGGTCTTCCTGTCCGCCGTCGTCAAGGCGGTCGATGAGTACGCCGACCTGCTGCGCACCTCGGTGGCCACTCCGGGCAACGATCACCGTCTGGGCGCCAACGAGGCGCCCCCGGCCATCATCTCCATCTTCGTGGGCGAGGAACTGGAAGCGGTCATCGATGCCGTCTGCACCGATTCTCCCTACGCCGGCCCCGTCAAGATGAAGATGGACCTGGGCGTGGATGTCCTGCCCAAGTTCAGCAAGGACACCACCGACCGCAACCGTACCTCTCCCTTCGCCTTCACCGGCAACAAGTTCGAGTTCCGTATGCCCGGTTCCGCCGAGAACCTCTCCGACGCGAACACCATCCTGAACACCGCCGTGGCCAAGGAACTGAAGGAATTCACCGAAGAGACTTCCGGCGCCGCCGACTTTGAGTGCGCGGCTGCCGCCTGGGTGAAGAAGACGCTGAACGACCATCGCCGCGTCATCTTCAACGGCAACGGCTACAGCGAGGCCTGGGAGGCCGAAGCCGAGCGCCGCGGCCTGCCCAACCGCAAGTGCACCCCCGATGCCATGATCGCCCTGAAGGACCCCAAGAACATCGCCCTGATGGAAGAGTTCGGCGTCCTGACCAAGACCGAGATGCTCAGCCGCTACGAGGTGGAGATGGAGCACTACTCCAAGATCATCAACATCGAAGCCCGCACCATGCTCAAGATCGCCAACAAGCAGCTGATCCCCGCCGCCACCTCTTACATGGGCGAAGTGGCCAACACCGCCGCCGCCAAGGCCGCCGCTGTGGAGGGCATCTCCACCAAGGCCGAGACCAAGGTGCTGCAGGCTCTGAGCCACTACACCGATGAGATGTCCGACGCGGCCGATGAACTGAAGGAAGTCACCGACAAGGTCTGCGCGCTGGAAGACGAGAGCGCCAAAGCCCACGCCTTCCACGACGAGGTCCTGCCCGCCATGGCCCGGCTCCGTGCCGCCGCCGACGTGGCCGAGGAGCTCGTCGATGAGGAATACTGGCCCCTGCCCTGCTACAGCCGTATGCTGTTCTACACCGAGTAAGGCGCAGATTCCTTCTTAATTATTGCCATTCTCCTTTTCCTATTTCTTACACCGCTCGAAAGGCCCGCCCGGAAACGGCGTGAGTGACCTGACAAAACAAAGTCTTTCAAAGTCGCGCAAAAGCGGCAGATGCAAGGCAGAGGGTTGCAGCACTCCTTTGTGGAATGCAAAACCCGATAACGCAGCAGATGCCGCTTTGGCGGCAGACTGGACGGCTTTGGTTTGTCAGGGAGCTCCGCTTACAGGTGGGCCTTTCGGGTATCTATCTGCGGCAGCCCTTGCGCCAAGATGCAATTGATTCCCGGAGGCATTTATGAAACGTACCGCACAGGATATACTGAATTTTGTGGAGGACAACGACGTCAAATTCGTCAAGCTGACCTTCTGCGACATCTTCGGCAACCAGAAGAACATCTCGCTGTTTGCCAGCGAGCTGCCGCGTGCTTTTGCCCAGGGCATCAGCTTTGACGGGTCCTCCATCGCCGGCTTCATGAACGTGGAGGAGAGCGATCTGGTGCTCTGGCCCGATCCCGACACCGCCACCGTGCTGCCCTGGCGTCCCACCGAGGGCCGGGTCATCCGGATGTACTGCGACATCACCCTGCCCAACGGCAAACCCTTTGAGGGCAACTGCCGGGGGTATCTGCAGTCGGTGGTGGGCCGGGCCAAGGCCATGGGCCTGACCTGCAACGTGGGCTGCGAGTGTGAATTCTACCTCTTCGAAACCGACGAAAACGGCAACCCCACCCACATTCCCCTGGACCGGGGCGGCTACTTCGACATCCCGCCCCTGGACAAGGGGGAAAACATCCGGCGGGAGATCTGCTTCGCCATCGAGGAGATGGGGCTGCACCCCGAGCACAGCCATCACGAGAGCGGCCCGGGCCAGAACGAGGTATGCTTCCTCTACACCCCGGCCCTGAAATCCGCCGACAACCTGAACACCTTCAAGAGCACCGTCAAAGCCATTGCGGCCCGCAACGGTCTGTTTGCCAGCTTCATGCCCAAACCCCTGGCCGACCAGCCGGGCAGCGGGCTGCATGTGAACATGTCGCTGGTGCGGGACGGCAAGAACCTCTTTGAGGGGGATCTGGTGCCGGACAGCGAGGCCGGCCATTTTGTGGCGGGCATCATGGCCCACGCCCGGGAGCTGACGGCCTTCTGCAATCCGGTGCCCAACTCCTACGCCCGGCTGGGCGCCAACGAGGCGCCCCTCTATGTGAGCTGGAGCCGCCAGAACCGCAGCCAGCTGGTGCGGCTGCCCAGCGCCAGCGGCGAGTTCTGCCGTGTGGAGCTGCGGGGGCCCGACCCCGCGGGCAACCCCTATCTGGTCATCGGGCTGATCCTGGCGGCGGGGTTGGACGGCATCCAGCGCCAACTGCCTCTGCCCGAGGCGGTGAACCGCAACCTGTTCCATCCCAGCGCCGCGGCGGGGTTGGAAAGCCTGCCCCGCTCTCTGCGGGAGGCCATCACGGTGGCCGGGCAGAGCGAATTTATCAGCGCGGAACTGCCCATTGCCCTGATGAACAAGTATTTCGAGTACCAGACCCTGCTGTGCCACGACTACGAGGCTGCCACCGACGTGGACGCCTGGGAGCGGGCCAACGGGTTCCTGATCATCTGACGGCCGTATAAATATGCAGAGAGGAGGGGCGGCCTGTGGCCAAGGCGCTGATCGTATCGGCGGGCACCAACGCCAATGAATACCTGGCCCGGCACATTGCCGAGCTGGGCTACACCCGCCCTGTCATCGTACCCAGCGGCGGCGAGGCCCGCCGTCAGATGGACGGCAAGGATTTCGAGGTCATCGTCATCAACACCCCGCTGCCCGACGAGTTCGGCCATGAACTGGGCACCGATGCCGTCCAGAAGACAGACGCCGGCGTTATTTTGCTGGCCAAGAGCGGCACGGCAGAGCAGATTTCGGCCAAGCTGCAGGACTTCGGTGTGCTGGTGCTGAGCAAGCCCTTCAGCGGGCCCCAGTTCCGGCAGGCGGTGCAGATCGCGGCCAGCAACTATAAGCGGCTGGCCCTGCTGCGGGCGGAAAACCAGAAGCTGCTGGACAAGATCGCCCAGCTGCGGCTGGTGGACCGGGCCAAATGTTTCCTTATCGAGAAGCGGGGCATGACCGAGACGGAGGCCCACCGGCTCATCGAGAAGAACGCCATGGATACCCGCCGCAGCCGCGGCGAGGTGGCCCAGGAGATCCTGGAGTCCGCCGAGGAATAACCAGAACACCCCCGGCAGAGCGGATGCTCTGCCGGGGGTGTTCTGTTCTGCGCCGCCGGGAAGAGCCGTCCCCGGCTGTGGAGGACGGCTTTCCGGCCGGGCCGGGCGTTCGGCCTTCAGGCCGGGAACGGCCCAGGGGGAGAGGTCCGAACGCTGCGCGCTCAGTTCAGTTTCTTACGGAGCGCGAAGAGGTAGACTGCCGCACCGGCCAGTGCTGCAAAGAGCATGACCACGAAGACGACGGACGTCTGGGTCTGCAGACCGGTCTTGGGCAGGATCTTGGTGGTGTTGGCCGCCGGGGCCGCCGCCTTGACGACCTGCTGGGCCGCCGGTTTGGCCTGGGCCTTGGCGGCAGGCTTGTTCTGGGCGGGTTTGGCCTGGGACGGCTTGTTATCCGCCGGCTTGGCGGGGGCGGGGTTCTTGGCGCAGTGGGCCGCCAGCTCCCAGCTGCCGGGCACTACCAGCTCGGTACCCTTATAGGTGTTGGTGCCGTTCCAGCTGCTCAGCGTCTTGAAGGTGTAGCCCATGGCGCCCACGGTGGCCAGGGTGTCCTTGAGCTGCGCCATCAGGTTCAGCTGCTGGCCCTCGGTCCAGCTCACCTTCACGGTGGCGGCGGACTGGAACTCCTTGCCCTTCTCATCCACGAAATGGACGATGTAGCTGCTCTCGTAGTGGGCGAGCGGCGCCAGATGCACCGTCACCGTCTTGCCGGCCAGGGCCGGGGTCACGGTGAACTGTCCGGCGGCGGTGTAGGACGCCTCTCCCGCCGGCTGTACCACCGTGAAGTCCCGGACACGGTAGCCCTCGGCGCCGTAGCTGCGGGCGGTGGCGGTGCCCGCCAGATAGTTCCAGGCATCAAAGCCCTTGGTGCTGGGATCGTAGGTGACGGAGGCCTGCCTGGTCACGTCGATCTTGCCGTCGTCGCTGAGGAAATGCAGGGTGAAGTCCACCATCTCGGTCTTGGCAGTGCTCTTCTTGACCAGGTGGACGACGATTTCCTTGCCCTGCAGGTCGGTGGTCACCGCCTGCATGCCGCGATGCTCGCAGACGCGGTCGCCGTTCTGCGCCGGGATCACGTAATCCGACAGGGTGTAGTCCTGGGCTGCGTAGGTCTTGTAGGGTTCCTGGGCCATCACGAAGTCCCAGACATCGGTGAGCACGCCGTTGGGATCATAGACCAGGGAGATGGCCTGGCTCTTCTGGATCTGGTTGTCGGTGCTCAGGTAGCGCAGGGTGAAGTCCACCGTCTTGTTGGGGGAGACCACCGGCTTGTCCAGCGTCACGGTGACGGTGATGCCGCGCAGGCTCGGGGTCACGGCGAACTGATCCGCGCCGGTGTAGGTCTTGTTGCCCTCCTGGTGGGGCACCTCGAAGCTCTTCATGGTGTAGCCGGCCGTCTGGTAGCTCTGGTAGACGCGGGAGTTTTCGATGTAGCTCCACAGGTCGTAGATCTTGCCGTTGGGATCGTAGGGGACTTCCACGTCCTTGTCATCCGCGATGTTGCCGTCGGTGCTCAGGTAGCGCAGCCGGAAGGCCACCTGCTCCGCCTTGGCCTCGGTCTTCTTCACCAGGTGGACGATGATCTCCTTGCCCTCCAGGTCCGCGTTCACGTTCTGCAGTCCCTGTTTGTCGCAGAGGCGGTCGCCGCCCTCGGCGGGAATCACATAGTCCTCCATCTTGTAGCCCTGGGCTTCGTAGGTCTTGTAGGCAGCCTGGTCCATCACGAAGTCCCACAGATCGGTACCCGCTTCGTCGGGGCGGTAGGTCAGGGTGGCGGGCTGGGTATCCTGGATCTGGTTGTCGGTGCTCAGGTAGCGCAGGGTGAAGTCCACCGTCTTGTTCTCCGGCTCCTTGCCCAGCGTCACCACCACGGTCTTGCCCGCAATGGCATCGGTCAGTCCGTAGTGGTCCGCCTCGGTGTAGGGGGCGTGGTCATCCCCCGAAACGGTAAAGCCCTTGATGCGATAGCCCTGTTCCTGATAGGTCTTGTACGCCGTCATGTTCTGCAGGAAACTCCAGGCATCCACACTGCGGCCCGGCCGGTAGGACAGCGATACGCCCACCGACTGGGGCTCCTCCACGCCCTCAAAGCGGACACGGAAGCTGGGATGCTGGATGGTGGACGCCAGTTCCACCGTCAGTTCCGCTTTCCAGGGCTTTCCGTCCTCTTTGAGGGAGAAGGTCAGTTCCGTTTCGCCGGTCTGCTTGTCCTTGATTTTGGTATCGGCGGGCAGGTTCATCTTTCCGTACAGGGTCTCCCAGCTGTACCGGCCGGTCAGCGCGGACCCCGGCTGATAGGGCAGTTCCCCCAGGGAAATGGTCTGGTCGTTCAGCTGGCGGATATCCAGCCGATAGTGCACATCCAGCTCCACGGCCACCTTTTGTTCCTCCGCAAAGGCGCTCACCGGCAGGCTGCAAACCGCCAGCAGAACGGCCACCAGAACGGCCAGCAGGCGGTGCAATCGTCTTGTCTTCTGCATGATCAAACTCCTTTTTTCTGATCTATTTCCAGACACCGGCCGCCCTCCCCCCCCTCTGAGGGCCGCCGCTGCCAGAAACCTGGGTCGTGCCCCGTCAGGCCCCTGCGGGCCAACGGGCGGGCAGGCGGGGGGACGGGTTCTCGGTCACGGTATCGGGGCCGGTGCTCTCCCCCGGACGCAGGGGCCGCGCCATCACGATGAGGCGGGCATCCTCCATCTCGTAGGTACAGATGCACAGGCTCAGCAGCCGTTCGTCGGGCCGGGCATAGTCCCCCGCCGTGTAGAACGCCCGGGCCGCCACCTCGTCCAGGTAGCGCTGCTGGGCGGCCTCGTCGGCAAAATCCACATAGCGGTTGAAATCGAAGTAGTCTGCGTCCTCCGGCCGGGCGCTGAGGGCGTACACCGCCGTCACCTTGTACAGTGCGCTGCCCCAGAGGGTGTCCAGCGTGATCACCGGGTGCCGGGTGTAGTAGTCGGGATGGCGGTAGTTCTGCAGGCTGGAAAACCGCGCCGTCTGCCCTACCCCCATGTTGTGGCCGTAGAGGATCAGGTGATCCCCCTTCTCCACATCGCACTCGTAGTCGGCGTAGGGCAGGCCCTCCAGATCGTACTGTTTGTCCAGGTCATGGCGCAGATAGTAGTCGTTGTCCCTGCCCTGCACCACCGGAAAATCCACCGGCGTGCCGTCAATGGCGATCCAGCCCACCACGTCGGGGTTGCGGGCCAAAAGGTCGGTGAAGTCCCGGGGCGGCAGCGCCGTGGGGGCAGGCGTGGAGCCGGGTCCGGTCTCCGTGGGGGCCGGTTCGGCCTGGATCACGGCGGGCCGCTGGGACTGCAGCGCCCGGTTCTGCGCCCAGCCCGGCAGCAGCATGGCCACCGCCGCCATCATGGCCGCCGCCATCCCCGTGACAAAGGCCCCGCCGAAGAGCAGCAGACGCTTCACAGCGGCACCTCCACAAAGTAGGTGCCCGCCGACGTGCCGTCCGCCCGCTGTTCCTCATAAGCCACCGTCAGCGCCGTGCAGTCCCGGGGCACCAGGACCAGCACCAGCCCGCCGCCGCTCTCCCCCGCCGCCAGATCCTGGGCGTAGGGCATCATCCGGTCGTCCAGGGCGTCCAGGCAGCAGCCGAAATCCTCCGCCCCCTCCCCCCACTGGAACTGGAAGTCCCGGGCAAAGACCGGCAGCGTCTCCGCCCCGGTGTTGGTCACCGTGAGCATCAGGCTGATGAGCCGCCGGTCCTCCGGCACCGTCACCCCCGGATACTCGGTGAGGGGCTGGGCTTCGCTCACCGCAAAGTCGAACAGCGCCGTGGACACCGTCTGGTCGGGTTTGGCCCGCACCGTTTTGGCACAGCCCGCCAGGAGCAGTACAAGAAAAATTGCGGTCCATCTTATCTGCCTGAAATGTTTGTTTTTTGGAATCATAGCGCGCCTCACCTGGTACATATGTGCTATATTCAACAATATTTTCGTGCGCTTTTGTGCATTATCACCAATTTTCGAGGGTGTGCTCCAGCGTAGCACGGCGGAAAGCCCCTGTCAATACAACCGCTTTTCCATGCAATCGATCCCACCTTGTTCCGGCCCGTCGTCTCTTGTCCCGGTCCCGCCATTTTCTTCGCTTCAACGAAAAAAGCCGCACAGACAACTTTGTCTGTGCGGCCCTGGGCTGCGCTATTTCTTTTTTTCCTTGTCCCGCTCCTTGGCGGCGGAGAGGGCTGCCGGCGCCCGGGTATCGGGGGTCAGCAGCTTGGCCCGGGTCACCGCCGCGCCGCCGAATTTCCGGCGCAGGGCGTCCGCCGTACGGTCCAGTTTTTCCTGTTTCTGGCGGCGGGTGGTGTCGGTAAAAAGGTCCAGCTGCTCGAAATTGTCGGTGCCGGTCTTCTCGGCGCTGACCCCCACCAGCCGCACCGGACGCCCCGGCCACATCTGCCGCATGAGCTGCAGCGCCACCTCATAGAGGCGGTCGGTGGAGTTGGTGGGGTCGGGCAGCGTCCGCTGGTGGCTGGTGCGGCGGAAGGCGTTGTCCACCAGCTGCACCGTCACCACCCGGGCGGTTTTGCCGTCGGTGCGCAGCCGCCGCCCCACCGAATCGCAGAGGGCCAGCAGGGTGGCGTCCGCCTGTTCGGGTCTTGTCAGGTCCTGGGGCAGCGTCACGCTGTTGCCGTAGGTGTTGTCCCGGGTGGTCTGCTTGGTCACCGGGTCGGCCTCCCGGCCGTTGGCGTAGTTCCACAGGGTGTCCCCCCGGGTACCGAAGATGCCCACGATCACCCGGCGCTCGGTCCGGGCCAGGTCCCCGATGGTGTAGATGCCGCACTGGTTCAGCCGTTTCACGGCGCTGGGCCCCACCCCGAAGAGGGATCCCACCGGCAGCGGCCACATCTTGTCCGGCACCTCCTCCGGGAAGAGGGTGTGGACCTTGTCGGGCTTCTCAAAGTCCGAGGCCATCTTGGCCAGCAGCCGGTTGGATGCCACCCCGATGTTCACCGTGAAGCCCAGCTCCTCCCGCACCCGGTTGCGGATGGTGTGGGCCACCGTCAGCGGCGGGCCGAAGAGGGCCTCGGTGCCGGTCATGTCCAGAAAGGCCTCGTCGATGCTGTACTGTTCCACGTCGGGGGTATAGTCCCGCAGGATGGCGATGAGGGCCTTGCTGTTCTGCACGTAGAAATCAAAATCCGGCGGCGTGACGATGAGTTCCGGGCATTTCAGCCGGGCGGAAAAGAGGCTTTCCCCCGTGCGGACACCGAATTTTTTGGCGGGGCTGCTCTTGGCCAGCACCACGCCGTGGCGCTTTTCCTCGTCGCCGCCCACCGCCGAGGGCACGGTGCGCAGGTCCAGCGTCTCCCCCGCCCGCAGCTTTTTCAGCGCCGACCAGGAGAGGAACGCCGAGTTCACATCCACATGAAAATAGACTTTGGCCATCCGGTCCACCCCCTTTTTTTCTATTATACCATAAACAAAGAGGGGTTGCGCAATGGCGCAAAACGTGCGATAATGGATGCATAAACTTGCACAAAATCTGCATAGGGGGTTATGACAATGAATTTGCAGGGGCGTGATTTTCTGACGCTTTTGGACTATACGCCGGAGGAGATCGGGTATCTGCTGGACCTGGCGGCCGAGCTGAAAGCCAAAAAGAAGGCGGGCGTGCTCCACGACGTGCTGCGCGGCAAGAACGTGGCCTTGATCTTTGAGAAGACCTCCACCCGGACCCGTTCGGCCTTCGAGGTGGCGGCCCACGACCTGGGCATGGGGTCCACCTATCTGGATCCCACCGGCAGCCAGATTGGCAAAAAAGAGTCCATCGCCGACACGGCCCAGGTGCTCTCCGGCATGTTTGAGGGCATCGAGTACCGGGGCTTCGGCCAGGAGATCGTGAAGGAGCTGGCGAAATACGCCGACGTGCCGGTGTGGAACGGCCTGACCAACGAGTTCCATCCCACCCAGATCCTGGCGGATTTCCTCACGCTGCGGGAGCAGTTCGGCACGCTGAAGGGGCTGAAGTTCGTCTACATGGGGGACGCCCGGTACAACATGGGCAACAGTCTGATGATCGGCTGCGCCAAGATGGGGCTGGATTTTGTGGCCTGCGCCCCCAAGGCTTACTGGCCGGACAAGGCGCTGGTGGCCACCTGCCGGGAGCTGGCGGCGAAGAGCGGCGGCAGCGTTACCTTGAGCGAGAACACCGATGCGGTGTCCGGCGCCGACGTGGTCTACACCGACGTCTGGGTGAGCATGGGCGAGCCGGTGGAGGTCTGGGCGGAGCGCATCGAGGCCCTGGCTCCCTACCAGGTGAACGCCGCCCTCATGGCCAGGGCGAAACCCACGGCGGTCTTCATGCACTGCCTGCCCGCCTACCACGACCACAAGACCGCCGTGGGCAAGGAGATGGGCGAGAAGTTCGGCCGCGCCGAGATGGAGGTCACCGACGAGGTGTTCAGCGGGCCCCAGTCCATCGTATTCCGGGAGGCGGAGAACCGCATGCACACCATCAAGGCGGTGATGGCCGCCACTTTGGGCGCCAAGTTCGACTGACTTCGTCCTTTCTTTGCAAAGAAAGGACCAAAGAAACTCTAATCAAATATTCCGGTACTGCGCAGTAACGGAAAAGAGGACCGGTTCCCACGGGAACCGGTCCTTTTTCAGGGCTATAAACAAACACATCCCCGCCGCGGAGATCCGCGGCGGGGATGTGTATTTATACGGTCAGCTGTTGACTACCGCACGGGGGCGAATCAAGCCTCCAGGTAGCCGTACTGCAGGTACCAGTAGCCGTAGGGGCTGTGCCAGGTGCCCTTCAGAGAGGGGCTCTGCAGCCAGAAGTCGTTGTAGTAGGCAACGGGGATGCAGCCCATGTCTTCCATGAGGATGTCCTCGGCCTTGTGCAGCTGCTCGAAGTGGGTGTTGGTATCAGCAACCTTGGAAGCCTCGATGGCAGCATCGAAGTCGGGGTTGTTGTACTTACCATCGTTGTTGCCGTTGCCGGAGGTGAAGATCTCCAGCATGTTGGAAGGATCATTGTAGTCCATGACCCAGCCGTTACGGCTGATGTCGAAGTCACCGGCGCGGCGCAGGGGCAGGAAGCTGGCCCAGTCGACCTTGTCGATGTTCATGGTGATGCCCAGCTCACCCCAGGCCTGCTGCAGGTACTCAGCCACGGGGATGTGGTAGCCGGCGTCGTTGGCGCTGTAGGTGATGGTGGGGAAGCCCTCGCCGCCCGGGTAGCCGGCCTCTTCCATCAGCTTCTTGGCCTCTTCCAGATCGGCCTCGTAGTCGCTGCTGATGTAGCCTTCACCGCCGTTGGCGTTGTCGATGAACTCGCCCTTGCCCTCGGCATCCATGATGCCAGGTCCGACGATGTTGTAGGCGGGGCTGTAGGTGCCCTGCATGATGACGTCGGCCACGTACTCACGGTCGATGGCCAGGCTCAGAGCCTTGCGGACGTTGGGATCCGTGAAGGGTTCCTTCTGGTCGTTCAGGCTGATGTAGTAGGCGCCCAGGATGGTGTCGACGTAGAAGTCGCCGCCGTCCTCGGCCTTGGTCAGGCTGGGGATCTCATCGGTGGGAACGTCCTTGACCAGCTGAGCCTCACCGCTGTTGTAGGCGGCGTAGGAAGCGCTGGAGTCCTCCAGGAGCAGGAGGGTGATGGTGTCAGAGACGATCTTGCTGGTATCCCAGCCGCCCACGTAGTTGGGGTTCTTGGAGAGCACGATGCGCTCGCTGGGAGTCCATTCGGTGATCATGTAGGGACCGTTGGAGACGAAGGTCTCGGGGCTGGTGCACCAGGCATCGCCGTTGGTCTCCACAGTAGCCTGCTGCACGGGAGACAGAGCGGCAAAGGCAGCCAGCTTGTCAAAGTAGGAGCAGGGATAGCTCAGGGTAACGGTCAGGGTCTTGCCGTCCTCGCTGGCGACGACCTGCAGGGCGTCGGGGTTGGGATCGGTGGTGGGGTTGCCGTCGGCGTCAGGGTTGCCCTGGGCCTCGTCAAAGCCGGCGATCATGCCAACAGCGGTCTCCGCGTAGGGAGCGGCGGTGTTGGGATCGGCCAGACGCTTGAAGCTGTACTCGAAGTCCTTGGCGGTCAGGTCGGAACCGTCGCTCCACTTCAGGCCGTCACGCATGGTGAAGGTCCAGGTGAGGCCGTCCTCACTGACAGACCAGTCTTCGGCCTGGCCGCCGATGATCTCGTTGTTCTCGTCGATCAGCAGCAGGGGCTCGAAAATGGTGATGATGGTGTTGGCACCGTCAACGGCGCTGTTCAGCGCGGGATCCAGGGTCTCGGGGTTAGGTCCGAGCTGAACGGTGAATCCGGAACCGGTCGCGGTGGCTTCGGTAGCGGCTTCTGCAGTAGCACCCTCAGTGCTGGCCGCGCTGCTGGTGCTCGCGGTGGAACCGCAGGCAACCAGAGAAGCGGCCATGCAGCCGGCAACCGCCACAGCGACAAATTTCTTCATCTTCATGTGGTTTTTCCTCCAATTTAAAAATTACTATACCCAATCCCTCCGGTTTTGCCTTCGGAATGAATACCATAACTATAAACCCGGCGAACCATCGGTGCAAGAGCTCAAAGGCTTTTGTAATTGTTTTGTGATGGTCCTTTTACCGCACACCGGGCGGGAATTCCGGGGCGCACACCCCGGCAGTTTCCTCTCAGTCCGCCACTTTGTCCAGGTGGTGGCAGGCAGCCCAGTGGCCGGGGCCGACCTCCTTGAACTCGGGCACTTCCGCCGCGCAGCGCTCGTCCGCGTAGGGGCAGCGGGTGCGGAAACGGCAGCCGCTGGGCGGGTTCAGCGGGCTGGGCACGTCGCCCTGCAGCACGATGCGCTTGGAAGAGCGCGCCGTCTTGGGATCGGCCACCGGAATGGCGGAGATCAGGCTGCGGGTGTAGGGGTGGACGCTATGGGCGATCAGCTCAAAGCTGTCGGCCAGCTCCACCAGCTTGCCCAGGTACATGACGCCGATGCGGTTGGAAATGTGCTTGACCACGCTCAGGTCATGGGCGATGAACAGGTAGGTCAGGCCCATCTCCTGCTGCAGGTCCTCAAACATGTTGACGACCTGGGCCTGGATGGAAACGTCCAGCGCCGAGACCGGCTCGTCGCAGACGATGAATTCGGGGTTGACCGCCAGGGCGCGGGCAATGCCCACGCGCTGCCGCTGGCCGCCCGAGAACTCATGGGGGTAGCGGTTGGCGTGCTCGCTGTTCAGGCCCACACGCTCCAGCAGGGCGATGATCCGGTCGTGGCGTTCCTTGTCGTTGGCCGCCAGCTTGTGGATGTCGATGCCCTCGCCCACGATGTCGCCGATGGTCATGCGGGGGTCCAGGCTGGCATAGGGATCCTGGAAGACGATCTGCATGCGGCGGCGGTAGGGCAGCATGTCCACAGCGATCTTCTTTTCCTTGTCGAAGAGGACCTTGCCGTCATAGATGATGGTGCCGTCGGTGGGCTCATAGAGGCGCAGCAGGGTACGGCCGGTGGTGGTCTTGCCGCAGCCGGACTCGCCCACGAGGCCCAGGGTCTCGCCCTTGCGGATGGCAAAGCTGACGTCATCCACGGCCTGGACGTAGCGCTTGTTCTTGCCCACGCCGCCGGCCGGGAAATACTGCTGCAGATGCTTGACTTCTACGAGGTTCTTCTGCTCACTCATTCGGCTTTGCCTCCCTTCTCAAATTCTTCTTTCTGGCGCAGCCAGCAGTAGGTGTAGTGGGTGTCGCTCAGCTCGGTGCGGGGCGGCATCTCCCGCAGGCAGACCTTCATGCAGCTCTTGCAGCGGGGCGCAAAGGGGCAGCCGGCCGGGGGATTCAGCAGGTCCACGGGGGTGCCCTCGATGGGGACCAGACGCTCCTTCTCGGTGGCGTTGAGCTTGGGGATGGAGTTGATCAGGCCCTTGGTGTATTCATGCTGGGGGTTGTAGAAGATTTCGTCGGTGGTGCCGTACTCCACGATGTGGCCGGCGTACATGACGGCGATCTTCTCGCACATGGAGGCCACCACGCCCAGGTCATGGGTGATCATGATGATGCTCATGCCCAGCTTCTTGCGCAGGTCCTGCATCAGTTCCAGGATCTGGGCCTGGATGGTCACGTCCAGGGCGGTGGTGGGCTCGTCGGCGATGAGCAGCTTGGGCTCACAGGCCAGGGCGATGGCGATCATCACGCGCTGACGCATACCGCCGGACAGCTCATGGGGATACTGCTTCAGACGGCGGTCCGGCTCGTTGATGCCCACCAGTTCCAGCAGTTCCCGGGCACGGTCCCAGGCTTCCTTCTTGGTCTTCTTGGTGTGGAGCAGGATCACTTCCACGATCTGGTTGCCGATGGTGTACACCGGGTTCAGGCTGGTCATGGGATCCTGGAAGATGATGGAGACTTCGTTGCCGCGGATCTTGCGGAACTCTTTCTCGGTCATCTCATCGATCTGGTGGCCGTTGAACCACACCTTGCCGCCCACCAGGCGGCCGGGATAGGCCGTCAGGCCCATGATGGAGTAGGCGGTCACCGACTTGCCGGAGCCGGACTCACCCACGATGCCCAGCACATCGCCCTGGTTCATCGTGAAGGACACGCCGTTCAGTGCCTTGACCTCACCGGCGGGGGTGAAGAAAGACAGGCGTTCGTCCTGAATTTCAAGAATCTTTTCGCTCATGGTGTCTTGTTTCTCCCCTCGTTAGTTTTTCAGCTTCGGGTCAAAGGCATCGCGCAGGCCGTCGCCGAAGAGGTTGAACACCAGGATCATGACGCTGATCATCACCGCAGGTGCCAGCAGCAGGTGCGGGTAGGTGTTCATGCCCTTGACGGCATCGGTGGCCAGCGAGCCCAGGGACGGCATGGGAGCCGCCACGCCCAGGCCCAGGAAGCTCAGGTAGCTCTCGGTAAAGATGGAGGAGGGGATCTGCAGGGTGGTGGTGACGATCAGGGTGCCGATGCAGTTGGTCAGCAGGTGGCGCTTGATGATCCGGCCGCCCGAGGCGCCCAGGGCGCGGGCCGCCGTGACATACTCGCTCTCCTTGAGGGTCAGCACCTGGCTGCGGACGATACGGGCCATGCTGACCCAGTACAGCAGCGCGAAGATGATGAAGATGGAGATCATGTTGGGGCCCAGCTTCTGCATCCAGCCGAACCCGGGCTGCTGCGCCAGGGATTCCAGCGGGTCCTTGATGGCCATGCCCAGCAGGATGATGAGCAGGATGTCCGGGATGGTGTAGAGAATATCGGTGATACGCATCATGATGATGTCCACCCAGCCGCCGGCAAAGGCGGAGATGGCACCGTAGGTGGCGCCGATGACCAGCACCAGCACCGAGGCCAGGAGGCCGACGGACATGCTCACGCGGGTGCCCATCATCAGACGGACGGCGAAGTCACGGCCGTTGCGGTCGGTGCCCAGGATGTGGGGGAAGACGCTCTCACCGGCAGCGATCTGTTCCAGCTCCTTCTTGCCGTACTCGAAGGGGGCCAGGTTCTCGCTGTATTTGATCTGCTCATCGTAGCCGTAGGGCCAGACCATGGGCAGCACATAGGCAAAGATGGCGATGAGGATGATGACCAGCAGGCTGACCATCGCGATCTTGTTCTTGCGCAGACGGCGCAGACCGTCCTTCCAGAAACTGACGCTGTCCCGCATGATGACGAGACTTTCCTTCTCCTCGCTGGAGGCGGGGACGAAGTCGTCCACGTTGAGGTGCAGGCTCAACGGATTCTTCTTGAGATTTTCCACAGCTTGCTCCTCCTTTACTTCAGTTTGATACGCGGATCGATGACCTTGTACAGGATGTCCACGATGACGTTGGCGATGATGACCATGGTGGCCAGCAGAATGGTGGTGCCCATGATCAGGGTGTAGTCACGGCTGGTGATGGCGGTGACGAAGTCACGGCCCAGGCCGGGGATGGTGAAGATCTTCTCCACCACGAAGGAACCGGTCATCAGGGCGGCCAGCATGGGGCCGACGTAGGTGACTACCGGCAGGATGGCGTTGCGCAGGGCATGCTTGAAGAGGATCTTCACGCTGGAGACGCCCTTGGCACGGGCGGTGCGCATATAATCCTGACCCATGACGTCCAGCAGGCTGGAACGCATCAGACGGGTGATATAGGCGGTGGGATAGATGGCCAGAGCGGTGACCGGCATGATGTAGGCTGCCGGTTCGTTCAGGCCGATGGTGGGCAGGATCTGCAGATTCATGCCGAATGTGTATAGTAACAATACACTGGATATGAAGCTGGGAATGGCGATGCCGCAGGTGGCCAGCACGATGATGAGGTTATCGGCCCACTTGCCGCGGTTGTACGCCGAAATACAGCCCAGAGGAATGCCCAGGCAGAGGGCCACCGCCACAGCAATGCCGGCGGTGCGGCAGGAGACGGGCAGTTTTTCGGCAATGATCTGGTTGACGGTACGGCCGCGCTGTTTCAGGCTCAGGCCCATATCGCCGTGCAGCAGGCTGTTCATATAGTTGAGATACTGCACGCCCAGGGGCTTGTCCAGGCCGTACTTCTCGTTCAGTGCCTGCTGGGCGGCCGCACTGATGGATTTTTCTGCCACGAACGGGCCGCCGGGGACCAGGTTCATGATGAAGAAGGTAAGCGTCGCCACAATAAACACACTGAAGATGCCCATTGCCACGCGCTTGATGACGTACTTCGCCATTGTGTTGTGCCACTCCGTTTCATTATGGAATACAAATTTGCGTCAGTCGGGTGGGTTTTGCCCCCTGTACACGGCATTACAAACACGGTTGTGCGCTATCCGCGGACAGAGTCGGGAACAAAAAAAGCGGTGGCGGTTGCGGCTGCACAAACACCATCGTTCATACCCGAAATCTTTTCTATTATAATGAACCTGTCGTCTTTTGTCAATTGCATGTTCTTGTTTTATTTTTACAATTCATGCAGAAATCGTGAAAAAAAGTGTGAAATTTTTCAGTTTTCGCGGATACGGCCCCCGCGCCGGAGAAGCGGAGCCGGGACAGGACCAGCGGCTCCCCCGCCGCAAAGCCGGAGCGCCGGGGCCGCCGGAAAGAAACAAACAAAAAAACGGTCTCACATTTCTGTGAGACCGTGGTGCGCCGGAAGAGACTCGAACTCCCGACCTTCTGATTCGTAGTCAGACAGGTCATTTGCATTTGAACACATTGCCCTATAAAATTTAATGTTGACACCCGTTTGTCGATATTAAATTTTATAAGGAGATGGTAAAATGCGAATCTGCAAGAAGTGTTTGAGAGAGATTAAAGATTATCCGTTTTGTCCTTTTTGTGGGGCATCTCAAAACAGTAACCTTCTGACGCTGGAACAAATTTATAGCGAATGGAGCACGCTGTACTTCCGAAAAGTAGGAAGAAAATCCCGCGAAGGATATGAAAACGCCTGGCGGACGCTCCACTTTTTGGGGCAATACGCAATGTCGGATATCAAGATCAGCGACTATCAACTGGCTATGGATACTCTGCAAAACAAAAGCCGGTCTCTCCAGAACAAGTTACTGCTGCTGATCGGACAGCTTTGCAAATACGCCGTGGCCGTCCACCGCCTAGACGTGATCAATCCATCGCCCTATCTCATACTTGATGGAGTGCAATCTAAAAGCCGTGAAATTTTTTCTGACGAAGAAATCTCACGGCTTTTTTTGTATGCTCAAGCGAACGAGCGTTTTTCTTGTACTGCAAGAGAAGTTCTTATTCTTATCTTCACCGGCTTACGACCAGAAGAACTTTTTGGAGTTGAGAAAAACGATGTCAGCTTACAATACCATTTCCTTTTTACCTGGGGTAGTAAAACCGATGCAGGTAAAGAGCGAATCATTCCCCTTATCTCCCAAATCATGCCGTATGTGTTTTCCTTTTACTTTGCACGAGGCCAAGAGAACTACTTGATCACCAGTCCGCGCGGGTATCGGGTTCGCATTGACAACTGGAGAAATCGTCAATTCTACCCATTGATGAAAGAATTGGGAATCAACTGTGCAGACACTCCCCGCCGCATGGTGCCCTACTGTTGCCGCCACACATACGCCTCTCTGGCCGACCGAGCGGGGGTCGATAAAGACACCATCATAAAAATTGTAGGTCACACAAGTTACAAATTCACAAAACGAACCTACATACACGAGAAGCTACCACAGCTCCAGGCCGAAACCAATAAAATCGACCGCCTGGTAAAACAAGAAATTACAAACAAAAAAGAAAGAGAAGGAGATGTAAATGGTTGTTGTAGTCGGAAAGCCGGAAACCGCCGAGAGCGTCCGGGAACTGAACTTTCGTGGCGAATTTGAAGTCTGCGAAATCGTGGAACGCAGCATTCCCGTAATCCAACGCCAGTTGGAGCAGAACGGTGACCAAATATCTCACCTGGTGTACGATGTGCGAATCATCGGCAACATAGATCAATCCCTCGGTCTGTTGGAGCGAATCTGCGTCACCGTTCCTGGCATCAAAATAATCGTAGTAACCGAAGGACTATCTACAGACAGCGCCTTCATGAAAGACATTCTGACGCTGGTTCCTGCGGAACAAATTGTCTCCGATCATGGCGCGGAACTAAAACGTGTCCTCAATGCGATGCTTTGCGACGCCGGATTGATCAGCGAAGATAATACTTCAAATAACACTCCTCTCCTGGAAGAACCGCCACCCGTAGACGAACCCCCTCCGGCACCTCCGGCCTCCACCGTCGAGGTCATTCCGCCCTCACAAGTTGACCGCGAGACAGCCCGGGCGCACCTGGTTCTACCGAAACCACGGCTGCGCGGGCGAAACGCCACCACTATCGCAGTCTGTGGAGCCGGACACCGCATCGGCACCACAACACAGGCCATGCAGTTATGCCTGTATGTCAAGGCCATGGGCTATAAAGCTGCCGTCATCGAGATGTCCGTAAGCAGTCTGACCCCCTACACGCAAATCAGCGATGAAGTGGTGCTGTTTGATGAAAAGCACTTCCGCATTGAGGGGACCGACATCTACAACGATAAAACCTGTATCCTTGCCACCAAAACCAAATATGATTATCTGATTCTGGACTATGGTGCTTTTGGAGAACTGAGTGAAGTAGCCGACTACCTGCGAAACGATATTCTGGTGGCCGTCTGTGGTGCCAAGCCCTCGGAGGTCGATCTGGTGAGTGACATTCTCCGGGTTGACAACGGCACAATCCACTATGTTTTTTCTTTTGTACCGCAAAGAGACCGCGACGATATCCTCAAATCCATGTCTCCCTTTGATGTGCGCACCTACTTTGCAGGGTGGACGCCTGATTACTTCCTGTATTCCGGCAACGATGAACTGTACGGGTACATCACCGGGCAGCTCAAGGCCAAAGAAACAGTACAGAAAAAAGGCGGCCTCAAATGGCCATTTGGGAGGAAAAGAAAATGAAAAAGAAAACCGTCCCTACCAGACATGCCATCCTGATGGCGGGCATCCAGGAAGAAAAGCGTCAGGCACAGCTTAAAGAAGCATACGGCATCACGGAAGAAGTAACGGTCGTGGAGAAAAAATCACGCACCGCCCAGCTGCTCCGGGTATTGGTCAATGCCATATTTGTGATGATGCGCTGCGTCGCTCTGGTCGTGCTGATTGTCCTGGCGATCATCGGTGTGGCCACGCTGATCTATCCCAATATGAGAGCCGCTGGTCTGGAAACCTGGCTGGAAATCGAAACCCAGCTGGCCGAATATCTTTGCAAATAGAGCGCTAAAAAGAATCGGCATATCGCAGTAAATCGGTTGTGCCTAACAGGCACAACTGCAAAATAAGACAAAGAAATGCGAGGTAAAAGATTATGACTATCCCCATGCCCAAAAAAGAGTACATCTCCATCCAAATGACCCCCGAGCACCGCAATCGGTACAACATTCTCACCGGCGCACTGCTGGAGCGCCAGCAGTCTGATCGAAGCTATCTGGCTGCATGCTATCTTTTGTCCGCTGACGAAGATATCTTCGATATCTCTAAACCGTACGTGTCGTTTGATGGTATCGACTTTGCGGCCATTCGTATGCGCGTCAAAAAGCGCTTTGGTACTTACAACGAATACACCGCCATTGAAGTAGGTTATAGTCTTTTCACCTGGTGTAACTGCAAAGTGAATCCACACGAGATGGCACAGAGTGGGCCGTTCTGGCTCCCGTTGATCTGCAACGCTCTGCTCATTCAGGGCAATGCCGCCAATGTTGGGGAGTGAGCGCCATGAAAAACTTGTACTTCTCCCTTTTGCCTGATGCCGAAAAGGCAAAGTGCAAGACAGAAAAACAATGGTTTAAGTTGGGCTTTGTTCCCGTATCTCAGGATGCGGGAACCATCATGTATTCCAATCGTTTCTGTACTGGAAAATACAGATACTTGACCTCCGAAGAAGTTCGCAAGGCTACCAACGAGGAAATGACCCCCTACCACGAGGAGCAGCGGCGCAAGCGCCGCTCCCGCTATCTTCAATCGAAGAAAGAACGGGAGCAAGCAATCCGCTACGGAGAGCTGCTGTCCCTGTGTGACCAGCAGCGGCAACTTGATGAAGAAAACTACCGAGGGACCATCCCTACCCTTACGGTGTCCATTGACATTGAAACAACGGGCCTGGATTTTAACCAGGATGAAATACTTCAAGTTTCAATTCTGGATATTGACACCGGGGAAGTTTTGCTGGACAGCTATGTGAAACCGTACTTCACAGAAGATTGGCCAGAAGCGCGGCGAGTAAACCACATCACAAAAGAAATGGTTTGCAATGCTCCCTATATTTACGAGCTTTTGCCCCGATTAAATCAGGTGTTGGCGCAGGTAAAAACCATTGTCGGCTACAACTTCACAGGGTTTGACAATGGTTTCTTGACCCGCTACGGAGCCAGTTTCAACGATGAAACCATCGTTGAGGATCTGAGCAATATCTTCGCCGCCATCTACGGGGAGTTCTCACCGAAGCATGGCGATTTCAAGTTCAAAAACCTTTCGACCTGCGCCGACTATTTCGGATACGATTGGGGCGAAGAAACCGCCCACAACAGTCTGGCAGATTGTCGAGCCACAGCGTTTTGCTATAAGAAAACACAAGAAGAAATGTACCAGGAACTTTATCAAGAGAACATACACAAGCGCGACTGCGGATTTTTCGACGAGAGCTATGATGCGTGTGGTGATTACAATGGCTGAGTTTTGCCTGGATTGTTTTAACAGAATGAACGGCACCCACTACAAAGAAAAACAAGTCTGGCTGGAAGAATACCTTTGTGAAGGTTGCGCCGAATGGAAACCCTGCGTAATGCAGCTGTACCCCAAACCGATCATTTGTAGAATCGTGGATTTTGCAAGAAACAACACAAAAAGAGACGGAAAGTGAGGAAAAACAAAATGAACATTATTGCTGTAGCAAACCAAAAGGGTGGCGTGGGCAAAACCACCACCGTCGTGAACCTTGGCGCGGCTCTGGCCCGCAAAGGTAAATCTGTTCTCTGTATTGACTTTGACCCCCAGGCGAATCTCACCAACTATGTGGCCGGGTGCGAACCCAGGGAAAACTCCATCGCCAGCGTGATGCGTGCAGCAGTATTGTTCCAACCTGCTGACATCCGCGAAACCATTTATCATTCCGAGAGATTCGGGTTCGACTTCATCCCCTCGGACCTGCGGCTCAGCGAAGCGGACATCTACCTTGCTACGGCAATGAGCCGCGAAACCGTGCTGCGGCGCGTGCTGGAGCCGGTGCGTCAGGCGTATGACTACATCCTGATCGACTGCAACCCCAGCCTGGGGCTGCTGCTCACCAATGTGCTGGTTGCCAGCAACCAGGTCATCATCCCGGTGCAGACACAATACTTTGCCACCCAGGGGTTGTCATCGTTGGAGGGCGTCATCGGCAATGTGCGCATGACGCTGAACGCTGACCTGACTACCGTGAACATCCTGCTCACATTCAAGGACAAAACCAGCGTGGCCACCGCTGTAACCGAGACGCTGCGCGAGCAGTACCCGCAGTCCGTTTTTTCCATTGAAATCACCAGAAAGCAGGAAGCCATCAACAGTTCCATGATGGGCAAACCTGCCGGTGGTGACACGGGGGCAGAATACCGCGCCCTGGCTGACGAACTGATTGCGAGAGAGGGGTAAGCACCATGAGCAAGAACTTTGATTTTAAGGGTCGTTTGGCCGGAAACAATTTCGGGCAGCAAATGAACACCCAGGCAGCCTCCGTTGTCAGCACGCTGGCGGGCCGGACCGCCAAAGATTCCGGCTGGTCAAAGAAATTCCAGGTATTGGATATTCCCCTCACCAAACTGCATGAGTACCCAGAACAAAAAGTATTCAGCATGGACGAAGCCGAGCTGGAACAACTGACCGAAAATGTGCGGTCCTCCGGCATCCTCCAGCCCCTGATCGTCAGGGTACACCCGACAATTCCGGGCGATTTTGAAATCATCGCCGGTCACCGGCGCAGAGAGGCCGCACGGCGGGCCGGGATGGAAACCGTACCGTGCCAGGTGTACATGGGCATGACCGACGCCGAAGCCAAAACCGTCTTTTATGCCACCAACATGGGACAGCGCAGCGAGCTGCTGCCCTCTGAGCGGGCTGCCGGGTACAAGGCGCTGGCCGAAGTGCTGCGCCTGGAAGGCAACGGCGCGGTCAACGAAGTTGCCAAGATCGGCTCCGAAGGCAAACGGACAGTCTACCGCTATATGCGCCTTGTAAATCTGGAAAAGCCGCTATTGGATAAGGTGGATAAAAAGGAAATTTCCGTGTATGCGGGGGCCGCCCTGGCAGACTTGACGCCGACCGCCCAAATGAACCTGCTGGCTGTTCTGGAGCAGCACGATCAGGATGGCATCACAGAGAAAGCCGCCAAGGAAGTAGCAGCTCTCCAGCGCCATGATGTTGAGACGATTGATCGTTGCCTTTTCCCCACCCGGGAGAAGAAGGTTACCGCCGCGCCCAGGGCGGCCAAATTGAAACTGAGCCTCAAGCGGTTTGACCACTATTTTGTAGGTTTGGATACCGAGGAGGAAAAACTGGACTATCTGGAGGCCGCTTTGATCGCCTATAGCACAGCCCAAAAGAAAGGTGATGGCCAATGTTGACTTGCAAGATAACAGATTTTTCGCGGCCCTCTCAGACCGTAAAATCGTCCTGCCGGGCGCGGTTTTCCGTAACCCTTTATATGGATGAACAGCCCTTAGTGGAGATCCATAATTGTGTGCTGCTGTACAACCAAAAGCTACAGGCATACTATGTTGGGTATCCTGGATATAAACGCGGCAATAGATACGACAACATTGCTTCTGTCGTGTCGCCAGAAATGAATGCCGAAATCATTGCTGCCGCAGTCCATATTTTGGGACAGAACCAGTGATAAAATGAATATGGAAGGAGAAAACAATGAGATTTTCCAGACTACACGGCAGCGTTCTTGCCGGGGCATTCTTTTTGGCCAGTTCTCGCGCTCACCTGAGAATCCCGGCAATCCTGTCTGGCACGGTAATGGTAGTGCTGGCATTGTCGGGGTGTACTGCAGCTGGCTCTTCTTCCGTCCCAGAACCTGCTCCCACACCAACACCGTCCCCAGCAGCAACAGCAGAATCAGCTTTGCACGAGAGTACAAACCCTGATACGGTTGCCTGGCTCACCATTCCCGGCACCAATATCGACGGGCCGGTGCAGCAGGGGCCGGATAACGACTACTATCTGCGCCGGGACAGCGACGGCAATGAAGATTACCGTGGCTGTTACTTTGCTGATTCCGACGCCATCGTTTCTCTGGCCAATCTCAGCCGCAATGTGGTCATCTACGGGCACACCTTCACTGACGGCTGGGAGGGCGGCTTTGAACAGCTGGACAAGTACTTAGACACTTCCTGGGCACAGAATCACAAAGCACTCCAACTGGAGATCAACGGCACCGTGCTGGAGTACGAAGTATGTAGTGTGGGCTTCTGCGATGTTGAGGAAACCAGCCTTCCCATTTACTGTAACCTAGAGGATGAGGCATTTCGCTATCTGATCGAAGATGCAAATGCCCGAAATCAGGTAGACGGTTTGGAACAGCTTTCTGCCGGTGACCAGATTTTAACACTGGCTACCTGTACAGAAAAAGAAACCGAGCGTTTGGTTATTGTAGCAAAGCAAATTTATGATACAATGATTGCAACAGAGGAGGACGCGCACTCATGAAAAATCAAATCAAATTGTTCTGTATTGCCCTCGCCGGTGCTTTCATGCTTGCGGCCTGCGGCGGGCCGAAGCTAATTGGCGTGACGCTGCCGGAAACGCCGCTGGTGCTGGCCACCGGCGAAACGGCTACGGCAGAAACCTCGTATACCTATGACGGCGAAACGCCAGAGAACGCCCAGCCGGAAGTGGTCTATACCAGCGGCGATGCGACTATCGCCACGGTGGACGAGAACGGTGTTATCACTGGCGTGGCTGAGGGCGAAACCACCATCACGGCCACCGTGGGCGAACTGAGCGCCAGCCGCACGGTATCGGTCATCATCCCGGTGGAACGTCTGGAGGCCGAATCCATGGCGCTGCACCTTGCCGACGGCCCCGCCTCACTCACCTACACCGTGGTGCCGGAGAACTTCACCGGCGAGCTGACCTTTGCCAGCGCCAACAACGCCATTGTCACCGTGGATGCCAATGGGCAGATCACGCCGGTAGCCGCAGGAGATACCAACGTAACCGTTACGGCCCCCAACGGCATGACGGCCACCGCCCAGATTCGCGTCTGGGACGGGCCGAAAGAACTGAATCTGGCTCCGGCAAAGACCGAAGTGACAAAGGGAAGCGGCACGCAGATCGGCGTCACCGATGAACAGGGCAACAATGTGGAAGCCGAAAGCCTGACCTGGGCCTCCAGCGACGAAACCGTTGCCCAGGTATCGGGTGGCTGGGTAGACGTGACCGGCACCGGCGCGGTGACGATCACGGCCAGCACCGAATATGGCGTTTCTACTTCCGTAGAGCTGACCGGCGTCGCACCCGCTGCGCGACCGGCAGCCAGCGCAGGGGCCGCCTCTGGTGCTGCCGCTGGCTCTGCCAGTTCCGGCGGCTCTGGAGCCGGTGGCAGTTCTGCTCCCGCAGCCGGTGCCGGACATGGCTATTGGACCGTGTACGGTGACGGCGGTGCGCTGGATTTGATCAACGGCATTCGCGCCTCTGCAGGTTTGGGCGCACTGACCTGGGACGATGGCCTGGGCGACATTGCTGCCGCCCGCTGCCGCCAGCTGATGGACGATTTCAGCCACAACGGAATGACTGCCCCGGAGATTTGCGCCATGGGTGCGCCCGATGCTTCCTCTGTAGTCTCCTCCTGGCAGGCAAGCAGCGCCCACTATGCACAAATGGTCTATGAGGGCTACACCCGTTGCGCAGTCGCTCACTGCTATGATGGCGATGGCTGTCATTATTGGTGCGCCACGTTTGGTTGATAAGTAAATATAGCCGCAAAGAGGTACGACAATATCGTACCTCTTTTTTCTTTCTGTATTGTATTGGAAGGAGGATTGAATTGGAACAATTATCAAAGAGCGAAAAGCAAATCATGAACTCTTTCTGGAATAGCACTTCTCCGCTGACCGCAAATGATCTGCTTTCCGTATGTATCGGTCGCACTTGGAAAACGCGGTCTGTATTCCCTCTTGTAAAGAAACTTCTTGAAAAAGGTTTTTTATCTGAGGTTGGCTTTGTGCGCTGCGGAAAGACTTATGCCCGAACCTTTAGACCTGCAATTTCACGAGTTGAATATTGGGCAGAAGTTATACGGCAAGAGAATTTAACAAGAGCCCAAGTTTCAGAATTGAAACGGCTTCTCAGTGTGCACCATAAAGCATCATAATGTCAATACCTACTTTTGTTAGATTTTCAAGGCAAATTTTCGACTTTTTTCTTTTTTCTATAAAAATAATTACTTTGCAGCATTTGTCAAGCATATCGGTATTCGTTTTTGAGGTGTACCATGCCAAAAAGAAAGAATCGCGTTTGGGACAGCAGCTAAAGCCCCACATTTATCCATTCATCCTTTGAATTTTTAATGATAAAGAAAGAGGTAAAACAGAATGAATAAACCCAGATTGCGCCAGTTTCTGGCGCTTTTTTTAGTGTTGTGTATGCTGTGCAGCACAACACTACCGATTTATGCCGAAGTTCCTACTGGGGAAGTAACGCCGGTAGAGACTTCTGTATCTGTGTCCACGCCCGAAAACGCGGCTAGTGACGCCGGTACAGAAAAAAGTTCCGATGACGCATCTTCTCTTTCTTCGGCCACCCCTGAAACAGCCCTGAGCGAAGCTGCCCAGGCATTTGTGGACGCCGTTGCCGCGCTGGACCGGGAAGGTATCTTGACCGCGATCAACGCCTGGGGCCTGGCAAGCCAGGCTTGGCAGGCCGATCAATCGAATGCCGAACTGACCGCAGCGTTGGAGGCCGCCACGGAAGCCTCGGATGCGGCGGCGGCTCCCGTCTATGCCGCGGAAGATCTCTATATGGCTCTTTCCGATGAGGAGCGCGAGATCGACGCCGTCAAGGCCGCTTACAGTTCTCTGACCGCGCTGTTCATTTCCATGCAGTTGGCCATGCAAAACCCGGTCGTCCCTGGTGGCGGTGGTGATGAACCTGATCTTGAGGAAATCGCCACTGTACTCTACGGCGATTTGCCGGATGCGCCGACCGGCAGCTATATTGGCGAATATGGGCTGCCGGTTGCCACTGGCGACACCAAAATCAGCATTTCGGCCTGGAAGCACGACTTGCTGGACGCCAGCAGCAAAGGCCGTCTGGACGCAGACGCACTGAATGAAACCAACGCTGTAATGACAGTAGCAAAGCAGGATGGCACAGATTATGCTATCGTTCCCATCGCCGTCCAGGTCGAGTACCCTGCCAACGGTGCTACCACAACAGTTACCCTGCCGGACAGCGTGGAACTTCTGAGCTATACATCTACCGCTGAAAATCTGGTCGTTGCCAGTGAAAAGGAACGAGCCCAAATTTTGAATGCCAGTTACAAGGATTCGTCGGCTTCTGCCTCCGGCTTTTATGTGAAGGCAACCGAAGATTTTTCTGTCACATTCACCTATTCGGCCCCCGACGGCACAACCATCAGCAAAAAGCTCGATGTTTCCATCAACGGCAGTGCGGAATCTGCCGTCCTCCCCGCGTCTAATAGCAATGGTGTCAGTACCTACGCCAACACCCCGACGCCGCCGTTTCCGACCGGCAGAATCACGAAGATCGAGTATGTGGTAAGTACCTGGCTGGTCTGGTTTAATGGCATTGAAGCCTATTGCTGTGATAACGGGCTGTATGCTGCGCCCGATGGCTGCCCGACCTATTCATTTGCATACGTTTCCAAGTTGGAACCTGGACAGTACACCCCCGGAAACCATTATGCCAACCAGGTAAACATTTGGGGTGGCCTCAATCAGCTTTCTATGGGGCTTTTGTCCAAGAGCCACGATGCAAATGATTTTGCTGGCAGCAGCTTTGCCGCCAGCGCAGCAACCACCTACTCCACCACCGGCAACGAAGTTCTGAAAACCGCCTACGAGTATTACAACGACACCCAGCTTTGGATTATCGAACACTATCCGAACAGTGTGGCGGCACAAACCTACATGAAGGCCGCTGCTGCTCTGGAAAACAATGGTCTGGATGTTCGCCCCTATTTAGGAAATGGTGGATATTACACTTTCGCGTATTTTCCCCCTGCCGGTTATAACTGGCAGCGCATTGTCGTTATCGGCCCGGAGATCGACGAAGATGACGATACAAGCGAATTGCCCGAAACGCCGGAAATGCAATACTATTCCGCAGACTGGACGGCCCCGCCGCAGTCTGCCAGCGGCAGCTTCGATCTGACCTATACCGTACACATTGACAAGTCTGCCAACATCACCCATGAGAAGTTGGATGATGCCATCTTCAAGCTGACCCCCAATCCTTCCAGCGGCACGATCAGCGGCGGCACCTGGACCATTGGCGACCCGCAGATTGTGACCACAGTGGACGGCGCCGCCTCTGCCACCTGGACGCTTCATTACGAAGTAACAAAAACCAGCACCACCACATTGAGCGGCAAAGAAGGACCGTACAACACACAGGAGGAGGCCAACGCTGCCGCCGAGGCCGCCAAGAACAACGCGATTGCCCAGCTGCAAAATGAGGCTCAATCCATGGTTGACGCAGCCATTGCCGAAGCAAAAGACCAGCTGGCAAAAATCACGATTGACTACGAGGAAACGACTGTCCCGCACGGTTTCGACCCCACGGACAGCAGTTCTGGTTCTGTTTCTGTACCGTCTAACGGCTCCACTACTGCTGTTGTGGCAAATCAGCCCTGGCAGGCGCATGTAACCTGGGAAAAGCGCGACGCCCTCACCGGCGGACGCATCACAGAAGATGCGGAGTATGTTTTCTATGAATGGAATGTGGACGCCAACGAATACGAGATCAGCAGCAACTACCGCGTCACGCGCCTGGAAAACGGCCTGTACACTGTGACCGTGACCAACCCGGTCTACACCGATTGGACCGAGGGGTATGTGTATTACACTCAGGACAACCTGGGCAAATTCCGTATCGAAGAAGTCACCGCACCCGCAGGGTATACCGATGCCGCCCTGCAGGGGACCGATTGGGTCGAACACTGGAGCCAGGAATTTGAAATCACTGCCAGCGATCAGACCTACAGCTATACCGGCGACGATGCAGACTACAACCGCCCGCAGGGGAACAAAGTCATCATCAAAAAAATCGAAGCCCATACCGGCGAGATCATCGTGGACGATGCTGTATTCACGCTCTACCAGTGGAACGAGGAACGCGGCCTGTACGAAAAAAGCAAAGACTATGCCTTTGTTCGGGACACCGAGGGCCTGTACACCATCACCTGCCTGCATGATGACTGGTCACAGTATGAAGAAGGCAACCTGTACTACGAGGATACTCTGTGCGATGTCCGAGAAGATACTGTGAACAGCGACGGCACCACAACTGAACACCCGCAGTATTATACCGACTATGAGCCGATTGACTTCTTCATCGACGAGCGTGCAGTCACCACTGACGGCCAGTTTGTCGTGGTGGAATCTAAGTCCCCGTATGGATACTACGGCGACTGGACCGGCTCACGCGAGACACCCAATTTTGAGGTTGAGGATGCTGGGAAGCATGCCTATTATATTCGGCTGACCGACGATGGCTCCACAATCACCCTCACGGATAGCGAATACAATGCCCACGTCCTGACGGAAAATAAGGGCGGGACCCTGATCGAGCTGGGCGACGGCAGCGTGGTGACACTCGACGTTTTCAGTCCGGCGCTGGAAGAATACGACGAAAACAACCTGTTCCGCAACAATCCCTGGTACAGCACCGTTGTTTGGGAAAAGCGCGACGCCCTCACCGGCGGCCTGGTTGATGCAGACACCACCTTTGAAATCCAGGAGTGGAACCCCGAAAAAGGTGAATATGAAAAGAGCACCCATTACCAGGTCGTGCGCCGTGAAGATGGCAAGTACACTGTACACTTGATTGGTGACGCCTTTTTTGAAGGCTGGGAGGGCAAGCAAGGCGTGCTCTACTACCATCAGGCCAACCAGGGCAAGTATCGGATCGTCGAGCTAAAAGCCCCGGCCTCCTACAATCTGAAAGCCTGGGAGCATAACACCTGGGTCATCGGTTGGAGCGAGGAGATTATCGTCCACCCAGACTATCCTACCTATGAGTTCCTGGGCGAAACCGCTTCTCGCAACATGCCCTACAAAACAAAAGTCCTCATTAAAAAAGTCGATAATGCCACCGGCGAATTTATCCTGCCGGACACGACCTGGACACTGTACGAGTGGAATGAGCGGAATAACCAATATGAGGTCAGCACCAACTACAAAATCGTGCGCCGCGAAGATGGTTACTACACTGTAACCACACTGCACAGCGACTGGACACACTACGAAGAAGGATACCTTTACTTCGAGGACACACAGACGGATTACCCGGATAGCGGGCGCTGGTTCTCCAATGAAGGAAAATTCCTCATTGTAGAGAGCCAGGCTCCTACCGGGTACTACGGCGATTACTGGCGCAACGATGAGCCTGGCACCCATTCCACGGACAACGGCTCCGATCTCGGCAAACGCGGCTATGCTTTCACGTTGACCGAGGACAATGGCACACTCTGGCTGACCAATGCAGACTACAACGCCAAGATTCTGTATAACCTGGATGAAGGCAATGCTACTGTGGTTCTCGCTGACGGTCGGCCCACCAGCGTCATCATCAACGAGGAGCAGCAGCCCTCCTATAAGCGCGATGAGACCAGCTTTGGCAATACCGCCAAATACGGGTATGTGGTGTTCGACCGCAGCCAGTACAACAAAAAGTGGGCACAGACGGGTGATGATGATACCTACACCACCAGTTATGAAGCCACTACAAGCAAGCTGGGCGACAAGATTGCCGCTCCCGAAGATACTCTTTGGAAGAACGGCAAGCTGTTCGAGCTGGAAGATTATGTCACCGATCTGATCAGCGGCCCAGTGTATTATGATGTGACCTTAGAAAACATTAAGTCGCTGGATGAGGTTCCCTCTACGATGGAGTATCAGCTGAGCGCTGAAAAAACCATTACATTGGCCCTTGTTTCTGCCGACTGGCTTGAGGAACCCCGAAGCAGCTACACCGGCTTTGTGGACCTCGGTTATTCCCCCAAGCAGCCGACAGCCAACGAGACCGAAACGATAACTGCTGATGACGGCCACACCTTCACCGGCCATCTGGTCGGCATCGAACAGACTGGTGACTATGGCTGGGTAGACATGGAGATTCCCGCCACCTACTACGGCTGGCCTGACGTTAAAGGCATCTTCCTCGGAAGTCTGGTTCTGCCCCACAACGACAACAAGCCGGTCTATGAGGGCTATGAGACGGAAATTTTGACCTATCTCGGCTTCAACAATAAGGACTACAAAATCGTTGATGCAGAATGGACAGGTAATTGGGAGGCGCTGCCCGGCTCCGACATGATGAACCGCAGTGCTACCTTCACGATCTCCGTCTATGCCACCGGCTGGATTGCCCGATACGAAGAAGGTGAAGAAGGGGAACGCACCGGCACCGCGACGGCCTCCTACAGCTTCGAGGACACCGCCAGTCAGGAAGATGGGTTGTACCACTGGCTGGTCACCGCGCACTACAAGCCTGCCAGTGTATGGACCGTCCTGCAGGCCGCAGCGGCCGTGCTGGGCATTGGCCTTGTCATTGCTGCCGTGGTCCTTATTCTTTTCATTCTGTCCCGCAAGAGAAAGGAAAAGAAACGCACAACGGAAAAGGTGTAACTGCACCTTGATGGAGGTGAATTATGTCCAGCGATTTAAGGACGGCAATCATTGAAAATATAACCATTGCCGATTTTCTGCGCTCTGAGGGTTATGAAGTAATACCACGAGGGCGAAAGCTCACCGTGAAAGGGCATGATAGCCTGGTCATAACACCAGACAAAAATGTATTCACCTGGAACAGTCGCGGTTTTGGCGGTTCTGTGATCGACCTCTACATGGGGTTGCACAGCTGCGATGCCCGCACGGCCATGACAGAGCTGCGGAAGCAGCTGCCGGAGTACGAAAAAGAACGACCGAAGCCAAACCGGCCACACCCAGCAAAGCCTCCTGCACCAAAAGACAAAGAATCGGTCCCCCTAATTCTTCCCACCGAGGACAAAAACAAATGGCGACGGGTTTACGCCTACTTAATCAGTACAAGAAAAATCACGCCGACCATTGTGAAGTGGTTGGTGCAGGAAAAAACCATTTATCCCGACGAACGAGGCAATCTTTGTTATCTCGGACGAGATGGCAAAGGAGGAATCAATTACTGTGCAAGAAAAGGCACCTTGACGCCCCGCGACGGCCAAAAGGGATACCGCAACGTGGTCGAAGGGAGCGACTATCAAAAGCGCTGTGTGATGAACCATAGCCCCAGTCACACCAAATTGGTGGTCACCGAAGCGGCGGTGGACGCATGGAGCTTCGCTTCGATGCTGGAGATCCACGGCCTCGACCACAAGGCATATACTTACCTTTCCCTGGAAACAACCTACGAGGGGCCGTTGGGAATTTTTCTTGACGAAAATCCCCAAATCAGAACAATCTATCTCGCCCAGGATGCAGACGAAGGCGGCCTAAAGAGCCGGACAAACTGCCGCAAGCTCTTAGAAGAAAAGGGGTTTACTGGCAGAGTGATTGACAAGCTGCCCAACGCCAACGCCCCCGGCGCGAAAGACTGGAACGACGCGCTGATTCTGAAACGCGCAGAAATGGAAAGAGAGCCTGTCGAACAAGCGCCGACCCACACCGATGAACCGACGGTGCAACCGTCGATTGGTTTAGAGCTTACACCATAAGACCAGTTCTTTCATTAGAAAACACACAAAGGAGAATACGATATGATTGATGTAAATACTTTCACTTCTGAAGTGAAAAACCAAATTCTTGGATGGCTCTCTGCTATCGGCACCAACCTAGTCTGCCCCTTAATCACCGCCGCCGCTATTATTTACTGCATTTTCCAGTTGCCGCAGCTGTTCAAGGCTCACCGGGATGGCATGTCGGATGTTTTCTGGGAGTTTATGTGGAAGGAAATCATCGGCTTGTTGGTAGCGGTCGGCACCGGCGGCCTTTGGCTGCTTCTGTCTGCCGGTGTATTCGGAACCACTGTTTAACCCACTGTGTACAAAAGTCTGCTGCCCAGGAGGTTCACCCCTGGGCAGCAGCTTATTTTTTCATCGGGGATTAAAAAATGGAAGTAATCGGAAAATTTATCCTAAACCTCATAGCAGACGGCATCGCCACTTTGATACACGACATTTTTGTTGCACTTTTGACAGTCATTATGGATTTTGTCAGCAAAATGATCGTGTCTCTTTGGGATGATTCGATTATCAGCGCTATCGTGTCCTGCTCCAGTTGGATAGCCATGGGAGTATTTGCTATCGGCTGTATCCTGATGCTCTATGACATTTTAGAGGCACGCTCAGAAGAAAAAACCGTCTACATGTCCTCAGTCACAAAGAACTTCGTCTCAGGGCTGGCCTTTGCTCTTTTCGGTCCCAAGCTGGTGCATGTGATGACAAAAGCCATATTAAGTTTGATTCAGCTTCTGAAATTGAGCGATTCAGTTACAAATTTCGAGGGAACAGAGTATGCAAACTCGTTGACCAACTTGTGGTTGTCTCCTGATCTTGTTGTCGGCAGCAGCCTCCTGGAATCTGTGATCTGCTTCTTTATTGTCGTAATTGGCAGCGGAGTTTTTATCTATAAAATCACGTTGCGCTTTGTACAATTCATCACTTTAATTGCCATGGTTCCGCTATACGAAACCAGTGTCTTGCGAGGCGATCAAACAGCCTTCTCAGGCTGGTTTCGCCAGGCTATGGCCGTGGGCTTGACTTTTTTCTTTGAGTACTTTTTTTATGCCCTGGCTATCACCTTACTGATGAGTACCGGCATCGCCAATACGTTTTTGGGGATGGGCTGCCTGCTCGGTATGGGTGGTGTGAGCCGCACGCTGGACAAATATGGTTTATCCAGCGCTGGGCCGCATATCAACCCAACGGGCGTCGCATATTTCGCAGGGGCTGTCAAAGGACTATTAAAGTAGCCACCGCGTATGCAAAAGCAAAAAGAAAAACAATCGAACCATCGAAAAAAACAAACTGTGCCTAATAGGCACAAACCCACCCAAAAGGAGGAAAAATGACTACGCAAAAGTACCTCTGTCCACCACGGCTGCAAAAGAAGTTTCTTTTGTGGTGGTGGACAGTCCCGGAATTGATTCTGATTGCCACTTTGGTGGTAGCAACATTTTACCTTACTTCTTTGGAATTGCTGGCGTTGACCCTGTTTGTTGCCATTGGCGCGGCGCGGGTGGATTTTGAACACAATCTATTCGGTGCATTGCGCACAAGAACCCTTTACCAGCTTTTCACAAAAACCTTTACCGCCAATGAAAAACACGCCGCAAATAAAGAAGAAAAGCGCAAACGCAAGCGCCTAGTGAAACAAATGCGTTCCCGGTTGCCTATCCAGGATTTGATTCAGTTCCGCTTTACCGACGGCGGCATCTATGGCGGCAGGGACGGCAAGGAACTGTTCCGTTTCTATCGCTATTACCCGCCGAACACCGACGTGATGACCGATGAAGAAATCGCGCAAGAAATCGAACAGCTGTGCCGGTTGTTCGATTCCCTGCGCTGCCCCTTCACCATGTTCGGTACAGATAAAATCGAGGACATGAGCGCCCTCAAGGAATACTACCGCAGCTTGCCACGCCGCTATGACCACATTCTGGCAGACGTAGTCAACGAGATCGAAAGCACCGAAACAAAATCCAGTGCCGTGCAGCGGGCGTATTATTTTATCTACAAAGCGCAGTCTGAGGAGGATGATATCTACACCCTGATCGTCGGCAAAGGATATAAAATTGACCGCGTAAAAAACGACGAAATGGCCGTTCTTCTGCGCAATTACCTGGTCCGTGAGTTCATCAATGTGGATATCTACACCATTGCCGAAGAAGTGAAAAACTACCCCAACATGGCAAAGGCCAAACCGGCGATCTACAACAAGGAAATTCAGCGCCGTCTTTGCCCCAACCGCATTGACTTCACCCGTGACCATGCCGAGCAATCCGGCCTGATGCGCCGAACCCTTATGATAAAGAACTTCCCGGCTCAGATTCCGCCGCGTGCCTTGTACACGGTAGCCAGCATGCGGGGCACTTCTTTCACCATGCGAATGACCCCGCTCCAGAAAGACAATGCGCGAAAGCTGATTGACGAGCAGATTCGTAATAAGGCCGTTATCGGCGGCAAAAGCCAGGCCACGGAACAAATGGACGCAGCCCAGGAGACTATGGACATCAAAAACTTCTATGCCGAAGTCACCCGTAACCAGAATACCATTTACAGCGTCAACGTGTATATCGAGATTTACGGCAAGACGCTGGAGGACCTGGCTAATCTGGAGCAGCAGGTAAAGATTGAGCTTGCAGGCGTCGGCATTACCTATGACCAGCTGAACTATGAACAGCGCAATGGTTTTTCCTCCGTGCAACCGCTGGGCAGCGACCACTTTATCCTGTGTTCCAACAATCTGCCCAGTAAAACCGTGGCAGCCCTGTATCCCTTCAGTTACTCCAGCCTGATTCATCCCCATGGCATGCCCCTTGGCCGTACCGACCGAGGCGGCCCGGTGTATGCCGACATCTTCCAGCGGGATGACCAAATCACCAACGGTGTGTTCTTCATTTCTGGCTCCGCTGGACAGGGCAAGAGTTATCTTCAGAAGAAAATTCTGACATTCATGGTGACACGCGGGGTTCACTGCTACGTCATGGACCCCGAGAATGAATACAGCGATGTCACACGCGGCCTGGGCGGTGTCGTGATCGACTGCGCTTCCGGCAACCACAAAATCAACATCTTCGAGGTGCGCAGAATTAAATTGGAGGATGATGTAGAGGAAGGAGCCGAGCTGCCGGAGATTTCCAATGAATCGCCCATGTTTTTGCAGCATCTTTCCTGGCTCAAAGATGAGTTCCGCATTATGATGCCGGAGATGCCGGACAGCACTCTCCGTGCGCTGATGATTCTGGTCCAGGGAATGTATGCATCGGTGGGCATCGATCAGCACACCGACTTTGACCGGCTGCAGCACCAGGACTACCCCACCTTCAGCACGCTGTATGATTTCGTGCAAAAGCAGTTGGGCAAAAACAGCTACCCCATGCTCACCAAAGAAATGATTTCTGAGGTTCTGTTGTATATCAACGACCCGACCTACGGTGAACTGTCCAACATCTTCAACGGTACGACCACCATCGACGTAAAGAACAATCCGCTGATCTGCTTCTCTATGGGCGCTCTGCTGGAGGGCAGCGAACAGCGCCTCCAGGCCGTGGAGAACAACCTGAACACCTACATCTGGTCCATCGTGCTGCTCCGAGAGTTCCAGGTGCTTCTCAGCTTCGACGAGTTGTACATGTACCTTGAGCAGCCGCTGATGGCCAAATATATCAGCTATTTTGCCCGTCGCAGCAGAAAGTATAACGCCTGTATCGGTGTGGCGACGCAGCAGCTCCAGGACTGCCTGGATGAATCGGTGCGACGGTACAGCTCCCCGATCATCAACATGTCCTCTTTCAAATTCCTGTTTTACAGCGGACAGGTTGATCTCCAGGATATGAAAGAGGCATTGAAGCTGACGGATGGCGAAGCCGCTTGCATCAGTGTTTCCAACAAGCGTCACTGCCTGCTGAAAGCAGGTAACGGAAAATACTACATGGAAGTGGGGACGCTCCCCTTTGAAGCCGAGTTGTTTGGTGACAAAGGGGGCATCTGATGCCTGCCAAGATTGCGATTCTCATCGCGCAGAAACTGGCCGATGAGAGGACCCGCAAAATCATCATCACCATCGTGGCGGTGGTGCTTTCGATCATCTTTCTGCTGGTCGCCGGTCTGCAGGCGATCATTGCGCTGTTCACGATAACCCTCTCCACGTTTCTCACCGAGGACACATCCCTGGTCGGCCAGACCGCAGCGCTTATGGACGAAGCCAGGGATGCCTATGTGGATGAGCAAATGGCCGAGTACCGGCAGCGGACTGACCGTAACGGTAATGAATACCGTAACGTCATCCTGCAATGGGAAAACGGTTTTTCCAATAACGACAAGGAAGTTCTGACCATTGTTTCCTGCTATTATGAGCAGGATTGGGAAACGGATATGTCCCCGCTGGCCTGTTGGGTCGCATTGAAAAGTGTTTCCTTCTCCACCAGGGAGCGCGGGCCATATTCCTGCGGTGGCTGCATGAGCCGGAAGGTGTGCGACGGTCACCCCGATGGTAACGGGGGAACCTATCACCACAGCGATGACAGCGCCGATTGCGATAACTCCCACACAGAAAGCTACTGCCCCGGAGATCACTACGACTTGTATGTGACGGCTCGTTTGCCTGGCTGCGAGAACTGGAGCGGAGAAAGCGGTGCCACTGAACAGACCGTTGCTCAATGGGAAGAACTGTGCAGCCCCTCTTACACCGGCGAAAGCGAAGTCATGGAACAGTACCTGCAGGAGCTGCAGGCGGCGACGCTGAATGACGATTGGGAAGGTTGGTCCGAAGTCAATATCGAATGGACCAAAGTGTTGTATCAGACCGACTGGGAGGACCTGTATGGTGTCACCGTCACCCAGGTCGGCATTACCAACACAGACAGCTTTACCCCGTCTGAAGATTACACCGGCGGGATCACCGGCAGCGGCAACGGAACTTTCATTATACCGCTGGCCAGCTACAGCTACATATCCTGTCACTTCGGAGAGCCGGATGGCTGGACAGGCGCACCGCACGGGGGAATGGACTTTGCCGCCGGTTACGGAACGCCGATCTATGCCGCCGCTGATGGCGTGGTCGTGAAAGCCGGTTATCATAACAGCTGGGGCAACTACGTCAAGATCTACCATGGCGTTGTGGACGGCAATCAAATCTACACTCTCTACGCGCACTGCTCCTCCCTGGGCGTTTCTGCCGGTCAGACCGTGACCCAGGGTCAGACAATCGCAGCGGTGGGCAGCACCGGCGACAGCACCGGCAACCACCTGCACTTTGAGGTGTATGTCAACAATACTCGCGTTGCGCCTGAGAACTGGCTGTAAAGTCTGCAATACAGGAAGCAATACACAATATTACGCAGAAACGATTCTTTTTTCTGTACTGCAATACACACTACAAGCAGGCGAGAAGAAAAAACTAACGATGATAAGCGTAATATTTTGATGCTTTGGTTTTGAGGGTTTGAAAAGGTTGCGACAGCAATACAAACAGCAATACAATAACAGGAAGAAAAACCGCGCTGCACTGCGGCGCGGTGTGTTGCTGTATTGCACCTGTGCAATACAGCTTTATCCTGCATTTTCCCAACCACTTTCCAATTTTCATAAAAAAGGGGAAAATCGTATCCCCAGAAAGGAGCCACGTAATGGAAAATAAGTCAAAGGGTCGTGTGGCCAGAGCGTATAGGATCAGTGATGAGACGGTAGAAACCCTGAAGGCCATAGCTGACAAAGAGAACTGCACAGAAACTGCTGTTATCGAGAACGCCATCCGCTACTACAAAGACTACCTGTATATGCAAACTGACGGGGCCTTCATCAATGAGAGCGTGAAGCGCACCTTCCTTGCCAGCGTCAACCTGATGGAAACACGACTGAACAACCGCACCAACAAAGTGTTATCTGAACTGGCGATCCAACAGGCTATAATCTGCCAGGTTCTTGCGCACGAACTGGAAATCAACCCCCGCGCGCTGGACAATTACCGCCGCGCCGCCGTGGAATACTTGAAAATGAATGATCGTGTGTTCCGGCTGGAAGATATTTTGGAAGAATGAGCCTATTTCTCTTGCAAAAACGCCGGATAATTCCATCGAATTATCGAGAAAAACAGGTTGTGCCTAATAGGCACAACCTGTTTTTCTCCGTCCGAAAGTGAGGTGAGACAGTGAAAGTCAAAGCAATACTCAACTCCGGCTATTTTGCCAATACCCGCCATGCCACAAACTACATTGCGTATATCGACCGGCAAAGCCCCATCTTCGACCAGAACGGTACAGAAAAAAAGGTGCTGTCCGCGCAGGTGGAAGTGGAAGCCCCTGGCAACAGCACTGTATGGCGTCATGTGTACTCGCTGAACGCCAGCGATTGTGAGCGGCTGGGGGTAGACCGCAATTACATGAAAAATCTGATCGCGCTGAAAGCCGATGAACTGGCGAAAGCATATAACATTTCCCCCAACAATCTGCGGATGGTATGCTCCTGGCATAACAAAGACTTTCACCCTCATCTGCATTTTTTGGTCTGGTCCACTGACAGCCGGGAAGCGTTCATACCTCATCGAGAGAAAGAGACTGACAAAAGCGCGGCGCTCAATGCTGCCACGCGTAAAGTAAAAAGCAGTTTCACCAATGAAATCTTTCGCGGCGATCTGGAATATCTGAAGGAAGAAAAAAGCAAGCGCCGCGACAAACTCAATGAGCAGCTGCGCAAACTGGTGTCCAGCGAGTATCTGGTGGACCGTGAAATCACCGATGCCCTAAAGGATTTGGGGAAAGACCTGCGGGAAACGCCAGGCAAACACACTTACAAATTCTTGCCGCCGCAACTCAAAGCCGAAGTGGATAGCGTATTGGAAAAAATCATGCAGCGGGACCCGATCTTGCGGTCCATGTATGAAGAATACCTGGACAGTCAAAAAGAACTGGCCCTGACATACGCCTCCTACGAAGAAACACTGGACAAAAAGTTTGCAGAGATCGAAAACAGCTTCTTTCACCCATATTGCGATTTTGAAGAACGCCGCGCTGGCCGCGCCGAGGTGACCAGGCACAATATCATCATCCATGCCGCCGAGCGGTATGTGCGGCCAACAGTACAGAGAAAAACAGCCTCGCACGTTCCTCAGAAAAAGTCAACACCGGCCATGACTTCGGCGGGAAATGCTGCTGCTCTCTCTCAGACCGGCAAACCACCAAACGCGCCAACAGTACAGGAAAAAACAGCTTCGCACAGTGAGCCGGAAAACGCAACCCCGGATGAAAAGGTGGATGGTTCCGATTATCAGGAAAAAAGCCCCACTTATGCAGTGCAGAACATGCTGTTTCGCCTGGCCAAAACACTGAACAGAGATCAGCAGCAGACACAAAGAATGAACCGGGCCGCCCACGTCGCCAACGGTCTGACCGGCGAAAAGCAAAATGTGAGGAAGTTGAAAACCGGGCTTTCCGATGAACGCAACCTATCTACCATTGATCTGTAATCACCGATTTGTGCCTAATAGGCACAGTCAATTATTCACGAAACACCGAAACATTTCTAGCTGCAATTTGCAAAAAACATTGCATATTTCGGGGTGAAACGCTCTGAGATGACTTTTCGTTGAAATCCCCCTTGACAAAATCATCAGATTAAGCGAAATTGTGTGTAAGAGAATCACACGAAGCACGCGGAGGTACACTTATGAACATCAACATGCAGTTACTGGAGAACATGACCGAGCAGGAGCGGTTCGACTGGTTTGAGGACATCCCGGAGGAGGAACTGTTGGCGCAGCTTGATGCTATGGCGGAGCCGGAACGCCTGGCTTTGCTCGAAAAAATCCCGGAAGAAATCCGCTGCAACATGGGCTTCCTTTCCGATCAGGAGATCGCCTTCCAGGAAGCACGCACCCGTTATAACACAAGCTGGCCCGCGGCTGCTGATTTTGGCGGCTTCAGCGGAAAATACGGGCAGCAGTATAAAGATTGGTTGGAAGCCTACTGCCCGGAGGAATTTTGGGAGCTGGTCTGCAAGGGCGAATTGGCGGCCCTCTGCCAAGAGAAAAACGTGGAAGTCGGAGACTTCGTTGAGGACACTGTAAAGGCTTTGCTTGCCAACAACCCCGCCCCGGACCAGAACACCCAGCCTTTGGAGCATGTTGGTCACATGAACGCCTTGAAGGCTCAGGCAGAGGAACTGGCCGAACCGCTGATGTTTGGCGGTCACCAGAAAGGCGAACTGGGTGTTCCCAGAATGGCCCGGCCAGTCGCAACCCGTGGGCGGGCCAAAAACAGATTTTTCGATGGCACACAGGAGGATTGGGAAGCGCTGGACCGTGATGCAGACAGCGCTTCTGACCACGAGTTCGCTTTGATCGAGGATGGTGAAGCATCGCCCTTCTAAATATTGCAAATACGTCTACCATTGGGAGCAGGCTCTGTCCTGCTCCCTTTTTGTTTTGGGGAAACTTATGAAAGGGGTCAGCCGATGGAACACAAAACCAAATATAAGCAACTAACAGAGGCATATCTGCATGCTCTTGGTGTAATCACCGAAAGCACCGCCACCTGGGCAGAATTTCTCTGTTCGGCTGCGTACACCTATGAGGAACGATTTCAAAGCCAGGTACTTTTGCACCATCAACGGCCAGGGGTAAAGGCTGTCGCAACGCTGAATCAATGGGACCGTGAAAAAAACCGGCACATTGTTCGTGGAACGCACGGAATCCCTGTTTTTGATGCAAAACATCCAGAATGTCTGACGTATGTCTTTGACTACCAAGACACGGCGGGGCGCAGCACCCCCGGTCTCTTACCGTGGACCGTATACGAAAACAAATCGGGAATTGCGAGGCACAACCTGCTGAGGCGTAGTGGAGAAAAAAGCCTGGACAGCTATGTGCATACCAAAGTTCAGCAAATTGTAGATACTGAAGTAAAGTCTGAAACGTCTGCCGCGATGCGTACCGAGTTGCAAAAATTCCTTGAACAAAGCGCAAAATATGTGGTCTATACTCGCCTCAATATGCCGGTGGATAATCTGGATACCAGCGCCTTTTCTTTTGCAACGCAATATCAAAACAGGCCCAAAGTGCTTGAGCGGTTGGGGACACTACTCAGCCATTCGCTGGTAGCGTGCCTGTCCCCTGTCCGCGATATAGCCCAAGCCATGCACATGACTATGCCCCCGCCGGAGGGCCTTGCCGTACAGAAAAAAGATACGAGAACCCGCAGCGTCCCGGAAACATCGGAAGTCACCGCTGAAGCATCGCCGGAAGCGCCCAGAGAATGGGGTTTTTATGTAATTCCCGATTTGAAAACCTGGGCCACAAATTCCTCGGAACGCACCCCCATTGAACATTACGAAACCTTTGAGGAAGCCAGGGACCGATTCGCCGCGCTGCGCGACCAACCCTATAACAAAACCAACGATCTGAACGATGACGGCCAGCCCTATGCCCATCTGACATTGGGCCTCGAAAGCAAAGACAAATTGAGTTCCGTTGACATCCTTCAGGTACGGGCGGGCCAGAATTATCTTGTGGAGGATTTTACCCGCATGCAACGGCTGCGGGCCGATTCTGTAGTGCTAGAAAATCTTTCCCGCGTGGCAAGGGAAATCGGCTTTGACCGGGTGCGGCCCTATGTGATGGAGAACGGCAGCTACAAAGCCTTGCCGGATATGCCTTTCTCCCAATGGGAAAACCCGTATTTCACCGTCGATTCCCCGGAGCAGGGCGATACCTTTACTATCTACCAGCTAAAAGGCGGGTCGGAAACACGGGACTATCGCTTTGAGCCTTACGAGAGTTTGCAGGAAGCTGGGCTGGCCATTGACCGGCAGAATTACGATCTGGTCTACACAGCCCCCCTGGATGGCAAAACCACGCTGGAGGACATCTTCCGCACATTCAACCTTGACCGTCCCCCTGACTTCACCGGCCATAGCCTTTCCGTTTCCGACATTGTTGTTCTGAACCGCGGTGGGGACACTAAAGCGTATTACTGTGATAGTGCTGGATTTGTAGACGTTCCCTCCTTTCTGGAACAGAAAATTGAAACCGCTGTTGACCAGCCGATAATCAATGAGGATGAGATCAGACGCGCTCTTTGTGATGGAAGTGGTTTTGAAAATGGCAAAATGCGGATTCAATACTATTTTTCCCAGCCGGTATTGCCGCCGAGAGAAGAAACGATTCGCTGGCTAAAAAAAGAATATGGAACAGGCGGCAGGTCTTGGGACTTTGCCAACGGCTCCCGCGGGTGGCTGGATTACAACAATAAAGGCTTCGAAATCCAGTGTAAAACCGATAATGGGCGGGTAAGCCACACACTGACATGGCAGGAAGTTTCCAGCCGACTGCAAGAACTGGTGCAAAGCAACCGTTATCTCACAGACGCAGAATATCCCGAATATGAGGAATGGCTGTCAGCCCGTCAAGCAGAGCAAGATAAAAGGGCAGCCGACTTGGAACAGGCCAAAGAAATCATTCGGGAATACTGCACCGAGAATGGCTTCGACCCACCAAAATTTGAAGATCTCCGCCACATTGACCTGGCCTATTCCTCAGCCGGCGAAGGAGAGCATAGCATCAATGTCTATGTGGATCTCCTTCACCACAAAATAGTCTATAACGTTGATGGAGAAAGAATCCTTTCCGCGCAGTACGCTTCGACGGCAGAATTGGTTGAACATGAGTTGTCCGGGGTAACCTTTGATGAACTCATCGGAACAGCTGAGCAAGAGTACCAGGAACGGAAACGTGAACAGGCTATCCGTTCTGCTCCCCAAAAGCGTCCCTGTATTCCTGGCGATATTGTCTATTTGGAAAACGATAAGGCTTTTATTGTCCAGGATATTGGCGAAGGGGAGATTCTTCTGCAAGACCAGGAACTTCCCTTGTTCAGCCGCTCTGTGAGTAAGGAAGAATTTTCCCGGCTTCTGGAACGGAACGAGCGAAACAGCCGTCTACAGGCCCCAGCCACTCCCAGCATCGAAACCTCCGAAAAGACGAAAGAATCTACGGCCCCGGAGCAAGTTCAGCCTCAGCCCATCCCACAAAAGACCGCTGTAGAAATACCTATCAATGGGAAATGGACGAAATTCCAGACGGTAGCAGACGCCGAACAGGCCGCCTATGAGGAATATAAGGCAAATATCGCCCGTAACGCACAAAACTACAAAGCTCTGCCGGATGAGCAAACAGAGCCGGGCGGGCCAAAGGCCCGGTTCCAGGACAACATCAACGCCCTTCGTCTGCTCCAACACCTGGAGACAACCGGCATGCAAGCCACCCCGGAGCAGCAGCAGCTTCTCGCACGATATGTGGGCTGGGGCGGCCTGGCAGACGCATTTGACGCACGGAAAGACAACTGGCATAAAGAATACCAGGAACTGAAAGAGCTTCTTCCAGAGGCCGAATACGAGGCTGCCAGAGCGTCCACACTTACCTCCTATTACACGTCGCCGGAGATCGTTCGCGCAATGTACAGCACTTTGGAGCGCTTTGGCCTGCAGGGCGGTAACATTTTGGAACCGAGCATGGGTGTGGGTGCGTTCTTCGCAAACAGACCGGCCAGCTTCGACGAAAGCGCAAATTTGTTCGGCGTGGAACTTGACCCCGTGACAGGCCGCATTGCAAAGCAGCTGTACCCTAAAGCCAATATCCAGATTTGTGGGTATGAAAAAGCCACGTTGCCGGACAGCTACTTCGATGTGGTGATTGGTAACGTCCCCTTCGGTCAGTACAAAGTAAATGACCCTGCATTTAACCGATATAACTTCCTGATACATGATTACTTCGCAGCCAAAAGCATTGACAAGCTGCGCGTAGGGGGTATCCAGGCCATAATCACGACCAGCGGCACGATGGATAAGCAAACAGAAGATGTGCGAAAGTATCTTGCAGCCCGTTGTGAGCTGATCGGTGCAGTGCGCCTGCCGAATACGGCCTTTAAGGCTCTGGCCGGTACGGAAGTGACAGCCGACATTCTGTTTCTTCAGAAACGGGAGCACATTCTTGACCAGGACGTATCCTGGTTGCACACAGGAACAAATGCGGATGGCATCCCCATGAACCAGTATTTCATCGACCACCCGGAGATGATTTGCGGAAAAATGGAGATGGTCAGCGGCCCCTATGGGATGCGCCCTACCTGTCAGCCTGATACCAGTACTACGCTGGAGGAGCAGCTGCAGGCTGCGATGGGAAGATTGAATGCCACGTTGGTGAAGACTGAGCCGATTATCCTGGAGCAACCCGGAGAGATATCCCCTCTTCCTGCAGACCCGGATATACGGAATTACAGCTATGGCATCCGTGATGATAAGATTTTTTTCCGTACTGATTCAGTCATGCGGGAAGTCACCGCAAACGCCACAGCACAGGCCCGAATCAGGGGCATGGTCTCTATTCTGGCCACCACGCGGGAGTTGATTCAGGCCCAGCTCGACGATCTCCCGGATGAGGCTGTTGCGCAGCTTCAGCGCCGGTTAAATCACGAGTACGACGCCTTCACGGAAAAGTATGGCAGGCTTAGCAGTCGCGCAAACGCCCTGGCCATGCGTGAGGACAGCGGATACAGCCTGCTTTGCTCTTTGGAGATTTACGACGACGATCGCAATTTCAAGGCGAAGTCGGATATGTTTACTAAAAGAACCATCCGGCCAAACCAGGTGATTGACCATGTAGAAACCGCCAGCGAGGCTCTCATGCTGTCTGTCCAGGAGCGTACCAGTGTAGATCTGTCCTATATGGAACAACTGACCGGCAAACCCCGTGATGAACTGCTGCAGGAACTGACCGGCGTGGTGTTTCGCGTTCCCGGCGAAACGACAGCTGCCGGTGAGCCATTGTATCAAACCGGCGAAGAATATCTCTCTGGTGATGTACGCAAAAAGCTGGCCACGGCTGAAATATTCGCTCAACAGGACCCCAGTTACCAGGTCAACGTGGACTCGCTGAGAGGCGTTCAACCGAAAGACCTGACGGCATCCGAAATTGAATTGCATCTCGGCACTACCTGGATTCCTCCAGAGGATATCAAACAATTCATTCTGGAAACGATGGAGCCAAATCGCTGGGCGGCACAATCTATAAAAGTCAGCTATAACCGGCTCAACGCTACCTGGAACATCGAAGGGAGTTCCGTAGACAGCTACAGCTTGAAGGCTACAACCACTTTCGGTACAAAGAGAAAGAATTTTTATGAGATTTTACGTTGCAGTCTGAATTTGCAGGCGGTCAAGGTTGTCGATTATATCGAGGACGTAGACGGGAAGAAGAAGGCTGTACCAAACGTCAAAGAAACTCGATTGGCCCAGGACAAGCAGCAACAGATTGAGACCGCCTTTAAGGATTGGATATACCGCGATCCCGTCCGGCGGCGGCGATTGGTTGATTATTACAACACCCATTACAACAACCTGCGGCCACGCGAATATGATGGAAGTTTTCTGCGCTTTCCGGGCATGAACCCGGAAATATCGCTCAGACCCCACCAGCGCAACGTAGTAGCCAGAATTTTGTTTGGCGGTAATACTCTAGTAGCTCACTCAGTTGGCGCAGGTAAGACAATGGTTATGGGCGCTGCCGCGATGGAGAAAAAGCGCCTGGGGCTGTGCAATAAAACACTAATCATTGTCCCCAACCACCTGACCGAACAAATGGGCAGCGAACTTCTCAGTCTTTACCCCAACGCCAATATACTCGTTTCCACAAGGCATGACTTTGAGAAAAATCGCCGCAAGCTATTTTGTTCTCGTATCGCCACCGGCAACTATGATATCGTGATCATGGGACACAGTCAGTTTTCCCGGATTCCGCTGTCAAGCGAAAGGCAGCAGAAGTTCCTGCAGGACGAGATCGAACGGTACACGCAAGAAATTGCCAGCGCAAAAAAGGAAAAAAGCGGGCAAGATCTGAGTGTCAAGCAAATGGAGGCCACCAAAAAACGCCTTCAGTCACATTTGGAAGAACTGATGGATTCTCCCAAAGATGATGTGGTGACATTCGAACAGTTGGGCGTCGATTCACTCATGGTTGATGAGGCCCACGAATTTAAGAATCTCGCAGTCACCACAAAAATGCAAAATGTTGCCGGTATATCGACCTCAGAAAGCCAGAAAGCAACTGATCTTCTGATGAAAACCCAGTATTTGGATGAAATCACTGGCGGGAGAGGGCTTGTTTTCTGTACTGGCACCCCAATCAGCAACTCACCCGTTGAGCTGTATACTATGATGCGGTATTTACAGGCCAGCACGTTGCGTGCCCATGACCTTTTGTCTTTTGACGCCTGGGCCGCCAACTTCGGACAAACCACAACCTCCATTGAACTAGCCCCGGAAGGTACTGGCTATCGGTCGAAAACACGCTTTTCAAGATTTTTCAATCTCCCCGAACTTATCAGCATGTGGAAGTTGGCCACCGATGTACAGACTTCCGATATGCTGAACCTAAAAGTTCCCGATCTGGAAGGAGGAAAAGCCACAGCTGTGATGTGCCCTCCCACGGAGCTACAGAAAGAAAGCATCCAGGCCCTTGGAGAGCGGGCCGAGAAAGTCCGCGCTGGCAATGTAGACCCGCACACAGATAACATGCTCAAAATTACAACGGACGGCAGGAAACTGGCTCTCGATCAACGGCTGCTCAACCCACTTCTCCCGGATGTTCCCGAAAACAAAGCCACGGCCTGCGCCAGCAAGGTATTTGAGATTTGGCAAAACACCATGGCCACACAATCGACGCAGCTGATCTTCTCCGATCTGGCCACCCCCAGCACTGGAGAATGGAACGTTTACGACGATATCCGTGACAAGCTGATTGCCAAAGGTATTCCGAAGGAACAGATTGCATTTATCCATGACGCCAATACCGACGCCAAAAAAGCCACTCTGTTTGCAAAAGTGCGTGCCGGAAAGGTGCGCATCCTGATGGGCAGTACACAAAAAATGGGAGCCGGAACCAACGTGCAAACCAAATTGATTGCACTCCACCATCTTGATGTGCCCTGGCGGCCCTCGGATATTGAGCAGCGCGAAGGTCGGATTCTGCGCCAGGGCAACGAAAACCCATCTGTGCAGATCTATCGGTATGCAACCGAAGGCAGCTTCGACGCCTACAGTTGGCAGCTGATCGAAAACAAGCAAAAATTCATATCGCAAATCATGACCAGCAAGTCGCCTGCTCGATCTTGTCAGGATTTGGACGAAGTTGCACTGTCCTACGCGGAAATCAAAGCCCTATGCGCCGGCAATCCCCTTATCAAAGAAAAGATGGAACTGGACAATGAAGTGGCGCGACTGAGTACATTGCGCTCGTCCCATATGTCGCAGATATTTGAGCTGCAGGATAAGATCGCTATTGGATATCCTGCCTCCATCCAAAAAGTCGAAGAATCTTTGGATGCAATTTCCAAAGATATTGACCTTTACAAAGCCAATAGTCGTTTCAATTCAGACGGCAGCGAAAATTTCTCTGCTACTGTAATGGGTACTTTCTACACCGAACGCAAAGCAGCCGACGCTGCTTTGCGCGATGCGCTCCAAAGCGCTACGGCTGGTGATGTCATAATAGGTGAGTATAGAGGATTCCAAATCCATGCCTATTATGATGCCAAAGCCACCAGCTTTTTGGGATATCTACAGGGTACACAAAAATACAACTTCGAGTTTAACCCGAAAGAAAACTTTTCCTCGTTCCGGCACCTTTTGGAAAAGTTATCTGACACACAGGCTCAGGATCAGGAACTGTTGACGGCGCTGAACAAAAACCTGGAGGATGCAAAAGAAGCTGTAAACCAACCTTTTGCGTATGAGAAAGAGTTTCAGACCAAGCTGGCCAGGTTGAACGAACTGAACACCATCCTTAACCAAGAAGGAGGAAAAACAGACGTGCATCCCGAAATACAAGAACTTCAAGCTAAAATTGATCAAACTTATGCCGCTATGGCTGCCGATCCGCAGAAGTATCTGGAATACTTGAATTTCCGCGGTCAGTGCGTTGGCATGGGTGTGGAAAACAGTGTGGCGGTGTTTGCTCAGAATCCAAAAGCCACCTACTGCCCCAGCCCGGAAGCTATCGGCTCCCCTAAAGTCAAACCTGGAGAGGAAGATCGTTCTATCTCTGTTTTGCGCACCGATGGGATAGAGCGCGTCTATGCTTTGGAGCAGTACGATCTGCCGGAAAGTGAATATCTGGATAAAGCCCCTCTACAATGGACAGAGGCCCAGCACAGCGACCTGATCCACCGCGTTGAAGATGCAGCGCAGTTGGCCGATATATCTGTTTTAAGCGATCTGCGGCATGGCACAGGATTTTTTGATGCGTCCCGAAACGTCATACATATTCGGGAAGGAAACAACAGTACAGAACAACTGAAAAGCCTGCTGGAAGGCTATTCCGAGGCTGTGATTACCCGGACAAGTACATCCGACAAGCCGGTGGCCGAACTGGAAAGCGCCGCCCTGACGGCGCTTCTGCAGGTGCGCTGCGGCGTACCGATCGATGAGCAGTTGACCGAAAGAATCACCGCCGCCTTGGAAGACGCCGGAAATGTGGGCGGCTTTAGTATGCGGGACAGCGTAGCGCGGCTCCATAACGCGATGGAGTACTGCGTTCGGTATGCCGAGCTTGAACAGACCAGCGAACAGTACCAGGCTCAACAGATTGAGCCGGAGGAACTGACCCCGCAAAGCGAAGCCTTTATGGAAATGATGTAAGGCAGGTGATTTTTTGAAAAAACTGTTTCGCCCATTGCTGGTGCTGGTCATTGGCTATGCCCTGCTGACGGGCTTCCAGCTGTTCCTGCAGATACCTATGGATTGGCGGTTGGCGGTTAGCAAATTTCTATTGGCCATACTGGCCACGGCTGTCATTGAACTGCTCAACCGTCAGCCCCTGGCTGTCCGGGATGTAAAAGCCGGGCACGGCCAGCACGGCGACGCCCACTTCATGGAGCCGGAGGAAGTCAAGCGGGTTTATCAAGAAGTGCAGCAAGGACATGAGGCGCAACCGGCCATGCTCGTGGGTGCATCCAAAAGCACCTGGCTGGTCGATACAAGCGATCAATCTGTATTGATGGTCGCCCCGCCTGGTGCCGGTAAGTCCACCAGCCTGTATATCCCCACGATCACCTACAACGCCCGGGTAAATCTGCACACGCAAGACGCCCAGGGAATCGGCCAGGGGGCCAGCATGGTTCTGGTATCTGTCAAAGATGACCTGTATACGATTACCAGCGCCGAACTGAAAAAGTGCGGCTACCGCGTGCTGAAGCTCGATCTGCGAAACGTGTTTTGCTCCTGCCATTTTAATCTTTTGTACCGCGTCAACATCGAAATCGACGCATGGCGCAAGGAGCAAGACGCCAAGCAGCGGGCCGTGCATTATGCCACGGCAGAACGCTACGCCAAGGTCATAGCCAGCGCGATCATCGGTAATACCGGCTCTGTGAACAGTGGTGACAGTAGTGAGTATTTTAACGAGACTGCCCGTGGCCTGATAACCGGCCTGGTCCTGCTGGTGTCTCAGTATGGCCAGGACGGTGAGCGCCACATCGTCAGTGTTTTTAATCTGATTGTCGAACTGGCAGGGGCAGATAACCCGGAGAAAGGGAACACCGTCCAGAAAAGCCGTTTGGCTGCCATGCTGGAGGGGGTTACCGACCGGCGAATTAAAGGCTATATCAGCACTACCACAAGCGCGGATATTCGAACCACCCTCAATATCGTTTCTTCGGCGCTGTCCAAACTGCTGAAATTCGTGGATGCAGAACTGGAACAGCTGATCTGCACCCACGACAACGATCTGGATGCCGAACAATTTATCGAGAGGCCCACGGCGATCTTCCTGATTGCGCCGGACGAAAACGAAACCAGGCACTTCCTGGCTTCGCTGTTTGTCCGCTTCCTGACCGACGATCTGATTGCTCTGGCTGAGCGCCAGGGCGGGCATTGCCCTCGTCCCTTCTACTATTTTTTGGATGAGTTCGGCAACTTCCCGGCAATTCCCGGTGTCACCAGCCTGTTCTCCGCTATCCGCAGCCGAGGCGGGCGCATCCTGGTCGCAGTGCAAAGCTACAGCCAGTTTTTGCTCAAATACGATAAAAACGTCACCGAGATCATCAAAGACAACTGCCAGATTTTGCTCAACACGTTTGTATCGCCGTCGGCCCAGGACACCGCTACCAGCATATCCAAAATGCTGGGCGACGAAACCATTTTGACCGGCTCCTCCTCTCGATCTGACGGCAAGACCACCAGCAGCCACCAGCTGATGGGTCGCCCTCTGATGTCCCCTGCTCAGATGGTGCGCATCCAGCGTGACACATGGATCGTCGAGAAAGCCGGGTACGCCCCCATGAAAACCCATCTCGAGGGTTACTGGAAATACTTGTCTTTGGCTCCCCAGGAACAGGACACCACCAGCGAGAACGACTACCTGGAAATCAAGTTACTCAGCACGGAATCTCTGCGTCAGGCGCTGGGAAGTGCCCCGGCACGCCCTCACGCACCCTCGGCAGCTACCAGAGAACCGCGCCGCAAGCTGGGAGCTTCCCGGCGCGAAGCGGCAGCACTGTACCCCGGAAAATTTAATCCGTAAATAACAACAATGCCCCAGGCAATCCGTTTGCCTGGGGCTGCTTTTTTGGAAGGAAGAACAACATGTTTGTAAAAATTTATAACAGCCTATTTGAATACGGGCTAAAGCCTAAAGAACTGATGGTTTATTTGTTTTTGTCGTACTGTCAGAACTGCCTGGGCACGGCAACCGTCCGCAACGCCACCATACAGCAGCGGTGCGGTCTGAGCGAGAACACAATCCGCTCCGCAGTGGTCGGTCTGGAACAAAAGGGCCTGCTGGTAGTGTCTGCCCGGCAAGATCGGGAAGGCCGCAGAATCTCCAATCAATACAAGCTCCGGCAGCTGTCCGGCGCATGGGGCAAGCTGCCGGTAGAAGCATTCAACCTGGATAAACGGGACTTTGCCGTGTATGCTTACCTCTGCCGTTGCTCCAATGGGCAGCGCAAGGCGTTTCCCTCGTTTTCACACATGGCCACCGTGCTGCACATGGCCATCGGCACAGTGCAAACGGCCATCAAGTCTCTGATGGCCGCTGGGAGGCTCCTCAAAGCCGCTTTCCGTGCCGGGAAGCACAATCTGTACATACTCGTCGAAACGGTCGCACAGGCGCTCCCAGGGGCCAATCCTGGCGCACAAAAAGAAAACCGCCGTGCTGGAACACGGCGGCAAAAAATCGAGATGCTGCTGGCAAGCATAGCAAGTCTCATTTCCAATTCCAAAATACTACACGAGATCGGTGCTTGTCAAGAGGTCTTACTCGTTTTTCTGAAAAGGGTATGTCAAAATTTGCGGAACAGTAATAAGACTAATCCCACTTACAGTACAAAAGAAAGATATTTTTCCCTCTCTAGATTAGCAACAAGGGGAGAAGTGCGCCTTTCGGAACCGCCTGAGCCAGCGGCAGAGGTAGGCGTACACGGCAAAATCCCGTTTATCCAGGCTGAAGGGTTCCGCGTGTGCTCCGCTTTTCGTGCCCACGGCCTGCCTGATCGCTGCGCCCGATTATTTTTTTCTTTGTACTGTCTTTACAGTCGTTGTCACCAACGGAGATAGCAGGTATAATTTAAGCAACAGGGAGTGACTTTTGCATGAAGATGGTGTTCATCAAATTCAAGCCGGATGGCAAAGAATACGGGTTCGGCGTGCCGGAGGACTACAAAGGAAGCGCCGGGCTGAAGCCTGGCAGCTGGGTGCGGGTCCCCGTCCCGGGGTGTCGCAAAAAGATGCTGCGGGTGGTGGTGCGCGTTGCCGAGACCGCAACGCCGCCGGAAGGGTTGAAGATGATCGGCTACTCCGGGCGGCAGATTGCGCAGACTGCAAACAAAAAAGCCCGCCGCGCCGCACATCAGGGCGGTATCATCTACCTGGCAAAAAAGGCCAAAGCCGAAAAGCGGGCCATGCTGGGCGGCAGGCCGATAGACCTGGCCTGGGAGGCAGAAAAAGCGGCCTGGATTGAGGACGATCTGGACATTGAGCCGTATCTGGCCAAGGGGTACAACACCGACGAGGGCCTGCCCAAGCTCACCGAACTGCGCCTGGGGATGCGCATGGGCTTTGATGAAAGCAGCTACGATGACCCGTCCCTATCGTTGCGTATCATCAAGAAGCGCCGTGTGCATCAGCTGCGGGATTGGGCCAGAGAGCAGGGCTTGTTGCCGCCCATGTACTACGAGGACCCTGTTCACGGCATCGACAAAAACCAGTTGCGGGAACTGCTGATCGGCATTGCCAACGGCATTATGCCGGACACCTACGGCCTAAAGCTCATCAAGCTGCACAAGTGCGGTCCCCGTGTCTTGCGGGAAATGCGCCTGTGCCGCGAAGCCGGTATGACCGGCAAAGAAATTCGCCCCTATTGGGCGCTGGGGGTCAAAAAACTGCAAGAGGTTCGCGCCGCATTCCTGGCGGCAAAGGAAACAGACGACGGCCAATGATACAGCCCGGGCTGGCGCTGCAAAACGCTTTGTGCCTAACAGGCACAAAGCGTTTTGATTGTCCTGTCGTTATTTTTCCCATTGAAATTTGCAGAGTTGTGTGTCGAACAATCACGCCCGAAAATATAGTGGAGCGAGCAGGAAGCGGGAAAAAATATGCAAGCATTGTAAATAAATATATTGACATCGTGCGCAATGTCTGGTATAATAGTTACAGAATCAAGGAAAGGAGATTGCACTGTATGGCGAACATCAACATCAATATCCGCATGGATTCCGACTTGAAGCAGCAGTTCGAGGCTTTTTGCAATGATGTTGGCATGACGATGACAACGGCATTTACCGTTTTTGCGAAAAAGGCGGTCCGGGAATATCGAATCCCCTTTGAGATTGGAGCCGAAGTTCCGAACGCCGAAACGAAAAAGGCAATTGAAGACGCCAGAAAAGGTATTGGAATGAGTAAGGCTTTTTCTTCCGTAGAAGAACTCATGGAGGATCTAAATGCTGACGATTAAGTATCAGGCCGCCTTCAAGAAAGACTACAAAAGAATTGTAAAGCGCGGCTATGATATGCGCCTGCTGGAAAAGGTGATCGAGCTGCTGGCCAACCAGAAACCGCTGCCAGAGAAGAACCGGGACCACCAACTTTCCGGGGACTATGCGGGATGCCGCGAGTGTCACATCACCCCGGATTGGTTGCTGATCTACGAAGTGGCCGATGAGGAATTGATTTTGTACCTCACCAGAACCGGCTCACACAGCGACCTTTTCTAAGCCCTATTATGCAGAAAAAAAAGAAAGCCAAGCGGCTTTCGTCGCTTGACTTCCTTTTCGAATCTGCTTATAATAGTCCCGATAAGAACTCCACCCTGGAAGCCACCTTCAAAATCTGGCAACCAGTAACCACAAGGCTAAAAAACGAGCAGCGTTGTGGGGTAACGTGGTACTAAGCAATACAATCTGTGTTGCATATCTGTATGGTTATAAACCAATTTCCGTTTGGTTTATCGCCTAAACAGTTTACAATACAGTTTGACCTTTGTCAAGGTACACCAAACCCCCACCGTTGTGAAATGGTTGGGGGTTTTTATCGTTGTACCTTGAAAATCGAATATGTTGTTCCTGTGGAAGTATTTACTTCTTTTGTACTGTGGTCGGCCTCAAAAGCCGCAGGGATGCAACAGACCCCGCCAGCCAGTACAGCCCCCATAGGCAGAAACCTCCAGCCGGGATGCTGGGTCGGGGGAAAGCGGGAGAACACCCGCTGCCAGGAACACTATAGAAACACGCTTTTTTCTGATTTTCAAATCGGATTAACGGCGGTGACCGCCCTCGCAACGATGGTTGCCGCCGTTTGTGCGCTTTGAAAAAAGCGATACAAACAAAAAATGCACCGAGGCATCTCTGCCCCGGTGCGGTGCATGGTGCGCCGGAAGAGACTCGAACTCCCGACCTTCTGATTCGTAGTCAGACACTCTATCCAGCTGAGCTACCGGCGCAAGTGCAGTTAGTATAATACCACCCACCCCACCAAATGTCAAGCGGTTTTTTCAAAAAATTTCAATTTTTTTCTCCGGCGGCCGCCGCTTGCTTTTTGCGCCCGCCTGTGGTACGGTAGTAGCAGGTTTTCCCCGCCCCGGGCCCGCCCGGTCCGCGGCCCTTTATATAAGGAAAGGAGATTTTCCCTATGCATTCTGCGGAACTCTACGATCTCTGGCGCGCCCGCGCCGGGGAGGATCCCGATCTGCTCGCCGAGCTGGATACCATTGCCGGCGACGCCGACGCCATCAACGACCGGTTCTACCGGGATCTGGCCTTCGGCACCGGCGGGCTGCGGGGCGTCATCGGCGCCGGCACCAACCGGATGAACATCTACACCATCCGCCGGGCCACCCAGGGCCTGGCCGACACCCTGAACGCCTCCGGCCTGCCCAAAAAGGTGGCCCTGGCCCACGACAGCCGCCACAAGGGCGAGCTGTTCTGCCGCGAAGCCGCCCGGGTGCTGGCGGCCAACGGTATCACGGCCTACGTCTATCCCCGGCTGGAACCCACCCCGGCCCTTTCCTGGGCGGTGCGGTATCTGGGCTGCGGCGCGGGCATCTGTGTCACCGCCAGCCACAACCCCGCCAAGTACAACGGCTACAAGGTCTACGGCGCCGACGGCTGCCAGATCACCCTGGAGATGGCCGACCAGGTGCTGGCGGCCATCGGACAGCATGACTACTTCGACAGCCCGAAACTGGCGGACTACGACGAGGCCGTGGCCGACGGCCGCATCGTGACCATCGACGACCAGTGCCTGTCGGACTTCGTGGACGCCGTGCTGGCCCTGCGCCCCGGCAACGATGTGTCCCACCTCAAACTGGTCTACACCCCGCTGAACGGCACCGGCCTGGAGCCGGTGAAGCTGCTGCTGAACCGCATGGGGGTGACCAACGTGACGGTGGTGCCCGAGCAGGAGCAGCCCGACGGGGACTTCCCCACCTGCCCCTACCCCAACCCCGAGATCCGGGAGGCCATGGAGACCGGCCTGAAGCTCTGCGACACCGTCCACCCCGACCTGATGATCGGCACCGACCCCGACTGCGACCGTATGGGCGCCGCCGTGCCGGACGGCCAGGGCGGCTACCGGCTGATCACCGGCAACGAGATGGGCGTGCTGCTCTTTGACTACATCTGCCGGGTACGCCAGGGCAACGGCACCATGCCCCAGGACCCCGTGGCGGTGACCACCATCGTTTCCACCGACATGGCCACCCCCATCGCCGCCAAGTACGGCGTGGAGCTGCGCCGCACTCTGACCGGCTTCAAGTTCATCGGGGAGCAGATCGGCCTGCTGGAGGCGGAAGGCCATGTGGAGCGGTACATCTTCGGCTTCGAGGAGAGTTACGGCTATCTGTCGGGCGGCCACGTGCGGGACAAGGACGGCGTCAACGCCGTCATGCTGGCCTGCGAGGCGGCGGCTTACTACGCCGCCCAGGGCATGAGCCTGCTGGACGCCGTGAACGCGCTCTACGCCGAGTACGGCTGGTACCGCAACGCCCTGCACAGCTTCACCTTTGAGGGCGAGACCGGCATGCACACCATGCAGGGCATCATGGCCCGGCTGCGGGCCCAAGCCCCCGCCGAGATCGCGGGCTATGCCGTCACCGGTGTCACCGACTACGAGGCGGACGGCACCGGGCTGCCAAAAGCCGATGTGCTGGAATACCGGCTGGAAAACGGCGCCAAGCTGATGGTGCGCCCCTCCGGCACCGAACCCAAGGTCAAGGTGTACCTGTCCGCCGTGGCGGAGAGCGCCGAGGCCGCCGATGCCATCAACGCAAAACTGGCCGAGGCAGCCGCCGCCTGGATGCACTGAGCCTTCTGCCCAAAACATAACAGCCCCCGCCGGGGATGACCGGCGGGGGCTGTTTTGGGTTGGTACTCAGACTTTTTTGCGGGGATAACTGCGGCGGCGGCGCGGCGGTTCCTGCCCCGGTTTGGGGGAGTAGGCGTTGTAGTTCAGCAGATACCGCTGGTGGGTGGGCGTGCCGTAGAAGGCCTGCTTGATCCGCTCCAGCAGGGCGGCGTTCTGCCCCGGGGCGCCGCAGACCAGCACCGCGTACTGGGTGTCGCTGTAGCGGGCGGCCACGTCACAGCTGCGCAGGCAGCTGCGCAGCAGTTCCTGGAGCACCTGCATCATCCGCTCGGTCTCGGCGTCGTCCTGTGCCTGCACCGGCACCACCGTCACCAGCAGCAGGAAGACCGGCACGTGATACTGGGCCTGGATGCCCCGCTGCATGCGGTAGATCTGGCCGAAGGTCTCGAAGGAGCAGATCATGGCGCCCCCGGCGTTCTGGGGCGGCAGAGCGGCCATCAGCCGGTTCATGTCGTTTTCCATGTTGCGGTCGGCCTGCCGGGCCTGGCGCCACATGGCGCCCACCCGCCCCGGCTCCGCCGCGTGGTGCAGGCAGCCCACCGAAAGCCCCTGCTGCAGCACCTGCCGGGCTTCCTCCGGGCGGCCCAGGGTCTCCAGGGCCACCACCAGTTCCAGGTAGAGCCGCTCGGCCCGGGGATTCTTCTCGATGGCGCTGCGGCACAGGGTCACCAGCCGCTCGTTCTCGCCGTTCTTCTTGTAGTGCTCCAGCACGTGGATCATCGCGGCCCGGTAGAGCACATGCAGCCGCACGGCGCTGCTCTCCACCCAGGGCTCGTCCGCCGACAGCGGCAGCAGCCGCCCCCGGTAGACCTCCACGATCCGCTCCTCAATGGCCAGGCGCTTGCCGGGGTCCTTCTCCTGCCCGGCCTGCATGACCAGGTCCTCCATGGTGAAGACGTCCACCTCACAGGGCAGGTCGGGGTTCCACTGGTAGCAGCCCCGGCTGGTCAGGATACAATCCTCCAGCACCGTCAGATGCTCCTGGGCGATCATGGTGCGGAACCGGTGCAGGATGGCCCGCAGGGCCATGTCGGGGTTGGCGCTGCGCTCCCCGCCCCACAGGGCGTTGGTCAGCGTGGCATGGGGCACCCGCTCCCCCCGCTGCAGCACCAGATACTGCACCAGCGATGTCGCCTTGCGGGACTGGGCCAGCGCCGCCAGTACCGGCTGCCCGTCCACACGGATCTCAAAGTCGCCCAACATCCGGATCTCTACCTTTGCCATCTGTCCCCTTCACGCCTTCCCGGGCGGACGGAGCACGGGGCCCCACCGCTCATCCTTTTTTTGTGTGGTTCTGTGTATGGGTAAAGTATACCAAGGGATGGCCCGCTTGTCCAGCAAAGGGAGCATGCCGCGGCTCCTTTTTTCGGGGATCAGCTCATATTTATACAAAATATTACTTTTTGTGCAGTTTACCTTTCCGCCGACTGCCGGCCCGCGGCCAGCAGTTTGGTGAGCCAGGCGGGCACCGGGGCGCCCATGGCGGTGGCGTTCTCGGCGATGGAGCCCAGCTCGGTGAAGATGTACCACACCAGGGTGACCGGCAGCACCAGCACGGTGTAGTCCAGCCCCAGCATGGGCAGATGTTCCACCGCCACCCCCAGCACGCAGTCCGCCACGGAGGCCACGATGACCACCAGGATCATGCCGCCCTTGTGCCAGATGCCCGCCCGGGCCACGGCGCTGGACCAGCTGCCTTTGGCGGCTGCGGCGGCGCTGCCGCTGAGCCAGTCCAGCACCATGCAGCCCACCCAGGCCAGGATGAGCCAGCCCAGCCAGCCGAAGGCCGCGCCGAACGCCCCGGCCGCCGTGACCAGCCCGGCCTTGAGCCAGAGAAAGATGTTGTTGTTTTCCAAGGGTTCACCTCCCATCAGACATATTCGCTGCGGTAGAGCCCGGCGTCGGTGAGGCCCAGGGTCCGGCAGTCCCGCAGCAGCGTCCAGGCATCCCCCGAGGACACCGGCCCGATGGTCAGGGTCTGGGTGGTGTGGGCGTCGTCGGCCCAGGCGCTGCGGTAGAGCCCCGCGTCGGTGAGGCCCAGGGTCCGGCAGCGCTGGAGCAGCGTCCAGGCATCCCCCGAGGACACCGGCCCGATGGTCAGCCGCTGGCAGCGGGTCTCCGGCGGGGCGGTCTGGGCCGGGGCAAAGCCGTTGCGCCCCGCCGCCCGGATGAGGGCCGGGTAATCCTTGTAGAGCCGGTTGCAGTCCAGCGAGCTGCCGAAGCCCGGGATGCCCAGGGCATTCCGGCTGCTGTACTGCCAGATGCCGTAGGGCAGCGGGCAGGTGCAGGCGCTGCCGTACTGGGCGGCCCAGACGTCGTAGCAGGCCAGCTCCCGCCAGTTCAGCCGGTTGCGGATGAAGTCGGTGCTGGCGTAGAGGATGCCGTAGTACCCGGCGTCCTCCACCGCCCCCAGGAAGGCCTTGACCAGCGCCGTGCGGCCGGCGTTGTCCAGGGCCAGGATGCCCGGCTCATACTCGATGTCGTAGGCCACCGGCAGTTCGGGGCGCAGGCCGGCCAGCTGCTGCAGGCAGCGGGCGGCCTCCTGGCGGGCGGCGGCGGGGGTGGTGGCGTAGCTGTACCAGTAGGCGCCCCAGTGGACGCCGTGGAGCTCGCAGTTTGCCACGTTGCGTTTGAACTGGGGATCGGTGCCGGCGGTGCCGTAGCCCGCCCGCAGCATGGCGTGGCTGACGCCGGCGTTTTTCACCGCCGCCCAGTCCACCGTCCCCTGCCATTTGCTTACATCAATGGCGGATTCCATACGATTCCTCCCTTCTTATCGCGGACTGGTGGTGAAGCGGTAGGAGAGATAGTTGACCTCCCCCACGTTGATCTTGACCACCAGATGCTGCCCGCTCTGGGCGTAGATGGCGAAGGCGCTGGCGGCAAGGCCGCCCAGCACATCCCCCGACTGGGTCCGGGCGAGGGCGATGCGGGTGGTGCCGCCGTAGGTGAAGGCCACCTCCAGGCCGTCCTTGTCCTGGGGGACGTCCACCGACAGGTAGGCGTAGCTGCCGGTGGGCACCACCCGGGTGGAGGCCTCGTTGGCGGCGGGCGGCGAGGTGGGCAGCTCCGCGCGGTAGAGGACGGTCCATTCGTCGCTGCCGGCGGGGATCTGGGCCACCAGGGCGCCGTAGCCGTCCAGGGTGGCGGTGTCGGGGACGGTGACCCCCTTCTCCTCCAGGGCGGTGCGCAGCGAGGCCTTGGCGGTTTCCAGCCGTTGGATCTGTGTCTGTACACTCATGGGCGTTCCTCCTCAGATGGCGGCCAGGGCTTCCTCGATCTCCCCGCCCAGGGCCACCGTGCCCCCCGAGGTATACCCCGCCGGGATGACCTTGCTGGTGACGGTCAGGCCATCCAGGGAGGCATCCATGGCGCCGTTGTCCGGCATGGTGCCGGTGACCTTGCTGCCCTGCACATAGGCGGTGCGGCCGGCCAGCAGGTCGGCGGCGGCAGCATCGGCGTCGGCGGTGGTGATGTAGTCGTCGGGGATGGGCTCCACCGTGACGGCGGTGAGCACCTTGCCGGCGGTGGGCTGGACGGTCTGCCGGGCCTTGGTGGGGGTGGCGGATTTGGTTTCGGGCACCAGGGACACCGTGCCGCTGCCGCTGTGGAAGCCCTGGGGGATGGTGTAGGAGGGCGCGGAGGCGTCCAGCGTCCTGGACACGGTGCCGTTGTTGGGCATGGTGCCGGTGCGGACGGTGCCGGTGCTGTCCACAAAGACCTTGGCCGCCAGCACGTCGGCCTCGGCGGCGGTGACGGCGGTGACGTCCTGGTAGGCGTCGGGGATGGCCTGCACCGTCACGTCGGACAGACCGTAGTAGCCCTCGTCGGCGGTGACGGCCTGGGGTTTCCGGGTGGGGGTGACGGTCTTGCTCTGGAGGGTGTAGCTGCCGCCCCCCGCCACCCCCGACACCGTGCCGGTGCCGTCGTGGTAGCCCTGGGGGATGGTGTAGGTCTCCCCCTCCCTGACCTGGGCCGATACCGACCCCTGGTTGAGGATGCCGTCAAAATCGGCGGCCAGCTCGTCCAGCCGCTCGGTGCCGGCCGAGATCTTCAGCTCTGCGGCCTTGGTCCGCAGGGTGTTGCGCGCCGCCTGGATGCGGGTGATTTCTGTCTGGATGCTCATGGGAAAACCTCCTTAGATGGTGGCGAGCAGCGCATCGATGCTGCCCACCGTGGTATAGACCGCCGCCGAGGTGACGGGGCGGGTGTTGTCCTGTTCCACGGCGTCGGCGGTATCCACCGAGAGGACGTTGCCCTCGGGGTCCAGCCGGAGCCCCGCGCCGATGATGTACCCGCCGCCGGTGCCGCTGCCGCCCCCCGTGGGATAGGCCCAGACGTTGCCGTCCCGGGTCTTGGTCAGCACCTGGCCGGAATTGCCTGTCGGAGGCACGGCGGTGTCCAGCGCCTGCTGCATCCGGGTGACGTACTGCTCCCACTCGGAGGGCTCGGGGACGGGGGCCTCCCCTTCCACGGGGGCATGGTCGGTGACCAGGTAGGGCAGGTCGGCGGTGATGCGCTGCACCCCCGCCCCGGTGCCGGTGAACACGATGCGCCCCGGCGCCGCCGGGGTCAGGGCGGCGGCAGTGGCGGCGGGCGGCACGTCCACCACCCCGTCCGCCGACACCACCATCCGGGTGCTGCCCGCCGGGGTCACAAAGGTGGCGGTGAGGGCCAGGCCCGCCCACTCCTCGTCGGACTGGATCTGGAGCTGTTCGATGCCGAAGCTGTCCCGGGTGCCCAGGCGCAGCAGCGGGACCGACGCTGCGGCCGTGTAGCCGCTGAGCCGAATCGTCTGCATGGTTCCTCCTTACTCCGCAGGCTGCTGCGGTGTTTCCTGGTTTGCCGGGCGCAGGGCCGCCTGGACGCGCAGCAGGATGTTCTCCAGCGCCAGCGCCTTGACGGCCAGCGGCAGGCAGGAGGCATTGACCGAAGCCAGGATGCCCTCCACCAGGTCTTGTACCAGTTGATTGTCTTCCATGGGGTTCCTCCTTTACGAACTGGTGGACAGCACATAGGCGCCCAGGTTGCCGTCCCACTTCCAGTAGACCTTCTGAATGACGCCGCCGTTGACCCCCAGCTCGGTGATCTGCAGTCGGCCGATGCTGCCGTAATAGGCCTGCACGCCGTGGCTGCCCCGGACGTCCAGACCGCCGGCCAGCCAGCTGACGTTGCCCTCGCCGGAGGTAAGGACCCCCTGTTCGGTGCCGAAGGCGTTGTACAGGTGGATGGAGCCGTCGGTAAGGCCGCCCTGCAGCCGCACCTGGGTGTTGACGGCACCGCTGGCGGCGCGGCCATAGACGTCCAGGATGCCGTAGGGGTTGGCGCTGGCCGACCGGGTGATGATGGTGGTGGGGTAGCTCTGGCCGGAGGAGTCCCGGGCGTAGAAGGCGGCGATGCCATCCGCCAGGTTCACCTGGTTGCCGTTGGCGGCGTTGGAGTAGAACGAACCGGTGATCCGGACGTTGCCCTGGTGGTCCAGCTGGAAGTTGTCGCTGTCCACCACCAGGGAGTTGGCGGCAAAGGTGATGGTGCCGCTCTCGATGGTGACGCTGGTGGCGTCCGCCGCGAACTTGCTGCGGATGTTGCCCTCGGTCACCACGCTCAGGGAGATCTCCTCCACCGACTGTCGGAGCTCGGTGTAGTCCCCCGACAGGGTGCTTGCCTTCACCGAGAGGCCGTCGATGGTGGCTTTCATCTCCAGCATCTTCCCCTGGAGGTTGAGCCGCCCGCTGTTGACGGCGGCCACGCTGTCCCGCCGGGGGTTGCCGGTGGCCTCCAGCCGGGTCTCCGCGGCGGTGCAGACGGCGCTCATGACGCAGACCGTCAGCCGCTGTCCCGCCGGGGTCACCGCCCAGACCAGCTGTCCCGCCGTCACCGGGCAGTCCGCGAAGGCGCTCACCGTGCAGGGGGTGTAGGACGCCCAGCCCGACGCCGCCTCATAGAGGGCCTGGGCCACCGGGCGCAGGGCTGCGTCGGTCTCGGCGGTGAGCAGCAGATTGCCCTGGACGACCAGGGTGTTGGTGCCGTCGGCCTCCTCCGGCCAGACGACCCCCAGGTCGGCGTCGCTCTGGCGGATCTGTACCTTCTGGATGGGGGCGGTCTCGTAGTCCTCGTAGGAAAGTCCGTCCTCCCGGTAGGGCGCCGCCTGTCCCAGCGCCGCCTCCGCCGTGCTGCCGGGGGTCAGGCTGACGCTGCCCCGGGCGTCGGTGTACCAGCCGAAGGCAAGCGCCCCGTCGGCGTTGCAGTGCACAAAGCAGCCCGCCGCCTGGGCGGCCCACTGGAGCAGCTGCCGCCCGGTGAGGCCGTCGGCGTAAAAGGCCTGCACGGAGTAGCTGCCGTTGCGGGGCAGGCCGCCCGCCAGCGGCACCCCGCAGGCGTCGGCCACCTGCTGCACGAAGGCGTCCAGCGTCATGGGGAAATCCCCCTGCCGTTCCCGCAGCCAGGGGGACAGGTCCTGTTCGGTGCGCACCATCCGGTCGTAGGCGGTGAGCCGGTAGAGGTTGCGCTTGCCCCGGGTGGGGGTCTCGGCCACAAAGATGCCCAGCCGGGTGCGGGTCGCACCCTCCACCCGGCAGAGGGTCAGCTCCTGCCCCGCCGTGATGCCGGGGCTCCGGCCCGGTTCCACCCAGAGTTCCGCCTCCAGGGAATCGGCGCAGGCGGAGCCGGGGGTCAGGTCGGTGCCGGCGTTGACGGTGTGGGTCCATTGGAGGCTGCGCAGGGCGTTGCGCCCCGGCACCCCCGAAGAAAGCTCGCTGCCGTCGGGCAGGACGAGCAGATACTGAATCATGGTCCTTCCCTCCTCAGCACTCGATGATGTTGAATTTCAGGTTGCGCCAGCTGCCGTCCCGGGCGCTGCGCCAGGCGATGCTGTAGTTGCTGCAGTAGCAGGTGGTGGTCACCGTCTCGGAGGAGGAGCCCGCCCGGGGATGGGTGAAAGCAAAGGTGGCCTTGCCCGCAAAGAGTCCCACCAGGTAGGCGTACTCGGCGTCGGTGAGGGCGGCGTAGGCGAAGGGCCAGGTGGCCACCTTCTCCCGCACCACCTCCCGGTGCATGACGCCGCTGGCGTCCCGGCCGGAATCGCTGGAATCCAGGTCGGCATAGCTGGGGGTGACGTCGGCGTCCGGCGCGTAGAGGGGCTGGCCGTCGATCTGGAACAAAGGGGTCAGGGTCATACCGTCACACCTCCCCGCTGCAGATTGCTGCGCCGGGTCCAGCGCTGGGCCGCCCGGCCCACCATCTCGTCGGTGAGTTCAATGCCGCCCACCGCTTCCAGCAGATCCCGCAGCAGGGCGGCCAGCGTCTCGAAGCCTGCCATCTGACCGGCCTGGACGTCCGCCATGACACCGGCCACCGCCTGTTCGATGGTGACCAGGGGCGCCTCGATGTTGGTGCCGCTGTGCTGATCGCCCAGCAGCGCCAGGAAGGCCCGGTTGGGCGGGATGACCGCGCCGGAGGCCAGGGCCGGGACCGCCACCGACTGGGCGTAGGCCAGCTGGGGTGCGGCGCTGCGGCCGGTGATCCACTGTCCCGCGGCGGAGAGCGCCCCCGACGCCGCGCTGCCGATGCCCGACAGGGTGTGCCGGAAGCCGTCAAAGACCGCCTGGATGCTCCAGGCCAGATGCTGCAGGGCGGTGAGCAGGCCGTTTATGGCGTTGGTCACGGTGGCTGTGATGGTGTTCCATACGGTGACCACCGTGGTGAGCATGGCGTTCCAGGCGTCGGACCAGCGGCCCTGCAGGACGCTGCTGACGAAGTCGGCCAGCCCCCGCAGGACGGCCAGCAGGGAGGTGACGGCGCCGCTGGCCATGTTCAGGGCGGTGCCCACGGCGGTGCTGACGGCGGCGAAGACCTGGGTGAACACCGGTCCCAGGACGCTGACCAGCCAGGTGAGCAGCGGTGCCAGGATGGTGTTCCAGAGGGTGAGCAGCAGATTGGACACGGCGCCCAGGGCCAGGGTGAGCTGCTGCCACAGCGGGGAGAGGGTCTGGGTCCAGAAGGCGCCCAGCTGGGCCACCAGGTTGGAGAGGACGGGCTGCAGGGTGCCGGACCAGAGGGCCTGGAGCAGGGTGGTCAGGTTCTGGAAGGCCAGGACGATGCCGTCCAGCAGGGGCTGGCCGTAGGCGTCCCAGGCGCTGCGGATGCCGGTCATAAGACCCTGCCAGACGGTGAGCAGCATGGCCAGGGCGGGTTGGAGGATGGTGGCGGAAGCGTCGGCCACCAGGGCGCTGAGCCACTGGAAGGTGTTGCCCGCCACGGTGATGGCGGCGGACAGCGCCCCGCCCACGATGGGGCCGAAGGCCTCCGAGAAGCTGTTCACCACCCCGGGCAGGAATTCGGTGGTCAGATACCGGGCCAGAGGCAGCAGGGTATCGTTCCAGAGGGTGAGGGCGGCGGTGCGCAGGGGTTCCCACACAGCAGCCGCCGCGGCGGACATCTGGTTCCAGGCCCCCTGCCAGGCCGCGATGGCGGGGGCGTAACAGCTTTGCAGGTAGGCCCAGAACCGGGCCCACAGGTCCCGCAGGGATTGCAGCGCCCCCTGCCAGACCGAGAGCTGCTGTTCGGCGGTGTCGGCGGCGGTGTCCTCCTTCCCGGAGGTTTTGCTGCTGCCGCCGCTGCCGGATTTGGACGACGATTTTTCGGTCTCCGGGGCGGCCAGACGGTTGATCTCGTCAAATCTGGCCAGGCTCCGGGTGCTTTTGGCAGCCTGGGAGGCGGTGGCCTGCAGACTTTTGCGCAGGCTGTCCACCACGCTGCGGGCTTCGGCGCCCGCGTCCCCCAGACTGCCCAGGGCAGCGGTGATCTTGTCCAGGGCGCGTTCCACGCTGCTCCCCGACGCCGCCAGCTCCGAGACCTCGTCAAAGGCAATGGTTTGTGCCAATCAGGTTCCTCCTTTCGGGGTCAGGCACCCAGCCGCGCCAGCAGCTGCTGCTTTTCGGCGTCGGCCGCCGGGTCGGGGGCGGGGCGCAGGTCCACGGCGGCGCGGTGGGTGCGGTAAAAATCCAGTTCCCAGGGTTCCAGCTTTTTGCCCCGGCGCAGCTTGTCCCGGATGGCCACCACCGTGGCGAAGGTCCCCTCGCCGATGGCGTCGAACCAGCCCAGGAAGCTCCACCAGTGCAGATAGGGCAGCGCCCGCACATCCTGCCCTGCCGCCCGGCTGATGCCCGCGGCGATGAGGGGCGCATCCTGCTGCCAGTCCATGAGCCGGGGGGTGCCGGCGGCCGGTTCGGGCCGCCCCGCCGCCAGGAACTCGGTGAGGAACCGGGTGGCGGCGGGCCAGTCCTGCCGGGGCATGGCGGCAAAGTCGGGGTAGAACAGCCGCATGGCCACATACCACCGCTCGCCGCGGTCCAGGTCAGGGGCGGCGGTGCCGTCCAGCCAGCGCAGCAGCTCCAGGATATCCCGGAAATCGGTGTGGATCTGGTAGACCCGGTCCTCGATGACGGCCTGCACCGGCAGGCCCCAGGACCCGGTCATGACTGCGCCCGGGCGGCGCGGGCGGCGTCCGCTTCGGCCACGGCGGCGTCGGCGGCGGCCTCCAGATGGCGCTGCGCCCCCTGCTGCAGGATGGGGGTCAGGGCTTCCAGCAGGTTCTGCACCACCCGCTTGCCGTTGGTGCCCACCCCGGCCAGATTCACCCCGCCCAGCACCCGGTCGAAGTCGTTCTCGGCGCCGAAGATGCCGGTGAGCAGCGCCTTGATGCGGCCGTCATACTCGGCCAGCAGGGCCAGCCCCGCCTCGGCGCTCTCGGGGCCGTCGGGCAGGGCGGCCACTTTCTCTTCCAGCTCTTTGTCCAGGGCGGAGAGGGTCTTGCCTGCGTCGAAAAACCGGTGGTAGAGGTTGGGGTCGGCGGGGTTGAAGCGCAGCACGCCGTGGCCGTTGACGGAGAATTCCTCCACACCGGTGTCAATGGTCAGTTGTTTCATGGACCTTCCTTTCTTACAAAAGAAGCGGGGACGGCCGCAGCCGCCCCCGCACAGACGATGGGATGCAGTCCGGGCGGGTCATCTCCCGGGCTGTTGCCCCCTTTGAGCCGTCAGGGTGCTCAGCCCGCAGCCGTAAAAGTCTTGGTGGACGGGTCGAAGGTGCCCTTGGTCTTGACGCCGGTGTAGTGCACATTGAAGGGGATCTGGTAGCCGGTGGTGTCGCCGCCGTAGCTGACGATCTCGATGTAGCACTCCTCCTTGACGGCGGGGTAGGCGCCGTCCTCGTCGCCCCAGAGCTTGACCTCCACCATGTCGGTCTTCAGGTCGTCCAGCACCAGGTCGCCGTCCAGGATGGCCTGGAGCTTTTCAAACAGCGGGTCGCCCTCCTCGGCGTAGTAGGGCGAGACCTCGCCCTGCTTCTGGTAGCTGTCGATGACGATGCTGGTCTCGCCCAGGATGTTGGACTTTTTCTCCACATTGGCGCTGAGCTCGGGGGCGTATTCCTCCAGGTCCCGGCCCAGCCGGACGTAGCTGGCTTCCGGGTCGGTGAACGCCGCATTCAGGTAGTGCGCCATGTATTTGCGTTGGATCTTCATGGGGTATCCTCCTTGTAAACTTCGGTGTACTCCGCCAGCAGGCGGAGGGTGTAGCGGGCGGTGCCGCCGGCGTCGGCGGTCTCAAGACGTCCGTCCTCGGCGCGCAGGGTCTCCCCTTCGGGCAGACCGTTGCCGAAGGCGGGCAGGGCGTGGGCGGCGCTCTGGGCGGCCACCCAGCTTTCCAGGGCCAGCAGCCGCCCGGCGTTCTTCACGGCCCGGGCGTCATCCCCGGGGGGCAGGGGCAGGCAGAGACGCAGAAGGAACTCTGCCCGGCAGCGCAGGCTGACGCCCCCCAGCAGGTTTTCCCTGCGGGTGAGCACCGTGACGCCCCGGGGCCACAGCCCGCCGGTGCCGGGGGCGGGGCCGGCGTTTTCCACCCGGAGGGTCAGGTCCGCCAGGGCGGGCGCCCCGGCCAGAAAGTCCCGCAGCGCCGGCAAAACAGATTCATTCATGGGGCAGTTCCTCCTCAGTTGGTCAGGCTGTGGGCGCCGGTGCCGCCGCCCGTCCACCAGGTACCGGCCTCCACATGGTGGAGTTCGGCGCCGCGGTACATGGGCAGCACGTACTGGACCACCGCCACATCGGCCCGGGCGCCGGGCACGAAGTCCGCCCAGTCGGCCCAGCTCACCTCCGGCCCCTCCCCGGGGCAGAGGCGGTCCCCCGGTTCCAGGGTGTAGTCGGTGCCGTAGCGGGCGGCGGATTCCGGCACCACCAGCAGCAGGACTTCCCCCTGGGTGGTGCCGTCGGCGTCGGGGGTACGGCGGCGGCCGTGCTGCCAGAACACCCCGCGCAGCACGGTGCGTCTGACGCCCAGGGCGTCGGCGTCGCCGCGGTAGACCGTGACGGTCTGGGCAAACAGGCGGCTCTTACGCATGGGGCAGCCACCGCCCGATCTGCAGATAGTACCCGGCCTCGTGCCGGTAGTGGGCGGCCCGCAGGGCCAGGGTGGTGGCGCAGAGTTCCGGCGGGGCGGTGTAGCTTTCGCTGACGCTGCCCACCGTCATGCCGGAAAGGCCCCGGGCTTCGTCCTCCTGGGCGAACTCATACACCGCATCGGCGATGGCGCACAGGGCCATGGCTTCGGCGTTGTCGGGGTCCAGGCCGGGGCGGGGCGCCACGGCGTAGACATCCCGCATCCGGGCCAGTTCCGCCTCCGCCCGCCGGAGAAAGCGCGGGAACTGGGCCTCGGGGATGTCCTCCCCCAGATAGCTCTCGCGGTAGAAGGCGTAATCGGGCATGGGCAGTCCCCCTTACGCTTCCTTGAACTTGGCCAGCACCACCTTGGCTTCGTTGGAGAGCACCGCCACGTAGAATTCGTCGGCGGTGATCTCGGTGGTGCGGGTCTTGGGCTTGCGTTCCGTCTCGATGTTCACGTCCCGCTTGCGGTAGATGGTCAGGGCGGGGATCTCGTCGTCCACCTCGGGGTCGGATTCCAGCTTGACGATGGGGCAGGTGTAGACGCCGCCGGAGAGCGGCACCTTCTTGCTGGGCACCAGCCGGCAGCCGGCGATCATGCCGATCTCGCCGGTGAGGGCCACCCCCGCCTGGTACTTGTCGGCGCTGATGAAGTCGGCGTTCTTGCGCAGCTGGGTGACCTGTTTGGGATGGATGAACATGACCTTGTCGGAGCTGCCCATCTCCTCCTCGAAGAGGTCCACGGCGTCCACGATGCCGTTGTAGCTGATGGTGTTGGCGGAGCCGTCGTAGCTCAGGCTGGCGGTGAGCAGGGCATCCATGCAGTCGTTGTCGATCTTGGCGGCGATGGCCAGGGCCAGCTGGGTGTTGGCTTCGCCCACGGGGTTGCCGTAGCCGGAGAGCACCGCCTCGTCGGTGAGGCCGATGCCCTTCATGGCCTTTTTGATGGTGGCCTTGCGGGTGGAGGTGGTCATCTTTTCGATGGCTACCTCGCCGCCCTCGGCCACATCGTCGGCGTCGCCGATGTAGGTGTAGGCGGGCACCGTGATGGTGTCGCCGGGGACGCCGGCCAGGGTGTCGTCGATCTTGGCGAAGGGGGCCACCCGCAGCTTTTTGGGGATGCGGGCCGAGACCATATCCCCCATGACTTCGGGGTCGATCAGGTCGGAGAGTTTGGTATTCAGATCAGCCATAAATCAGTTTCCTTTCTGTTGCAGGGTGTCAGCGGTCGTTGCCGGGGGTCTGGCGCAGGGCGGCGTAGCCCGCGGGGTCCTCCCGCTTGAGGGCCAGCCGTTCCCGGTAGCCCATCCGTTCAAAGGCATCCCGGTCGGGGGTCACCGGCACGGTGCCGGTACCGGCGGCGTAGGGCGCCGGAGTGGGGTTGTGTTCTTCCATCAGAGGGTTCCTCCTTTCGGCATAAAGCGGTCCCGGATGCGGCGCAGGTCGGCCTCGGTGTCGTGGGGCAGGCCGTAGTACCAGGCCAGGGCCAGTTCGGGGCGGAGCAGCCCGTCCGCCACCAGCTGGCGCTGCTCCTCCCAGACGCGGCTGCGGTCGTAGAGCACGCCGTCGCCCCAGTCGATGGTCAGGGTGACGGGGGCGGCGTCGGCGGCCCGCAGGCCGTAGAGGCCGCCCAGAGCCTGGCAGATGGTCAGGGCGTCCCGGGCGGCGGTTTGCCACATGGCCTGCAGGTCCCGGATGGTCAGGTCGTAGTCCACCGAGGTGGCGGCGATCTCGGTGGCGGTGCGGGGTTCGGCCTCCGCCTCGGTCTCGCTCAGGATACCCCGGCGCAGACCCAGCAGGCTTTCGCACCCGCGCAGCAGGTCCTGCTTGCGGGCCAGATAGCTCTGTTCCCGCAGCGCCGGGCTGTAGACGGTGACCCCTAGGTTGGCCGGGTCGTCGGGCAGCCCCACGAAGAGGTCGTCCTGGAGGGTGCGGCGGCCCCGGGCGTCGGGGCGCAGCAGGTCCTCCGAGGCGAACACCCGGGAGGCGCCGTTGGAAAACTCGTGGTTGAGCTGTTCCTCGCAGCGGGCCAGGGCGTGGAGCAGTCCCGCCGCGGGGGCGTAGATGCTCACGGCGTCGGCGGAGCCGTCCACGCAGTTGGCCAGCGGGGTGCGCAGCACCGCCAGCCCCACCCCCGGCACGCCGGGCAGGAAGAGCTGGGGCACCAGATCGGCGCAGGCGTCCAGGGTGGACAGCGGCACGCAGCGGCCCAGGGCCTGGCCGTTGAGCTCAAAGAGCCGCGTCTCGATGGTGAGACCGTCGGGCCCGGCCACCCGGCGTTCCAGCAGGGCGTAGCGGGTGGCGCCCCGGCTGTGGCATTCCATGGTGCCCACCGCCAGCAGACGGCCGTGGGCGTCCCGGGCCAGGGGGACGTAGCAGTCCCGCCGGATGGGCACAAAATCCAGGGCGCTGCCGGTGAGCACCGGCTTGAGCAGGCACTCCCCGCCGATGAGGGCATACTGCAGGGCCAGTTTGCGCACGGCATCCAGGGCCGCCAGGCTGCCCCGCGTGAAGTCGTCCGCCCCGCCGTCCAGCCGGGCGTCGTACTCGGCAAAGACGGTGCGGCAGAGCTTGGCCACGATGAGGGCGGCCAGCCGCGGGGCGGGGTCCTCGCCGGGGCGGGGCGCGCCGTAGTACAGGTCCAGCCATTCCCGCAGGGCCCCGCGCATTTTGGCCGAGGTCACATCGTGCTTGCCAAAGGCTTGTTCCAGATAGCTTTGCAAAAAATTCTCCTTTCCCGCAAGATGGTGGGCGGTATCCCCCGCCCGCCGCGCCGCGGACCGCGGCGGGCGGGGGCGTACTGGGTGCATGGGGCATCCCTCCTTCCGGTCTGGGGCAAAAATAAAAACCCGCGGCCGGGCCTTTGCCCTCCCACGAGTTTCAACGGTACCATATTACTACTTTAAGTTGTGAATTTCAATGAAATTTCCCGAAGTCTTCGGGAAAGATCAGGAAGCCTTTTCTTCCAGGGACAAGGCCAGCACCCCGGCGCGGTGGATCTGGTAGACGCGGCGCAGCACCACCCCCATGGCGTCGGCGATGTCGCCGTAGCTCTGGCCCAGGATGTAGCGGCGGCGCAGCACTTCCTGCACGTCGGGGGCCTGGACCGCCGCCACCACCTGCATCACCGCAAAGCGGCGCTCCACGCAGTCTTCGATCTGTTGTTCCAGCTTTTTTCTCGTCTCTTCGATACGTTCCACCGCCCGGGGCAGCCGGTCGGTGTCGCTGCCCGCCCCCGGCATGCCGCTCAGACAGGCGGTCACCCGCTCGGCGGCGGCCCGCATCATCTCCAGTTCGCCTTCCAGCATCTGCTCCCGGCGCACCGACGCGCGGTATTGTCCCAGCCACGCGATTTTTTCCTGATAGGTCATGGCGCTCCTCCTTCTAGTCCATATTGATTGGGTGCCGATACACTTTGTTGGTTCTTCCCATCTTAGACCAACAACCGGAAGTTGTCAATACAAAAAACGGGACTGTCCGAAGACAGTCCCGTTTATAGGTCTTATTCAGCACAGGGGCGCCAGCAGGCGCAGGATGGCGCTGTGCAGGGTCCCCAGGAAGCCGGTGCGGCAGTCCTCCAGTCCCACCGGCTCGCACTCCGCTTCGATGGCGGCGAAGTCGGCGCGAATATCCTCCAATACCTTGCCGCCGTAGAGCAGGGCGCTGCACTCGAAGTGGAGGTAGAGGCTGCGGTAGTCCAGATTGACGGTGCCCACGGCGGCCACCCGGTCGTCGCAGAGCCAGGTCTTGGCGTGGAGGAAGCCCGGCACATAGCGGTAGATCTTCACCCCGGCCCGCAGCAGCGAGGGGAAGTAGCTCTTGGTCAGCAGGTAGATGGTGGGTTTGTCGGGGATGCCGGGGGTGTAGATCCGCACATCCACCCCCCGCTTGGCGGCCAGCCGCAGGGCGCTGAGCAGGTCGTTGTCCAGGATCAGGTAGGGCGTGCAGATGTACAGCCGCTGGCGGGCCTGGCTGATGAGTTCCAGGTAGACGTTCTTGGCCACGGTCTCCCGGTCCACAGGGCTGTCGGCGAAGGGCTGTACCAGGCAGTCGGTGGCCACGGGGGCCGCCGGAGGCAGGGTGGCGAAGTCGATGACCTCCCGGGGGTAGTGGGCCTGCCAGAAGGCCAGGAAGATGTTGGCGAAGCTGCGGGCGGCGGGGCCTTCCAGCCGGACGCCGCTGTCCTTCCAGTAGCCGAACCGCACCAGCTTGTTGATGTACTCGTCGGCCAGGTTGACGCCGCCCGTGAAGGCGATCCGCCCGTCGATGACCATGATCTTGCGGTGGTCCCGGTTGTTCATCACCAAATTCAGCAGCGGCACGCACCGATTGAAGGAGAAGGCCCGGATGCCCTCCGCCTGCAGGGTCTCGTCGTAGTTGTGGGGCAAAAGGCTCAGGCAGCCCGCGTCGTCGTAGACCACCCGCACGTCCAGGCCGGCAGCGGCCTTCTGGCGGAGGATCTCGTGGATCTGGCCCCACATCTCCCCCATGCCGATGATGAAGCTCTCCACATAGATGCTGTGCTCGGCCCCCTGCAGGGCGGGCAGCATGTCGGCGAACATGGACTCGCCGTTGGGGTAGTACCGCACGGCGGTGCCGTCAAAGACCGGCGCAGGGGCAAAGTCCCGCACATAGCGGGCGGTCTCGGCGGCCCGGGGATCCCGGTGTTCCAGCGTCTCCTGGGCGGCGGGATCGGCGGTGCGCAGCGGGGCGAACCGCGCCTCCGCCCGCTCGATGCGGTGGCGCAGCCGGATGGCGGGGCGCTTGTCGCCCCAGAGCAGATAGAGCAGTCCGCCCTGCACCGGCATGACGGTGAAGAGGATGAGCCAGCTGATCTTGAATTCCGGCACGGTGGAGTCCTGGCGGATGAGGGCCAGACACATGATGACGCTGAGGGCCAGCCCCACGCCGTTGATCCAGACGGCGTAGTCGCTGAGGCGATAGAACAGGATGAAAAGCCAGACGATCTGGAGGAGCAGCAGCACGCCGGTGACCACCAGACGGCTGAAGATCAAGGAGAGAAGTTTGCGCACCACATGGCGCCAGGTACCTTTATGGCCGGACATAGAAACCTCGATTGCTGAAAAATGAAAACACACCCCGCCCGCGGAGCCGCGGGCGGGGTGTGGACGAATGGGCGAAATCAGGCGCGGCAGGCGTCAATGGCCGCCATGCAGTCATCCATGGACAGGAAGGTCACGGCGCAGTCCGAGCCGATGAACCATCGCTCTTCCCCGTTGCACACGATCTTGCGGATCAGTTTGCCGTGATATTCGGTCTGGATGTAGATTCCGTTAGGCATAGTGGTTTCCTCCCCAAAATATAGTGCAACAGCCGGATGGCTGCCCTATATAAGGGTTGGCCGCGACATGCTCTACATCAAATTATGCCACACTTCGGCCCGGCGTGCAAGTACCAATTCGCCGTTCTTTGCCCCGAAACCGCCCCGATTTTTGGCACAACGCACAAAAGGGGCGCTGCAGCGGGCCGTTTTGGGGCGAAACCGGCCGAAACAAGGCCAAATTTGTAAAAAAAATCTTGCCAGCCGCGTCGGTTTGTGTATAATATAAGGTAGTATATTGCGTGGCGGTGTGTACCGTCGGACTTTTGATACGGACCGGAGGAACTTGACTATGACGAAACTGGAAACGCTGCAGTTAAAGCTGACTGCGACCCGCGTGCGGATGGGCGTGATCGAAGCGACCCACGGCGCCGGGTGCGGCCATCCGGGCGGCAGCCTGTCTGCTGCGGATGTTCTGACATATCTGTACTTCCGTGAGATGCGCATCGACCCCGAACAGCCCCAGGATCCCAACCGGGACCGCTTCGTGCTCAGCAAAGGCCATTGCGCACCCGCGCTGTACGCGGCGCTGGCAGAGCGGGGATTTTTCCCGGTAGCGGACCTGCCCACCCTGCGTCACTCCAACAGCTACCTGCAGGGGCACCCCAACATGAACACCGTGCCCGGTGTGGATATGTCCACCGGCAGCCTGGGCCAGGGCGTTTCGGCCGCCTGCGGCATGGCGCTGGGTGCCAAGCAGCAGGGCAGCGACATCAACGTCTACACCCTGCTGGGCGACGGTGAGATCGACGAGGGTCAGTGCTGGGAAGCCTTCATGTTTGCCAACCACTACAAGCTGGACAACCTCTGCATCATGATCGACGTCAACGGCCTGCAGATCGACGGCGCCACCCGGGACGTGATGAACTCCGAGCCGCTGGACCGCAAGATGGATGCCTTCGGCTTCAACACCATCGTCTGCAACGGCAACTCCTTTGCGGAGCTGGAGCAGGCCTTCAAGATGTTTGATCTGTCCCACGGCAGCGGCAAGCCCACCTGCTTCCTGCTGCGGACCATCAAGGGACAGGGCGTCAGTTACATGCAGAACGCCGTGGAATGGCACGGCAAGGCCCCCAACGACGAGGAATACGAGAAAGCGATGGAAGAGCTGCGCGCAGCCCACGAATCGCTGGAAAAGGAGATCGAGCTCAACAATGGCTGAGATGAAGAAAATTGCGACCCGCGTAAGCTACGGCAACACGCTGGTGGAACTGGCCCGTCAGGGGGCCGACAATCTGGTCGTGTTTGACGCCGACCTCGCCGCCGCCACCAAGACGGAAATTTTCCGCAAGGAATACCCCGACCGCCACTTTGACTGCGGCATCGCCGAGCAGAACATGATCGGCGTGGCCGCCGGCATGAGCACCATGGGCTATGTGCCCTTTGTGTCCAGCTTCGCCATGTTTGCCGCGGGCCGTGCCTTCGAGCAGATCCGCAACACCATCGGCTATCCCCACCTGAACGTGAAGATCGCCGCCACCCACGCCGGTCTGTCGGTGGGCGAGGACGGCGCCTCCCACCAGTGCTGCGAGGACATCGCCCTCATGCGCACCATCCCCGGCATGGTCATCCTGAGCCCCGCCGACGATGTGGAAGCCCGCGCTGCGGTCATCGCCGCCTACAACTACAATGGCCCCGTCTACCTGCGGTTCTCCCGCCTGCCCTCCCCGGTCTTCCATGACCCCGAGACCTACGAGTTCCAGATCGGCAAGGGCGAAAAGCTCACCGACGGCTACGACATCGCGGTGATCTCCACCGGCCTGATGACCAGCGAGGCGCTGCGCGCCGCGGTGCTGGCCAAGCGCCAGGGCATCAGCGTGCGGGTGATCAACATGCCCACCATCAAGCCGCTGGACGAGGAGATCATCCTCACCGCCGCCCGGGAATGCCGCCGCATCATCACCGTGGAGGAGCACAACGTTCTCGGCGGTCTGGGCGAAGCGGTCTGCGGCGTCCTCAGCGAGAAGCTGCCCTGCTATGTCCGCCGCCTGGGCGTCCAGGACCAGTTCGGTCACTCCGGCCCCGCCAACGAGGTGCTGCGTGACTACGGCCTGTCCGCCGAGGCCATCGCCGCCGCGGTGCGGGAGATCGTCCGCCCCGACCACAACACCGACGACAGCGCCAACCAGTAACACACACACCAACGCCCCGGAGCCTTGCGGCCCCGGGGCGTTTTTGTATCACATCTCTTTTTCCAGCCGGATGCGGCAGTATACCGCATACCCCTGCACCAGCAGATAGGCCCCCACCAGCAGCAGGATGACTGTCAAGTCCACCTGCATCAGGGCAAAGACCAGCAGCAGCGCTCCGAACACGAACACCATCAGATCAAAGGCCCTGGCTTTGGCCCGCTGGGCCAGCTGGACGTTGCGCTCGTCCTGGACCTCGATGGCCTGCCGTCGGGCCAGTTCCGGGTCACACTGCAAAGCCTGTCGCTGTACCATCTGTCCGATCCCCTGTCCCAGCAGTCCGGCCCCCACGCCCAGACAGACAAAGGGCAGCGTCCGGGGCACCGGCAGCGTCAGGTGCAGCATCAGGGCCGCAGCCCCCAGCAGCAGAACGCCCAGCACAAGGCAAGCCACGTCTTTCCGATCCTGTTTCATAGCGGTTCCTCCTCGTAGATAAAGATGTCCTCGATCTGCATGCCGAAATACCGTGCAATTTTGAACGCGAGCAAGATGGACGGATTGTAGCGCCCGTTTTCCAGCGAGCCGATGGTCTGCCGGGAAACCGAAAGTGCCGCCGCCAGTTCCTCCTGACGGATGCCCCGGCTTTTGCGGATCTCTTCCAAACGGTTTTTCACAGACTTTCCCTCCCTCCTGCGATTATGGAAAGTTTACTTTCCATTTGCAGTATATCTCATCTGTTGCAAAATGTCAAGCGTACTTTCCATTTTTTCTTCAAAAACCACCCCCGCAGAAATCTGCGGGGGTGGTTGTGTTTTATCCGGCCAGCGCCGCGCCCAGGGCCCGGCAGGCGGTCAGGGTGTCCTCGTCGGGGGACCCCTGGCAGATCACCGGGCCGTCGGCCAGGACAGCGCCGTCGCCGCGGCAGGTCTCCTCCCAGCTTCGCATCCATTCGCCGTCGCCCCAGCCGTAGGAGCCGAACAGTGCCAGCCGCTTGCCCTGCAGCCGGCCCTCACAGGCGGCGAACAGCGGCTCGAACTCGCTCTCCTCCAGCTGCTCACAGCCCATGGACGGGCAGCCGAAGGCCACCCCGTCCAGCTCATCCAGCCGGGCCGCGTCAAAGGCCGACGCCGTCACCAGCGTCACCTCCGCCCCCACATCCCGGGCGCCGTCCGCTACCGCGGCCGCCATGGCCTCGGTGTTGCCGGTGCCGCTCCAATAGACCACTGCAATCTTTGCCATATCCTGTCTTCCTTTCTTGTCAGCCGGCCACCGCCAGCCGCTCCAGGGCGGTGCCCCGGGCCAGTTGGGCCTGGTAGCAGGCGGTGCACCGCCGGTACTGTCCGAAGGTCCGCTGGGCTGCCCGGGGGTCGCCGTAGACCTTCCAGCAGCCCACACACTTGTAGCCGCAGGCCGGGCTCTGGATGAACCCCCGCACGTCCTCCGGCGGGTAACTCAAAAAGAGACCGATCTCGTGGGGGAACTCCTCCGCCTGCCGCAGCCGCTGCATCAAGCGCCCCACACAACGGGTGGGGTCGTCGCAGCAGTAGCCCCGGGGGGCCAGCAGGGCCCGGGCTTCGGGACACTGCAAGTCCCGGGCCAGCCGCGCCGGCCGGTAGAGATAGAGCAGCGCCCGGCCGTCCTGCCAGCGCAGGGGCAGCAGCCGCAGCCCCTTGGGGGTCAGCCGCCGGTTCCAGTGGCGGACGCAGTCCTGCATGGCCCGCTCCCCCGCGAAGGGACAGCGGAACAGACTGCCGGTTTTCAGCCCGGCCAGGGTGGGCGCCCCATGGCGGACCATCAGTTCCTCACACATAGGATGTCTCCTTTCCTCTCGTTCTATAAGTTAGTTTAATCTAACCCTTGTCCAAAAAAGAATCCGGATGAGCGCCGGTACGCTTTGGTTAGTTATCTCTAACGTGTGCACAGTATAGCACACCCCGTCCCCTGCTGTCAAGAGGGGGCGGGGCGGCTTTTATATTCAGGCAGCGGCATCCTGCCGGGGCAGGGTGCGGAAGAATTTGGCCATGGGCAGGCAGCCGGCCAGGTCGGCGATGACCCAGCCGATGGGGATGGACACCCAGATGCCGGCGGCGCCCAGGGCGGGAATGGCGGAGAGGGCGTAGGCCAGCACCACCCGCAGGCCCAGGGAGATGACGGTGAGCACCACCGACATGCCGGGGCGTTCGATGGCCCGGTAGAAGCCGTAGAGCAAAAACAGCAGGGCGATGAGGCAGTAGAAGGCGCCCTCGGTGCGCAGGTACTGGACGCCCACGGCGAGGATCTCGGTCTCCCCGGGCTGGACGAAGATGAGCATCAGCGGCCGGGCAAAGACAAAGACCAGGGCGGAGACCGCCGCGCCGAAGAGCATGCTGACGGCCACGGCGCTGCGGGTGCCGCGGCGGATGCGGGTGTACTGACCGGCGCCGTAGTTCTGGGCGATGAAGGTGGAGAAGGCGTTGCCGAAGTCCTGTACCGGCATGTAGGCGAAGGAGTCGATCTTGACGGCGGCGGCGAAGGCGGCCATGACGGCAGGACCAAAGCTGTTGACCCGGCCCTGGACCATGAGGATGCCGAAGTTCATGATGGACTGCTGGGCGCCGGTGATGAAGGAGAGGCGGAAGACATGGGCGGCGCAGGGGCGGTCCCACCGGGCGTCGGCGCGGGAGAACCGGAGGTCCCGGCGGCTGGCCAGGGCGTAGAGGCAGAGCCCGGCGCCGGAGAGCCACTGGGCCAGGACGGTGGCTCCGGCGGCCCCGGCCACGCCCCAGCCCAGGCCCAGGACGAAGGCGATGTCCAGGACGATGTTGAGCAGGGCGGAGAAGCCCAGGAAGAGCAGTGGCCGCACCGAGTCGCCCACGGCCCGGAGCAGGCAGGCGTAGTAGTTGTAGAGGAAGGTGCCGCCGATGCCGGCGAAGATGACCAGCAGATAGGTGCGCATGAGGCCGCGGACCTCGGCGGGCACCTGGAGTAGCCAGAGGATGGGGTCGATGAGCAGGAAGACGGCGATGTTGAGCACCACGGCGGTGCCGCCGATCATGCAGAGGGAGAGGAAGATCTCCCGGCGCATGCGGGGGGCGTCCCCGCGGCCGAAGGAGATGGACACCGCCACGCCGCTGCCCATGGAGAGGCCCAGCAGGATGGAGGTGAGGAAGGTCATGAGGGTGTAGGCGGAACCCACGGCGGCCAGGGCGTCGGCGCCCACATACCGGCCCACGATGAGGGTATCGGCGATGTTGTAGAGCTGCTGCAGCAGGTTGCCCAGCATCATGGGCAGCGCAAAGCGCAGCAGCGTGGGGGTGATGGGCCCCCGGGTCAGTGATCGGGTCTGCATGGGTATGGTTCCTCCCTGTCTTGGGCGGCTTGCCGCCGCCTTTTCTATGATAGGCCAACGGGGATCGTTCCGCAAGAGGGTGCCGCAAAAAAAGGCGCCGCCCGCAGGCAGCGCCACAGTCCGGGAGGGGCCGCTCAGTCGCGGCGGAACAGATCCCGGGTATAGACTTTTTCTTGGACGTCGTCCAGGCAGCTGTCATAGCGGTTGGCGATGATGGCCTGGCTCTGGGCCTTGAAGGCGGACAGGTCGTTGACAACCCTGCTGCCGAAGAAGGTGGTGCCGTCCTCCAGGGTGGGCTCGTAGATGATGACCTCGGCGCCTTTGGCCTTGATCCGCTTCATGACCCCCTGGATGGAGGACTGGCGGAAGTTGTCGGAGTGGGACTTCATGGTCAGCCGGTAGACGCCCACCACCACCGGGTGTTCCCGGGTCGGGTCGTAGTCGCTGTTGGCCTCGTAGGCGCCGGCGATCTCCAGCACCCGGTCGGCGATGAAGTCCTTGCGGGTGCGGTTGGAGGCAACAATGGCCTCGATGAGATTCTCCGGCACATCGGCATAGTTGGCCAGCAGCTGCTTGGTGTCCTTGGGCAGGCAGTAGCCGCCGTAGCCGAAGCTGGGGTTGTTGTAGTGGTTGCCGATGCGGGGGTCGAGACATACGCCGTCGATGATGTCCCGGGTGTTCAGCCCCTTGGACTCGGCATAGGTGTCCAGCTCGTTGAAGTAGCTCACCCGCAGGGCCAGATAGGTGTTGGCGAAGAGCTTGACGGCCTCCGCCTCGGTGAAGCCCATGAAAAGGGTATCGATGTTCTCTTTGATGGCCCCCTCCTGGAGCAGCCCCGCAAAGACGTGGGCCTTTTCCATCAGGCGCGGGTCGTTTTTGTCGGTGCCCACGATGATGCGGCTGGGGTAGAGATTGTCGTAGAGGGCCTTGCTCTCCCGCAGGAACTCCGGGCTGAAGAGGATATTTTTGCTGCCGGTCTTCCGGCGGATCTGCTCGGTATAGCCCACGGGGATGGTGGATTTGATGACCATGATGGCGTCGGGGTTGGCCTTCATGACCAGGTCGATGACCGTCTCCACCGCCGAGGTATCGAAGAAGTTCTTCTTGCTGTCATAGTTGGTGGGCGCCGCAATGACGACGAACTCGGCATCCCGGTAGGCGGCTTCCGCGTCCAGGGTGGCGGTGAGGTCCAGGGGCTTTTCCGCCAGGTATTTCTCGATGTAGTCGTCCTGGATGGGGGATTCCCGCCGGTTGATCTTTTCCACCTTTTCCGGCAGGATGTCCACCGCCGTCACGTGGTGATGCTGGGCCAGCAGCGTGGCAATGGACAGTCCCACATACCCGGTACCTGCAACTGCAATTTTCATCGTTTTTCCCTCGTCTTTTCGCAAAATCAAACAAGTTTTCCAACGGTCGCCCGGTGGGGCGTCTTTTCCTTTTCAGTTGAACGATATCTCTGTGCGTCCACGGGAGTCCATCCACTGCTGGAACATCAGTACAAACCAAATCTGCCGTTCCCACTGTCCTTTGTGGACAAAATCCGACCACATTTTCTGTACTGCCTCCGCGTTGAGCAGTCCCTGCTGCCGGATCCGAGCGGGATCCAGAAGGCTCTCGGCCCAGGACCGCAGTTCCGGCTCCAGAAGCCATTTTTCGATGGGAATGGAAAAGCCTTTTTTCGGTCGTTCCATCAGTTCCCGGGGCACATAGCGATACAACACTCGGCGCAGTACCTGCTTGCCCACACCGTTCTGGCGCAGATACCCCAAGGGAAGCGACCAGGCAAATTCCACCACATCCCGGTCCAAAAACGGAACACGCGTTTCCAGGGACACCGCCATGGCGGCCCTGTCCACCTTGACCAGAATATCATCCGGCAAATACATCAGCTGGTTCATCAGCATAATGTTGTGGACCTTTTGCGGCATAAAGCCGCTGGGGTATTCACTGTGTGCATAGGGACAGAGCTCATGTTCTCTGGCCAGCGTCAGGGAGTACGGATCCCTTGTCTCCCCACGGACATACAGTTCCTCCGGTGTACGGGCCCCCAGATATTTGGCCATCATCCGCAGCAGATGATTTTTCTGCAGCGGTGTGCGCAGAATTCCCCTGGATATCGGTTCCCACAGTGCATGAGGCACCGTTCTGGACCAGTTCCAGTATCGTTCCACGAAGGTATAGGAATTGTAACCACTGAAAAGTTCATCGCCCGCATCCCCACTGAGGGAAACCGTCACATGTTCCCGGGTCATCCGGCTGACCAGATAGGTGGGGATTTCGGATACATCGGCAAAAGGCTCCCCGTACATCACACCCAGCTGGGGGATCACGGCCTTGGCATCTGCCGGAGATATATACAGTTCTGTGTGTTCCGTTCCCAGGTGGCGGGCAATCTCTTTGGCTTCGGCGGCTTCGTTCAAGCTCCGGGAATCCGTTCCGATGGTAAAGCTTCTGACTGTTCCCTGGTGAACCGCCTGCATCAAAGCAACAATAGCGCTGCTGTCAATTCCCGAGGACAGGAACGCCCCCACCGGCACATCAGCCACCATCTGTTCCCGGATGGCCTCTTTCAGAAGTCGCTCCAGTTCGTCGGCCGCCTCTTCTTCCGTTCCACAGAACAGGTTGGCCTGTCCTTGTCTGGCCACATTCCGGATATCCCAGTACCTTGTCTCAGTCCACTGGTTGTAAGGGCTGCAAACCGTCAGAACAGAACCCGGTTCCAGCTTGTAGATGCCCTCGTAAATTGTATGGGGAGCCGGTATATACCCGTAGGAGAAATAGATGTCCAGCACTTTTCGGTTGATGGGATTCTGGAAGCCATCCAGCACCGAAATACAGCCAAGGTCGGAGGCGAAGACAAAGCTGCCGTTGACCATGCCATAATACAGCGGTTTTTCTCCCATCCGGTCCCGCGCCAGCTGCAGTGTTTTCTCCCGGGTATCGTACACCGCCAGCGCAAACATGCCTTTTGCCAGGCAAAGCGTTTTTTCGATACCATATGCCTCGATTGCTTCCAACAGGACTTCGGTATCGCAGGTACTGCGGAATTCACAGACGTAACCATCTGCCCGGAGTTGCTCTGCCAACGCGCGATGATTGTAGATCTCTCCGTTATAGACGATAACATAACGGCCGCTATGGGAAGTCATCGGCTGGCTGCCCGCTTCCGACAGATCCAGGATGGAAAGCCGCCTGTGTCCCAACACTACCGCGCCATCTTCGGAGCAATAGGTGCCGCCTGCATCGGGGCCTCTATGGAGCATGCGTCGTTTCATATGCTCTATATTTCGGGACCAGTCACCTTTCCAATTGCAAAAACCGGCAATTCCGCACATAGTATCCCTTTCCAGACCTCCGGAGGTCCACTTACTGGCAGGAAGTATCCGCCAGATAGAATTGTTTGTACCATTCCGCAAAGCGGCGCAGGCCGGTGCGCAGCGGCGTGCTAGGCTTGAAGCCGAAATCCCGTTCCAGGGGAGCCGTGTCGGCGTAGGTCACCGGCACATCCCCGGGCTGCATGGGCACCAGTTCCTTGTGGGCCTCAAAGTCATAGTCGGCGGGCAGCACCCCGGCGCGGACCAGTTCTTCCTGCAGGATGGTCACAAAATCCAGCAGATTTTCCGGCTGGTTGTTGCCGATGTTGTAAAGCTTATACGGCGGCACCGGCAGACCGTCGGGGCCGTTTTTCTTTTCCGGCGGTTTCTGCATGACCCGGACCACACCTTCCACAATGTCGTCAATGTAGGTGAAGTCCCTCTGGCAGTGGCCGTAGTTGAAGATCTGGATGGTCTTGCCGGCACGCAGTTTGTCGGTAAAGCCGAAATAGGCCATATCCGGGCGCCCCGCCGGGCCGTAGACGGTAAAAAAGCGCAGTCCCGTACAGGGGATGTTATACAGTTTGGCATAGGCATGGGCCATCAGCTCGTCGGATTTTTTGGTGGCCGCATACAGGCTGACAGGGTTGTCCACCTTGTCGTCGGTGGAATAGGGCACCTTGGTGTTGGAGCCGTAGACACTGGAAGAGCTGGCATAGACCAGGTGTTCCACTCCGGCAGCGCCATCATCGCAGGAATGGCGGCAGGCTTCCAGAATGTTGTAAAAGCCGATGAGGTTGGACTCCACATAGGCATCCGGATTCAGGATGGAATACCGTACCCCCGCCTGGGCCGCCAGATTGACAACGATCTGCGGGCGGTACTGTTCAAACAAACCGGTGACCAGCGCCTTGTCCGCCAGGTTGCCGCGGACGAACACAAAGTTTTCGTACCGGGCAAGTTCCGCCAGACGTGCCTCCTTGATGCGAACGTCGTAGTAATCGTTGACGTTGTCCAGTCCTACCACGCGCACTGTCGGCCCGCCCTGCAACAGGCGTTTGGCCAGATTCGCCCCGATGAAGCCGGCCGCGCCGGTGATCAGGATGGTTTTGTTTTGGAATCGTTCCTTTGCGTCAGCCATATGTTTTCCTTTCTTCCTTGCGGATTTGCCACGGTTTCCCCGTTTACCGCCTGAACAGTCGGATTACCGCGTCACGCTTGATCAAAAGCACCACCACAATCACAGCAAGAATCACATAGCGCAACAGGGTAGTTCGATACAGCAGCAGACAGCTCAGGCAGCACACAGCCGTCAGAAGCAGAATACCACCGACCAGCTTTGTATTGTAAACAAACTTTCCCGTGCTTTGCGCCGTATTGTTGTAAACTTTGGTGGCGACCACCATCTGGGAGATTCCCATTACCATATAAGAGATCATTGTGGTATAAGCCGCCGCGATATAACCGAACTGCTGGATGCCGATATAATTCAGCACCACATTCAATACTGCGGCAACACCGGAGGAAATCATGATAAACTGGGTCTTGCGGTAATAAATCAGCACGTTAGAATACATGTTGGAGACCGCCGTAAAGAACACACCCGCAGCAATGGGCGGCATAATATAAATGGCCTCATAGTATTGCTTTGTGGCCAGAATCTGCACGATTTCCGGTGCCAGCATCGTAGCCAGAAAAGCAATGACGGAGAACAATGCCAAGATACCGGAAGAAGCGGTGCGCAGCTGATCCCGTTTTTCCGGCTTGTCGATATTCTCATACAGATACGGGATAAAGGAGGAGTTGATGGCGGCCCAGACGATCAGGGACAGAGAGCTAACCGTGTACAGGGTGCTGTAAATTCCCACGGCGCTGTTGCCCACCATTTTGCTGATCATAGCCCGGTCCGACGCATCGAGGATCTGGCTGGCGATGGAATTGCCGATCAGCGGCAAGCTCAGGGAAAGGGAGAATCTCCAGTATCTTCCCGAATACAGCGTCCTGCCTTTCCAGAAAATATAGATCCAGAGAACCAGGGACAACGTCAGCGACACCCCATACGTTGCAAACAAACGCACAGCTCCCAGAGACTGTACGCCATTTTCGGCCGCCTTTACCACCGCTCCGATGGCCACTATGCTGGCCACCAGTGCGGACAGGAAAGTGACCAGCCCCGCAATTTTGTATTTATACTCATAGCGCTGTCGCAGCAGCCAGAAATCCTGTGCCGGCGAGAGCAGCATCTGCAGCAAGAGCAGGATCATCAATGCGGTGGGAAGGCCGGTCACCTCGTTCCAAAAGCCGGGCGCTGCCGCATACACCACCATGAGAAGAAGGGCAACCAGCGTCGTCAGACTCAACACAGAGGAAACGTATCGGTTTCTTTCCTTCCCGAATTCCCGCAGAGAAAGCTGAAAGCCCCCCGAAGTAAGCGCCAATGTTCCGAATGTTCCAATGATAGATGCCCATGACTGGTACAAGCTCACAACGCCGATCTGATCCGGGGGCATGATTCTTGTAAAAATAGGGGTTGTGATGATGGCAAGCCCTCGGGAGAACAGTGAAGCCAATGTATATACAATGGAGGCCATCACCCCCGCCGACCATTTTTTCTTAAACAGATTCTTGATTTTCATATCCTCGTTCTTACGCACTGAAAAAGGCGGCAACCTTCCTATACAGCCATCCGTCACGGGGCATGATCATCCAGTGCTTTTGCCACATCTTCCAAATAATTTTCCACAGATATTTTATCGCGGGTGGTATAGGAGACCTGCTGGATCTGTCGGATCTTATCACAGTCAAGTTCCCGGATATCGGTATAACAGAACATATACCGCGGGTCATACAGTTCGTTGTGCACTACCCCCGTATTGTTGGTAATCAACACCTTATTGAACTCCAGCGCCTCATTCACACGCAAAGTGTTTCCGGTACTGCCTTCCTGTATGATTTCCAAAATACATTTTGATTTTGAAATAATTTGCAGACAGTCCTTATAATCCATTGCGTCACAGTAACAAATCTGGTCGGCGTATTGCCGTTTTTCTGTCGGCACCTCTGTGATCCAAAAGCCGCAGCGAAACCCCTGTGCACGCAAAAAATCGTATGCCTGCAAAATTTGCGGCAGACGTTCCTTGGCTTTTGCAATCAAGCAGATATCGTACACCAGTCCCTGATCCGGATACTCCTTCTGCAGCCTGGAATACGGCAGATTATGCTGTTGTAAATGATAGCGCTGTGCATCTCCGCCGTCGAAGGACAAGATTCTGTCCGCCCCTCCCCGCTCCAGCAGTTTCTGCTTTTCCGGGTCAAGGGCCACCAGATCCGTAAAGTAATATACGATTTTGGCCTGGGGGAACCGTTCCCGAATGGCCTGACTGAATCCGAACCGTTCAAAAAAGAGAAGAATATCCAGCAGAACGAAGCAGGGTGTCCTGCCCTCCAGATGCATTTCATCCAGCCGCTGTTCAAGCTGCCGAACCCAGAGCTTCCCCCATATTCCCCGAAAGGGAAGTGGCAAGATCCGGTTCACCTTGGTGGAAAGGTGCATCCGCATCAGAGCTCTGGCTGGCGGCGCAAGAACAATTCCATGGTTATAGGCAGCGTAGGGCAGTTTGTCCGCATCCCGAAAAATATAATCGTATACGCCGCTGCCATACCCAACAATGATGAATTTATAGTTGTCCCGCTTATTATCCATTTTCTCTCCCTTGCGGCCGGTTTGTGGAGGCGAAATCAACCGCATTCCGGCTGGTCCTCTATCTGCTCCAGAAAGGCAATGAGCCTGCGCACCCGCTGTTCTATGGTCAGTCCGGCAGCTGTTGCCCGGGCGCCGGCAGCCAGAGCGCGGCGCCGTTCCGGGTCGGCGGCCAGGGTGTCGATGGCCTTGGCCAGGGCCTGGACATCCATCGGGTCGATGCGAATGGAATTTTCCGGCGTCAGCACATCGTCGTTGAAGGATCCCGTGGAGGAGATAACGGGCAGCCCGCAGGCCAGAGCCTCAATAATGGCATTGCAGCACCCCTCATGGGTGGTGGGCAGCACAAAAAAGTCTGCCGCGTTCAGGTAGGTCGCCACCTGGGCATGGTCCACCCTGCCCGCATGCAGCAGATTCGGGCAGTCCGGGCGTTCGGGGCCATCGCCGATAAAGCAGGCATACACCGGCCGGGCACGGTTGACCTCCGTCAGGGCCTGGCTCACGCGGGCAGCCCCCTTGCGGGCATCGAACGCCCCCACAAACGCAGCCACACAGGCATCCTGGGGCCAGCCCAGCTTCTGCCGGGCCGCCTGCCGGTCCATCGGCGGAAACCGCTGCGGATCGTAACCGTTGGGCAGGATCACATAGGGTTTGCCCTCCTGCTGCAGTCCCAGCTTCAAGGATTCCTCGTAGGATTTGGTGGAGACATAGATCGTACCGGACAATTGATCCAGCATTTTCCGGATTTCCTGCGGCGTAAAGCACTCCTGCACGGCAATTTTGCTTTCCCCGCAGGCGACAAAAAGGGGTTTGGCGTCGTCGAGCAACGACGCCGCCACCCCTGTATGCCAGAAGTGGGCATACAGCAGATCCACGGACTGTTTGCTCACTTGGGTCCTATAGACTTTTCGGGCCGCCCGGATCATCTGATCCAGGTTGAAACGCCCGCCCCTGTTGGACAGGGTGATATACCAGGGCTGCCAGATATCCACCACAGCCCGGCCGGGTTCCACCACATCCTGCCAGTGCCGGGGACGGATCGGCACCTTGTGCATCACGGCCCTGGTCACGCTTTGGGGCGCGATGACGGTACACTGTACCCCCTGCCGGGCCATTTCAGCCACAGTGTTGCGTATAAAGGGCATGAACGGGTCCTGCGGTACAGGATACCCCTCAACAACAAAACAGACATGCATGGCTTCCGGCACTCCTTCGGCAGTTTTCCTCAGCATCCTTCGCACAGGATGTCGGCGATGCGCTCACAGGCGTGGCCATCGCCGTAGGGGTTGGAGGCATGGGCCATCCGTTCGTAGGCGGCGGGGTCCTCCAGCAGGCGCTTGAATTCGCGGTAGATGGTATCTTCCCGGGTGCCCACCAGTTTCAGGGTCCCGGCCTCGATGCCTTCGGGGCGCTCGGTGGTGTCCCGCATGACGAGCACCGGCTTGCCCAGGGAGGGGGCCTCCTCCTGGATGCCGCCGCTGTCGGTGAGGATCAGATAGCTGCGGGCCAGGAAGTTGTGGAAGTCCAGCACATCCAGGGGCTCAATGATATGGAACCGGGCATCATCGCCAAAAATTTCCTTTGCGGTCTGGCGCACCACGGGGTTCATGTGGATGGGGTAAATGACCTTCAGGTCCTCGTGCTCATCCACGATGCGGCGGATGGCCCGGAACATATGGTGCATGGGTTCGCCGAGATTTTCCCGGCGGTGGGCGGTGAGCAGGATCAGGCGGCTGCCGGCGGCCCATTCCAGTTCCGGATGGGTGTAATCCGGCCGCACGGTGGTCTTGAGGGCATCGATGGCAGTGTTGCCCGTCACATAGATGGACTCCGGCTTTTTGCCCTCCCGCAGCAGGTTCCGGCGGGACAGTTCGGTGGGGGCAAAGTTGTACCGGGCCAGGATGCTCACCGCCTGGCGGTTGAATTCCTCGGGATAGGGGGATGCCAGATTATAGGTCCGCAGGCCGGCCTCCACATGCCCCACGGGGATCTGCAGATAGAAGCAGGCCAGGGCGGTGGCAAAGGTGGTGGAGGTATCGCCGTGGACCAGCACCACATCGGGGCGTTCCTGTTCCAGCACCGGTTTGATGCGGTTCAGGATGCTGGTGGTCACATCGAAGAGGGTCTGGCGGTCCTTCATGATGGACAGATCGTAATCCGGCACCACCCGGAAGGCTTCCAGCACCTGGTCCAGCATCTGGCGGTGCTGGCCGGTGACGCAGACCAGCGTCCGGATGCCGGAACGCCCCTTGAGTTCATTGACCAGGGGGCACATTTTGATGGCTTCGGGCCGAGTGCCGAAAACCAGCATGACCTTTTTCATGGAGCAGACCGCCTCTTTCATTTACAGGTGATAGACGCCGGGCAGATGGCAGATGTTGTGGCAGTCCAGAACGATCTTGCCGGCGAGCTTGTCCATGTTGTCCCGGATCTCGTCATGCTTGACCATGATGACCACAAAGTCCACATCTGCCAGGAAGGCATCCAGATCATGGTACTGGTGTTCCACCACGTCCTGCCGGATGAAGGGATCATAGACCTTGAGGGTGGGTGCCAGATGCCGTTCCTGGCTTTCCAGCAGCTGCAGCGTGGGGGATTCCCGCATATCATCCACGTTTTCCTTGTAGGTCAGACCGTACAGGCCCACCCGGCCGATGTCGGTCATTCCCTTTTCCTTCATGATGGTGTGGATGCGCCCCAGCACAAAATCCGGCATGCCGTCGTTGGTTTTCATCGACTCATCGATGACCTTGGCCAGGCTGGGATAATCCCCCACCAGGAACCACGGGTCCACGCTGATGCAGTGGCCGCCCACGCCGGGGCCGGGCTGCAGGATGTTGACCCGGGGATGCATGTTGCAGATACGGATGATCTCGTAGACATCCATGTTGTCATGGCGGCAGATCTTGGCCAGCTCATTGGCAAAGGCGATGTTGACGGCGCGGAAGGTATTTTCCACCACCTTGGTCATCTCGGCGGTGCGGATGTCGGTGACGACGATCTCCCCCTGGCAGAAGGAAGCATAGAGCTTTTTGACCTGTTCGCCGATGTCGCGCTCGTCGGCGCCGATGGTGCGGTTGTTGTGCAGCAGCTCATAGACCATGTTGCCGGGGATGATGCGCTCGGGGGCGTGGACCAGGTGAATGTCCTGGCCGATGCGGAAGCCGTCCGCCTCGATGACCGGCCGCACGAACTTGTCGATGGTGCCGGGGGAAACGGTGGACTCGATGACCACCGTGGCCCCCTTGGGGCAGACTTCCATGACGCTCTTTACGGCAGCCACCACATAGCAGGCGTCCACCTTCTTGCTGAACTTGTCGTAGGGGGTGGGCACCGAGATGATGTAGGTATCGGTCTTCTGATACTCGGTGGTAAAGCGGATGCCGGCCTGCAGGGCGTTCCGGAACAGTTCATCCAGGCCCTTCTCCTTGAAGGTGGTGTGGCCGTGGTTCAGCGTAGCCACCAGTTCGGCATTGTAGTCCGTGCCCACCACTTCCACACCGTGGGAAGCCATCATCAGCGCGGTGGGCAGTCCGATATAACCCAAACCAATTACATTGATCATTTTTTTCTCCTTTGCCTGCTGCCGTCCCTGCCGCGGGGGGATTTACCCGGCGGCCGTCACATTGCCCTCGTCCACACCCTCGGTGCTTTCCGCCTCGAAGAGGATCTTGACGGTGGCGAACATGATTTTGAAGTCCTCGATGATGCTGGGGTTGGCGATGTACATCAGGTCCATCTGCAGCTTATCGTAGGGGGTGGTGTTGTATTTGCCGTAGACCTGGGCGTAGCCGGTAAGGCCGGCCTTGGTCTGCAGCCGGAGTGCGAACTCCGGCAGTTCTTTTTCATACTGGGCGGCGATCTCCGGCCGTTCCGGCCGCGGGCCGACCAGCGACATCTGCCCCGCCAGAATGTTCAGCAGCTGGGGCAGTTCATCCAGACGGCATTTGCGGATGAACCGTCCCACGGGGGTGATGCGGTCGTCGTTTTCTCCGGTGGAAAGGCGGGCGACGCCGTCCTTTTCGGCATCCACCCGCATGCTGCGGAATTTCAGCACCGGGAAGGTTTTTCCGTCCTTGGTCAGGCGGCACTGCTTGTAGAAGACGGGGCCGCCGTCGGTGGCCTTGATGGCGATGGCCACAATCAGCATCACCGGCGAGAGAATCAGCAGTGCCAGCCCGGCGATGATGAGGTCCACCGCCCGCTTCAGGAAGAGGTATTCCGGTGCGGGGTCATAGCGTTCCACCCGCAGGATGGGCAGATGGAACATATGCATCTTTTTGGCGCCGCTCATGATCACATCGCCGATGCGGGGCACCAGGTACATCTGGACATCCTCGGCGATGCAGCGTTTGAGGATGACATTGCGTTCATGGGAATGGATGCCGCACAAAAAGACCACATCCACACCTTCCAGGATGCTCAGGTCCTTGTCCAGGGCGCCGACCACATCGTCCACGGCCACCACGTCGAATTTCTTGCTCAGGCCGTACTGGGAGATCAGGTTCTGCATGCCTTCCCGCTGGTCGTAGATGATGGCGGTGCGCTTGGCCGGGAAGGTGCTGAAATACCAGATATGGGCCGCGCGGCACCACACGGCGGAGAGCAGGATCTGCACGATGATGAGCACGATCATCGGCGGCACGGGGGGGAAGTATTTCATCAGCAGCCAGGTGACGAAGAAGAGGATGCCGTCGGCGATGATGACCGCCAGGCTCTGGGAGGTAACGCTCTCGGAAATACGGTTCAGCGAGATCTGGAATCCGTCGTAGATCCGCCCGTAGGTAACATACAGCACGGCAAACAGCGCGATGATCATCCAGTTGCCCTTGGCAAAATAGGGCGACGCCAGCACGTCCGCGTAGAACAGATACCAGCACGCCGCAAAGGGGATGGTCATCATGGCCACGTTGATGAGCTTGACCACGCGCAGCATGGTTTTTTTGTAGAGCAGTTGATCCATGTTTCTATGTATCCTTCCTTGCGGCCGTGCACAGCCGCAGGTGAGTTTCTTCGGGCAGAAGTTTCCGGGCTTTTGTTTTCTTGCGTTTTTTTACAAGACTTCTTTTTATTATAGTCTTTTCCCCGTATAAAAGCAACCGATTTTGCCAACCCGTCGCCCTTTTGCCGCCCCGGCGGCAGGCCGGGGAGCGCCTTGCGGCGGTCTGCGGCCCGTCGGCGGCTGCCACTATTTGGCGTGCCGGCCGCTCCGGCGGAGGTTCAGCGCCGCTGCTTGCCGGCGCGGTAGGCATCCAGGGAGGCCTGCAGGATCTGCTCGTACTCCCGGGCCTTCTGTTCGTAGTCGTATTCCTGCTTGATGAAGTCACAGGCCTGCCGGGACATCCGGCGGTAGTCCTCCGGAGGCAGGTCCAGCATCTGCTGGAGCTTTTGCCGGAAGTCCTCCACGCTGCCCGACGCAAAGCAGAGGCCGTTGCCGTGGGCATTGCGGTCCACATTGATGTTGTTGTCCTCCGACAGGACGGGCAGGCCGCAGGCCTGGGCGTCGTAGAAGCTCAGGCTGCACTGCTTGGGGAAGACCGCCAGATCGGCGGCCTGGTAGAAGGGAGCCAGATCCATGTAGCGCTGGGTGGGAAAGCGCAGGATCCGGTTTTGGGATGCCTTCAGCAGGGCTTCCACCTCGCGGCCGTATGCATCACCGGCGGTATTGCCCACCACCAGGCAGACCACCGGCCGGCGGGCGGGCAGGGGCTGCTGCAGCGCTTCTGCCAGCAGGCGGCCGCCCTTGGACTCGTCCAGTTTGCCGGCATACAGGAGCACAAAGGCATCGTCGGGGATCTGGTGTTCCCTGCGGAATTTCTGCCGGGCGTCGGCGTCCGGGTGGAACAGCAGCGTGTCCGACCCGAAGGAGATCCACGGGGCCTGCTGCAGCGGGACGCCCAGCACCTGCTCCACGTAGGGATCATCCTGGGTGCGGATGACGGGGATCTGATACCGGATGAGGCGGGGCGCCAGGACCCGGCGGTAGAACCCGTGGAACAGCTTGTTGAACCGGTTCACCGACGCCATGGCCAGCATGTGGCTGTCGGTGACGAAGGCATAGGGCAGATGACCCAGCCGGGCGATAAACTGCATGGCGGAGGCCGTATCGTTATCGTGGGCAAACAGGATGTCGGGCTGCAGGCCGTCCACGGTCCTGCGCAGTTCCGGCGTGAAGATGGCGCGGTTGCTGACGAATCCGTAGATGGGCAGCCGGATGATCTGCACCCCGGTGGTGCGGGTGTATTCCCGGTCGTAGGCTTCGATGTTGTCCACGCCGAAAAAGGCCGCCAGCTGGGGAGGCATGCGGTCGGCGCTGGCGGTCACGATGGTCACTTCATGGCCGTGCTTCACAAAATATTTCGACAGGATGTTGATCTGATACCCGGCATTGGGGTGAAAAAAATCCTCGATCTCCACGATTTTCATAACTACAAACAGGCTCCTTTTTACAGGGCGGCGGGACCGCCGGCCGCGTCGATGGCGTCGTAGGGGATGCAGCAGGACCGGTAGCGGGTGCTGCACAGGGCAAACAGTGCCTCCAGTTCTTCCCAGAGCTGGAGTTCCTCGATCTCCCAGCTGTGTCCCCAGATCATGACCATGGCGTCGTTCCGGGGTTCCTCATACTGCAGCAGTTCCCGCAGCAGGGTGAAATAGGGTTCCCGGCGGCGGGCCCAGACCAGCCGGGCCTCGGGGAAGCTGTGGTTGCGCAGGGCGTTGCCCAGCAGGCTTTTCACCCCGCGGGGGTAGAAGTGCAGCGCGGGCCGGTACAGCGGTCCCCGGTTGCGGAAGCACATGGTATCCGCCGTGCGCACCGTGCGGAAGTAGCGGTACAGGAGCGGCAGCATCTCCCGCTTGTATTTTCCTCCGGGGAGGCAGAAATGGGCGATGGGCTCCCCCAGCACCTCCTGCAGGTAGTTCTGGTTGGCCGAGATCTCCGGCTCGATCTGTTCCGCCGGGATCTGGGTCAGATAGACATGGCTGTGGGTGTGTCCGCCGAAGGCGACCCACGGGGACCGGGCCTGCCGGATCATGGCGGGCGTCAGCACCTCCCGGCCCTCACGGTTGGAGGTGGGCACGAAGAACATGCCGGGCAGCTCGTATTTTTCATGGAGCGCAAACAGTTTCTGATCCTGCAGCGCGCCGTCATCCCAACAAAAGATGATCCGCATGAAGATGCTCCTTTCAGACAGTATCCCGGCCCTGCAGACAGGCCGCCACCCGGTCCAGATCCCCCGGCGCCACCAGGACGGAATCCGGCCGATGGATGGTTTCAGGGGCGCCCCCTGTGGCGTAGGTGATCACCGGGGTGCCGCAGGCCTCCGCCTCAAGATTCACGGTGGGGTAGGTATCCTCATAGGTGGGATTGAAAAAGAAATCCGCCGCCGTATAGATCTGGGCCAGTTCCCGGGCGTTGGCGGTCTTGGGCAGCGCCAGGATCCGGGCGGGCAGCTTCTTCCGCTGCTGTTCGCTGACGCCCACCAGCACCACCTGGTATTTTTCCCCCAGCGCTGCCGCCAGGCGCACGAAGTCCGCCAGGCCCTTTCTCTCGCTCCAGACGTTGGCCACCCCCAGGACGATGACCTTGTCCTGCAGGCCATACCGGGCGCGGAAATCGCCGGGCGTGGGCCGGAAAACGGCAGGATCCACCGTGTTGTATTCCACCGTCACGGGATACTCCTGCAGGAAACTCTGTTTGACCAGGTCCGCCAGCCATTGGCTGGGGGTCTGGATGGTCAGCCGGGGCACCCCGGTAAACGCCGCCTTTTTTCGGGCATAGTTGCGGTCCACATGGCTGATCCCGCTGCATTTGGGATACTGGTCCAGCTGCCGGCAGTGCCGGCAGCCGGTCTTCCATTGTTCGCAGCCCACCGCGGCAAAATGGGTGCAGTGCCCCGTAAAGGCCCAGCAATCGTGCAGCGTCCAGCGCACCGGCGTCTGCGGCCGGCTCTTGAGCCAGGCGAACAGCAGCTCCACCTGGATGTAGTAGCCGTGGAGATTGTGGATCCAGATCAGGTCGGGATCGAACGTATCGGCCCAGGCCAGGAACCGCCGGGTGGGTGCGGCGGAGCCGAAGCCGCACAGGTCGAACAGGCGGGTCTGCAGGGCGTGCAGGCGCACGTCCCAGTCGCCGCCGATGCGCACCCCGTAGTGCTGCCAGCGCTCCGGCACCTGTCCCTTGCGCCCGTAGGCGATGCGGCACTCATGGCCTTCGGCGGTGAGCTTGTCCGCCAGTTCGCAGGTGATGCGGCCGGTGCTGGTGATGCCGCAGACCTCATTGATGAACAGTATCTTCATGGCACATTTCACCCCAGGATGTATTTGGCCGTTTCCAGGGCCAGACGATGAAACCAGTACAGGCGGCTCATACCGTGCTTGCGGTAGATGCTGTAGGTGATATTCACCCGGCGCATCACCTCTTTCCAGGATTTTTGGGTGCTCATGCCGCCAAAGGTAAAGTTGGCGATGACGGCATCCGTGGTGATGACCTTTTTGCCCGCCCGGTAGACCGTAGTGATGTAGTCAAAATCGTCGTACATGCTTTCCAGGGCATAGGGGTACTGCAGCAGGATGCTGCGGCGGCTGAACATGCCGGGATGGCACCAGCCGGATGTGGTCCACAGCCGGCCGATGCGGGCGTGCTTGATCATATCGCCGGAGGCTTTCCGGATGCGGATGCTTCCCCATGCTGCATCATAGCCTTCCCTGCGGTAGAGGTCGGCCATGATCTGTACGGCGTCCTTTTCGTACCAGTCGTCGGCGTTGATCTGGCCCACGATCTCGCCGTGGGCCATCCGGGCGCCCTTGTTCAGGGCGTCGTACATGCCCTTGTCCGGCTCCGAAAGGATGGTCAGGCTGCGCCCCGGCGTCTCGCGGAAGGCCGCCTCATAGCGCCGGGCCACCTCCACCGTGCCGTCCCGGGAGGCGCCGTCCACAAGGATGTATTCGATGTCGTCGTAGCTCTGGTGCAGGACGGACTCGATGGTCCGGGCAATGGTCTTTTCGCTGTTATAGGCCACGGTGATGACGGTCACAAGCATGGTGTTCTTCCTCTCTGCTGTCTGAAGGGCGCCCTGCCGGAGTTTCCGCTTTTCTGCCCGGACGCCGCCATGAACAGTTACTTTAATATTACTGAACCGCCCTGCTCAGTGTCAAGTATTCCCCACAAATTGACCGCCCGGTTTGTGGCAGACTTTGCCGCCTTGAAATAGCCCGGGAAATATGCTAGAATATTTTCATTATTATTATGGGGTTATTGTGCAGCCTGCAGCGCTCTGCCGCCGCCCCGCCCCGGAATAAAACCGCCGCTTGTTACCGCGGCTTGAACAGGGAAGTCAACCGATGAACAAACACAATCGTACTCCGCAGCAGCAGGAGGTCAGCATCAGCCAGCGGCAGAATGCCGAGCTGCTGCTGCTGGACGCCGTACTGCTGATCCTGAACGCCCTTGCCTTCGCCGTATGCTGGTATGCCTATTACGAAAAGCACCTCTACCTGAGTTTTGAGGGCAACGGCAACTATATGGTCATCGGGCTGTTTTTAGCCCTGAACGCCGTTTTTTCCAACGTATATGGCGGCTTCGACCTGCTGACCAGCCGCATCACCGAGCTGATCTACTCCCACATCATCGCCCTGGTGATGACCCACTTTTTTATGTACATGGTTGCCTGGCTGCTGGTGCGCAACCAGGTGCCCTCGCCGGTGCCGCTGCTGCTCTGCCTGGCGGCCTGCAGCCTGATCAGCGCGCTGTGGGCCTATATCAGCTTCCAGCTCACCGACCGCATCGTACCGCCCAAGCGCACCCTGCTGATCTATGACAATCCCGAGGCCTACAAGAACGGCCTGAAGATCGTACAGAAATATACCAGCCGGTTTCAGCTGGCGGGGGAAGCCATAGCCACCCGCCCGACGCCGGAGATCCTGCGCCAGATCGACGACACCCGGGCGGAGGCGGTACTGCTGTGCGGGCTGCGCTCCAGCCAGCGCAACGACATCCTGAAATACTGCGTGGAGCAGGACATCCTGGCCTATGTGCGGCCCAACATCGGGGATCTGTTGCTGAGCAACGCCCACACCTTCCAGATGAACAACCTGCCGGTATTTTTGTGCCAGCGGGCGGCCCCTTCCCTGTTCTACCTGTTTGTGAAGCGTCTGGTGGACATTGTGCTGTCCGGTGCGGCGCTGATCCTGACGAGTCCCTTCATGCTGGCGACGGCCATTGCCATCAAAGCCTATGACGGCGGGCCGGTGCTGTTCACCCAGAAGCGGATGACCATCCACCGCAGGGAATTTCTCATCCACAAGTTCCGCAGCATGAAGGTGGACGCCGACAAGGGGGGCAAGGGCATCGTGACCATGCAGAACGATGACCGGATCACCCCGGTGGGGCGGGTCATCCGTGCCTGCCGGCTGGACGAGCTGCCCCAGCTGTACGACATCTTTGTGGGCAACATGACGATTGTAGGCCCCCGGCCCGAGCGGCTGGAGACCATTGAACTGTACGAAAAAGAGATGCCGGAGTTTGCCCTGCGCCTGCAGGTGAAAGGCGGGCTGACGGGCTATGCCCAGGTGTACGGCAAGGCCAACACCAGCCCCTACGACAAGCTGCAGATGGACCTGATGTACATTGCCCAGCAGGGCATCGTGACCGATCTGAAGATCATCTTTGCCACCATCAAGATCCTCTTCATGCCCGAGAGCACCGAGGGCTTCGAGGAGGAGAAGGACGCCCTTTCCGCCGAGGAGACCAAGGTCTGAGACCCGGAACAGAGAGGATTCTGCCATGAAAATTCTGGTTGTCTGCCAGCACTACTGGCCGGAGCCCTATCCGCTGCCGGATCTTTGCGAAGAGCTGGTGCGCCGCGGGCATTCGGTGGATCTGATCACCGACGTGCCCAACTATCCCATGGGCATCACCTACCCCGAATACCGGCACGGCGCCCGGCGCCGGGAGGTGCACAACGGGGTGCGGATCACCCGCACCTTTACCATCGCCCGGCGGCACAACGCCGTCTTCCGGCTGCTGAATTACTACAGTTACGCGTGGTCCTCCTCGCAGTATGCCCGGCATCTGCGGGAGGACTACGATGTTGTCTTCACCAATCAGACCTCCCCCGTGATGATGAGCAGCGCCGCCTTTGCCTATGCCCGGCGCCACGGCAAAAAGGTGGTCATGTACTGCATGGACCTGTGGCCGGCCTGCCTGGCGGCGGGCGGCCTGGGGGAATCCTCCCCCGTTTACCGGTTCTTTGACCGGGAATCCCGGCGTCTGTACAACCAGCCCGACCGCATTCTCATCACCTCCCGGATGTTCCGGGCCTACCTGGTGGAGCGCCACGGGGTGGACGACGGCAAGATCGCCTACCTGCCCCAGTACGCCGCCGCCCGGTTTGACGCGCTGCCCCCGCCCGCTTCCGGCAAGCAGACGGTGGACCTGATGTTTGCGGGCAACGTGGGGGCCGCCCAGAGCCTGACCACCGTGCTGGAGGCCGCCGCCCTGCTGCGGGACCAGCCGCAGCTGCGCTGGCATATCGTGGGGGACGGTTCGGAGCTGGCGCATCTGCAAAAGCTGGCGGCGGAAAAGCAGCTGGACTGCGTGATCTTCCATGGCCGCAAACCGCCGGAGGAGATGCCCCGCTACTACGCCATGGCGGACGCCATGCTGGTCACCCTGACCGCGGACCCCTTCATCTCGCTGACCCTGCCGGGCAAGGTCCAGACCTATATGGCGGCGGGCAAGCCCATTCTGGCGGCGGCCGCCGGGGAGATCCCCCAGGTGCTGGCAGCGGCCCGGTGCGGCTGGTGTGCCAAGGCGGAAAACGCCGCCGATCTGGCGCAGAAAGTCCGGCAGTTCCTGGCCTGTCCCGACAAGGCGCAGCTGGGCCGCAACGCCCGGGCCTACTACGAGGCCCACTTCACCCGGGACCGCTTCATGGACACCCTGGAGCGGGAGCTGGCCGCCTGCGCCGGCCCCACCCATTCCGATAAAGGCTGCTGTAAGATATGAGTTTGTATATTGTCGTTTGGGGGATTCTGTGCCTGTTCACCGTGAAGGGCGCGGTGGCCCGGGAAAGCCGCACCGCCCGGCAGCTGGCCTTCTGGTTCTGCTTTCTGCTTCTGGCGGCGATGCTGGTGCTGCGCTTCGGGCAGGGCACCGACTACTTTTCCTACCTGGACTATTACTACCGCATGCCGGACACCGGGATCCACGTTCCCGTTCCCGACGTCCACGGCGAGATCGGCTACCAGTTCCTGACCAACGTTTTCCGGCTGCTGCACCTGCCGTTTGAGGCCTGGGTGGCCCTTCTCTCGGTCATCCAGATGGCCTGCCTGCTGCGGTTTCTGCGCCTCTACCACATCGACTGTGTGCTCTCGCTGCTGCTGGCCGTCCCCACCCTGTACCTGACCTATTTTGTATCGGGCCTGCGGCAGGGCGTTGCGGTGGCCGTCTTCCTGGGGATCCTCTTCCCCCTGCTGGAGAAGAAGAACTACCTGGGCTTTGTGGCGGGCACGGTGCTCTGCATGCTCTTCCACGGCGCCTCCGTCGCCTTCCTGGCGGCCCTGGTCGCCCAGAAGATCCGCAAGATCTCCTCCCTGCAGATCTTCACGGTGGTGGCGTGGGCCGCGGGGCTGTTCCTTGCCAGCCCGCCGGTCCAGAGCCTGATCGCCGCCTCGGACAGCTGGGCGATCCGCTACTATCTGCAGGACGCCGACATGAATCCGGCCGCCGCCGCCGAGCGGCTGCTCTTCCTGGTGCTGGTCACCTGGCTGTACGAAAAGCTGCGCCGGCTGGGCAAGACCGGCCCGGTCTTTCTGCTGGCCTACCGCTGCTACCTGATGGCCATGGCGCTGTACGGTCTGCTGATCTGCAACGGCACCACAGCCTCCCGGATGGCCAGCATGATGCGCTATGTGGAGATCTACCTGCTGGCCTGGGCCCTGGGGCAGATGACCCGGTTCAGCCGGTATCTGCTCACGCTGGTGCTGGTGGCGCTGCAGACCTTCATGCTGTGCAAGAACATTCAGACCGCCATCGATCAGGGGGGCTACCGGTCCTCCGTAACGATCCGCAACTTTCCCTATGTGTCGGTGTTCAACGAGGAGGAAATCTTTGCCGTACGGGAGATCGCCCCGGAACTTCTGGACCACCCCGAATGCCGCATTCTTTATGCCAGAAAGGACATCCATCAGCTATGAACAAACCGCAACGTGAACTTGATCTGCAGGAAATCCTGCTCTATCTGTGGCGGCACGCCCTTGTCCTCCTGCTCTGCATGGCCGTTGCCGCCGCACTGGCCGGCCTGACGGTGTACCAAAGCCGGAACCTCCTGCCCTGGCAGGCCACGGCCCTGCTGTCCTTTGATCCCCCCGCCGCCGACCAGGCTTCGGATGCCGGGGACCGGTTTGCCTACTACAACAATTTTGCCAGCACCGCCAACGTCATCGTCCAGAGCGACGAGGTGCTCTCCGCCGTGGCCGACCAGCTCTCGCTGCCGGTCTCCCAGATACAGGGGCACGTCAGTGTGTCGGCTGTCAGCAACAGCGCCTTTCTGCAGCTCAGCGTCACCGGTGCCGACGAGGAGACCACCCGCCGGATCTGCGAAGCGGTCCTGGCGGCAGCCCCCGAAGCCGGCGCCCGGATGACCGATCTGGGCACCCTGCGGGCGGTCTCGGCGGTGACGGTCACCCCGGTATCGGGCAGCAGCCCGGTGAAATCGGCCCTGATCGGCGCGCTGCTCGGGGCCATTCTGGGCATGGCGGTGCTGGTGGCCCTGGAGCTGCTGGACAACAAACTCCACGATGCCGGGGATGTGGCCTACTCCCTGGATCTTCAGGTACTGGGCGTGATCCCCGCCGACGGCAGCAAAGCCGCGGCGCAGCAGGGAGAGGCCTGGCGTGCCGTGCGCACCGCCCTGCCGCAATCCCCTGCCGCTTCGCTGCTGCTGGTGGCCGGCACGGACGAAGCGCCGGTGCTGGCCGACGGGGGGCAGCTGGCCCGGGCGCTGGCGCAGCCTGGTCAGCGGGTGCTGCTGGTGGACGGCGACTGCCGCCATGCCGGCAATGAGCCGGGGCTCAGCGATCTGCTGACCTCGCCGCAGCCTTCCGGCGCCCTGCCGGTCACCGGGCCGGAGGACGGCGTCTGCCGCCTGGCTTTCGGCCACGGGGTGGAAAGTCTGTCCGATCTGCTGGCCGCACCGGCGGCGCAGGAGGTCCTGGCCGAGCTGTGCCGCCGCTATGACCGGGTGGTGGTGGCGGTCCCGTCGGCCGCCAGCCGCGCCGATGCCGCCGCCTGGAGCGGGTTTGCCGCCGGTGCGGTACTGGTGGTCCGCGCGGACCGGACGCCCATCGAGAGCGCCCGCCTGGCCCGGGAGAAACTGTCGGGGACGCCGCTGTGGGGTGCGGTCCTGACTGGCTACGCCTGGGAAAAAGCGCTGCGGCGGGACGGCTACTATTACGCACTGACCAAAGCCGGCCGCTGAGGCGGATGCGATAACAAGGGGAAACAGCCTATGGTTTCAATGCGAAGTCTCTTCGCCTATTTCTGGCAGGACGAGCCGCGGGTCCTGTATTTTGTGTTCTGCTGCATCGTGGTGGTGCTGCTGGCTTTCTGGCTGCGGGACAAGGTAGCCGTCCAGCTGCGCAACAAGATCGTGCTGCCGGCCCTCCTGCTGGTGGTGGTCTTCGGCAATCCGGTTTCGGCCCACATTCTGGTCACCCGGGCGGTGGAGACCCAGTCCCTGCGCTTTTTCTGGCTGATCCCGGTCAGCCTGTTCCTGGCGGTGACCACCGTCTGGCTGATCGGATTTCTGCCGCGGCGGTGGCTCAAGGGGGCGGCAGCCCTGGGGGTAGCGGCGGTGCTGCTGGTTTCGGGGCAGCAGTTCACGGTGCTGCGCTCCTGCTGGGAAAATGTGACCCCCAACTGGTACAAGATCCCGCCGGTGGTGGTGGATCTGAGCGATTTCATTCTGGCCGACGACACCTATGACGACAAGCGTGCCGCCTTTGTTTTTCCGCTGAATCTCTGGGTACGCCAGTACGATTCCGGCATCTTCCTGCTGTTTTCCTGGACCGGCGGCGAGAATCTGGATCTGCGCAAGGCCCTGGACACCGAGAGTGAGGAGCCCATCGACCTGACCGAGGTGGCCGAGCTGGCGGCGGAGGACGACTGCTACTATCTGGTTCTGCCGCGGGAGTGGGACTACACCGGCAGCCTGGAAGGTTCCGGCTACCGGGAAGTCTACGCGGCGGCGGGGATCCCCAACCCCGAGGATCCCGATGACGATTACGGCCGGGAGTATGTGATCTACCGGCTGGAGAAAGGAGCCGCCGATGCTGACCATTCTTAGGACCTGTGCCGCCCTGGCCTTTGCGCTGGGGTTTCTTCCCGCAGGTCTGGGCCGTCTGGCCCTGCCGGGGCAGCGTCCGGCCCTTCGGTATCTCTGCGGTTTTTCCATGAGCCTTGTGCTCTTTGAAATCCTCATGCTGATTTTCCACGCCACCGGGTCCAGTTTCCGGGTCATGGTGGCGCTGTGGTGCCTGGCCTGCGGCCTGGGGGCGCTGGCTGGCTTCCGGAAGTCGGGACGCCTGCCCCGCCCCGGCCCCTTCCGCCGTCCCGACTGGGGGGAGGTGCTGCTGGCCGTGGTGGTCCTGCTGGCGGTGGCGGTCCTTACCCTCAACACCGTCTTCAACACCACCTACAAGAACTGGGATGACCAGACCTACTGCGCCAACGCCGTGGCCACCTGGCAGACCGATGCCATCAACCGGTACACCTTCTATTCCGGCGCCTGGGTGCAGCCCTTTTACCTGATCAAGTACATCGTGGCGGGCTGGCCCAATTACAGCGCCATGCTGGCGGTCCTTTCCGGCGTGCATGCCGCGATCCTTTTCCGCACGATCCTGCCGCTGTTCGAGATCCCGGCCGCCTTTGGGCTGGTCTGGCTGCTGCTGCGCCATTTCTTCCCCCAAAGCCGGAAAAAGGCGCTGCTGGGGCTTTTGTACTATCTGCTGTTCGTGCTGCTGGTGTCGGAGAAGATGACCGGCGTGTGCAGCGAATGGTGGCTGGTGGTCAACTGCTGGACCGGCAAGTCGCTGTCCTTCCATCTCGTCACACCGGCGGTATTGTGGCTGCTGTTCGAGCTGGAATCCCAGACCGAGGCCGCCCGGCGCCGCCCCTACTGGATCGCCCTGTTTTTTGTCAGTGCGGCTTGCTGTACCATCGCCGCCACCATGTTCATGATTTTGCCCATCGAGCTGGGCATCTGGGGCATTTTCTACCTCTGGCGCACCCGCCGCTGGGGAGAGATCCGCAACTTCTGCCTCTGCGTGGCGCCGGCTGTGGTCTGCGCGCTGGCCACGCTGTAAGGCGCCGCCGAAAAATCACCCGCAAAGAAGGATCTGCCCATGAAATACCTGACCTTTTTTTCCACCGAGGAGGAGCGCGCCCTTTGCCTGGGCACCTCGCCGGCCGGGGTCACCAAAAGCCGCTATATGGCGCAGCTGCTGCGGGAGACCGGCCACCCGGTGGAGATCGTAAGCCCCGCCTGGTCCAAATGCGGCCGCTGGCAGCGCTGGAAAGCCTTTGATCTGTCCCTGGACAACGGGATCACGGTGCACCAGCTGGCCACCTTCGGCACGCCGCTGCGCTGGCTGACGCCCCTGCAGTGGGTCCACTCGCTGCTGCAGCTGTTTTTCTACCTGCTGTTCCACACCCGGGCCGGCGAACCGGTACTGGTCTACCACTCCTACTATCTGAGCCTGCCGGTGCTGCTGGCCAGACGGATCAGAAAATTCAAACTGCTTCTGGAAGTGGAGGAGATCTACCAGGATATCGTACCGCTGCCCCGTCTGCTTCAGCGATGGGAAGAGGAAATTATCCAGACGGCCGACGGGTATGTCTTTTCCACCGCCGCCATCGGGGAGCGCATCCATCGTGACGGGATCCCCTTCCTGGTGGTGAACGGTTCCTACCATTGTGAAGAACTTTCCCGGCCGTCCAGCCCGTCGGACGGGAAGATCCACTGCCTGTATTCCGGCACTTTCGACGCCTCCAAGGCAGGGGCCTACCTGGCGGTGGATGCTGCCGCCTTTTTGTCCGACCGGTACTGCATCCACATCAGCGGCTTCGGCACGGAGGAGGAGACCCGGGCGCTGCTGCGTGAGATTCAGCGGATCCAGGCCAAGACATCCTGCGAAATCATCTACGAAGGCTTTCTGGATGATTCTGCCTACCGGCAGTTGCTGGGGAAATGCCAGATCGGCCTGAATACCCAGACGCCGGACCAGCGTTTTTCCAACACCTGTTTTCCCTCCAAGATCCTCGTGTACATGTCTCATGGGCTGCAGGTCGTTTCCGCTGCCAACACGGCGATCACCGCATCCGATGTGGGGGCGCGTCTTACCTATTATAACGCCCAGACCCCGGAAGCGGTGGCCCAGGCGATTCAGCGCGTAAACCCCCGACAGGGCGCAGAAAACGCCCGTTTCGTGCAGCAGCTGCATGCGCAGGCCCGCGCCCGTCTGCAGACCATGCTGGAAGCGCTCTTCTAAACGGTCTTTGTCTGTCCTGGAGGGAGCCCCATCCCCGGATGAACCGCATCGGGCCGGCATCGCTTTTTGGCGATGCCGGCCCGGTGTTTTTCTTATCAGCTTCCCTGCGCCGTCTTTTTCCCGCTGGCCAGAATGGCGCGGTAAACGGCCTCCACGTTCTGGGGCACGATCTTGCCCTTGGTGTGCTGCACCACCTCGGCGCAGGCCGTATCCTCGTAGACGATGACCGGTGTCCCGCAGGAGAGCGCCTCCACGGTGGTCAGGCCAAAGGTTTCCTCCACGCTGGCGTTCACAAAGACATCCGCGGTGGTGTAGATGGACGCCAGTTCTTTCACGTCGCTGGTCTGTTCAATGCCCAGAATCTGGGGCGGCAGCTGCTGGATCTGCTTTTTGGTCAGTCCCACCAGCACAATGGCATAGCGGTCATCCAGCATGCCGGCCAGCCTGACGAAGACATCCAGCCCCTTGCGGTTGCTCCAGGCGGTGGCGACCCCCAGCACCATCACCTTATCCTGCAGGCCGTACCGCTGGCGGAAATCCCCCGGCGTGGGCTTGAATACCTCGGTATTGATCCGGTTGTAGTGCACCTCGATGGGATACGCCCCCAAAAAGCTCTGTTTCACCCGGCTTTCCAGCCAGTGGCTGGGCACGATGAGGGTCATATGCTGCACACCGGTAAAGGCCTGTTTTTTCCGTTCAAAATTGCGGCGGACATCGCTGAATCCGTAGCAGGCGGGGTATTGCCGCAGCTGGGGGCAATGGCGGCATTCGGTCTTCCACTGGTCGCAGCCCACCGCCGTAAAGTGGGCACAGTGCCCCGTAAAGGCCCAGCAGTCGTGCAGGGTCCATTTCACCTGCATGTTGGGATGGCGCTTGATCCAGTCAAACAGCATCTCCACCTGGATGTAGTAACCGTGGATGTTGTGCAGCCACAGCACATCCGGCGCGTACTCCTCCGCCCAGCGCAAAAACCGGGCGGTGGCCTGCCGGCTCCCGAAACCGTGGGTATCCCACAGCCGGGTCTGCAGGGCATGGACCTTGAGGTCCAGATCCCCGCCGATCCGCACCGCATATTTCCGGTATGCTTCGGGGACTTCCTCCACCCGGCCATAGGCGATCTTGCAGGTATGCCCTTCCGCCTCCAGCTGGCGGGCCAGGTCGGTGCAGATCCGCCCGGTACTGCGGATCCCGCAGACCGAATTGATAAAAAGGTATTTCATGGGTTGCTTCCTCTGTGCAGTTGCGCCGGGGGCCGTTCCGCCCGCCTCGTGCTTATTTTCGGATGGTCCTCTTCTCTTCCGCCGGACGTTGCCGGGCCCGGAATCCTACACCGCCCCCGCCGGAGCAGTTTCCGCCCTTCTTGTGCAGGGCCGCACGCCTTTCTTTCACCACAGCAGCGCCGCCCGCTCGGTGCAGAGCTGCTCTGCCCGCCGGCGCACGGTGTCGGCGTCGGGCAGCTGGTCCAGGTCCTGCATGTCCTGTTCCAGTTCCGCCAGCGCCAGAAAGCACATCAGTTCCCGGTTGGGGAAGGCCCGGGCCAGCTGGCTGTGCAGCCACTCACGCAGGCGGGCGTTCTGGTCCTCGGCGTCTTCCTCCTCCCGCCGGTGCAGGCAGTCCTTGGCCTGGACCAGCTGGAAGAGCAGATCGGTATCCGCCGCCCGGACCCGGATCAGTGCCCGCAGCAGCCGCAGTTCGGCCTGCCGCTGGGCTTCCCCGAAGGGGAACATCTTCCGCCGGGCCAGTTCCTCCTGGCGTCTGCGCTCTTTTTTGGTGGTGAACCCGAACCAGGAGATCTGCCGTCCCATCTTGTGCTTCCTTTCCCGGCGCCGCCCGCCGTGGCGGCGCCTTTGTTCTGTTACAGAAAATTATACCCTTTCCGGGCCGTTTTGACAAGGTTTGGCCGCGGTCCTGCCGCGGATCTCCCGGCGCAGGCGGGGCCAGACCACCGCGAAAAAAACCACCGCGCTGAAGGTCGCGCCCAGGAGATCGGAGATGCTGCCCGCGTAGAACACGGCTGCCGCGCCGCCCAGCCGGGGCAGCACCAGAAGGCAGAGGATGTACAGGAGTTTGCGGAATATGGACAGCGGAAAGGCGAACCGGACCTTGCCCATGGCGGTAAGGCTGTCCACCAGGGCGTACTGGACGGCCACGCCGAAGAGGCCGAGGGTGTACCGGCGCAGACAGAGGGAGGCCATCTGCAGGAGGGACGCCTCCCGGAGGAAGAGCCCGGCGAACCAGGCGGGGGCCAGCTGGACGGCCAGTTCCATCAGGCCGATGTAGGCCCCGCAGAGCACAAAGACCCACAGGAAAGCCTGGCGAACGTTTTTCTCCCGGGCGGCGCCGTAGTTGTAGCTGAAGAGGGTGCCGCAGCCGGTGGTGATGCCCTGGGAGGGGCAGAAGACGATGGTGAGGAAGCTCTGGACCACGGTGGCGCAGGTGATCCAGGCATCGCCCTGGGCGCCGCCGTAGCGGCGGAGCACGATGTTGAGCAGGATGATGATGAGGTTGTCCAGCAGGGTGATGAGGAAGGACATGGAGCCGATGGCGACGATGCGGCGGCAGAGGTCTGGCTGCAGGCGGTGCAGCCGCAGGCGGACGGGCATCCGGGGGCGGCGCAGGCAGAGGAGGACGTAGACGGCCATGAGGCACTGGGAGAGGACGGTAGCCGCCGCAGCGCCCCGCACGCCGAGATGCAGCCCGAAGATCAGCACCGGGTCGAGGACGAGGTTGGCCAGGGCGCCCAGCACCACGGCGATCATACCCTGGCGGGCGTAGCCCTGGGCCAGGAGGAACTGGTTCATGCCCACCCCCATCAGGGAGGCCAGGGTGCCCAGGAGGTAGAGGGTGAAGTAGGCGTCGGCGTAGGGGAAGAGGGCGTCGCTGCAGCCCAGCAGATAGAGCAGCGGGCGGCGCAGGGGCAGCAGGGCGGCCGTCACCGCCACGGCGATGCCCGCCAGCAGCCAGAAAGCGTTGCCCAGGGTCTGTTCGGCGCGGCGCTGGTTGCCCTGGCCGAGGCTGATGCTCATGAGGGAGGCGCCGCCGATGCCCACCATGTAGGCGAAGGCGGTAATGGCGGTGAGGGCCGGGGCGCAGATGCCGATGGCGGCCAGGGCCTGTTCGCCGGTACCGGGGATGCGCCCCACGAAGATACGGTCCACGATGCTGTACAAAAGGTTGAAGACCTGCCCGATCATGGCGGGCAGGCCCAGGCGCAGCACCAGGGTGCGCACCGGATATTGTTCCATCAGTTCCTGTGTGGTTCTGTATTCTGCCATAACTACGCCGGCGGTTCGCTGCCCGCCGGCCTTTCCCTCCCCGTTTGTCCGGCGCCGCCGGGGCAGCCGGACCGTATGGTTTCCATCATACTAGAAATTCCGCAAAATGCAAGCAAAAACCCCAGACCGGCCCCGCACCGGAAGAAGCCGACGTCCGGGCGGCTCCAAAAAAGGAAAGCAGCACCCTTCCTTCGGTGCTGCTTTCCTGTATGGTCCGCTCAGTTATCTCCCCGGTGATACCGGATCTTCATATGCTCCGAGGCATTTTTGAGGATCTGGGCCAGAGCCTTGTCGGACTCTTCCTTGACCATCTCGGCGATCCTGCGGTTGGCTTCTTGCAGGATCTCCGCCGGCGCGCCCTGGCGGATCTTCTCGTCGTACTCGTAGAGCAGCTGCTGGCCGCGGTTCATCACGGCGTTCTGATACCGCTCGTCCAGGATCAGGGAACTGCCGAACTGGGCGTCGGTGAGCGCGGCAATGAGCCGGCTGTGCCAGTACATATGGTCGGTGGAGACCGTGTCGGTGGTGCCGCTGAGGTACTTGGGGAACTCCGTCACGTTGGCGTACACCGGGAAGCAGGCCGTGAAGCCGCTGCCGCCCATGGAGAGCCACTCCACGCCCCGGATGGCCTCGGGCAGATCGCCGCGGATCTGCAGGATACCGCAGACATCGCTGTTGGGCACACCGATGGTGCGGTACTTGCCCTTGCAGGGGGCGTTTTTGTCGTAGGGATTGTAGGGCGTTCCCTGATAATAGGATCCCAGCAGATACCGCACATCCTCCACCGTCACCTTGCGCTCCGGCACAAAGGACCAGGGGATGTCGTTGCTCTCGGGGGCGAAGTGGGCGTTCTCCCCGTCCCACTGGTAGGTACGGGGCAGGAAGTACCGGGCCATGAACCAGGCGCGGGGGGTATTGTAGATGTGGTCGGCGTCGGAATGGGAACCGAAGGCCAGCCGCGGGTTGAACTCGGCGCCGGTATCCAGCGCCAGATGGTACTTTTCCACGAATTCCCGCAGATCTTCGGAGCAGAGGTTTTCCTTTTTCTCCCCGTAGGCATCCCCGAAGTCGAAATGGTCCAGGCCAAACTGGTTGGGCATGACCACCACCCGGTCCTCCGGCACCCGCCGGGCGATCCAGTGGTGGCCGCCGATGGTCTCCAGCCACCAGATTTCGTCGGCGTCGGCGAAGGCCATGCCGTTGGGCTCATAGGTGCCGTACTGCTCCAGCAGGGCGCCGGTGCGCAGCACGCCCTCCCGGGCGGAACGGATGTAGGGCAGCACCAGCGTCACCAGGTCCTCCTCCCCGATGCCGCCGGGGACTTCCTTGGTGCCGCGGCCTTTCTTTTCCTGGTACCGCACATAGGGGTCCGCGCCGACGACCCGGGCGTTGCTGGTGATGGTCTCGGTGGCGGTCATGGCCACGTTGGCCTCGTTGATGCCGCAGGCGGGCCAGACGCCGTTGGTCTTGGTCACGTTGGGGCAGTCGGTGTAGCGCAGGGCACCGCCCGGCAGCTCCACCGTCAGGTGCGAGATGACGGTCTTGTAGGTGGCGGCCTTCTCCCGGGCCGGGTGGGTCAGAAGGCGCTTGGCTTCAAAGGCGCCGTCGTCATTGCGGGCAATGATCGTCGAGCCGTCATGGCTGGCTTTTTTGCCCACCAGAATCGTTGTACAGGGCATAGGGTTCTCCTTTTGTATGTAACATCCTTTTTTCTTGCGTACAGCTTTCGCCGCACAGCGAACTTCCTGCAAGCGGGAGCCGTCCAAAAGACGGTTTCTCCTTTTTTGTGCAACATTTATCATAGCACGGGCACCGGACTATTTCCAGTCTCCGGGCGGGATTTTCCCGTCGGCCCGGGCGCCGGGACGCATTAACAATTCTCAAACAATTTTCAAACAATGCGAAAATACACAACCGATAAAATGCCTTTGTGTTTTTCCCTATGCCGGGATTGCTTCCATGAAAAAGCATGGTATATAATACCCCATAACAGATCTTGCTGGGAGGAATCTTTATGGTCCATATTCTTGTGCTGGAAGATGACGCAAAGCTGAACCAGGCGGTCTGCACCTACCTGAATGACAGCGGTTTTTCCGCCAAAGGCTGCCTGTCCGCCCAGGCGGCCTACGACGAGCTGTACAACAATTTGTATGATCTCATTGTCTCCGACATCATGATGCCGGAGGTGGACGGTTTCCAGTTTGCGGAAACCGTGCGGCGGGTAAACCGGACCATCCCCATTCTGTTCATGTCCGCCAGGGACGACCTGCCCTCCAAGCAGCGGGGGTTCCAGCTGGGCATCGACGACTACATGGTCAAGCCTATTGAACTGGACGAGCTGCTTCTGCGCATCCGGGCCCTGCTGCGCCGGGCCCATATCGAGATGGAGCGGCGGCTCACTGTGGGCAACCTGACCCTGGATGCCGACGCCGTCACGGCCACGGTGGCGGGGCAGGAGGTTCCGGTGACCACCCGGGAGTTCAACATCCTCTATAAGCTGTTGTCCTACCCCAACAGGACGTTTTCCCGGGCGCAGCTGATGGACGAATTCTGGGGCGTGGAATCCGAGACCAGCCTGCGGGCGGTGGATGTCTACATCACCAAGCTGCGGGACAAGTTTTCCGGCTGCGACGGTTTTGCCATCAAAACGGTGCGCGGGCTGGGGTACAAGGCGGTGCTGGCATGAGATCCAACGGCAAATTCTCCGACCAGCGGGTGAAACGGGGCTTGTTTCCCCTTTCCACCTTTGTGCTGTTTTTCCTGCTGTTTGCCCTGCTCACCACCCTGCAGATGGTGATGATCGGGCAGGCCATCGACTACAAGAGTCTGCCCGCCAGAAATGTCCTGGCGGTGCTGGTGTTCTGGGTGGCAGCGGCGGTCTGTTCCACCCTGCTCACGGGGCTGGCCATCCGCCGGCATTACCAGAAACCCATCGAGGAATTTTCCGAAGCGGCCCGCAGGGTGGCCGCCGGAGACTTTTCGGTGTATCTGCCCCCCAAGCATCCCATGGATAAAACCACCCACCTGGACGTACTGTTCATGGATTTCAACAAGATGGTGGAAGAACTGGGCAGCATCGAAACGCTGAAAACGGATTTTTTCTCCAACGTCTCCCATGAGATCAAGACGCCCCTGGCGGTGATCCAGAACAACGCCGAGCTCCTGCAGAAAAAGCAGCTGACCGAAGCCCAGCGGCAGGAATGTACCGAAACCATCCTGCAGGCCACCCGGCGGCTGTCCAGCCTCATCACCAACATGCTCAAGCTGAACAAGCTGGAAAAGCAGGTGATCCAGCCGCTGCCCCAGGTGTATGACGTCTGCAATCAGCTCTGCAACTGCGCCCTGCAGTTTGAGAACATCTGGGAGAAAAAGCAGATCGATTTTGAAGCGGAGATCGAGGACCGCGCCCTTCTCTGTGCCGACGAAGGATTGCTGGAACTGGTCTGGACCAATCTGTTGTCCAACGCCCTGAAATTCACCCCGGAGGGGGGCCGTGTCACGCTGGCGCAGACTTCCGACGACCGGGAGATCACCGTCACGGTGGCCGACACAGGCTGCGGCATGGATGAAGCCACCCTGCAGAAAATCTTTGACAAATTCTATCAGGGGGACACCTCCCACGCCACCGAGGGCAACGGCCTGGGCCTGGCGCTGGTACGCCGGATCCTGGAACTGTCGGACGGCACCATCACGGTGACCAGCACCCCCGGCAGCGGCAGCAGCTTTACGGTGAAAATTCCCCGATCCCTTCCTCAGGAGGAGCAGCAAGTATGAATTCCCAGCCGGAAAACACCTATATAGGGTATGAATACAAGGAAATTTCGGTGGCCGCCAAAGACCTTTCCCTCTTTCTGGATGGCTACGAAAACTTCGGCTGGATGCCGGAAGCCCCCCGTCCCGCCGATCCCCGCCGGGGCACGGTGACGCTGCATCTCAAGCGCAACCGGAAGATCATCAACAGGATGGAACTGACCCGTCTGCAGCGGAATTTTGAATGCTGCATGGAGGAGATCCGGCAGATGGAGCGTTCCCCCAAGCAGACCGCCACTGTGTGGGCGCTGGGCATAGCCCTTCTTGGCACGGTGTTCATGGCCGGGTCGGTCTTTGCCGTCACCGGCGAGCCGCCGCGGTATCTGCTGATGACGCTGCTGTCGGTTCCGGGTTTTGCGGGGTGGCTGCTGGCGCTGCCGGTCTACCGCCGGGCCTTCCGGCGGCAGCGCCGGAAGCTGCAGCCCTTTATCGACGCCAAGTACGAAGAAATGTACCAGCTGTGTGAAAAGGGTCATTCCCTGCTGTAAGAAAGCCGATGATGCGAAAAACCGCGCCATCGGCTTTTTCATATTTCTCAAACAAAACCGAAGCAATGGAGAAACAAACCTCCTCTATACTAAAGGCACATCCACGGAAGACGGGGATGCAGACAAGGAGGTTATCCCATGAGCACGTATAAAATGAAGCCCGGCAAGATCGGCAGGACGGTGATCGGCGCCTACAAGAATGTGGAAGAAAAGTTTGTGGACACCTTTCTCACCGAGGACGGCAGCCTGAAAACCGGCGGCATGGCCGGGAAAGTCACCGGTGCCTACCAGAAGGTGGAGGATACCGTGGTGGGCGGTTACAAGAAGGTGGAAGACGCCTTTGTGGACGCCTTTCTGGAGAAGGAGGAGGACCGGGACGCCGGGCAGCACCGCCAAAAGTGACCGGCTTTTGGAGCAATTCAAACATTCCCGGGCGGCCCCGCCGCCGGGACCCTTACAGGAGGTATGGATCATGAAAAAGAAAGATTTTGTCACGCTGATCATGAGCACGATCGGCGGTATTCTGTTCGCATTGGGTATGTGTATGGCACTTTTGCCGGAGTGGGGGGTGTTCAACCAGGGCGTCGTGATCGGAGCCGTCGGCGCAGTCGTTCTGTTGGCGATGCTTCTTGTGCGGCGCAGGATGGACGGCAAGCCCGTCATCGTCTGGAGCGCCAAAACCGTCGGCATCACTCTGCTGAGTGTGATCGGAGCCCTGGTACTGGGGCTGGGCATGTGCATGACAATGCTCTGGAATCTGCTGGTGCCCGGCATCCTGGTGGGTCTTGTGGGCATTGTGCTGCTGCTCTGCCTGATCCCGGTGGTCAAAGGTCTGGCGTAAACCAAAACACGCAGGCGGCCCTTGCGGCCTTGCCTGCGTGTTTTTTGTCTGTAAGAATACAGGCGGCAAGGACCTCCCATGCTTGCGCCCAGCTGGCGGACCAGCTTTCTTCCGGCGCCCAAGGTTCTTGCTCTTCCCGAAAGTATTCTTATCCTGCCGTCCGGCACCAGTAAAAAAGGACGTCCTGTCATATCTGACAGGACGTCCTTCTGGCGGAGCATCAGAGATTTGAACTCTGGCGGCGCTGTTAACGCCCTATCGCATTTCGAGTTTTGTGTCCCGAATGTCGTCTGTGCTCCCCCAGGGTCAAAACAGGCCGTTTCGTCCCGCCCATTTTGGCCACACCACGCGGATTTCCAGCGCATCCGCCCACAAAACCGCGTGGGTACAAGTAAAAGTATACTACCACCCTTTGGGGCGAAAAGCAACGCCTTCCGGGAAAAATGCAAGATACCGTGCAAGATAACCGGCAGGGCATTTGGTCCGCCGGGGCGGGTTCTGGCCGGTTTGCCCCAGCGCAGAATTTCCCCGCAGGCGAGAAAATCTCCCCGAAATTCAAGAATCTTGTCGTACAGATACGGTTTCTCCGGGTCCGAATTTCATCAAAGGAGAATCCGACCATGAACGAACAAACCATTACGAAAGACCGGCTGGCAAAGGAGATTGACGCGCTGCTGGCGCCCTATCCCGATCCCATGAGCCGCAACGACTTCCGCATCGCCTGCCACATCGGCACCCGCACTTCACTCTACCTGCTGCAGAGCGGGCTGGTGCCCTGCATCCACACCGGCAAGCGCACCCGCTGCTACAAGATTGCCAAGGCAGACGTGGCCGCCTACCTGCGCCGCCGTATGACCGAACCGGAGCATTACGCTCCTCCCAGCGGGTGGTATAAGAACGATCCCCAGCGCAAGCCGCCCGCCGTATCCCTGACCCGTACTCTCGATTACGAGATCGTCAGCCGCCTGCTCCTCCGCCGCCACTTGGAACAGCAACTGGCCGACGCCCCCGACGTGCTGACCGTAGAGCAGATCGCCCGCTTCACCGGCTACACGCCCCACACCGTCTCCCGCTGGTGCACCGAGGGCCGCCTGCGCACCATCCAGCGCCGCCCACGATTCATGGTGCCGAAAACATGGCTGCTGGACTATCTGGTTTCGGATGATTATAACAGGATCACGAGGAAGAGCGGGAAACATTATGGGATGATACGGGAGATTGCTGACATGAAAAGGTGACTGATACCGAAAAATCTCGTATTTTCCAAAGGGGCACCTTCACACTGTAGAGGTGCTTCTTTATCTTTGTTCAAGTTCCATCCAACAGAAGTGATGCGCGCTTTCTGTTGTCCCCCCCTTCACACACTCAAAACGATGCACACATCTATATTCAGAAGCTCTCATCCTATCTTCCCTCTTGATATATAGGTGTGATTTGTGTAGGTTCCTTTCGTTATTTTTAATCCATGACACAATTTTCCTTGACAAACCCTGTCCCACCCTTTATACTCTTGAGTGCAGAGGTTGAGTTGTTCTCTGTACGCGTTATTTTTACTTCATGACATTTCAGAGGTGAGCCTATGCATTTAGGGGAACTTGCTTCCGTACGAAGCGGGCTTGTGCTAGCGCGCAAAGAGTCCCGAGAGCCCACACCGTACTGCTATAACCTTCTTACACTTCGTTCCATTCACCCCGATGGCAGTATCGCCCAGGAGGACCTCAGCGTGTTTCATGCGTCGGATCCTCTCAAGACGGAATATCTGACCCAGCCCGGCGACATTATCGTCCGCTTGACCACACCATACACTGCCGCACTCATTGATTCCACAACCACTGGTCTGGTGGTCTCCTCCAATTTCATGATCATCCGAACGGAAAGCAACACTCTGTTGCCGGACTACCTCTTTTGGTTGCTGAATACCCCGGCTGTTAAGCGTCGGATCTATACAAGCACTACGAGTAATGTACTCAGCGCCGTGAAAGCCTCTTTCTTCACGCAGTTCCAATTTCATGTTCCTTCGATTGCTCAGCAGGAACGAATCGGACAAATTCACAAACTGGCCCGGCGCGAAACGGCCTTGCTGCATCAACTGGCAGAGGAAAAAGAAAAATACTACGCCGCGATTCTTGCGCGGGAAGATTCATCTATGAAACGAGGTACTTCTGTATGACAACCCGAAACGACATTGAACAAGTTTTGTGGAGCGCCTGCGACAGCTTCCGCGGCAAAATCGACAGTTCCCGGTACAAGGACTACATTCTGTCCATGCTGTTTGTAAAATATCTCAGCGATGTTTCCAAGGAGAAACGCCAGGAGTACATCCAACAGTATGAGGGTGATATGCGCCGTGTGGAGCGCGCCATGAGCCGTGAGCGCTTTGCCATGGATGAAGAGTCCACCTTTGATTATCTGTACGATCACCGCAGTGAGTCGCAGATCGGCCAGATGATCAATGTAGCACTGTCCCGCATTGAAGAGTACAACAGCGGAAAGCTGCGCAACGTGTTCCGGGCCATTGACTTCAATTCCCAAGTGGATTTCGGGGAAGTGAAGGAGAAAAACGCCACGCTTCGCAATCTGCTGGAAGATTTCCACAAGCTGGATCTTCGTCCCAGCCAGTTGGGCTCCGCTGACATCATCGGCGACGCCTATGAGTATATGATCGCCATGTTCGCGTCGGACGCCGGCAAAAAGGGTGGTGAGTTCTTCACTCCCAGCCAGGTATCCGAACTGGTGGCTTCCCTGGTGAAGCCCAAAGAGAATGACCGTATCTACGACCCCACCTGCGGCAGCGGCGGCCTGTTGCTGAAAGCCTATAAAAAGGTGCCCAGCGGCAAGGTCGCCATCTACGGCCAGGAACTCAACGCTCAGACCTGGGCTTTGTGCACGATGAATATGTTCCTGCACGGGGTGGATGACGCCCGCATCTGGCAGGGGGATACCCTATCCAACCCGCAGAACATCGAAAATGACAAGTTGATGAAGTTCCAGGTGGTTGTTGCGAATCCGCCCTTCAGCCTGGACAAGTGGGACAGCGGCTTTCTGACGGATGTGGAGGCGGACAGCAAAGGCAAGAAAAAAATGACGGCCGAACTGGACCCTTACCACCGATTCGATTGGGGTGTCCCGCCCACTTCCAAGGGTGATTACGCATTTGTGTTGCATATGCTGGCCAGCCTGGATGCAGAAAATGGCCGCATGGCCATCGTGCTGCCCCATGGCGTCCTCTTCCGTGGTGCCAGTGAAGGGAAAATTCGCCGCCAGTTGGTGGAGATGAATCTTTTGGATGCCGTGATTGGACTGCCCGCCAATCTGTTTTATGGTACCGGCATTCCGGCCTGCATTCTGGTGTTCAAGAAAAACCGTCCGCAGCGGGATGTGTTGTTTATCGATGCTTCCGGGGAGGGCAATTTTGAGAAGGGCAAGAACCAGAATATTCTGCGCGACACCGACATTGCCCGGATCGTCTCCACCTACGAGAAGTGGGAGACCGTGGACAAATACAGTTATCTTGCCTCTTTGGATGAAATCCGGGAGAACGACTTCAACCTGAATATTCCCCGCTACGTGGATACTTTTGAGGAGGAAGAACTGGTTGACATCGACAAGGTGCAGCGCAACATTGCCAATATCGAAGCGGAACTGGCGCAGGTACAGGCACAGATGAAACAGTATCTGGAGGAACTGGGGTTATGAATGAAAACCGCACAGAACTCATGATGTATCAGACTGAAGACGGCCAAACCAAGATTGATGTCCGTATGGAAAACGAGACAGCCTGGCTGTCCTTAGACCAAATGGCAGAGCTTTTCCAGCGGGATAAATCTACGATTTCCCGCCATATCCGAAACATCTTTGCCGAAGACGAACTGGATCGGGAGGCAGTTGTTGCAAAATTTGCAACAACTGCCTCGGACGGAAAAACATATCAGGTAGACTACTACAATCTGGATGTCATTATCTCTGTCGGTTACCGCGTCCATTCTCTGCGCGGCACACAGTTCCGCATCTGGGCCAATTCGGTTCTGAAGGAATATCTGATCAAAGGCTTTGCCATGAACGACGACCGTTTGAAAGAGGCCGGCGGCGGAGATTATTTTGACGAACTGTTGGAGCGTGTCCGGGATATTCGTTCCTCCGAAAAGGTATTCTGGCGCAAAGTTCTGGACATCTATGCCACCAGTGCTGACTATTCTGCCAACGCACGGGAAAGCACGCTTTTCTTTCAGACAGTACAGAACAAGATGCTCTATGCTGCCACCGGCATGACTGCAGCGGAGCTGATCGCCAACCGTGCCGATGCGCTCAAGCCCATGATGGGAATGACCGTAGTAAAGGGGAGCCGTCCCACCCTGGCGGAGGCCAAAACCGCAAAGAACTATCTGTACGAGGACGAACTAAAAACATTAAATCGTCTGGTATCTGCCTATCTGGATCTTGCGGAACTGCAGGCGCTTCGCAGAAAGCCCATGTTCATGAAAGACTGGATTGCCCGTCTGGACGACTACCTCCAGATGACGGACAGTGAGGTACTGCAGAACGCAGGCAGCGTAAGTCACGCCCTGGCTGAACAGAAGGCCAAAGCCGAGTACGACAAATACAAGCGTATACACCGGGATGACGTCACCCCGGTAGAGGTCGCCTTCTTGGACAGCGTAGAGCAGCAGGCCAAGCGACTGAAAAAATAAAAGGAGCTAAAATACTATGGCAGATATTATTTTGGTGATTGTCACAGCTTTGATTTCCGGTCTGTTGGCCACCGTAGTTACGATCCTCTGGCAGAGAAACGCCCAAATCAAGCAGAGCAAGATGCATGTATTTGAAACGCTTATGGCTTATCGCTATATGATTGCCTCAGAAGAAAGTGTAAAAGCACTGAATTCGATCGACGTAATTTTCTATAAAGACAATGCCGTTCGGGCTGCCTATAAAGACTTTTTGAATGAAGCAGATAAACGGCCTGAACTTAATCCCAATACCGCAGACAAACATTTAAAACTTCTGGAAGAGATGTCAAAGGCGCTAAAACTCGGAGACATACATTGGGACGATATCAAACGCGCGTATTATCCAGCCGGACTATCCGAAAAAATGCAAGAAGAAACCCTTTTAAGAAAGATGCAGATTCAAAGCGCTGCAGCCACAATTCAGCACAGCGCAGCCCAATCAAACACACCATCTGATGACCAATTCAGCCAGCAGCGCTTTGCGCAGATTCTTCCCGGATTGATGGGCAATCCGGAATTCCGAAAGGAGCTCTTGGATGTTGTCGAAAAATACGGGGGCCAAAAATGACATCAGAAATCAAGCAGAAAATTGAGCAGATCCGCCGAGGCGAGGTGCCGGAGGGGTATAGAAAAGTAAAAGACGGCATCTTTCCGGCAGATTGGCATGTCCTGAAAATGAATCAATGGCTGAAATTGGTCGAACGCCCCGTCCTTCTTAAAGATGATGAGCTTTATCGTTTGGTTACTGTCCGCCGTGGATTTGGAGGAGTCCATCTACGTGGAAAGTATCTAGGAAAGAATATTCTTGTAAAGAGTTATTTTTTAATTCAAAAAGGTGACTTTCTTATTTCCAAAAGACAGATTGCACATGGCGCTTGCGGAGTGGTTCCAAAGTCTTTGGATCGTGCAGTAGTATCTAATGAATATAACGTATTTGTTCCCAATCAAGGTACAAATATTGAAATGTTCAATCTTATGATGCAGCTTCCCCACTATGCAAAACTCTTTTATCTAATGAGTGATGGGGTACATATTGAAAAATTACTCTTCAAAACAAACGATTGGCTTGAGCGGAAATTAGCGATGCCCCCTATTGGTGAGCAAAAAAGGATTGCCGCTATCCTAACCTCGCAAGACAAATTCATCGACCTAAAAGAAAAACGTCTTGCAGAAAAACAGCGCCAGAAAAAATATCTCGTTCAGCAATTGATAACCGGCAAGAAACGCCTTCCTGGATTCCAGGGGGAATGGCAACTGCAGCCTCTACGCAGCGTCTTGAAGGAAAGGAAATCATACTCTCCTAAGGGGCTCGAATATCCACACGTTACACTATCTACGGAAGGCATTTTCCCGAAAAGCGAGCGATATGACCGCGACCATCTCGTAAAAAACGAAGATAAAGAATATAAAATAACGCATCTCGGAGACATTTGTTATAATCCTGCAAACCTGAAATTTGGCGTTATTTGTGAAAACACATTTGGTGACGCCATCTTTTCCCCAATTTATGTAACCTTCGAAGTAAGTGACAAGGTTTGCAAAGAGTATTTGGCTAATTATTTGATGCGTTGGGACTTTATCAATGCGGTAAGGAAGTACGAAGAAGGTACCGTTTATGAGCGTATGGCCGTTAAACCGGAGGATTTTTTGAAATATGTAATAAGACTTCCTTCTCTTGACGAACAAAATGCCATCGCCAAAGTCTTATCCACTGCTGACCGGGAAATCGACCTGCTCCGTCAGGATATCGAACAGGAAAAGCAAAAGAAAAAGGCCCTGATGCAGCTTCTGCTGACAGGGATTGTGAGGGTTTAAAATGGATTTTTTTGAGTTTCTCCAAAAGTTCTTTTTGCTCCTCTTGCCCGGAACATTAGGTACATACCTGTTTAACCTATTAAATATTCACAAAGAGGAGCACTACTATTTTGAGTTTTTAAAAATTGTCATTTTCTCATTCACCTCTTACTTATTATCGGATTTTCTGATTTCCATCATCAAACTCTTTGTCCCATCCTTTATTTGTTCACCTATTGACATCATCCATCAAATAGCTTCTGCCAACACGACTATACCAACTTCAAATGTTGTCTGGGCTATCGTTGTGTCGCTCCTCTTAGCTTGCCTTTTTACAAAAGCCATTTACCAAAACTGGCTGTTCAAACTTGCAAATTTTCTGAATTTGACTGGTCGAATCGATAACCAGACGGTATGGGAACACTTTTTTGATGACAACGACATTGTAATACTGAGGGATTCAGTTACAAAAAACACCTATTACGGAAAAGTATACTCATATTCTGATAATAGTCCTAATCGAGAAATATGTTTTTCAGATGTCTATGTTTATGATCAGTACTCTGAATTTCTTTATCACGCTCAAAAGCTTTATTTATCCCGTGCACACAATAAGTTTACCATAGAAATGCAGGATGAAAACGATACCACCAATCAAAATAAAGGAGTTATAAAATCATGAGTTCCAATAACAGTTCAAAATCCGATTATAGTCGCCGTCCTTCACCGTCTAAGCGCTCTCAAAAGCCTACCGCCTCTCAAAGTTCAAAAGGCTCATCTGACAATAATCCTAACCCAAGCTATATCCCTCCTGCTTCAGTTAAAAAGCAAAAATAATCTTCCCCTTCCGAAAGGAGTTCCCTATGGACCAATCTGTCTACCTGGAAAAAAATATCAGTCAGCAACCTGCGCTCGATCTGTTGCAGTCCATGGGGTATACCTATATTTCGCCGCAGGACTGCGAAGCGCAGCGCGGCAGCCGGTATCATGTGCTGCTGAAAGACATTCTGCGCGGACAGCTGCGCCGTCTGAACCGGTACGCCTTTGCCGGTGCGGAAAATGAATTTTCCGCTGCCAACATTGAACGTGCCATGGACGACCTGGACGAACCTCTCACAGATGGTCTGGTGCGCGCCAGTGAAAAGATCTACGATGCGCTGCTTTTGGGCAAAAGCTACCCAGAGACCGTGGGCGAAGGGAAAATTCTCAGCTTCAACCTGCGGTATATCGACTGGGAGCATCCTGAAAACAATCTGTTCCATGTAACCGAAGAATTCGCCGTTGACAGCCGTGATAAGCTGCACAACGCCCGGCCGGATCTGGTTCTATTTATCAATGGCATTCCCTTTGCCGTCATCGAGTGCAAGGCACCGCAGATCAGCGTAGAGCAGGCTGTGGAACAGAACATCCGTAACCAGCAGAAAGAATACATTCCCCAGCTGTACAAGTTTGCCCAGATTGTACTGGCCACCAACAAAAACAGCGTAAAATATGCCACCGCAGGCACACCCAAAAAATTCTGGACCGTGTGGAAAGAGCAGGATACTGACTTTCTGAAAGATGCCCTCGCCCGGTATATCCATGACCGCATTCCCACCGAGCAGGACCGCAACCTGATTTCCCTTTTCACCCCTGCCCGTGTGATGGAGCTGATCCGCTACTTTGTGCTGTTTGATGCCAACGTGAAAAAAATCTGCCGCTACCAGCAGTATTTTGCCATCCAGGAGATTATCAAAACTATCCAGAAACCCGATGAAAAAGGTAACCGGCAAAGCGGCGTCATCTGGCATACGCAAGGCAGCGGCAAGAGCCTGACGATGGTCATGCTGGCCAAATATCTGCTGATGGAACTTTCCGCCTGCCATCCCCGGGTCATCATCGTTACTGACCGCAAAGAGCTAGATCGTCAGATTGCCGCCACCTTCTCTCACACCCGTCTGAATCCGGCTCGGGCCACCAGCGGACGCAATCTGGTGGACCTGTTGCAGGATGGCCGTGCCGATGTGATCACCACCATTATCAACAAGTTCAACACGGCAGAAAAGCTGGAACACAAGAATCTGTCCCGGGATGTCTTTCTCCTGGTGGACGAAAGTCATCGTTCCAACTATGGATTGCTGGCCACTCGCATGCGCACGGTCTTCCCCAATGCCTGCTACATCGGTTTTACCGGCACGCCTCTCATGAAAAAAGAGAAAAACACCGTGGCCAAATTTGGAAAGCTGATTCACAAATACACCATTCAGGATGGTGTGGACGACGGTGCGATTGTTCCGCTGATCTATGAAGGCCGTTTTGTGGATCAGAACGTGGATGAGGAAAACATCGACCTTTGGTTCCAACAGACTACTAAGAGGCTCACCGAAGCCCAGCGGGATGATCTTTCCCGTAAATGGAGCAGCATCCGCCGTCTTACCTCCACCAATGCCCGTATCAAGCGCATCGCGTTGGATATCAACAATCACTTCATCGAAGGATTCAAAGCCACCGGTTTCAAAGCCATGCTGGCCACCAATTATAAGCGGGATGCTGTGCGTTATCTGGAATGTTTTGAACAATTCGGGGATTTGAACTGTGCTGTTGTGATTTCCCCGCCGGATATGCGGGAAAGCGTCGACGATGCAGATGAGGGTACCGACGACAAAGTGCTGGCTTACTGGAATAAGATGATGAATCGGTATGGCGATGCCGACACCTACGAAGAGTCTATGAAGAACCAGTTCTGCGCCGGTGACATCGACATTCTGATCGTCTGCAGCAAATTGCTGACAGGGTTTGACGCCCCTATCTGCCAGGTTTTGTACATCGATAAGGAGTTGAAGGAGCACGGCCTATTACAGGCCATTGCCCGCACCAACCGTTTGTGTGAAGGAAAAGACTACGGTTTGATCGTGGATTATCGTGGTCTTATCGAAAAGCTGGATACCGCTATGGATCTGTACAGCGGTGCCGGTCTTGAAAACTTCGACAGCGGCGATCTCAAAGGTGTCGTGGTGGATGTCATGTCGTCCATCGGGTCGCTGCGGGAGGCCTACACGCAACTCACGGAACTATTTGCTTCCTTGGAGAATCCGCAGGATTCTGAAGCCGTGGAAGTTTCACTGGCAGATGATAAACGCCGCGAGACCTTCTACAACCGTCTGTGCGCCTTTGGCCGCGCCCTTAACTTGGTATTAAATGCAGAGCAGGCCTACGAAGCGCTTCCAAAACCGGAGCTGAAACGCTATCAATCTGCTTTTGCCTTTTTCTCCAAGGTGCGCCGCAGTGTGAAAATCCGCTATTGTGATGCCATCGACAACCGGGAATATGAACCCTTAATGCAGAACTTGCTGGATACACATCTTTCGGTAGCCGGTCTCAAGCAGATCACCAGCCCCATTGACATCTTGAACAAGGATGATTTTGAGCGCGAACTGGAAAGTCTGGGCTCCGCCCGTTCCAAAGCAGATGCCATTACCAGCAAGCTGACCAAAAGCATCAGCGCCAAATATCAGGAAAACCCTGCCTACTATGACAGTTTTTCCAAGCGTATCAAAACCGCGTTGGAGCAATATAAAGAAAAGGTTATTACAGAAGCTGAGTATCTGGCAAAGATGCGCGCCATCATGGAAGATTATCATGCCGGAAAAAGCACCATCGCCTACCCGGAGTCCATCAAGAACAATGTACACGCCCAGGCTTTTTATGGCGTCCTGTCTGCCATCTTCGATGAAGCGCAAGAAGCAGAGGTTTCGTCTGATTTTGCTGCCGAAATGTCCATTGCAATTACCCAAATCGTCGCAGCTCACAGCCAGGTTGACTGGACCAACAACAAAACCATTCACGACCGTATTTCCCAAGATATCGATGACTTGTTCTACCACTACGAGAAGGAGCGTGGTTTGAAACTCTCCTTTGATACCATAGATAAGATCATTGAAAACGTAAAAACAGTCGCACTGCGGAGGTTTTAACAAAGATGGCATCTGAGATGATGCGCCATGTGCGCTGTGAAAACCGGGAGATTTCCTATCTTTTGGAACAAAAGCCTGTTAAAAATCTGAATCTGCGAATTCACAAGGATGGCCGTGTATTTCTTTCTGCCAATTCCGATGTTCCCACTTCAGAGATTGATGCGTTTATTCTGAGCAAAGCCTCCTATATCTTTGCCGCACAGGATAAGTTTGCTGAAATTGCTCGATATTCTCCCCAGCCCAAACAGTATGTCAGCGGGGAAACCTTCTATTTTCTGGGGCGTGGTTTGCGCCTGAAAGTTGCTTCTGCCGCAAAAGAAACCGTATATACGGATGGCTTTTATCTGTTTCTGAACGTCAAAGACACCTCAGACTTCAGCAAAAAGCAACGGTTGATTACCCGATACTTGGACCGTCAATGTGAAGCGACCTTTCGTGAAGTTTTAGATCAGGCCTATCCGCCTTTTCAAAAATATGGTGTGGCAAAACCGCAGCTTCGTTTCCGTTCCATGGAAACCCGTTGGGGTTCCTGCCTTCCCAAAAAGCAGATCATTACACTGAATAAGCAATTGTTGGAAGCCCCCAGAAACTGTATTGAGTATGTGGTTGTTCATGAGTTATGCCACCTGGTTCATCCCAATCACTCCAAACAGTTCTACGCCTTTCTTACCATGTTCATGCCGGACTGGAAAGAGCGAAAAATTGAGCTTGAAAAGAATTGCGTTTTGTGGCTCTAAGTGGCACCGTGCTATTAGAAGAAAACTCAGAATGTTCAAATTATACAAAAGCGGAAGGCAGTCCATACCTTCCGCTTTTTGTTTATAAATTTTTTATCGGGATTTTTGTAACTGATAAGCTACAGTTGGCTTCCGGGAATTTTGGGGCACCGCAAACACTACCAAGTCTGTTTTGGGGACATGAGAAAAAGCACCATAAAAACCATCTTGCTAATCATGATTCTAATAATCATAATTAGCAAATTATTAGATTGGCCGCTGCATCCACTATGTTCATCTGTTTACCTAGGCCGACCTTTTCACGTGTCGTTTTCTCTGCTCACCTCACACTTACCGTTGTGTGCCTTTTTCTTTACTTGCCGTAAAGGCCACAATGGCATCCACATTATCCACAATAAAATGCTGGGCATCCTCGCTATATAAAACCACCTGATAGGGGCCATATTGTCCTACCCGGTTGTCCACCGAGATTCCCAACTTTTCCCCGCTATCGGTAGGACGGCGGCGCTGAGTACCCGTCGTATTTTCCACCAGCTTGAGCATCCCTACTTCCACCAGCCAATCGGTGATCTGGCGATAGCTGATCTTCTTGCAGTCCTGTGCGCCAACAGCATCGTTCATCCGCCGGGCCAGCTCGCTGGCAGGAATGGGTTGGGAAGAAAACTCCACTCGTTCCCGTTCCTCCAGACTCAACCGGAAAGCCTGCTTTTTACCGGTTTTCTTGGCCGTTGTTCCTTGCATCTGCTCCTGCAGAAACGCGGATGCCAAAAACAGGCTCCGTGACACCCGCACATCGTTGACAATATCTTCCGCTGGCAAAGGCTGTCCGGTAAAAGGGTTCAGTCCTTCCGCCAGGCTATCAATACACTGTTTGACCTTGCGAAGTTTTTCCACGTCTGCCATGAGGGGTGCCTCCTCGTTTTTCTTTTACTTACAGTATAAACGTGCCGGTCCTTCGTTGCAACGTCCAAATGCCGTTTTTCCCTCGCCAACAAACTCAACTTCTTATAGTTTGGTACTTCATTTTTTGTAATAAAAGCAGAATTTTACAGCTTATGTGAAGAACGAGAAACCGGTGTCAAAGTCTTACCAACTTATAAACGGATCTTTATTTTTCAAGAGAACGCTTGATAATATCATGGTTTTATTCGTAGTTAACATCTAAGAAGCATTCGCATAGGAATTTTTATATCAACATTTATTGTCTACATAAAATGATTACATCGGCACGCAATTGTGGGGCCGAAGTGATTTATTATATACCGAACAAAAATCCTACCGCCAGAGGCCCCAGCTAAAACAAGGAGCGAAAGCTGATGCTTTCGCTCCTTGTTTCCTATTCCATAGAGATTTTTAAAGTTTTTCCCAAACTCTGCGCCATTTTCTGCAAAAAAGCCAAAGAGGGATTATAATTACCACTTTCAAACCGAGAAATGTTAGCTTGCGCCGTTCCCATTCGCTCTGCCAATTCTTTCTGGGTTATTCCAAGTGCTTTACGGCATTTAATTTCAGCGCAGATAATTTCATACTGAGGGCCAAGAGCCTCATACTCCTCCTTGACATCCGGACGCTCCGAAAAAATTTTGGCCTTGTAATCATTGAAATTCATTTTAAATATACCTCATAGTCATTCGCAATAGTATTGTTTTTATCGCTCAGACATTATTATGCACTAACTCATTTATTGATAATATAAGTCATGCATCTGTACTTTTATATAAACTATCGCTTGTGTAGCAATAGTAATTTTCATGTTTTATGTATGCTATTGCATTTTCAGCAACAGCATTTTCATGAGTTTTATCAACAGTATCAATTAGGTCGTCTGTATTAGCAACTATGATGTCATACTAGCATTTTCTAGACTGTGTTTTTGTTGGAACCTGTCATCTATCCTTTTGTGATCTTCTTTTTTCTAACTCTGCCCACCTACTTTTCGCGATTTCAATTTCTGTACGCGGCGTTTTTTGGGTTTTCTTCATGAAGCCATGAAGCAATACTACCGTATTTTCATCGCAGACAACATACAGAATACGATAGGCATTTGTAGAGAATTTAATACGCAGTTCCCAGATTGGACCTTCCAAGTGCTTTACATTTGGTTCACGAAGTTCCAATCCCATCTGTTTCAGTAGTTCGATTCCTCGAAGCGCCTTCGCCAAATCCTTGTCCGGCAATGACGATAAAAATTCTCCGACGACCTCATCACCTGCCGGTGTACTGTAAAACTCAACTTCCATATTTTTCAGACCCCCTTTCTCATGAAAGCAAGAACATTATATCATATATGATATGCGTCTGTCAACCGTTGCTTTCCCCCAAAATGTTTCTCACCTCCACGCCACATCGTTCAGCAAAGTCCATGGTGTTTCTTGTTCCCCCTGGCTGGCCATTATAAGCCGCGATCACGAGCATTGAATGCCGTACCATCCACTCATTTCGTTTCTGAAAGCATCCCCTGTAATACCTGTCACTAATAGCCACCCGGAGATCGGCTTCTCTCGCAATTTTAGAGTATAGCAGGCGCCACTTTTCTTGCCAGCTCCGTTCAAAACCTGGAAATGGCGTCGCACAAATCAAATGTATTTGCTTATATCTTTCCTTTTTCTGCAGTACCATTTCTGCCGCCCATAAATCAAATCCACGTGCCATTCCGGTAATAAACGTGGAAATTCCTCCTTCTATAGCATCATCCACTGCAGAGGACAGCAACATCTTTACCTTCTCTTCTGTAACTCCCAGTTTTTCTGGCCGATGCCCTGTGAAGCAGCATCTATAGCGCCGCATTTCGTTTTCTGTGTAGTTCATGTCCTGGCCGCCTTTCTACCCGCTATCTATCGGGTAAATACAGTTTAACATAACGGTATTTACCCGACAACTTGCAGGTATTTTCCACCCATATAATCAGGTACACTGTTGTTAAGAAAGGCGGTACCGGGATGGATGTGTTGGAAAGACTTCGTAAGCTATTGCAAGAACGCGGATGGTCGGAATACCGTCTTGCGCAGGTATCCGGGCTGAACGAATCCACTATCTCCAATATTTACCGACGCAACACGCTGCCCACGATTCCCACATTAGAGGCTATTTGCAAGGCATTCGGTATCACACTTTCCCAATTTTTTGCGGAAAGCGACATGGTTGAGATGACACCGGATGTGAAGGAATTGTTGGATACCTGGGTATCCTTAACACCGGAGCAGAAACGCATTGTACTGCAAGTTGCGAAATCCTACCACCAAGACATATAAAAAGAGCGACGAACGCAAATCCTGCGTTCGCCGCTCTTTCTTTTAGAGCAATTATTCTTTTTCCTTCTTATTCTTCCGCTTTTTCGCTCTTCCTCCACTGCCGTCTGGGTTCTCGCAATCCAGCCAGGTCTGATGATTCCGGCCACTGCAGGAGCCACTCCAAATATTCCTCCTGAGTGATTTCCTGAGTGGCAAGTTCCTGCTTACGAATGGACCATTCCCGCAGGTAGGCATCAACGCCATACTGATCCGACCACAGCACGGTAGCGGGCCGGATATCCTGCTGAACCATCTTAACAATAGCATTTCCGCTAAGTTTTACATCAATATTATCATTTTCAGATTGTTGACTTTCTGTGTTTTCAGTAGTATTTGTCAGGCGAAACACATTGGGATGTTCCCAGTCGAACCAAAACATAATGCGTAAAATATCAGGGATATAATCATCGTTCAAGAAGAAATTCTCCACCGGGACATCCAGGACATCCGCAATCTTCCGCAAAAGTTCATCTTTGGGCACGCGATACCCCATTTCGTACTGTGCAACGCGATTTGCGCCACCCTCGCCCAGGCCCAATCTGTCTCCCAGCTCCCTTTGAGTCAGGTGCCGGTGCCGCCGCACGAGCCTGATCTTTTGTCCGACTTTCATACTCATGTCCTCTCTTGTCCATCTTTTCTCTTATTGTACCGTTTTGTCCCAAGTTTGTAAACAGTATCTGAACTTTTGTCTCCGCCCATTGAATTTCGCCTACTTGCAATGTATAGTGTATTTTATTACTTCATAAGTGAATTAATTGGCAATGGCAAAATTGCAAAAAATTACAGAAAGGAGATTTGCCTATGATTATCCAATTCGTATATTTCCATTCTATGAGGGTCGCATGTCTGCGAAACGCCTCATCCCGGAAAAAGAGCTGAAAGCCTGCTATGGCCTGCTGTTTGCCGACTATCCCGATGTGGTGACGGTTCGGCAACTGCAAACTATGTTGGGCATCAGCCGTCATGCGGCGTATGATCTGCTGGGAGAAGGCGAAATCGGAGCCCTCAAACTGGGCAACGCCTACAAGATTCCCAAAATCAACGTCATCCGCTATCTGCTAACCAATGCACAAGGGGCGGGTTTTGCCGGGCAAGACCTGCAAAGTGAATCATAGCATGATTCACTGGAAATCCGCCGCAGGAAAGTGAATCATAGCATGATTCACTTTCTGCTGTATTGCGGCCAAAGGTATCTTAACAAGATTCACGCAAGCGATTTTCCCGGAAAAGTGAATCTTATTAAGATTCACTCTGTACCTCCGCCCAAATCCGCGCCGTGTCGCGCGCCGCCGGGCGGCGGGCACCGTTACCCGCATTGTCGCAAAGGTCGCGCCACAGGACCCCGTTGGGCGGCCTGTGGCCCAGCAAGAAGGAGGCGTATGCCATGCAGAGAAACGAACCTATTGACGCTGAAACTCTACTTTCCACCCCGCTGCCGCCGGTGCGGTGGCTGATTCCCGGCCTGCTGCCCGCCGGGCTTTCCTTATTGGCCGGTGCCAGCAAGGCAGGCAAAAGTTGGCTGTGTCTGTGGCTTTGCCTGCAGCTGGCCCGGGGCGGCGAGATCTGGGGCCGCACCACCCAGCCACAGACCGTACTGTACCTCTGTCTGGAGGACACCTACGCCCGCATCCAGGGGCGTTTGTTCCGCCTGACCGAGGATTCCGTTCCCAGCCGGTTGTACTTCCAGACCGGAAGCTGCGCCATCGGGGACGGGCTGGAACTCCAGATCGAGAAATTCCTGTCCCAGCACCCCGAAACTGGTCTGGTGGTCATCGACACCTTGCAGAAGGTCCGCGCCGCCGACCCGAACAACGGTGCTTACGCCAGCGATTACCAGGATATGAGCGCGCTGAAATCCCTGGCGGATCGCCGCGGCATCGGGTTGCTGCTGGTGCATCATCTGCGCAAACAGGGCGCGTCCGACCCGTTCCAGCAGATTTCCGGGTCCAACGGCCTGATGGGTGCCGCCGACACCATCTGGCTGCTGCAGCGTCAGCGGATGAGCGACACGGCCCGTCTGCTGGTGACGGGCCGTGACATGGACAGCTGCACCCTCCACCTGCAGACCCGGGATTGTATCTGGCAGTTGTTGGAGGAGGAAACCGCCGAGGAGCAGGTCCGGAAGGCCGTTCCGGACTACCTGTGGCGGGCGGCGGACTTTATCCGGCGCGCCGGCAGCTGGACGGGCACCGCCACCGAACTGCTGACCGCCGCGGCTATCACCGGGGTACAGCCCAACCAGTTCACACGCAAACTGGTGGAGCACTTCTACACGGTGTTTACCCCGCAGGGCATCCGCTACCAGTCCCGGCGCACCTCCAACACCCGGCTGCTGTGCTTCACCTGTGACAGGAATGACGGTCATGACGGTAGTGACGATGATACCGGCAGATCCCCTTTACCGTCTGGTACGGTACCGGCTGGTGAAGAGGGTGCGGCCCCCGTACCGTCATCATCGTCATCACCGTCACCGGGGCCGCATCACGGTAGCGAGCATGGGCTTTGTGTTGCCGACGGGCAACCCTTCGCCGCGGCGGACACCGCCGCTCCTACGGGGACGTCCCCGAGCCCCGCAATCTCACGGGAGGCGGCCTCGTGAGAAACCGCACCGTGGGCATCAACGTGCGGGTGACACCGGCTGAAAAGCGCCGGATGGCATCCGCCGCCCAGCGCTGCGGTCTGACGCTGTCGGAATATCTCCGGCAGCGGGCACTGGGGTACACACCGCAGTTTCATCCGCCTGCGTCTTTGTTTTCCGCTCTGGAAGAACTAGACACGCTGGCGGGCCGTCTGCCGCCCGGGGACGCGCTCCCCTGCCGGGCGGCCACAGACCAGATCCGGGATGCCCTGCTGCCGAAGGAGTAATCCCTGGCCGTCACCAAGATCTGGCCGGTGCGGGACAACCTGCGCCGGGTGGTGGACTACGCCGCCAACCCCGAGAAAACCGAATACGGCGCCCTGTCCCAGGCGCTGCACTACGCTGGGAACGACGCCAAGACCACCTTACCGGAAAGCGCCAAGCTGGTATCGGGCATTCATTGCCGCCCCGAGACCGCCTGGGTGGATATGCGGGCGGTACAGCGGAAGTTCGGCAAGACCGAGGGCGTGGTGGCGATGCACGCCTACCAGAGTTTCCAGCCCGGCGAGGTAACCCCGGAACAGTGCCACGCCATCGGGGTAGAACTGGCCCGGCAGGTGTGGGGCGGGCGTTTCCAGGTGCTGGTGGCCACCCACATGAACACCCACTGCCTGCACAACCACTTTGTCATCAACGCGGTGTCTTATGTGGATGGCAAAAAGTACGAGCAGCGCCGCAGCCAGTACCGGGAACTGCGCCGCGCTTCCGACGCCCTCTGCCGGGCACAGGGATTGTCGGTGGTACAGCCCCAAGGCAAAAGCGCACCGCGTCCCCTCTACGAAGCGGAACGCCGGGGCGAACCCACCCGGTACAACCGGATGCGGGAGGCACTGCGCTCCGCCCTCCAGCAGACCAGCACCGAGGAGGACTTTGCCCTGGCCCTGCGTCGGATGGGCTACCTGTGGCGGCGGGAGGAGGGCCGCAAGTACGCCACGCTTCGCTCGGTGGACGGCGGCCGCCCGGTGCGGGTGCATCGCCTGGGCCCGGAGTTCGACTGGCCCGCACTGGCCCGGGTGCTGGACGCCCACTACTACCAGTTCGGCCCTCACTATTACAGCCTGTTCGGCGGGTATGACCGTCCCGGGCGTCCAGTCTGCCGTTCCTGGGCCAAGGTGCGGTACAAGGGGCTGCTGGACGAACTCTTTGGAAAGCCCCACCTGGGCCGGCAGTATCTCTACTTCCGGTACAAGGTACAGGCCAAGCCGAATCCCCGGGCGTCCATCAACTGGCCGGAGATCGAAGCGATCTGGCGCAACGTGGAACGCACGCTGGAGGAGATGCGCCTCTGCTTTGACCGGGATTTCCACACCACCGACGAGGTGGAGGCCCGCCGCCGGGAACTGGCGGCGCAGATCGACGCTCTCTGCAAGGAGCGTGCCGACTGTGCCCGGCTGCTGCGGCACAAGGCCCCGCCGCCCGGCACCGCCGAGCGCCGGGCCGGACTGACCCGCCAGATCAAGGCGCTGCGGCACGAGGATGAAGTCTGTGACAGGATTCTCCGAAGGGTACGAGCCACCACCGCCTGCCGCAAGGTGTTGGCGGAACAGGCCCGCCAGCGGGCCGAGGAAAAAGCCCACCACCGCAAGCGCCGCCGCGATCTGGAGCGCTGAACCACAACCATACCAAAAGCCCGCGCCGGGAAGTTCCCGGCGCGGGCGCTTTGGTAGATTTGTACCCAAAACAAGGGCGTATCCTTGTGTAGATTTGTGACTAGCTTTTGTCAGGGATTCCGGGTATTGTTGTGTCGGACCCGGAAAACCGTACAAACGAGTGTGAAAGGAGAAATGCCTATGGTATGGTCTCCTGCATCCGCTGGGGTGTGTAGCTCTTGGGAAAATACTTCCGCAGGATGTCGGCAGAAAGGGTCACTTTGTCGAGATCGCTTTTCTTTTCCTCGCCCATGATGATGCGCATCATATCGAGGGTCAAATGCCCCTCCTGACTGTATTTCTTGAGCCGCTGGGCCTGGGAAAGAGAGGGGGTAGCCTGTTCGCTGTCCATCGCGTCCAGCAAGTCCCGCTGTTCCTCTTTTTTGAGGAAAGACAGCTCGTAGGCCGGATTGAGCGCGATTTTCTTTTCATCCACCATATCCAGCAGTTCAGGGATCAGCTCCGTCAGGCGAATATAGCGTTGAATTTGATTTCGGCTCTGACCAACTTGCTCGGCCAAAATATCCCGCGACTTCTTTCCATCTGACTTGTGCCCAACTTGGGCACAAGTTAAATCGGACCGTTCCCCCTGGTGCTTCATGGCCTCCAGCTTCATCTTGTAAGCAAAGGCCCTCTCGCTGGGAAGCAGGCTTTCCCTCTGCAAGTTGCTGTCCACCATGATGATGGTGGCGGCATCATCGTCCAGGTCCCGGACAATGACCGGCATGGTTTCTTTCTCGGCCAGCTCACTGGCCCGGTGCCGCCTGTGACCGGCAACCAGCTCATAGCCGCCCTCCGGGTCCGGGCGGGCAATCGCCGGAACCAGAATACCATACTGCCGAACGCTGTCGGCGGTCTCCATCATGGCCTCGTCATCCTTGACTTTGAAGGGGTGGTTCTTGAAAGGATGCAGCTCAGACAGCGGGATTTCCCGTACTTTTTCCAGCTTGGCATCCTGGCGGCTTTCCTCGGTGGAAAACAAGTCATCGTATGGAGCCAGCTCTACTTTTTTCGCGCTGCTTTTCAAGTTTTATCACCTCCTGGGTCAGATTTTTGTACCCCTCGGCCACCTTGCCATTGGGGTCATGGGCGAAAATGCTCTTGCCCTCGGCGCTGATTTCCTTTGCCCGGACAGAATGGGGAATCTCGGTGCCGAATACCTTGATTTTGCTGCCGTAGGTCTCCCGCAGCAGGGCGGCAATCTCCTTGGCAAAGTTGGTGCGGTTATCCACCATCGTCAGCAATATGCCGTCGATCTGGAGCTTGGGATTGATCTGCCGCTTCACCTTGTTTACGGTCTGGAGCAGCTGTTCCAGGCCCTTGGCGGGCAGGTACTCGGCCTGGACGGGGATTATGACCCTGTTGGCGGCTGCCAGGGCATTGACCGTGAGCATACCCAGAGAAGGCTGGCAGTCAATCAGGATATGGGAATACTGTCCCTTGAGCGTGTCCAGATACTGCCGCAGGATGGTCTCACGGCTCATGGCGTTCACCAGAGAGACCTCCATGCCGGAGAGCTGGATGTCGGCGGGCATCAGGTCAACGCCCTCCGGGTGGTGCAGGATACCTTCGCCGGGGCGTAGCAGCTCGTCCATCAGGATATGGCCCATTGCGTCGGACAGGGTAAAGGGCAGCTTGTCCGGCTGGGGATGGCCCAGGCTGATGGTCAGGCTCCCTTGCGGGTCCCCGTCGATCAGCAGCACTTTCTTCCCGGCCTGCGCCAACCCGATCCCCAAGTTCGCGCAGGTGGTTGTCTTGCCAACGCCGCCTTTCTGGTTGGCGATGGCGATGATTTGCGTGTTCAATGACTTCACCTCATTTCTGATTGGTGTTGTCATGTGCCTGCACAGCAGTCCTGGAAATGACAAAAGCCGCCACTTGAAACAAGTGACGGCTTAGCCTAAATCCAATATTCTACTGTGCTTGAAATCAAAAGGCTTTGAGTTCCTTTCTGCTATTCATTTGTCGTTAATGAAACACCCCCTATAATTCGACTTATTTCAGCGTGATTTTTCGGTTTGGAAAAGGATGAAAAACCAGACTGAAAACCTCAAAACCCTTGATTCTACGGGGCTTTTCCGGTTTGTCGTAATTATACCGTAAGGGCACTCCTGCGCCAGCCTGCTGCTCAAGCAGGGCGTGCCCATGAAGCAGATCCAGGAATGGCTGGGCCACAGCGACATCTCTACCACGGCCAACATCTACGCCCACCTGGATTCTCAGTCAAAACAGCTGAGCGCCACCACGATGGAACGGGCGCTGCCGCTGCCGGAGGAGCTGCCGGAAAACCGGTGGTAATCCTACATTGGTTCAGAGCGCGAGCTCCCGACGCAGGTCGGTGAGCCAGACGGGCGGCGTATCGGTGGCGGGCAGCAGTTCCCCGTTGCGGTAGAAAGCCACCACCCGGAAGCCGTTGTCGTTGTCATAGAAGGTTGCCTCGTTGCACAACGGCAGCAGCTTGCCCAGGTCCCGGAAACGCCGGGCAAACCGGCGCTCCACGTCCTGGGTCGGGATGTCGTGGCCGCCGCGGGCCACCCGGTTGGCGATCCGCCGGACCGATTCCTCGGCAGTATCCAGGCCCACATAGTACAGTCGTACGGTGTAGCCCTTGTCCCGGGCCGCGCGGGCCATTTTGCGGGAGAAGCTGCCCGAAAGGGTGCTTTCCTCGGTGAAGTCAATGCCCTGGGCAAGGCAGTCCTGCAGTTTGGCAACGGCAGCCTGACCCCCGGCATACTCATCGCCGCCGTGCTGGGCGGTCAGTCTGTCGGGGTCCACGATAACGCCCAAGTCGTCCAAACAATCCTTCAGCACACCGGACAGGCTGCTCTTGCCTGCCCCGTTGACCCCGCCCACGATGGTAAATGTCGGCATAGCGCTTCCTCCCAAACGGCAAGGGGTTCTTGCCGTGAAAATACAAAAATACCCTCAGGAAGATTCCTGAGGGATTTGGCGGAGATGGTGGGAGTCGAACCCACGCGCCTCTCTCGAGACCTAAAGCATTTCGAGTGCTCCCTCTTACGACCTCTTGAGTACATCTCCATATTTAATTTTTCCAGCACCGCCTTGCAACCCTTTCGGAAAAATGCAAGATTTCGATGCAAGATAAGCGGATAATAACCGGATGCATACCCCGGGAAAATCCCGCCGTCACGCCATTCGCGGCGGACGAATCGGCCAGCGGGCTGCAAACTTTCGAGTGCGACCTCTTCGACCTCTTGAGTAATGCTCCATCTTCGCCGTTTCGCACGGCGTACAGTTCATTATAGCAAATACACGGCCCACTGTCAACGTTTGCCCCTCAGAACAGCCGCTGTTTCTGGGTGGGCTGGGGGTTGAAGGGGGTATCTTCGTGGTGGCGGCGGATGAAGACCTGCTTGGTCTTTTCCACGACGGTGCGGCCGTTGTGTTTGGGCACGGTGTAGAAGGTGCGGCTGATGTTGTAGTAGCCGCGCAGCCGCTGGACCAGGTACTGGGCCACGGCGGGCAGACAGTCGGTGTCCTCGATATTCTCGTAGTTGTAGTCGCCGTAGAGGAAGGGGATCTCGTCGTTGCCGGCGTAGAGGGTGATGCCCGCCTCATCCAGCACCACTTCCCGGATGACGCTCTGGTGCAGCCCGGCGGTGCCGCATTCGGCGGCCAGCTTGGCGGCGCGGGGGCGCTGGGCCAGGGGCACGCTCTGGGGGTCCAGTTTTTCGGTGCCGCGCTGGCCGATCTCCAGCAGGATATCCCGCATCATGCGGCTTTCCAGCAGGGGGCGGATGCGCTCGCGGGCGCGGGCTTGTTCGGTCTTGTTCTGAATGGCAGAGATCAGGCCCATACGGGCGCCTCCTTGTATTATAGAGTAGTAGTTATTAGAGCCCCTCTCCAAGGGCTGTGCTACACTGTAAGGGATGCTGTGGATTGGTTGGCGGCTCCTACCACAAGATGGTTCACGAAAGGTTCCAACCACAGCCCCTTACAATTTTGTTAATCAGTTAAATACCGCCAGACGGTTTATGTGGAACAAGGCTACAAAAGTAAGGTGTACTGTGGATGCAGCATCACATATTTTCTCTGGAGGTATTTGTTATGGTAGTTTCTGTTGGCATTGATGTCTCAAAAAACAAGCATGATTGCTTCATTGTAAGCTCAGAGGGTGAAGTCCTGGCGGATGTTTTTACTATCCCTAACAACATGGACGGTTTTTATGCTCTACTGGAAAAAATTCGAGCTTGTACTACACCGCAGGACAAAATAAAAGTAGGGCTTGAGGCAACCGGGCATTACAGCTACAACATTCTTGGGTTTCTTCTGGACAACGGTCTGGCCACCTATGTCTTGAATCCCTTACGCACGAATCTCTACCGGAAAAGTCTCAGCCTGCGAAAGACCAAGACCGACCGTGTAGATGCTCGAACCATTGCTGCTATGCTGTTATCCGATGTGGGCCTCAAACCCTACACGAATACAGCATATCACAACGAGGAACTAAAGTCACTCACCAGATACCGTTTTGACAAGGTGAAAGAACGAGCAAAGCTGAAAAGCTCAATTTCCAGACTGGTTTGCATTCTCTTCCCTGAACTGGAGAAGCTGGTGTCCTCTCTCCATTTGGCGACTGTCTACGCTCTGCTGGAAGAGTTTCCAGGTTCCAAACAGATTGCCAAGGCACACCTGACAAGGCTCAAAACCCTTTTGGGGAACGCCTCCAAAGGTCGCTACGGTCGGGATATGGCTGTTACTATCCGGAGCGCTGCTCAGAATTCTGTTGGGTCCTGTATGCCTGCCAAATCCCTGGAATTGCAACATACCATCCGGCTTATCCGTGAATTGGATGCTGAGATCGCTGAAATCGAGGCTGAAATTGAGACAATGATGGACAAGATACAGTCTCCCATTACAACTATCCCTGGCATGGGCTTTCGTATGGCTGCCATGATTCTTGCTGAAATCGGCGACTTCTCTCGGTTTGAGTCACCGGACAAATTATTGGCCTACGCCGGAATGTCGCCTTCTACTTACCAGTCCGGGCAGCTCAAAAATTGCTATCCCCACATGGAGAAGCGTGGCTCTCGATACTTACGCTACGCTCTTTACAACGCAGCCAAGTATGTATGTCACTGGGACCCAACCTTTGCTGCTTACCTTGCTAAGAAAAGAGATGAAGGCAAACACTACAATGTCGCACTTTCTCATGCCACCAAAAAGTTAGTTCGTCTGCTGTTTGCCCTGGAAAGATCCAGACAGCCTTATTGCAGCTTGGCGGCCTAATTCCATCTTGTTAGCCTACGCCGGGGTCCCTACGGACCTCTGCTTTGCTATACCTTTCTTGAACTATCTCTTTTCACCACCACCATTCATTTTTGGGGTTGACTTTTAATAGTTAATCTTTCGTTGGTGACAATTTGATTACAGTATACCACATTGGTAGCGGAAATAACAAGTCTGGCGCCCACAAAAAATGCCGCGCTTCCTGCGCGGCTGTTGTGGAAATTGGTCAGGGTTTTCCTTACCCTTCGGCGTGCTGGAAGCGGACGACGCCGGTACGGTCGAGGCCGACCATGACGGCGGGGATGAGCACCAGCTGGAGGATGATGCCGGGCACGGCGGTGAGCAGCGCGCCGGACAGGAAGGCCTGCAGGGTGAAGGCGTTGCCGGCCATACCCAGCAGGACGACTTCGGCCAGGCCCCAGACGAGGCGGCCGCCGACCATAGCCGCCAGCAGGCTGGCGTAGAGGGCTGCGAGGCCGCGCTTGTGGATGAGGGCGTAGACCAGGCCGATGATGAGGCCGTAGGCAGCCAGTTCAAAGGCCATGGCCAGGGCGACGGGGTACATGGGGGGCATGCCGAAGAGTACCGAGCGCAGCAGGGGGGCGACGAAGCCTACGACGAGGCCGTACTGCCAGCCGCAGATGAGGCCGCAGAACAGCACGGGGATGTGCATGGGCAGGAGCATGTTGCCGATGGCCGGGATGCCGCCGGTGACGATGGGCAGCACGAGGCAGAGGGCAAGGAACAGAGCCGACAGCACCAATTTGTGGGTTTTTGCGTGGGTATTCATAGAGGGGATCTCTCCTTATCAAAAAGTGTTCCGGCGCCGCCCTTCTGGGCAGCCGATGCCTTCCTGGCTTTTCTCAAAGGAACCTTTTTTTATTTTACACCGTCATGGCGGTGGTGTCCAGCACAAAATCGCAGTTTTTTTCGGGGTGACAGGCGGCCAAGTATCCTTCTTCCAGGGGGATCCAGCGTTTCTGGAAGTCGGCGAAGTGGGCGCCTTCCCGGGATTGCAGACGTTGGCGCTGGCAGTCCGGCGTGCAGGTGAGGAACACCCGGCAGGCGAAGGGGACGTTCAGGTGGGGATGGAGGGCGTAGCTGCCTTCCAGGATGGTGAGGGGCCGGGGCGGAAGGATGGCGGCGGTTTCCTGCAGAGCGCCCAGGCGGCAGACGTAGGGCCGGTACTGCGCCGTACGGCCGGCCAGCAGCGGGTCCAGCACTTCCTGGCGCAGGCGGGCGAAGTCCATATTGGCGCCGGGGTGGTCCATCCAGTCGGGGCGGCGGCGGGCGGGAGGCAGGTAGAAGTCGTCCATATGGAGGACGGTGCAGCCCAGTTCCCGGCCCAGAAAAGCAGCCAGGGTGGATTTGCCGCTGCCGCAGCGGCCGTCGATGGCCAGCAGGGCGGGCCGGTCGGAGGACTGCAGGGTCCGGGCGGCGGCCAGCACGGGGGCGGCCGCGGCGAAGAGGGCGGCGCTCATGATTCCAGGGCCCGCAGGGCCAGGGTCACGGCGCTTTGCAGGTATTCTTCCAGGCGGCAGTCCTGGGTACCGGCGATCTGGACGCCGCAGTGGGAGGACGGGACGAGGATCTTTTCGGCCTCCGACCCCGAGACCGCCGACGCCATCCGGGGCGATACCTCGCCCATGATGCCGTTGGCCAGGATCATCCCGATGGGACCCAGGATGAGGTCCGCCCGGGAGGCGTTGTACACCACGGCGTTTTCGCCGGTGGCGCCGCGGCGGGCGCCGGCTTTGAGCATGGCGTTGGTGGCCAGCACGTTGGTGCCCACGGCCAGCAGGTCACAGTCGGCGGGCAGCACGGGCGCCAGCATCTTGATGAGCTGGGTGCCCATGCCGCCCCCCTGCCCGTCCAGGACCAGTACGATTCTCTTGGAATTCATCCTCTATCTCCTTTTCTCTTCTTTCTTTAGAAAGAAAGAAGCAAAGAAATTTCAATATTTTCCCCGGGGATGGGTTCTCCCCCGGATCAGCACAATACCCGTGGATTCCGCGTCCCCGCCATCTTTCTCTTTAGAAAGAAAGAAGCAAAGAAATTTCAATATTTTCCCCGGGGATGGGTTCTTCCCCGGACCAGCACAATACCCGTGGTTTCCGCGTCCCCGCCTCCCCTGTCCCCGTATTCCGGTGGGAGTTTCTTCGGTTCCTTCTTTGCAAAGAAGGAACAAAACAAAGAAGGAACAAAAGCAAAGAAGGGACAAAACAAAGAAAAAGCGCGGCCCTTGTCAGGCCGCGCAGAGTGTGCAATATTGCTTATTCAGCCTGGATTGCACCGGTGGGGCAAACGCCCTCGCAAGCGCCGCAATCGATGCAGGAACCAGCATCGACCACCGCCTTGTCCTCCATGCTGATCGCACCGACGGGGCAGGTGTCAACACATGCACCGCAAGCAACGCACTCGCTGGAAACGGTATGAGCCATCGTGAACTCCTTATCTCCGTGCTGATTGATGTCCCGTACCGGCCCTGCACGGCTGCTTCCCGGTATGGTGCCACGGCGGGTACAAGCCCCGCCGCGTTACAGATAGTGTAACACATTGCATAAAAATTCGCAAGGGCTGCGGTCTGAAAAATTTCTCCAAAAAAGGGGAAAATGCTCAGTCCTGTTCAGGGTCGGGAGCCTTGGGGACGCGCTTGCCGCCCCGCAGATAGACGCATTCTTCCCGCTTGTAGACGCGGGGTGCGAGGATCTCCACATTGGAGCGGACCTTCAGCGTTCCGGCCACCACGTTGACTTCCAGGACGGTGCCCTCGCCGTCGGGGGTGCGGACGATGCTGCCCGGGGTGGGGGTGATGGAATTGAGGTACTCATAGCTCTTCTGTTCGTAGGCCAGGCAGCACATGAGGCGGCCGCAGGCGCCGCTGATCTTGGCGGGGTTGAGGCTGAGGCCCTGTTCCTTGGCCATCTTGATGGAGACGGGCTGGAAATTCTTCAGAAAGCGGCTGCAGCAGAAAGGCTGACCGCACAGGCCCAGCCCGCCCAGCATCTTGCTTTCGTCCCGCACGCCGATCTGGCGCAGTTCGATGCGGGTGTGGAACTGGGCGGCCAGGTCCTTGACCAGCTCCCGGAAATCCACCCGGTTGTCGGCGGTGAAGTAAAAGACCAGCTTGCTGCGGTCCAGGGTATATTCGGCGTCCACCAGTTTCATCTTGAGGTCGTGGGCGGCGATGCGCTGTTCGCAGATCTGGAACGCCCGCTGCACGTCGGCGCGGTTCTGGCGCATGCGGCGCACATCCACGGCGTCGGCCACCCGGATCACCGGTTTGACCTCCCGGGAGAAGCCCGGCACCTCGTGGGGGCCGCGGACCACCTCGCCGCACTCGGTGCCGCGGGCGGTGGTGACGATGACGAAGTCCCCTTCCTTCACCTGAAATTCGCCGGGATCAAAGTAGTAGGCCCGGCCGTTCTCTTTGAATTTTACGGAAATCACTTTCATTGGCATAGTCCTTTGTTGTTAGGCGATGCGGGCGGCCAGCAGCGCCACCGCCAGCCGCAGATTGCCGTTGGCGGTGACGGCGCGGCGGGTCTCGGCGCCGGCGCGCAGGATGTCGGCGGCGGCCTGGGGGCGTATGCCGCCGCAGGAGGCACCGTATTCCGGGCGGCGCAGCACGGCGCTGCACAGCTGGTCCAGCTGCCACAAGAGCGCCAGGAATCCTTCCCGGTCGCGCTCGTATTTCGTCACCAGGGCCAGGGCGCGGTAGGTATCGTTCTGGGCCGCATAGCCGCACAGTTCCTTGGCCTGGGCCAGGGCGGTGCGGGCGTCGGCCTCCCGCCAGGCCCGCAGGGCGGTGCCGATGTGTCCCTCGTAGACGAAGGCCAGCTCGTCGGCCAGGGGGGCGGGCATGCCGCGGTCCCGCAGCAGGGCGGCGCACTCGGCGGCGGGCACCGGGGCGATGGTGTAGGCGGCGCAGCGGCTGCGGATGGTGGGCAGCACGGTAGCGGCGCTGGTGGCGGTGAGCAGGAAGAGGACCCCCTCGGGGGGTTCCTCGATGATCTTCAGCATGGCGTTGGCGGAGGACCCGTTGAGGTTCTGGGCGCCGTAGATGAAGAGCACGCGGCCCGCCGCGTCGGTGGAGAGGGCGGAATGCTGGATGGCCTCCCGCATTTCCCGCACCCGCTTGACGGGGATCTGGCCGCTGGCGCCCTCCCCCTGCAGGACGAGGCACTCGGTGTCCTCCTGTTTGAGGACGGCCTCGGCGTGGGGGCCGCCCTGGGGGTAGAGGTAGTCGGCGGCCAGACACCGGGCGGCGAACCCGGCGCCGCAGCCCGCCTCACCGATGAGCAGCACGGCATGCGGCAGCCGGCCGGTGCGCAGCGCGGCGCCCAGCTCGGCTTTGAGGGCGGTATTGCCGGCCAGACGGTCCAGCATCACAGCTTTTCGAACCGCTCCACGTTGGTGACGATGACGGTGGCGCCGCCCACGGTGACTTCCATGGGCATGGCGCTCTCGATGCCCAGGCCCAGGGTGGCGGTGCCGGGGACGATCTCGGTGCGCTGCTTGCAGAACTGGGAGATGATGCCGATGCACTCATCCACCTTTTCATCCTCGGTGCAGATGAGCAGGGTCATGTTGCCGGCCATGAGGAATCCGCCGGTGGTAGCCAGGCGGGTGACGTAGAACTTGTGTTTGAGCAGTTCGTTGCAGACGGCGCGGGAATCTTCCTTATTGACGATCGCGGTGATGAGTTTCATACAAAAAACCTCCTTATGTCGCGCGATTTTATACCTTACCAGCGGTTGTTGCGGTTATTGCGGTTGTTCCAGTCCCGGCGGCGCTTCCAGCTGAAGACGGTCTCCTTGCACCAGGAGAACACCTCGGGGCCGAGGAAGGCCACGAAACCGGCCATACCCAGCACGAGGCTGACGCGGTTGGCGAAATTGCTGGTGATAAACTGCAGCAGCCACAGGGCCAGTTCAAACCAGCCCAGGTACTTCATTTTGAGGGGGATGATGCCCCAGAGCAGGACTTCCTGGTTGGGCCACATCCAGCAGTAGGCGAAGAGCATGCTGAGGTAGACGCCGCTGGGGCCGCCGGCGCCGGTGAGGAAGGCGCCGATCCAGGTGCCCACGGTGCCCAGCAGCAGATAGAGGGTGATGCGGAAATCGCCCCAGTAGCGGGTCAGGGAGTTGCCGATCCAGAAATAGAAGAAGAGGTTGAGGATGCCCAGCAGGCTGCCCAGCCAGATGGGCTGGAACAGGAAGGTGACGAGGCGCCAGACCTGGCCGTGGAGGACGGCATCCCGGTCCAGGGAGATGGCCGTTCCCAGCCGCCAGTTGATGATGAGGATGAAGAGCCCCACGGCCAGCTGTCCCACGATGAGGGCGTTGACGAGATACGGGATCCCGTACCGGCCGAAGCGGCGTTCCAGGGTATCGATCCAGTGCATGGGCAGGTCCTCCTGAACGTTTGGAATAGTTCTGTTTATTGTACCATTTTTGGGCGGGAAGTGCAACTGTTCCCTGTCGAAGGAGGGCGGCGTTCAGCCCAGCACGGCAAGGTTTTGGGCATCTCCGGCGCCGGTGTGGTGCAAAGCGGTGCCGTCGGCGGCCAGGGCCGCGGCGGCCTCCAGAAAGGCGGGGGTGACTTCCTCGCCGGGGGCCAGCAGCGGCACCCCGGGGGGATAGGCCCAGACGTACTCGGCGGCGGTTTTTCCCGCGGCGTCGGCCAGGGGGCAGCGCACCGCCGGGCGGTCCAGGGCCTCGGCGATGGTGCAGCGGGCGGCGCCGGGGGCGGGCAGCAGGGCCCCCGCCCGGGGCGGCGGCGGGGCGGTCTCGTCCCGCCGGGTGAGGAAATCCGCCAGCCGGTCGAGAGCGTCCGCGTCGTCGCAGGGGCTCGACATGGCCAGCACGTTGGGGCCGCAGACCATCTCCGGCTCGAAGCCGGCCCCCCGCAGGTCGGCGGCTCCCGCCGCGCCGATGCGCAGCAAAATCTTGCCGTCGTCATAGCCGTAAAAGTCCTGCCGTTCGGCCCCGAGGCCCAGCACCGGGGTGTGGTGCCATGGCCGGGCCGCGGCGGCGAACCGGTCCAGCCGCTGCCGCCAGGCGGCGAAGGCGGCGGGGCCTTCGGTGGCCAGCCAGCCGGTGCAGCCGTCCAGGCTGACGAGGAGCGGATAGCTGGGGGAGCTGGTCTCGAAGACGTCCAGCTGCCGTTCCACGGCGGCGGGGTCGATGCGGGTACCGTTGAGATGCAGCCAGGCGGTCTGGGTCAGGCTGGGCAGCGTCTTGTGGGCGCTCTGCACGACGAGGTCGGCCCCGGCCGCCACGGCGCCGCCCCGCCAGCCGCAGGGTTCGGCCAGAGGCAGATAGTGGGCGCCGTGGGCCTCGTCCACGAGGAGGGGCACGCCCCGGGCGTGGCAGAGGTCCGCGATGGCCTTGAGGTCGCTCTGGACGCCCTCGTAGGTGGGGCTGGTCAAAATGACGCACCGCACGGCGGGGTGGGCGTCCAGGGCGGCGGCCACCGCGGCGGGGGGCACGCTGCCGTAGACGCCGAAGTCCGGCACCACGGGGGGCGTCAGATAGTGGGCGGTGAGGCGGCCCAGCTCGAGGGCGTGGTAGACGGCCTTGTGGCAGTTGCGGGCCACCAGGACCTCGCTGCCGAAGGGGGCGGCGGCGCGGATGCCCGCCAGCAGCCCCACGGTGGAGCCGCCCACCAGGTACCAGCACCGGGCGGAGCCGTAGAGGGCGGCGGTGCGGCTCATGGCGTCGGCCAGGATACCGTCGGCGTCGTGGAGGTCGTCGGCGCCCTGGATCTCGGTGAGGTCGAAGGCGTAACATCCCAGCCCCGGCGCAGGAGCCGTCCGCCGCTTGTGCCCCGGCATGTGCAAGGGATACCGCGCCGCGGCCAGCGCTTCACATTGTTGTTGTAAGATAGATTGCATAGTCTTTGTTCCTTTTTTGCAAACCTACTTTCTTTGCAAAGAAAGTAGGCAAAGAAACTCCCATATCATAATCCGGGAATCCCGCACCACCATCCGGCGGGGATAAATCCCCGCCCTACAGACAAACCAAAATGGGATGCGCCGGGGTGCGGTGGGAAATTTCCCGTTCCCGGTCAGGGCCCGTCCGCGAAGGCGGGCGGGGTTTCAGAACGCGGAGACCGGATGAGCTTGCACCGCAGCCACGGGCGGGCCGGGTCGGTGAGCTTGCACCGCCGTGATAAATCAAATCGTCTCGGGCGACATCCCCAGACCTCCGGGGTTTCTTAAGGGGCCCGCAGGCCCCTTGAGCCGTGCCCCGCGCCTCGGAAGTAGCGGCGACTTTTTCGGTTCCTTTTTGGTCGCTCAAAAAGGAACACAGAAAGGAAGCGCGAGCCTCCTGTGTTGCCGCTCTTCTTCGCAAAGAAATTCTTATTCCAGCACAATCTCCGCCTTGCTGCCGGCGCGGGTCTTGGTGACCCGGATCTGCCGCGTCAGGCGGGACTGCAGCGCCTCCACGTGGGAGATGACCCCGATGAGCTTATCACCGCCGGCGAGGCCCGCCAACGTGTCCACCGCCTTTTCCAGGCTGTCGGAATCCAGGGTACCGAAGCCCTCGTCGATGAAGAGGGTCTCGATGGTGACGCCCCCGGCGTTCTGCTGGATGGTGTCGCTGATGCCCAGCGCCAGGCAGAGGGCGGCCATGAAGCTCTCCCCTCCCGACAGACTGCCCACCGGGCGGGTCTTGCCGGTGTAGGCGTCGAAGACGTCCAGGTCCAGGGCGGTCTTGCCGCCCACCGCCTCGCTCTTGCGGCGGAGCAGCCGGTACTGGCCGTCGGTCATCCGGGTGAAGCGCAGATTCGCCGCCTCCACCACGCCGTCGAAGTAGAAGGCCTGGACGTACTGTTCAAAGGGCAGCTTGACCTTGCCGGCCAGGTTGCCGTTGATGGTCTTGGACAGATTGTCCCACATGGCCCGTTTGTCCCGGGCGGCGGAGAGGGCCCGCAGCGTCTTTTCCATGCCCTCCAGGGCGGCGCGGTTGGTGTGCAGCCGGTGGACGGCGGCGTCCCGGGCGTTGGTGGCGGCGGCGCGGTCGGCCCGCAGCCGGGCCAGGGCCTGCTGGAGCTTGGCCAGGGCGTCGGATTCCTCCTTGCCGGGCACCGTCTCCTGCATCTGCTGCACCCGGGCGGCCGCCGCAGCGTGGCCCGCCTTGGCGTTGGCCGCCTTGCGGGAGGCCGCAAAGGCCTGCTTTTCCAGCCCTTTCAGCTGGTTGTTCAGGTTGTCCAGCTGGTCGGACAGCGCCCGGGCCTTGTCGCTCTGGCGCTTGTATTCGTCGTGCTGGGCCCGCAGGCCTTTCAGCCCCTCGGCCAGACTGGTCTTCTGTTCCTCCAGGGCGGCGCGCAGCTCCGCCGGGGAGAGTTCCTCCGCCGGTTTGCCGGTGTACCGCCCGGCGCGGCGGGCAAAAAAGGAGGCCGCGTCCCGGGTCAGGGCGGCCCGCAGCTCGGCCGCCCGGGCGGCCGCATCCCCTGCCGTGCGGGAGGAGGCCGCCGTGTCCCGCCGCTGGGCGGTGAGGGCCTGTTCCCGCTCCTCCAGGGCCTGTTCGGTCACATGGTCCCCCGGCAGCTGGGCCGGGCAGGGGTGTTCGGTGGAACCGCAGACCGGGCAGGGCTGCCCCGGCTGCAATTGCTGGGCCAGCAGGCCCGCCCGGTTGGCGTTGAGCTGCCGCTGCAGCGCGGCGTACTGAGCCTCGGCCTCGTCCAGCGCGGCCTGGGCCTTTACGTAGTCCTGCTGGCGGGCGGCGGCCGTTTCGGCGGCCTGATCCGCCGCCGTCAGGCTGCGCAGCAGGGTTTCGCAGGTGGCGGTCAGGTTCTCCGCCAGTTCGATGTGGTGTTCCAGCCGCACCTGCTCGGTGTCGGTCTTGCCCAGGGCGTCCCGGGCGGCCTCGGTGTCGGCGATGGTCTGTTTCAGCGCGTCGCTGCGGGTCTGCAGCTCGGTCTGCAGCGCCTCGGTCTGGCGCTGCACCTCCGCCGTGCGGGCTTCCTCCGCCACCAGCCCCGCCAGCTGACGCCGCCGGGCTACCCGTTCCTCGGCCAGCTTGACCCCGGCGTCTCCCCGGGCGATCTTCTCGTCCAGGTCGGCCATGACCTCGTTCTGCCGGGCCTCGATGGCCTCGTCAAATTCCAGCAGCCGTTTGGCCAGGTCCACCGCCCCCGCCGCCCCGAAGGCGTCCCGGGCGTCCTGGATCTTCTGCAGTTCGGCGGCGGTCTCCTCGTCGGCCCCGGCGCCCAGCAGGCTGCCCACATGCATGAGCAGCACCTCCTCCAGACGGCGGCAGGCCTCGTCGGCCTCCCGGGCGTGGCGGATGGCCGCCTGTCCCAGCCGCTGGTGGTCGGCGGTGTCAAAGATCTGGCGCAGGATGTCGGCGCGGTCGGCGGACGGCGCGTTGAGCAGCCGGGTGAAGTCGTTCTGGGCCAGCATGGACACCTGGGCAAACTGCTTGGCGTCGATGCCCAGCAACTTGACCACCGCCGCCGTCACGGCCTGGGCGCCCGAGACCGGGGCTTCCGGTTCCCGGATCAGTTCCGCCCGGGGCGGGCTTTTCACGATGCCGCTGCCCCGCTTGGCGGCGCGCTGCTGCTCCGGCCAGCGGCGCACCACGTAGGTGCGGCCCCGGTGGGCGAAGGTCAGCTCCACGAAGGTCTCGGCGTCGGGGGCGGCGAAATCGCTGCGCAGCATGGTGGTCTTGCGGTTTTCGCCGGTGGTCTCGCCGTAGAGGGCAAAGGTGATGGCGTCAAACAGGGCGGTCTTGCCGGCGCCGGTGTCGCCGCCGATCAGGAACAGGCCGCTGCCGCCGAATTTGGCAAAATCCAGCTCGGTGCGCCCGGCATAGGGCCCGAAGGCACACAGGGTCAGGTACAGGGGTTTCATGCTTTGGCGGCCTCCTCTCGCAGCTGCTTCACGGCCCGGGCCTCCTCGATGGTCAGGGGGCGGCCGTTCATCTGGGTGAAAAAGTCCTGGAACAGCTCGGCAAAGGGCTTGCCCCGCACGGCCAGGGCCGCGTCGGCAGGACCGGCGGCGCTGCCCCGGGGCTGGTAGTCCAGCCGCATGGCGTTGGGGTAGGCAGCCCGCAGGGCGGCCATGGCGTCGGGCAGCGGCGTGGGGTCGGTCAGCGTAGCCCAGATGTAATCCCCCGTGTCGGTGGGATGTTCGGTGAGTTTGGCCAGCGGTCCCGTCAGGTGGCGCATGGCGCGGCGGGGGATCAGGGGCAGCAGCTGGATGTCCTCCACGCCGCGGCGGCCCAGGTCCACCAGCGTCACGGATTTTTCCGTGCCGCACTCGTCCAGGTGATAGCACAGCGGCGCCCCGGCGTACCGCACGGTGTCGCTGCCCACCCGCTGGGCCCGGTGGATGTGCCCCAGGGCCGCATAGGCAAAGCCGTCAAACCGGGAAGCGTCGATGGAATCCACCGTGCCCACCGTCAGGGGTGCCGTCTCGCTGCCGGACAGCTGGGGCGGGCAGACCCCCGCCACCACCATCTGGTGGGCCAGCAGCACCCGCCGGGGCGCTGCCGGCTGGCAGGCTCCCAGGGCCGCGGCCACGGCGCTGTCGTAGTCGGGCAGGTCGGCGTCGGGCAGAAAATGGCGCACGGTGGCCGCCCGCACAAAGGGCAGCAGGGTGAACTCCACCGGGCCGTGGCGGTCGTTGAGCACGATCTGGCGCGGTGCGCCGGTGAACCGTCCGGCCAGGTGTACCCCCTGGGCCGCCAGCAGTCCCGCCGCAAAATCCAGCCGCTCGGCGCTGTCGTGGTTGCCCGCGATGGCCAGCACCGGGATGCGCCGCCCCGCCAGCTGGGTCAGGAACCAGTCCAGCAGGGTGCAGGCCGACGCCGGCGGCACCGGGGCGTCGTAGATGTCCCCCGCCAGCAGCACGGCCTCCACGTCGTGTTCGTCACACAGGGCCAGCACCTGTTCCAGGATGAAACGCTGGTCCTCCAGCAGATCGAACCCGTTCACCCGTTTGCCCAGGTGCAGGTCCGCCAGATGCAGAAATTTCATGCAGTCATCTCCAAAGTTTTTCCCAGGTGGTGATGTCCAGCGTCACGCCGGGCAGCACCTCCACGGGCACCGTCTCCGCCTTGCGGAACCGGCATTTCTTGCAGAACATCTCGGCTTTCAGGTCCCGGGCCCACACCTGCATGTACAGGCGGCTGCGGCCGTCGCCCTCGGCCAGCTTCTGGGCGTAGGCCACCACGCTGCGGCCGATGCCCTGACCCCGGGCCTTCTCTTTCAGGAACAGACGGCTGAGACACAGCGCCCCCGCAGGCCCTAAGTCCATGGCAAAATAGCCCACCGGCTCGCTGCCCAGATAGATCAGAAAATAGTTGATGACCCCGCTGTGGATCTCGTCGTCGGTGAGCACGTCGCTCTGGTATTTGTCGGCCAGGGCGGCGGCCACCTTGGGGGTGAGCTTCGTGTAATGCTGCACGAAGATCTCCTTGGCCAGCTCGCTCACCAGCTCCACGTAGCGGGTCTTGGTCACTTGTTTGAAGGTCGGTTTCATGGGTACACTCCTTTGTTCAGGGGCTTTCTTCGATGGTCAGGCTGGCTTGGGCGGGCAGGCAGGCGGCCCAGTCGCCCACATTGCGCAGTACGCCGAAGCCCTCGCAGGTGTGGTCGGGACAGGGACTGTCCACGAAGGCGATGCCGCCCTCCGCCACCTGCAGATGGATGGTATACACCCCGGTGTCGATGTCGTACCGGGCGTCCTTGGTCAGGTCGATGATCTGTTCGGTCTGGGGGTCGCCGTACCGCAGCACAGCCACCGTCCCGGCGCCGCCGGGATGGGTGAAGCGGAACAGCACCCCCGCCAGCACCAGCAGTACCGCCGTAAACAGCAGGTCCTTGCGGTGTTTTTGCAAAAATGTCACGTCGGTTCGTCCTCTTTGTCAAAATCCAGTTCCAGCCGCAGTCCGTCGGTACCGGCCACGGCGCCGGGGTATTGGCTGCGGGCCGCCGCCAGCCCCGGTTCCAGGTCGGTGACGGCGGCGGAATAGTGGGTCAGCCAGAGCCGCCGCACCCCGGCTTCGGCGGCCAGGGCGCCGGTTTCCCGGCAGGTGGCGTGGCCGTAGAGCCGGGCCTTGTCCCGGTCGGCGTCGTCGGGGTAGGTGGCGTCCATGCAGAGCAGGTCGGCGTCCCGGGCGGCTTCCAGCAGCGCCGGGCAGGGGCTGGTGTCGGTGGCGTAGACCACGGTCAGCCCCCGCCGGGGCGGGCCGAGCACCTGGTCGGGGGTGAAGCCGCCCACGGCCTCCCCTGCCTGCAGCCGTCCCCACAGGGAGACCGGCACCCCCGCCGCCAGCGCCCGGGCGGTGTCGAACCGTCCGGCCCGGGGCAGATGCAGCGCATAGCCGCAGCAGGGCACCCGGTGCTGCAGGGGCACCGGCGTCACGGTGAGAGGTCCCGCCCCGAAGGGCTGGTCCCCCGCCTCCTGCCAGTGCACGGCAAAGGGCAGCGGTCCCGCCAGGGCAGCGATGGGCGCCGCCACGGCGTCCAGCCCCGCCGGGCCGGTGATGGTCAGCGGCCCGGTGCGGCCCAGGCTGGACAGGGTCTGCAGCAGGCCCGGCAGGCCCAGGATGTGGTCCCCGTGGTAGTGGGTGAGCAGGATGTGGGTCAGCCGGTAGGCGCTGACGCCCCAGCGGCGCAGGGCGGTCTGGGTACCCTCGCCGCAGTCCAGCAATACGGCGGCGCCCCCCACGCTGACGGTGAGGGCGGACAGCGCCCGGTGGGGCAGCGGCTGGGTGCCGCCGCAGCCCAGCAACGTCACGGTAAGCATGGCAAAATCCCCCTTTCCCAACAGTACCCCAATATACAGAGTACATTATAGCACATTTTGCAACCCCTGCGGAAGCGAACTATGTTCTTTTCTTGCAAGAAAAGAACCAAAAGAACTCTAATGAAAAATAGCCCAAGGGGTAACACCCCTCGGGCTATTTTTGTTTGGAATTTCTTCGGTTCCTTCTTTGCAAAGAAGGAACACAATCTCATCGTCCTCGGCGGACATGTGCCGACGAGGGCGATACCCTGAGAGCGTCCGGACCCGTACGAGTCGCCGCAAGCGGCATGAGGACGGGGCTGGACGCGACGGTGGGTGTCCAAGAGGGAGGTGCAGGAGACGCGGCGCAGCCGCTGAATCCGAACCTCCCTTTTGAGATTCTCACCGCACGGCGATGCACTCGATCTCCACCAGCGCGCCTTTGGGCAGGGCGGCGATCTGGACGCAGCTGCGGGCGGGGACGGTCTCGCCGAACAGTTCGGCGTAGACCTCGTTCACGGTGCCGAAATCGGCCAGATCCTGCACGAACACGGTGGTCTTGACCACATGGGCCAGAGTCAGCCCCGCTTCCGCCAGAACGGCCCGGAGGTTCTGCAGGGACTGCCGGGTCTGGGCGGCCACGCCGTCGGCCAGGGTGTTGGTGGCGGGATCCAGGCCCAGCTGGCCGCTGCAATAGACGGTGGTGCCGTCATCCACGGCCTGCACATAGGGGCCCAGGGCGGCGGGGGCCTTGTCGGTGACGATGCGTTTCATACAAAACAACTCCTTTTACGGTAGATTGCTTTCATTGTACCGCATCGCGGCGCAAAAGGCCAGTCCCCTTTTACGCCTTCACCTCGTTGACCAGCTTTTCGCCCCGGGCATAGGCGCGGGCGTTCTCCATGGTGATGATGGCGATGCTCTGCAGAGCGGTCCGGGTGAAGAAGGCCTGATGGCTGGTGATGACCACGTTGGGGAAGCTGAGCAGGATGGGCACCACCTCGTTTTCCAGCACGGTGTCGGAGAAATCCTCGAACACCTGGCCGTCCTCGTCCTCGTAGACGTCCAGGCCCACGCCTGCGAACTTGCGGTTGCGCAGGGCGGCAATGAGGGCGTCGGTGTCGATGAGGCCGCCCCGGCTGGTATTCACCAGGATGGCGTTGTCCCGCATCTTGGCGATGGTCTCGGCGTTGATGAGGTGATGGGTCTCGGCGGTCAGGGGGCAGTGCAGGCTGATGAGGTCCGCCGCCCGGAGCAGCTCATCCAGCTCCACGTAGCGGACGATGCCCTCCAGATCGGGGTTGTGGTACTGGTCGTAGGCCAGCACCGTCATGCCGTAACCGTGGCAGATGCGGGCCATGGCGGCGCCGATGCGTCCCGTGCCGATGATGCCCGCGCAGGAACCGTAGAGGTTGTAGCCCAGCAGACCGTCCAGGGCAAAGTTGTTGTTGCGCACCTTGATATAGGCCTTGCAGATGCGGCGGTTGGCCGCCTGGGCCAGGGCCATGGCGTGTTCGGCCACGGCCTCGGGGCTGTAGCCCGGCACCCGCAGCACCGTGATGCCCAGCCGCTTGGCGGCGTCCAGGTCCACGTTGTTGAAGCCCGCACACCGCATGAGCAGCAGCCGGATGCCCGCCTTGGCCAGGGCTTCCAGCACCGGGGCGGAGCAGTCCGAGTTCACAAAGGCGCAGACAGCGTCGCCGCCCTCAGCCAGCGGGGCGGTGTCCACGTCCAGATTGGCGGCCAGGAATTTGATGGAGCAGCCGTATTCGGGGTCGGCGGCCAGCAGTTCAAAGTACAGGCGGTCGTAGTCCCGCGTACCGTAAAAGATGATCTTCATAACAGGGGGGTTCCTCCTTTTGCGGTAGTATGTGTTTTCAGACACTTAACTATACCGGATTCCCGTCCGGTTGTATGTTGTCCCGGCAACATTTTGGTGATGGAGCCAAACAAAAACGCCGGGGCTCCCGAAGGAGCCCCGGCGCATGATGCGTTTACAGGGTCACAGACTGCGATCAGTCATTGTGCTTGCGCTTGCGCAGCACGAAGAGTGCCGCGAAGGCTGCCGCCGCAACAACCGCCACACCGCCCAGCAGGCCAACGGGCATTGCGTCGCCGGTCTGCGGGATGGCCGCCGTGGCCGCAGGCGCTGCCGCTGCCGCGTTATTGTTCACGCTGACATTGGTGGTGCTGGTATTGTTGTTGTTGGTGGTAGTAGCGTTGTTGTTGTCGTTATTGTTATCGTCGTCGTTATCGTCATCCGGCGTGGTGGGCTGGGTCTTGGTGGTATCCCACACCAGCACGTAGGGCGAGAAATCACTGGCCTCGAAATAAACACCGTACTGGTCGGCAGCCACTTTGGTAACCGTCGGCACCTTGCTCTCTACCGCAGCTTCCATAGCATCCACAGAGGTGTTGCGGTCAAGGCCATCAAAGTGCGCCAGATAGAAGGTTGTGTTGGCGTCGGTTTCCTTGGGGAAGGGCAGATAGATGGTAACATCCTGCTCGGTGGTCACCCAGGCGTTGCCGTTGGTGGCATCCACCAAGTCCAGATACTGTGCCTGGCTTTGCAGGTTGGCTTCCTTCAACTGGAACTTCGAGGCCACTTCCTTGCCGGCTTTTGACTTCAGAGTTTCTTCGAAGGTGGTGCCGACCGTATCCGCAATGGCATCAGCCAGCAGCGAGACATCCGATGCCGCCACCTGGACATTGCTCTCATTGACCATGAAGTCATCCACGGCAGGCTGCGTACCGTTGCTGCGGATCACATAGGCCTTTTTCAGCGCATCCTGATTGGGATCATCCACCTCGGAAGCATGCACAATGGTGTCATAGGACGGGGTCACCACGGCATCCTGAGCACCCACCACATAGCGGACCGTCAGGGTAGCCGGCGTGTCAGATCCCTTGACACCGATGGTCTGTTCCTCCCCGTTGATTTCGATGGTCGCTTTCAGGGTAGCGGCATCCACGCGGTCGCCGTAGATTTCCATCTGGTAGGTTTCCGAAAGAGAATCCGTCAGGGCAAAATTATCGCTGTTCACATAGTTTTTCTGGCCTGTCGTCTCCGTTTCGGTATAGAAAGACACCTTCAGTTTCGTTCCGCTTCCGGGGGTTTCCGGAACGATCTTGTAGATATACCGTCCGTTTTTGCTTTCCACCGTGGAGCTGGATCCGTTGCCGTCGCTGTATTTTTCCAGTTTCCAGGAAAGGGTCTCGCCGGAGCTGCCCTGCACATCGGCCGTAAGAGTAACGAGATCGGATAGGTTCAGCACCTCATCCTCCGGCACATTCAGTTTGCTGCGCAGCTCGGCGTTCAATTCATCCGACAGTTCCAGATAGAAGCCGATCTCCGGCAGAGAACCGTCCGCATTGGTGATGGGATTTCCGTCGGCCCCCACAATTTCCACATTGCTGTCGGTGGTGTTTGTTTCGCCACCTTTGTAGATGACCATGCTGGCGGGCGTCACCACGATATCCGGGCAGGTCACATAGATCGTGGCGGTGTTGTCCTCCGGATTCAGCTTCCAGGCGCCGCCTTCATAAATGAGGCCCAGCACCAGGTCAGACCCCTCATCCAAGACATGGCCGGGATAGGCCTTGTTGTATGTAGTAAGATAAACGCCGGTATTCTGAATGGTGATGGTTGCCGTAGCGGCGTCGGGTTCGTGGGTAATGATGTAGTCCTTGGGTGCGGCACCGCGCAGCCCGCTGGTGACGGGCTCATGGGCGCTGTTGTTGGTGCACTCGATGCTGACGATGTTGCCTGCCCCATTCAGCGCATCCCGTACATCCTCATTCGTGGGATCGGGAATGTTGGACGGCACAGTGCACTGGACGTATACCGTAGCGGTGTTGTTATTGGGATCCAGAACCCAGTTGCCTCCGTCATAGACGAGGCCGATGGTCAGATCGGAGTTCTCCCCCAAGGTATGTCCGGCATACTCCTCGTTATACTTTGCCACATAAGGATCGGTTACGGTGATGGTAACGGTGGCCGTATTGCCGGACTGTGTCACGGTATAGTCGGTATCCTTATCCCCCAACAGTCCCGTGACAATGGGGTCATGCCCACTGTTTTCGGTGGCACACTCCACTTTAATGGCATTTCCCAGAATGCTTTTCAGGATTTCGCCATCGGGCAGCGGAGGTGTGACAGGCGTAGTCGTACATTTGACATACACTGTAGCTGTACCGTTGTCAGAAGCCACCGTCCACTGTTTCGTATCGTCGTCATACACGAGACCTATGGTCAAATCTGCGGTAGTATCATTGTCCAGCGTATGGTCTACATACGTCTCGTTATATTTTGCCACATAAAGGTCCGCATTGATGATGGTAACTGTGGCCGTGGCCGCATTTTCTTCATGTGTGATAGTATAGTCTATATCTTTACTGCCGATCACTTCGCTGGTGATCGTGGGATGCTGAGCAGTGTTGGTGGTACAGATAATATTGACGATTTCACCCAGATTGTCCAAATCATCCGGCGTTGGGTCCGGGATAGCGGGAGCCGAGGGCCCTTTTTGCTGGAAGATATAGGTTCTCCATTCCGTGCCGGATGCCACACCTAACGGGTACGAATTTCTCTCAAAAAGGAAGGACGAGTCTACATCGTCAGAATAAGCGACCTCTGTAGAATAGGAGTTCTTACCGATTCCCATAAACTGAAGCTCATCGGTATCATAATTCCATAAGGAGGTGGGATACTTCAAGTTTCCCCACACATTAGCATGGGAGTCAAACTGACCTGTTAAAGTATACCCTCCATCCTGCGCCGTCCATTGCCAGGAACCGGAACTTCCAGCGTCTCCGGAAGATCCTCCCGCAGTGGTCCCATTGAAAAATTTGCTGGGCAGGGCATTTGTACTAACCCAACCGCCGGATTCGTCGCGGATAACCGCCTGTACAATAACCTTATAATTTCCCAGGTTTCTTGGTGTTCCACCAAGTAATTCTACTCCGGCGGAGGGAGGGATTTCCCCCGGTGTTTTCTCCGTCGTCGCGGAACCCGTTGAACCGGACCCGTCATTTTCTGGATCCTCTGCAAAAGCCGCAAAGGGCAGCATGCCAGCGCACAATGCCAGTGCGCATATCATTGCGATGATGCGGCGAAAGCCTGTTCTGACTGTTCGCATTTTGATAATTCCTCCTTTAAAATAATAACGACTCTATATCGGCACATCCGTTAAGTTCGAATGTTCCAGTAAAATAACGGGGCGTTCAGGCTCCGGCAAGCCAGCCGACGGATTCCTGTTCCGCCTGCAGCAGCATATCGTACACCTGCTGCAGCTGCTGTTCCAGACTGGCATACAGATTGTCCTGGGTGGCGCGGCAGAGATTGCGCAGGCAGCGGGGGCTGCCCTTTTCCTCCGGGACACCTGCCTCCCGGCAGAGTTCCTGCATTTTGCGGCAGAGGTTGGAGCGGTTGATGGGTTTTCCGCTCCGGGTGACGAAGACCGGTCCGGCGGTGATGGCGTTTTCCGCGATATAGTCCAGCAGTTCCCGGCGCAGGGATTCCGGCAGCCTGAAGGAGAAGCGGCCGCTGCGCCAGGGAAGCAGTGCGCTGCCCGCCTGGACGATCTGCGGGGTGACCTGGTCAAGGCACTGCAGCGGCAGCCCGGTCACGGCGAACAGCTTGACCAGGAGGTACAGCTGATGCCAGCCGTGTTTTCTGGCCGCGCGCAGCAGGCGGAGATATTCCGCCCGGGTCAGTTCCGGTGTGGGGGCTGCAGGTTCGCTCTGGTGGTGCATGAGCAGATCATACCGTCCGCACCAGCGGAAATAGTTGTTGGCCGCCGAGATGCGGATGTTGATACTTTGCTGGCGATAGCCGGCGTCGCGCAGATTCTGCTGCCAGCGCCGGAGCGCCGCCGCATCGGCCGGTCCATCGGATTCCAGGTAGGCCTGCAGTTCATACAGGATGCGCCGGTAGCTGGCACGTGTTTCTGCATTCCAGTCGGTTTCTTTTTTTTCCTGCAGGTATTGTTCAATCGGGTAGCCTGGCAAAATTTCCTTTTTGTCTTCCACGGTTACTCCCTTTCTGCCTGCCTCCAACAAAAGTACGGTTCTGTTGCAAAGGCCCGCTCTTCTGGCGGGCGAAACCGAATGGCTCTGCCTGTCCGGCAAAAAACCACGTATCTATGGTAGCACAAGCCCCTCCAAAATGCAAGGAGTCGTGCACCATTTTGTCGGTTTTACCAAAAATGGACACACGAAATCAGTCGAGCAACCAGCAAGGACGCTCGACAGATTTCGTGTGTCTTTTCTTATGTAACTTCCCTGAAATTTAAAAAAAGCTTTTTTTCGCTGTTTTTTGCCGAAACGCAGCAAAGCCTTTGCAACAGAACCGTACTTTTGTAGTATTTACAGTAAAAGGTGCATCTGTTCCAGCAGGCGCTGGTGTTCGGCGCCGGATTCCATGATATAGATGCGCGTCGTCTCGATGCTGGAGTGGCCCAGCAGGTCCGCCAGTTTGGAGAGATTTTTTTCGATATGATAGAAGGTCCTGGCAAACAGGTGCCGCAGGTTGTGGGGGAAGACCTTTTCCCGCGCCACACCGGCCCGTTTGCACAGGGCCTTCATTTCTTTCCAGACGGTGACGCGGTCCAGGGGGCGGCCGGTGCGGGTGACGAAGACGGGGCCCGCATGGATATGGCGGCGGGCGCACCAGCGTTCCAGGCGTTTGCAGAGCTGGGCGGGCAGCAGGATGTCCCGGCACTTGCCCTTGCAGCGGATGGAGGCCCGGCGGCGGTGGACGGCCTCAGCGGTGATATAGGCCAGTTCCGACACCCGGATGCCGGTGGCGCAGAGGGTCTGCAGCACCAGCAGGGTGCGTTTGCGGCCGGTTTCCCGGGCAGCCTGAAGCAGGCGGAAATATTCGGCGCGGCTCAGTTCCCGCCCGGCGTCGGAGAAGACCCGGTGCTGGCACTTGAGAGGCTTGGCCTTGCCCTGGGGATTGCCGCAGCATTCCTGGTAGCCGTTGACGGCCGCCAGCATGGCGTTGACGCTGGAGGCCGAATACCCCCGTTTCACCAGACTGTCCCGCCAGTCGGCGACGGTCTGTTTGTCGGGCAGCGGTGCGGCGTGGGTCTCGTGAAAGAACCGCCTCACATCGCGGATATATTTTTCGATGGTCCCGGCGCTGTACTCCCGGGCCTACATCCAGTCGGAATAGGCTTGCAAAGTCATGGACAGGGGTGCTCCTTGTATTATAGAGTAGTAGTTATTAGAGCCCCTCTCCAAGGGCTGTGCTACACTGTAAGGGATGCTGTGGATTGGTTGGCGGCTCCTACCACAAGATGGTTCACGAAAGGTTCCAACCACAGCCCCTTACAATTTTGTTAATCAGTTAAATACCGCCAGACGGTTTATGTGGAACAAGGCTACAAAAGTAAGGTGTACTGTGGATGCAGCATCACATATTTTCTCTGGAGGTATTTGTTATGGTAGTTTCTGTTGGCATTGATGTCTCAAAAAACAAGCATGATTGCTTCATTGTAAGCTCAGAGGGTGAAGTCCTGGCGGATGTTTTTACTATCCCTAACAACATGGACGGTTTTTATGCTCTACTGGAAAAAATTCGAGCTTGTACTACACCGCAGGACAAAATAAAAGTAGGGCTTGAGGCAACCGGGCATTACAGCTACAACATTCTTGGGTTTCTTCTGGACAACGGTCTGGCCACCTATGTCTTGAATCCCTTACGCACGAATCTCTACCGGAAAAGTCTCAGCCTGCGAAAGACCAAGACCGACCGTGTAGATGCTCGAACCATTGCTGCTATGCTGTTATCCGATGTGGGCCTCAAACCCTACACGAATACAGCATATCACAACGAGGAACTAAAGTCACTCACCAGATACCGTTTTGACAAGGTGAAAGAACGAGCAAAGCTGAAAAGCTCAATTTCCAGACTGGTTTGCATTCTCTTCCCTGAACTGGAGAAGCTGGTGTCCTCTCTCCATTTGGCGACTGTCTACGCTCTGCTGGAAGAGTTTCCAGGTTCCAAACAGATTGCCAAGGCACACCTGACAAGGCTCAAAACCCTTTTGGGGAACGCCTCCAAAGGTCGCTACGGTCGGGATATGGCTGTTACTATCCGGAGCGCTGCTCAGAATTCTGTTGGGTCCTGTATGCCTGCCAAATCCCTGGAATTGCAACATACCATCCGGCTTATCCGTGAATTGGATGCTGAGATCGCTGAAATCGAGGCTGAAATTGAGACAATGATGGACAAGATACAGTCTCCCATTACAACTATCCCTGGCATGGGCTTTCGTATGGCTGCCATGATTCTTGCTGAAATCGGCGACTTCTCTCGGTTTGAGTCACCGGACAAATTATTGGCCTACGCCGGAATGTCGCCTTCTACTTACCAGTCCGGGCAGCTCAAAAATTGCTATCCCCACATGGAGAAGCGTGGCTCTCGATACTTACGCTACGCTCTTTACAACGCAGCCAAGTATGTATGTCACTGGGACCCAACCTTTGCTGCTTACCTTGCTAAGAAAAGAGATGAAGGCAAACACTACAATGTCGCACTTTCTCATGCCACCAAAAAGTTAGTTCGTCTGCTGTTTGCCCTGGAAAGATCCAGACAGCCTTATTGCAGCTTGGCGGCCTAATTCCATCTTGTTAGCCTACGCCGGGGTCCCTACGGACCTCTGCTTTGCTATACCTTTCTTGAACTATCTCTTTTCACCACCACCATTCATTTTTGGGGTTGACTTTTAATAGTTAATCTTTCGTAAAGTGCTATTTAGTGTACCCGGTTTCCGGGGAAAAATGAACACCCCATCCCCTTTTGCAAAATAAAAAAAACGCCTGCGTCCCGAAAGACGCGGGCGTTTGCCGTTTTTATGCCTGTTCCACCTTGACGCAGACGATCTCGGTCCTGCCCTGGGTGCGCAGCCGGTAGCCCCAGGTGCCGGTGCCGCCGCTGACGATGGCCGTGCAGCGGCCGCTCACCCGTTTTTTGCCGTAGTTTCGCTCGTTTTTGGCCACCATGCCCGCCGCCCCCGCGGGCCAGATCTGCCCGCCGTGGGTGTGGCCGCTGAGGATCAGGTCCGCCCCCGCCGCCGCGGCGTTTTTGAAATCCCGGGGTTCGTGGTCCAGCCAGACCGTGTAGTGGCCGTCGGGGCCGCCGGGGAGCAGCTGGGCGGCGGTGAACCGGCGCCCGCCGGTGTAGAGGTAGTCCTTGCGGCCCAGGATGCGCACCCCCTTCACCAGCACGGCGGTGTCCTCCAGGATGCGCACCCCGGCCCGGGCCATGGCCTGTTCCAGGGCGGCGCGGTCAAAGCTGGGTTCCCGCCAGTGGTGGAAGAGGTCGTGGTTGCCCAGCACGTAGTATTTGCCCAGGGGCGCTTTCAGTTCCCCGAAGAGGTCGCAGAACGCCGCGAATTCCTCCGGTTCGGTGTATTCGTCGAAGATGTCCCCGGTGAACACCAGCAGATCGGGGTGGCAGGCCTCAATGGCGGCCCGCAGCTCGGGGATGCGGCCCCGGTGCATGGCGGCCCGGGGGTTGGGGTGGATGTCGCTGATCTGGACGATGGTAAGGTGGCCGCCGGGCAGGGGTTTGGAGGTGGTCAGGCGGTAGCGGGTGGTGCACAGCCGCACCGCGCGGCGGTTGCCCCGCCACCAGACAAGCCCGGTGAGCAGCCAGGGGGTGACGCCCTCCAGCCAGAGGATCTGCCAGAGGGTCCAGACCGGACCGCCCGCCAGCCGGGCGGCGAGGCCTGTGAGGTTGCCCAGGCAGTAGAAGGCGGTGAGGTAGCCCGCCAGCACGATGCCGATGCCCAGGGGATCCCGGGCGAACCAGGCCAGCAGGGCCACCAGGAGCAGGGGCAGGCCGTAGCAGAGCAGCGGCCAGGGGGCGAGCCAGGCCAGCGGCGGCAGCTGGAGGAAGTTCAGGTAGAGCAGCACAGCCAGGGCGGCCTGCCCCACCCGGGGCAGCACGAACTGAAAAAAGGGAGGATACATGGCACGCCCCCTCCTGCGGGGCAAAAGCGTCAGCGCATCGTCAAAAAAATCCCGCACCTCTCAGTGCGGGATGGAGCTCACGTTTTACTGTTCCTTTTCTTTGATGGCCTTGTCGATGGCCTTGGCGGCTTCCTTGCCGGCGCCCATGGCCAGGATGACGGTGGCCGCACCGGTGACGGCGTCACCGCCGGCGTAGACGAAGGGGCGGCTGGTGAGGCCGTCGGGGCCGTTGGTGATGAGGCAGCCGTGACGGTCGGCGTCCAGACCCGGGGTGGTGGAACGGATCAGCGGGTTGGGGCTGGTGCCCAGGGCCATGATCATGGTATCCACGTCCAGCTCGAACTCGCTGCCCTCCTTGACGATGGGGCGGCGGCGGCCGGATTCATCAGGCTCGCCCAGTTCCATCTCCACGCAGGTCATCCCCTTGACCCAGCCGTTCTCGTCGCCCAGGACCTCCACGGGGTTGGTCAGCGTCTTGAAGATGATACCTTCCTCCTCGGCGTGTTCCACTTCCTCCTTGCGGGCGGGCAGCTCGGCCATGCCGCGGCGGTAGACGATGTAGACGGTCTCAGCCCCCAGACGCTTGGCGCAGCGGGCGGCGTCCATGGCCACGTTGCCGCCGCCTACCACGGCCACGGCGCGGGACTTCATGATGGGGGTGTGGGACTCCGGCAGGTAGGCCTTCATCAGGTTGACGCGGGTCAGGTACTCGTTGGCGGAGTAGACGCCGTTGAGGCTCTCGCCGGGGATGCCCATGAACCGGGGCAGACCGGCGCCGGAGGCGATGTAGACCGCCTCGAAGCCGTAGTCGTTCATCAGTTCGTCGATGGTCAGCACCTTGCCGATGACCATGTTGCACTCGATGTCCACGCCCAGTTCCTTGAGGCCTTCCACCTCGTGCTGGACGATGTCCTTGGGCAGACGGAACTCGGGGATGCCGTACATCAGCACGCCGCCCGCCACATGGAGGGCCTCATACACGGTGACCTGATAGCCCATCTTGGCCAGGTCGCCGGCCACCGTCAGGCCGGAGGGACCGGCGCCGATGACCGCCACCTTGTGGCCGTTGGGGGTGGGTTTTTCGGGCTTGGTATGTACGTTTTCCCGGTACCAGTCGGCCACGAACCGCTCCAGACGGCCGATGCCCACCGGCTCGCCCTTGATGCCCCGGACGCACTTGCCCTCGCACTGGTTCTCCTGGGGGCAGACGCGGCCGCAGACGGCGGGCAGGGCGCTGGACTGGGCGATGACCTTGTAGGCCTCCTCGAACTCGCCCTTGGCCACATGGGCGATGAAGCCGGGAATATCAATATCCACCGGGCAGCCCGAGCGGCAGGGGTGGTTCTTGCACTGCAGGCAGCGCTGGGCCTCGTTGACCGCCATCTCGGCGGTGTAGCCCAGGGCCACCTCTTTGAAGTTCTTGTTCCGGACGTTGGGGTCCTGGCTGGGCATGGGGCACTTTTTCGGGTCCATGTTCGGCATGATCACTGCACCTCCTGTTTCAGCAGATTGCACTCTTCCTCGCGGGCGTGGCCCTCAAAAGGCTTGTACATGGTGCCGCGGTGCATAGCTTCGTCAAAATCCACTTCAAAACCGTCAAAGTCGGGGCCGTCCACGCAGGCGAACTTGGTCTTGCCGCCCACCGTCAGGCGGCAGCCGCCGCACATGCCGGTGCCGTCCACCATGATGGGGTTCATGGACACCACCGTCTTGACGCCATGGGGCTTGGTGGTCTTGACCACGAATTTCATCATGATCAGCGGGCCGATGGCGATGACCTCGTCAAAGTTGGCGCCCTCGTTGATCTTGGCTTCCAGAGGCGCGGTGACCACGCCCTTCTCGCCGTAGGAGCCGTCGTCGGTCATGATGATGAAATCATCACAGCAGGCGCGGAACTCCTCCTCCAGGATGACCAGGTCCTTGTTGCGGAAGCCCACGATACCGGTCACCCGGGTGCCCTGGGCGTGGAGTGCCTGGGCCACCGGCAGGGCGATGGCACAGCCCACGCCGCCGCCCACCACGCAGACGTTCTTCAGGCCTTCGATCTCGGTGGCTTTGCCCAGGGGGCCTACAAAGTCATGGACCGCTTCGCCCTCCTTCAGGGTGTTCAGTTCCATCGTACCGGCGCCCACCACCTGGAAGATGATGGAGACAGTGCCGGCTTCCCGGTCATACCCCGCAATGGTCAGGGGGATGCGCTCGGAGTCCTCCTTGGGGCGCACGATGATGAACTGCCCGGCCTTCGCCTTTTTGGCGATGAGCGGCGCATGGATCCACAGTTCGGTGACGGTGGGGTTCAGTTCCCGCCGTTTCATGATGGTGAACAAAGCGATCTCTCCTTCTCTTTGTTTTTTTGGTGATTTTATTGTAGCGTATTTGAGCGGCCTTGTAAAGCACGAAGCCGCGGCAAAACTTTGCAAATCCTGTGTTTATCCCCCAAAGGCCACCCGTTCCGGCGTGGGATTGCGCCACAGCGTATAGCCCGCCGGGCAGGCGATGCCGGAGGGTTCCAGGGCCGAAGTGTCCAGGGGCACCCCGTCGGACACGAGGATCCAGTCGGCGCCTGTCAGGTCCTCGTAGGGGCGGCCGGGATATTCGGAGCCGGGGGCCTCGGTGGTCAGATCCAGCACGCCGTCGTCCAGGAATCCCGCGGCCGCCAGCGTCTCATACTCGCAGAGGTAAACGTCCCGGTCCAGGTAGGTGTCCATGAGCTGGCTGTCCCGCTGGCGCACGCCCTGGGGGATAAACAGCACGGTGCCCTCCAGAGTCTTGAGGGAATCGTTGAGGGCGCTGGCGGCCCGGACGGTGTCCTCGTCCACGCCGTAGGTCCAGCGGTTGATGCGCCATTCCCCGGCGTAGCAGAGCACGCAGAGGACCAGGGCCGCCGCGGCCATCGGCCTGCGGGCCCTGCGCCGTACCAGGGCCGTCCCCAGCGCGGCGGCGCCCGCCACGATGACGACCCGCCACACCAGCAGCCAGCCGTCAGAGCCCAGCACCGGCAGACGGTCCAGCCGGTCGGCCACGAAGTCGAACCACTGCAGGAAGGTGTTGTCCCCGGCGCCGGGGCCGATGTCCCGGCAAAAGACCAGAAAGCCCACGCCCCACAGGGCGGTGAGCCCCGCCAGCAGACGGCGGCGCACCGGGGTCAGGGCGCCGTCCAGGGCGTCCATCGTCACCAGCAGCAGCGGAATCAGCAGGGGTTCCAGGTAGCGCATGTGCTGCCGGGGGGAGGCGGAGCCCAGGTCCTCCCGCACGGTGATGCTCCAGGCCACCACGCCCACGCCCAGCCCCAAGGCCAGCAGTACCAGCAGGGGCAGCTGGGTGCGGCGGGGGTCGGTGCCGGGGCGGGGGCGGCGCAGGGCGCACAGGGGCACCAGCACCGGAAAGACCCCGAAGGCCAGCACGGTGAAGAGGACGTCGCAGACCACGGCGAAGGGCAGGAAGGCCCACTGTTCGGCGGTGAGCCAGCCGGTCTGGTTGTAGGAGTTGCCCAGCCCCGCAAAGAGGGTGAGCTTGGACCCCGCGAAGCAGAGGAGGAAGGCGCCCAGCAGGGCAGCCACCCCGGCCAGTTCGGCGGGCCAGCTGCGAGGATCGTGAGCGGTGACCCAGAGGCGGAGCAGCACCCAGGCGATGAGGTAATAGAGGGCCACTTCTTTATTTAAATAGAGCAGCCAGCACCAGGCCCCGGCCAGAGCGCTCCAGGCGATGCGGGGGCGGGGGGCGGCGGCCATGGCGCGCCACAGGAAGTAGACCTGCCACAACGAGAGGGGCAGGAAGACCGTCTCGCTCATAAAGGTGGCGCAGGCGGACAGGGTGGGCAGCACCGCCGTGATGCCCACCAGGAAGGCGGTGCGGCGGCGATTCTGGCCGGTGGCCCGGGCCAGGGCGTAGGCCGGGAAGACCGCACTGGACGCCCAGGCGGCGTTCAGCCAGCCGATGGCGGTGATCTGGGCGGCGGTGGTCTTTAGAAGGAGGGCGGGCAGGATGCACAGGGGGTAGAGGATCTTCTGGTAATCGCTGGGCATGTTGCGCACCCGCAGGCCGCGGCCCTGCCAGAGACTGCGGGCGATGTCCAGATAGCGGACCTCGTCGCTGTAGACGGCCAGTTCCCGGGGATAACTGCTGAGCAGGCCGTACACCACGGTGCACACCGCGAAGAGCGCCAGCACCCAGAGCCAGCCCTGGTATTTTTTACCCCTTGTCATGGTGGGAATCCTCCGTTATGATTGTTACAGCCATTATACGGCAGGGCGGCCCGCAAGTAAAGGGGGCGTCAGTTTCACAAAAATTTCGTGACAAAACGCCGGCTTTTGTGGTATACTGTAAAGGTTACAATTCGGAAACAATGATGGAGGTGCTTGACCACGTATTCCCACACGATCCGTCTGCCCCGGCTGGTGGTACTGCTGGGGCTGATGGCGGCCCTGTTTTTCTGGGTCGCCCCGCGCGCTGCGGCGGCGGACTATGACGAAACGCTGGACCGCCTGGGCCGTCTGCAGGACCTGGCGGTAAGTTATGCGGCGGAGCACGACGCCGACCCCATCCTGCTGACGCTGGGCTACACCCGCACCGGGGACTACAACACCACGATGTGGCAGCTGACCGCCGGCGCCCGGGACACGGAATTTGAGAGCTATGTCTCCCAGAACGACAGCGACCTTTCGGCGCTGCAGGGGATGAACACGGTAACGCTGCCCAGCGGCCAGGCCATCGACTTCGGGCATCTGCTGGCGTCGATGAACCTGGTGTACAACGGCATTCCCATCACGGGCAGCTGGGGCGGCGACTGCATGGAGCTGGCCCAGGCCTACTACGGCCAGGCCAGCGACGCTGCGGGCTACGCCGAAGCCATGCGGGCCACCTTCAACATCGATGACGACGGTTCCACCAGCAAGTTCGGCGACCAGGACCTGCGGGCGGATCTGGACTCGGTGGTGGTGGGCTCCCAGCTGACCAAGGACACCGACATTGCCGACGCCCTGCGCAGCTACTACGACGGCCTCACCGACTATGACCGGGCCTACCAGTTCATCTCGCTGAGTTTCGGCACGGTGGACACCTCCTCCACGGGCTTTGCGGACACCATCTATAATGCGGTGGTTTCGGATTCCGGCATGCAGCTGCTGTTCTACATGAACGGCATGTGGACGGTGGACGGCTGGACCATCGACGAGAGCTACGCCCCCGCAGTGCGGGGCGCCACCGACCTGCTGGCGGAGTATCTGTCGGGGGCGGTGAACGGCGAGAAGGTCAAGAGCGAGACCAACAACCGGCTGGTGGCCATGGGCGGCCAGGCGCTGGCGGATGCGCTGACGGCCCTGGGGGACAGCGATGCGGCCTCGGCGGCACTGGCAGCGGCGGAGAGCGGCGCGTCCAGCACGGTGAGCAGCACCAGCGCGGCCATCGAGGACGCCACCCAGACGCTGCAGAGCCACTTCAACGTGAAGATTTTCGAGCTGCTGCTCCTCATCGTGGCGGCGCTGGCGGTCTTCTTCCTGATCATGAGCTGCGCGCTGTTTGTCTCCCACCGGCGCAGACATTAAAACCCTTACAGCCTCCGTTCCGGAGGCTTTTTTCTTTTGGGATGCACTTTTTAACCCCATCGCGGCCGGCGGACATGCTGCCGCCCCCCAAAGGTATGCCCCCCTTGCCCGCAGCGTTCCGGTACTTATGTTTGGCATTTCTTCGGTTCCTTCTTTGCAAAGAAGATCTTCCCCCGCTGCCGCGCAAAGGCGTGGAACCCTTTCTCCCCCGTCCGCAGCGTTCCGGTACCCATGTTTGGAGTTTCTTCGGTTCCTTCTTTGCAAAGAAGGAACCAAACATTCCGTATATTTCCAGCCGGTTATCCACTGTGTAAAGGGGTTATCCACGTTGAAATTGTGGAAAACTCTGTGGAAAGGGTGGAAAACTCCCCGGTTTTTTCTGTTGAAAATGTGGAAAACCCGGTGGAAAGCCCTGTCCGGCGGGTTTTGGGGGAAAAGTTTTCCACAAGGCTCTCGTGGAGGCGGGGCGGGCTGCTTGACAAGGGTCCGGGATACGTGTACAATAAGAACAATCCAAACTTGTGCAAAGGAGTGACTGTTGTATGAAGCACATTCAGACTCTCGAAACCCGCGATATGGTCAAGAGCCTCCAGAACGGCGGCTGCGGCGAATGCCAGACCTCCTGCCAGAGCGCCTGCAAGACCAGCTGCGGCATCGCGAACCAGCCCTGCGAGAAGGCTGAGGACTGATTTTTCACCCATCTGGCAATCGTGCCGGGCAGCCCGTGCGGCGCCCGGCATTTTCTATGGTTATTTTACAAGGAGTTTTTCCATGATCCATCAGTACAAACTGGGCGGGTACAACATCGTGCTGGACGTGTTCAGCGGCAGCGTGCACGCCGTGGACGACGTGGCCTATGACGCCATCGCCCTCATCGACGGGGGCAAGACCCGGGAGGAAGCCGCCGACGCCCTGGCGAAGAAGTACGCAGGCCGTGACGACGTGACCGCCGGCGACATTCAGGACTGCCTGGACGACATCGACGAGCTGACGAAGGAGGGCAAGCTGTTTGCCCCCGACGCCTACGCCGACCATGCCTTTGACTTCAAGAACCGTTCCAACGTGGTGAAGGCGCTCTGCCTGCACGTGGCGCACACCTGCAACCTGAACTGCAGCTACTGTTTTGCGGCCCAGGGCAAGTTCCACGGCGAGGCGGGGCTGATGAGCTTTGAAACCGGCAAGCAGGCGCTGGATTTCCTGGTCGCCCATTCGGGCACCCGGCGCAACCTGGAAGTGGACTTTTTCGGCGGCGAACCGCTGATGAACTTTGAGGTATGCAAGCAGCTGGTGGCCTACGCCCGCAGCATCGAGAAGGCGGCGGGCAAGAATTTCCGGTTCACCCTGACCACCAACGGCATCGGCCTCACCGACGAGGTCATCCAGTGGGCCAACCAGGAGTGCTACAACGTGGTGCTCTCGCTGGACGGCCGCAAGGAGGTCAACGACCGGTTCCGTGTGGACCTGGCGGGCAACGGCAGCTATGACCGCATCGTGCCGAAGTTCCAGAAGCTGGTCAAGGCCCGCGGCGGCAAAGGCTACTACATGCGGGGCACTTTTACGCATCACAACGTGGATTTCACCAACGATCTGTTCCACATGGCGGACGATCTGGGCTTCACGGAACTGTCCATGGAGCCGGTGGTGGCCCCCGCCGATTCCCCCGAAGCCCTCACCGAGGAGGACCTGCCCAAGCTGTTCGACCAGTACGAGCTGCTGGCCAAGGACATGCTCCGCCGCCAGAAGGCGGGCAAGCCCATCACCTTCTATCACTACATTCTGGACCTGAAGCACGGCCCCTGCATCTACAAGCGGATCTCGGGCTGCGGGTCTGGCACCGAGTACATGGCGGTGACGCCCTGGGGCGATCTGTATCCCTGCCACCAGTTCGTGGGTGACCCGGACTACAAGCTGGGCAACGTGTGGGACGGCGTGACCAACACCGCCCTGCGGGATGAGTTCAAGCTCTGCAACGTCTACGCCCGCCCCGACTGCAAGGATTGCTGGGCGCGGCTGTACTGCGCGGGCGGCTGCGCGGCCAACGCCCTGCACGCCACCGGCGATATCCACGGCACCTACGAGTACGGATGCAAGGTGTTCCGCAAGCGGATGGAGTGCGCCCTGATGATCCAGGTGGCCCAGCGCCTGGACCCGGAACTGGCCCGCAACGCCGTGCAGTATGAAAGCGACTGCGACGGCTGCGGCGAAACCAAAGACGGCTGCGAGTGACCTACTTTCTTTGCAAAGAAAGTAGGCAAAGAAACTCCAACCTTTTACCCATGAATGTGTACTCCCCCGCTGTTACAGGTCGGCACCGTGGGCTGTCCTTTTTGCGAGGAAGAGCCGAAAAAATCCCAACAAAAATATCCCGCAGGGAAAATCCCTGCGGGATATTTTTTATGAGAGTTCTTTTGGTTCTTTTCTTGCAAGAAAAGAACGGTCCCCTGTTCAGCTGAACATGACCACGTCGTCCTTGGGCTTTTCGCCGGGTTCGACTTTGAGGGCCGTCAGCACCGGGCCGGTGGAATCGGGGGTCTGGCCCTGGTAGATGGGATGGTACTTCACGTTGACCTTGGCGGTCAGGGTGATCCAGCTGCGCTGTTCCAGGTTCTTGTAGTCGTCGTACTTGCAGGGGAAGCCCACAAACTGGATGTCCTGCACGCAGCAGGTCATGGCGAACCGGCCGGGCACAAAGCTGTTCTTGCCCGCGCGGTTGGTCTGGCAGACCTGGGCCAGGAATTTCACCGTCTTACCGTCGTATTTCTTGGCGTCGTCCATGCAGTCCATATACCAGATGCCGAAGAATTCCTCGGGGATCTCGATGACCGGGGCGTTCACGTCGAAGGGCAGCGGGTCGGGGATGTCGTCGTAGGCCACGCTGCCGTCGGCGAACTCGTAGGCGATGTCGCAGCGGCGGCTGGCCTGGCGCACCAGCTTGTGGATGAGCTGGCGGCTCTCGTCGTCGTTGACATGCTCGGCGCGGTTCACCACCAGCAGCTCACTGCCCCGCAGCTTGTCCAGCAAGAGGGACCGCATGGCGTTGTCCCCCGCGTAGGTCTTGATGGTGGTGCCGTCCGCCGTGGCCAGGCACTGATACACCAGCCAGTTGTCCGGCAGGGCGTCGTACAGGTCCTGGATCAGCCACATGCCGTTGTACTCGATGATGACACGGCCGCAGCCGGATTTTTTCTCCAGCGCTTCCAGGTTTTCTTTGTTCAGCTCGCTCTTGTCCTCCAGCTGGGCCACATGCACCCCGCCGAAAGCGAAGCGGTCGGGATCGTACTCTTCCTCGCCCTCCTCGCAGACCAGCAGCAGCGTCTTGTCGCCGGAATCGAACTGGGGGTCCTCCATCGTCTCCTGGATGAACTTGGTCTTGCCGCTCTCCAGCTGGCCTACAAACAGGTAGACCGGAATCTGTCTTGCCATAGTAGTATCCTTTCTGTTGAAACCGTCACCGCCGGCGGACATGCGCCGACGGCGGCGACACCGACAGGGAAATTTTGCTCAAAATTGTGTGCGAGGAGCCCGCGACGAGTGCGCGGTTTTGGGCAAAATTTTGTCGAGGGCTGTGAAGACGCGCGCTGCCTGCGGCAGAATTAGCGCGGCGGAACAGGGGCCGCGGTCGCAGAGTGCAAACGCCGCCCCAAGGCGTGCTGCACGATGCGGGCACCGCAACCCGTATATCCAAAGGGGGGAATAGGCCCGTCAGGCGGCAACCTGCGGGACTGTTCCCCTCTTTGAGGGCTTAAAGGCCAAACAGTTCTGCAATAGCGCCCTCTTGCAGTTTGGAGCCGATGACGCAGAGCTTGCCGGTGACGTCGGGGGTGCTGGGACGGATCTCGTGCTCGCCGGGGACCATGTCGAACTCCAGCCAGCCGTCGGCGCCGCCGTCCACGATGCCCTTGGCCCGCAGGATCATGCCGTAATCGCCGCCGTCCAGCTTGGTGAGGGCCTCGTCCAGCACCGCGCGGCTGAACTTGTGGGCCGTCTCCCGGCCCCAGCTGGTGAATACCTCGTCGGCGTCGTGGTCGTGGTGATGATGCCCGCAGCTGCAGACGCCGTGCTCGTCGTAGTGGTGCTCGTGATGGTCATGATCGTGATGATGGCAGCACTCGCCCTCCTCATGGTCATGATCGTGATGGTGGCAGCACTCATGCTCCTCATCCTCGTCATGATGGTGGTGGCAGCACTCATGCTCCTCATCCTCGTCATGATGGTGGTGGCAGCATTCGTGCTCCTCGTCCTCGTCATGATGATGGTGGTGGCAGCACTCGTGCTCCTCGTCCTCGTCATGATGATGGTGGCAGCACTCGTGCTCCTCGTCCTCGTCATGATGATGGTGGCAGCACTCATGCTCCTCGCCGTCCTCATGGTGGTGATGGTGGTGATGCTCCTCCTCGCCGGCATGGGCCTCGTTGGCGGCCCGGGCCTGGTCCAGCAGCTCGGCCACCAGGTCGCGCTTGCCGTCCATGACCGAGACGATCTGGGCGCCGGACAGGGCGGTCCAGTCGGTGGTGACGATGGTGGCGGTGGGGTTCTTCTCGGTGAGCAGGGCCACGGCGTCGGCGATCTTCTTTTCGCTGGCGTTGCCGGTGCGGCTGAGGATGATGCAGGAAGCATGGCTGACCTGGTCATCGTAGAACTCGCCGAAGTTCTTCATATACATCTTGACCTTGTTCACATCGGCCACGGTGACAAAGCTGTTGAGGATGACGGGCAGGGTCTCGGCCACGCCTTCCACGGCGCGGGTCACGTCGGACAGCTTGCCCACGCCGGAGGGCTCGATGAGGATGCGGTCGGGGTGGTAGGTCTCGACGACCTTTTTCAGGGCCTCCCGGAAGTCGCCCACCAGGGAGCAGCAGATGCAGCCGGAGTTCAGTTCGTTGACCTGGATGCCGGCCTCCCGCATGAAGCCGCCGTCAATGCCGATCTCGCCGAATTCGTTTTCGATCAGGACGATGCGCTCCCCGGCGAAGCACTCCTGGATCAGTTTCTTGATGAGCGTGGTCTTGCCTGCGCCCAGAAAGCCGGAAAAAATATCAATTTTGGTCTTATTCTCTGCCATGATGGCACCTCTGTTTCGCTGAATTGGTTGGTTCTGGCAGTCGTAAACACTAACTGCTAATACCATTATACCAAACGCGTCAAGAGGTTTCGGGGCATTTTGGTCCCGGTTTTTTGAACTTTTTGCAAATATTATGGTCTGCTTGACCTTTTTATAAAACGTGGTATGATGAAGGCAAGCATTTTACGAGGGAGTGTTGAACGTTGACGACGAATGAAAAGATCGCCGCGCTGCGTGCCGCCGCGAAGGCTGCGGGCGCAGACGCCGTATTGTTGATGACCAGCGACCCGCACTGCAGCGAGTATCTGCCGGACTATTACAATGCCCTGCCCTGGTTTTCGGGGTTCACGGGGGAGAATTCCACCCTGGTGGTGACCCAGGAGGGTTCGGCCCTGTGGTGTGACGGCCGCTTTTATGTGCAGGCGGACAAGCAGCTGGCGGGCACCGAGATTGCGTGCATGCACGCCGGTTCGGCGGGGGTGCCCACGGTGGCGGAGTATCTGGCGGACCACGTAAAGGCGGGCCAGACGCTGCTGCTGGACGGCAGCTGTGTGCCGGCGAACCTGGCCCACGAGTACACCGAAGTGCTGGCGAAGAACGGTGCGGTTCTGAAGAGCCAGGACGTAGCCAGTGCCATCTGGGATGCCTCCGGCGAGCGTCCGGCGCTGCCGGACACCCCCTGTGAGCTGCTGACTCCGGCCCAGACCGGCGCCACGGCGGGCGAGCGCATCGCCATGGTGCGCGCCGAGCTGGCCAAGGCCGGTGCCACGGCGCTGGCCGTGACGGGTCTGGACTGTGTGGGCTGGCTGCTGAACCTGCGGGCGCGGGATCTGCCCTGCACGCCGCTGGCGGTGGCCTACGCCCTGGTGACCTCCCAGGACTGCACGCTGTTTGTGGCGCCGGGCCGGCTGTCTGACGCCGACGCCGCCACCCTGGCCCAGAGTGGTGTGGCCATCCGGGGTTACGGCGATCTGCTGGACGCGGTGAGCAAGGTGGATGCCGGCGAGGTCTTCCTGGTGGACGAGAAGGCCACCAACTACGACCTGTACACGGCGCTGTCCGCCTACAAGACGGTGGCGGGCGCCGACCCCATCTTTGCGCTGAAGGGCGTGAAGAACGAGGTGGAGCTGAAGAACATCCGGGAATGCCACATCCGGGACGGCGTGGCGGTGGTCCGGTTTGAGATGGACCTGGAGAAAGCCCTGGCCGAGGGCCGGGAGCTCTACGAGACCGACATTGAGAAGATGCTGCAGAAGCGCCGTGCGGAGCAGCCGGGCTATCTGGAGGACAGCTTCTCCACCATTGCAGCCTGGGGTCCCAACGCGGCGATGATGCACTACCATGCCGAGGGCGAGGTCAACAGCAAGATCCAGCGGCGGGGCTTCCTGCTGGTGGACAACGGCGGCCAGTACGACTGCGGCACCACCGACATCACCCGGACCTATCCGGTGGGCCCGCTGACCGAGGACGAGCGCAAGTATTACACCTGGGTGCTGCAGAGCCACATCGACATGGCCCGGGCGGTGTTCCTGGATTACTGCACGGGGTTTGCCCTGGACACCTTTGCCCGGGGTCCGGTCTGGGCGCACAAGGTGAACTACCGCTGCGGCACCGGCCACGGCGTGGGCTTTATTTCCGGTGTGCATGAGGGCCCCCAGAGCCTGCGGCCCAACAATCCGGTGGTCTTCAAGCCGGGCATGACCATCACCGACGAGCCGGGCATCTATGAGACCGACGAGGTGGGCATCCGCATCGAGAATGAGCTGGAGTGCATCGACCTGGGCGACAACCAGTACGGACACTGGTTGGGATTCACGCCGCTGACGGTGGTGCCCATCGACACCACGCCGGTATTGGTGGATGAGCTGTCCCGGGTGCAGATCGACTGGCTGAACGCCTTCCACAAGCATGTCTATGAGACGCTGGCCCCCCGCCTGAACGACGAGGAAAAGACTTGGCTGGCCAACAAGTGCGCGCCCATCGGGCGGTAAGCGCTTTCTGTTCTTTTCTTGCAAGAAAAGAACCAAAAGAACTCTAATCAAAAATCCCCCGCAGGGAAATTCCCTGCGGGGGATTTTTAGTGGGAGTTTCTTCGGTTCCTTCTTTGCAAAGAAGGAACAAAAACACTTATACCCGCTTGTACAGGATGGGCTCGTCGTAGCCGAAGGTGCGTTTGCCGTTGACTTCCATGCTCTCGGAAACTTCCAGCACCTCGGGGCTGAACCGCTCAAACAGGGTGAACTTCAGCACCGGGCTGAACATCGACACGCTGCCGCCCTCCCAGACGCCGTCCTTCTCCTTGTACAGCGCCGGGGTGAACTTCGCCGACGGCTTCAGGTCGGCGTAGGCCACCGGCTTCATATTCTCGTAGGTGAAGCTGTCCTTGTCGTAGCCTGCCGGCAGATCGTAGCTGGTCAGCAGCACGCCGTCCGCCTGCTCGGTGAACAGGAACAGATGGGGCGCCGCGTGGGTGGAGCCATTGGCCGTGAAATAGCTCTCCTCCACCATGAACACCCCCGCAAAATCCGCCGGCAATCCGGTGATCTTGTCGTTGCAGGCGGTGTTCACATGCTCCGCATAGGGGAAGTTCTCCGCCTTCTTGGCCTCGTACTGGTCCTTGTTGTTGAAATGTCCGGTCAGGATCTCCATAAATGCATTCAGCTTGCTCATCGCTTATACCCCTTTCTGAGGTGGGCCCGCCGCAGCGGGCGTGGATTCTTGCTGCTGTCTCGCGGCCTCTCCGCTTGACAATGTCAAGTATAGCCCAATCAGTTGACTAAGTCAAGTACCAAAATTCCAAACTTTCTGTGAACAAAAAAGGCAGGACCGCAAGGTCCTGCCGGGATTCAGTGGCTGGAAAGTTTCAGCGTACCGTTTTCGTATTCTTCCTGGGTACAGGGCATGCAGCGGTCCACCTGCCAGATGCCGTCCCGCCAGATGGCCTGGATGGTCATGTAGTCGGTGCCGGACTCGGTCTGGCCGCTGGTGCGGTTGGTGCCGGTCCACTGGCCGGCGGCGTTCAGGGTGACCTTGTGGTCCCCGTAGGCCAGCCCCGCGGTGGTAAAGGTCATGTCGGACTGGTCCAGATTGTAGGCCACGGCGTCGTAGGCGCCCATGGTGATGGACCCTTCCCAGCTCTGGTCGTTGAGGTCGGTGGAGAAGCGCAGGTCCTCCACCTGGCGGGAGTTGAAGGCCTGCAGCTGGGAGCGGTAGTACACCGACAGCATGGCGTCCAGGTAGGCCTGGTCGGGGTCGTTGTAGCCCTCCTCGTCGCAGACCGAGAGGGTGCCGAAGGAGGCCGAGGGATTGCTGGGTTTGGAGACCAGGGCCAGGGAGGTCTGCCAGCCGTCGCCGCTGGGCAGGATGGCCCGCAGCAGGATGTCGGTCCGGGTGAGGGCGGCACGGTCGATGTAGACCCGGCCGTCGGCGCCCACACCGTACGGGATGGACTTGCCGTCAAGGGTGAGGGTCATATCCTTCACCGCCGTGAGATTTTCCAGATACAGCCGGTCGTCTTCCTCCAGATTCAGCGTTCCCTGGGAGGTCTCCGCCGTGACGGGCAGGTTCTGCACCGGGGCATCGGCGGGCTGGGCGGGGCGGCCGAACATCCCGAAAGCCGCCACCCAGAGCACCGCCGCCAGCACCACCAGCATGAGGACCACCACCACGATGGTCGCGGTACGCTTGCGCCGGACAAAGGATTCCGGCGGCCAGCCGGCAGAGGCCTGGGGCGGCGTGTCAGAGAGGGGCGCACCGCACCTCGAACAGAATTTTTCGCCGGGCCGCAGGCTGACGGCCCCGCACTTGGGACAGCGTTTCATGGCAGATGCTCCTTTCTTTGCCCGGGGCCTCAGCTCTCGGCCACAGCCACCAGGTATTTGTAGATCTGGGGTTTGTATTCCTCATACAGGCCCAGATGTTCGTACAGGTCCTTGTAGTAGTTGAACAGCGCCGCCCGGGTGGTGACGATATTCACCGGGTTCAGCACGGTATGCACGGCGCTGCCGGGAGTGTTGTAGTAGTTGTAGATGGGGGTGGAGAGGGCGTAGAACTTCTCGGCATAGCGGATGTAGCTGAGGTTGAAATAGAGGTCCTCCGACCAGTCCAGCTCCTCGGCGCAGAGGATGTCGTCGTGGGCGCGGACGATGTCCGCCCGGTAGAGTTTGTTCCACATGACGCCGTAGTAGAAGCTGGCCGGCTCCTGCATAAGGCCCGCCGCGAACTGTTCCTTGTTCATGGGACCTTCCAGCAGGAAGCCGAAGGTCTGCACCTTGTCGGGGCGGGGCGGCCGGGGACGGCGGGCTTCCGCCTCCTCGCTGCGGGGGCGGGGCGGCGTGATGCGGTTGTAGTGGGCAATGACCAGGTCGGCGTCGAACCGGGTGGCCCGGTCCACCAGCAGTTCGGTGGCGTTGGGCAGGATGGTGTCGTCGGCGTCCACGAACTGGAGATACGCCCCTTTGGCGAACTGCAGCCCCAGGTTGCGGGTGGCGGCCACCCCGCTGTTGGCCTTGTCGATGAGGACGATGCGTTTGTCCACCCCGGCGTACATCTGGCAGACCTGCAGACTCACGTCCTGGCTGCCGTCGTTGAGCAGCAGGATCTCGAGATTTTCATAGGTCTGGCGGCGGATACTCTCGACACAGCGCGCAATATGGTTCTGGGCGTTGTAGATCGGCACGATGATGCTGACCAGCGGCTGATGCTCCGGCACGGCTGCATTCCCCCTTCACTCTGTCTAGTATCACAATACCATAAATTCACGCCGCTGACAATGGAAAATGCTGCCGCACTGTGGTAAAATAACAGACAGTGATTGAATTTTACAAAACACGAGGTACGACCCATGAAAGAATCCATTGTGCGCCTGCGGGCGCTGGAAAAGCAGCTGTATGCCTACCGGTATGCGCTGAACGCCATTGACTTTGACGCCGAGACGGTGGCCCCGGAGGGGGGCGCCGACGGCCGGGCGGAGGCCTGCGAGGTGCTGAGCCGGGCCAGTTTTGACCTGCTGGTGAACGAGGACACCGCGGCGCTGCTGCGCCAGGCGGCGGCGGACGCGGAGGACGAGCAGCAGGCCGCCGAGGTGCGGGAACTGCAGCGGCAGTACGACGAGATCGCCAAGATCCCCGCCGCGGAGTATGCGGCCTTCACCAAGCTGGTGCAGCAGAGCATCCCGGTGTGGACCAAGGCCAAGCGGACCAACGACTTTGCGCTGTTCGCCCCCTATCTGGAAAAAATCGTGGAAGCCCGCCGGGCCCAGGCGAAGTATTTTGCCCCCGACCGGGACCCCTACGAGGTATGGCTGGACCGGTACGAGCGGGGGCTGACCATCGCCCAGTGCGATGAATTTTTCGCCACGCTGCGGGCCACCATCGTGCCGCTGCTGGCGGCCATCCGGGACCACGGCGCGGCCATCCGCACGGATTTTCTCGACCAGGACTGGCCGCTGGACGCCCAGAAGCTGGTCTCCCAAAAGATCATGGAACTGTGGGGGCTGGAGCCGGAGCACTGCCTGCTGGCGGAGAGCGAGCATCCCTTCACCACGGAATTCTGGCGGGGGGATGTGCGCATCACCACCCATTACATGCCCCGGGACATGTTCTCCAACCTGTACAGCGTGGCCCACGAGGGCGGCCATGCCCTGTATGAGCGGCACATCGCGCCGGAACTGGACTACACGGCCATCACGGGCGGCGCCACCATGGGCCTGCACGAGAGCCAGAGCCGCCTGTTTGAGAACTACGTAGGCCGGAGCCGGGCCTTTGTGCACTGCCTCTACCCCACCCTGCGGGAACTGTTCCCCACCCAGCTGGCGGACGTCACCGAGGAGGAGATCTGGCGGGCGGTGAACCGGGCGGAGCCGGGGCTGATCCGCACCGAGGCGGACGAGCTGACCTACGCGCTGCACATCATGGTGCGGTACGAGCTGGAGAAGGCGATGATCCAGGGCACCCTGGCGGTGCGGGATCTGCCGGCGGCGTGGAATGCCAAGTACAAGGAGTACCTGGGCCTGGACGTGCCGGACGACGGCCACGGCTGCCTGCAGGACATCCACTGGGCCATGGGCGACATGGGCTACTTCCCCAGCTACGCCCTGGGCAGCGCCTACGGGGCCCAGGCCATCGCCGACCTGAGCAAGACCATGGACCTGGACGCCCAGTGGGCCGAAGGCAACCTGCAGCCGCTGAAGGACGCTTTGTGCGACCGGCTGTGGCAGTACGGCAACCTGAAGGAACCGGCCTGGCTGGTGAAGAGCCTGTGCGGCGGCGACTTTGATCCCCACTATTTCACCGACTATCTCAAAGCCAAGTACACCGCGCTGTACCAGCTGTAAAGGAAAAGTTTACACTTTCTTCACAGCCGGGGCCTTGCAATTGGGGCAAGGCATAGTATACTATTATTATAGGAATTTGAAATTTTCGGGAGGTGTCCCATGGAACGTGCAGAGATTGCGATCATCGGCAGCGGGCCGGCGGGGGTATCGGCGGCCATCACGGCGAGCCTGCGGGGCAAGCCGGTGCTGCTCTTCGGCAGCAAGGACCTGAGCGACAAGATCGGCAAGGCCCATACCATCCGGAATTATCCGGGGCTGCCGGACATCAGCGGCGAGGCGCTGCGGGCGGCCTTTCAGCGGCATCTGGATGCCATGGGGGTGACGGTGACCGAAGCCCGGGTGAACGCCGTCTATGCCATGGGGGACTATTTTGCCATCCAGACGGCGAACGAGACCTACGAAGCCACGACGGTGATCCTGGCCACGGGGGTGGTGCAGGGCAAGCCGCTGCCCGGCGAGGAGGAGTTCCTGGGCCGGGGCGTGAGTTACTGTGCCACCTGTGACGCGCCGCTCTACCGGGGCAAGCGGGTGGCGGTGATCGGGTCCAGCCCGGCGGCCGAGCCGGAGGCCGCCTATATGGCGGAGGTCGCGGGGTCGGTGCTCTACCTGCCCCTCTACGACGGGGACCCGGACCTGCCCGCCTCGGTACAGGTGCTCCGGGAGAAGCCCACGGCGGTGACCGGCGAGGCCGTGGTGACGGCACTGCACACCGAAGCCGGGGAGTATCCGGTGGACGGGGTGTTCCTGCTGCGGGACGCCATGGCGCCCACCCAGCTGGTGCCGGGGCTGGAGGGATCCGGCGGGCACGTGGCGGTAAACGCGAAGATGCAGACCAATCTGCCGGGCTGTTTTGCCTGCGGCGACGCGGTGGGACTGCCCTATCAGTATGTGAAGGCGGCGGGAGAAGGCAACGTGGCGGCGCTGTCCGCCGTGGAGTACCTGGCCGCCCAGAAGCGCAACACAAAGGAGTAATGCAACATGGTACACGAAGTACACAAGAATGATCTGACCCAGGCCCAGGCCGCCGATGTGGCGGTGCTGGATTTCAACGCCACCTGGTGCAATCCCTGCCGGATGCTGGCTCCCGTATTGGAGGAAGCCAGCAACGACCTGGAGGGCAAGGCGCTGTTCTACGGCATCGACGTGGATGAGAACCTGGCCCTGGCCCAGCAGTTCGGCATTTCCAGCATTCCGGCGCTGGTGGTGCTGAAGAACGGCCAGCCGGTGGCCCGCCAGGTGGGCTTCATGCCCAAAGCCACCCTCATGCAGTGGCTGAGCACGGTGCTTTGATGCCTGTTTGTTCCTTCTTTGCAAAGAAGGAACCGAAGAAACTCTCACAAAAAATATCCCGCAGGGTGATCCCCTGCGGGATATTTTTATGGGGTTCCGGTCCCCCCTTGCAAACAGGAAACAGACAAACCAAAACAGGATGCGCCGGGGTGCGGTGGGAAATTTCCCGTTCCCGGTCGTGGCCCGCCCGCGAAGGCGGACGGGGTTTCAGAACGCGGAGACCGGATGAGCTTGCACCGCAGCCACGGGCGGGCCGGGTCGGTGAGCTTGCACCGCCGTGATAAATCAAATCGTCTCGGGCGACATCCCCAGACCTCCGGGGTTTCTTAAGGGGCCCGCAGGCCCCTTGAGCCGTGCCCCGCGCCTCGGAATGCGGCGCTTTTTGCCTGCGGGGCTATGCCCCGCAAGCGCGCCCGCAGAAAAAAGCGCGCTGCAAAAACCAACGCAACGCGTTGGTTCCCATATACACGGCCCCGGAACCGGGGCCATTGGGCGGGCTGCGCAACTTGCTGCTATTGCAGGTCGCTCAAAAAGGAACACAGAAAGGAAGCGCAAACCTTCCCGCCCCAACAAAAAAAAGGTCCCCTTGCGGGGACCTCCGTTTTACTTTCCGTAACTGGCCAGGAACTGTCTCGTCCGTTCCTCCTTGGGATGGTCGATGACCTCCTTGGCGGGGCCCTGTTCCACCACCACGCCGCCGTCCATGAAGAGGATGTGGTCCGCCACATCCCGGGCGAACTTCATCTCATGGGTGACGATGATCATGGTGGTCTTATGGGCCGCCAGGTCGCGGAGCACCCGCAGCACCTCGCCGGTGAGTTCCGGGTCGAGGGCCGAGGTCGGCTCGTCGAAGCAGAGAATATCGGGTTTCAGGGCCAGGGCGCGGGCGATGGCCACCCGCTGCTGCTGCCCGCCCGAGAGCTGGTGGGGATAATGCCCCGCCCTGTCGGACAGGCCCATGTCATCCAGCAGCTGCCGGGCGTGGGCCTCGATCTCGGCCAGAATTTCCTTCTTGTGCTGCTTGTAGTCGGGGCGTTCCTTGGCCAGCAACTGGCCCGCCAGCATGACGTTCTGCAGCGCCGTGTACTGGGGGAACAGGTTGAAGTTCTGGAACACCAGCCCGAAATGCAGCCGCTTCTTGCGGATGGCCGCCTCGCTCTGGGTGCGGGCGTCGGCGGCGCTCCACAGCGTCTCGCCCCCCACCGTGATGGACCCGGTGTCCGCCGTTTCCAGGAAATTCAGGCAGCGCAAAAGGGTGGTCTTGCCGGAACCCGACGACCCGATGATGGCGATGGCCTCGCCCTGGTCCAGCGTAAAGGAGATATCCCGCAGCACGGCGGTACTGCCGAAGCTCTTGCCGATGCCGGCCACTTCCAATAATGCCATAGCAGTCCCCTCCTCAGCGGAAATAGGCCAGCCGCTTTTCCAGCCAGCCGAAGAGCAGCGTCAGGGCGCCCACGAAGACCAGGAAGAAGATCGCCGTGGAGAAAAGCGGCCAGATCAGGCCCTTGGCGCTGTACTCCTTGGCCATCATGATGATGTCCTTGTTGGCGATGACGTTGGCCAGGGAGGTATCCTTGACCAGCGTGATGATCTCGTTGCCCATGGGGGGCAGGATGCGCTTGATGACCTGGAGCAGCGTGACCTTGAAGAAGATCTGGCTGCGGGTCATGCCCAGCACCTGCCCGGCCTCGGTCTGGCCCTTGGGGACCGCCTCGATGCCGCCGCGGTAGATCTCGGAAAAATAGCAGGCATAGTTGATGGCAAAGGCCACCACCGCCGCCACCAGACGGCCGCTGGACCCGGAAGGCCAGGGGCTGGTGAAGCCCAGCAGGCCGGGGCCCAGATAGATGACCAGGATCTGCAGCATCAGCGGGGTGCCGCGGATGATCCACACAAAGGTCTTGACCGCCCCGCGCAGGGGGGCGAACCGGTTCATCGAGCCGAAGGCCACCACCAGGCCCAGCGGCACCGCAAAGAGCAGCGTCAGCCCGAAGAGCTGGCAGTTGAGCCAGAACGCTTCGGTGAGGCGCCCCCAGATGACACCCGCCTCGCCCATCACTCGGCCAGGGTCAGGCCGTACTTGTCGGCCAGGGCCTGCATGGTGCCGTCGGCGCGCAGGGCGGCGAAGGCATCGTTCACAGCGGCAGCAGCGTCGCTGCCCTTGCGGAAGGCCACGCCGTACTCCTCGGCGTTGAGCTCATCCACGATCTCCAGGTCGGCGTAGTCGGTGCCCTCACCGATCATGGCGGAAGCCAGGGTCAGGTCCAGCACGGCGGCGTCGGCGGTGCCGGCGGCCACTTCCATCAGGCAGTCGGTCTGGACGCCCTTGCTGACGTAGTCGGCCTGGGAGAGGTTCTCGTCCTCCTGGATGGTGGTCTCACCGGCGGAACCGGCCTCGGCCACCACGGTCTTGCCCACCAGGTCGGCGGTGGAGGTGTAGCCGCTGCCCGTCTTCATGACGACCACCTGGGCGTTCTTGGCGTAGGCTTCGGTGCAGGAAGTGTTGGCCATGATGTCATCGGTGAGGGTCATGCCGTTCCAGATGCAGTCGATGCTCTTGGCGTCCAGCTCCACCACCTTGGTGTCCCAGTTGATCTCCACGAACTCCGGCTCCACGCCCAGCTGTTCGCAGACGGCGGTGGCCAGCTCGGTGTCAAAGCCCACGAACTCGCCGTTGTCGTCGGTGTAGTTCATGGGGGCGTAGACGGTGTAGCCGATGGTCATCTTGCCCTTGTCCTTGATGTACTGCAGGTCGCTCTCGCCGGTGGTTTCGGCCTCGGCGGCTTCCGAAGTGGAAGCGGCCTCGCTGGTGGAATCCGCCGTGGCAGCGGATTCGCTGGTGGCGGCGCTGGAGCCGCAGGCGGCCAGGCTGGCGGCCATACCGGCGGCCAGCAGTAAGCTGATGAGTTTTTTCATGATACTTCTCCTCCCTTGATTGGGTCCCGTTTTTCCGCACAGAATCTTCACTGTCCTAAAGCAGTAAAGTAACGGTATTGTTTAATACTACCGCAAAACCGTCGTTTGTGCAAGGGAAAACCGCAAAAAAAGGCAGAAACGGGCCGCTTTGCCCATTTCTGCCGGAAATTACAGCACTTTGCTGAGGAAATCGATGGTGCGGGGCTGCTGGGGATGGTTGATGACCTCGTCGGGGGTACCTTCCTCCACGATGTAGCCGCCCTCCATGAAGATGACCCGGCTGGCCACTTCCCGGGCGAAGCCGATCTCGTGGGTGACGACCACCATCGTCATGCCCTCGCTGGCCAGCTGCTTCATGACCTGGAGCACCTCGCCCACCATTTCAGGGTCGAGGGCCGAGGTAGGCTCGTCGAAGAGCATGATGTCGGGGTTCATGGCCAGGGCGCGGGCGATGGCCACCCGCTGTTTCTGGCCGCCGGACAGCTGGGCCGGATAGGCTTCGGCCTTGTCGGCCAGGCCCACCCGGGTGAGCAGCCGGAGGGCGTTTTCCTTGGCCTGGGCCTTGGTGGCCTTTTTCAGCTCGGTGGGGGCCAGCATCATGTTGCCCAGCACGTTCAGGTTGTTGAAGAGGTTGAAATGCTGGAACACCATGCCCACATTTTCGCGGACCTTGTTGATGTTGGTCTTTTTGTCGGTGAGGTCGTGCCCGTCCACGATGACCTCACCGCCGGTGATGTCCTCCAGACGGTTGAGGCAGCGCAGGAAGGTGGATTTGCCGGAGCCGGAGGGGCCCAGGATGACCACCACTTCCCCCTCGCAGATGTCGGCGGAGACGTCCTTGAGGACTTCCAGGTTGCCGAAGTTCTTCTTGAGGTGGGAGACATGGATCTTCACATTGTTTTTATTCACGGCCACGGTTGAGCCTCCTTTCCATCTGCTTGGCCAGCACCGACAGGATGGTGATGACGATGAGATACATAACGGCGACGATGGCCCAGACCTGGAAGGACATGAAGGAATTGGCCACCACGTTCTTGGCGGTGTTGACCAGCTCGGGGAAGCCGATGACCGACAGGATGGAGGTATCCTTCAGGGTGATGATGAACTGGTTGATGATGCTGGGGATCATGGTGCGGATGGCCTGGGGCAGCACCACGCGGACCATGGCCCGCCAGTAGGGCAGGCCGAGGCTGCGGGCGGCTTCCATCTGACCCTTGTCCACGCTCTCGATACCGGCGCGGATGATCTCGGCCATGTAGGCGCCGCAGTTCAGTGCCAGACAGACGGTGCCGGCCTGCAGAGCGGTGAGGGTCACCCCGCCGAAGCCCAGAATGGTGTTGAGCAGGTAGGGGATGCCGAAGTAGATGAAGTAGGCCAGCACGATCATGGGCACGCCGCGGATGGCGTCCACGAAGATGATGGAGACAATGTTGCACGCGCGGTTCTTGACCACACTGAGCAGGCCGAAGATCAGGCCCAGAATGCAGGCGAAGAACAGCCCGCAGAGCGCCAGCAGCAGCGTCTGGCCCATGGCGGTGAGCAGAAGACCGCCGTAGGTGGTGATGATCTGGATCAAGGGGCAGATCTCTCCTTTCGGGAAATGTAAAAGGGTGGGAACACAAAAAACGGGGGACGCCCGCAACAGTCAGGCGTCCCCGCGGGCGATTGAATTTGTAAGGGATCTTTTTAAATCCGTCGCCGGGGGCGGACATGTGCCGACACCGGCGACACCTCCTCTAAGTGAGGCTTAGCCCAGGTACTTGGCCAGGATCTCGTCGTACTTGCCGTTGGCCTTGATGTCGGCCAGACCGGCGTTGAACATATCCAGCAGTTCCTGGTTGTCGGCGTTGAAGATGGCGAAGCCGTAGTCGCCGCCCTCATTGGCGGTATCTTCCAGGACCTTCAGGGCCAGGCCGCCGTCCTTGATGGACGCCTGCATGATGGGGGTATCCTCGAAGCAGGCCACGCACTGGCCGCCCAGGACTGCCTGGTACATCGTGGGGGAATCCTCGAAGTAGGTGATGTTGAAGCCGTACTGATCCTTCAGGCTCTCGGCATAGGCAGCGCCCTGGGTGCCGGTCTTGACGGCAACGGTCTTGCCCTGCAGGCCGTCGAAGCCGGTGATGTCGGAGTTGGCAGCCACGGTCATGGTCTGGGTGGCGGTGTAGTAGCCGTCAGAGAACATCCAGCCGGAAGCCTTGCGCTCGTCGGTGATGGAGGCGCCGGCGATCATGCCGTCCGCCTGGCCGGCCTGGCAGGCCGCGATGGCGCTGTCCCAGCCCAGGCTCTTCAGCTCGTACTTAAAGCCCTGATCCTCAGCGATGGCAGCCACGATGTCCACGTCGATGCCCACGAAGTCGCCGTTGGCATCGGTGTATTCAAAGGGCTTGAAAACGGTATCGGTGGCGATGACCCAGGTCTTGTCGGAACCGGCGGTCTCGGCGGTGGAAGCGGCCCCGGAGGAAGCGGCTTCGCTGGAGGCAGCCTCGCTGGAAGCGGCTTCACTGGAAGAAGCAGCGCCGCCGCAGGCAGCCAGAGACAGTGCCATCATGGCAGCCATACCAAAAGCAAGCAATTTTTTCATAATGTTCTCGTCCTCTCTCTATAATATCTGCGGCCCGCGGCCGCATCCGATGCGGCAGGAACAGAAAAAGGGCAACAGCAATCCATACGGATGCTATCGCCCTTGATAGTTCCCATACATCGTACTTTCCTATTATATCATTTTTCTATGGAAAGTCAAGCTGCAGGGCCGTTTTCGGTTTCTTTTTTTAAGTTTCGGCAGGATTTCGCTTTACAGGTTCCGGGCGGCACAGAGCAGAATTTCCAGCGCCTTGTCAAGGCCCAGTTTGCTGGTGCACAGCGTCAGGTCGTAGTTGCGGCTGTCGCCGTAGATCTGGCCGGTGTGCTTGGCGCAGTAGTTCCGCCGGGCGTGGTCGGCGGAATCCATATCCGCCTCCAGCTGGTCGAAGGGGGTATCGGGCATCAGTTCCCGCATATGCATGAGCCGCCAGTTGCGGTCGGCGTGGACGAAGACCCGCAGGCAGTGGTCGAATTCCCGCAGGATGTAGTCGGCGTTGCGGCCCACGATGACACAGCTTTCCTTGTCGGCCAGTTCCCGGATGGCCTTCACCTGGGCGTTCCACAGTTCCTCGCTTAAGGGGCGGTCGTAGAAGTTGAACAGGCTCTGGGTGAAGCCGAATTCGTGGGGGACCCGCTCGTCCCAGCGGCGGACCTGCTCGGGGCTCAGGTGAGCGCTGGCCTTGGCCGTGCGCAGGATGATGTCCCGGTCATAGTAGGCGATGCCCAGTTCCCGCGCCAGGCGCCGGCCCAGTTCGCCGCCGCCGGCACCGAATTCCCGGCCGATGGTGATGATTCGTTTCATGAGGCAACCTCCTTGGGTGCAGGGCGCCGCGGCCCGAAGCCCGGCGCCGGTCTTGTGTTGCCCTTATGATACCATGCCCCCGCCTCCCCCGCAAGTCCTACTTTCTTTGCAAAGAAAGTAGGCAAAGAAATTCCAACATTTTGACCCGTAAAGTTGCGGCTGTGGAAACCGCCCTGCCTCGCCTTTGCAGGGAAAACAAGCAAAGAAATTCCAACCATATAAACCGGGAAACTGCAGTCGTGGAAACTGCCGAGCCTCGCCTTTGCAGGGAAACCAGGCAAAGAAATTCCAAACTTTCAAACCGTAAAACTGCGGCTGTGGAATTTTAAAACCATCGCCCTCGGCGGACATGTGCCGACGAGGGCGATACTTTGAGAGCGTCCGGGCCCGTTCGAGTCGCCGCCCGCGGCATGAGAACGGGTTCGGGCGCGACGGTGGGAATCCAAAGGGGAGGTGCAGGAGACGCGGCGCAGCCGCTGAATCCGAACCTCCTCTTTGAGGCGCCGGGGCGGCGTCATCGCACCTGCCGCCGCACATAAGCCACCCCCGCCGCCGGCATCATCACCGCCAGCCACAGCGGCTGGGCGGCCAGCTGGGCCAGGGGCGACCAGAGGCGCAGCGGCCCGATGTGGTAGAGGTTCTGGCGGAAGAGGTCGTAGAAATCCACCGCCGTGGGCAGCAGCGCCGCCAGCTGCTGCCACCGGTCGGGGAGCAGCCCGGCGAACATGGGCTGGAGCACCAGCAGGCCGAAGACGGCGATCATCGCCGCGAAGTTGGAGGGCAGCAGCCCCGACAGGCCCGCCGTGATGCCGGCGGTGCCCAGGCAGCAGGCCAGCCCGAAGACCAGGGCAAAACCCTCGCAGTCCCCGAAGGTCAGGGGCGCGGTGGCCAGGGGGCGGAGCAGCTGGATGGGGCAGTCCAGCCCCCGGGTGCCGAAGAAGACCAGCTGTCCCGCCACCAGCAGAAGGGCCACCACGACCCACACCCCTGCGGCCACCGTGAGGGCGGCGGCCAGCTTGGCCAGGGTCAGGGGGCGGCGGCCGCGGCGGGCACAGTGGCTGACGGCCAGCACGCCGGTCTGGATCTCGTCGCTGAAGAGGGGCGCCAGGGCGATGCCCAGCAAGAGACAGGTCCCGATGAGGATGTCCCGGAAGGTCTCCAGCACGGTGAACTGGCCGCTGTACCAGTCAAAGACAAAGGGGGTCTTCACGGCGGCCTCCTGAGCCTCAAAAACGGCCCGGTCGTCGGGGTCGTCGAACTGGCTTTCCAGCCAGCGGGTCACGGCGGCGGCCCGGTCGTCGTAGTAGGTCAGCAGCCGGTCCGGCTCCAGTTCGCTGGCCTCGCTGTAGGGGTAGTCGTACACCTCGGCGGCGATGTTGGACAGCGCATCCCCCATGCCGCCCATGGGCCGGATGACCTCCACCCAGGCGTCAAAATCCACATTGCCGTCGGGGGTGCGGAGGGCGGGGTCCTGGTAGAAGTCATAGATGACGCTCTGGGCGGCGGCCAGCTTTTCCCCCGTGAGGGGCCCCCGCCAGGGCTCGGCCCAGGCCAGCTGGTGGGCGATCTCGGCGGGGCCGGAGACCCGGGGCCGGTCATTGGAGATGGTGTAGCCGTTGTTCACAAAGACGTTGACCAGGATGCCCGCCGCCGTCCAGAGGAGAAGCAGCAGCAGGGCCACCCGGGCGGAGCGGCGGCGGAGGAGCTTTTTCAGTTCCCAGCAGTACAGGCGCATGGGGGACCTCCTTTCAGGGATGCGGGCGGCGGACGTACGCCCGCCCGGCCAGGGGCAGCAGCACCACCAGCCAGAGGGGCTGCACGGCCATCTGGTACAAAAGGGCAGGCAGGACCCGGCCGCCGGGCAGGGTGAGCAGGGCGTTGCCGGTGAGGTCGGACAGGCCGGCCAGGAAGGGCACGGCCCGGAGGAGGAAGTCCAGCGGCCCGGCCAGGAAGCCGGAGGCGATGAGTCCCCGCAGGAAGACCAGGATGCCCGCCAGGGCGGCCAGGGCGGGGAATTCCCCGTCGAAGGCGGCGGAGAGGGCAGCAGCCAGAGCGGTGGCCGCCAGGCAGGAGAGCAGCCCCGCCCCCAGCAGGAGGGCTTCGGCCTGGCCCAGGGTCAGGGGGAAGAGGCAGCGGAAGTCGGCAATCTGTAGGGAGGCGGAGAGGGCCCGGCTGCCGAACATGGCCAGCTGGACCGCCACAAAGACCCCCATACACACCGCGAAGGCGCCCCCGGCAAAGAGGAGGGCGGCGGCCAGCTTGGCGGCGGCCAGGGCGCCCCGGCCGCGGCGGGCGCAGTGGCTGACGGTGTACACCCGGGTGCGCACCTCCCCGCAGAAGAGGGGCAGCACCGCGGCGCTGAGGAGCAGCCCCACCAGGAACATGATGTTGCCCAGCATGGCCAGGACGCTCTCGTGGCCGGCGGTCCAGTCGTAGGTAAAGGGCTGGGCCACCCGGTCTTTCAGGGCCCGCAGGGTGTCCTGCCAGGCGGCGGGGGCGGCGGCGATCTGCCGGTCCGCCGCCTGCTGCCACAGGGCGTCGCAGGCGGTGAGGGTGTCGTCGTCCAGGGCGGTCATGCCGGCGGCCCAGTCCTGCCACGGCAGGATCCCGGCGTCCACCATCACCTCCGCCGCGGTGTAGAGGATGTCCCCCTGCACAAAGGCGGTCTGGCCGTCCACCCTTCCCCCGCTTTCCAGCACGGTGCGGCAGTCCTGCCGGGCGGCCCGCAGCACCGCCGGGGTCAGGGGGCCGTGCCAGGCGGCGGCGTCGGCGGTGGCCTGCACCACCCGGGCCCGGGACTCCCAGGTGGGGGACGCCACCTCGGTGCCGAAGCCCAGGTTGGCAAAGCCCAGCGCCAGGGGTTCCGCCGTCACCAGCACCAGACAGAGCCCCAGCAGCACCCGGGTCAGCCGGTGTTTCAGCAGTTTTTTCAGTTCCCAGGCCAGCAGCGTCATGGTTGTTCCTCCTCCGCAAAGTGCCAGAGGTAGACATCCTCCAGGGTGGGTTCGGCGGCCACCGCCCCCGCGGGCGGGTCGGCGGTGATGAGCCGCAGCTCCACCCCCTCCCCCTCGTGGCGGAGGTTGGCCACATTGTAGACCGATTCCAGCCGGGCGGCGGTCTGCCCATCGGTGCGCAGCGTCCAGACCTTGCCCCGGGCGTTCTGCGCCAGTTCCGCCACGGTGCCCTCGTCGGCGATGGCGCCGTTTTTCATCAGGAGGATGCGGTCGGCGATGGCTTCCACGTCGGAGACGATGTGGGTGGAGAGCAGCACCGTGCGCCCCTTGGCGTAGTCGGCGATGAGGTTGCGGAACCGCACCCGTTCCCGGGGGTCCAGGCCCGCGGTGGGTTCGTCCAGGATGAGGATCTCGGGGTCGTTGAGCATGGCCTGGGCAATGCCCAGCCGCTGCCGCATGCCGCCCGAGTAGGCCCGAAGCTTTTTGCGCCCGGCGTCGGCCAGCCCCACCTGCTCCAGCAATTGGGCGGTGCGGCGCCTGGTCTCCGCCCGGGTCAGCCCCTTGAGGGCCGCGATGTACCGCAGGAATTCCGCTCCGGTGAAGTCGGGGTAACAGCCGAAGTCCTGGGGCAGATAGCCCAGCAGGGCCCGGTAGTCCTCCCCCAGACGGGTGATCTCCGCCCCGTCGCAGCGGACGGTGCCCTCGGTGGGGTCCAGGATGCCGCAGAGCATCCGCATCAGGGTGGTTTTGCCGGCGCCGTTGGCGCCCAGCAGTCCGTAGACGCCGCTGCCCAGGGTGAGGGACACATCCCGGACGGCGGCAAAGCTGCCGTAGCGTTTGGTCAGATGTTCGGTCTGCAAGGTGCGCATGGTGGTTTCCTTTCTTTAAAGAGAGAGCAGCGTCCGGCCGCCCTCCCGGGCAAGACGGCGGGTCTGGCGGGCCAGGGCCAGCACCGAGAGCACCAGCACCGCGGCCCAGACCGGGCGGGCGCCGGGGGCATAGAGGCGGCCCTGGAGCCGGGGAGCGGGCAGCACCAGCACAAAGATGACGGCGGCGGTGACGGCCAGGGCGGCGCGGGTGAAGGCGGCGGGGCGCAGGCGGCGCAGCAGGGCCATGCAGAGGGCGCTGACGGCGCAGAAGGGGGTCAGGCAGTAGAGCAGCACCACCCCCAGGTCGGCGCGGCTGAGGGCGGCCCCCACGGCGGCGAAGATGCCCAGCAGCACGGCGTCGCAGACGCCGAAGACCAGCAGCCGGGCCGCCGTGACCCGGGGCAGGCTGTAGCGGGTGGCCAGTTCCAGTTCCAGCATGCCCTGGTGGTAGACCCGGGCCAGGTCCTGGACGTTGGCGATGAGGAGCAGCGGCGCCGCCGCGGCGCAGAGGGCGTACTGCCGCAGGGCGTAGGCGCCGGTGCGGCCGTGGGCCCAGACCAGCAGCAGCACGGCGGCCAGCACGGCGAACTGCAGCGCCCACATCCGTTTGCGGATGAACCCCGCCTGGCACCACACAAAGCCCAGGCCGGTGGGCCGGGGCGGCGGCAGGGTGCGCAGCAGCGCCGCCGTGCGGGTCTTGTCCGCCGGGTCGGGGGCGGGCGGGGAGTCCCGGCGCAGCAGGGCGGCCCAGTCAGGTTCGCGGGTCATGGCAGTTCCTCCTTCAGCAGTTCCTGTAAACGGCGTTTGGCCCGGTGCAGCCGGTAGCGCACGGCGGGCACCGTGGTGTGGGTGATGGCGGCGATCTCGGCGGCGGTGAACCCCTGCTCGTAATACAGCAGCAGGGCGTTGCGCTGCGCAAAGGGCAGCGCGGCCAGGGCGGCCCGCACGGTGAGGGCGGTGTCCTGGTCGGGGGACGGCGCCCCGGGGTCCCGCCGGCTTTCCGGCAGGTCCTCCAGGGCCACCGGCTTTTTCCGCTTGCACCAGTCCTTGCAGAGGTTCCCCGCGATGGTGTACAGGTAGTTCAGCGCCCGGCCGTCGTGGCGGTAGCGGTCCCGGTGCTGCCAGAACCGCAGAAAGGTGGTCTGGGTCAGGTCCCGGGCCAGCTCCTGCTGCCCCACATGCCGCCAGCAATAGGCATAGATCGTATCATACTGCGCCAGCATCAGCGCTTCCAGTTCCGCCTGGTCCATCCTTTCACCACCGTTCACAGGGTATAACGACCGGCGCCCCCAAAAAGGAGCACCTTCCGGATATTTTTTTAGTATACGCCTTTCCGGGCCGGCCGGGAACCCCGCGGGCCTTGTGCGGCCCGTCCCGGTGTGGTATAGTAAAAAAAGTTTACAGGGGAAAGGACGGGAAGATCATGCGCAGAAAGGACCGGGAGGTCACGGAATTCGGGGCCATGGTGAACATCGTGAAGGCCTGCGGGGTCTGCCGGCTGGGGCTGACCGACGGGGAGGGCGCCTACATCGTGCCGCTGAATTTCGGCTATGAGGCCGGGGACGGAGCGCTGGTGCTCTATTTTCACGGGGCGGACGCCGGCAAAAAGCTGGCACTGCTGCGGGCGAACCCTGCCGCCAGCTTTGAGATGGATACCGGCCACCGGCTGGTGCCGGGGGATCAGGCGGAGGAGTACACCTACGCCTACCGCAGCGTCATGGGCCGGGGCACGGTGGAGTTTCTGGAAGGCCGGGAAGCCCGGCTGGCGGGGCTGAACCGGATCATGGCCCACTATTCCGGCCGGGAGGACTGGCCGGTGTCGGAGGCCATGCTGGACCGCACGGCGGTCTACCGGCTGCGGGTCACTGCCTGGACCGCCAAGGAACATAAGGTATGACAACACCCCCGCCCTGCGGCATGGACCGCAGGGCGGGGGTGTCTGGTTTTGCGGGGCAGCGGTCAGGGCTGCGGCCGGGCGAAGATGCGGATGACGACTCCCTTTTCCCGGGAAGTCAGGGTGCCTTCCAGCCGGGCGGATTCCAGCCAGGCCAGCACGGGGCTGTCGGTGAGGATGGCGGGCTGGGTCTTGCGGAATTTGCCGTCGGCGTCGGTGACGGCGTTGTTTTCCACAAAAATACGGCAGGCGGCGCCGCTGCTGTCGGTGCCCTCCAGCATGTACCGGGCGGACAGATGCAGGCATCCCCCGGGGGCCCGGCGCTGGGTGTCCACCCCGCCGGGCAGGATCACGCCGGTGAAGTCCGGCCCCTCGGCCCGGCCGGTGAAGGGCAGCAGCCGGGCCATGCCGGACGCCCCCTGCACCTCATAGGTATCCGCCAGATCCACCCAAATCGTCAATACTTCCTGCACAGAAAGTGCCTCCTTTGTCTGTTGCTGTGGGAAAACGGCGGAATCCCCGCCGCTTTGGTTTTGTACAGTTTCAGTGTACCGCCGCCGGGCCCTCCGCCGCAATTGGCAGAGTGCACAGCTGCTTATGGCAGAATTTGTGCAACCTGCGCAGCGTTCCGGGGATGAGATTCAGGGAAAAAAACCGGCGGAATCCGCGATTTTCCGCCGGAAAAGGGCTTTTTCGGATACCCATTTCCCGCCGGGTATGGTATAATAGGCCCATTCTTCCGGTTGCTGCACAGCCGGGGGTGGGAATGTTGAAGTAAGAGGAGTGTTGTACATGACGACAGCGCAAGCCCTGATCCTGCTGGCCATTGCGGTCTACCTGCTGTTCATGCTGTGGATCGGCTGGATCTGTGCCAAGAAAAACGAGTCGGTGGACGATTTCTATCTGGGGGGCCGCAAGCTGGGGCCTTTCGTCACCGCCATGAGTGCCGAGGCCAGCGATATGTCCTCCTGGCTGCTCATGGGCCTGCCCGGCGTGGCCTACCTCACCGGTCTGGCCGAGGCCAGCTGGACGGCTCTGGGCCTCATCGTGGGCACCTACCTGAACTGGCTCATCGTGGCCAAGCGGATCCGCCGCTACTCCCACCGGCTCAACGCCATCACGGTGCCCCAGTTCTTCTCCAAGCGGTGGGGCGATTCCCGCTGCCTGCTGTCGGCGGTGGCGGCCCTGGTCATCATCGTCTTCTTTATCCCCTACACGGCGTCGGGCTTTTCCGCCTGCGGCAAGCTGTTCTCCACCCTCTTCGGCATGGACTACCTCACGGCCATGCTGATCTCGGCGGCGGTCATCGTGCTGTATACCGTCATGGGCGGTTTCCTGGCGGCCTCCTTCACCGACCTCATCCAGTCCATCATCATGACGGTGGCCCTGGTGGTGGTGCTGGGCTTCGGCGTCACCCAGGCGGGGGGCGTGCAGGCCGTGCTGGACAACGCCCGCTCCATGACCGATTACCTGTCGGTGCTGCGCATCCATGACCCCGCCACCGGCGGCTCTCACCCCTACAGCCTGCTGACCGTCTGCTCCCTGCTGGCCTGGGGCCTGGGCTATTTCGGCATGCCCCACATCCTCGTCCGCTTCATGGCCATCGAGGACGAAAAGAAACTCAAGCTCTCCCGCCGGGTGGCCTCCTCCTGGGTGGTCATCTCCATGGGGGTGGCCATCGTCATCGGCGTGGTGGGCAACGCCATGACCGCCAGCGGCGCCCTGGAACAGCTGGCCGATTCCGAGACCATCATCGTCCGCATCGCCAGCCTCATCAGCCAGTACGGGGCGGTGCCCGCCCTGCTGGCCGGCGTCATCCTGGCGGGCATCCTGGCCGCCACCATGTCCACCGCCGACAGCCAGCTGCTGGCCGCCTCCTCCTCGGTCTCCCAGGACCTGGGCAACGATTTCCTCAAACGGGATTTCAGCGGCAAGCGCGGCATGGTGGTGGCCCGCGGCGTCATGCTGGCCATCGCCCTCATCGCCGCCTTCCTGGCCCGGGACCCCGACAGCTCGGTCTTCCGGGTGGTCTCCTTCGCCTGGGCGGGCTTCGGCGCCGCCTTCGGCCCGGTGATGCTGGCCGCCCTGTTCTGGAAGCGCTCCAACCGATGGGGCGCCCTGGCCGGCATGCTCACCGGCGGCATCATGGTCTTCCTGTGGAAGTTCCTCATCGCCCCGCTGGGCGGCGTCTTCGCCATCTACGAGCTGCTGCCCGCCTTCCTCTGCGCTGCGGCGGCCATCGTGGTGGTGTCGCTGCTCACCCCCGCCCCCGAACAGTCCATCCTGGACACCTTCGAGGCGGTGAAACAGAAGTAATTCCCGGGATTTCCCCGGCCCAGGGACACGGCTCCGGCCGTGTCCCTTTTTGGTTGGGGTAACCGTTTGTGCGTTCGGGCCGGCTGCCCTCAGGATGACGGGGATTCCGCCACAAAGGCCACCATCCGGTCCTCCTCCGCGTTATGGACAAACAGATACTCCGGGTGCTTCTCGGAGCGGTAAATCCTGCCATTCACAAGTTCCGGACAGCCGCAGGATTGCAGATTCTCGGTGGGCAGTTGACTGGAAGGAAGATCCCCGGCCAGGGTAGCCGCATAGGAGAGGTTTTCCCGCTCTACCTCCCCGAACGGCGGCTGGCTGATGTACAGATACAGTTCATCCTCATAGCGTATGGCCGGACGGTAATGGATTTCGGCGGGTTCCGGCGCGCCCCTGTGGGGGTGCGCGGCGGCATTTCCCGCCAGGAGCAGCGCCAGAAGCGCCACGACCGCAAGGGGAATCATAATGGTGCCGGATGATTTCATGGCGTCGCCTCCCTTTGTACCACCGGTTCGGTCCGGATCCTGTTTTCAGTATACATGCCGCGGCCCGCGCCCTGCAAGCCGCCGCCCGGCATTGTCACGCTTTTGGCATTTTCCACACCGCCGCAGCGGTTTTCGTCCCCGATGGTGCACAGACTGCCGCTGCATCCCGGATTTCCGCAGCCCGTAGGGCGGGTTCTTGACCCCGCCGCTCTTTCCTCCACGCCCAACCCCCGCCACGCTCTGCTATCCTTAGGTGCCTCTTCCTCCGAGCGTGCAACCAAAAAAAGGCCCCCACGGCGGGACACGCCGATCTCCACCCCCGCCACATACTGCTCATTTCCGCATTCCTCGGGGACTCTCCCGCGGGCTAACCAACAGTCCACTGGACTGTTGGTTCCGGCGCTGCGGCGCCGTCTTACAGGTTGCGGTGCCCGCATCGGCTGGCGCCCCTTGGAGCGGCCCGCCGCCTCTGCGACCGCGGCCCCTGCTCCGGCTCCCTGTTTCCGCCGCAGGCGGCAGTCGCCTTCGCAGCTGTTCTCGTCCCCGATGGTGCATCAGCTCTACGTTCCGGATTACAGCAATAAAAAACAGCCCTACACACTGTGTAAGGCTGTCCTCCATAACCGTAAAAGCTCCACCCCCAGCACGTCGGGGGCCCTTTCCCATTCCCGGGGACTCTCCCGCGGGCTAACCAACAGTCCACCGGACTGTTGGTTCCGGCGCGGCGGCGCCGTCGCCCTGTTAGAGTCCTCCGAGCGTGCAACCAAAAGCAAAGCCCCCACGGCGGGATACGCCGTAGGGGCTTTCTTTTGGTGCAGCTTGGCAATCCAAATCCGAACTTATTTTTTCCTCTGCCAGAGCGGTCTTGAGGTCATCGAAGGTGATGGTCTTGGTGCCTTCCTTATAGTTGAAGGTGAGCACCACCTTGTCGTCATACAGGAAAATGGCGTTGATGAAGGTATCAATGAGCATTTTCCTGTGGAACTCCTGCCGTACATCCAGTTTGCGGAACCGCTGCAGCCAGAAGGTGATGAACTCGGCGCTGATCCGGGGCTTGGCCAGCTTCTCACAGGCGATCCTGGTCTCCAGATCCTCCTTGTTGGCTTCCAGTTCTTCCAGCCGTGCTTTGGTGGACTTGATGAGGATTCCCTGCTGGATGGCGTTCAGCAGATTCTCGATGGCCCGGTCTACCTCCCGCAGCTGCTGTTCGTACAGGGGAAGATTCACATTCTCCCGGTCCTGCAGATCCATGAGCATGGACACGATGGCTTCAATGACCTGATCGTCCGTGACCATCTTCATGGTCTCGCTGACCACCAGGTCTTCGATCCAGTCCTTCCGCACCGATTTCTTGTGGCACTCCGTTCGCTTCTTTTTCACCGATACGCACTTGTAGTACCGATGCACCTTTCCCGTGTGGCTGACACCGCTCTCCCCGCAGAGGTACGCTCCGCAGTAGCCGCAGAACAGCTTGGTGGTCAGCAAATATTCTTCCTCGGCCTTATAACGGGCCGGGGCTTTTCTGTTTTTGGCCATCCTTTCCTGCACCCGGTCAAAGAGTTCCCGTGTCACAAGGGCCGGGATGCCCTCCGGCGCTACGGTTCCCCGGAAGGTGTATTCTCCAATATACCGGCGATTGTTCAAAATCCGCTGGATGCTACCGTAGTTCATCTTCTGGCCCCTGGTGTTTCTTACCCCTTGCTCATTGAGCCAGTCCCGAATCTCGGTCATGGTAGCTCCTTCGGCATACCGCTGGAATACCTCTCGGATAAATGGCGCAGTCAAGGGGTCCGGCTGGAAATGCCGGTCACTGTCAATGACATATCCCATGGTGCGGTTGCCCCCATTGCACTTGGACTTGAGGACATTCTCGGTCATTCCCCGGGAGACCTTTTCTGCCAGATCGGCGGAGTAATACTCCGCATAGCCCTCCAGCAGACTTTCCAGAAGGATTCCTTCGGACCCGTTGGAGATAATCTCGGTGGCAGACACCACCTTCACCCCGTTCTTTTTCAGTGTGGTTTTGTAACGGGCGCTATCGTAGCGGTTGCGGGCAAACCGGTCCAGCTTCCAGACAATGACCATATCAAACAGGCGTTTGCCGCTGTCCTTGATCATGTTCTGAAACTCCGGGCGGTTGTCGGTCTTGGCGGACAAGGCCCGGTCAATGTAGTGTCTCAGAATGGTAATGCCGTTTTTCTCAGCGTAGGCAGTGCATTCCCGGATCTGGCCCTCGATGCTCTCTTCCCGCTGGTTGTCCGAGGAGTACCGGGCATAGATCACAGCATTCATGATTCACCCTCCATCATGCGGAACAGGGTTTCCTTCAGCTTTTCGTTCATGGGAGATTGCGGATCAAAGCACATCTCAATGAACCGCCGCAGCTCCTCCCGCTCCGGGGCTGCCTTGGGCTTGAAGTGATAGGTTTCCCCTTGTGGCTTATCCGTCCGGGCAAAGATATAATCCAGAGACACATCAAAGTAATCTGCATACCGTCGGAACAGTTCCACCGATGGAGAGGACTGTCCGTTTTCATATCGGTTGATGCTGGACTGGGTGGTGCCCAATGCCTGGGCCATCTTCACCTGGGAGAATCCGATGCTCTCCCGCAGGGCTTTCAATCGCCTACCCACTTCTATCATACTCTCGCCTCCTTTTCCGGGTCAATTTCATTATAACCCGGTTTTTGTAAAATTGCAACCCGAAATCAGATTCTCCGAGATTTACGGATGGGCAAAAGAAAAAGCGCAGGGCAGCCACGGGGTACGCTGTCCTGCGCTGGTTCTATGCGGTTTACGAAACAGAGGTGGACGGGATCAACTCGGCGCACACCAGCAGCACGAGGGGGTCCAGGGGGTGTCCCCCTGGCACACTACCTTGCTTGCAAGGTATAGTGTGTTATACCTGCTGGCGCGGCTGACGGGGGAAGCGGGGTGCGGTGCGGTATGCACCCCGCTTCCCTCGGCAGGAAAACGGGCGGGAGTGTTGTGACCGGGAGGGAACAAAAAGCCTGTCCGTTTTCAGAGAGCGGCGGCAGGTATATAAGCCCCCGTCCCTCGTCTTTCGTCCCCCGCAGGGCTGGGACAAAGTGTCCCAAAGGAGGCGGCTCCCGTTCTCCCAAAATCCAAAAGGGCGGGCAAGCACCCTTGGGGCTTGCCCGCCTTGATAACCGCAGAGCAAGGCCGGGCGGGGCGGTCAATGGCGGCGCACTTGTGCGCCGTTCATCTTGACCATTGACGGCCCCGGCTGGGGTTGCTACCCCGCCGTCAATCCTCGCCGCCCTCTAAAATCGCTCTCGCTTTGGCATACTTCTCCCGCCGCCTCGCAAGCTGTTCCGCCGATCTGTCCCCGCACCCGGCAAACCGGGTTTCATCGGAATTGTGGGCGAGATCGGCCAGCTTGACTTTCACCGCCACGGGGTTTTTCTTGATGGCCCGCACATAGTCAAAATAGTCCGTCCCCTTTTCGTGGGTCAGCAGACGCAAAGCGTCCGTGACCTCCGGCGGGAACTCCCGTTCCAAATCCGCAAAGGTCAGATCGGTGTCCTCCACCACATCGTGAAGCAGGGCCACGCAGATGCTCACCTCGTCCGTCATCTGCTCCGCCAGATGATAGGGGTGGAAGATATACGGCTGGCCGCTCTTGTCCGTCTGCCCGTGGTGGGCGGCGTAGGCCAGCCGCAGGGCTTTGTTGGTCAGGGTTGTGTAAATCACGCCTTGTCCTCCCACTCGCTCTTGTGGGCCTCCCACCAAGCGGGGAACTCCGGGTCTTTCGGGGAGAGGGTGGGGGTGACGATGGGTTCAGTCATGGCTCGATTACTCTGTTTTACAAACGGGGCCATACAATCTGCAGTTTTCGCTAAGTGATAAAGCTGCATGATAGTGACCGTTTCGGTTGTCCACTTTTTCCCGTCATATCTGTATATAGACTCTTTGGCCGTAATCGCACGACTTCCTTGATGGACAGAATTTAACTGTCCCATCAGATACAGGACATTCTTCTTGTTTTGTTCGACAGTAGATTTTCGAAAGGCCATGGGCTTGCTGTCCTCGTCATATCCCATGACTTTTTCGAACAGAATAGTCAACTGCACATCGGCGTTGGGCGTGTCTTTCGTCGCCAAACACCGATTGAAGATAGCCTGGACATTGCCCTCGTTGAGTTCCAGAGGAGTAAACGACTTCAAAATTTCTTCTTTTGCCGCCTTTGCCTTATTCAGATTAAAGCCCATGACACAATCCCCCTTCCGCACCAAACAGGTGCAGTTCGATTTGTTTTCATTGTAAAGGGATAAAGTGGAAAGTGCAAGTCATAAACAGAAAAACTTCCTTTCTTCGCCTAAAAGGCATTCTGTCCCCCCTATTGCTACGGTGAATTATTCCCCTGCTTTTCAAATTTCTTTGAAAAGCAGGAACAAAAGGTATATACTTGTGCCGTTAATAATTAGAGACACAACCGTCTCTCACGAAAGGAGGTCGAACCTATATGCCCGTTATCTACCAGTTTTCCTATGACAGCCCCGTCCGTTACCTGCCTCTGGCGTATATGCTGTCCTACGATGTGATTTCCCGTTATCCTACCCTGAGTAAACTCCCCCGCAGCATGGGAGCACTGAACGCCACCCCCGGATGGGGCAAGGTCATTTTGAGCCAGCAGTTCTTGAACGAGATCATGGATGCCGTGGCTTCCCTTGCTTTCCCTCATTTTGGCTTTGGCGGCTGGAAGGAACATTACTCCGGCTATTCCCCGGTATGGCGCTTGTCCTATGCCTTGCCCCTATGGGCCAAAGGAGTGGAAAAAGTGCGGGGCTGGGGCGTGCAGGCACTCTTTGCCTTGCCCCCTGACTATGAGATTCCCTTCTGCGACCCGGAAGATGTGCGCCAGGTCATGAAACAAGTGGTGGAACAGACCATCGAGGAACAGGGCTGGGGTCCCATGTTGGAAGTAATACGGGACATGCCCTGCGAGGAAGATTTTGAGCGGTGGGACACCTATGTCCGAAAAGACTTCCTCCGCAAGTGGTATCACACCCGCTCCAAACGGGTGCAGACCGTTTCCCTGGAAGAATGCATGGAAGATGAGGACAGCAGGATCCATTCTCTCCCCGACCCGAAGGGTGACTTCACGGAACAGGTGGAGAGCGAGGACTTCTGCCGGCGGTTTAAGGCCACCCTACAAAGAGCTTCTGATCCGCAACTACTAACGCAATTCGTTATACTCTATCAAAAACGGGACACGCCCCAGCTGGCTCTATTAAAATGGTCGGCGGGGCGATCAGATGATCAAAAATCATCTGTCTCGTTTGCTTGGGGAAAAGCGTTGGTCGCAAGCACGCCTTGCGCGTGAAACAGGTATTCGGCCGTCTACGATCTGCGCTTACTATAACGAATTCGCGGATAGGATCAGTCTGGAACACCTGGATCGAATCTGTGAGGCGCTGGACTGCCAAGTTGAGGATGTGCTGGAGTACATCCCGAACAAGCAGAAGCGGACCGGGAATTGCTTGATTCTCGAAGAACACGGAAACCCAAGAGACAATGAGACAGGAAAAGGGCGTTTAAGGAGGCTTTAAAAACCTCTTAAACGCCCTTTTCTTTTTTCATTTTATCAGCAAAATGTTCTCATTTTTTTTGCAAAGCGACACTGGTCCAGCCGAAGAGGTTCAGATTTTTGGTGTTTTTCAGGGGCAGCAGACCGTCGTTTTTCAAAAGTACAGTGCCTTCCTCTGCAATCTGGTTGGCCACGGCAATGGCCTCCTGGGTGGTTTCGTCACTGACGGTTCCCTCCCCGGAGGAAAGGTCCAGCAACGCGGACATGGGACCCAGGCAGATCAGATTGGCCACTACCGCCAGGGACAGCACCATACTCAGGGCCGCGTAGCCGCGGGCCATCTTCCGTTTCGGTGCCTGCAAAGTATGTACAGCTACCATGACGATGACAGCAGCAGCCCACAGAATCCCCAACGCGATCAGATACGGGGCACAGGTCTGTAAAACACCGATCACATCTTCCCATTGAATGGCAATCACGTTTTTTCCTCCTTTTTTGCAGAACCTTTCGCATACCATACACGCCGGCGATTTGTTGACATGCACAAAAGTTCTTGACATATTGTCTATAATTAATATAAGATGGTAGTAAGAAAATTTCAATCTACAGTTTCGCGGAATATCGTCGTTTCTTGACAGATTTTTCTTTTTGTCAAGGAGTTTGGAAAGGAGGCCCCATTATGGATGAGCAGAACAAACCGATTCGCAAAACAGATCGCCGTACCCTGTATACCCGTCAGGTAATCAAGGACGCGTTACTGGAAGCTATGCACAAAAAGCCCTTTGAACGCATCACGGTGACCGAGATCTGCCGCCTGGCAGAGATCACCCGTGCCACCTACTATCTTCACTATCAGTCCCTGACCGATGTACTGGATGATGCGCTGGATGACGCACTGCACATTGCAGAAAGCGAAACCGCGGCCGGGGCAGAAAATCTTCTGGCCTTGAGCCACCGTCTGGCCAGCATTCCGGCCGATCATCTGCAGGAAAGTGACAGCCTGATGCCTGTGTGCCAGCGGGCCGCTTCCCTGCCCAAATACAAGGTACTGTTTCTGGATGAAACGATTTCCGGGTATGTGGTCAATCGTATTTACCAATCTCAAAAGCAGCGCTTTATCCACAGCTTTTCCCAGCAGTTTCACCTCAGCGAGAAGGAATCCCAACTGCTGGCCTTATTCATCATCAACGGCAGCTTCAGCGTGAACAAGGCTCTGCACTGGCAGAAGGATGACACCTGGTACCAGATTCAGGCTTTACTGCTTCGTTTTATTTCTTCCGGCTATGACGGCATTCTGCCTGCCGATGCCACTGCTCCATAATCCTGCCGGTGTTGGCTCAATGACCGTGTTCCATCAAGTCCTCCACAACAGGGTCCTGACAATGTACACCTTTGGCCTTGAGTTGCTGAATCTTGCCATGGAACTGGGGCAGGTATTTTTCATGGGCCACCAGAAGTTCATCCAACACCCGCTGGGTTTCCGCATTATTCTCCACCAGAGGATTCAGCACAAAGGCTTCCAGCGCCAGACCGTAGTCGCCGGTCAGGGCCGCCTGGATGGTGCATTCCTCCATTGCCTTCATCATCTGCAGCCAGCCCTTTTCGGCAGAAGGCATAGGGCCCCAGGCCAGCGGCTGTGCTCCCGTGGCAGAAATGAGGCTGGACACCTCCACGATGGAGTCGTCGTCCAAGCAGGAGATGGCACCGTTATTCCGTGTACTCACCACCATATGCGTCCTGCTGTTGCTGTAAATAGCCCGGATACACTCACAGGCCGCGTCGCTGTAATAGGCGCCACCCCGTTTGCTGAGCTGGACCGGTTTTTCGTGCAGCTGGGGATTCTTGTACAGCTCGAACAGTTCCTTTTCGGTCTGCTTCACCTGCTCAGCCCGTGTGCCGCCTTGCCGGAACTCTTCCAGAGCATGGTCCAACATGGCCTGCTTCTGGTAGTAGTAGCGATGATAGCCGCAGGGCAACAGATTCATGCTGTGCAACAGTTCCAGCGGGAAAGGCGCCTGATAGATGTTGACCGGCGTACCGCCTCCCGCCTCGTTAATGTGGTCGATGAGCTCGGGCGTCAGATCCTTGCCATCCCGGTCATACACCTTGTGCCAGTGGAAATGGTTGAGGCCGGCAAACCGATAGGTCAGCTCCGAAAGATCTTTTCCCAGCAGCCTGGGTTCCGCCATCATGGAGATGGTAGGTACGTTGCACAGGCCGATGCACCTTTCCCACCCGAAATGCTTGATGGCAGCCTCGGTCACCATACCGCTTGGGTTGGTGAAGTTGATGAGCCAGGCGTTGGGGCAGAGCTCTTTCATATCCTCGATAATCTGACCAATGACAGGGATGGTGCGGAACGCCTTGAAGATGCCCCCCGCGCCGTTGGTCTCCTGCCCCAGCATACCGTGAAGCAGCGGAATGCGCTCGTCCTTTATGCGGGCATCCAGCAGTCCTACCCGGAACTGGGTGGTAACAAAGTCCGCATCTTTCAATGCCTCGCGCCGGTCCAGAGTCAGGTGAACTTTCACATCGTAGGGAGACGCATCCCACATCCGCTGGGCCAATGCTCCCACGATCTCCAACTTTTCCTTCCCATCCTCGATGTCAACCAGCCAGATTTCCCGGATGGGGAGGTCCTGGTAGCGCTTGATAAATCCTTCCATCAACTCCGGTGTATAGCTGCTGCCACCGCCGATGGTCACGATTTTGACAGGTCCTTTCATAACGATGCCTCCTGTTGGGGTCTGTTTCTCACAAAATTCAGAAAATGCTGCCTCATCACATCCCGGGCTGTGATGTCTGCGCTTTCATTGGTTTCAGTATAGAGCCATGCATTTTTGCCAGCAATCACGATCCGCAAACCAGAGAGTTTTTTCCAAAAAAAGTGCCAGAGGCGGCATTGCCTCTGGCACTTTTTGAAACTTTTCAGGGTTCCGGCTCCCGATCATCCATAAAATCAATGGACTGCGTCAGGTAATCAATATTTTGTTGCCGTTCTATGTTGTAGATGCACCCGAACAGCACATCCATCATGTACTGCATAGCAATATGGGAAGAAAACTGAGAGATGCGATCCCGCAGATTTTCCTGGCCGCTGATACTCAGCGCGTGGGTAACATATTCCGGGAATCGGTTGCTGCCCGCTTTGCCGATGAGAATGACCGGGATCTTTTTTCGATGCAGCACCGGCAGAATTGGCCGGATAAAGCTGGCCCGCCCGGAATAGGAAAGAATCAGCGCCACCCGGTCCGGCGCGGCAGCCAGTACAGTGGCCCGCTGGTTATATTCCCCCTTGGGGCAGTTCACCAACCGACCGATAGCCAGCATTTTATCCTGAAAATTTTCCGCCACATTCATGTTGTGAGCATGGGTGTAAATATCAATTCCACGGGCACGGTTCATCAACCGCGCCGCCTGCTGAACCTGCACGAAATCCATGCACTTGTAGGTATCCCGAATGGCGGTTTCATACAGTTTGGCCAACTTCTGGGCCACCGGCTGGGGTCCATCATTTTCCTCGAAAGGATAATTCACATCGATCCATTCACTGTTGGCACGGGGTTCAGCCAGCTCTTTGGCTGCCGCCACTTTTACTTCGTTGAAACCGCCAAAGCCCAGCTTTTTGCAGAAACGATGAATGGCGGATTTGGAAATGTGGGTCCGCTCGGACAATTCCAGAATGGACAGTTCCGGGATCGTATCCAGATGGCGTATGAGATAGCTTCCCAGTTCACTTTCCGTCGGCGTAAGATGCTCAGTCATCCGAATGGTATTCTCCAGCGTCATCGTTTGCCCCCTTCCCCGCATTGGCGCTTTCATGGGCTCCGCTCATGGCCCCATTCAAATTGTGTTCCCATTCAAAAAAATCACCTGCAGCGTGATTCCGGTACTCTGTGGGAAGCATCTGCGCCACATCCTTGAAGGCTTTCGAGAATTTTCCCTGGGTCCTGTATCCCACACGCTCCGCAATTTCCTGGATGGACATGCGGGTTTCTCTCAACAGTTTCATGGCGTACTCCACACGGTACCCTTTCATATACGACCCAATAGGCTGGCCATAGACCGCCTTGAACACCTCCTTCAGGGTAGAGGTGTTGATCAGATACTTCCGGGCAAGATCCTCAATGGTAAGGCGCTGTTCCAAATGCGTGGTCAGCTCCCGATGGATTTCTTTGATCATTTCTGTCTGTTGGGATTCATATGGCGGGAGCATCTCCTTCTGGGGCCGCACACGGGAAAGATAGAGCAGCAGTTCCTGCATTTTCAGGTACAGATAAGCCTTTCGCTGAACAGAAGGTGCCGAATATATCGGTGAAAAGATCTCTTCCAGCCTCTGGCTGGCCGGAATGGCAACGGGCTTTTCCGCGCAGAAAGTCTGATGCAGGGCCTGAACATCCACCCCGGAATCCCGCAAAATAGGCGGGAAAGTTTCCTGCAGGACTGCCAGATCCATCGAAACGGACAGGCCCTCTGCATATCCCAAGGGAAACATCATGCAGGAATCCGCACAACAGCAGGCGCTGTGAACACTCAGGTCTCCCGCGCCCAAATATACCGATATGCCACCCCGCATATTCCAGCCTACCCGGCCACGGCGGCAATAAAACAGCTCCAGAATGGTGTCGGAAGCCTCATGGCATACCGTTACCTCTGTGCCGATCAGCCTGCTGTACGACGCCTCCACCCCAGGCAGAGGTTGATATACATCCAATTTCCCCTTTCCCTTTGTTCTGGCTGAAAACTGGCCGGTCAGAAGGACTTCTTCCTGACCGGGAAGAGTATGCCGAATTGTCGTCATGCTGCCATAGGGAACATCTTGAAGTTGCTGTTCCAAGTTTTCCCGTTCTTCTTGCCTCATGTTCCGCCCTCCTCACGTTTTTTCTTGGGAGGGGCAGGCGATTTTTACCAGTTCCTCAATCATCTGATGAAGCAGTCTGACCTGTTCCGTGTCCGCAGCCGTATAATATACCTCTTTGCCCTCCCTGCGATTGACAATCAGACCGGCTGACCGCAGCTGCTTCAGATGATGGGATACAGCCGGGCTGCTCATCCCAACCATAGACGACAGATTGACCACACACTCCTCACAATGGCACAGCACCCAAAAGATTCGCAGTCGGCTGCCATCGCCCAGCTGCTTGAAAATCTCCGCAATCGTTTGGAAATTTTCCACGCTGGGCATATTCTGCAACTTCCGCTCCATCATCTGCCCATGATCGTGAGGCAAATCCATCTTTCCCATCGAATCACCTTCCTGTTGGGCTTATCATATCACAAACAGGAACGGATGGGAACTCACTTCTGTTCCGGGCCTGCATCGTGCGTATAATCCAAAATTTGAACCTTGTCGCCGACTGCATTCTGTACAAGATCTTTCATCCGTTTGGCAAAAGGACAAGGATAGCCAATGGGGGTTCCTTTTTGGATGCACGAAGCAAACGCGATTGTATCTGCTCCCTGACTAACCAGAGAGTTTGCCCGCAGTACGACTTTCTTTCCAGGACATCCGCCACAGTTGATAAATCCTACCAACTCAATGTCATCCACTCCTGCAAAGGCTCCTTTTCTCTCCCGGATGGTTTTAAAGTCCCTGCTTCCGGGGCAGTAATCCTCTGTTTGCATACAACGAATAATTCCCAACTTCATATGTTTTTCTCCTTTGTCGTATAGCTTGTTTTTGTTTCTTAATTCTGGCTTGCCACGTCTGTCCTCCAACGCTATCGTTGGAATATCCTGTTCAACCTGTTTTCATTTTCAGCATAGATCTTGCTGTTCTATCCTTTCGCACGCTGATCGGAGAGCAGGCAGCAGCTCATCCAGCCGTCCATCCAATCCAAAGGACTTCTCTTTGATATTGTCCGCAATATAGATCTCACCCAGATTGATGGTCACATAATTCGCGTTTGGCTCGCGAGCCACCAGGCGCATCATTGGGGCCTTAATGAGCTGATTGCGCCAACCAATCCCCAGCTCCAAAACCACCAGCTTTTTCCCGTGATAGGTTTTCAGAAAGTTTTGAAATTGTGCCTGGGCAGCGGTATCCGGAATCATTCTCTGACCTGCCCCCATGTGGATGTCCATGGGACCGCCGCACTTGGGACACCGCGGCACCAACTCTGTAGGGACACGGCCCCCCTGCTCGGCAGCTGATATTTTTTGGGCCACTTCCAGACTTGGATAACGGGTATCGTGGCAAGGGCGGGCACATTGCATCGTGAGCCAGTTTCCCTCAATCTCATAGATTTTCGACGGATCGAAGCCACACAGTTCAAAGTGGCCTTCTCCGTTTGATGTGATGACAAAGTAGTCTTTCTCCCCCACAATGGCCTTCAAATCCTTCATCACCGGCGTAGGCTGGTACTGCCCGCAGTAATGATGGATCAACCGGGCCCAGAAGGCCCACTTTTCCTCTTCCGATGGCCAATGGGCTGCCATCCCCTGCAGCAGACACCCCAGGCCGTATTTCCGTTTGAAGTCCCCAAACAATTTATCAAATGCCGCATTGTCCGCAAACAAGTGCAGTCCTTCGGTGATGGACAGCCCGTTGCTGGCACCGATCAGAATGGCATCTGCTTCACGGATTTTTTCCGCGATGGGTTTGAGATCATGCATTGCTGTATTCTCCTTTCTGTATCTGTCGAAGGGCTGCCAGCGTTTCCGCCAGATCCCCCTGAATATACAGCCCCCGATCTTTCAGATGTTCTGGCACATCAGACTCTTTTTGGTTCATGCAGGCGTAAAAAACCATTTCATTTCTGGCCGTCAGTTGCCAGAAGGGCAGCTTGATGATGCTGGGCGTCATCTCCCCTACCCCCACTTCCAAAAGAAGGAGCCGTTTCCCCGGCTGCTCCAACAGCCAGTGCCGCAAAAAATCATGGTAGCGGGTCAGATTCTGCCGCCACACGCTGCCTTCCAGAAAGGTATCATCCCGCACCCAAGGCACAAGGACCCGGCCGCAATCCGGGCACCGGGGTACCGCATTTTCCGGCAACCGTACGCCCTGCAGGCGACAGGTCAGTCTTTCCACCAGATCCCGGTTTTCCCACAGCTTGTCCTGACAGGGCTGACTGCACTGACAATACCCAAAATCGCCCTGAAAGGCACATATCTTCTCTTGGGGAAACACCCGGAAAAACTGACCATCCGCATTGGTAGTCAAAACAAAAACCGGCTTGTTGCCTATGATTTCTTTCAGGTCAAGATAGGGCCGCCCCGTGGGAGCCTCCCACATGGCGCGAATGTACTGGCTGTAATAGCCCCATTGCTCTCCGTAACTGGAAAAGCAATGATAAAAGCCGGCAAAGGGAGAAGTGAATCCGTAATACTTCCGGAACTTTTCCAATGGGCCGGACAGTGCCGGGGACCAGTGGTAGTGGTCGTATCCGGCTGCGCTCGATAAGCCTGAACCGCCGCCAATGACGACGGCATCCGCCCGGGCGATTTGCTGGGCCAACCATTCCAATTTACTTTTCCGCTGTAGATCCATTCTTTCCTTCTTCCTTTTCCACGACCGTCACGGCATCTCGCAGCACCGCAGCGATGTCCTCTTGGATAGCCCATCCTTTCTGAGATAATTCTTGGGGCAGCAGGGCGTCTTTGGGATTGATGGTAATGTAATACGCCTGTGGGAGGGAATAAGTCAGATTCCAGAAGGGCTCTTGAATAAACATGGGCGTCATACGCCCCACCCCCAGTTCCAGGAAAAGGATTTTCCGTTCCTGATTGGCTGTCAGAAATTCCTGAATTTTTCGGTATTCGTCCCGATACTTTTCCCCTTCCAGGAACGTATACCCCCGTACCCAGGGTTCCATTTCTGCTCCGCATCGGGGACAACGGGGAATCAGTTCCGCCGGGATACACAGGTTTTCATCAATCGCCCGGTTCATTTCATACACCATTTCTTTATTCCAGTAAATTGCGTCATGGCATCGGCGGCTGCATTGATAATACCGGGAATCGCCCTGAATTGCGCTCAACTTTTCTTCCGGAACCACCCGGGTAAACTGGAAATCCTGATTCGTTGTCATGATATGAAAATTTTTCCCACTGAGCAGACGCATCAGATCATAATAAGGCTTTCCCGTGGGGCACTCGTATTCCATATAGCCCATACGGGCCAGAAATGCCCAGTGGGCTTCCGGAGATGGATAGTTGTAATAAAATCCGTTGAATGCACCCACAAATCCATATTTTCGGTGAAAATCTCCCAGATAACGCTCAAACATGGCGTCGTTGTGATAAAAGAAGTCAAATCCGCAGGACGCAGACATACCGGCCGCAGCTCCCACCAAAATAGCCTCTGCTCCATTGATTTTGTCCAGCAGGACCTCCACATTTTGACGATGGACGGAAGTATCCATAGGGCTTTTCCGATTCAGCAGCATAGTTGACAAAGCCTCCACGAGTTGTTATTATAAAAATTACATGTTGCAATTCTATCATGTTATTTTATAAATTACAAGTAGGCGGCCGAGTTTTTTGAGGTGATACCATGAAATATTCCACAAAACTGAGTGACGCACTCCACATTCTAGCTTTTCTGAGCATGGGTGCCAGCCAGCGGATCACAAGTGCAAAAATTGCCGAAAGCGTGAAAACCAACCCAGCCTACATCCGGCAGCTGATGTCCGCCCTAAAAAAAGCCGGACTCCTTACCAACACCCAAGGGCAAGCCAACGCTGAGCTGACCCGAAATCCCTGCGAGATCACCGTGCTCGATGTATACCGGGCCATCGAGGGCACCAAGCCGCTTCTTCATTGGGATATTGATACGAACCCGGATTGCGGCGTAGGCATCTATGTACAGCTGAGCATTGCCGATATGTACCAGGAAATTCAGCAGGCGGCCGAGCAGAAGATGCAGGTCATCACCTTGCAGGACATCCTGGACCTGTACCATAAAAAGCTGGAAGCCCTGCCCCCGGAACAATAAACGGACGTTATTTCTTAAGGAGATGTTGTATACGAAACCTCATAAAAGAATCGGACTTGTTGTGGAAGGCGGCGGCATGAAATGCGCCTACAACGCCGGTATTCTGGACGCTTTTCTGGATGAAAAGATCCAATTTGGCTATTGTATTGGCGTATCCGGCGGTTCCGGCAATCTGGCATCCTATCTGGCCGGGCAAAGGGGCCGAAATCTGCGTTTCTTCACTGACCATATCCATTCTCCCGATTATTTCGGACTGAAAAGCCTGTTAAAAACCGGCGATCTGTTTGGGCTGAAATATATCTATGGAGACCTGACCCGTGCCGAAGGGAAAGACCCGTTGGATTTCCCTGCCCTCAGAAACAATCCGGCCCAATACGAGATCGTTGTCACAAATGCTCTTACAGGTGAACCGGAATACCATGGCATGGAAATGATGAAACAGGATGATTATCGGTTGATCATGGCTTCCAGTGCTATACCGGTAGCCTGTCACCCGGTAGAACTGAATGGAGTTCCCTATTTTGACGGAGGCCTGACCGATGCCATTCCCGTTCGCCGCGCACTGGCTCAGGGATGCGAAAAGCTGGTCGTCATCCTCTCTAAAAATCGGGACTTTGTGCTGAAACCTCAAGGAATGCGCGGGCTGTACCGACAGGTATGCCGCCGCTATCCTCACATTGTGGATGCCATTGATCGACGGCACACGGTGTACAACCAAACCATGCGCCAGGTGTTTTCTCTTGAGCAGAGGGGGGTGGCGTTTGTCTTTGCCCCCAGCGAGCCGCTCCATGTGGGTACTTACTCTATGAAGGAAAAGGCCGAGCGGGAACTGTATGACCTTGGCCTGCGAGATTTCGCTGCGCAGAAAGAAGCGCTGGAAGCTTTTCTCTCCCATTGATGCGACTGAATCGGCCGCCGATGACAAAAAGCACCGGAGTGGTTACCAATGCGGCAACCACTCCGGTGTTTTACAGCTTCGTCCTGAAACGCTCGCTTGCCGGGACTCAGGGAATATACTTCATCCCCCACTGGGAGATGGCGTAGAAAACAGGCAGCAGATCCCGGCCTTTTTCCGTCAAAGAGTACTCCACTCTGGGCGGAATCTCATTGTACTGTTCCCGATGTACCAATCCGTCCCCTTCCAGCTCTTTGAGCGCATTGGTCAGCATGGTATTGGTAATGGGGGTCAGCATCTTTTTCAGTTCCCCAAATCGCATGGGAGACTGAATACACAGTTCATAAATAATTTGAAGTTTCCATTTTCCCTGGAGCATCTGGATCACCGGTGTGACGGGGCAGTTCCCATTTTCCGTTAAAATGACACTGCTCACCCGGCGCTGAAAATCCTCATAAGTCATGGTCTGATTCATAAAATCGCCTTTCCTCTATTGGTATGTTTTTTCGTACCAGGTACAAATTTTCTGCGTACTTGAACCTTATTTTATTCTTAGTATAATAATTATATCGGCTTCGCGCGGGCCTGTCAATTTGATATACTTTTGGAAGCGAGGTTCTATATTATGAAAGAATTGAACATCATGGAAGCCACCGTTCTTACCTCTCCCAATCCGCTCACCTTGATTTGCTCCCTGAACGAGGACGGCACGACCAATCTTGCCCCCATCTGCTTTGTATCTTATCTGTCTTTTAACCCGCCTATGGTCGGTTTCGCCGCTGGAAAGCAATCTCACACCGGCAAACGGGTACGTGAAACCGGCAAAGTGATTGTGACCGTTCCGGGCAAGGACCTGTCCCAAGCGATAATGGCCTGTGGCAGTTCCACGGGCGCCTCCTGCCACAAAGTGGAGGAAAATCATATTGAAATGACATCCGTTGAAGGCAGCGATATCCAGATTCCTACGGACACCCGTCTGGCCATGGTTGCGACCTTGCAGCAGTCTGTGGAAGTGGGCGACCATATCCTTCACATCTGCCAAGTGGATAAATTCCTCGGGGATGACAGCAAAGAAGGGCTCTATGCCTGGAACGGCTTTGGAAAAGTTGCTCCGGCCAAAGAGGACTGATAGTAAAAATTGTGGTGGTGGAAATTCCCATGTCTGTGTGTATCAAGTCCCAAATTCAGAACATGAATCTGGTCATCGGCTGTACCATCGGATGCAGCTACTGTTATGCCAGAAACAATGTGCGACGGTTCCATATGATCGAAGATTTTGAGAAACCGGAGTTTTTTCCCGGTAAGCTGCGGCTCATGGACAGACCCCGCCCGCAAATTTTTCTGCTCACCGGCATGAGCGATTTTTCCGGTTGGAAGCCGGAATGGCGGGCTCAGGTATTTGCCAAAATGGCGCAGAACCCACAGCACCAGTATCTGTTCCTGACCAAACGGCCAGAGGAGATCTGTTTTTCCACCCCGCTGGACAATGCCTGGTTCGGGGTAACTGTCACTTCCCGGAAAGAGAAACACCGGATCGACGATCTGCGGCAGAATATCCGCGGCGGACATTACCATGTCACCTTCGAGCCCATGTTTGACGACATCGGAACGGTGGACCTTTCGGGCATTGAGTGGATCGTCATCGGAACAGAAACCGGACATCGCAAGGGAAAATCCGTATCCAGGCCCGAATGGGTACGAAGCCTGACCGAACAGGCCCACACCCTGGGCATTCCGGTTTTTATGAAAGAAGATTTGCTCCCCATTATGGGGGAAGCACAGATGATCCAGGAATTGCCCCCGGCGTTCCGCAAGGTTCTGGAGGAACAGGAAAAATGGCAGAAATGACCCAAAACGGCATCCTGATCCGGGATGTCCAGACGAAAAATATCATGACCAAGTCCAGCCTGCCGGTGGGTGGATACTCGGTGAATCCCTATGTTGGCTGCACCCATGGCTGCAAGTACTGCTATGCCTCCTTCATGAAGCGCTTTACCGGCCACACCGAACCATGGGGCACTTTTCTGGATGTGAAACACTGGCCGGAGATCAAAAATTCCCGGAAATACCGGGGACAACGGGTGGTCATCGGCTCGGTGACCGACGGCTATCTGCCGCAGGAGGAGCAGTTCCAAAACACCCGCAAATTGCTGGAACAGCTGCGGGGCAGCGAGGCGGAGATCCTCATCTGCACCAAATCCGATCTGGTGGTGCGAGATCTCGACCTGCTGAAACAGCTGGGCAAGGTCACAGTGTCCTGGTCCATCAACACCCTGGACGAGGCCTTCCACCAGGATATGGACAAGGCCGTCAGCATCGAGCGGCGTCTGGCTGCCATGAAAACCGTCTACGAGGCGGGCATCCGCACCGTCTGCTTTATCTCTCCCGTGTTCCCCGGCATTACGGATTTTACGGCGATTTTTCACCGGGTTAAAAATCAGTGCGACCTGGTGTGGCTGGAAAACCTCAACCTGCGGGGCGGGTTCAAACAGGATATTCTGGACTATATTCAGGAAAAGCACCCCGATCTGGTTCCCCTGTATCGGGCCATTTATCAAAAAGGAGACCGGAGCTATTTTCAGCAGCTGGAAAAACAGGCCTCTCAGCTGGCAGCTGAAAATGAATGTCCCTTTGTGGACAACGAATTGCCTTACGGCCGGGCTGTCCCGGGCCATCCTGTGATCGTGGACTACTTTTATCACGAGGAGGTCCGGGGTTCAGAAAATACCGGAACACGAAAGAAAGCCTGAGCAAAAGGTCATTTCTCCTGCACCTCTCCCATCCTCCTATCTTCCAAAGTCTTGTGCGGACACCTTCCGCACAAGACTTTTTTCTGTAAGCGGTGCTTGTTTGCCCAAAAAGAAAAATCCTTAATCCAAACGGAAGGAACTTTCCTTTCTCCCTTGACTGCAGGATGCTGCGGGGGTATGATGAGTTCACAGTTAAACAGTTGCTTAACTGTTCATAAATAAAAACCACAAGAAGGAGTTTTCAAGATGAAAAAGAGCTATAAGATCGAAGTGGACTGCGCCAACTGTGCTAATCTAATGGAAGAGGCTGCTCGCAAAACCGCCGGTGTGCAGGCGGCCACCGTCAACTTCATGACCCAGAAGATGATCGTGGAATTCGAGGAAGGGCAGGCGCCCGCCGGGGTCATGCAGAATGTGGTCAAAGCCTGCAAAAAGGTAGAACCCGACTGCGAGATTTACCTGTAAGGGCATCGCACAGAGAACCGACAAAACATAGAGGAAAGGAAGAGGAACCATGCAGGAACTGATTGTGAATATTCTGCTGGTGGTTGTGGCATTGCTGGCAGCGGTGCTGCAGGGGATCGGCAGCAAGCCGGACAGCGGTATGACCAAAAAGCAGAAGGTCATGCTCTGGCGGATTCTGGGTGCCACGGTATTGCTGTTGGCACTCCAGTCGTTGGGAGCTCCCGCCTTTGAGGCACTGGGCGCCGCAGGCCGTTGGGTGCGGCTGGCGTTTTATCTGGTGGACTACTGGATCATCGGCCACGACATTCTGCGCAAAGCCTACAAGGGCATCCGCAACGGTCAGGTCTTTGACGAAAACTTTCTGATGGCCGTGGCAACGCTGGGCGCGCTGGCTCTGGCCATTTATGAAAACGGCGATTATCTGGAATCCATCGCCGTCATGCTGTTCTATCAGGTGGGCGAATGGTTTCAGAGCTACGCCGTGGGCAAGAGCCGCCGCAACATCAGCGACCTGATGGACATCCGCCCCGACTACGCCAATATCGAACGGGACGGCAAACTGGAGAAGGTGGACCCGGATGAGGTGCCCATCGGCTCTGTCATTGTGGTCCAGCCCGGCGAAAAGGTGCCCATCGACGGCGACGTGGTGGAGGGCAGCTCCACTCTGAATACGGCAGCTCTCACCGGTGAGTCCCTGCCCCGGGAGGTGGGTACCGGCGATGCCATCATCAGCGGCTGCATCAATATGACCGGCGTGCTGAAGATCCGGACCACCAAGGAGTTCGGCGAATCCACCGTTTCCAAGATTCTCGACCTGGTGGAAAACGCCTCCTCCCGCAAGTCCAAGTCGGAGGATTTCATCTCCCGTTTTGCCCGAATCTATACCCCGGCTGTCTGCTATGCGGCCCTGGCGCTGGCCATTCTGCCGCCGCTGGTGCTCTGGTTCGGTCTGGGCCAGACCCCTGCCTGGGAGATCTGGGGCTACCGGGCCCTGACCTTCCTGGTGGCCAGCTGCCCCTGCGCGCTGGTCATCAGCATCCCCCTGAGCTTCTTTGCCGGCATCGGCGGTGCCAGCAAGGCCGGTGTGTTGGTCAAGGGTTCCAACTATCTGGAAACCCTGTCCCAGACCCGCATTGTGGTATTTGACAAGACCGGCACCCTGACCCAGGGCGTCTTTGAGGTCAACGGCATCCACCACAGCGCCATAGAGAATGCCAAGCTGGTGGAGTACGCAGCGCTGGCCGAATCGGCTTCCAGCCATCCCATCAGCAAGAGTCTGCAGAAAGCCTACGGCAAGGAGATCGACCGCAGCCGGGTGTCCGATATTCAGGAGATCAGCGGCAACGGCGTGGTGGCCAAGGTGGACGGCCACACGGTGGCGGCCGGCAACGACAAGCTGATGAAGCGGCTGGGCGTTGACTACATCAACTGCCACAGCGTGGGCACCATCATCCACATGGCCATTGACGGCCAGTACGCCGGGCACATTGTCATCTCCGATGTGGTAAAGCCCACCTCCAAAGCGGCCATTCAGGCTTTGAAGAACGCCGGTGTGCGCAAGACGGTCATGCTCACCGGCGACGCCAAGCGAGTGGCCGATCAGGTAGCGTCCGAACTGGGCGTGGACCAGGTGTACAGTCAGCTGCTCCCCGCCGACAAGGTGGAGCAGGTGGAAAAACTGCTGGCCGGCAAACACGGCAAAGAAAAGTTGGCCTTTGTGGGCGACGGCATCAACGATGCGCCGGTGCTGGGCCGGGCGGACATCGGCATTGCCATGGGCGCCATGGGCTCGGATGCCGCCATCGAGGCCGCCGATGTGGTGCTGATGGACGACGATCCCCTGAAAATTTCCAAAGCCATCAAGATTTCCCGCAAATGTCTGGGCATCGTCTACCAGAACATTGTGGTGGCCATCGGCGTCAAGCTGCTCTGCCTGGTGCTGATCGCGCTGGGTTTTGCCAACATGTGGCTGGCCGTCTTTGCCGATGTGGGCGTGATGATTCTGGCTGTTCTGAATGCCATCCGGGCCTTGTTCGTCAAGAATCTGTGAGCGAGCTGCTCCTCCGATCAACCAGGCGTCGGTTACGGAAACATGGGTAAAGAAGCTTTAGGCACCGGATGTGATTCCTGTTCCATTTTGACGTATCTCCCAGTGAAGGTGACTACCGGTAGCCCTTCCCATATGCCCCACATAAGCAATCACCTGACCGGCATCTACCTGCTGCCCTGCAGTGACACAGATGCTGGAACAATGAGCATAGAGGGTGGTGAGTCCGCCGCTGTGGTCGATTTTGACATAGTACCCGTAGCTACCTCCCCAACTATCTGTGGCGTTGGCAATGGTCACGGTACCAGCTGCAGCAGCCAGAATTGGTGTACCCTCCGGGACAGCGATGTCGGTACCGCTATGGTAGCTGATCTCACCAGTAATGGGGTCTGTGCGGTAGCCTTGCGGCGAGGTGATCGTTCCCGCCACCGGCAGTGGCCATTGGAGGGCTCCGTCCGCGAAAACAGTATCCATACCGGGAGTCATGAGTTCCCCACTTCCCTGCACAAAACCGCCCAACAGTTCTCCCCAAAGGGGTGCGGTATCCTCACTGGAAAGCAGCGTCAGGTATTCGTTCTGCCGGTCTGTAAAGTGATAGGTCTCCCGCATTTCTTCCGGTGTATGGTGGGTCAGTTCAATGATCAGAACGGTTTCGGTGATGGTTGTGTTTTCTGCCTCGCCTTCCTCATTTGTTTGTTCCATCACCTGGGTTTGGCTTTCGGTGCGCCAGTCCAGTTCGTTCATATCCCAAAGGACGGTGCGCAGCCGATCCACGTTACGATACAGGCCCCACCACCCAACATGACCAGAGGCATCGCATGAAGGTCGAAGCCCGCTTCCATGACTGCGGAGAACAAACGCTCGGTATACAGCCGGCCCTGTTTGTTCACGATGCTGCGTACCTCATCCGCCAGGCTGCAGGGCTGGCCCGCCAGCATCTGTTCGATCTGGGCATCGGTGAGCGAAAGTCCGGTTTCCTGACGGACCCGCTCCCGGATTTCATCGATGCAGCGGATCATCCCCAGTTCCAGGCTATGAGCCGTTTCCGCTACCGGCAGGGCATTGTCGATCCGCATCAGATCCACCGTCCAACCGCCGATGTCCATGAGCAGCAGCGACGGTTCATCAGTCAGCAGATCCGGCTCAGCCATCAGGGCCGCAAAGCCCTGGGGAAACAGTTGCACATCCGCGATGGTGATGCTATATTCCACGCCTTCGTAGCAGAACTGGACCGGCTGGGAAGGCCGAAGCAGATAGCTGCGAAACTTCGGCTTGTCCCGGCCATAGCTGGTCAGCGGCAGCCCCGCCGCGATTCGAACCGTGCACTCGGTGGGCGCGCCCCGGCTGCGGATTTCTTGCGCCAATGCAGCCATCGTCAGCAGGTAGTAGTTGTCGTTGATGGTTTTGTCCCGCTGGATCGGCTGCCGTCCGGTTCCGCAAACAAAAAAACACCCGCCGAACTCAAGGAGTCCTTGGCGGGTGTAAGGTTCGTGTCTGCCGTAGGCTGTAAGACCGGCTGGGAAAGAACAATGCCGCGTCTTGATGGCATAATAGCCGTGATCGATGCCAATGTTCATGGGTTTTGCCTCACTTTCGTTTTTCGTTGAGATTTGCGGATCTATGTAAACGGCTGGTAGATAACTTTTCTTCCCAGCCGGTAAATTTATACTAGGGGGAGAGGTGTGGAGAGGGGGAAAAGCAAAAAGCCGCTCAGTTCCGGCACTACCAGAAACTGAGCGGCTAAAAATGGGCGCACTTGTCCCGTGAAATTTACCCTATTATCTTTTCAAAAAATTATTGATCTTCACTTTGCGTGTCTATTTTCTCTGGATCTTCCTCATACTTCTCAGTAATCGCAATATCTGTCTTAAATAGCAGCCACATCGTTACGCTTATCAATGGCTTTTGCATTAGCATTTTCCTTTCATCGGGTGTATTTTTTTCCTTCAAGCATTCTTGTAACGCTGCCAAAATTCCCTGGCGAAATATTTCTCCATAATTGGTAACATCATCCTTAAGGTCAAGCGTATCTAAAAAATCAAACCATGATGTCATACACTTTTCTCGGTATTCATCATCTTGAATTTCATCAAATCTGTCTGCAATGAACCCCAAATTTTGCCCTGATAGAATGTATTGAAACTTATATTTTGCCATTAGACACATTGCTGTCAAAATTCGATGCAATGGCAAATCGATTTGACACAAAAAATCAACAAGCCCGATGCATTGAAAGCCTAATATATCTTCTCTTGACATAACAATAATCGTTGGCTCAAACGCTACCAGAGTTACATCTTGATGATGTGCGATTGATATCGCATCGTAATCGCAAATTCCTAGAACTTCCTGCAGTTGAATTTCGCTCGCACCAGGAGCGTCAAAAGATTGCTTATTCTGAATGGGTTCCAATTTTTTACATTCATTTTTACGCTTTAGGGCTTCTTGAATGAGATACCTCCTAACTGAGCCATCTTCTTCACATAGGACCGGTTGTTCTCCCTCAAATCCCAACGACGCTACAATACTTCGTGATTTATCTTGTAACGTCTTGGTATATTCGTCCTCCAATGTCTGAATTGCCGATTGCGGTATATATACAGTTTGATTAACAAAATCATCTGCTCCAATTCCCGCTAGAACTAAAAACATCTCTGCCGAAAAGCTCAAAATATATTGAGTATTGTTAGTTTCCTTCATTGGAAAGCATGCAAACGACCTCACAATCACATCAGATGCTCGCATAATCGTACAAACAAAATCCCCGTAAGTTATATTTTTTGACTGATCAAGCACAAACAATGGGACCGGCTTTTGTTTCAGCTGCCTATATTCGTCAAGTAATTTGTCTTCCTTCGGTATATATTTTTTTACTTCACCAAAAAAAGCGTCTAAGTCCAACTTCCCATTTTCTGATTCTGGCAGCGATATTTTATAAATGACACTTTGCTTTTCACCATTTGCCAGTGCCTGCGAAAACAGGAAAGAATCTACAGGTTTTACACTTTTAACCGTATAGTTTTTCCCTTTGAATGTTACCTCTTCACCAATTTCTTGAAAGCACAATCCATTTTCTGCTGCCTCTTCGACAGTCATATGAAACGCATTCGCCCAACGATATGGCTTTACAGCCTGTAACTGATGTGGGACAACATCATCTGAATATATGCAAAATTCATACTCGTTATCTGTTCCCTCCTCTCGCAAGACTACGCAAGAATCCGCTTCTATTCGCTTTTGACACTGGAGTACCTTTTCGCCGCAAAACTGTGAATGCATCTTAAAATATGTAAAATAGGCATTACCCTCTGTGTCTTTTGCGCGCAGCAATGCTTTTGTAGCCGCCTGCATTGTTTGAGTTTTTTGGTTTTTTTCTGCATAATACTCCGCCAATAAACACCACAATCGCGATGTGTCAATTTTTTTCGCAAATTCTATAATTTGCGCATCAATTGGCCTTTTGTTTAGAAGGGAAAGGTAAAGGATATTTCCAATGACAAATTCAGATGACTGATATCCTGTCGCAATTTCTTTAAATTGCTCAAGTGCTTCTATCTGTTTGCCGCGTACAAGCATTATTCTAGCACACAACATTTTACACGAATCATCATCAACATCTTTTCCCCATTTATTATAAAGTTGCTCTGTCTCAGAAAGGTAACCCTGGTTTAAAAGGTAATGCCCAAATTTTATGACTGCATAAAAAGTGCCCTCTATTTTACCCGCATCCAGTTGATCCCATAAATTCTTAAAGTCAATTTCGCCACCGAGATGATAGTATAAGTTCCAGTAATCAATCAATTTTCCAAAAATTGTTGCATGCTCTTCGAGCAAAGTTCTTAATCCTTCAACTTGTTGCATTCTCATCCGTGCCAAAATATATTCCTCAAAGAGGAAATAGTTATCTGCGAAGAATCTCCCATTTTGCTCATAAAACGCTATTACAAATTCATCATCCTTTTTCGAGCAGTAAAATACTAATTCGGAAGGGTCTGCATGACTAATACAAAATCCCAATAACTCATGTTCATTTACTGTTCCGTCAAGAATCTGGGCAAAAAAACGGGACCTTTGTATATCCGCATTCATTTGAATTTGGCTTGGAACAACAGACCAATAGTTAAGGATCGTATCTTTATCTAAAGTCGCTCTACAAATTTGGAATAAGACTTTCCAATATAATTCTTTTAGCTGTGTCCCTAAAAATTTGACATCTTCCTGATGAGATAGCAATAGGCTCTTCTCGTACTCCAAGTCGTCAATTTTCTGTTGCAGCATGTGTAATCGAACTTTTTCCTGCCCCAATAAAAGTAGATCGTAAATAGTAATTGGCTCTTCCAGATCTTTTTCACTAACGTTTACCGGTGATCTGTCCTTTACTTCATTTAAATACCAAAAGAGAGATCTCCCGCCTAACCACTTCTCATTCGGATGACTTTTAGCAACTAACAAAGATAATTTTTTACTTTGCCCTTTTTCATCAGTATGTTCTAAAAGAATCTTTTCCCATCTTTTGTTGTATAAATCGTTGGAAATCTCTTTAAGTTCCAAATTATCAGTTTGTTCAGAAATTTTAACTACACTTTCTAACCATAAGAAACCATAAGCGATTATAAATCTAATAGTTTTCTCACGGATATCTTTATTTTGAATTAGCATAACATGTTCCGCCACATTGTCTGCATGAACATTATCCTTTGACACTAGATCAATCAATTCCGCCAATGCAACCTTAACTGAATCGCTTTTTCCTTCAAGTAATGGTAGCAATTCTCGAATTTCAAGAAATTTTCCTTTACAAAAAAATTCGTATAGAATGTCGAAAATTTTCTTTTCTTGGGCATCAGACAGTGAATATTGTCCTTGCAAAATATTATAGATGTCAGCAAGCCTACCGGATGCTTGTCCCACGCTATCACCAACATCTTTAAGCTGCGCTTGTATCGCTCGTTCACCGAAAGTACTACCATTTCTAATCTTTTTATATACTGTCTCTATCACAATCTCAAAGAACTTCTTAATCAAGTCCTTTTCCGGCGTAGGAATACTTTTTCCTTTTTCTCCAATTCTTACAGCACATTCTGATGGTAGTTTCTCTGCTAATTCGTGAACGCCACAAGGTTCAGATTCAGGTATACAAAACGCAGAGAAAATTTTCTCGATTGGTTTATCATATCTGAGATATTCACTAAACGCTTGAGATGTAAGTATCGTTCCATCGTTTTCGTTGATTAAAGTAGCAACCTTATTGTCGACTTCTTCTTTTAAATCCTTTAGCAACTTTTGTTTGCCAATTGCATTTAATCCTTCTTGTAATTGGTTTTCAATAATACTTAGGATAATATCACTAATTCCCGCTGCACACGCCTCGATCATAAGTACCCCTCCGCTGTGATCTGATAGAAATCGAATATATTTTTCTCATTATATCATATATTCTGACCAAAAGCGTTACTATTGCAGAACCTCTTCTCCAATTTAGTAATTCAATAATCAAAGCTCTCTGTTGTAATTATGTAAATTCCATATAATTAAAGCGTAGATATTTCTATGCTAATAGAGTATGATAGTTAATACATATATTTTCTCTACCTCATCTTCATTCAATAAAATTAAAGGAAAGAAAAGATGGATAAATTACTAGAACTTCTCGGTCGATATAAATGTCATTTAAGAAGAGATGATCAAAGTACCGCGGACTTGCTCGAAGAGAACTTTCAGCAGTATGTAAACGACTTAAGCACTTCGATAAATCCTTCAGATAACCCTCTTGTTGGTTCTAATATGTGTGAAATGATTTATGATAAGTTACCTGAGATTGAACAAAACGCAAAAGATTTAGTTCAAGTGCTAAGGTTTTACTGCAATGGAAATATCCGCGATGCGTCTAATTTGGCCTTTCTTGTTTTCTCTAAAATGAAGCCTCAATTAATGCAACGTTATTCTGGTGCGCCTATCACAGAGACCTACTTTCGAATTCGTAAGATTGGTGATATACCTTTTCCTCTTATACGAAAAGAGCTTTTTCATATACCAAAAAGTAAAAACCACCTAATCGGAGCAGAACGTTACAGTACCGCCGGGTACCCGTGCTTATACTTGGCTTCTCAACCAGAGCTTGCATGGTATGAATGTAATTGTCCTAAAAAATTTGCAATCGCAAAGTTTTTTATTCCGCAGGAACCAAACTACTTTCTGAAATTCATCGACTTTTCAGAGAAACTCGTTACTTTGTCGCATAGCTTTCATACGTGGTTTATCAACGAAACAGAAAAACTTGAAGTTCAGAAATATTTGTTAAAGCACATTTACTCGTATCCTTTAAGAGCTGCTTGCTCAGTTTCAACCAAGTATCCAAATGCACAGTTTCATGAGGAATATATTGTTCCTCAGCTTCTTTTAAATTGGGTACGCAATAATGCCGAATTTGACGGCATAAGATACGAGTCTAGCTCTAATAACGAAAATGTACGCTATGCTGGTGCGCACAACCTTGTGCTGGTAACAAAAACTTTCGACTCGGACGGATACGATGAGAAATTACGTGGATGCATAAAATTGACTTTGCCTAAGGCATATGATATTTCCAATTTCAGTGGAAATGATCCCTATTTATGGCCTCTATGCCCCGAGGAGAATGATTATAATTACATCTAATTACGATTTAAAAGCAAGATGCACTAATTAATGATCAGTTGCTTTCGCGGATGGGCCTATGTCATGGTTATTTTCCATTCGAAGTAATCCTCTTGAGTTATTGCTCCAGCCTCAAAGAGTGACTTTTCGGTGCTCCAGGCTGTAAGGAAATTTTGGACTGCTTCATCGTGTATTACAATGGCTACGCAGCCTTTTTGTGTCTGTTTGTAAGGTCTTGGACAGTTTTCTTTGTTTCGAAAAGACAATTCAATAAGGGTGGTATCGTCCTGATCTAACCAAAGCAGATTGTGGATCAATGCCTGCAACGTTTCCTCCGCTTCCAAGGAAAGCATTTCCTCCGGTACGTTCAAAGCATGAGCTATTTTATTGAGTTGGTCACGTTTGGGTGTTCGATACCCCATTTCATATTGGGCTATACGATTTGCCCCGTTCTTTCCCAATCCAATCTTCTCTCCTAACTCACGTTGCGTCATGTGCCGGTGTTGACGAATTTGGCGAATCTTTACCCCGATTTTCATGACGTGATGATCCCCCTTTCGTCGGTTAATGCGACTTGCAATATTCTCTCCGTCTGCTATTATAATATTAGTCTCAGTTCGTTGGCTGGTTTGCTTTCTCGAACCTACCATTTTGCTGTTTTCTCAGCAGTTTTATCCGCATAATTTTCTCATTTTTTACCGTTGTCTCCCATTTTTCGTCGCTTTAAAGATATTTTTTGTGTGGCATTAGCCTTTCACCCCGGCACACATGGTAGAGCACCTGACTGTTAATCAGGGTGTCGTCCGTTCAAGTCGGACTGGGGCAGCCAACAAGCGATAGAGGTTTTCCTCTATCGCTTTTTTGTTTTCTATCACGAAACAAGGTTTGATTTTAAACGCAGTATCAAACACCTGCCGAAGAGAATAGCATTTAACCAAAAAGAGGCCGCACGGTTCCTTAACGGTTCCGTGTGGCCTCTTGCTTTGTCGGTTTTAAATATTGTTTATTCTTTTCGTCGCAGAAGGGCAATGCCCAGCATCGCCGCAGCCGAAAGCACCATCAGCAGTGCCAGTACAGCCACCGGCAGCGTGTCACCGGTCTGGGGGATCGCACCAACGGTCCCGGTGGCAGCTGCTGCGGGTTCCGATGCCGCGGCGGCGGCCGGTTTGGATGTGCTGCTGACCGTAACCGTTTGCTGGTTTTGCACCGGGGTCGACGAGTTGTCTTCCTGGGGGGTATCGGGGGTGGGTTCCACCGCCTGGTCACCCAGTTTTCCCAGATAGAGATCGTCCACTGCGCCCCAGCCCCCGGGCTGGATGTCCAGCAGGATGCCCGGCGTAACGACGGTTTCTTCCGTCAGCGTAAAGGTCAGCGAGGGCTGCTGCCAGTCGCCCCACTGGGTACCAGCAAAATCCGCGGAGGCCAGCTCACTGCCATCCGCATCGGTCACGGAGATCCGGCCGGAAGCCCCCCTCCCCCTGCATGTAGAGGGTAAACGTGTACTGTCCGGGCTGCAGCGTCACCGGGTCATGCTGCACAGTGACAGTGCGTGCAGCCGCAGAATAGAAATGAAGATACCGTCTGCCGCTGTGCAGGTTACCGGGTTCCTTTTCCGTAACCCCGTTGCCCGGCCAGTTTTCTGAAAAGGTATATCCGGCACTCCCATTCTCAAAACCGGGATTTTCCAGCAGGTTGGGGTAAATGACAGTCAGCGTGCAATGAACTTCCACCGTCACAGGGGTATCGGCGGGTGTTACCGTTACAGTACCCTGCACAGTATAGCTGCCCGTCGGCAGAGTGTTCAGATCCAGCCCGGCAGTTTCCCATACCACGGAGGCTGTCTCGCTGGTACCGTCGCTGTAATACACAGTAGTGGCGTCCGGCAGGGTGACAGCAGCGGTGCCGTCGCTACCTGCCTCCACCGTAAGAACCGGGTTGTCGGCACTTTCCACCTTTTTAGGTGCCACCGAGCCGGTTTGCATCAACTTCCAGACATACAACGACGCCAACGGTTTTCCATCGAAGTCAAACATTGCCTGATTGTCCACCGCCGAGCCGCCGTACCATTTTCCGGCGTCGTCGGGGTCATATTCTCCCGCATAGGAGGATGCCCAGCCGGAGCCGTATTGTTCCCAGGCAAGGCGGTTGGCAGCCACCTGCGCATCGTAGGCTTCCCCTTCCAGGCCGGAAACATTGTGCACCGGCTGCCATGCCGGTTCCCAGTAGAACAGGCCGATGCCGTTCTCCCCTACCGCAGTGACGGCGCTGGCCACGTCGGCCACCTCCGATGCCTGGCCCTGGACCGAGAATGCCCAGTTTTTACCGCTCATATTGCTGTTATCGTTGGAACCGACCCGCACGGTGTTGTCATGGCCGTCGCCGTCCTACAGCGTAGTTGCCCAGGAAGTCTCGGCCACCATGACCTTCTTGCCGTAGGTATCGGCCACCTGCTGCAACACTGCGGTCAGGTTGTCCAACGAGCCATGCCAGTAGGGGTAGTAGGAGGAAGCAAACACGTCGTAGTTCACGTTATGGTCCGCCAGCTGCTTGGCGTATCCCGCATAGCGGCCTGCTGTTTCAGGATTGGTGAAATGGACAGCCGCCAGAATGGTGGTATTGTATTCAGCCGCCACCGCATGGGCAGCATCCACACCGGCCGCAAACAGCTTGGCGGCAGCGTCCCAGCCGTCGGTTCCATACATCACACCGGCAATGCCGTTATTGGTTTCGTTTCCGATCTGCACCATGCCCACGTTGACCCCTGCATCCAGCAGCGTGCGCAGACTTTCGGTGGTAAAAGTCGAAACCGCAGCAGCCTTTTCGTCCACCGTCATATCCTTCCACGCCTTGGGCGCCTGCTGTTTGCCCGGGTCGGCCCAGAAATCCGAATAGTGGAAATCAATAAGTACCTGCAGTCCTGCTTCGGTAGCCCACTGGCCCATCTGCCTGGCGGCGTTCAGATCGTTGTCGCCGCCGCCGTAGCCGTGCCCCAGAGCATCATAAGGTTCATTCCAGACCCGCAGGCGCACCCAGTTCACCCCCGCGTCGGCCAGCTGGGTCATAAAGGCCTTTCCCTGGGCTTCCACGGAGTCTCCCAGCGGGTTACCGTCCGCATCCCGGAACACTACCCCGCTGTTGAGCAGTGAGAGCAGTGAGGAAACGTCCACGCCGCGGATAAAATCACCGTCGGAACCGGCTACATAGGGCACGGTAATCTCGGCCTCCACCGGATCCGGGGCAGGCTCCTGGGGTTCCTCCACGGCCGCAGCTTCCACCGCCGCAAAAGCGATGGCCAGACGGTCCGTCTCGGTTTTCAGCTCCGCCGCCAGGTAATAGGTTCCCTCACCGGGCAGCGTGGCGTCGGCAGTTAGGCTGTGCCCGCTGTTTTCATCGTAATTGCTGAATACGGCATCCACCGGGGCGCCTTCATGCCCGGCCTGCCACTGGTCGGCCCAGAACCACAGGTACAGTCCCTCTGCCGCCAGGTCTGTGACCGGTTCCCCGTCCTTGCAGACCACCGCGCTCAGGTGGACGGTATCTCCTGCGGTCACACTGTTGGTATCCGCCGTCAGTGCCACGGTATACACCGGCGTCTCGGGCGCGGGCGGGGTCACTTCCTCCTGCCGGACCAGTTCCAGATCATCCAGGCACCCCCAACCATCCGGCGCACACGGCAGCGTCACACCCACGGTGTACTCCCCCGTCGTTTCCACAGCGAAAGTTTTTTCCAGCGTGTCCCAGCTGCCGTAGCCGGTCAACGAGGTCCGGGCGCCGGTCTGCGAACCGCAGAAAAGCAGCGCCTCACACTTTTCGCCCTGTACGGAGGCGCGCATCATATAGTTGCCTGCCTCCAGCGTAACGGTCTGACTGACCGTCACCGTCGCCTCATTGGGGCTCCACCAGTGAAGCATGGCGGCATCGCTGCCGTCAGGGTCCTTGCGATCGATGACGGTCTGGGATTCCGCTTCGCCACCCCAGTCAGAGGCCGTGCATGTCCAGGGGCTGTCCCCGCCCCAGATATCCTGGTCGAAGCTGCCATCCTGCAGCAGGTTAACGGCATTTTCCTGAGCCGCCGCAGCAGGGGCAAGGACCAGCAGCATGGCCAGGGCCAGCAGGGCGCTGAAAATACGCCGGACGCCATAACATTTTTTCACAGATTTCACCTCTTTATAAAAATGAGGGGACCGCTGCACGACAAAGAGTTCGCAGCGGTCCCCTTCCGGATTCATTCTGCGCAAAGCGCGGGGCTCCGGCCAACAATCAGCCCTTGTCCGCGCCGGAAGTAATGCCTTCCACGTAGAATTTCTGCATAATGACGAACAGGACCGAAATGGGAATGGATACCAGCACACCACCGGCACAGAACAGTGCAAAATAATTGTTGACCAGTGTGCGGGAAAGCATGTTGTACAAGCCGATAGCCACCGTCCAGTCCGAGCTGACACCCGAATTGAGGATCATCTTGGCCATAACGAAGTCGGTCCAGGGCATCATGAAGGAATTGATGATGGTATAGACCAGGATCGGACGGGACATGGGAATGACCACCTGCAAAAAGATGCGCGCTTCCGACGCACCATCCAGCTTGGCGGCCTCCCGCAGGGAAGCAGGTACCGTATCGAAGAATCCCTTGCAGATCAGGTAGCCCAGGCCAGAGGACCCGGCATACACCATGATCAGACCGGCGTAGGAGTTGGTCAGGTTCAGATACCGCAGCACGAAGTAGACGGCAATCATGGCCAGTACGCCGGGGAACAGGTTGACGGTGACCGAGAGATTCTGCAGCAGGCGGCGGCTCTTGAATCGGCAGCAGCTGAATGCGTAGGCAACCATCAGCACAAAGCAGGTAGAGATCACGCAATTGAAGCAAGCCACAACAAAGGTATTGGCAAACCACTGCGGGAACTGTGCCACACTGTCAGGATGGAACAACACGTCGATGTAATTGTCCAGGGTATAACTTTCCGGAAAAAAAGTGGTGATGTTGATACCGCGATAGCTGGAGAAGGAAGTGACCAGCAGCCAGACGATGGGCACCAGCCAGACCGCCGCCAGAATAGCCAGCACCAGATGGCGAAGGACGCTGCCCACACCGCGCCGGATTTTGCCCTGGCGCAGCTGCTTTTGGGTGGAAGCTGTCATAACCTGCGTCAAGAGAACGTCGCCTCCTTCTTATTGATAAAGCGGAAACATACCACCGTAAATACGGCGCAGATGATAAAGACCATAATGCCGATGACGGCGGCCATCTTGTAGTTGTACTGCTCCTGTGTCAGGCGGAACAGCCAAGTCACCAGCAGGTCCACTTCCTTGGCGCTGGAGGCAGCCATGGCCTGGTCGGTGGTTACATAGACATCCTGGGTGAGCAGATAGATGACGTTGAAATTGTTGATGTTCTTTACAAAGTCGGTGACCAGCGCCGGGCCCTGTACGCTGAGCAGGTACGGCAGCTTGATGGAGAAGAACATCTGCACGGGGTTGGCACCGTCAATGCGGGCGGCTTCCAGCATATCGCCGGGAATGTTCATCAGCACACCGGTGGCAATGAGCATCTGGTAGGGCACGCCTACCCAGATGTTGATAAGAATAATCATCACCTGTGCCCAGCCCGCATTGGTCAGGAAAGGAATGTACTCCATGTTGGCGCCGATCAGGCCGGCATTGCGCAGCAGTTCGGTGACACCGAGGTTGGCCATCATGGTGTTGAAGATGCCGTTGTCGCTGAAGAAGTTGCGCACCAGCAGCAGGGTGACGAACTGGGGCACCGCAATGGTGATGATAAAAAGCGTACGCCACAGCTTGGGCAGCTTGGTTTTTCGGTCATTGATGAACATGGCCAGAAAAACACCGCCGAAGAAGTTGGTGAAGGTGGCAAAGAACGCCCATACCAGCGTCCAGACCAGGATCTTGCCGAAGGCATACCCAAAGGTAAGGGAGAGCGCCTGCCCGCCGCCGAACAGGGTGAGGAAGTTGGTCATACCCACCCAGGTAAACAGCGAGTTGGGCGGCATATGCTGCTGGTCATAGTTGGTGAAGGCCACCGCAATGAGGATGAAAAGCGGTATGATGGTGAAGATCACCACGCCCAGTACCGGCAGCGTCAACAAGGTGACGTAGAACTTCTCGTTCAGGTAGACGCGGATATCCTGGCCGAAGCTGTTGGTCTTTTTGCCGGCCTGACGGATTCTTTGCAGTTGATAGTTGGAAGTTACCACCGCCATAGCCGATGCCAGCAGCGCCACGATAACCACCAGGGCAATAACGCTGAGCAGCAGAATGGCAAAGGAGTTATCATAATTGTTGACTTCGTTTTTCATGGTCGCCGGGTTGAAGACCATTTCCATCTGGACGGTGCCCAGCGTACCGAATTTCATCAGGTTGGGAATGCCTGCCACGCCCAGGTAGTAAAGGCCGAGCCCCTGCACCAGCGTGACCAGCACCGCCTTGATCAGCTGACCGTGGCCGATGTAGCCAAGCCCCCAGATGAGGAAGGACAGTTTGGTGAAGATGTCACCGTGAACCAACGCATGGCCGAATTTTTGCAGGAAGTTGGGTTCTTTGCCGTCTGTACGCAGCGGCGCTTCAAAAGCCATTTCTGCCACCGTGCCCACTCCTTTCAGTCAAATATTTTCTCACATGAAAGCCGGCACTGCCACAGGTAAGTGCCGGCCGGATGGTTTGCTGCCGCACAAGCGGCGAAGATTACTGAGCCACCGGAGCGGTAATGCCGGCTACGGCATCATCCACCAGCTGCTGAGTGGTCTTGCCCTGCGTGTCGCCGGAGACCAGGATCTGGCCCAGGCTGGCAGCGGGATCCCAATAGTTGGTGCCCACGCGCTGCAGATCCGCGTAATCACTCTGAGCGGCCAGGGCGGCGATGGCGGGAGCGGCCTGGACTGCCTCGGAAGCGTTTACATTGATGTTGGAGGGGCCCAGGTTGCGCACTTCAAAGCGCTTCTGCTGGTTGGCCTCATTGGTGATGTAGTCCGCCAGCATCATGGCTACGCCTACGTTGGCGCTGTGGGGGTTGACACCCACCAGCTTGTAGCCGGCGAAAGAACTCATCTGGACCTGCTCGCCGTTGAGGGTGTAGGTGGGCAGCTTGGCGGCGGCGTAGTTCTCGCCCCACTTTTCCTGGGCCACGTTGGCGTTCCAGGTACCGCTGACGGCAGCGCAGACAGTGCCGTTTTCAATGCCGGAAACGATGTCGGCATCGGAGGCACAGACAAAAGCGCTGTTGGACGCAATGTCCATGATGGCCTGGGCCACATCGGCGCCAGGTTCCTCGTTCCAGTTGCAGACGGTGTTAACGCCATCTTCGGCCAGGGTCGCCTGCAGGCCAGCACCGGCAAAGAAGCTGTAAATGTACCAGCCGTCGTTGATCGTCATATCAAAGGTACGACCGGCGGCGGCTGCGGCGGCCAGGATGCCGTCCACCGTCTGGGCATCCTCCGGGCTGATAACGCTGCTGTCGTAGTACAAGAAGTAGCCGTTGTCGGCGGTCATGGGGTAGGCATAGAGCTTGCCGTTGAGGGAGGCTGCCTCCACAGAGCCTTCCAGATTGCGGCTCTTCACATCGTCGGCGTTGAGGGAAACTTCCTGCAGGGCGCCGGCGGCCACCAGCTCGTTGAGCTGGTCATCGGCGAAGGCAAAAACATCCGCAGCGGCGGTGGGGTCGGTCAGAATATTGTCCTTGGTATCGGACTCAGAGCAAGCACCGATATTGATGGTGATGTTGCCCTTGTCTTTATTTTCTTCAATAAAAGCATCGGCCATCTCGCGCAGCATGGTCTGATCTTCCTCTGCGCCCCACATGGTCAGTGTTACATCACCCCAGCTGGCAGCCGCCTCAGTGGTGGCATCGCTGGTGGAGGCAGTTTCAGCGGCCGATCCGCTCTGGCTTGCGCCGCAAGCGGCCAGCGACAGCGCCATGGCAGCAGCCATGGCCAGGCTCAATTGCTTTTTCATGATATCTTCTCCTTTGGTAGCAAGCACGGCGCACCGCGCTTTGATTTGTTGTTGCGCCAATATAGCGCAATTCATTGCACTATCTATTATACAGAGGGCCGGATCTTTCTGCAATACATTATTTTTACAGTGTTTTTTTATGGTTTTTGTGCAACCTGCGTGAACATTGCGCGTTTTTTCGATGTAAGCGCGCAATGTTGCGCTTTGTGTTTTTTCTTTCCTTCCCCGGGGCAAAGAATTTTGCCTGTGTACGAAAAAAGCCGCCCGCCGTGGTGCGGCGGGCGGCTTGCAAAACTGCCTGGATGAATTTTAGTGAGTGGAATCCCGCAAAATGACCTGATACCCTTCCACCTGGCGAGTATTGATCTGTTTGCCGGCCAAGATGTCCAGCAGCATACGGCAGGCTGATGCCCCCAGTCGCTCGGCATCAAACTGCACCGCCGACACATTGGGAACCGTGTTCAGCAGGAGTTCACTGTCATACAGGCTGGCCACCTGCAGATCCTGCGGCACCCGGATATGCCGGGCGTGCAGCGCCTGCATCACATCAAAAGCCAGCCGGTCATCGCCGCACAACAGGCAGTCGGGATGCTGATCCAGCACCGCCTCCAGTGCGTCGGAACGCTGGGCTATGCTTTCCACACCGTCCTGTATCAGGCGGCGATCTTCCGGGACGCCGAACTCCGGCAGTGCCCGTAAATATCCCCGCATACGGTCGATGTTGACCGTATAGGTGTTGGTTCCCACGATCAGTGCAATGCGCCGGGCCCCCAGCCTCAACAGCAGCCGGGTCATCTCGTAGGATGCCCCCACCTGATCGTTGTCTACCTGAGGAATAGACGTATCCTCACACCGGCCAATGACCACATAGGGTACGCGGTATTGCTGCAGCAGGTCCAGGCAGGGATCGTCCTCCATGGCACGGGAAAGAATCACGCCATCGGTTTTACGATTGGAGAGCTGCCGTTCCAGCTGGCTGGTGTCGGAAGCGCTGGCATAGCACAGCAGCAGATCGTAGCCCCGCTGGGCTGCCATCATGCTGATACCGCCCATACATTTGCGAAGAAACGGCAGGTCCAAATGAACAAAATGCGGCGGGATGATCATAGTCAGGTTATGGGTAGCGGTTTTCTCGCTCCAGCGGGCGCGCACGGTAGGCGCCGCACCGGTACTGGCCACATAAGCCCGCACCCGGCTGCGGGTGGCTTCACTGATGCGGCCCTTGCCGGACAACGCACGGGATACAGTTGTTTTGGATACCCCCAATGCTTTGGCAATTTCCTCAATGGAGATAGAATCTCCCTGCATTTCTGCCACAGTGATGCCTCCCCTGTCAATTTGGCGCAACTCGTTGCGCTTATCTCAGGATACCAGCTTTTTTCCCGCTCTGTCAAGTTTCCAGCCCAAAATCCGTCATAACTGCCAGCTTTGTACAGTAAAAATCAGCATTTTGACAAAAACCGCGCCCCCACGGGGACGCGGCAGGATATTGGAAATCATAGCATTCGCCGGAGTTCCCCGGCATTGGTCTGCCAGACCGCCGTACCGTAAGCGGGCAGCTCCACTCCCAGCGCTTGCACCGGCGCAGGATTACAGTTCTGCACAAACAGCAGACCCTCCCGCCGGGTGGCCAGCACACCGTCGGGTAACGGCACCGGAGCCGCCGCTTCCAGCCCGGCTTCCTCGGTCAGGGCGTTATAGAATGCCTGGTAAAAATCCGGCGTGAAGCGGCTGGCCAGGTAGTAGGCCCGGCCCTGGCCGTAGGGGTGCACGGCAGCGGCGGGCGCGTCGGCAAAGTAGTCCTCCCCGTAGAGCAGCAGCGGTGTGGCGGGCGATGCTTCATCCAGCACCGCAACTTCACACAGTACGCTGGCCTGGGTGGCAGGCAGCGGCAGCGGTGCGTTTTCCACAGGCTGGCAACGACGGGTCTCCCCATCGTACAGGCCGTCGATCTCGGCACGGCGAAGCCCCAGCAGTTCGGTCAGACCGTACGGAGTGTCCCCCAGGCGGCAGAGATCGCTTTCGTCCACCACGCCGGTCCACTGGCTGACCACCACCGTACCGCCGGCACGGGCAAAGTCACAGAGCTTTGCGGCAAAATCCTCCCGCAGCAGATAGAGCATCGGCACCACCACCAGGCCGTAGCCGGTCAGGTCGGCATCCTGGCCGATCAGGTCCACCGTGATGCCGGCGCGAGCCAAAGCGTTGTAATGACAGGCCAGTTCCTTCCAATAACCCATGCCACAGTTGCGGGGGCCGCTGGACCCCTCCATGGCCCAGAGGTTGGGCCAGTCATGGACCAGGGCCGCCTGACGGGGCCGCTGGCGGCCCGCTGCACAGGCCAGTTCCTCCAGTGCGGCGCCTACCTGGCTGGTTTCGCGGAAGATCCGGGTATCGGAACGGCCATCATGCCCCACCACCGAACCGTGGAATTTTTCCTCTGCACCACGGCTGGCACGCCACTGGAAGTAACAGACGCTGTCCGACCCATGGGCCACTGCCTGCAGGGCACTGAGCATCGCCATGCCGGGCTTCTTCTGTTTGGTCACCGGCTGCCAGTTGGTAAAGCTGGGGCTGGACTCCATCATCAGGAAAGGCTTGCCTTTCAAGGAGTAGAACAGGTCATGCATCATGGCCGTATCCAGCGCGGTCTGTTCCACCGTCTCGGTGGCCTTGTGCCAGGTGGGATAGTTGTCCCAGCTGACTACATCCAGCTCTCTGGCCAGGTCATGGTAGTCGATATCGTGGAAGCGGTACATCAGGTTGGCGGTAAACCGAGCCTTGGGGGCCAGGGCTCGCACACAATCCCGCTCAAATTTGAAAAAGTCGATATGGCGGCTGCTGACAAACCGTTTCCAGTCCAGCAGCAACCCCTGCACCGCATCCTCCCCCTGGGGCGCAGGGCTTTCGATCTGTTCCCAGTCGGTGTAGTCATGGCTCCAGAAACGTGCGTTCCATGCCTTGTTCAGCGCTCCCAGGCTGCCGTACCGGCGCTGCAGCCAACGGCGGAACTCCGCCTGGCAGAGCGGGCAGTGACAGTCGCCGCCCATCTCATTGGAGATGTGCCACAAAATCACAGCCGGGTCTTCACCAAAACGGCGGGCCAGTTGTTCGTCGATGGCTCGCACCTTTTCCCGGTAGAGGGGTGAGGTATAGCAGTAATTCTGCCGACGGCGGAACAGTTCCCGCGTGCGGTCGCTGCGCACTCTGCGAACTTCGGGGTATTTTTGTGCCATCCAGGCAGGTCGCGCCGCACTGGGGGTGGCCAGAATGGTGAAGATACCGTTGGAATACAGATTGTGGATGATATCCGCCAGCCAGTCCAGATGGTATTCCCCTTCCCGAGGTTCCAGCAGCGACCAGGAAAACACCCCCAGGGTGACCACATTCACATGTGCCTGTTTCATCATGACAACATCCTGTGCCAGAATATCCGGCCGATCCAACCACTGTTCGGGATTATAATCTCCACCATGAAGAAGCTTTTCTCTCTGCATACCTTTGCCTCCGCAAGATTGCGCAATGTTGCGCATATTCACAAATGTATTTTAGCATCAGTATAGCAGGTTCAGCGCAGATACGCAATGGGATAGCGCAAGTTTTTCGGGACATTTTGCGCATTTCATGCGTCACACGTTGCGCTCATTAATAATGAACTCGTGAAATTTTACAGCAAGACGAATATCCAAGATAAATGGCTCTTTCCCTTGCCACTGCTCTACCTCTTTCTCTGCTTCAGGACGAAATACCAGTTGCTTTCCTTGTTCCACATCACATACGGTAAATCATCTAACTGTTCATCAGAATTCCACATCTTTTAGAGGTCACGTCTCCTCCTGCTAATCCCTAGAAGTACATTATACTAATGACATCCCGCTGAGGCGCCGCATTTATGTTATAATATTCTTAATTTATGTACACGCCCCGCCATAGCCGAGGGTTGTCTTACCGCTAAAGCAAACAAAACAGCCGCAATATTGATTGCGGCTGTTTCTGGTGCACCATCGGGGACTCGAACCCAGGACCCACTGATTAAGAGTCAGTTGCTCTACCAGCTGAGCTAATGGTGCATATAAAGCAAACTCCGGACCGGGCCCAAGGCTCGGCCCGGAGGCTGCTTTGTAGAGAAGCCGGCATCTACCTATTTTCACAGGCCGTCTCCAGCCAACTATCTTCGGCACAAGTGAGCTTAACTTCTGTGTTCGGAATGGGAACAGGTGGAACCTCACCGTCATCGACACCGGCCATGCATATGACCTTGTCATCTGCTTCTCTTTTGTTGAGGATGTACCCTCAAAACTGAATATCGAACCGCTTTGCAAACAGAGTATCTGATCAAGATGGGGTCAAGCCCTCGACCTATTAGTACACGCTTGCTGAATGGCTCACGCCACTTACACATTGTGCCTATCAACCTTGTAGTCTTCAAGGGGTCTTACCTGATTGACTCAGTGGGATATCTTATCTTAAGGCCGGCTTCACGCTTAGATGCTTTCAGCGTTTATCCGATCCGAACATAGCTGCCCAGCTGTGCCACTGGCGTGACAACTGGTGCACCAGAGGTTCGTCCATCCCGGTCCTCTCGTACTAGGGACAGCGCCTTTCAAATATCCTGCGCCCACGACAGATAGGGACCGAACTGTCTCACGACGTTCTGAACCCAGCTCGCGTACCGCTTTAATTGGCGAACAGCCAAACCCTTGGGACCGAATTCAGCCCCAGGATGCGATGAGCCGACATCGAGGTGCCAAACCTCCCCGTCGATGTGGACTCTTGGGGGAGATCAGCCTGTTATCCCCAGGGTAACTTTTATCCGTTGAGCGATGGCATTTCCACTCACATACCACCGGATCACTAACTCCGACTTTCGTCTCTGCTCGACCCGTCAGTCTCGCAGTCAGGCTCGTTTATGCGTTTGCACTCTTTCATCTGGTTTCCGTCCAGATCGAACGAACCTTTGAACGCCTCCGCTACATTTTAGGAGGCGACCGCCCCAGTCAAACTGCCCACCTGACAATGTCCCCCGCCCTGATTCAAGGGCGCAGGTTAGAATTCCAATGTCGCAAGGATGGTATCCCAACGTCCGCTCCACAAAGGCCAAAGCCTCTGCTTCCTAGCGTCCCATCTATCCTGTGCATGCAACACCGAAACCCAATATCAGGCTACAGTAAAGCTCCATGGGGTCTTTCCGTCTTGTCGCGGGAAACCGGCATCTTCACCGGTACTACAATTTCGCCGGGCGGGCTGTTGAGACAGTGCCCAGATCATTACGCCTTTCATGCGGGTCAGAACTTACCTGACAAGGAATTTCGCTACCTTAGGACCGTTATAGTTACGGCCGCCGTTCACTGGGGCTTCAATTCAATGCTTGCACATCTCCTTTTAACCTTCCAGCACCGGGCAGGCGTCAGCTCGTATACGTCATCTTTCGATTTAGCACAAACCTGTGTTTTTGGTAAACAGTTGCCTGGGCCTATTCTCTGCGGCTCACTCTCGTGAGCACCCCTTATTCCGAAGTTACGGGGTCAACTTGCCGAGTTCCTTAACAACCCTTCTCCCGTTGGCCTTAGAATCTTCTTCCTACCTACCTGTGTCGGTTTGCGGTACGGGCACCTTAGATATACACGCAGCTTTTCTCGCCTCTCATTCAGCCAGACTTCGGTACTAAATTTCCCTCGATCACTACCGGAACCAACACCCGGCTCTGACCTTCAAAAAGTGTCCCTGCGCTTAAATCTTTCGGTGGGGACGGAATCTCTACCGTCTGTGCATCGGCTACGCCTTTCGGCCTCACCTTAGCTCCCGCCTAACTTGGAGCGGACGAACCTTCCTCCAAAAACCTGAGGTTTCCGGCCATGCAGATTCTCACTGCATTCGCGCTACTCATTCCGGCATTCTCACTTCTGTAAACTCCACAGCCGCTTACGCTACTGTTTCTCCGCTTACACAACGCTCCCCTACCCCGCATCTTACGATGCAGCCTAAGCTTCGGTTTGTATCTTAGCCCCGTTAAATTTTCCGCGCAAAGACGCTCGACCAGTGAGCTATTACGCACTCTTTAAATGAGTGGCTGCTTCTGAGCCAACATCCTGGTTGTCTGTGTATTTTCACATCGTTTTCCACTTAGATACAATTTGGGACCTTAGCTGTAGATCTGGGCTGTTTCCCTTTTGACAATGAGATTTATCTCACACTGTCTGACTCCCATGCATCGATACTCCGGCATTCTTAGTTTGATAGGCTTCGCTACCCTCTCGGGCGCTAGGCCATTCAGTGCTTTACCTCCGGGTATCTAACATGAGGCTAGCCCTAAAGCTATTTCGGGGAGAACCAGCTATCTCCGAGTTCGATTGGAATTTCTCCGCTACCCACAATTCATCCGCCGCCTTTTCAACGGAGGTCGGTTCGGCCCTCCATGAAATTTTACTTTCACTTCAGCCTGATCATGGGTAGGTCACCCGGTTTCGGGCCCATTGCACGTTACTGAACGCCCTATTCAGACTCGCTCTCGCTACGCCTCCGCACCTGAAGTGCTTAAGCTCGCAACGTACAATCGCTCGCCGGACCGTTCTACAAAAAGTACCATATCACACGTTGATGTGCTCTATGTGCTTGTAGGCACAAGGTTTCAGGTTCTTTTTCACTCCCCTCCCGGGGTCCTTTTCACCTTTCCTTCACAGTACTATACGCTATCGGTCACTGGGTAGTATTTAGGGTTGGAGGGTGGTCCCCCCATCTTCCGACCAGGTTTCACGTGTCTGGCCGTACTCTGGAACTCGCGCAGCCCTCGCCGTTTTCGCCTACGTGTCTCTCACACTCTCCGGATGGCTTTCCCACACCATTCGGCTAACAGCTTGGGTCCTAAAAGCGGTCCGTACCCCGGAAGGATTTCTCCTTCCGGTTTGCCCTCTTCCGCGTTCGCTCGCCACTACTAACGGAATCTCGGTTGATGTCTCTTCCTCGCCCTACTTAGATGTTTCAGTTCAGGCGGTTCCCCTCCTGCACCTATGGATTCAGTGCAGGATACTGAAGTATGAGCTTCAGTGAGTTTCCTCATTCAGAAATCCCTGGATCAAAGGATGTTTGCTCCTCCCCAAGGCTTATCGCAGCTTACCACGTCTTTCATCGGCTCCCAGTGCCAAGGCATTCTCCTTGCGCCCTTTGTAGCTTGACCGTTGTTTATCTCTCGATAAACATATCTCTTTTCAGATTCTCCATTTGCCAACGAGATTTTACCGCTTGGTGAAATTATAGATTTTATTAAAAAATCAGGAATTTTACTAGCTTAAAATCTCATTTCGCAGTTCTATATTCAGTTTTCAAGGTACTTCCTTGCATAAGGATTTGGGTTACCCAGCACACTGGATAACCAGTGGTGGGCTGAAATGGACTCGAACCATCGACCTCTCGGTTATCAGCCGAGTGCTCTAACCAGCTGAGCTATCAGCCCAAATGGTGGAGATAAAGGGATTCGAACCCTTGACCCCCTGCTTGCAAAGCAGGTGCTCTCCCAACTGAGCTATACCCCCGCGCCTTTACAGCGTTTCGGGTTTCGCTGTCCCTTATGCTTTGAGGTTCGCTTTGCAGCGGCCCTCAAAATTGAACAATACTGAAACTTGTTTCCCTGTCCATTCACTCAAAGACCAGCTTTGACTGAATGTCTGACTCCCTAGAAAGGAGGTGATCCAGCCGCACCTTCCGATACGGCTACCTTGTTACGACTTCACCCCAATCACCAGTTTTACCTTCGGCGGCGTCCTCCTTGCGGTTAGACTACCGACTTCGGGTCCCCCCGGCTCTCATGGTGTGACGGGCGGTGTGTACAAGGCCCGGGAACGTATTCACCGCGGCATGCTGATCCGCGATTACTAGCAATTCCGACTTCATGCAGGCGAGTTGCAGCCTGCAATCTGAACTGAGACGTTGTTTTTGAGTTTTGCTCCACCTCGCGGTCTTGCTTCTCTTTGTTAAACGCCATTGTAGTACGTGTGTAGCCCAGGTCATAAAGGGCATGATGATTTGACGTCATCCCCACCTTCCTCCGTTTTGTCAACGGCAGTCTCGCCAGAGTCCTCTTGCGTAGTAACTGGCAATAAGGGTTGCGCTCGTTGCGGGACTTAACCCAACATCTCACGACACGAGCTGACGACAACCATGCACCACCTGTCTCGATGTCCCGAAGGACTTCATGCATCTCTGCACTATGCATCGGATGTCAAGACCTGGTAAGGTTCTTCGCGTTGCTTCGAATTAAACCACATACTCCACTGCTTGTGCGGGCCCCCGTCAATTCCTTTGAGTTTCAACCTTGCGGTCGTACTCCCCAGGTGGATTACTTATTGTGTTAACTGCGGCACTGAAGGGGTCAATCCTCCAACACCTAGTAATCATCGTTTACGGCATGGACTACCAGGGTATCTAATCCTGTTTGCTACCCATGCTTTCGAGCCTCAGCGTCAGTTGGTGCCCAGTAGGTCGCCTTCGCCACTGGTGTTCCTCCCGATATCTACGCATTCCACCGCTACACCGGGAATTCCACCTACCTCTGCACTACTCAAGGCCAGCAGTTTTGAAAGCAATTTATGGGTTGAGCCCATAGATTTCACTTCCAACTTGCCGGTCCGCCTGCGCTCCCTTTACACCCAGTAATTCCGGACAACGCTTGCACCCTACGTTTTACCGCGGCTGCTGGCACGTAGTTAGCCGGTGCTTTCTTGTTAGGTACCGTCAAGATTCGTCCCTAACGACAGGAGTTTACAATCCGAAAACCTTCTTCCTCCACGCGGCGTCGCTGCATCAGGGTTTCCCCCATTGTGCAATATCCCCCACTGCTGCCTCCCGTAGGAGTCTGGGCCGTGTCTCAGTCCCAATGTGGCCGTTCAACCTCTCAGTCCGGCTACCAATCGTCGCCTTGGTGGGCCGTTACCTCACCAACTAGCTAATTGGACGCGAGTCCATCCTGAAGCGAATAAATCCTTTTCCCTCAGCCCGATGCCGGGCCGTGGGCTTATGCGGTATTAGCAGTCGTTTCCAACTGTTGTCCCCCACTCCAGGGCAGGTTACTCACGCGTTACTCACCCGTTCGCCACTAAGTTAAACCAGTATCCATCCGAAAACTTCAACCGAAATAACTCCGTTCGACTTGCATGTGTTAGGCGCGCCGCCAGCGTTCGTCCTGAGCCAGGATCAAACTCTTTATAAAATGGTATTAAATCACTTTATAAGTGTTTAATCTTGTAAATCACTCAGACACAATCGCTTGCGTCCTGTTTGAATTACTTGTAATTTGGAATTGATTTACGTGGGTTTGGAAACCCACGATAAGGTTCCACAAGTTTCAGTTTTGTTCAATTTTCAAGGTCCTGCTCGCTGTTCGCATCTCGCGTGACAGCCTATTTATTATATCTCGCGAAGTTCCGTTTGTCAAGAACTTTTTTGAGATTTTTTTGAAGTTTTTTCAGGAACCGAAGCTTCCGAAAAGCCCTCAAAGGCTGTTGTTATGCGGTTTTTCAGCGGCTGTCGCGTTCGCTCTCGCGCCGGACAGCCTGACTATAATACCACCCAGAACCCACTTTGTCAACACCTTTTTTCAGTTTTTTTGACAAATTTCGAGGTCGTTTTTTGGTTATTCGGTACAGCGTCCTTTTTGGGGTTTTGCCCTCCCTCTTGCAATTTGCTTCCTATTATAATAGTATTAAAGCATCCTAGAGAAAAGAGGCACCGCCATGATCCTGGCTTTGAATATCGGAAACTCCAACATCACCTTCGGTTCCTATACAAGGGACGGCAAGCTGGTGTTTTCCTCCCGGCTGTTCGCCGACACGGCCCTGAGCAGCGACGAACTGTTATATAAAATGGTAAACATGCTGGCGCTGTACGGTGCCGAGCCCCGGGAAGTCACCGACGTGATCTTTTCCAGCGTGGTGCCGGCGCTGACCCCCCGGATGCGGGAAGCCCTGCACAAGATGTGCGAGGCCCCCGTGATGGAGGTAGGTCCCGGGCTGAAGAGCGGGGTGCGCATCCGGATGGACAACCCCGCCCAGCTGGGGGGCGAGCTGCTCTGCGCCGTGGTGGGGGCGTTGCAGCGGCACACCCCGCCCCTGGTGGTGGCGAACTTTGACACCGCCATCTCGATGCTGGCGGTGGACGCCGAGGGGGCGCTGATCGGCGGGGCGATTTTGCCGGGGCCCCAGATGTCGCTGGCGGCGCTGGTGAAGAACACCGCCCAGCTGCCCCAGGTAGAGCTGGACGCAAAACCCAAGCGGATGGTGGGGGCCAACACGGCGGACTGCCTGCACAGCGGCATGGTGCACGGCACGGCGGCCATGGTGGACGGCATGGTGGAGAACTTCCGCACCGCGCTGCACGCCCCCGGGGCGCCGCTGGTGGCCACGGGGACGCTGCCCCGCAGTGTGCGCAGCGCCTGCCGCACGGACATCGACTACCGGGACACCCTGGTGCTGGACGGGCTGTACACCATCTGGCAGCGCAACGCGCGGCGGTAAGAGGGACTCCTCCTGGAGATCCGGCAGGCTCCCCTTTGCTGCGGCCCCGAAAAGCAGGGGCTGTAGGTCTTCACCTGTTACCACAAGCCACAGTACAAGGCACTGCGGATCCAGGACCTCTACCTGCGCTATGCCCGCTACCTGCTCTACGCCAAGGCCCCCGAGGTGAAGCGGCTGTCGACACTGCTGGACGCTCTGAGGGAAATTAACTACTTATAATTTCCAACCGTCTTTGTCTCCATGTCCCTTTTGCAGCCTTGATTGCTGCCCTTTTCTCTGTTTACTCAACAAAAAAGCAGGAGCCCGGCAGGCTCCTGCTTTTTTTCGTTTCAACCTCCGTACATCAGGAGATTGTTTGGCTTTCTTTTTCTACATACAGTAACGCTGATTTCCCACAGTAAAGCTGCGTAACGGTATAGCCCTGTTCCTCCATTACCTGGCAGAAAGTCGTATAACTGCTTTGGTATCTGTCATACGGTCCCACAAAGTAAAGTGACGGCAGATCAAACACTCCCATCTGCTGAAAGCGTTCTTCCATCTCTTCCGCCGGGGCTTCTCTAACCCAGGAATCCAGGGCCAGAATCTTCTCTTGATAAGCCGGATCATATTTGTCATCGTGCATCAGGTAGAACTGGAAATTGGCATTGGACCAATCATGAACGAGGGTCGTTGTTTCATAACCCTTGTTTTCATACCAAAGTTGGGAAATAGAACGGACATCATCCTTCGTCCATCCGATTTCCAAATTAACAACACCCAGGCAGGAAAACACCAACAATCCCCCGCACAGAATCCCTGTCGCAGCCTTTTGAAGTACCGCCTTTTTCGTCAACGCCTGCTGCAGCGTGTACAATCCATACACAATAAAAACCGTTATCAGAGGGATGAGAAAAACACTGTACCGTTTTCCAAGATTCGCAGTACCCCTAAAGTCGTCCCAGTAATTATATCCATAAAACGAAAACAATACCGCAGCAAAATATACCGTGTACGAAAGGACAGAAACCGTTGCCAGATACTTTCCCATTCCATTTTTCCTGCCCAGTACATAGCCAAAGAAAGCAAGCACAATAGCAAGGCAGATCAAATATACCGGGACTTTACTCAAAACTGGTGCATCTGCGCTGGAAAAATACCAGAAATGGATGACCTTATAGAAAAACCCCTTCACATAGTCCACCAGCAGATTGCTTTCAAAAACCGGCATATGCGAAACTGTTGCAGACCCTTGATTTTTCATCTGTGGTGCAATAAACAGCACCATCAAAGGGATTGCCGCCACCACGGCCACAATAAGCGTTGCCAGCAGCATCTTTTTAAGGCTGGTTTTTCGGTTATGCAGCAGCAGTGCCAAGTAGAGAGGCAGTACAACAAACACCGCGCCATACTGGCTGTATACAGACAAAACCGCAAAGACAAAAAAGCCAACCAACATTTTGGTGGATGAGGCCCGAAGCTCTTTTACAAAAAAGTACAGCATCCAGTTTATGCAGCACAGCATAAGGACATACTCGCCGCATTCCAGTGTATAGTACATAACCTTATCGGTCAGCGCATAAAGCACAAGCCCCAGCATAGCCCAAACCGGCTCTGTCAGCTCTTTGAGGCATTTATAGAGGCCCAAACAGCCTAACAGCATGATTACAATGCCGGACAAGCGAAATGAAAAATCTCCAAAATCAAAAAGGAGGAGCCACACATACATCAAAATATTGTACAAGGGTGGCTGATAAGTAGAACATATACGTTGATACATCGTGGTGGTGCCGCCGCCTGCCGGCACTGCTCCCACCATTACCTTGGAATAAAAATATTCAATACCCTCGTCATACCAAAGAGGCGACCGTGTGGCGTTGGCAAGGAAAAGCAAAGCCAAACATGCCAGAATTCCCCCTAAAAGGACCTTTTCCTTTTTGGCAAAAACGTTTTTCCACTCTTTCAAGGCTTTTTCCTCTCAACTTTGACAGATTCATCCTTCAGCCAATCCGCTCTGAATGATTACATGCTGCGCTTAAACTTGTGAAAATCCCCCAGCGCATGCCAACCAATCTTGCAGATTTTCATAAGATCAATGGAATTGGTTCCTCCCTGCCGAGGCTTAAATGTAATTGTCAAGAATTCAATTTTTTGTTGATAATAGGCAAAAAAAGTTGTCAGCATAATATTCGGCAAATTGTATTCCGGCGAGAAACGCGGCATATACTTGGCAAGGACATCTACCCTCATCAAGCGATAGGGGGCGTTGGCATCAGGCACGTTGACGCCAAAATAGAGTTTGAGCAGGAAACAGACGACTTTTTCCACAAAAGCCCGTGCCTGACCATCTCCGCGCACTTTCCGCACACCCAGCACCGCGTCGCAGGTACTGCGTTTATCCCAGAACTGTTGAAACTCAGACGCAGTCGTCTGACCGTCAGAGTCCGTTTGAAATACCCAGTCCGCTTTCTGCCGGATTGCATAGTTATACATCGCAATCAGTTTGGGCCCATGAAATTTTCCGGTATCGCTCAAAATCTCCAGTCGAGGATGTGTTTCCTTGTATTTAAGCAAAATCGAATGAGTCTGATCAGTGCTCCCGCTGTCGGCAATAACTAGCTTCGACTCTCCGCCGATTTTATCTACCACTTGGTACCATTCTTCGGCTACGGATGCAATCGTGTCCTGTTCGTTATAAGCCGGCATAACAATATACAAACTGTCCATTGATTATCTCTCCTTATTTGTAGTTTTTTGTCCTCTTTTATCGAGTACAGACATTGTCTCCAGCACAATACAGACGTCTTCACTGCAGTAGATACCGAGCAAAACCATCGGGCTCCCAATCCACATACTGATATCGGATAAAATCGGCGCTATCAAAGTATTCTTCGATTCCGTCATATTTTATCAAATAATTTCTTTCACCCCAATTCGTCTGATCAAAACTTTTGTCAATTTCTTTCAATGGTCCTACCGAAGTAAATAGCAGGCACAGAACCAACCCCACCGTCAAATAGATTTTTTTCTCTCGCAGACTCCACAAAAGTTCTTTTGCTACTAAAATACAGAGGATTTCCAGCGCAGGAACACTTGCTCGCATGCAAAAGTCCCCCCACTTACCCATTGCCATAAATGGTATGAGAAACAGTGAGATCATACTGGCGTACAGCAGCCTATTTTTCCGTTCTCTCAGCCACAGAATATATACCCATATCAACCAGGCCAAGTGGAACAGGATAAACAGATCTGGATATTGCCTGTAGTCCACTATTTTGAAACCGAGATTTGCACTTTCCGGTTTGCTTTGCAGATAATTGCAAGCAATATAAGCCAAAAGAAGCAATGCTACAAAAAGTGCCGCAATATTTTCAAGGGAAAATAAAGATTTAAAGAACGTCAGTCTCTCTTTTTTTGCCTGTGCAAGCAAATCAAAAAGAAAGAGTAACAGCATCAGAAACGCCATTCCAACGAATGTAAAAGTGGAGTAGATTGCCAGTGGTGCCAGAATCAACCCCCAAATAGCCGGTTTTTTCCTATATTGAACCAGCAAGGCAACACAAAGGGCCGTTGGCACAAACTGTGGCGTAACCCAACGCATTAACATCAAATTAGATGTATACTGTATACGCAGTTCCGATGTAAACCAATGTATGCCGTCTCCCATCGCTTCCGGTTCCAGCACTTTGTAAATTCCTGACATCGGTGTAATGAAAGTTCCAAAGAGCATCAAAACCACAAAAACAACAAATATCGTATACCAATGCTTTTTTTCTTCTTCCAGTACATTACACAGAATGTGGCACACCAAAAAAATGCCACATGCAAACCAGAACATCATCGTGGTCTGCCCGACATCATAATTGGTAAATTTCCCTACCAAGGCCGGCACAAGGTAGCTGCCAATTTAATATGCCAGTACACCTTTGGATTCTCCAATTTCATAGCGGACCGGCCAGTTTAACTCAACCAAATTTTCAAACAGAAGGTTGTGCTTTATCCAGTCACCGGATTGCGATACAAAACCACCTACTCCTGCAGCACAGCACCAACCCAGGCAGAGCAAAAATAATACAATATACCCAATATTTTTTATCTTGAACGGGTTTTGGATTGATATGGAACAATCCGTTCGTACCATCTTCACAGCCGTCACCAACAAAAGAATCACCACCGGGATGGACCAGTACAAATGAATCCATGTCAGTAAAAACAGAACAACTGGGGCGTATAAATATAAGAAAGGCAGCGCTGATAGCGAGAAGGGGGTTTTCTTTTCCATAGTAGGCTCCTTACCTGTCAATTTTTCTGTGCTGAAGTTCCGTATTTCACAGAACGCAACACATTTTAGAGTATACTACGTTTTGTTTTACAGTTCAATTGATACTACAAAAAATGGCATCACACTACTGCGCTTTTATTGAAGGCAAACGTGTAACATCTCGCAGAAAATCCGCATACTTTCCAGCAGCACAGTAAGCGTAACTTCTTTACACGGCTTCCGCCGACAGTCGCCCGTGCGTTGGTGGTTGGTGTTTTCTCACAGGAAGACGTTCACTGCAGCAGGAAGGCGGAATGCCTCTTGCCACCGCTCCTTCCCGGACAAATGGTTAAAATTTCTTTGGTTACTTTCTTTATAAAGAAAGTAACACACTAGTCCCCGCTGCGCTCCTCGAAGCCGTACTCGTGTTCTTCCAGGGGGAGGTTTTTCACCGTCATGCCCTCGATGCGTCCCCAGCGGCAGGTGCGCTCGATGATGGGCACCAGCTTTTCCAGCTGGGCCGGTTCGCCCTGGGCCTCCAGGGTGACGCTGCCGTCCCAGTTGTTGGCCACCCAGCCCGTGAGACCCAGCTTCTGGGCCGCGCAGGTGGCAAAATACCGGAACCCTACCCCCTGCACCCGGCCCTCGAACCGCCAGCGGCGGCGTACCGCGCTCATCCGTCGATGCCCACCACGGTGTAGTCCTTGGCCTCCACCGCGGCTTTCAGGGCAGCGTCGTCCACTGCATGGGTCAGCGTCACCACCGCCGTGCCCGCCTCGTGGCTGACGGCGGCAGAGGCCACCCCGTCCAGGGCTTCCAGGGCCTTCTTCACGGTGGCTTCACAGTGGGCACACATCATGCCCTCAATATGGATGGTCTTTGTCATGGTTTTTACCTCCTGTACCGGGCAGGCCGCCGGACAGGCCGGGGCGGGAGCCGGGGCCTGACGGGGCGGTGCCTTGTGTTTGGGCGGGGCGTCGCGGTCGGCGCTGCGGGGATCCAGGGTATTGAGCCGCAGGGCGTTGCCCACCACGCAGATGCTGGAAAGGCTCATGGCTGCCGAGGCGATCATGGGGTTGAGGGTGATGCCCAGCCCCGTGAAGACCCCCGCCGCCAGGGGAATGCAGATGGCGTTATAGAAGAACGCCCAGAAAAGGTTCTCGTGGATGTTGCGTACCACCGCCCGGGACAACCGCACGGCCGCCGGCACATCCACCAGGTCGCTGCGCACCAGCACCACGTCGGCGGCGTCCAGGGCTACGTCGGCCCCGGCGCCGATGGCAATGCCGGTCTCGGCCCGGGTCAGGGCGGGGGCGTCGTTGATGCCGTCCCCCACCATGGCCACCCGGCCCTTCTTCTGCCAGCGGCGGACCTCCTGCTCCTTGCCCGCGGGGAGAACCCCCGCCACCACATGGCGGGCATCCAGCCCCACCATGGAGCCGATGTGCCGGGCGGTGGCTTCGTTGTCGCCGGTGAGGAGCACCACGTTGAGGCCCAGGGCCTTCATCTGGGCGATGGCCCCTGCCGAGGTCTTTTTCACCACGTCGGAGACGCCGATGACCCCCGCCGGGCTGCCCGCCAGGGAGAAATAGAGCGGCGTGATGCCGTTTTTGCTCATCTGCTGCCCGGCTTCCTCCAGATCGGGGGGCAGCACGCAGGTGGTGCGGATGAAGTCGGCGTTGCCGCCGGCGATGACCTTGCCGGCCACCTTGCCCCGCAGGCCCTGACCGGGGACGGCCTCAAAGGCGGCCACCGCCGTATACTTGATCTTGTCCTGTTCGGCCCGCTGGAGAATGGCCCGGGCCAGGGGATGTTCGCTGCGCAGTTCCAGCCCCGCCGCCATGCTGAGAAGGAACTTTTCCGGCACGCGGCGGGTGCCCACGATCTGCACCACGCTGGGCTCGCCGGTGGTGATGGTGCCGGTCTTGTCCAGCAGTACCGTGTCGGTGTAGCCGGTGGTCTCCAGGCTGGCGGCGGTTTTAAACAAGATGCCGTGCTTGGCGCCCACGCCGCTGCCCACCATGATGGCCACGGGGGTGGCAAGCCCCAGGGCGCAGGGGCAGCTGATGACCAGCACCGAGATGCCCCGGGCCAGCGCGTAAGCGAAGGTCTGGCCCAGCAGCAGCCAGACGAGGAAGGTCACCGCCGCGATGGCCATGACGGCGGGCACAAAGATGCCCGACACCTTGTCGGCGGTCTTGGCCAGGGGGGCCTTGGTGGCGGCGGCGTCCCGCACCAGGCGGATGACCTGGGAGAGGGTCGTATCCTGCCCGACGCGCTCAGCGCGGCAGGTCAGGGCGCCGTTCTGGTTGATGGTGGCGGCGCTCACCGGGGAGCCGGGGAACTTGTCCACCGGCATGCTCTCGCCGGTGAGGGCGGCCTCGTTGACGCTGGACACGCCCTCCGCCACCGTGCCGTCCACCGGGATGGCCTCGCCGGGTTTCACCAGGAAGATGTCCCCCACCGCCACCTCACTCACCGGCACCGTGACGGGCTGACCCTCCCGCAGCACCGTGGCGGTCTGGGGGGCCAGCTGCATAAGACTTTTCAGGGCGTCGGTGGTGCGGCCCTTGCTGTAGGCTTCCAGCGTCTTGCCCACCGTGATGAGGGTCAGGATCATGGCCGCCGACTCAAAATAGAGGTCGTGGCGGTACTGGAGCACCAGGGCCTCGTCGCCGGAGGCCAGCCCGGCGCCCATCATGGCCAGGGCAAAGACCCCGTAGACCAGGGCCGCCCCGGCGCCGAGCGATACCAGGGTATCCATGCCGGGGGCTTTGGTGCGCAGACCGTTCCAGCCGCTGACAAAGAACGCCCGGTTGATCCAGCAGACCGGCAAAGTCAGCGCCAGCTGCAAAAGACCGTAGACCAGCGCGCCGGGGCCGCCCCCTTCCAAAAAGGGCGGCAGGGGCAGGCCGATCATATGCCCCATGGAAAGGTACATCAGCGGCACCAGGAAACAGAGGCTCTGCACCAGCCGTTTTTTCAGGCGGGGGGTCTCGGTGTCGTCCAGAGCGCCGTCCATCGAATCGTCGGCGGGCGCGGCGCCGTAGCCGGCGGCCTCCACCGCCCGGCAGATGCGTTTCTGTAAGGTGATTTCGTCGGCATCGGGGACGGTTTCGACCTGCATCGAGTGGGTCAGCAGACTGACCGACACCGACTGCACGCCGGGCACCGCCGCCACGGCTTTTTCCACATGACTGGCGCAAGCCGCGCAGCTCATACCGGTGATTTCATAGCGTTGCATGGTGGAGAACTCCTTTGTTTTTGCGAAGAGGGTGCTTTCTCAGCCCTTTCCCCCATTAAAACAGGTTTTCCGGCAAAAGGATGTCGTGTTTTGGCAGACGTTCCCAGGTAAACCCGGCCACCAGATCCGCCGGGGCGGCGGGGCGGGGTGTGTCCTGCAAACCGCAGGCGTAGGCCAGCTTGCCCACCACTTCCTCGGGGGCATACCTGGCCCGCAGATGTTCGAGGCTCTGGTCCCCGTCCCGCTTGGAGAGCCGCCGTCCGTCGGCGGCCAGCAGCAGGGGCAGATGGTAAAAGCGAGGGGCCGTGAGCCCCAGTTCCCGGTAGAGCCAGAGCTGCCGGGGCGTGCTGGAGAGCAGGTCACTCCCCCGCACCACCTCGGTGACCCCCATGAGGGCGTCGTCCACGACGACGGCCAGCTGGTAGGCAAACACCCCGTCCGCCCGGCGCAGGTAGAAGTCGCCGCAGTCCCGGGCGAGATTTTCGGCATAGTAGCCCATGTGGCCGTCGGTGAAGCCGATGACCTCGTCGGGCACCTGCACCCGCCAGGCGGGGGCGCGGGTTTTTGCCTTTTCCGCCACCTGTTCCGGCGTCAAATTCCGGCAGGTACCGGCGTAGACCACCTGGCCGTCGCTGCGGTGGGGGGCGCTGGCGGCGTGGAGCTGGCTGCGGCTGCAAAAGCAGGGATAGACCAGCCCCCGGTCGGCCAGCTTGTTATAATAGTACTGATAAATCTCCGACCGCTCGCTCTGGTAGACCGGCGGTTCGGGGCCGTCGGCGGCCAGGCCCAGCCACTGCAGATCGTCCATGATGGCGTCGGCGTAGACCCGGGGACACCGCTGGGTGTCCAGGTCCTCGATGCGCAGCAGCACCTGCCCGCCTTTGCTTTTGGCGCTGAGCCAGGCCAGCAGACAGCAGAGCAGATTCCCCAGGTGCATCCGTCCGCTGGGACTGGGGGCGTACCGTCCGGTGGTCATTCCAGGGTATAGACGCCGTCGCCCAGCGCCCGCAGATGCACCCGGTAGAAGGCCGCCACCGCCCTGACCATGGCCTCGGCGTCGGACACCGCGGCGGTCTCCACGGCGGAGTGCATGGCCAGCTGGGGCAGGCCGATGTCCGCCATGGGGATGGGCAAGCTGTGGCTCTGGAGATTGCCCAGGGTGCTGCCGCCCGCCTCGTCGGCGCGGTTGGTGAAGGTCTGCACCTTCACCCCGGCCTTCTCGCAGATGGCCCGGAAGATGCCGCCGCTCAAAGCGTTGGTGGTGTATTTCTGGCTGGCGTTGTATTTCAGCAGCACGCCGCCGCCCAGCCGCACGGGGGCTGCCGGGTCGCTCTTGGCGGGGAAATTGGGATGGGTGGCGTGGCCGTTGTCGGCGCTGAGCAGGAAACTGTTGGCCAGCGCCCGGTGTTCCATCTGGGCGCTGTGGGGGATGGATTCCAGGATCCGGTCCAGCACGTCCCGCAAAAAGCTGCTCTGGGCGCCCTGGCGGCTGGAGGAACCCACCTCCTCGTTGTCCAGCATGGCCCAGACGGGGGCGCAGGCGCTGTCCGTCTCGGCGGCCGCGTCGATGAAGCCCAGCAGGGTGGTGGCGGCGCATTCCAGGTCGTCGATGCGGGGGGCCAGGAAATACTCCCCGTCGGGGCCGATCTGGGTGGGGGCCTGGCGGGTCACCAGCTGGAGATCCCGGTCGAGGATGTCCTCGGCGGCCACGCCCAGCGCCTCGCAGAGCAGGTCGGTGAGGCTGCGGCTCCCCTCGGGGCCCCACAGGGGCTGCATGTCGATCTGGGGGTTGTACTCGTGGCCCTTGTTCACGTTCCGCTGCATGTGGATGGCCAGGGAGGGGATCACCAGCAGGTCCCGGTCAAAGTGGACCAGGCGGGTCTCCACCCCATCTTCGGTGCGCACCAGCACCCGGCCTGCCACCGTCAGGGGACGGTCCAGCCAGGAGGCCATGTTCATGCCGCCGTAGCCCTCCACACTCAGGCGGCGGCAGCCGTCGTTCGTCACGGCGTCGGACTTGATCTTCCAGCCCGGGGCGTCGCTGTGGCTGGCGGTGATCCGCCACCCGCCGATGGCATGGTCGGGGATGCGCCAGGCCACCACGGCGGAACCGTTGCGCAGGATGTAGTACCCCTTGCCCGGTTCCAGGTTCCAGTAATCGGCCTCCTCCAGCCGGGTGAAGCCCGCGGCCTCCAGCCAGGCGGCCGCCGTGGCCGCCGCGTGGTAGGGGGTCACACCCTCCTGCAAAAATTCAAACAAATCGTCGATCATACGTCATTTTCTCCCTCTATTCACGGAAATGCGCCCGGGGGCGCGGTGTTCTGTATTCATTCTACCGCAAATGCCCGCGGGGGGCAAGTTGCAAAGTGAGAATTTTCGGGGTATATTGGTGGAGGGGCGGCGGCCCCCGTCATAGTATGGGAACACGGGAGGGGATTTGTATGATGCGCAAAATCTGGGGCCTGCTGGCGGGGTGTCTTTTGCTGGCGGGATGTGCCGGGGCACCGGCGGCTTCCACGGCGGAGACGGCGGCGGCCACCACCGAGACGGCGGCCACAGCCACGCCGGAGCAGGTGGCGGCGGTGAAGACCCAGCGGCTGACGGTGGTGCTCAACGGCTGCATCGCCTACGAGGTGGATTCCGCCGGGGGCAGCCTGAAGACGGCCATTGCGGCGGCGGATCTGGTGGTGTTCCTGGCAGGGGATTCGGTGCCGGAGGACCTGGCCGGGGAGACCCAGGTCTGGCAGGACGCCCTGAGCAGCGACGACCAGGCCACCATGGATGCCAACTGGCCGGGGGTGTACACCTGCGCCCAGGGCATCTGCGAGGACCCGTCGGCCCAGCAGGGGCTGCTGGACGACGCCGGGGTGACGGCGGATTTTGCCGCCATGGACCTGACGGAAGTGCCCGACCAGCTGGACGCCATGAACGAGGTGCTCACCGACTGAGCGCTACCTTTATATAGTAACAAGCAACAGGGGCAGCCCGTTTGGGCTGCCCCTGTCACTGTATGTTCTATGGGAGAAACCTTTATTCCACGTCCTGCAGGGCGGCGTAATCCTGCTCGCCGGTGCGGACCTTGACGACCTTCGCCACGTTGTAGACGAAGATCTTGCCGTCGCCGATGTGGCCGGTGTACAGTGCCTTGGTGGCCGCATCGATGATGGTATCCACGGGGATCTTGCTGATGACCACTTCCACCTTGACCTTGGGGAGCAGGGTGGCATCCACTTCGGCGCCGCGGTATTTCTCACCGCTGCCCTTCTGGAGGCCGCAGCCCATGACCTGGGTGACCGTCATACCGGTGACGCCGACGCGGTTGAGTGCTTGCTTCAGGGCGTCGAACTTGGCCAGCTGGACGATGATGGAAACCTTGTGCATGCCGGAATCCAGATCCGCCGGCAGAGGCGCTTCTTTCTGGACCTTGACGGCCGCCGCCACCTGGGCGGGGCTGGCCTTGGCGAGATCGTCCTCGCCCAGGTCGGTGTTTTCGTTCACATCCAGTTCAGCGTAGGTAGCATCGCTGATGGCAAAACCGGCGTAGGCGCTGGTGAGGCCATGCTCGTGCATATCCAGGCCGTCGATCTCTTCCTGCTGGGTGACGCGCAGGCCGACGGTCTTCTTGATGAGGGTGAAGATGATGAACATGGAGACCAGGACCCAGACCAGCACGCTGACCAGGCCCAGCACCTGGATGCCGAAGAAGGAGAAGCCGTGGCCGTAGAAGACGCCCTGGCTGGTGGAGAACAGGCCGGTGGCGAGAGTGCCCCAGGCGCCGTTGACGCAGTGGACGGAGACCGCACCCACGGGGTCATCGATCTTGGCCACGTTGTCGAAGAACTCCACGGAGAAGACGCAGAGGACGCCGGCGACGATGCCGATGATGGCGGCACCGAAGGGATCCACCATGTCACAGCCGGCGGTGATGGCGACGAGGCCGGCCAGCGCGCCGTTGAAGGTCAGGGAGACATCGGGTTTGCCGTAGCGCACCCAGGTGGTGATGAGGGCCGCGCAGGTAGCGAGGGCGGCGGCCAGGTTGGTGTTGAAGCAGATGAGGCCGGCGGAGACCATGGTGTCGTCACCGGTCATGGAGACGGTGGAGCCGCCGTTGAAGCCGAACCAGCAGAACCAGAGGATGAAGACGCCCAAAGCCATGGCGGTCAGGTTGTGGCCGGGGATGGCGCGGGCCTTGCCGTCCTTGCCGTACTTGCCGATACGGGGGCCGAGCATCCAGGCGCCCAGGCAGGCGGTGACACCGCCGACGAAGTGGACGGCCGTGGAACCGGCGAAGTCATGGAAGCCCAGCTGGCTGAGCCAGCCGCCGCCCCAGATCCAGTGACCGGAGATGGGATAGACGATGAGGCTGATGGCGGCGGAGTAGAGGCAGTAGGCGCTGAACTTGGTGCGCTCTGCCATGGAGCCGGAGACGATGGTGGCGGCGGTGGCGCAGAACACAGTCTGGAAGACCACGTAGACCCACAGGGGCAGGCCGCCGAAATCGTAGCTGCCCTGGATGAACGGGTCAAACCCGCCGATGAAGGCGCCGGTGCCCGCAAACATCACACCGAAGCCGACCAGCCAGTAGCAGGGCGTTCCGATACAAAAGTCCATCATATTCTTCATCAGAATATTGCCGGTGTTTTTGGCACGGGTCAGGCCCGCTTCGCAGAGGGCGAAGCCTGCCTGCATGAAAAAGACCATGAACGCCGCAACCAGTGTCCATGTAACGTCTGCCGAGTTGTACATACACATAACCCCTTTCATTACCCCACAAACCGAAAAAAGCGCCGGACAGAATTTCTTCTGTCCGGCGCCTTTGCCGTTTGTTTCGTTGCGCTTATGCTACCACACCCTATGCGCCGGGTCAAGTCAAAATTGCCGTTTTTGCCTTTTTTTGGAGCCTTGCCTGTCCGGCGGCGGCGGTTTTCCACCGTTTTTGGGCAGGATGCCGAAGAAAAACTTCATTTTCTTTTGTGCTTACCCCGCTTTCTTCGTCCGCAGATGGCGTACAGTTTATTTTCTTAAGTCTCGGCGGCTGCCTTGCCAACGGTGTCCCGGTTCGATATAATAGAATATTATAGAAACAAAGGGGGCCTTGTTTTGGCCGGGACATTGTATCTGGTGGCGACGCCCATCGGCAATCTGGACGACATGCCGCCGCGGGTGGCGGCCACGTTCGGGGCGGTGGATTTTGTGGCCGCCGAGGATACCCGCGTGACGCTGCGGCTGCTGAACCATCTGGGGCTGAAAAAGCCGCTGGTGAGTTACTATGAGCACGCCCTGCACCACGGCGAGGCGATCCTGCAGCGCATCGAGGCGGGGGAAGACTGCGCCCTGTGCAGTGACGCGGGGATGCCCTGCATCAGCGATCCCGGCGAGCAGATCGTAGCCGAAGCCCATGCCCGGGGGATCCGGGTGGTGCCGGTGCCGGGGGCATCGGCCTGCATCACGGCGCTGGCGGCCAGCGGGCAGCCCACGGCGCGGTTCGTCTTTGAGGGATTTCTGCCGGTGCCCAAGCGGGAGCGGCGGGAGCGGCTGGCTGCTTTGCAGGGGGAGACCCGGACCATACTGTTCTATGAAGCGCCCCACAAGCTGCGGGGCACGCTGGAGGACCTGACGGCGGCGTTCGGGGCCGACCGGCCGGTGAGTCTGTGCCGGGAGCTGACCAAGCTCCACGAGGAGATCGTCAAGACCACCCTGGGGGAAGCGGCAGCCTACTATAAAGACCACGACCCGCGGGGAGAGTACGTGCTGGTGGTGGCGGGGGCGGACCCTGCCGCGGCGGCCACGGAGGCCGAGCCCACCAAGGAGGACGTGGTAGCGGCGGCGAAAGCGCTGCTGGCGGGGGGCATGCCGCCCTCGGCAGCGACGAAGCAGGCGGCCGCGGGCACGCCCTTCTCCAAGGGAGAGATTTACAAGGAACTCATCGCCAAAGCGTGAGAGTTTCTTTGCTTCTTTCTTTGCAAAGAAAGAAGAGAAACAACACAGAACATCCGCGCTGCCTTTAGATGCCGCTTTTTGAGCGCGCAAAAAGCGGCGGAAAAACGCGCCGCTACTTCCGAGGCGCGGGGCACGGCTCTGGGGCTGCACGCCCCCGAGACCCCCAAAGAAGAAGTCGAATCGAAAAAACCGGGAAAAACGCCTGGAGAGACTGTTTTTCCATCGGTTTTTCCGATTCTCCACTGCAAATTCGGGGGTGCCCGAACCCCCGCGGTGCGAATTTTTTACTTTTATCCAGAAAGGTTCATTCTCCATGTCCGATACAACGAAAATTCTTGTCATCAGCGACGTGCACGGGCGGCTGCGGGACCTGCGTTGGGTGCTGCAGAACGAGACCGCCGACGCGCTGTTTTTTCTGGGCGACGGGTTGTATGATCTGAACGCGGCGCTGCAGCTGCGGAAAACGCCGGTCCCCTATCCCATCTACCGGGTGGCGGGCAACTGCGACACGGGGTACGAGGATCCCATCGAGGGGCTGGTGCCTTTTGGGGGGCTGTTGTTTTTCTACACCCACGGGCACCGGTACGGTGTGAAGATGGGGTATGAGCAGCTGGCGGAGAGTGCCGCGGCCCGGGGCGCCGACGTAGCGCTGTTCGGGCACACCCATATGCGGGCACTGGAGCGGGGCCAGGGCGTGACGGCCACGGTGTTCAATCCGGGGAGTCTGCGGGACGGCGGCAGCTACGGCGTGCTGGAGATCCAGGACGGACAATGTTCTTTCGGATGGAAGAGGGTGCCTGCATTTTGAACGAGAGTGTTCTGTATCTGCCCGAAGCGGACAGCACCAATACCTGGGCGAAGGCCCATCTGGACCGGTTCGGGCCCATCGGGGCGGTGTACACCACCAGCCAGACGGCAGGCCGGGGACGGCTGGGCCGCCAGTGGGTGGACGCCCCGGGCAAGGCGCTGTATTACACGGTGGTGCTCAAAACGCCGCTGGCGCAGCCCTCTACCCTGCCGCTCTTTTCCAGTCTGGCGGTGGCGGATGCCCTGGAGCAGCGCTACGGCGTGCAGTGCCAGATCAAGTGGCCCAACGACCTTTTGCTGAACGGCAAAAAAGTGGTGGGCATCCTCTGTGAGGGCGCCCCCGACGGGCACAGTGTGTTGTCGGGCATCGGCATCAATCTGGCCCAGGACCAGGCCTATTTTGACGCGGCGGGACTGCCCCACGGCACCAGCCTTGCCCTGCAGGGCGTGGCGGTGGACCTGGACGTGGACCCCGAATGGCTGGCCCAGTACATGACGGATTTCGGGTTTGACCGGGCGCTGTACACCTATGAGGTGGAGGGGTTTGCCCCCTACCGGGAACGGTACAAGGCCCGGTGCATCAACCTGGGACGCCGGGTGACCTACGACGGCGGCGCCGGGACCGCGGTGGACGTGGACGAGGAGGGACGCCTGGTGGTGGAAGGCGAAAACGGCGAAGTGCATGTCTTTACCGGCGAAGTGTCGGTACAGGGCATCTACGGCGCGGTGTGAGCTTCGTTCTTTTCTTGCAAGAAAAGAACCAAAAGAACTCTAACTAAAAATGCCTGGGAGGGTGTTACCCTCCCAGGCATTTTTGATTGGAATTTCTTCGGTTCCTTCTTTGCAAAGAAGGAACAAAGGCGCACAATCAGGCCTTGGCCTTCTCCTCGTCCAGGCGGTCGAGGAGATCCCAGACGCCCAGCATATACTGGATGCCCAGGGCACGGTCATACTTGCCGTAGCCGGGGCGGCAGTTACCGGGGCCTTCCTCCCAGAGCTGACGGCCATGGTCGGGGCGGATGACGCCGTCGAAGCCGCAGTCATGGTAGGCGCGGAGAATTTCGATGATGCCGGTCTCGCCGCAGCAATCGCGGTGGGCGGCCTCGCTGAAATCGCCGTTGGGGAAATGATGGATGTTCCGGATATGGGCGAACGGGATGCGGTCGCAGTGCTTGCGCACGATGGCCGCCACGTTGTTGTTGGGGTTGGCGTTCAGGCTGCCGGAGCAGAGCGTCAGGCAGTTGTAGGGATCGTCCACCATGGTCAGGAAGCGGTCGATGGCCTCGGCGTCGGTGAGCAGACGGGGCAGGCCGAAGATGTCCCACGGGGGATCATCCATGTGGATGGCCATCTTGACATCGCACTCGTGGCAGGTGGGCATGATGGCTTCCAGGAAATACTTCAGGTTCTCCCACAGCTTCTCCTTGGTGACGGGGGCGTAGGCCTTGAACAGCTCGTCCAGCTTGGCCATGCGTTCCGGCTCCCAGCCCGGGAAGGTCATGTGATACTTCTCGGTGAAGTTCAGGATGTAGTCGGCCATGGCCTTGTAGTCATCCTGGATCATGTCCTTCTGGTAGAACAGGGCGGTGGAACCGTCGCCGACGGGATGGAACAGGTCGGTGCGGGTCCAGTCAAAGATGGGCATGAAGTTGTAGCAGATGGTCTTCACACCGTACTTGGACAGGTTGCGGATGCACTGCTTGTAGTTCTCGATCAGCTGGTCGCGGCTGGGCAGACCGATCTTGATGTCGTCGTGGACGTTGACGGATTCCACCACTTCGGCGCTGAATCCGTAGGACTGGATGTGCTCCACGGCTTCCTTGATCTCGTCCTCTTCCCAGATCTCGCCGGGCATCTTGCTGTGCAGCGCCCAGACGATGCTCTCGACACCGGGGATCTGCTTGATGTCGCCGAGGGTGATGGGATCGTTGCCCTCACCGTACCAGCGCCAACCCATTTTCATGGACATAAAAGACCTCCTTGTAGTTTACTTGCAAAAGAGATTCGTTTGTAACCGGCATTGCCGGGATTTTCTTGTTCCGTCGCGGTCGGCGGACATGCGCCGACGGCCGCGACACCGACAGGGAAATTGTGCCCAAAATTGTGTGCGAGGCCCGCAGGCCGAGTGCGCGGTTTTGGGTACAATTTTGTCGAGGGGGAATCCAAAGGGGGGAATAGGCCCGTCAGGCAATTGCCGTGCGGGACTGTTCCCCTCTTTGAGGGCCGCAGGCCTTAGTTCAGGGCGTCGTGGAGAGTTTTGCGAACAGCGCCGGGGCCGGCCAGCTCGGCCACAAAATACTGCTCGATCTTGTCGGCCAGGACGGTCTTGGTCAGATCGGTGCCGAAGATGGAGGCGTTGGCCAGGATGGCCTTCAGCTGACCCTGGTAGGTCTCGGGCTTGCCCACCTCGATGCCGGCCAGCTTGGCCTGCAGATCGTCCTTCAGGGGATCGGCGGAGACTTCAAAGGCGTTGCCGTTGTCATCCACGGCCAGCAGGTAGCGCAGCCAGCCCGCGATGGCCAGAGGAATGGACACCAGGGTGTTCAGGTCGCGGCCCTCGGCGATGTAGCTCTTGATGGTCTCGCCGAAGCGGATGCCCACCTTCTGGGAGGTATCGGTGGCGATACGCTGGGGGGCGTCGGGCATGAAGGGGTTGGGCAGGCGCTGCTCCACGACCTCGTCGATGAAGGCCTTGGGCTCCAGGATGCCGGGGTTGACCACCACGGGCAGACCTTCCACATAGCCCAGGCGCTTGATGAGGGCGACGATGTCGGCGTCCTTCATCTCATCGCAGATGAGGGTGTAGCCCAGCATGCAGCCGTAAACGCTCATGGCGGTGTGCAGGGGGTTCAGGCAGGTGGTGACCTTCATCCGCTCGGTCTTGTTGACGGTCTCGCGGTCGGTCATGTAGACGCCGGCCTTCTCCAGAGCCGGACGGCCGTTGGGGAACTTGTCCTCCACCACCAGGTACTGCGGGCGCTCGGCGTTGACGAAGGCCGCAATGAAGGTGTTCTTGCTGGTGACGATGGGGGCCATATCCTCGATGCCGTCCTTGGCCAGGGACTCCTCCACGATCTTGTGGGGGCGCGGGGTGATCTTGTCGATCATGGACCAGGGGAAGGTGATCTTGCTCTCGTCGGTGAGGTAGTCGATGAAGTCCTGACCCACGAAGCCCTTCTCGGCCCAGGCCTTGGCCACGGTCATGACGCTGGACTGCAGCTTCTCACCATTGTGGGAGCAGTTGTCCATGGACACGACAGCCAGAGGATACTTGCCGGCGTTGAAACGCTCGAAGAGCAGGGCGGCCACCATGCTCATGGCATGGCGGGCATGGGCGGGGCCCTCGTCCATATCGGCCTGGACCACGGGCATCAGGCTGCCGTCCGGACGGTAGAGGGCGTAGCCCTTCTCGGTGATGGTGAAGGAGATCATCTGCAGGCCGGGATCGGTGAAGATCTCCTTGAAGCGGGCCATCATGGCGGCGTCGGAGGAGTCGGCGCGCAGGCCCTCGGCCACGGAACCGATGATCTCACGGCTGGTGGAGCCGTCGGGGTTCAGGGTGACCATCATGGTCAGGTTGTCGTAGGGGGTGTAGATCTTGTCGATGATGTCGTAGTCGAAGGTATCGGCTGCGATGATGCCGCGGTCAGCTTCCCCGGCGTTGAGCAGCTTCTGCTGCAAAGCGGCGATGAAACCGCGGAAGATGTTGCCGGCGCCAAAATGCACCCAGATGGGGTGTTCCTTGGTGGCGGCGGTCATGGCGGCGTGGTCGAACTGGGGCAGTTTGACGCCCAGCTTTTCCCACTCGGCTTTCTGGTTGACGATGGAAGAGGCATTCATCTGCATAGTGATTGACTCCTTTTTTTGGGTGCGTGGAGGATGGATTCATTCCCATCCGCGTTGATTTCAGTATACATCGCAATTTTTATTAGGAAAATGGCCGAGATTGCTTGAAAGATTGTAAAAGTTGCGGTAAAGTATACTATAGATACAAAAGACCGCCCAAAAGGGGGAAAAACCGCATGGCAGGGTCCCATTACAACCCCTATACCCGGCGTCAGACGATGATCGCTTCGGACTACGAGATCTACCGCTACCGCTCCACCTACATGAACGAGGTGGAGCTGCACCACCACGATTTCTACGAGGTCTATCTTTTGCTGCGCGGCCGGGTGGAATACATCGTGGAAAACCACATCTACCGCATGCGTCCGGGGGACTGGATGCTCACCAGTCCCCTGGAGCTGCACCAGGCGCGGATCGTCACCGACGTGGACGCCTACGAGCGGTTCGTTCTGTGGATTGCCCGGCCGTATCTGGAGCATCTGTCCACGCCGCGCACCAGCCTGACCCGCTGCTTTGACACCAGCGTGGCCAACCACACCAACCTCCTGCGGCTGCCGGGGGCGGCGGGGGCCCAGATGCGGGCGTCCATCGACCGGCTGTGCACGCTGCGCACCTCCAAGGAGTACGGCAGCGACCTTTTGGCCCAGGGGGCGCTGGTGGATCTGATGATCGGGCTGAACCGGGCCGCCGCCGAGCGGGGGGACGCCCGGCCCATGGGCAGCAGCGACCAGGTGGTGGACGCGGTGCTGCACTACATCAACGAGCACTACAGCGAGACACTGACGCTGGACCAGCTGGCGGAGAAATTCTTCATCAGCAAATACCACCTGCTGCGCAAGTTTGACGCCCAGGTGGGCACCACGGTGCACCGCTATATTCTGCAGAAACGGCTGCTCAACGCCAAGCAGCTGCTGGCAGGAGGCGTGCCGCCGAATGAAGTCTGCCAGTATTGCGGCTTCGGGGACTACGCCAATTTTTACCGGGCCTTCAAGGCGGAATACAACCAGACGCCCCGGCAGTACATCCAGACGGTGCGGGGCGGCTGACGGACGGTTGCACTTTGGGTCCGATGCGTGTACAATAGGGGGAAATTCCTGCCGAAGGGAGGCCGCCGCCATGGCCCCAACCAAAACCGAGATCCGCCACGCGGCGGGCATCGACTATACCCTGACCCGGCGGCGGGTGCGCAACATCAACCTGCGGGTGCGGGCGGACGGGTCGGTGGCGGCCAGTGCGTCGCCCCGGGTGCCCGCCGGGATGGTGGACGCCTTTGTGGCCTCCCGGGCCGCCTGGGTGGCGGCCGCCCGGGCCAAGGCGGCCCGCCGGGCCCGGTGGGATGCGGCGGCGGACGCGGCCCTGCCCCCCAAGGCGGAGGCCCTTAAGCAGATGACCGCCCTTTGCCGGGCATACTATCCCCGGTTCGCGGCCAGCTGTCCGGGGGGTGCCTTTCCCCGCATCGCCGTGCGGGACATGCACACCCGGTGGGGCTCCTGCAGCCTGAAGACCGGCACGCTGGCGTTCAGCCGGCGGCTGTGTGTGACGCCCCCGGCCGCCCAGGAATATGTTGTGGTACACGAATTCTGCCACTTTGCCCACCCCGACCACAGCCCGGCCTTCTGGGCGGCGGTGGAGGCGGTGCTGCCGGACTATCGCCGGCGCCAACAACTGCTGCGGTGATCCGCCGCACCACATGGAGGTCCTGCTCTTGGCTTCTTCCCAGAAAAAATACACGACCCTGGTAAACAACACGCTGCTGTTTGCCCTGTCCAACTTCAGCTCCAAACTGCTGAGCTTTTTCATCCGGCCCTACCTGAGCTACGCCCTGGACTCCCCCGACGTGATGGGTGTGTCCAGCCTGCTGCAGCAGGCCACCAACCTGCTGATCCCGGTGGTGAGCCTGGGGGTTTCCTACGCGGTGATCCGCTTCGGGCTGGATAAGGCCGTGCGCAAGGACAGCGTCTTTGTGAACGGCGGGCTGACCATCTTCACCGGCTTTGCCATTTTGCTGGTGGCCATGCCGCTGGTGCGGCTCATCCCCAACGCCGCCGAATACCTGCCCTGGCTGTATCTCTGCGTGCTGGCCAGCTGTCTGCGGACGCTGTGCACCCAGTTCATCCGGGCGCGGATGCTCAACCGGCTGGTGGCCATCGACGGCGTCATGACCACCGGCACATTGCTGGCCTACTATCTCATCTTCTTAAGCTGGTTCAGGATGGGGGCCACCGGCTTCCTGCTGGCCAACGCCTGCGCTGACCTGACCTCCATGGTCTTCGTCTTCTTCGCGGGGGGCTGCAGGAAATACTGCAAACCCAAGGCCTTTGACAAGTCCCTCTGGGGCGAGATGCTGCGGTACTGTCTGCCCATGATCCCGGCGGCCATCAGTTTCTGGATCATCAACGCCAGCGACATGTTCTTCGTCCAGGCCATGTGCGAGGACTACCAGGGCCGCAGCGGCAACTACTGGGTGGGCCTGCTCTCCGCCGGGTACTTCCTGCCCCAGGTCATCACCATCATGGGCAGCATCTTCTACGAGGCATGGCAGCTCTCCGCCGTCACCGAGGAGCAGGACCGGGAAGCCTTCTTCTCGAAAATTTTCCGGGTCTACGCCTGCGCCATGTTCTGCTGCGTGGCGGGGGTCGTCATGCTCTGCCGCCCCATGATGCACCTTTTTAAAGCGGAATACTACGACGGCTGGACCTTCGTGCCCTTCCTGACCCTCTGCTCCATGTGCACCTGCCTGAACCAGTTCCTGAACAGCGTGTATGTGGTCTACAAGCGGTCCACCGGTTCCCTCTTCACCATGCTGGCGGGGGCGGTGCTCAACGTGATTCTCAACGGCATCTTCATTTTGCTGTGGGGCCCCTGGGGCGTCACCCCGGCCAGCTTCCTGAGCCTCTTGCTGGTATTCCTGCTGCGGGCCTACTCCACCCGGGGTCTTTTGCGCATCGACTTCCACCCCGCCTGGCTGCTGGTGAACCTGGTATTGGTGCTGGCCGAGATCTGGTGCCTGATGAATCTTTCCGCCTGGGTCATCCCGGTGGTGGTGCTCACCGCCGTGGTGTGTGCCATCAACGTGCGGGAAGTCTACAGTCTGGTGCAGAAGCTGCTGGGCAAATTCCTGCACCGCAAAGGAGCGTAAAACAATGGATAATGAAATTCTCTGGGCGCTGCACGCCCGCAAAAGTGTGCGGGTCTTCACCGACGAGCCGGTGACCGCCGAAGAGCGGGCCGCCATTCTGGAGGCAGCCTTCCAGGCGCCCACGGCAGGCAACCAGCAGCTCTACACGATCCTGGACATCACCGACCCCGCCCAGAAGGAGCGGCTGGCCGACCTCTGCGACCACCAGCCCTTCATCGCCAAGTCGAAACTCTGTCTGGTATTTCTGGCGGACTGCCGCCGGTGGCCGCGGGCCTACCGGGCCGCCGGGGTGGAGGCGCCCCGGAAAGCCGGGCCGGGGGATCTGCTGCTGGCGGTGGCGGATGCCTGCATCGCGGCCCAGAACGCCGTGACGGCGGCGGAGAGTCTCGGCATCGGCAGCTGCTACATCGGGGACGTGCTGGAAAACGCCGAGGCCATGCGGGAAACGCTGGCCCTGCCGCCCCAGGTGGTGCCGGCCTGCATGCTGGTCTTCGGCCGCCCGACGGAGCAACAGAAAACGCGGCAAAAGCCGGTGCGGTTCCGGGAGGAAGCGGTGGTGTGCGAGAACACCTACCGCGACCGCACCGAGGAGGAACTGCGGGAGGATTTCAACCTCCGGGGCGCCGGGGTGCCGGAATTCCAGTTTGACCGGTATCTGCAAGCCTTCTGCAAGCGCAAGTACGACAGCGACTTCTCCCGGGAAATGAGCCGCAGCGCGGCGGTGTATCTGCAGGACTTCTGCGAATAAGACTTCCCGCTTTCTTGCAAGAAAGCGGGGCAAAGAACTCTATAGAAAAAGGCACGGTCCTGTGACCATGCCTTTTTATCGTTATGGAAAGGAGAAAGAGAGATGTAGGGCGGGGATTTTTCCCCGCCGCGGGATTTTGCGGGCACCGCGGTTTTTCGGTTGGATGCAGGGGCGACCTACAGGCCGCCCGGGAACATTGCCGTGACCGCCAGATTCTCCGGCGGGGTCAAGACCCCGCCCTACAACCCAACCATTCTTTTCTTTTTATATAAAAAAGGCATGGTCAATGACCGTGCCTTTTTGATGAGAGTTTCTTCGGTTCCTTCTTTGCAAAGAAGGAACTTACTGGGCATCAAACAGGGACTGATCCCGTTTGGCATGGGCGCCCACGTTGTTGTACTCGAGGTTCAGATACCCGTGGACCCACTGATCCAGCATGGTATCGGCGCCGAACTCGGCGGTGTGGCCGTCGGGGGTCATGTAATCGTTGGCGCCGGTGACCACCGGGGTGACCTCCTTCATCTCCAGCAGATACTGGTAGAAGGTGCTCAACGGCAGGCCCGCCTGCTGGGCGATGGTGGGTGCCAGCATGACCATGTCCATCCGGTTCAGCGGATCGGTGGCGCTCACCGCGGCGTCGGTGTTTTCCAGGGGATAGTTGGCCCAGATGAAGAAAGGCGTGCTGCGCTCCAGGATCTGCAGCTCGTTCTGGGGGGCGATGGACTTGTCCGCCACATGGTCCACGAAGCTGGGGGCATGGTCGCCGGCCAGGGCCACCACCACCTTGCGGCCGGTGGTGTTGTACAGGTTGGTGAAGTAATCCATCAGCTCCGCCACGGCGGCGTCGCTCATCTTCATGCAGCTTAAGTATTCGTCCATGAGTTCGTCGTACTCGCCGTAGTCGGTGGCCGCATGGACGATGTCCAGGGAGGCGTCGTTCATATCGTAGTCGCCGTGGCTCTGGATGGACACCAGGAAGGCGAACCGGGGCTGATCCTCCGGCATGGCCTCGTAGAGGGCCTCAAAGTCCTTGTAGGAGGCGGAGTCGGTCTGGTAGGGACGGTCGCCGTAATACTCCTTCGTGGGGAAAGCGTCCTGGAAGTAGGTCTCGTCGAAGCCCAGGGCCCGCCAGGCGGAATCCCGGCGATAGTTGGAGTTGGTGTAGGGATGGGCGGCCATGGTGGTGTAGCCCAGGCTCTTGGTGTAGCTCACCAGACTGTTGGCGCCGTAGAGGTTCAGCCAGTTGAACGGCGTGATGGAAGGCATGAGCATCAGCGAGTTGCTGGACAGCATCTCGTACTCGCTGGAGTTGGTGCCGCCGCCCACATGGGGGCTGACCGTGTGGCCGTAGACGGCGTTTTCCAGGTTTTTCGTCACCGGCATGATGTCGGTGTCGGCCTGCAGGTCGGTGACCAGGTCGAAGTCGTAGAAGCTCTCCGAGAGGATCAGCACGATGTCGGGGTATTCCTGGGCGGTCTCGGCGGTGGCATACTTGCCGGTGACCAGGTTTGCCGTGTCCTGGGCCGCCTGGTCGGAGTAATCCTCCGGCTCCACGATGGGGTCTGCCATGAGGGCGCTGGCCTCCACGGTGCCCGCTAAGTACCCGTACTTATAATAAGTCTCCTGCCAGGCCCAGCCGTAGGTGGCCTTGGGCTTGATGGGGTTGGGGCCGAAGTAGCCGAAGAACATCACGCAGAAGATGCAGAGGGCGCACACCACCACCCGCACGCCGCGGGCCTTCCAGCTGGCGCGCCGGGGGCCGCCTTTGGCGAGGAACCACTGCACAGCGCTGATGACCAGCACCGGCAGCACCAGCAGGCCGATGGTGACCACGGTCTGGGAGATCTTCAAGGTGTAGCTGCCCATGACCTCGGCGGCGGTGCCCAGGTTGAGGATGTCCTGGGGCATGAGAGCGGAGCCGTGGAGGTCGCGGGTGTAGTAGTTGACGAGGGCCACCACGGTGAAGAGCACCCCCGAGATGCCGGTGGCCAGCCACCAGCGGCCGCAGAGGGCGAAGAGGATGAGGGTCAGGCAGAAGGCGGTCATGGCGTTGAGGGGCGCATAGACGGGCCACTGTCCGGCCAGGTAGTTGGGGGTGACGCCGTCCGACAGTTCCAGCTGATACCGTGCGATGAACGCGGCGGCCACAGCCAGCAGACAGGGCAGCACAGCCCGGAGGAGTATTTGTTTCCAGTTTACGGTTTTTAACGTCTGCATGGGGAAAAATCCTACCCTTTCTATACCAAGCGGGGAAAACATACGTCGTTCAGTATACCACAAACGGCCGAAAAAAGAAAGAGGCCGCCCCCTGGCGAATGCTGGAAAGGGGCACAACCGTCACCCCGCCCAACAATGTACAGACTTTGTTAATTTTTTTGTAAAAAAATCTACCAAAAAAATGCACATTGTGCTATAATACAATCAAATGTCGCTTGTGCAAAATATGCGATTGGTATAACGCCAAAAGGAGGAAACTCACTATGCCCAACCTTGCACTGCTGGCGCTGGAGCCCAGCGACGGCATCGTCGTGCTGACCAGTATCGTGCTGGTCTTCGCGATGCTGATTGCCCTTTGCCTGATCATCACGGTGGAAGGCAAGATCTTTGACAGCATGAACCAGAAGGCCGACAAGCCCAAGCCCCCGAAGCCGGAGAAATCCGCGCCGAAGGCTCAGGCGAAACCGGCCGCCAAGCCCGCCGCCCCGGCTGCGAAGGCGGACAACGGCGCCATTCCCGGCGAGATCATCGCCGCGATCTCGGCCGCCGTTGCCAGCGTGATGGGCGAAGGCGCCGTGATCCGGGGCATCCGCCGGGTCGCGTCCGGCAAGAGCTCCCGCCGCGGTGCGTGGGGCGAAGCAGGCGTGCGGGAACACACCACGCCGTTTATGTAAGGAGGGCTGAAAATGGGTGCAATTTTTACCAATATTGCCGAGATTTTCGGCAACTCCGGCTGGGCGCAGATCTTTTTTGCGGAGGGCGGCTGGAAGTACGCCGTCATGCTGGCGGTGGCCTGCGTGCTTTTGTACCTGGCCATCGTGAAGCAGTTTGAGCCGCTGCTGCTGCTGCCCATCGGCTTCGGCATGCTGATGACCAACCTGCCGCTGGACGGCATCTTCCACATCGAGATCTTCCTCAACGAGACCAACCACATCAACTGGGAGATGCTGGGCAATTCCGGCGGCATGGTGGACTACATCTACTTAGGCGTCAAGCTGGGCATCTATCCCCCCTTGATCTTCCTGGGCATCGGCACCATGACGGACTTCACCCCGCTGATCGCCCGTCCGTCCAGCCTGCTGCTGGGCGCTGCGGCCCAGCTGGGCATCTTCTTCACCTTCATCGGTGCGAAGATCCTGGGCTTCACCAACCAGGAAGCCTCCTCCATCGGCATCATCGGCGGTGCCGACGGCCCCACGGCCATCTTCGTCACCACCCGTCTGGCGCCTCATCTGCTGGGTTCCATTGCGGTGGCGGCCTACTGTTACATGGCGCTGGTCCCGGTCATCCAGCCGCCCATCATGCGCGCCCTGACCACCGAGAAGGAACGTCAGGTCATCATGACGGCGCCGCGCCAGGTCTCCAAGACCGAAAAGATCCTCTTCCCCATCATCGTTACCATCATTGTGTCCCTGACGCTGCCTGACGCCGCCATCCTGGTGGGCTGCCTGATGATGGGCAACCTGATGAAGGAATCCGGCGTGGTGGAACGTATCACCAAGACCGCCGGCAACGAACTCATGAACATCATCACGATCTTCCTGGGCTTCTCCGTCGGCTGCACCACCAACGCCTCCACCTTCCTGAATCTCCAGACCGTGGAAATCATCGTCCTGGGCGTGGTGGCCTTCGGTGTGGGCACCGCGGGCGGCGTGCTGCTGGGCAAGGTCATGTGCGCTGTGACCGGCGGCAAGATCAACCCCCTCATCGGTTCTGCCGGTGTTTCCGCCGTGCCTATGGCCGCCCGTGTCAGCCAGAAGGTCGGTCAGGAGTACAATCCCCGCAACTACCTGCTCATGCATGCCATGGGCCCCAACGTGGCGGGTGTTATCGGTTCCGCTGTGGCGGCCGGTATCCTGATCAATATGTTCGGCTGATCCCTCTGTTGCCTTGAAAATGTCCCGGCTGCTGCGGCGGCCGGGATTTTTTTGATACATCTGTCCGATTTTACAAAATGTTCATATCGGCATCATAGTTTCTTAGCAGTTATCCTGTATCTTTATAGGCACAGGGTAACGGAGCCGCAACCGGAACCCTGGAACATGATTCCTCCTCACACCAAACCGATACCCCAAGCCCCCGCCCGGAGCCGCAACCGGACGGGGGCGATGCTTTTGTGGCGGGGCTTTTGTTCCTTCTTTGCAAAGAAGGAACCGAAGAAATTCCAATCAAAAATGCCTGGGAGGGTGTTACCCTCCCAGGCATTTTTAGTTAGAGTTCTTTTGGTTCTTTTCTTGCAAGAAAAGAACAAGAGTCCCCTCACCGCAAAGCAGCGCTCAGGAAATCGGCGGTGGCGGTGCGGAGGTCTTCGTCCAGCTGTGCGTTGACTGTTTCGTCCTCGTTCTGGTAATTATGGTTGCCCTGGGCAAAGGGTTCGGTGAGGACGGTACTGCCCGGCAGGCTGGCCACGGCGGCTTCGGTTTCCGCGATGGTATTGGCGCTCAGGACGGTATCCTGGCCGCTGTAGGTGAGCAGTACCGGCAATCCCGCTTCCCGCAGGGCGGCGTTGGGATCGCTTTGTTCCATCTCCTCCACAAAGGCGGCGCTGATCTCCACGCCCCATCTGGTACCCACCTGGCCGTTGGCCTTGGCCTCGGCGGCCAGGGCCTCCACCTGGCTGAAATCCTCGATGTTCAAAAATTCCAGGCCCTGCAATCCCGTGCCGTTGGCGGGGCTCCAGAGCACCAGCGCCGACACGGGAGCGTAGCCCTGCCGGGCGCTGATCTGAGGATAGAGGCTGGCCAGCCGCCCGCCCATGCTGTGGCCTACCAGGGCCACCGGGCCGTGGGCGCCGTATTCCTGCTGCATCCAGGTGATGGCGGCGTTCACATCGGCGGCCATGTTGGCCAGGGTGTAGGCGGTGTAGGGTTCGGTACTGTCACCGCAGCCCGCAACGTCCAGCCGCACGGTGGCAATGCCCCGCTGGGCCAGGTCGTCGGCCAGAGGAGCGAAATGACCGTCGCCCTCCCGGTTGCCGGTGAAGCCGTGGCAGAGCACCACCACCGGCACCTCCCCTGCCCGGGAAAGCCCCGACGGCATCTGCACGGTGGCGGGAATGTCGCCCCGGTCTCCGGGGATTTGGACAGTCTTGGCGGCGGGCACCGGCAGCAGCAGCGCCAGCGCCGCCGCCGCACAGAGCGCCAGCACCGCGATGCAGAGCCAGAGGATGCGCATGGCATGGCGCTGTTTTTTTCGGTTCATGGTCCCCTCCTTTGGTCGCAGGTTCGTCGTACCTCCATTAAAACGGATTCCCCCGCCTTTGTCAAGCGGAGGTGTGTCTATGTTCTTTTCTTGCAAGAAAAGAACCAAAAGAACTCTAACTAAAAATGCCCCGGGGGGTAAGACCCCCCGGGGCATTTTTGATTGGAATTTCTTCGGTTCCTTCTTTGCAAAGAAGGAACACAAACACGCCTTCAGTCGTGACGGATGGCTTCCAGGGCGCTGATTTTGACGGCGTTGTTGGCGGGCAGGATACCGGAGACCAGGCCCACCAGGGTGGCGAATACGAGAGCCGCCAGCATGAGCCAGGGCGGGATGACCGAGATGGTGCTGGACATACCGCCCATATACATGCCGCCGCCCAGCAATCCCGACAGGTCGATGCTCTGGCCGAACACCGACAGGATCAGCGACAGATGGTTGAGGATGAAACTCACCAGCAGGCTGATGGCCACCCCGATGACGCCGCCCAGAAAGCCGATGCAGGAGCTTTCCATGAGGAACATGGTGCGGATGTTGCCCAGCTCGCAGCCCAGCACCTTCATGACGCCGATCTCGCGGGTGCGCTCATAGATGGCCATGGTCATGGTGTTGATGATGTTGATGGCCGCCACCAGCAGAGAGACCGCGGCCACACCGCCGAAGATCATCTGGCTGCGCACCACCTGTTTCTGCATCTCTTCCCGCTGCTGGTTCATGGAATAGGTGTTTTCAAAGCCCAGGTCATGGATGGCCTTTTCCACATCGGCCACGTTTTTCAGGTCGTCCACCTTCACGTAGACCTGGTCATAGGAGGTATTGTTGTTGGTGATCTTGGCCATCTTGTAGTAGGCGTCCTCGATCATCTTCAGGTCCTGGGTGCGCAGGATGATGTTGCTCTGGGTCCACCAGCCCTTGCTGGCGTCCTGCTGGATGTGTCCCACCACTTCCAGTTCCCAGGTCTGGGTCTTTTCGGTGGAGCCCTCCCCCGTCTTGATGGTCAGGGTCATCTTGTCCTTGTCCACATTGACAAAGGGTTCCACCTGATTGCCCTGGGAGTCGGTCATGCCCTGCCAGCGGTAGCGGTTGGGGCTGGACTCGCTCTTGCGGGAATCGTAGAAATTGTAGCCGGTGTAATCGCCCACCAGCACCTGCAGTTTGGTGGCCCGCTTGTTGGCGGGGCCGGTATCGGGCCAGCGGCCCGAATCCAGCTTGAATCCCATGGGCTCCAGCGCCGTGGGATCCACACCGGTGAGGTTGCTCAGGTCCATCACATAGCGGTCGTTGGTGCCCGCCGTGACGCTGCCCTGAAGGGAATACGCCGACACATAGGCCGTGGAGGCCACCACATGGTCCAGTTTTTTGAAACTTTCAATTGCCTTGTCGTCCAGTTTGAGCACCTTGCCGTCGGCCCCCATGGATCTGCCGCCGCCGTAGACCTGGATCTGGGTCAGGTCGCCCCAGCTCTGCAGCATCTCGTCGTTGGCCTGGCTCTGGGCGATGCCCAGGGAGATCATCAGCACCACCATGCAGGTGCCGATGACCACGCCGATGAGGGTCAGGGCCGTGCGGCCCTTGCGGCGGGTAAGGTTGCGGGCGCTCAGGACGATCTCATCAGAGATCTTCATCGCTGTCCTCGGCTTCCAGCGCGGCCAGAGCCAACGCCTTCTTCTTCTTGCGGCGCTTGATCACCACCACGATGACCACCACGACCACCACGCCGCAGACCACGATCACCGCCCAGCCCCAGACCGGCATACCGGTGGGCTGCTGGGGTTCTTCCATGGAGGGGTCCATCATGGAGGGGTCGAAGCTCGCCTGTTCGGCGGTGGTGGAGAATTCCTTGGTGATGGTGCGGGTCTCGCCGCTGGCATCCTCATAGCTGAGGGTGATGGTGCCGGAGACCGCACCGGCGGAATCGGGGGAAAGGTCAAAGTCCACGCTGCCCTCGGTACCGGCGTTGAGGTTGCCCAGGTACTGGTAGCCGCCGGCGCCCAGGTTGGTGCCGGAGAGGCGGGCCTCCAGGTTGGAGACGGCGTTCTTGCCCTTGTTGACGTAGCTCAGGGAGACACTGGCGGTCTCGCCCAGGACGATGGAGGAGGGAGCTTTCATCTCGCCCACCTCGAAGCGGTCGGGCTGGCTGATGGGCACCGAGATGGCGGTGGTGCCGGTGACGGCCTTGCCGGAGATGGACCCGGTGCCGGTGAGGTTCACCGTGATGTTGGCCACCGTGCCGGTGAATCCGGAGGCGGGCAGGATGGGGAAGGTGACGGTACGGGTGGTACCGGCGGGCAGGGTGCCCATGTAGTTGGAGAGGCTGCCGCTGGACAGCGACACGTTCTCGGGCAGGGTCAGGGAGACGATGACGTCTTTGAGGTCCTCGCCGGCGTCGGTGGCGTAGATGCCCAGGGAGAGGACGAACTCCTCACCGGCGGTGACGGTGCCCTCGCCGTAGCTGGAGGACCGCACCAGCAGGTTGGGGGAGGTGGTCTGGTCCTTGTCCACGCACTGGCCGATCTGGACGCTGAACTGCTGCATGGGCTTGCTGGTATCCAGGTAGGTCAGGTTGATGGGCAGGGTGTTGCCGCCGCCATTGTAGACCACATCCCGGAAGAGCAGCACATAGCTGTAATAATTATAGTAGGCGTTGTCGGCCTTTTCCTGGTCGGTGGCCTGACCGTTGCGCACCTTGTTCAGGCGGTCGGTGTTGGGGTCGTCGTTGTTCTGGAACAGCTGGCCGATCTCACCGATGCCGGTATACTGGAACACCGAGGAGTTGATCCGGGCGGAGATCTCCTCCGCCTTGACGGCATACCGGGCCGAGGAATGGTCCACCACCTGGAGCACGATGTTCACGTGGTCGCCCACATCCACGGTGGTGATCTCCCCGCCGGCAATGTCGGTGACGGTGTAGCCCACCACATAGACGCCGTCCGAGGCGGCGGGGGTGGTATTGTTGTTGGTGTTGTTGTTGGTATCAGGTGTCTGGGTGGTGCCGGTGCTGCTGCTGTCCGAGGCAGCGTCCTCCGCCAGGACCGGCATGCCCAGCGAAGCCACCAGGGCCAGCAGGGCGATCAGGGACAGGATCCGTTTCAATGTAAGACCTCCAGTTGTTGTTGTCAGGATTGGGCCGCCGCGGGGGTTTCCTTGCTGGCGGCGCCGCCGATGTCCAGGTTGCCGTCCATATCGGCAAAGAGCTCATCGCGGTATTTCTGTTTGGTTTCGTCGTCCTGCACGACGCTGGACTGCACCTTGCCGTCCAGGATGGTCACGATGCGGTCGGCACACTGGGCCAGTTCCGGCTCGTGGGTGACCATGACGAAGGTGACCTTCTGGTGTTTGGACATCTCCAGCATGCGGTAAAGCACCTGTTTGCTGGTCATGGAGTCCAGGTTGCCGGTGGGCTCGTCGGCAAAGATGACCTTGGGACTGCTCACAAAGGCCCGGGCAATGCCCACGCGCTGCTGCTGCCCGCCGCTCATCTCGGTGGGCAGGTGGTTGGCCCGCCCCAGCAGGCCCATGTTCTTCAGTTCCTTGCGGGCCAGCCGCATGCGGGTGGCTTTGTCCACCCCCTTGAAGAGCAGCGGCAGGGCCACGTTCTCCGCCGCCGTCATGGTGGGCAGCAGATTGTAACTCTGGAAGATGAACCCCAGATGGGCCTGCCGGAACCGGGCCAGCTCGGTCTCGGTCATGGCGCTGATCTCGTGCTTGCCGATGAACACCTTGCCCCGGGTGGGCTTTTCCAGCCCGGCCAGCATGTTGAGCAGCGTACTCTTGCCGGAACCCGACTGGCCCACGATACAGCAGAACTCCCCTTTTTCGATGGCCAGGTCCACGTCGTTGAGCGCCACGACGCGCTCCTTGCCCACGGCGTAGACTTTGCGCAGTTTTTCGGTGCGGATGATGGGTGCCAAACACCTGCCCCCTTTCCAAGCGGATATTGGCCTTATTCTACCATACTTCGACGGGAAAGAAAAGGCCGCTTCATGTAAATTTTCCGGGTTCTCCCCCGCCGCGGCGGGGGCTCTATTATAAGTACGAACCACCACCCCCGCCTTTTGCAGATTTTTTCAAAAAAGTTATTTTGCAACAAATTTCCGGAATGGGAGGGAGCGGCCGGAAGAGATTTTCCCGGCACGTGGCAACGGAATGTATTCTTGTATACAAAAACATGCATGGTCAGGGACCATGCATGTTTGTTTGGAGTTTCTTTGCCTTGCTTCCCCTGCATGGGCAGGCCGCGGAATGTTCCGCACCTGCGGTTTCACGGGGCAAATGTTTGGAGTTTCTTTGCCTACTTTCTTTGCAAAGAAAGTAGGTCTTTGCAAAGAAGGAACACAATCCTACTCTATGCCTGTGACCTGCCAGACGCCGTCGGTGAGGGACAGGGCGATGACACCGGTAAACTGCTGGGGGTCCTCCCCTTCCGGGCCGGCGGTGACGGTGTAGGCGTACCGGCGGTTGGTGTCGCCGGTGCCGTCCTGCTCGTCCAGGTCGATGTCCTGGGCCGCCACCTCGGTGGAGGGCCAGGCGTTGAACACCCGGGACAGGACCCGGTTGTCCAGCACGGCGTTCATGCCCTCGTCGCTGAGCTTGTCCCCCACCCTGCCGATGAGATAATCGTCCAGGGCGCTCTCGCCGGTGGCACTGCGGGCCAGGGCCTCCTCAAAATCCGCCGAATCCTGGGCCCCCGCGCTGTACAGCTCGGTCAGGACCTCCCGGGCGGTGGTCTCCGCATTGGCATGGGTGCCCGCCGCCGTGGTCTGGGTGGACTGCCCGCTGCATCCCGTGAGCAGGACCGCCCCCAGCAGCAGTGCCGCCCATCCCGTTCCTTTCATCTGTGGTCCGCCCCTTTCTGGTTTCCTTATAAAAATAGCATACCCCCTTTTCTTTGCCCCGGTCAAGAAAAAAGGTTGACAAATCTGGCCGTTCTGTTATGGTTAACTTATACAAAAAGGGGGATTTCATCCATGTCTGACGCCTACACCATCCACCCCATCGCCCGGATCCGCACCGACTTTTCCGACAAATTCGGCATCCCGCGGCAGAGCGGCCTGGTGCCGGAACTCACCGCCCGCATCGTTTTTGAGCCGGACTACCGGGACCCCAACGCCCTGGCGGGGCTGGAGGGTTACAGCCACCTGTGGCTGATCTGGCAGTTTTCCACCGTGGCGGAGGAATACGCCGCGGGCAAGAAATGGCGGCCCACCGTGCGGCCGCCACGGCTGGGCGGCAACGTACGGCGGGGGGTGTTTGCCACCCGCAGCCCCTACCGGCCCAACGCCCTGGGCCTTTCCTGCGTGGAGCTGGCGGGCATCGAGGGCTGCGACCTGCTGGTGAAGGGGGCGGACCTGCTGGACGGCACCCCCATCTATGACATCAAACCCTACCTGCCCTACGTGGACGCCCACCCCGACGCCCGGGGCGGTTTCACCGAACAGACCGCCGGCTACGCCCTGGCCGTGCAGTGCGACGAGGCCCTTTTGGACAAACTGCCCAAAGAAAAGCGGGCGGCGCTGCTGGGCGTGCTGAAAAACGACCCCCGGCCGGCCTACCAGCACGACCCGGAGCGGGTGTACACGCTGGATTTCGGGGGGCACAAGGTGCGGTTCACGGTGGCGGGACAAACCCTGACGGTACGGGAGATTCTGTGATTTTTGCGGTGCGTGAAATTCTTCACAAAGTGACATTATCCGGACTGCCATATTTCATGATTTGAAACGTTTGTGGAAAAATAGTCAAAATGCACACATCCGCCCGGAAAATCTGTGCAACATTCTAAACAAAAACCCTTTACGAATCAGGTTGTTTTTTGGTACAATAAAGCTATGCAAAAGCGTCTATTCAGCCGTATGTCCGGGGCAAAACACAGGCATGGGGCGGGACAGGCGTGGGCCTGTGCGGGGGCAAAAGCCCGTGCAGAATGCAAAACTACTCTTGAAAATGGAGGAAGAAAAATGCCCAGAGCAAAACAGTCTATGGACGGCAATACCGCTGCGGCGCACGTAGCCTATGCGTTCACCGATGTGGCTGCCATCTACCCCATCACTCCGTCCAGCCCCATGGCTGATACGGTGGACCAGTGGAGCGCTGCCGGCCTGAAGAACATCTTCGGCAACCAGGTCAAGGTTGTGGAGATGGAGTCTGAGGCCGGTGCTGCCGGTGCTGTGCACGGTTCTCTTGGTACCGGTGCCATCACCACCACCTTCACCGCATCCCAGGGCCTGCTGCTGATGATCCCCAACATGTACAAGATCGCAGCCGAGCAGCTCCCCTGCGTCTTCGACGTCAGTGCCCGTACCGTTGCTACCCAGTCCCTGAACATCTTCGGTGACCACAGCGACGTTTACGCCACCCGTCAGACCGGCTTCGCCATGCTGGCCGAGTCCAACCCGCAGGAAGTCATGGACCTGTCCCCCGTGGCGCACCTGTCTGCCATCGAGGGCCGTGTTCCCTTCGTGAACTTCTTCGACGGTTTCCGTACTTCTCATGAGATCCAGAAGATCGAGAAGTGGGACTACGAAGATCTGAAGGAAATGTGCAACATGGATGCCGTTGCCAAGTTCCGCGCCGAGGCGCTGAACCCCGAGCATCCCAAGACCCGCGGCTCCCATGAGAACGGCGACGTCTTCTTCCAGCATCGTGAGGCCTGCAACCCCGCTTACGAGGCCCTGCCCGCGGTGGTCAAGAAGTACATGGACAAGATCAACGAGAAGATCGGCACCAACTACGACCTGTTCAACTACTACGGCGCCGAGGACGCTGACCGCGTCATCATCGCCATGGGTTCCATCTGCGACGTGGCCGAGGAAGTCATCGACTACCTGACCGCCAAGGGTGAGAAGGTCGGCCTGGTGCTCGTGCGCCTGTACCGTCCCTGGGTCTCCGAGGCCCTGCTCAAGGTCCTGCCCAAGACCGTCAAGAAGATCGCGGTCCTCGACCGCACCAAGGAGCCCGGCTCTCTGGGCGAGCCCCTCTACCTGGATGTCGCCGCCACTCTGCGTGAGGCCGGCCTGAACGACATCGTGCTGACCGGCGGCCGTTACGGCCTGGGCAGCAAGGACACCCCGCCGTCCAGCGTCTTCGCTGTGTACACCGAGCTGGCCAAGGATGCCCCCAAGAGCCGCTTCACCATCGGCATCGTGGACGATGTGACCAACCTCAGCCTGCCTGAGGTCAAGCCCGCGCCCATCACCTCCGCCCCCGGCACCAAGGAGTGCAAGTTCTGGGGTCTGGGCGGTGACGGCACCGTCGGCGCCAACAAGAACTCCACCAAGATCATCGGCGACCACACCGACAAGTACATCCAGGCGTACTTCCAGTACGACTCCAAGAAGACCGGCGGTGTGACCATCAGCCATCTGCGTTTCGGCGACAAGCCCATCCGCAGCCCCTACTACATCAACCAGGCCGACTTCGTGGCCTGCCACAACCCCGCCTACATCCACATGGGCATGAAGATGGTGCAGGACGTCAAGCCCGGCGGTGTCTTCATGATCAACTGCCAGTGGACGGACGAGGAGCTGGATCAGCACCTGAACGCTGCCGACAAGAAGTACATTGCCGACAACAACATCCAGCTGTACACCATCAACGCCATCGACAAGGCCATCGAGATCGGCATGGGCAAGCGCACCAACACGATCCTGCAGTCCGCCTTCTTCAAGCTGGCTGACGTCATGCCCATCGACGAGGCCGTCGAGTACATGAAGGCCGCCGCCAAGAAGAGCTACGGCAAGAAGGGCGACGCCGTTGTCGAGATGAACTGGAAGGCCATCGACGCCGGTGTGGACGCTGTCCACAAGGTCGAGGTGCCCGAGAGCTGGCACAACCCCGCTCCCGATGCTGCTCCCGCCGAGCTGAAGGGACCCGCTCCGCTGGTCAAGATGATCCGCGAGGTCATGGAGCCCATCAGCCGTATGGACGGCGACAGCCTGCCGGTTTCCGCCTTTGCCCATAACCCCAACGGCGAATGGGAACTGGGCGCTTCCGCTTACGAGAAGCGCGGCACCGCCGTCATGGTGCCCGAATGGGATCCCTCCAAGTGCATTCAGTGCAACAACTGTGCCTTCGTCTGCTCTCATGCCACCATCCGTCCGTTCTGCCTGACCGCCGACGAGCTGGCCAAGGCCCCCGAGAGCCTGAAGAGCGCCGACACCAAGCCCAAGGCCAGCGAGTACAAGTTCACCATCGCTGTGTCTCCTCTGGACTGCATGGGCTGCGGCGAGTGCGTCACGGTCTGCCCGACCAAGGCCATCGAGATGAAGCCCCAGGAGAGCCAGTCCGCTCAGCAGGCTGCTTTCGACTACTGCGTCGAGAACATCCGCAAGAAGGACAACGTCCCCGGTGTGGTTTCCGAGATCTCCGTCAAGGGTTCTCAGTTCAACCAGCCGCTGCTTGAGTTCTCCGGCTCCTGCGCTGGCTGTGCCGAGACTTCCTACGCCCGCCTGATCACCCAGCTGTTCGGCGAGAAGATGTTCATCTCCAACGCCACCGGCTGCTCCTCCATCTGGGGCGGTACCGCTTCCATCAGCCCGTACACCACCAACAAGGAGTCCGGCTATGGTCCCGCCTGGATCAACTCCCTGTTCGAGGACAACGCCGAGCATGGCCTCGGTATGCAGATCGGCTACGAGACCATCCGCGAGAACCTGATCAAGAAGGTTGTCGCCATGAAGGGCAAGAGCGCCGAGCTGGATGCTGTCATCGACAAGTTCATCGAGACCAAGGCCAACACCAAGGCCAACGATGCGCCCGCCAAGGCTCTGGTCGCCGCTCTCGAGGCGGACGGCTCCGCTGAGGCTCAGGAGATCCTGAAGGACAAGCAGTACCTGGCCAAGAAGAGCTTCTGGATCTTCGGCGGCGACGGCTGGGCATACGACATCGGTTACGGCGGCCTGGATCACGTCCTGGCTTCCGGCCACGATGTCAACGTCATGGTCTTCGACACCGAGATGTACTCCAACACCGGCGGACAGGCTTCCAAGGCCTCCAACATCGGTGAGGTCTGCCAGTTCGCTGCTGCCGGCAAGGAGATCAGCAAGAAGAGCCTGGCCGAGATCTGCATGACCTACGGCTACATCTACGTTGCTCAGATCGCTCTGGGCGCCAACATGGCCCAGGCTGTCAAGGCCATTGCCGAGGCCGAGGCGTATCCCGGCCCGTCCATCATCATCGGCTACGCTCCCTGCGAGCTGCACGGTGTCAAGGGCGGCATGACCAACTGCCAGAACGAGATGAAGAAGGCCGTCGAGGCTGGTTACTGGAACCTGTTCACCTTCAATCCCGCCAACAAGGCCGAGGGCAAGAACCCCTTCACCCTGACCTCCAAGGCCGGCGATATGAGCAAGTATCAGGACTTCCTGAACAACGAGACCCGTTACAGCCGTCTGGCCCGCGCCTTCCCCGAGCGTGCGAAGGAACTGTTCGCCAAGAACCAGGAAGCTGCCGATGCCCGTTACGAGCACCTGACCCGCCTGGTCGAGCTGTACAAGTAATCTTGTGCGCATGAGATTCTCTGTACTTTTCTTATAAGAAAAGTACCAAAAGAATTTCCTATAAAAATCCCCGTCCGGGTTCCCCCGGGCGGGGATTTTTGTTGGGATCCTTCCGGAACTTCCTCCTGAAAAGCACAGAGCATCCCATGCATCCGGCAAAGACTTATGGGGGCATGGCAGGGCCGCACACGGTCACCCCTTTTTCCGTTTTCCTGCCGGGCTGCGGTGCGGGAAGGCCCGGCTGTTTGCCTGCCCTGGGTTTGCCCCTTTTCTGCAAGACGGTGCCGGGGAATCCAATTAAAAATCCCGCTATGGAGATTCCATAGCGGGATTTTTGTTTGGAATTTCTTCGGTTCCTTCTTTGCAAAGAAGGAACATCAAGCAGCCAGGGCGGTCTGAGCGATCCAGATGCCCAGGACGACGATGCCCAGGGCGATGCGGTACCAGCCGAAGGCGGTGAAGGTATGTTTCTTGACGTAGTTCATGAGGAAGCGGATGGCGGCCATGGACACCAGGAAGGCCACCACACAGCCCACGATGAGGGCCAGGACCTCGGGCATGGTGAAGCTGCTGCCGCCCAGCACATACTTGACGACCTTGAGGCCGGAAGCGCCGGCCATGACGGGGATGGCCAGGAAGAAGGTGAACTGGGACGCGCAGGGGCGGCTCATACCGCAGAGCAGACCGCCCACGATGGTGGCGCCGCTGCGGGAGGTGCCGGGGATCATGGCCAGCACCTGCCAGGCGCCCACCAGAATGGCCTGCTTGTAGGTGATGCGGCTGAGCTTGGTGGTGGAAGGCACCCGGGGACGGCGCTCGATGAGGATGAACGCCACGCCGTAGACGATGAGCATGATGGCCACCACCACGCTGTTGTAGAGATGGGCGTCCAGCCAGTCATCCAGCAAAAAGCCCAGTACGGCGGCGGGCAGACAGGCCACGATGATTTTGAGCCAGAGACGGACCACCGGCCAGCGCAGATGTTTGGCCAGACCGGAATCCCGGCCGTTGTCGGCGCAGAAAGGCCACAGCTTCTTGAAATAGAGGACCACCACCGCCAGGATAGCGCCCAGCTGGATGACGACGCGGAACATGGACATGAATTCCTCGTCAAAGCTGAACTTCAGTACCTGTTCAGCCAGGATCATATGACCGGTGCTGGAGATGGGCAGCCATTCGGTGATGCCCTCGATGACGCCGTAGACGACGGACCGGAGCAGATCAAACAAAATTTCCATGGGGACAAGGCCTCCTTATAGATTCGCGCTTCTATCATACCATAAATCCGGCGGGGGAGGGTACTGTTTTTTCGCAGATTTTACAACTATTTTCTGTGCGGATTGGCAAAAGCGCCAAAATCGTCTTGCTGTTTTTGTCGCATGCCACTATAATAAAGGTATCTGTAACGATAAAGAGGGGAAAGGGAAAAATGTATACTACCGTATTGTTTGATCTGGACGGCACCCTGCTGAACACCATCGATGACCTGGCGGATTCCGCCAACCGGGTCTGCGCGGCCCACGGCTGGCCCACCTACGAAGTATCGCAGTATCGTTATTTTGTGGGCAACGGCATCCCCAAACTGGTGGAGCGGTTCAGCCCGGAATCGGCGCGCAGCCCCGAACAGCTGGCCGCCACGCTGAAAGAATTCGACGCCCAGTACGGCGCGCACATGTTCGACAAGACGGCGCCCTACCCGGGCATGCCGGAGCTGCTGGCCCGGCTGCACGAGCAGGGCATCCGGATGGCGGTGTACTCCAACAAGGCCGACGAGTTTGCCGGGGACGTGGTGGCGCGGTACTTTGACCGCAGCCTGTTCGAGGTCATCCGGGGGGCGCGGCCGGGGGTTCCCACCAAGCCCGCGCCGGAAGGCACCCGGGCGCTGATGGAGCACCTGGGGGTGGACCCGGCCTCCGGCAAGGTGCTCTATGTGGGGGACAGCAACGTGGACGTGGCCACGGCCCACAACGCGGGGCTGCCCTGCTGCGGCGTGCTGTGGGGCTTCCGCACCCGGGAGGAGCTGCAGGAAGCGGGGGCAGAATACCTGGCCGCCACCGCCGCCGACCTGGAAAAGGTCATTCTGGGGTAATCGGGAGTAAGAAATTTCCGGGGCAAATGGTTGGAGTTTCTTTGTCTACTTTCTTTGCAAAGAAAGTAGGGAATTCAACAAAATCTGTAAAGGAGACATGGTACTATGATTGCGCAGCACTACAAAGATATGCTGGGAGCGAAGTCGGTGATTCGGGAAATTTCCGAATGGAGCACAGCCCGGGGCAAAGAGATCGGGTACGAGAATGTGTTTGACTATTCGCTGGGCAATCCATCGGTACCGTGTCCGCCGCAGTTCACCGAAGCGTGCCTGGACCTGCTGGAACACACCGACCCGGTGGCGCTGCACGGCTACACCCCCACGCTGACGCTGCCGGAGGTGCGCGCCCAGGTAGCGGAAAGCCTGAACCGCCGTTTCGGGATGGACTACACGGCGGGGCACATCTTCATGACGTCGGGGGCGGCGGGGGCGCTGGCCCATGCCATCCGGTGCGTGGGGGTATCGGGACAGAACATCGTGACCTTTGCGCCGTTCTTCCCGGAATACAAGCCCTACGTGGAGGGCGCCGGCCTGACGCTGCGGGTGGCGCCGCCCCGGGTGGAGGATTTCCAGATCAACTTTGACGCCCTGGACGGTCTGGTGGACGAGAACACCGCCGCGGTGCTCATCAACTCGCCCAACAATCCCAGCGGCGTGGCCTACAGCGCCGAGACGCTGACCCGGCTGGCCGACTACCTGACCGCCACCGGCAAAAAATACGGTCACCACATCTTCCTGATCTCGGACGAACCCTACCGGGAGATCGCTTTCGGCGGGGTGGAGGTGCCGTATCCCGCCAAGTTCTACGCCGACACCCTGACCTGCTACTCCTTCTCCAAGAGTCTGAGCGTACCGGGGGAGCGCATCGGGTATGTGGCGGTGAACCCCCACGCCGAGGACGCCGACTATATCGTGCCCATGTGCGGGCAGATCTCCCGGGGGACGGGGCACAACTGTCCGTCGGGGCTGTTCCAGTGGGCGGTGGGCCGCTGCATCGACCTGACCAGCGACCTGCAGGTCTACGAGACCAACATGAACCTGATCTACGACGAGCTGAAGAAACTGGGCTTCACGGTGAGCAAACCGGACGGCACCTTCTACATCTTCCCGAAAGCGCTGGAGGAGGACGCCAACGCCTTCTGCCGCAAGGCGATGGCCTACGACCTGGCGCTGGTACCGGGGGATACCTTCGGGTGCCCGGGGTATTTCCGGATGGCCTACTGCATCGGGACCGAGAAGGTGCGCCGCAGCTTTGCCGCGCTGGAGAAGTTCGTGCACGAGGTGTACGGGGTAGAGGTGTAACCCAAACCGGGTATTTCTGCACCGGGCGGCCGACGCCTTCCGGGTGCCGCCCGCTCACGGGTTATTTTGTTAGAGTTTCTTCGGTTCCTTCTTTGCAAAGAAGGAACAAAAAGAAAAGGATGGACACTATGACGATACTACGCCGAATTTTGCCGTTGATACTGGCCGTGACGATGTTGGCGGGCTGTTCCCGCAAGGCGAAGGAACCGGAACCCACGGCCACGCCGGCGGCAACGGCGACGCCGACGCCGGCGCCCACCGAAACGCCGGAGAGTGCGCTGGTGATGGCAACGGCCTCCACCAACGCCACCAAGGACGCGCCCAAGGTCACCGATCCCACCACCTGGGACGAGGCGGGCAGGACGCTGATGGAATCCCTGGCGGCGCAGTTTGCCGACGACGGCATGACGCTGGACGCCCAGGAGGGGTTCCCCTATCTGCTGGCGGTGAACCGTGCGGCCAGCACGGTGACGGTGTACACGGCGGATGAGGAGAACCGGTACACGGTGCCGTTCATGGCGATGGTGTGCAGCGGCGGGGAGGACACGCCCACGGGGTACTGGACCACGCCGGTGAACTACGACTGGCGGCTGCTGATGGGTCCCAGCTACGGGCAGTACGCCACCCGGATCTACGGGGGGTATCTGTTCCACAGCGTGCCCTATTACAGCCAGCACAAGGACGACGTGGAGTACGACGAGTTCAACGAGCTGGGCACGCTGGCCAGCCTGGGCTGCATCCGGCTGGCGGTGGTGGACGTGAAGTGGATCTATGACAACTGTCCCATCGGCACGCCGGTGGTGATCTACGACGACGCCGAGAACCCGGGGCCCATGGGCAAGCCGGGGACGATCTACACCGACCCCAAGGACGAGAGCAAACGGGGCTGGGATCCCACCGACCCGGACCCGGCCAATCCCTGGGACGACAGCTACCTGACGGGCACGGCCATCCGCAGCCAGGAGGCCTGGGATCAGTGGGACGCTGAACACGAGAACTGGATGTCCAGCCTGACCCCCACCGACCTCCAGGGCTGGAGCACCGATTCCAGCATTGTAGGCACCAGAGGATAACCGTCCTTTCTTTATAAAGAAAGGACCAAAGAAATTTTAACCAAAAAGGCATGGTCATACGACCATGCCTTTTTTGTATAAAAACAAACCTGTATTTTGGTTGTAGGGCGGGGATTCATCCCCGCCGTGGGAATGGGCGATTGCCGTTGCTTTTCCGGCGGGGTCAAGACCCCGCCCTACCGTTATTTCAGATACAAGAATATCACGGGCTAAATAGTTGGAGTTTCTTTGCCTGCTTTCTCTGTGCCGCGGCGTAAGGGCGAGCCGCCCTTTTGCCGCAGCGCGTGATCCACGGGCAAATATTTGGAGTTTCTTTGCCTACTTTCTTTGCAAAGAAAGTAGGGGCAAAGAAAGTAGGGGCAAAGAAAGTAGGTTTCTCATTCCGCCAGGGTAATATAATACACCGGGCAGCGGGCCACGTCGGTGAGGAGGGTGGCCGACCGGATGTCCAGCACGCTTTCCGCCAGATCCAGCAGCTCACCGGCGTCGTAGATGTACCCGTAGAGCACAAACCCGCCCGAAAGATCCCGGCTCGCCACCGCATCGGCCAGGCTTTCCGCCTCGTCGCCGCAGTGGGCCTGGTAGACGGCCTCCCGCTGGGCGAACTCCGGCAGGAACAGGTCGGGGGCCACATCGTAGCCCGCCTTGTTCAGCACCACGGCGGGCAGGGAAGCGGTGTCCGCCAGGGCGGGGGCGCGGCCGGCGTACTGGGTGTAGAGGTAATCGTTGCCCACCGTCAGATGGGCTGCCAGCACCGGCACCAGCACCACCAGGGCCATCAGCGGCTCCCACCTGGGATAGAGCCGCGCCAGCCGGGCCAGCACCAGGGCGGCGGCCAGGATCAGCGGCCCGTAGAGCAGCACATAGTAGCGGTCGGCCTCAAAGGGGGCGGCCTTGTCGATGGCGATGATGTAGAACAGCCCCGCCGCCGCCAGCATACAGGCGAAAAGCCCCATGCCCCGGGGACGGCAGCCCGCTTTCCAGAGGAGCGCCGCCGCCAGCAGCACCAGCAGCGCCCAGAGTACGGCGCCGCCGAACTGGGCGCCCAGCAGGTTGAGCACCCGGCCCACGCTGGCAGCCCAGTCCGAGAGGGTGCTCAGGTCAAAGAAGCTGCCCAGGGCCTGCTGGCCGCGGGAGCCCGAGAAGATGTGCTGTTTCATGGTGGGGAATGCGAGATAGGCCAGCCCCAGGCCGCCGAATTCAGCCACCACATAGCAGGCGGCGGTCTTCCAGCGGCGGGTGCAGAGCAGCCACAGGCCAAACAGCCCGCAGAAGAAGAAGCAGAACACCAGGAAGAAATACTGGGTCAGCGCCCCGGCGAAGGTGGCGGCGGCCAGTCCCAGGAAGACCCAGCGGGGGGTCTGCCGGGCCAGCAGTTGGCGGTAGAGGGTCAGATGGGCCAGCACCAGCAGCACCGTTTCCAGCATGAGGAGGGCGTACATCCGGGTAAAGACCGCCATGCCCTGGGTTCCCACGTTGAGCAGAAAGACCGCTGCCGCCACCCAGGACACCCAGAACCGGCCGGTCATGCGGCGGGCGGCCCAGTAGAGGGCGAAGGTCGCCCCCAGGATGCAGAGGAAGTTGGGCAGAAGGCCCGCCCAGGGCAGCGGCAGGCCGGGGAAGAGACACTCGAAGGTGTAGACCACACAGTAGTAGAGCGGCGGATGGACGTCGATCTTCTGGTTGTTCCAGGGGATGGCGTAGTCAAAGGCGTGGTCCGGGTGGAGGGCGCTTGCAAAGAGGCTGCCCTCCTGCCAGGTATCCAGGTAGCCGTCCTGAAGGGCGTAGAATCCCCCGGGATAGTTGGTCAGCTCGTAGGTATACAGCTCGTCCACATGGTAGCCCTGCTTGCGGGAAGCGTAGACCAGCATCAGGGCCAGTCCCGCGGCCAGCAGCAGCACCAGCGCCAGCAGATACCGTTTTTTCCGTTGTGCCATACCCTTATCCTTCCTGTACACAGCAAAAAGGCCCGCCCTGTAGGGGGCGGGCCGCTTTGTTTTTACATCTCGGCGTTTTCAGCCAGGTCAACGGCAAAGCGCCACAGTTCGCCGACCGTCATATCCACGTTCAGCTCGCTCTCGTCGATCTCGACGCCCAGCGCCTCGCCCAGTCCCCAGGCCAGTTCCACCATGTCCTCATGGTCGGCGCCCAGGTCGCTGAGCGCTACGCCGCGCTTCAGTTCCGCTGTGTCACAGCTGAACTGTTCGGCCAAAAGCTCCTGCAGTTCCTCGAACGTCACTCTGTGTTCCCCCTCTCACTGGGAAGTTTTCTTTTATGATACAGGGCGGCACCCCATTCGTCAAGGGGTTGCAAGGGTATAAAAGCACAAAATTACTGGCTTTCTTTTGTGGAATCTGTCGGATTGGGGGCCGGTAATTGCGGCTGAGCGTTCAAAATCCGCATGAATTCCTCGCCGGAGATGGTTTCTTTTTCATACAAATATTGAGCGATTTCATCCAGTTTGCGCTTGTTGTCGGCCAGCAGATCCAGGGCCTTGCGGTGGGCTTCCTTGACCAGCTCCACCACCTTGGCGTCCACCGCCGCGGCGGTCTGCTGGCTGCAGGCCAGGCTGGCGTCGCCGCCCAGGTAGGCGTTGTTCACCGTCTCCAGGGCCACCATGTCGAAGTCGTCGGTCATGCCGTAGCGGGTGACCGCCGCCCGGGCCAGCTTGGTGGCCTGCTCGATGTCGTTGGAGGCGCCGGTGGTGATGGAGTGGAAGATCAGCTCCTCCGCCGCCCGGCCGCCGGTGAGGGTGGCGATCTTGTTGAGGATCTCCTCGCGGGTCATGAGGGTATGGTCGCCCTCATCCACCTGCATGGTGAAGCCCAGGGCGCCCGAGGTACGGGGCACGATGGTGATCTTCTGCACGGGGGCGCTGTGGGTCTGGAGGGCCGCCACCAGGGCGTGGCCCACCTCGTGATAGGCGACGATGCACTTTTCCTTGTCGTTCAAAATCTTGTTTTTCTTCTGGGCGCCCGCCAGGATGGTGTCCACGGCCTCCTGGAGGTCGAACTGGGTCACAGCCTTGCGGCGGTGGCGCACGGCGCAGAGGGCCGCCTCGTTGATGATGTTGGCCAGCTCGGCGCCGGAGGCACCGGGGGTCATCCGGGCCACGATGGCAAAGTCGCAGTCGGGGCCCAGTTTGACCTTCTTGGCGTGGAGGCGCAGGATGCTCTCCCGGCCTTTCAGGTCGGGGAGCTCCACCGGCACGCGGCGGTCAAACCGGCCGGGACGGGTCAGGGCCGGGTCCAGGGACTCGGGACGGTTGGTGGCGGCCAGGATCACCACGCCCTTGGTGGCGTCGAAGCCGTCCATCTCGGTGAGCAGCTGGTTCAGCGTCTGTTCCCGCTCGTCGTTGCCGCCGATGGAACCGGCGCCGTCCCGCTTCTTGCCGATGGTATCGATCTCGTCGATGAAGACGATGCAGGGGGCCTTCTCGGCGGCCTGCTTGAAGAGGTCACGCACCTTGGAGGCACCCATGCCCACGAACATCTCCACGAACTCGCTGCCCGCGATGGAGAAGAAGGGCACGCCCGCCTCACCGGCCACGGCCCGGGCCAGCAGCGTCTTGCCGGTACCCGGAGGGCCTACCAGCAGCACGCCCTTGGGCATCTTGGCGCCGATGTCCTCGTATTTCTTGGGGTTGTGCAGGAAATCCACGATCTCCTGCAGACTTTCCTTGGCTTCGTCCTCGCCGGCCACGTCCTGGAACTTGATGCCGGTCTTGTCGTCCACCACATACTGCTTGGCCCCCGACTTGCCGCCGAAGAACATGGAGTTGGCGCCGCCCATGTTCTGCATCCGCTTGGTGAGCATCCGGTTGGCCAGCCAGAACAGCACGATAAAGGGCAGGCAGCTGAGCACCAGATTCAGCAGGGAATCCCAGATGGTGGGGTTCTGGTAGACGGTGCCGAACTCCACGCCCGCATCCTCCAGACGGTTCACCAGGTCGCCGTCCTGGGCGATGGCGTTGGTCTTGTAGGACTGGTCGTTCTTGTCCACAAAGTAGATCTGCTGGTCTTCCAGCTGGACGGTGGTCAGCTCCTTGTCCTCCAGCATCTGGAGGAAGTCGCTGTAGTTGACGCTTTTGACCCCGGCCTGCATCATGGCCGGGAAGAGGAAGATGTTGCTGAGCAGCAGCAGCACCAGTACAATGGCATACCCGATCCAAAGTTTTTTCTTGGGATCTTTGGGGGGTGTCGTTTCTTTCATAGGTCATTCACTCCTTACAAGGTATAGCATGCGCCGAAATCATGAACCGCATGTGAATGGACTTTGAACGAATGGAAAAATCCGCGCAGGAATCGGGTTTTTCTGGATTTCCCCGGGGTTTTCCACACTTTCCACAGAGTTATCCACGGTGGAATGGTGGAAAACTCGGTTGAAACTGTGGAAAACCGGGTGGAAAACTGGGGAATCTTTCCGAAATCGACGGAGGTCCGCCAAAATCGGGGTGAAAAGTTTCCACCGTTCTTCACAGCCTGCAAAAAAACCGCCCGGGGAAAACCCTCCCGGGCGGTGGAAAACCAAATCTTTTTCGCAAAAATCAGACATTATTTTTAATTTTGTGTAAACATTGGCAATATTTGTAACAAGTCGGCAACATCTGTCGTTATAGTATATAGACAGAGAAAGAATATCAGAAGGAGGGCTGTCCCGTGTCCAACGCCATTGCCTTGCAGGAGACCTTTGTTACGGAATCAAAACCCAGAACCTATCCGCTGCTGCGGCGGGCAAGCCGCAAGCTGACGGAGTTCCGGTTCAAGGACCTGTTCATTGATCTGCGGGCCCACCGGGTGTTCCGGCAGGAGGAGGAGGTAGCCCTGACCCCCCGGGAGTATGCCCTGCTGGAAACGCTGGTACGCAACCGCAACATTGCCCTGACCCGCAGCCAGCTGCTCACCGACGCCTGGGGCTACGATTACATCGGGGAGAGCCGCACGGTGGATGTGCACATCAACCGGGTGCGGCGCAAGCTGGGCCTGGAGCAGGAGATCCAGACGGTGTTCAAGGTAGGCTACCGCCTCAATACCCGGGGGCTGCTGTGACCCACCGCGCCGCCAGGGCCTGACGCTCGGCGTCGGCCAGGTCGGGCCAGTCGCTGTTGGCCCAGAGGGAGGCGTACCGGTAGAGCCCTGCCCCGCCGATGCCCAGGGTTTCCAGGGCGTCCAGCTGGTCGGCCAGGGCGTGACCGCTCTGCCATTCGGCGGCGCCGGCGGTGGAGCCGTCCCCGTCGCCGATGCGGTAGGCCCCCAGTCCCACATAGAGGGCCACCCCCTCTGCCCGGGGCAGGTCCGCCCACCGGGCGGCCAGGGTGTCCAGGCTGTGGGCGGTGTCGCCGTTCTGTTCATAGGTCAGACCCCAGTAGAGCTGGGGCATGAGATAATCCACATAGCCGCCCTGTGCCAGCCACCGGGCGGCATCGCTGTATTGGCCGTCATAGCAGAGTTCCGGGTCCCCCAGGGGCGCCACTCCCAGCCGCACGCCGTACCGGGCGGTGACGCCGTGGCAGAGGCTCATGAGGGCGTTGACGTTGTCCCGCCGCCAGTCCGCCAGGGAAAGGCCGGTCTGGGCGGCGGCGTACTCCGCCGCGTCGAAGGTTGCCGAGGTGGTGGGGTAGAAATAGTCGTCGAAGTGGATGCCGTCCAGGGCGTAGTTCCGGCAGAGTTCCTCCACCCCGTCGGCGATGTACTGCCGCACGTCGGGGTTGGCGGGGTCAAGGTAGCTGCCTGTCTCGGTCTTTTTGACCCAGTCGGGATGGGTGACGGCGGGGCTTTGATCGCAGAGAGCGGGCACGCCCCCCGCCTGGAGGCGGTAGGGGTTGACCCAGGCTTCCAGTTCCAGGCCGCTGGCATGGGCGGCTTCCACCAGCAGGGCCAGGGGGTCGAAGCCGGGGTCCCGGCCTTGGATGCCGGTGCAGAGGTGGCTGAAAGGGAAGTAGTCGCTGGGATAGAGGGCATCCCCGAAGGGCCGCACCTGGGCCAGCACCACGGTGGCCCCCACCGAAGCGATGTTGTCCAGCATGGCGGCGATGTCCCGGGAGAAGGCGTCGGCGCCGGAGAAATCCACCTGCTGCCATTCCAGATAGCTGACCCAGACCGCGCGGTAGGGCGCAGTACGTTCCGGCACAGCGGTGGCAGCGGGCGTGGGGGCGGCAGTGGCGGACGGCGTGTCCGGCGAAAGGTGCTGCGGCAGCAGCAGCGGCGCCGTGGCCACCGTGAGAAGCAGCAGCACCGCTGCCAGCGCCCAACCCAAACGACCCATAGGTTCATCCCCCTTTGGCACAAGGTATGTGGGGACAGGCCAAAAAATGCCGGGGGACTTGGCAATGGGATCAAATTGTGGTATACTATTGTGTACGACTGATGCGGGCCATTAGCTCAGTTGGTCAGAGCTGGCGGCTCATAACCTGTTAGTTTAACCAAAATATCTTTTTGAAATCACGATATATCGTCATTTTATTTTGCGATACCTTCTAAAAACACCGTTTTGGCTACGGATTGGCTACGAGATGGTGTTTTAGGAGTTCAATAGTATATCTTACGGGCCAGTAGCTCAGCTGGTCAGAGCTGGCGGCTCATAACCGCTTGGTCGCGGGTTCGAACCCTGCCTGGCCCACCAAAAAGAACGTGCCTACGTCATTTTTTAACGACGAGGCACGTTCTTCTTTTATGCTCCGTACAATTCACGGCTGAGCTGGCTGCGAATTGATTCTTGGCGTTTTTTGTACTGCTGAGTGTAGATCATCAGGGTTGTACTGGGTTGGGCATGGCCTGCTTCAGCAGCTACTGTGGCAACACCAATGTCAGGGTTGGACATCAGAATGCTGACGAAAGTGTGTCGGAACATGTGGGGATGGAGATGCCGGATACCGGCTTTGTCTCCGATTCTTTTGACGATGCAAGCATAACTGTCCGGATTGAGCGGCCAACCATGATCATCGCAGATCACAAAATTGTTGCCCGCCAGCGCTCGGAGGGAATCAGGGTATTTACAGCGTTTCTTTTCGATAGAGTTTTGCCAGCTGGCTCCCATCATCTTGCGCTGACATTTCCATAATTCATAGCACCTTTTCATAAAGGTCATAAATTCAGGTGCTACGTCTATGTACCGGTCGTTGGATTCTTTGGTTGTGGTCAGTTGGTATCCAAACTCATCGAAAACCAGAAGAGATTTATACACATGAACCGTACACTGCTTGAAGTTTATATCTTCCCATGTAAGGCCCGCCAACTCACCACGTCGCATTCCGGTATTGAGGAGTGCTTGTACGATTGTCTGCTCAAGCATACTGCAATTGGGAAGATAGTTCAGTAACCGTTTTACTTCATCCTCATGCAGACAGTCCACAAAGCGGGGACGTGTTCCCCGTGCCGGAAGGGTAAACGCCGGTTGTACCGTACCGTATTGATCACTGGCAAACTGTAAAACCTGACGTGCAAACAGAGCATACTCTCGAAGGGTTTTGCGGGTCAATGTCGTTTCAGTACCTTCAATACGGAAAGCCTGTTCCAACTGAACACCCAGCGCTTTGGAAATTTCTTCTGCTGAGTGTCTTGAAACATGTTTACCACGGAAGGCTTCTGCCATTGTGTAGGCGGTTATGTCATGGCCGACAGCCAATTTGTTAAAGGACTTTGTTTTGTATTTCCTTGCTTCAGGAAGGAGAAATGCCTTTTCATGTACCCTGATGCCATCGTTATCAATTTCCTCCATGAGCCTTTTGTAATCGGCCTTGGTGATTTGGGAAACAGGTTTATCGGCAAACCAGGGGCATAGAGGAACAAGTTGCTGTGCTACTTGCCTTAACCATTCTTCCCCTTCCTTCCTCGTCAAGTCATGTTCAATTTGATCCACGAAACTATATATAGTGTTATATTATAACTATATCATACTATATATTGTTTGCAAAACTTGTCGAGTTATGGAAAAATATGGAAAACAATGTCAAGTTCTCTGTGTGATTCGCCATCAGCTGTCTTGATGCTGGATTTGTCTGCCAACCAACACAAACCGCTCATCCTGAGAGCGGTTTGTGCAGGTGGACAGAGTGATCAGCTGGTCACCGTATTGGGCTTCCACCCCAGTATCATACAGGGCGGCCCCGGAAACCTGTGCCAGATATTCCTCAAAATCAGCCTGCTGGCTTATGTCGGTGTATTCATAGTACGCAAAGCCGCTTTCTCCCTCTGTGTACACCCGGACGTAGAAGGCAGCGAACACTTCATAGGTGCCTTCTTCTTCCAGTGTATCAAACTGAATCAGGGGATGCGCCTGCCAGAAATCTTTCCTGGCGTAGTTGAGCAGATCCGCAAACATGGAGCCGTTCTTCATGTTGTGGCCATAGATGAGCCAGTTGCCGCCTCCTGCAAAACAATCGGCAGAGAGAAAGGGCACGCCGCTTTGAGAGCTGCTGCCGTCGAAGGCACGGCGCAGATAATGTTCCGGGGCATCGGGTGTAAACATGACCGGGTAGTCGATGTTGGTTCCCTCTATGGAAATCCACCCGAAAAAGTCCGGGTTTTGCTCTTTCAGCGCTTCATAAGGGGATTGCTCGGGGTTCTGGCCGTCGGCGCTTTCCGGCTGCTCCAGGGCGGCTGAGAGCCGATCAAAAGCAGCCTGCTCCTGCCTGCCCTGCACCAGAATACGGGCCAGCATAAACAAGCTGATTGCAAAGACAACGCCAAAGAAAAGGATGGCTATGCGCCGCAGAGTTTTCATGGAACCACCTCCTTGTACCAAACTGAAAATAAGACAAGAAACAAGAAACCGCCATCACACCTACCGTGTGGTGGCGGTTTCCCGTTATTTACTGTATATTACTGCTGCTTCTTGCGCTTGGCAATCGCAAGGCCGCCCAGGGCCAGACCGCTGACCAGGAGCAGTACCGTCCACAGGACGGGGTTGCTCTCGTCGCCGGTCTGCGGAACGGTGGACGCAGCGGTGGACGTTGCGCCGCTGCCGGGGGTGTAGGTGCCCTTCACGTTGCCGTAGCCGGACAGCTGCTTGGTGGATTCCACATAGCCGCAGTGGTCACAGCGGTAGCCTGCCTCGGTGGCGGTCCAGTTATGATAGCCGCAGGACGGGCAGGTGTAATAGGTGATATTGTCCGAGGGCGCCGGGGTGGCCGTGGCCGCAGGGGCGGTGGAACCACCGGAGGACGGCGTTTCGATCTTATCCCAGCCGATGACCACGGGGGAAAGCCCCTTCAGAGTGACCTGCAGGCCGCTGTCGGTTTTGGTGACGGCAGGGGTCTCGGTATTACCAGCGGTGGTGCCCAGGCGGGTGGAAGTCACGGTGAACATGTGAACCACTCGGTAGTCATAGTTATTCTTGTCAGTGCCGCTGGGATAGGGCAGGGTCACCGTGATGCCCTCGGTGGGGAAAGTAGCCTCGGTGGCATCGAACCAGTTTGTTCCGCCGTCCAGGGAATAGTGACAGATGTGGGGTTATTCGAAGAACTATGTGACAGTATCGAGATGGAGAACAATCCGAAAAAGCGGTATCGGCTGTATGAAGCTGCCGTCGGACTGTATTCCGGGAATCTTCTGCCACGGTTGTCCGATAATATTTATTTTATCCCGAGTATTACATACTATCAGGGCCTGTATTTCCGGCTCGCCGGCCGGTATATAGAACGCCAGACCGAGTGTGGCGAGTATGTCTATGCGCACAAGGCGGCCAAAGCCGCACTGGCCTTTGACCCGTTTAACAGTAGCCTGAATATGCACTTGACCATACTGCTCTACCAGCAATCGGGAGCAGGAACTGCAAATGCCTTTTATACAGGAATCAAGCGGCATCTCACGGAGGCGCATATCCAGAGGATAAAACAAACATGTCCGAATATGATTATCTGACAGCCGGAGGTGAGCCTGAAATGAGACGCGGATGAGGCCAAAAATATGTTGCAGATGAGTCGCAGACGAGTCACGAGCTGAGACGCCCGCCTGTTAGTATAGATTTCCGTAGGTTAAAAACGCCGGAAATACAGCGCAGGCGGGTGGCTGTCCATGTATGCGAACCATACAACGCAAGCCGCCTTCCGACCGGGAGGGCGGCGTTTTTTCTTATCAGGCTTACGATCAGACCTTACAGGATTTTTGCGGCCATTTTATGCCACCCCACCGAACCGCTGCGATTCAAACCGCCCCATAGTGCCGCTTTGCGCCTACAGCAATCTTGCTGTGGGCGCTTTTGCGTATCATGGCGGATTTCATTGCCGAAGTCCACCGGTCAATCGTTTTGATTCACTCAAAAACGATTGATTGGAGGACAAAGAGATGGATGACAGGCATCCAAAGAGAAGAAAGGACAAGTATAACCCCTATACCCTGTCGATGATCGACGGGAAATGTTATCTATCTTTCAGGGACGGCCAGGGCGTACCACACAGGCTGGAACTGGATGTGAAGCTCTATGCCGTGTTTGACCGGTTTGAGTTGGACGATCTCTCCTTCCTTAACGAGCAGGAGAGGCACCTTGACTGGACCGAGCTGAACGAAGAGCTGCTGAGCCGTCGTTCGGCACAGGAGCCGGCCCCGGTGGAGGACGCCGTCTATGAATCCATGCAGACGCAGGCGCTCCGGGAGGGCGTCAACCAGCTGCCGGAAGTCCAGAAAAGAAGGCTGCAGATGTATTTCTTTGACGGGCTTACCTATGAGGAGATTGCGGTGCGGGAAGGGTGCAGCTATCAGGCGGTACAGAAGTCCATAGCGGCAGCTCTGAAAAAAATCCGGAAATTTCTGAAATAGAGGGTTGAGTTTTGTGTGGAAGGGGAAAGCGAACAAATGAAGCCAAACCCGAGGCTCCCTCTCGTTTGAAAAACGAATATAAATAAACCGGGCGTTCCCTGCTTACGCGGCCTTAGCTGCATACAAGCAAGGAACACCCGGCTTTTTCGATCTGCCTTTTTACTCCATCGCTTCCCTGTATTCCGGATATGTTTCCTGAATTTTCCGCGCCAGATCCCAGATCTCCTCGTCGCCGGAAAGCACATAGGATGTTCCGCCGGCGCCATGGAACCGGTTTTCATCAAACCAGAAGAGGCAGGTATCCCCATCCGCTGTCTCAAACTCCAGGATCCGGCTGTCTGTAGAGCCGCTGAAAGCTTTGGATACAATGGTCGTTTCCCGTAATGCCTGCAGGATTTCGGAGATGATTTCTTCATCCGTCGTTTCGTAGCGTCCCAGGATGTTATCGTTGTGACGATAGGTAAGCGCGACCGGCAGCTCTTCCAGCGACTGATCCAGAAATTCCTGCTGGCTTTCGGTACAATAGGCCCGAAGCGATGTGTCTTTTGGGGAACACCCCGCCAGTACGCACAATAATACCAGCAAAACAGCAATTTTAATCCTCTTCATCCGAACCCCTTTCTGGCTGTCATGGCCTGCGCTGTTTTTCTATGTAGAGCTGGTACAATCCCATGCGTGATTTTACACCCGCTTTCTCATAGATCGCTGCGATATGCCGCTGACAGGTTCGCCGGGATAGATACAGTCCATCTGCGATCTCCTGAATACTTTCCTCTGAATTGACCAGCTTGTCAAATACTTCGGTTTCCTTGGGCGTAAGGATAAACAGCTCCGACAAAAGACGGAACGCTTCCTGAGGGTCCAGGTCTGCCGGGATATCCTTGGGGGCGCCGGATGAAACCGGCATCCAGGCAGTATAAAGATAGATGACTACGCTGACGGCCACAAACAGGACCAGTGCCAGAATGATGGACGCCATGCCATTGCTGTCAGAAACAAGCAGCGCTACAGAGGCGTTGGCAAGCAAAGCGGCGCTCACGTTATTCATGGCGCGCCCCATACCGGCCCACAGCGCTGGCGTGGGCATATGGCGGGCAAAATCCAGAAAGCTGGTGGTGAAGAATACCACAAAAAATCCAGCCGAAAGATAAAATACGATCAGGCCGATCAAAAACGGGCCGCCCAGCTTGAGTACTACCACACAGATGACGGACATCAGCATGACGCAGTACATCATCATGGTCATAAATTTCCGCTTTCGGATATCAAAAAGAAAGCCGGCAGAAAGGCCGCTTACCGCCAGCAAAAGCCGCGGCCATTGCCCGATGTCAGTGCCTGCTGCATGATGCATGGTGACCGCGTTGTCCAGCGTGCTGAAGATACATGCCATCAGGATTACAAGCAGTGCAAGGAATCCGCCGGCGGCGATCTTCTTTCGGGTTCCCTTCCCATCCTCCTCTATGGCCTCTATGGCGGGGGACTGGGGTTCTTCCGCTTCTGCATTTTCCTGGCGGCAAAGCCTTTCTGCCTTCAGTAACAGCGCTAACGCTACAAGGGCAAAGAGTGAAAGTATCAAGGCTTCCGCAGTTTCTAGATCCACAAGATTGTTATTTAGAAACTGCAGGAAGATCCCAAGGGCATAGGAGATACCAACCATACGCGCCAGATGCGTGCGATCCTTCGCCAGTTTGAAAAACAGGTAGTGGACCGCGCTTCCCAATATCCCCAGAAACAGGAACAATGCCATTCCGGAGAGCAGAGTGGACGAATAAGAAACATGTTTTTGAACCAAAAAATTGCATACTGCCGCTGCTAGTGCAAGGATAAAAAGTCCAACGATTTGTACCCGCCTTTTCAAAAAGCGATGAAACAGCGGATAGAGCAAAAAACCGACAGCGCTTATTCCTAACGCGTAGTTTTGCGCAATCACCGTTTTTTCTTCCCCTGCCGTAAGCGAGATCATATTCACATATAGGTACTCGGCGCCAAGAAATAGAAAAGTAAAAATACCAAGCAGCAGAATCGCATAAATGGATTTTGGATTTGTGAAGCTTTTCTTTATTATTACCATACGTCCCATTCCACCCCCCTTTCTCCGCAATGGTACAATTATAAACTATTATACTATAAACGGCATGGATTTTCAACGATTTCGGTCGGTTAGAGACTTTTTTCGCTGACGTTTTTGCGGAATATACAATCCTTCCTGTTTGACCTAAACCAGGGATTCTCCTGGATAAAACCGTATATTTTTGGAGCTGCGTTCCGCATCCGGGAACTACCGGTTTTTTGCGCCCGCACATGCCGTTTTACCGCGGCCACACGGTGTAGCTGCGGTAAACAAGGAAATATCCTGAATGAGAGAAGCTGTCTAGTAGGTGATATTGTGGACGTAAAAATAAATCAGCAGGGCGCCCAGCCCAGCGCCGCTTATCAGGCTTGCCCACGTCCAGAATAAAGACAGCAGAAGCCCCAGGAAAATAAACACGCAGAACACCACGACAAAAGCGTCTCTCTGGAAGAGCATAATGAATTTGATACAGGCGATCACAACCCCTGCCATCATAACGAGAGCCCCAAGAAGGGCCAGAACAAAAACATACACACCCGCCATCTGGAGAATTGAGATCAGGACATTAAAACCAAGACCTATCCCCGCGATCAGGCTGCCTACTTTGATGAGGCTGTCACGGGAAGCGCTGAACGCGCCAAAGAAATAGGTTGCGATTAACCCGTTGGAGCCAATGAGCAGCATGTTTACAATAATGACCCATTCTGCGCTTATGTAGTACGATGTGGAAACTGCCAAGCTAATAATGGCGGTGAGGGCAGTGAGGAACCCCCCGATGGCGCCAATGAGATGGTACGGCCTGAACCTTGCATACATACGATATATCCCCTTTCTGATCCTGCGTTCCGAAAAGGCCAGCTGAAGCTTTTTGGACATTCTGTGTCCTGGCCGGCCTTCCATCATGTGAACTTTTCGTTTTTTATCATAGCAGGAAGCTGGTGTTTTTAACAGGCCGCTTTAGCGCCAAACTAAAAAAACACTGTGGCGCACCTGCGCCATTTTGAGAAACGAAGCTTTGAGCGGAAAATTGAGGCCATCCACCCTGTACAGAGTGTAATACCTCTTAAGTTTACAGGACGTAGCAGGCCGCCTGTCATGATCGGCAATCCCTTTTGCACAATCAAGGTGTTTTGGAATTTTCACACAAAAAATAGATTGGCGCAGGTGCGCCATGCGTTTTTTGATAAATTGGCGCGAAAGCGGCCTGCACAGATCCTTAAAAAAACGATACAGTAAAATCATAAAAGGACAAAAAAAGAGTTTGGATCGCCTTTGGCGTTACAGACCGAGCGGCAAAGCGATTCATGAGACCAGGACAGAAGAAAGGAGGCACGAATGAAAAAAAGAGGGTCAGCAGTACTTCTGGCCGCCGTCTGTTTGCTGGTGGGGTGTGCAGCATCAGATCCTGCGCTTCCGGCAGAAACTTCGTCCCCGACAGAGACTTCGTCCCCGGCATACCAAGGGGACTCCCTTTTTGCTTACTGTACCGAAAGGCAGCGGGAGCTTTTGGAGCTGCCCCATGAGGAACTGCCGGTGGAACTGATCTTTCACCATTGGACAGAGACGGCGGCGGACTACGAGACAAGGGACGAAACGGTGATCGCCGGGGTCTTGCAGGCGCTGCGGGATGTGTCGGTGGAATCCGAGTCACCCATCGTCTCTACAGATACCCGGGGGCTTACATTTGTGACGGCGCAAGGGGATACCTACAGTTTCTGGTTTGATAAACGCCGGTTCGAAGGGGTGGATGGCAGGTGCTATGTCCTTTCCGGGGATGAAAAGCTTTGGGAATTGGTGTGGGGGATTCGGACAGCAGACCCAGACTATCAGGATCTGATGAGATAAGCGGTATTTCCCCATGATTTCTGCGAAAAATGCGGATTGGCGCAGGTGCGCCACATAATTTTTGGGAAATTGGCGCTAAAGCGACCTGCACAAATCCTGAAAAAGGCGCTACAGTAAGAACAGTAAAAAACCAAGGATGGTTTTGGATAATCCTTAAGATTTCTTTATCAGGAGGAAAACAATTATGAGACAGTGTGACAATGGCCATTTTTACGATGAATCCAGATTCGATAGCTGCCCCTACTGCCAGGAGGGCGCCGGGGTCGGAAAGACGGTTGCGGCCGGAACGGTAGGGAAGACCGTGGCTGCTGTGCCGGGAGGCGCTGCGCCGGAAGCAGACAGAGGCAAGACGGTGGGCATTATTAAAAAGAAGATCGGTATTGATCCTGCAGTAGGATTCTTGGTCTGTGTTTCCGGTCCCCATCGCGGCGCAGATTATAAGCTGGTAGCAGGCAGAAACTTCATAGGACGGGCAGCGGCGATGGATGTGGCCCTGGCGGATGACGATACCGTGTCCAGAGAAAGCCATGCATTGGTTACATATGACGCCAAGCATAACAGCTTTTCCCTTTCTCCCGGCCAGGGCAGGGGCATCACTTACTGCAACGACGAACAGGTGGAAATGGTACGCCCCTTAAAAGCCTACGATGTGATCGAGGTGGGAAAGAGCCAGCTTCTCTTCCTGCCCCTGTGCGGCGAGCAATTCCAGTGGAATGAGGAGTAAAGGATGGAGCGTGTACTTTCATGGTTAAACCAGCCGCTGTTTCCGGATACCGTCATCCGCGTCTGGATGGCGGTTGCGGCGGGCGCAGCGCTTCTATTGGCGCTGATTCTCGCCTTTTTCCTGATACGGCGGAAGAAGAAAAAGAAGCGGGGTGATCAGGCGGTGGAAGAACCGATTACGGAACGTCCGGAACCGCTGCCGGAACTGGAGCTTGCCAACCTACAGGGCGTTGGCAGCCGGGAAGAACAGCAGGACGCTTTCGGCATCTCCCGTATGGATCGTTATGAGGAAGACGGGCTGCTTGCTGTGCTGTGCGACGGCATGGGCGGTATGGCGGAGGGCGGCATGATCGCTGCGGAAACTGCCTCCCAGCTGATGGGAATCTTTCCCTGGACAGATGACAGCGATGTGCCCGGCTGGGTATACCAGCGAAGCGCCAGAGTCTATCAGCAGTTTCGCGGGCACGGGGGGACTACCCTGGTGGCGGCCCTGCTCAAAGAGAATCGCCTCTCCTTCTGGTGCGTAGGCGACAGCGATCTGTTCCTGCTCAGGGAAAACAAACTCTATGGGTTAAATGCCCGGCAGGAATTTAAGAACGATTTGATTTTGAGGGCACTGGACGGGGCGTTCCCCGTGGAGGAAGCGTTTCAAGATCCTCAGGCGGGAGCCCTTTCGGAGTACATAGGAAAAGAAGAAGTAACATGCGACTATACCCGTATGCCCTTTCTTCTCCAGCCGGAGGACGCGCTGCTGCTCTGCTCGGACGGGGTGAGCGATACACTGACCTTGAAGCAGATCCGGGAAGCCATGGCGCTTCCCCCCCAGGCGTGCTGCGACAAGCTGGAGGAGGAAATCCTGGCCGCCGGAAAGCCGGGCCAGGATAACTATACGGCCATCGCATTGAAATACCATGGAAAAAATGAGGAGGAATCATAATGGAAGCGAAAAAGTCATCGGGCAAGCAGGTTGTTGCTATCCTGCTGCTGGTTATTGGCCTGGCCGCCGGCGTGTTCGGCGTATTGGGCCTGGTAGGCGGGGGCGGTACGGACCCCTATGAGGCGCGCAAGAGCGTCGTCATGGTGTACTCCTATCTCCAGCTTACCGATGGTCAGTCCGCCGGTGCCATGGGCACTGGTTTTGCCATCGGGAAACCCGGCGAACCGGTGGAATATATTGTGACCAACGGCCATGTGGTGGAATACGGCTATATGGGTCCCAAAGTATATGCGGAGCAAGTATCTTCGGCAGGCGTGCAGGTATACTTCTCTGCAGCGGAAAATGATTATGTTACAGCGGAGGTGGTCTATTATTCTGCTTCCAATGAGAAGGATATTGCGATTATCAGATTGCCGTCAAAGACGGATAAACGAGAAGCCATTCCCATCAGGGACGCAGATGATGTTGCTGTCGGCGACACCGCTTTCGCGCTGGGGTATCCGGGCGTGGCAAGCCAAAGCCAGCAATTCAACACCTACGACGAGGATGACATTACACTGACCAAGGGGATCATCAGCAAGCGCACTAAGCCGGCATGGAGCAGCTACGACGCGTTTCAGATGGATGTATATATCAATCACGGCAATTCCGGCGGCCCGTTGGTAGATGAACGGGGAAATTTGATTGGAATCAACGCTTCCGGCGCAGTGGATGAGCAGGGCAAGAGCGAAGGCGTAAACTTTGCCATTACCTCTGCGGAATTAATCAAAGCTCTGGACAGCGAAAGAATCGAATACACCATGGCAGGCGGCGGACTCTCCTGGACCCAGCCCTGGTTTGCCTATGTGTTCCTGCCCATCGGCGTGCTGGCGCTCATCGGCGGCATCATCCTGCTGGTAACGTCCCAGAAGGGCGTACAGGGGGCTCCGGCACCTGCCGGCGCTGCCGCAGGTATGGGATCTGGAAAAGCGCCTGCAAGAGGCGGCCGCGGCCCTGTGGAAAAACGGGCTGTGCTGCGCGGCGTGACAGGAAAATACTCTGGCCAGAGCTTTGACCTGTTAAAGGGCAAGGTGGTCATCGGCCGAGACCCGGCAACCTGTAACATCGTATTCGATAAAAACACGCCGGGTATCAGCGGGCGGCACTGCCAGCTAGTCTACGACCCGAATGAAGACTGCTTTATCATCACCGATCTGGGATCGTCCTACGGCACGTTCCTGGGCAACGGCAAAAAGCTGACGGCGAATGTGGCGGAAAAATTGTCGACCGGGGACACCTTCTACCTGTGCGACAACGCCAACCGGTTTGTGGTGAGCAAGGAGTAACCCGTTATGGCAGGGTATTGTTTAAAAAACGGAAGAATCCAGGAAGCGTGGGGAGAGGACGCCGCCGGCCGGGAACTGGCGGCTGTCTTCCACCTGACTGCAGACGGTGAAATGAAAGAACTCCACGAGTTCCCGGCGCTGTCGGAAGGTGAAGGGGCGCTGGCGTATGCAGGTGAGTTCTACATTGAACCCCTGGAAGTACAGATTGAATTTCTAAAAGCGGCCAATGCAGAAAAATGGCTGGAGGCGCTGCTCTTGCGGCATGTCGACCGGGTGCGGCAGGTATCGGAGGAACTCTTTGTCATAGCTGAGATAAAATCGTTTGGAGCATGAATGCAACGGACGCGATGGGGGATATTATGTTCTTTGGAGTATGTTTGTTTCTCTTCGGAATCATTTTGGCGTTCTGTCGGACTGTACGGTCAAAGCGTCGCTGCCGGAGAAGAGTGAACGCCGTCATCTGCGATGTGGACGTCAGCTGGACAGACGACGATTTCACCGATTTCTTCATTACCAACTATAAATACCATCCGGTCTACCAGTACACATTGGATGGACAGGAGTATCGGGTAGTATCCCGGGTAGAGTATTCCAAAAAGGACGAAATCAAAGTCGGTAGTTATGAGGTGCTCTTTGTGGATGAAAAGAATCCCCGGTACTTTTCCTGCCCCTCTGAGAATAGGGAACGTGTAATCAGCGCCCTTATCTGGTCTGTGCTGGGAGTTGCCTTTGCACTTTTTCCTTTAGTGGGCTGGGGCGGGTGGATCGGGCTTCTGGTGGCGCTGGGATTGCTCCTGCTGGGTGATCTGTGTTACGATGCCTGGTCCAAAAATCGGAAGGAGTGACTGTATTTTGCTATCAAAATACATCGTTTTATACTTAAAATACATTGCTTGAGGAGGTGGGAGAATGAATCCGGAACGTGTTTGTTATGGCTGTTTCGCGGAAAAAGAACCGGGGATTCCATGCCCCCGATGCGGATTTAATGAGAACGACGAGCAGCCCTATCTTGCGCTGCCCCTGGGTACGATCCTAAACGGGAGATATCTGGTAGGAAAGGTGCTTGGCATTGGCGGGTTCGGTATCACCTATCTGGGATACGACCTGACACTGGAGATCAAGGTTGCGATTAAAGAATATATGCCCTCCGCCCTGGCCACAAGGCATCCGGACCACTATAGTGTGGCGCTGACCGGACGGGTGGAGGAGGATTACCAGTACGGTATGGAGCGCTTTTTGGATGAAGCGAAGATCCTTGCCAAGCTGCAAAACACCCCGCATATCGTATCGGTGCAGAACTATTTCAAAGAGAACGGCACCGCATACTTTGTGATGGAGTACATAGACGGTATGAGCCTGAAAGCCTACCTGGCAAAAAACGGGGATAAGATCCCCTATAACCAGGCGATTGCCATTCTGCAGCCGATCATGGAAGCGCTGGTTCAGGTGCATGCGCTGAACCTCCTGCACCGGGACATCAGCCCGGACAATATCTATATCACATCCAAAGGCGAAAGCCGTCTGCTGGATTTCGGCGCGGCGCGGTTCGCACTGGGGGACGGCAAGAGCGTGTCGGTCATCTTAAAACATGGCTACGCGCCGGAGGAACAGTATTCCAGCCACGGCAATCAGGGACCGTGGACGGATGTTTACGCCATGGGCGCTACCCTGTACCGCTGCATTACCGGGCAGCTTCCGCCAGATTCGGTGGAACGGATCCATGGGGATACCATGAAAAGGCCGTCGGAGCTGGGGTTCCGTATTCCGGCTAATGTGGAAAACGCCATCATGAAAGCGTTGGCGGTAAAAACCGAGGATCGTTTCCCCAATATGGAGGCATTCATCGGGGCACTGAACGGGCGCGTTTCCGTACAGGATCAGGTGGCGGCCAGTATCAGCCAGCGCACCCAGGCTACCGCTTACAGGCAGGAAGGCTACGGGCAGATTGCCTATCAGCAGCCCGCCTATAACGGCGGGGGTGCTGCGGCAGGAAAGCCCTCTGCGTTCTCCCGGTTCCTTTCCTATATGAAAGCCAATCCGGTGGTTGCCTGGGTTTCCGGCGGTGGGCTGCTGGCGGTGATCGCCCTTTGTATTATCCTTCCTATCGCGCTTTCTGGCGGAGGGAAAAAAAGGCCGACAGGAGGGGGCGGCGGTGGGAATACGCCTGTCATCAGCCAACCGCAGACGAGTAATCCGGAACCGACAACAGACCCAGAGCCTACTACAGAACCTCCAGCGGAAATGGTGGCGCAGGATCTTGGCATCCTCAACGCTACGATTGAGATCCCGTCGGATTATACGAGGGATGAGGAGGAGACGATTTTTATCAATGAGGCTAAAGGCTGCGGTATTATGGTGGAGTATATTTGGAACATTGACGGACCCATCTACTCCCTTGCCGATGTGGAATCCCAGAGAGAAGCTATTGCCGCCAACCTGGTTTCGGGTTATCAGATCCTTGCTGCCGGACCCGATCAGGTGGGAAGCGCAGGCGCCTATCAAATCTATTTTGAAGTCACCGACAGCGAAGGCGTCTCCAACGAAGTGGTCATTATGGCGGTGGAGGGGTATGATTTCGGCTGTTATTTCATCTTCACGTACTATCCCAAGGGGGACAAAGCCGCCGAAGCGGAAATCCATTCCATTATCCAGTCCTTTAAGAGCAACGGTGCGCCGGAGACAACGTACAAGATGTACTATGGCTCTAAGAGCGGCGTCAAGGTGATTGTGGACGATGCCGTGGCAGCAGGACGCGTGATGGACACGACTGTTAACCTGGGAGAGGCCGGAGCGGCGGCCGAATTGGTTATTTACCCAACGGACGCGGCAATGGAAGCCGGCTTTGGGAGCGCTACGCCGGACAGCGGGATTGTGGAAATAGGGAATGCCGGCCAGCTGGGAATGAGCAGCCCGGAGGAGGTCTTGCAGTTTCAGAGAGACGTGGCGTCTAGCGCGGGCGTTTCCGTAGGTGAAACATACACGTCGCAGTCGGGCGGTGTGGAATGGCTGTGCATGGATTGGACCATGAATGAATTTACGTTCAGTGTTGCCTCCGCCATGATCGACGGCAAGTGTTACGCTGTTAGCTGCATGTTCAACAGCTCCAACAAAGATGCGGTTGTCGCTTTGCTTCAACAGGCCATGAAGTCCGTCCGTGCATGGGAGGGATAACCAGCATAGCTTCAGTGCCTGCCGCAGCGAAACCTGCGGCAGGCGGTTTCCCTAAAAAAGATTGGTGCGGGCGGAAAGGAGGGGGACGCATGAATTTTGCAGAGGATATTGCGTGGATTCTGATTGTATGCGCGATAGTATATCCGCTTTGCGCGATATTTTTCGTGCCTGCCCACTTTTACAAGAAAAAGACGCAGAGAGGGAGCGGCTGCACGGTTTTTCTAAAAGCGACCGTCATCGAACCGCTGAGGATTCGGATCAAGCATTCCTACCATTATTTTATGATATACCAATACGAGTATATGGGCTACGTCTATCAAAAAAACACCGGCATCGATTTGGCCTATCATCAGGCGCAGAAGAAGATCGGAACTGAGGTGGAGATTTACATTGACCCATCTGATCCGGAAAAATACTTCTGTCCCGCCGATGTCAAGATGTATCGGATGACTCAGATCTGCCTTCTGTGCTGCGGGTGGCTTTTTATTGTGGGAACGCCCATCGGCTGTTTTATATTAGAGTATTTATATTAGAGTTATAGATTGCGACGATCCAAGACGCTGGGGCCGTATTCTGTTCGGTTTGTCTGGAGGAAAGGGAGAAACAGCCCTTGATTGAGGAGATGATGAAGGTCTTTCCGTTCATTCTGGAAGAGCTGGGTATGATCGCGTTGATGGAAGTGGTTTTTCTGCTGTTGCGGGTGAAAGGCCGGGGCGCAAGTACAAAGAAGAGGAGTGAAACATGAACTTGGAACATATCTGCTATGGCTGCTTTCAGGAAAAGCCGGACGATTCCCCTGTCTGCCCCCACTGCGGGTTTAATGCGGAGGAGGAGCAGCCGTTTTTGGCGCTGCCCATGGGCGCACTGCTGAACGGCCGCTACATGACCGGAAAGGTCCTGGGCGTGGGCGGGTTCGGCATCACCTATCTGGGCTATGACCTGACGCTGGAGATTAAGGTAGCCGTCAAGGAATATATGCCCTCCGGTCTTGCTACCCGGCATTCCGATAAGTACAGCGTGGCACTGACCGGACGGGGCCAGGAGGATTATCAAAACGGCATGGAGCGCTTTTTAGAGGAAGCGCGGATCCTTGCCAAACTGCAGAATACGCCGAACATCGTGTCGGTGCAGAATTATTTTAAGGAAAACAACACGGCCTATTTCGTGATGGAATATATCGACGGCATGAGCCTGAAGGCATACGTTGCATCCCAGGGCGGGAAGATTCCCTATGACCAGGCGCTGACCATCCTGATGCCGGTGATGCAGGCGTTGACGCAGGTTCATGCCCTGAACCTGACCCACCGGGATATCAGCCCGGACAACATCTCCATTACCTCCAAGGGAGAGAGCAAGCTGCTGGATTTCGGCGCGGCCCGGTTTTCTATCGGAGATGAAAAAAGCGTGTCGGTCATCCTGAAACATGGCTACGCGCCGGAGGAGCAGTATTCCAGTAAGGGGAACCAGGGGCCGTGGACGGATGTATACGCCATGGGCGCCACCCTGTACCGCTGCGTGACCGGGGAGCTGCCGCCGGATTCCATCATGCGGGTCCATAACGATACGCTGAAAAAGCCCTCGGAGCTGGGCGTTCCCCTGCCTCCGCAGGTGGAACAGGCGATCATGAAGGCGCTCGCGGTAAAAGCGGAGGATCGTTTCTCCACCATGGGGGCCTTTATTGAAGGGATTACCGGGAAAACCCCGGCGTCTTTCCATCACCGTACCATGGCTGTGCCATCCGGTCAAACGGCTGCAGGTTCCGATGGAAAGCCGGGGCTTTGGACCAGATTCCGGCGGAGCCATATCGGGGTACAGATCACGGCGCTGGTGCTGTGCGTTGCTGTGCTGGGTCTGGGCGTCTGGGGAGCAGTAGCGGGGATCGGTGCGCTGACCGGCGGGAAAGCAGAGCCGGGTTCTTCTGACGGACCATCCGGCACTCCTTTCGACATAACAGTGCAGGAACCCGAGGGCGTAGACGATGTCGTCTTGCAGGACTACGCCCAGGAGTATCTGAATATCACCATGGGGATCCCCCAGGGGTATGCAGAAACAGAGTCCGGCAGCGGCGCCTTCGCTTCATCGGATGGGAGCGCTACCCTGCAGGTGGGATTTTACGATAAGGCTGCCGATTTTCCGGTGTATACTCTTTCTGATGTGGAGGAGAATGTTGAGAAGTATGTCCAGTATTATATCGGACTGCTGAAGAGCACCAATATCACAAAGCATGAGATCCTCAGCCGGGGTTACCGGGAGGGCAGTTCTTTGGACACCTACTTGATCCAGTTTTCTGCTACCGAAAGCGGAGGCACAACCATGGAATTTTTGGCGGCGTTCATCGAATGCCAGAATGGGTTTGGCTGCTACAATCTTATCGGCTCCTATCCTCAGGGGGATGAGAAGGCGCAGGCGGAGATATTCGCAGCAATGGATTCCTTCCAAAGCAGCGGTCCCGCAGGCACCAACAGTCAGCGGTTTTATGATGAACGGCTTCCGTTCCAATTTATCTACTGGGAGAGCGACGGAGAGATTACCTTCAACGTGGTCAATGAAAACCTGCTGCGCATGGTCAACGAGGCAGGCGACGTGCAGGTAGAAATACAGTGCAGACCATCGAGTGATCAATTTAATAAGGAAGTCTGGCTGGACGGCATAGCAGAAGTGATGGTGAACCAGCCCGGCCTCAAACGTGAGGAGGGCCGCTGGGAACATGAATCTGGCGGAATCGATTGGATTGTTGACAGATATACCTATACTTTAGATGGTCAGACGGCCTATACGGAGGTTTACGCCGGAGAAATCGACGGATATGTGTTTGCGATTACGGCATCCGCATATACTGAGGAGGCTCTTATCACCAATGGAATGATATTGGACACGACCTATACGATTCGACCTGTGAAATAGATGACAGACCCGTTTCCGGGGGAAAGGAGAAAAAAGTGCTGAGTCTAAAAAGAAATGTCAACTGTCCCCGCCGCATGGCTGTGTACGCCGTCTTTGACGTGCTGGACCGGATGGGCTGCCAATACGAGCAGGCGCCGGTCGGCGATATCAAGGCGGAGGCGAAGGTGCTGGGGCATACCAGTGAGTACGCCTTTGCCGTGACGGAACAGACCATCAACACATCGATCCTCCATGTTTCCATGCTCCGTCCGGCAAGCGGCCTGAGCGAGGAGGAAAAACAGCTGGCAGTACGTTATCTGGCAGACAGCGTACTGCAGCATATCGATGAGGTACAGGCTTTAGAATGAGGAGGAAGACGAGATGGCAAATGAATCGAGAGTATTCCGGCTGCCTGCCGGCATGAGTACCCAGGTGGTGGCAAACGCGGTGGAGGCGTTCCTTTCATCCGCTAAGGGGATGGAGGTACAGAGTGCCGAAACCACAGAAGGCTATGTGGTGCAGGGCCGTCAGGAAAAAGACGGCTGGAAGACCATTGCCGGCATGAGGATGGCTACGACGGTGCAGATGATCCGAATGGATGACAACTTAAACGTCACCGTGGGTCAGGGCGAATGGTCGGATAAGATCGGCGCTGGCGTGCTGGGATGGTTTATCGCATGGCCGCTGGCGGTGACTGCCGGTGTGGGCGCCTACAAGCAGAAAAAGCTGCCGGAAGAGATTTTCCAGGTGATTGAGCAGTGCATCGTCTCCGGCGGCCGCTCGGTGGTGGTGCGAAACGCCGGGGCGGAACTGAACGCGGGTATGGTGGTTTGCCCCGCCTGCAAAACCCAGTGTGCGGCCGGCGCCAAATTCTGCAACAACTGCGGGGCGAAGCTGGAAAACAAATGCCCCCAGTGCGGGGCGGAGATACCGCCCGGAAGCCGCTTCTGCGGAGCATGCGGAGCACCGCTTTCCTCGCAGGGCGCTCCGGTGCGATAAAGGGAGGAGATTGCGTATGCGCAGGGAAAAAACCGCCGGGGCGGCAAAAAGGCGCATGGCTTTTCAGTATGCTGCTGGCGGTATGCCTGATGATCGCGGCCCTTCCCCTGTCTGTTTCGGCGGCGGGGGAATATGTGCCAGGGAACCCCCGCTGGTCGGGCTACCAAAACCAGGTGCAGTGGGACCGGCCGGCAGGAGCGGCCTCCGGCGATAGCTTTGAATACGAGGCACAGCTGCTGCTGGGCGACGATGTGGTCGAGTCCAAGGCAGTGGAAATCGACACCTATTTGTTTTTCACAAACGATGTGGTGACGCGGCCGCAGGAGGAGTACACCATACGGGTGCGTGCCAGATGGATCATGATCGTGGGCGACCCGGACGGCCAGTATATGGTGGCGGACGTCGGAGAAGCCGAACCGCCCCATGAGCACAGCTATACCCAAAAGCACGACGCGGCACAGCACTGGCAGGCGTGCTCCTGCGGCGACAAAAAGGATGCGGCGGATCACAGCTTCGGCGCATGGACGGCGGATGGCAATACAGAGAGCCGCATCTGCACCGTCTGCGGCTACGCCGAGACAAGGGACGCCGCGCAGACGTCAGCCACCGGGGAAACCACGGATAACGGGCAGGATTCCGGCGGCGAAGGCATCGCGGAGCTGACCGATGAAAATACCGGCGTTTCCGTCTCCCTGTCCGAAGCGGTTCCGGAGGGTGTGGAGCTGTACGCCGGCGTCATGGAGGCGGAGAGCCTGCTTGAAGAGAAGCCGGAGCTGAAAGAAGCGCTGGACGGCCTGCTGTCGGTGTATGAGATCAGCATCCGCCAGAACGGGGAGCCGGTGGAAATCAAAGACAGCGCCATGACGGTGCGCATCCCGATGAACAGCCATCTGGAGGGCTACGCCCATTACCAGGCGGTGCGGGTGGACGGCGAGCCGGAGCGCATAGAGGCAAAGGCCGAAGACGGCAGCCTGGTCTTTGAAGCCGGCGGCCCGGGCCGGTATGCCGTACTCGGTTCCGATACCCCCTTCTCCGTTTCTGCAATCATCCAACCCGCCCCGTTGCCGGGAGACGAAAAGGATGGAAACGCCGTCTACATCGTTCTGTTGGCCGCGATACCGGCGGCTGTCCTGCTGGCGCTGCTGCTTGTATAATGTGCAAAACACTATCCTGCAGGCATACACGCTCCAAAGTATTTCCTTCCACATTCCCGACATGGGCGTTCATGGCAATCTCGTTGAAATTTCTCTCAATGGCATCAACTGCGCTTTTTCCTTCAATGGTGAATCTGATGCTATCCGCCATGTATGTGTAGCTTGCCATACTTCACGCTCCTTTGATTGCTACGTATTTTATTTAATGCAATTTATTGCATATTCATAACACCGCAATTATGCGTGAATGTCAACTACTTTTTGCATATCACTGAGGAGTAACATACCCAAGTGGGTCGGTAAGAGTACCTCCCACACTCACCTCAAAGTGCAGGTGATTACCGGTAGAATCTCCGGTACTGCCCACATAGCCAATTACCTGACCGGCTGTAACCACTGCGCCGGGAGAAACGGCTGTGGCCGTCATGTGCGCATACCGTGTGGACAAACCGGCTCCATCGTCAATCAACACCTGATTGCCAAAACTGTCGTTCCAACCGCAGATCAGAACCGTGCCGCTGTGGGCGGCCAGAATCGGGGTTCCTTCCGGGGCAGGAATGTCAATGCCCCGGTGCCCGGGATTGCCAAAAGCGTCCGACTCCCCAAAGTGAGTTGTCAGACTGGTATGCCCTGGCAACGGCCAGATCATGGAGCCATCTCCCACGGGTGGCACTGCGGTTCCTGTGCTAGTTCCTGTGCCGCACAGCTGTACCAGCATGGGCCGCATCTCATCGGAAAGAAGCTGATGCAGAATATCCATCTGATCATCTGTAAAAGACAAGTCATGGGCCAAATCATCCACTGGCACACTAGTAACAGAAATATGCAAAATATACTCTGTCTGAGTTTCGGTATCTTCACTTTCCTCAGATCCATCCCCGCTGTCTGCAGGAACTTCCACTTCCTCGACCTCACTTTCAATGCGGTGCATCATCCAGAATGTATCTATGAGTAAGTCGGCCTTTTCTCTGTCGATTACAATGACATCATCGTCGCCGTTCAGGTTCTGGTTGACTGCAAAGACGGCCAGCACCTCTGGCCAATAGCTGGCCCAGGTGTGGCCGTCCTCATATTCATAGTGAAATTCCACATTGCTGCATTCCGGGTGGTTCGCCACCAGATCACTGATGGTTTCACCAAATTCGGTGTTGGCCTCCAGCACAATCTCTTCGATGGGAATGCTGTTGGGATCGCCGCTTTCATCGGCAAAAAGGATGCCCATCGGGCTGCCCAAAATAGCGGCAGCTGCACCGATCACCAGTGCGAGTATCAAAACCACGCCACCGGCTCCAACCAGATATATCAAGGCATTCACAACGGCGCTGGCTGCATGGGCCAGCAGTTGTTTCAGCTTCCCCAGTAGATAGTTGGCCAATCGTTGTAGCTGTTCTCTCACCGGTTTGCTGGAAGTGCGGGGCAGCTTGGGTGTGGGCATCGAGTGAGTTGCCGCACGGCGTGCTTCTGTTTCAGCCAGTTTTTTTCGTACCGACTTGACCAGAATCACCCGCTTGCGCAGAACCTGCTTGCGGTCTGGCAAGGGTGTTTTTTCCTTTGGGACCGGATTCTGTACCTTTTTAGGTGTCTTTGCCTTTATGGCTTGCTGCTGGATTGCTTTACGACGAAACCGCGTTTTTCTTGTAGCCTGTGTTTCCGTTGGAACAGCGGTGTTGTGGGGTGGCGTCGGTGAAGATGTTTCGCCGGTGGATGCTTTAGCGGCCTGCCGTTTCAGCAAAAGCCTTCGATACATTTTGTACGGTACTTTGGTGGATTGGAAAGTAAAATCCGCCGCATCTCCGACTGCCTCTTTTGCTTTATCTTCGACCTTTTGCTGTGCATAGTTATCGGAAGGTCCTTCCCCAGTCGCACCGTCCCTTATTTCTTGACCGGCTTGTTTGGCGTGGGCCTGTGCCTGATAAGCCGTGCGCAGCGCCGTTTTCTTAGCCAGATTTTTTACTGGGTTAAGTTTCTTCTCTTTTCGCACTGTTATCGTTCTCCTTGCTCACGGGATGGCTTTTTCTTCGGTTTGCCCATCAGGTTATCGTAGACTTTGGGCGTCACACGAAAATAGCCGACGCCCTCAGCCGATTCGATAAAGAAGTGCGGCTCCCGAAAATGCTGTTTCATGTATGCCATTTGATCAGGCGGCAAACTGCACAAGCTCCCGCCATCCTCTGTATCGCACAAACCGCAGAGAAGGAAGTTGCCCGCAATGGCGTCGCCAATTTCCGGCAAAGCACGATTCAAGGGCAAACCCAACAGCTTGCCTTCATCGTGGCAAACCAGCCCCACCGAACGGTCCGGCCACGGGTAGACGATTTCAATGGTGCCGCCGACCTGCTTTTGCAGCTCCTGCAATGTATCCTCCATGGTAATCTCCACAGGATACTTTCCGGGCTGAACAAGGAGAACTGTCATCATGTTATTATTCATAGCGTACTTGCTCCCTTTTTCAAAATAAAGAAAAGGCGAAACCCATTTTCCTTACAGGAATAGAGTTTCGCCTTTGTTTTTTGTTTGTCTTAAAGTTATTGCTCTGTATAAAGGTGGATGCACTCGTCAATAATGGCTTCAACTGTGTGGACCTGTGAAGGTGTGAGTTGGCGCAGTTTATCTGCCAAAATTAGCAAATCCTTATCCACTATATCACCTGTGAGAAGATAGTCAGCGCTGACACACAGCGCAGCAGCCAGTTTACGCAATGAATCAGGACGCATTGCACGCTTGCCTGATTCCGCATAGGAAACAGCCTGTGTCGTCATATCAGACATTTCTGCCAGTTCTTCCTGCGTGAGTCTAAGCTGTTTCCGCCGTTCGAAAATTCGTCGGGCCATTTCTTGTATGCAGAGTTCTTTTTCCTGTTCCAAGTTCGTGTCCCCCCTCGCGCTTTGTTAAATTATATCCACAATGCGCAAAAGAAATAATCGTGCTTTGTTGACATTTATCAACAAGTAGCGATATTATGGACCAAATGGAACAGGAGGCGTTAAAAATGCGTGAAAAAACCGTATGTTTTACAGGGCACAGGATAATAGAACCTGAAAAAAGGGCCTCACTTTTTGCTCAGTTGATAGATGAGATAAAGTCGCTGCTTGAAGCCGGGTATCGTTATTTCGGTGCAGGAGGTGCTTTGGGTTTTGATACGCTTGCCGCGCAGGCAGTATTAAAGTTGCGGGAAGAGTATCCACAGATTCGTTTGATCCTTGTTCTGCCCTGCAAAGAGCAGACCAGAGGTTGGCCTGCTGCCGATGTAGACATATATAATGAAATCCTGCATCAGGCAGATAAAGTGGTGTACACAGCGGAACACTATTACCGGGGCTGCATGTTTAAGCGGAACCGCCATCTGGTTGACAACAGCAGCGTCTGCATCTGCTACCTGACATCTGATCACGGAGGCACGGCCTATACTGTGCGGTATGCCCAATCCCAGCAACTGAAGATTGTCAATTTGGCCGACACCATATAGATTATCGTTCCCATTTCGGTGGCTGAGATTCCAGTTCACGGCAATACTCGGGATACCGGAGCCGGATACCTTCCATGAAATAGGGTGCAAACTCGCAGTCAAAAAGATCATACGGCGTTGCGTATCCGTCAGTATTCCACCCATTCCAGAGGTTGAAAGCCAGCCGGGTGATCCGTTCCGTTCCACTGGTCTGCCAGCCGTCATTGATACAATCAGGGCGGATACAATCCTCTTCAAAGTCAAAGATTTTTTGGATGTTGTTCCGGGTATCGCTGCTGATACCCACGACATAGAAAAAGGCTTTGTGGTAGGGATCATCCTTTCTCGTCTGCTTGAGCACCTTATTATAAAATGCCAGATGTTCCCGATCCTTAAAACGAATTTCTGATTTCATTAGATTATCTCCTTCCTTATTGTGTGAACCAACAAAGCTGAGCATCCTCATTATGGAATAGTATATCATAATCTGAGAATCTAAGCTCACGATTGAACTTTTCCGTAGCTTTATTGGGTAAGGCTTGAAGGGCAAGCATTTCACGCCACAAATCCGGGTGATGGTCGTAAAGATGACGCAGTTCGGGCAGCTTCGCATTGGGACAAAACCAGCAACCATTGCGGTCCGTAAAGTCGTAGACCGGGGAAAGCAATCCATACCGGCGGCACAGTTCCCAAGCCTCTGCTTCACTGCACGCATACTGTTCCAACAGAGAAATTTGTTTTTCTTGCAGGCGCATAAGCCGGTCCTGCTCATCGGTGGCAAGGCCAACATACTGCTGCGTTTCTTGTGGCAGACATTTCATATACTTTTGAATGGGCCGCACTTTACAATCCCGTTGGATATTGCATCGTCCACATAGGGGAAAGCCTTTCAGCTTTCCTTTTCCTTTGCCTCGCTGGATGGTTTTGGTAAAGCACTCCTTGTAAGTAGTGTTTGCCCGTAGAATTTTTACATTCAAACCAGCCCGTCGAAGCCACGGAATTGCTGTTTCATAAATAAAGGTACGGTGTTCGGGAACCTCGCCGGAGATTTCTTTATCAAACATCACCTCACAATAGACGATCTCGTCCAGCGGTTCGTGGTGCATCAAGGCAAGAATCACGGTGGCCAGACTGTCTTTGCCCATACTGCAAGAGCAAATTGTTTTTGGCATAGTTCCTCCAAAAAGATGCGGCCCTGCCAACGCAGGGCCGCTTGCTGTAGGTAGATCAGTTTTCCATTTCGCCGGGTTTGGTGGTCAGCAGGCGATAGATTTTGGTATTCGTCGGATGATCGTTTACAAAGGGGATCAGGTTGTTGCCCATTTTCAGAATACCCTGACCGGGTTTCGCCAGCTTCAGATAGTTCTTCTGCGGGTCGGACAACCCATACAGTTCCACCACACTGTCGATGTCCTTGGTCTGGCGCAGCATACACACAAATTCGCTGTTGGCCAACATGGCGTATGCCGTATCGTTGGAAAGGCAGTCCTGCACGTTCTGGGTGATGCCCGTTGCATAGGCGTTGTATTTGCGGAACCGCTTCCAGCTGGTATAGAGGAATTGAGAACTCAGCTTATCCCGCAAAAGCAGGTAAATCTCATCAAAGTACACCCATGTTGCCGCTTTGGGGTCGTTGCGCTCATTGCTCATCACACAGGTGTTGATGTACTCCAACATGGACAGCATGGCCACCGGCTTGAGCTGGTCGCCCAGGCTCTGGATATTGAAGCAGATCAGGCGATTGCTCATATCCACGTTCGTGGGATGTGCGAACATATTCATGCTGCCGGTTGCGAACAATTCCAGCGCCAGCGCAATCTCATGAGCACGTTCATGGGGTTGCTCCTTTAGGTCGTTATAAAGATCGGTCAGTGTGGGGCACGCAATCTTATAGCCGGATTTAATCAACGGCTTGTAGATATGCTTGAGGCTGCGGTCAATCAGGCTCTTGTCGCCGGCTTGAATGTTGTCCTTCCCCATGATCTGTTCACACAGGGAAAGCACAAACTCTGCCTTAGCAGTATGGGGCTGAATCTTGGTGGAGGGGTCATAAGTGAAGTCCAGCGGATTGAAATAGGTAGTGCTGTCCACTGCAATATCCACCACAATGCCCCCCAGTTCCCGTACCAGCGGGCCATATTCGTTTTCGGGATCTACGATATAGAATTTGGCCTTCAGGAATCGCAGGAAAAGCTCCAGGATTTCCTGCTTGACGAACAGGCTCTTGCCGCCGCCAGAAGTAGCAATAACCATGGCATTTCCGTTGATGAGGACGGTGCGCAGGCCGATGATGATGTTGCCGCTGATGGCGTTGACGCCATAGTAGATACCGCCCGGAACCAGCACTTCCTGCGTGTTGAAAGGAATCAGGGATGCAACGCCCTTGGTGGTCATGGCCCGGAGATTGGCAATGCGGCGCAAGCCATAGGGCATTGCGGTGTTAAAGGCGTTTTCCTGCTGCCACCGCATCTCGGTAAAGCGGCAGTTATAATTGCCTGCCGCCGTTTTCAGTGCATCGGTTTCCTGACGCAGTTCCTCCAGATCATCGGCAAAATAAGCCACTGTCAGAAGCGTCAAAAACATCTGCTGGTCATTGTCGGTCATATCCCGCTGCCACTGGTTCAGCGTATTTTCCTCTTCCTGCGTGCGCTGCGGAACATTGGCGGTGAAGTCCAGATTGTCCACACTTTTCCGATTGAACCGGACCTTGTCGGCATCCACCTTCATCCGATAATCCGCCAAGGTTTTGTAGGCGTCCTCGGTTTCAATGGGCACAAAATCCATGGTAAGGATGATATAGGGTACCTGCTGCAAAAGAGTGGTGACCAACTTATCGTCAATGCGCTGCGGGAAATAGGACATGGACATACATTTTGCCACCCGGTTGTCAATGTCGATGTGATCACGCTTGAACTCAATAACATCGGGCGCAACGAAGTCCCGAAAATCTTCGCCCAGCTTGGTGCAGCGATCCAGATCAAATTCAAAGCGTGATTCTTCACCCACACGGAAAAAATTGTGGAGAATCCGAAGGCGTTCGGAATTGTCCACGCTCCGTACAGTGCTGCCCAGTTCGGATAGGATGTTGACCAGATGCCCCTGCACCTGGCGCAGCCGATCCCGTGCATCTTCGACACGGTTTTTCTGTGTGGAAACAATCACATATTTGCTTTGCAGCACATTGCCAACCAGCGAGGCGCAGGCGGCCAACTGGCGGTTCTTCTCGGCCCGCAGATCGTCATGGCCGTCGTTTGCTCGATGGTACAGTACATCCCGCCGGAACACCAGATCGTCCATACGCTGGCTGACAATACACATCTTGATCGTGCAGTCCGAAGGAACACCGGCATAGAGTTTGCCGTACACCTGCTGGATCTCGTCTTTTTTGCCGTCAGACACCATCGCATAGTTGATGTCTGACACGCTCCACATCTGGCTGTACACATTACCGGAACGCCACATTCCATCGTCGTAAATGCGGTCAACCGGGATGCTTTTCTGCACCGATTTCGGTGTGTTTACCCCACCCCAGGTGTTCCGGGTGGAGGCATACTCATTCAGTTTCAAGGCTTTCGCTTCTCCTTTCTCTTCCAAAACTGTCTTTTCTTCTTTTGAGGATGCAGGACCGCTTCAAACCGATTTTCGGCCACCCATACTCTCGGGCCGGAACGAAGGAACTCGGTTACAAAAACGGCTTTCAGAAACTGCCAGATGGTCATCTGGTCGTATTGAAAAAAGCCCGCCATAGCAAAAGGGGCTGCGGCCACGATACAGACCCAACTCACAGTTTCCTGCCCCAGCACCGGCTGCAATCCAAAGTAGACCGCCACGGCGGTACCGATGGCTGCTCCAGACCAAAGGAGTTGCCGCAAGGACAATCCCATAAACACATCTTCCTCATAATGCTGGAATTCCTTATTGATGTTGACTTGCAAAAGCTCACCTCCATAAAGAAGCGCCCAGGCGGATACACCGCCTGAGCGCATAGTCAATTTCATTTACAGCCCCATCATTTCATGAACGATGCGGTCAGAACCTTTAATAAGGCCCACAAGAACCAACATATTGAAAACCGTTTCTGCCAGATAACTCCAAACCATTGTGGTGGCTTCGCCGGTGGCCACAACAGGGGTTCCCACAAAGCCTGCATAGATGATGCAGGCCAGTACAATGACCGCGCCTTCCATGCAGACACCCACATAGGTTTTCAGAAATGCCACCCCCACAGATTGGGTGCTGTCTCCGGCAAAGGTTGCCAACGGGATCGGTGCCAGGGCCGTGTACATATACAGGCGGAAAAAGCGCCCGTACACAGTGAGAATCATAATGAAACTCAGTACCGTGATAAACAGGCTGCCCAGGATGGTAACCAGCCAGAGCGGAATACTGGCCAGAAAGCCCACATTCTCAATAGCGGTTTGTACCTCACCGGGCAGTGAAACCATTGCCTGAGAAATGCCGCCCATGCTGGCAGCCATCTCACTGACAATGCCGTTGCACACCTCAAAGACCTGCAGCATGATTTCCATACCGTAGCCTACTGCTGTTTTGGCAGCCACGAAACGGATCAGGTACCCTGTCATTCTGCATGACACCGGAAATCGGAGTCATGGTGTAAGAATCCTCATTGGCTGCAGTCTTAGAGTTGTCGGTATTGTAGGCACGGCCCGCATCCTGGTACTGGTCATAGATGGTGACGGTGGCTTCCACCCCTTCCGCCGTGAGCAGCTTGGTGCCTCCGGTATACTCCATAGCCACATCTGCGTTGTAGTGGCTGTTGTCCAGGGTAATCACACTGCCATCATTGTCTTTCGTAATTTCAATGTAATAGGCCCGCTTCCCCAGGGGGGTACCAGCGGTGCCGGGATGCTCTACATCGGTCCAGTCGCCGTAGTAACCGGAAGGCGCACGAGTTTCTACAATGATAAACTTGCCCTCGTTCCGCTGGGTATAATACATCTTCCGGCTGGTATCGAACTCGGTGCCGTAGTTGGTACCATTGGCTACGGAGTAGTTGCCGTTCTCATTTCGGACCACCGTGTACTGGTTATACCCGCCGAAGGGGATATACTGCTCCGTCACCACATCCCACTCAAAGACCTGGAACTCTGTTTCCGCTGCGATCTGCTGCCCGGTCTCACTGTCTACCTTTTCCAGAGTGACCTGCAGGCTCCACTCGTCGTTCTTCATCACATAATGATTGTTGCTGTCAGCAGGCACTGTGATGGTCTGATGACTGCCCAATGCTCCAGAAAATTCCTCAAACCCATAGGGTACATCAATCTCGTCATACTGGAAAACAATGGAGGCCAGTTCGGCACGGGCGGCTGCAATAGCTGCATCCACCATGCCTTGTGCTTCGTTCTGCAGCTGGGAAATGGCAGCGTTTTTGGCTGCTTCTGCCGCCGCATCCGCTTCGGCCTGGCTGCTGTAGGGGCCTTCCTGACCGCTGAGCGTTGTGGTGCTGGTCTTGCTGACCTCATAATGCACTGTCCAGCTGACCGTGCCGTCGCCGCCGTTGTTCTGGTAGTTGTCATCGTTGGTATGGCCGGTGGTGGTAATGGTCTGCGCACCGGCAGGGCTCATCTGCCAGCTGCCGCCGTCGATGCTGCCGCTGGTTTTGGAGGGCGTAATGGTAATGGTTGCCCCGTCAATCTTTTCTGCGGTTTCCAGCTGCTGCTTATCGGTATTGACTGTAAAAGTCAGGTCAAAACTACCGCTGGCGCTCTGAGCCGGAGCGGTCCAGTTGGCGGAGTAATACTCGGCATCGGGGATGTCGGGAATATCGGTACCGCCTTCCTCATCGGTAATTTCAGGACCGATCAAAGCAATAATCTGCCATGCATATCCGGCAGGAGGGCTATAAATGTAGGTGTAATAGCCCTTGCCAGAGGCAAACGTACTAACTCCATTATCTGCCCCCAAAAGCTGTGCAGCCGCAGACAGATAGGCTTTGGCCGCAGCACTGTCAGGATAATTCTTGATGATCCACAACTGGGTATCATCGTAATACTGATATGCTGCTTTCAGCATATCGTTTTCGGTGGCAGAATAGGTGGCTACGGTATCGGCAGCAAAATCGCTGCTCCCGTAATCGGTGGGATCATGTTTTTCAGTCAGTAGTCCCAGCGAAAGCTGGCCAAGTCCGCCCCAAATATTAATCTGATTCAGATAGTGTGCGCCGGGGGTGTATTGTCCTGGCTCCAGCTTGGAAACATAGCTGAAAGAGTATGTGGGGCAACCGTTGGGCTGGCCACTGAGGCCGTGACTGCAACAGTACGCTTCGACGCCATTGAACCAGACCAGCCAGGTGCCACCTTCGTAGGCAATCGACGTGATTTTACCGGTGGTCCACGGCGGCGTAGGCGTTGCGGCATAGGTGGTGATACCATTGGACTGAATACTTGCTTTGTTCGCCGTGTTTTCGCCCAATTTTACCTGTAAAGTTTTGTGCAGCTTGCTGCCGTCCGGCGCAGTATAAGAAAACTCTGCAACGAAATCATCTTCGGCTTTCACATAAAGGCCGGTGGCAGCCGCAGAGGTTTCCACATAGGTGCCCGAAAGGATCTGGCTGGTTTCGTCGGCATCTGCTTCCGTGCCGTCATAATCGAGCACGGTCACATTATCCGGCAGAATCACTTGAGAAGTGCTGTTGTTGGCGGGGTATTCCACCTCTACCATGATCGGCACCACGGCATAGGATTCACCTTCCTGACGAGATACCACAATGGTCATGGCATCGGAGTTGAGCGCCTGAGCATCCAGCCTGCCCTGATTGTCCGCCGAGAGCAGTTCGTTCCCCCAATACCCGATACCAATTTTGGTATCGCCGGTGGCGATGGGCAAGCCATAGCTGCCCATGTAGCTGCCGGTCGGGGCATCGGGCAGCTCACCATACAATACGGTGGCAATTTCGTCCTGGTCCGGAGGGGTCCCGCCGCCCTCTTCGGGAGCAGTGGGATTTTCCATCGTAAGCTGCATGGTGACGAACAAAGCGGCCAGTGCGCTGTAAGCAGTCTGAACGGCTTCCTGCGCCCTGTCCTCATCGGTAAGTGCAATGTACAGATCTTCGGCTGCATAAACCGGTGCCGCAGCTTCATCCGATGCCGCCGTTGCAGTTTCCAGCGCAGCCGTCAGATCAGGATTGTCTTTTTCAGCCTGCCATGCTTGGCTGGCCAAGGCCCAGGTGTTCACGGCGCTCAGAATGCTGTCCCGGTCCAAAGCATTGACAGAATCCACGAATTTCTGAGCAGCTTCGCTGAGCGATGTGTCACCTTCGGATGTTTCATCCTCAACTACGTTGCTCTCAGGGTCCGACGTTTCCGGGGTTGCTTCGTTTTCGGGAGAAGGCAAATCGTTTTCTGCAGCGGATGCCGTTACGGCAGCGTCATCCTCTGCGAAGGCAGGCAAAGGCGGCAGCCAGGACAGGCTCATCAGAGCCGCCAAAAGGAATGCTGCCAGCCGCTGCCTTACGGTATGTCGTTTCATATAAAAACCTCCTGCAATAAAAAAAGCGCCTGCGTAAGCAGACGCCTTAGAACCTATGGTGATTATCGGATTTGTTCAAGCAAATTAATTCAAAATTTAATTGTAATTTGCTATTAGTTGCGTTATACTAAAAACAGAAAGGGGGCCTAGCGTATGGCTATTGATATTCGACCTGCTTCGGCGCTTCGCACGGAATACAACGAATTGGCTGCTCGATCCCGTACCACCGGTCAACCCATCTATATCACCCGCAACGGCGAAGGCGATACTGTCCTGATGGACTTGAACGCCTTTACTCGGCGGGAAGAAGAACTGGACCGACGGGAAGCCGTTCTGGAACATCGCGCAATGATACTGGAGGCGGAGATGGGTCGTTTGGCCGGTAAGCCGACCTATACACCCGATCAAGTACGCGCCAAAATCCAGCAGCATTTAGGCGAGAGGCAGAGGCAGAAAAATGGCTGAGTTTTCCGTTATTTATACTGAAGAAGCCTTACAGGATATGTTGAACATATCCGATTACCACTTTGAGAAAGTGGGTGAGGATTCTGCGCTCCGTGCCGTCGCTGAATTACAGGACCACATCGAAAAGCTATCCCTGTTTCCGCGCATGGGAGAGGAACACCCCGACACCTACTTGAATGCCCTGGGATTCCGAAAGTTGGTTCATGACAACCACATTGTGATTTACCGGATTGACCAATCCCAGGTTGTCATCGAGCGTATTGTCTGGGCGTCCAGCAATTACCCTGAGCTTTTTCGGTAAAGCGAACCGATAAAAAGCCGATCAGAATGAGAAAGCACCTGCTGAATGTCGCTGAAATGCGGCACAAGGCAGGTGCTTTTCTTCTCGATATTCTTTCAGCTGAAGGTGACCACCCAATAGGTATACCGGCCCTGGTCTGTATCACAGAACCAACAGCCAACCCCCATACTGGTAAAGCTGGCGTTCATAATGTTGGCATAGTGGGTGGGACTATTCTGCCAGGCTGTGCAGACAGCAGAAGCAGATTCCAGCGGACCGCTGGCGCAGATCTCACTGGTGGTGGTCATGCCGCTGTGGTCAAAGGGACCACCGGCCACAAAGCTCTCACACCGCGCATCTGCCGCAGCACTCAGGCTGCTGTCCATGGACAGATCGGGCAGGCCACCGGCTTCCCGCATAGCATTGATGTTGTCCTGTACGGCCCAGTAGGCGGCATCGCTGCTGTCGATGCCCCACCATTCCTGTGTTCCTGCCGCCAAATCAAAAGGTAATGCGCCGTAGCTCATCTCCGCTGTAGAGGTTGCCGCTTCTTCGACAATGATTTCCGAATTGGCTGCTTCAACCTGGTCGGCTTCGGGCAATTCGGTGGGAGCAGGGGAAGGCGTTGCCGATGCCGTCATCTCTTTCTTTTCCCCCGCGTCGGTTGTCGTGGTGTCAACCACGGAAGATTCAGGCATCGTGGGAGCCTCCGATGCCGCGGTGTCGGGGGTGGCCGCGACTGCCGACTCAGGCGTTGCTGTCACCGTAGGTTCGGTACGGGTAGTGGCACATCCTGTCAGCATGATCAGGGAGAGCATAAGTACAAGTGCTTTTTTCATGGGATTCTCCTTTATTCATAATCGAATTTCTGAGATGCTTCTCTCGTTTCTCGTTCCAGCTGGATACCTGCCGAGAAAGCAAGTTTGAACTGTTCGGCGGCCTCCAGACTGACCAGGACATTTTTACTGGACAGCACAGCTTCCAGCTGCTCCTTTTGTTCTGATGTCAGACCCTGCTTGAGCGTATCCACAGCTTGCCTAAAGCGTGAAAGTGCCTCTTCGTACTCGTCAGTTCTGGGCGGGGCCATTTCTGCCAGCGAAAACTCATAGATTGCATCCAGAATCATGGTTGATTTTCTCTCCTCCTGTGACCCCATCTGGGGGGACCTCGAATTGTTTTGCGTATATGTATCATATAACCTACCTCTCTATACCGCAACGCTGACGAACCGAACGCACGGATACTTGACTTTCCTCATCGGGGACGGCATCCACAACACGGTCCTTCTCGTCCATCTTCAAAAGTGCATCGAGTTCTGCCAAACGCCTGCTCTTTTCAGCCAGTTCTTGCTCCTGCTGAAACGGCTGCTGCAATTCATCTTTTGCGTTTTGCAGCTGCTTTTCCAACTGCGCCAATTTGTTAGTGGCTTCGTCACGGCGCTTCGTGATACCGGCGGCAGCGTTGGTAATACGGGTGATATTACCCGAGGCGTCGGCTCCGAGGGGCACGTCATAGACGCCAGCCCCCACAAGCTGGGCATGAAATTCCTGCCCCAACGGCAGGAAGATGGCCTGCACGGTCAATCCTTTATAGCTGCCGATGGGTACCGGCTTTTCACTGGACATGGCTGCGCCAATCAGGCCCAATAGGGCACGTCCGGCATCTTCACGTTTGTCATAGGTCGTATCCATCAGACAGATGCTGAAGGCATCCTTGCCCTCACTGTCCAGATGCGTGTTTTGTTCAACAGTATTTGCATCAGCTGAACAATTTGCAATCACCCCTTTTGTTTTCTGGATTTCGGTAGGAAACTTGATGGCTACATCATCCTCCAGACGGTAGTGCTGGCTGGTGTACTGTGCTTTCAGCGTGCGCAGCCGGGTCACCTGAATGTCCAGATCCATCTTTTCCTTAATGGCCGGATTCCCAGCGGCCAGGGCCTTGACCTCCGCATAGGACAGCGCTGCCTCGTCCATGTCATCACAGGACCGGGCCGGGCTCTTGCTGGTCATCACCTGACCGATGAACCGCTGCTTGTTCTCGATCAGCTGCCAGGAATAGGCATCGAAAGTGGCTTCCGTAACATAGCGGTAGATTGCCACTTCCTTGTTCTCATTGCCCTGGCGCACCATGCGGCCTTCCCGCTGTTCGATGTCGGAAGGCCGCCACGGTACATCCAGATGATGCAGAGCGATCAGTTTTCGCTGCACATTGGTGCCAGCCCCCATCTTGGCAGTGCTGCCCATGAGGACCCGCACCGTACCGCTGCGCACCTTGGCGAAAAGATCAGCCTTGCGGGCCTCGGTGTTGGCATCATGAATAAACTGAATTTCTTCCTTGGGGATACCGCGTGTCACCAACTTATCCCTAATATCATCGTACACATTGAAAACGCCCGCTTTAGGCGTGGATAGATCGCAGAAAATCAGTTGGGTGGAGCGATTGGCTTTCGTCCTTTCCCAAATTTCAAAGACCCTGTCCACACAGGCATTTACTTTGCTGTTGGGGTCATCAGGCAGGTCCGGGTCAATTAAGCGCTGATCCAGGGCCAACTTTCTGCCGTCGTTCGTGATTTTTAACATATTATCTTCTTTGGGGTCTACCGAACCATTGCGCACAATGTCCGCTCGTTTTCCCAGGTCTGCCACCATTACTCGCTGGATGCTGCTGGGCTGCAATTGTACATTGATGGGCTTTCCGCCCTCCAGCTCCGGCACCGGAAGTTTGAGCATATCCGCCGTCTGAATGTCGGCGCACTCCTTGAACATGGCCATAAGCTCCGGTAAATTGTAGAACTTGGCAAAGCGGGTCTTAACCCGATACCCGGTGCCTTCGGGGGCCAGTTCAATGGCTGTCACGGTCTCGCCAAAGGTCGAAGCCCAGGCATCAAAGTTTGCCAGCCCGTTGACCTCCAAAGTGTGCCGCTGCAGATACCGCTGCATGGTGTACAGCTCTGTCATGCTGTTGGACAACGGTGTGCCGGTGGCAAAAGTCACGCCTCGCCCGCCGGTGATTTCATCCAGATACATGGTTTTCATCAGCAGGTCGCTGGCCCGCTGGCTCTCGGTCTGGCTGATGCCCGCCACATTCCTCATCTTGGAAACGCACATGAGGTTTTTGAACATGTGGGCTTCATCCACCATGAGAGAATCCACACCCAGTTCCTCGAAGGTAACAACATCGTCCTTTCGTTCGGTATTATTGAGTTTTTCCAGCCGCTTTTCCAGCTGTTTCCGGGTCCGCTCCATCTGTTTGACGGTGAAGTTTTCGGCGTGTTCCCGCTTGAGCATTGCTGTCTGTTCTATCACCTCGTCAATCTGCTTTTGAAGATAAAGCGCCTGCCGTTCATTGGACAGCGGGATTCTCTCAAACTGGCTGTGGCCGATCACAATAATGTCGTAATTGCCAGTGGCAATGCGACCACAGAATCGTTTACGGTTGGCCTTTTCAAAATCGGTGCGCTTGGCCACCAGGATATTGGCATTGGGATACAGTTGCAGCGCTTCGGATGCCATTTGTTCTGTAAGGTGATTGGGTACGCAGATCAGTGTTTTGCTGCAAAGGCCGAGGCGTTTCTTTTCCATGGCTGCTGCCACCATCTCATACGTCTTGCCTGCACCTACCACATGAGCCAGCAAGGTGTTGTGACCATACAGGATATGAGCGATGGCGTTGCGCTGGTGCGGGCGCAGCGTGATTTCGGGATTCATACCATGAAACTGAATGTGGCTCCCGTCATACTCCCGGGGACGAGTAGAATTGAATCTCTCATTGTAGAGTTTCACCAGAGCAAGTCGGCGATTCTGGTCTTTCCAGATCCACTCCTTGAAAGCGTCCTCGATCTGCTGTTGTTTTCCCTGGGCCGCCTGGGTCTCCTGCGGATTTAGAACACGTCGTTCTGTGCCGTCCGGGTCTCGGACCGTATCAAAGATACGAATGGCACGGAGATTCAAAGATTCTTCCAGAATGTGGTAGAAGTTTGTCCGGTTTGTGCCGTAGGTGACGCTTGCTTTGATATTTCCGCCGGTAATGCTTTTTCCAGAAATGTTCCATAGTCCAGTGTAGGGGGCGTAATGCACATCTACCATACGCCGGGAAACCATCGGGGCATCCACCAGTTCATCGGCAAACTGCTTGATGATGGCCGGTTCGATCCATGTTGCCCCCAGCCGGACTGTGATTTCACTGGCATCCAGATCTTTAGGCTGTACCTGCTGCAACGCATCCACATGGACCCGGAAGCGGGAATCCTTGGCTGCGGCAAGGCGGGCGATCTCCAGCTTTTTTCGAACATTGCCGGAGAGGTATTCGTCTGCCGTCCGATATACCGGACCGCCGTCGGGTGTCTTTTCCAGCGGGTCCTCAAAGATCACACCGTTCAGTTCCGTCACGATTTCTTCCTCGGTTTTGCCGGTCAATCGCATCATGTAAGGCATATCCACACGGGCTTTTTCACCAATGGACAGGGCCAGCGCATCACTGGCCGTGTCTGCACGGTCCGCCGGTTTTGCGCTTCGGATGGTCCTCTTTGTGAACATATCCGAAAGCCCTTTCAGCTTGCCGTTTTCATCCACATCTTCCAGAGAACACAACAGGTAATAGCTGCTGTCATCCTGAAAGGCCAGCGCCGAACCACGACTGCTGATCAGGCCGTGTGCATGGGTGTAGGTATCGTATTGCTTTTTCAGCTGTGTCTGCAGGCGATGGATTTCTGCATCGGGCAGATCGTCCAGCTGGGCCTGCAGCAGCTCCCGCACAGTATCCCGAAGGGCAATCAGCTGGCGCACCCGATTGTCGGCAGTTGCCCCCAGTCGTATTTCCTTCATCACAGAGTTGGTGCGGAAATAGATTTTGCCGTCTTTCAGGGTATAACTGAAATTCCGGACATCCGGGTCAGCTTCAATCATATCAGCGTCCTGTTCTTCCGCTGCCTCGATAGCAATTTCCGGTTTGGTCAGGGTGCCAGAAAGATGGGACATGGCCCGGTCCAGCTGTTCCTCCAGCTTACCTTCTCTGCTGGGCTCACAGGTAGGGGTAGGTCCATAGGGGCCGCTGACCATCTTGATGGTGCCGCACACCATCTCCGGGTGCTCTACAAAATATTGGTTGATGGGGATGCCGTCCTCGGTCTGGCCGATGTGCAGCCATGCCTCGTCCCTCTCTACCAGCCGATCCCGTTTTTGCAGGAAAAGAATGTCCGCCACAGCTTCGGTTCCGGCGTTCTGCTTGAAGGTCGTGTTGGGCAGCCGCACCGCCCCGATCAGGTCGCAGCGGGCAGCAATGTACTTCCGCACGGTATCGCTTTTCTTGTCGAGGGTACCGCTGGTGGTGATCATGGCAATGATGCCGCCGGTGCGCACCTTGTCGATGGTCTTGGCCAAAAAGTAATCATGGATTCGGAAATGCAGCTTGTCATAGGCCCGATCACTCACCGAGAAATCACCAAAAGGCACATTGCCCACGGCGCAATCGAAAAAACTGTCAGGAAGGTCCGCCTTTTCAAAGCCGGTGATTTGGATTCGTGCTTTCTGGTAAAGCTGGCGGGCTATCCGTCCGGTTAATTCATCTATTTCCACCCCGTATAGCTTGGCGCTGTTCAGATCGAAACTGCTGGGCTTATGGGCAAAAAAGGCACCGATGCCCATGCTGGGTTCCAGAATGTTGCCGCCACGCACCCCCATACGCTCCAGCGCCCGGTACATGGCATGGATGACTTCGGGCGGCGTGAAGTAGGCCGTGAGGGTACTGCTCCTTGCCGCCAGATACTCACTTTCGGTGAGAATAGCTTTCAAATCGCGGTACTCCTGGGACCAGCTGGATTTGTTTGGGTCAAAAGCATCCGCAAGTCCGCCCCAGCCGCTGTACTGAGCCAAGATCTTCTGTTCATTCTCGTTGGCCGGTGCCATGCCCCGGGCTACACGCTGCTCCACCTTTTTGAGGGTGCGGATGGCTTCCATATTGGCGGCAAACTTCTCCTTGGGAGTGCCGGGAACGGGAGGCCGATACGGTGCGACATAGTTGATGGGCTGGTACTCATAAGGTTCCGAGAAGGCTTTGGCATCTGCCATGACCTGCTCTACAAAGGGGGAATCCGCGCTTTCTTCCTGAGCTTCCGGCTGCACCGCCGCTGTGCTTTCATCGGGCTGAGTCTGTTCCTGAACTGCGTCCGGCAGCGGCAGCACCTGCAGGTCTGCATTCCGGTCATCCCGTCCAAGCAGCCGGGAAAAATTTTCCCGGTCAATGGTTCGGCTGAACAGCGGAAAGTCCTGGTCCTGCACCAGAATATCGGTCTCGCCAATATCCTGCACTACATAGGGCTTGCCATTTTCCAGATACACCACATCCCCCGGCGCACAGGGGCGCTTGATGGGGGTGGCCCGGGCAGCTAGTTCAGCCTGCTGCTCCTGATACGCTTGCTCAGCGGTGCCAATCAGACCATCAAAGGTCAGGTCGGTCAATTCATGAGCAATCAGTTCTGCTGTGCTGCCGTACTGCGAGGAAAGGAGGCGCTCGCCATCTACCTCGTAGACCAGCTTGTGATGCACAAGATCCGCATAAACTGTGATCTCGTGTTCTCCTTCGCCGTCAGTGGAATATGCCAGTTCGATGTTGGCAAGATCTTCAAACTCCGGCGGCTCAAAATCATTCTCGGAACAGTATTCCCGAATGATCTCCTTGGCCTGTTCCAAATCCGCAGCTTTTTGAGCCTGCTCAGCTTGTCGGGCCGATAGCCATGCTTCATACTCGGAGTGTTCCTCGGTTGTCAGATACCGGTTGCTTTGGACCAGCAACTGCAATCGGCTGGAAACTTCACGCCATGTAAGTGGGCGGTTCACCCGGCCCTCATTGGTGGTACACTGGATTTCAAAGCCTTTGCTGTTGTAGTCAAGCCAGCCCTGGGAACCATCGGCGAGTTTCCACGACCTGCCGCCGATACCATATTCCTTTTTCAGCCAGTGAACCGTTTCGTCCATCGTCGGCAAAACCGGCTGGGAGAAATAATACTGTATCCGCAGTTTGCCATTTTCAAAGCCGCTGCCGTCGCAAAGCGCCCGGGTGATCTCCTCGTCTGTGATTCTTTCGCCGGTGCGATCAACCACCGGAGGAGCCAGCGGCTGCACGTTATCGGTGCCTGCTGCCTGCTCAACCTGTTGAGACTGGTGCTCTTCGTCAGGCAGGCCCATTTCTTCGGCCTGTTCTTCGGGCACAAAAAAAGCGGGGAGTGTTTCATCACTCTCCGCTTCCAGTTCTCGGGTATCTTCGTTTACAGGGCGTACAGCATCGGCATCACCATTTCCTCGGCCTGTGCTTTCAGCAGGTTCATCTGCTGCGCCCAGCCCAGCGGGTCGGTTTTCCGGTTGGGCATCGGTGTCTGCCGGATCAGCTGCTGCATGGTCTGGTTGATCTGCTTCCTTGCGCTCTTGTCCACTTCCAGCAGATGGGGGTACAGCGTCCCCTCCATCAGCATCAGGTCGAAGGTCACCGGCGTGTTCTCCCGCAGGAACTCCCTGCGGATTTCGCCGTACTTGCCAATCGGCTGTGCCGGTTGTTCGCTCAGTGTCAGATTCGGGATCAGATACCCGTTCACTTGGGTGTACTCCATCACGGGATGCCTCCTTTTTCGTTTCTTCGGTTTGATTATGCGCTTCCGGGGCAGGCAATGCAACGCTGTCGATCTGGCGGACAAGACTGCCAAGGCTTTGCAGCATGGGTCGGCTCACCTGTGAAGTCAACGACCCCAGCGCTACCGCAATAGCGTCGGTATCGAATTCGGAAACCGTGGCAAAAGCATCCGTTTCCAGCATTGTCGTGTCGATGCCGCATCGTTTGGCCATCATGTAAGCCGCACTTTGTGCTGCCAGTCTTTCCAGTATTTTCTGCTGTTCGTCCCTATGCCGCCACTCCAGTGTGCTGCCGGATATAGTGTTCTCCAACAGTCGGGAAATCTGTGTGCGATGTTCGGCAGCTTGAGTAGCAGCACGCAGGGCAATCGCATTCTGGACGGTATCGGCATTGGCAGTGTTTTTGAGTGCCTCCCACACTCTCTGCCGATTGGTATTGTCCACCATCCAGGGCATGGCCTGCTGCACATACCCCCGTCCGTGGGTATCGGCTATGTCAAACACATAGCGGAGTTTTCCCCGGCTGGAATGGCTGTCCAGCAGGGCGATACCGTGGCTGCCCCGGTTGACCCAGCGCAGGGCCTTGTTGTTCCAGTAGTCGATACTGGCCACAGCGGTGGCATCCGGCCTCTGGCTGAAAATCAGAAGTTGGTTCGGGAAGGCGTAATTGTAGGTATAGGCGGCGGAATCCAGAAAAGCCTTCCACGATTCGCCGCTTTCGGTAACTTGCCCGACCAGTGACCGGGCAAGGGTTCTTATATCCTTGTAGGTGGGCATTCTCCATTCCTTTCTTATCGTTCGGGTTCAGTGCGCTTTTGCGTTCTCCCTTTGGACAGTTGCCGCTCAAACCCGGTGGGCAGCTCCGTAAAACCGAAGCTGTCCACATAATAACCAGTTCTTTTTCCCGCTTTTTCCGTGACGATAATATCGCTCATAGACATAGAGGTCATCTGGTGCGCAAAGGGCCGATCATCCCGGTTGTGCAGAAGGTACAGGTCATCCAGTGTGGTGTCCTTGGCCAGCATCCCGGAATAGGCATGGCGATAGTCGCTGGCCTTCATCTTGTCTTTGGCATACCCATAGTCAGCAAAGCGATAGTCAGCTGCGCTGTACCGGCTCAACTGATAAATCTCATAGGTATCGGCACGCTCCCCCTCATGGGAAGTCTGCGGCATATAGATAGTACCGTTTGCCCTGCTTATCTCCGCAAACTGGCAGATATGAAACAGCTGATTTGCGCCGAGGTAAAAGTGGTATCCATCCGAACAGGCAAAGCAAGGGGTGGTTTTGGTGGTACCATCCATATAGCGCATTTTCAGAGATTCACCATCCTGCAAGGTAAACAGGTCCTGGTACTCCGGGGTAATAAAGCGAATGGTGCGACGCTGCGCACCGGGAAGAAGTTCCCGCAGCTCGCTCCATGTTTTCTGTATTTCTGCATTACGCCAGGCAGGAAGGCGCAGGCAATCGCTCAGCAGGGTGTCTTTCCCATTCAGGTGCTGCACAAAATCCAGTGTTCCGGGCCTGGGCAGCGTGTTCTGTACACCCAGGGCTTTCACCTTATCACCGGAGAGCGTCTGGTAGGCAGTTACCGCCTCCTGCAGCGTGTCAAAACGCTGAATGTCCAAAGGTCCCAGTTTGCTCAGATCCTCGCACACATAGAAATGATCTATAAAGGATTGCATCAGCGCACCTCCTGCTGGCGGACAGCTTCTTTCTTACCCTCGTGCCTGATAGCGTTCCTGCAGCTTCATGGCAAATTGCAAGCCGGGTTCATCATTATCAAGCCTGAGCAGAAGTTTGTGGATTTCCGGGTGGTTCTCAAGATAGTTGTCCAATGCCACATAATTCAGGCCACCAAGGGAAACATAATGGTTTCGCCTCCAGTCGTGGCCTTTCATCAGATGCAATGTTGCCCCGGAAAGCAGATCAATGGGGGCTTCATAAACCTCTGCGAGGTCGGTTTCGGTGTTTTTGGGAGGAATGCAGAATCCGAATTGCTTCTCGCTTCCTGCACACTCGCCGCGAAAAATTCCCTGGCATCCTCTCACGCTGGCAGATCGGGGCTTTCCCTCGCTGTCCATCCCAACAAAAACGCAGTTTTTATAACCACTTCGTGTGGTTTGGTAGATAATGCCCTGATTGATGCAGTATTTCAGGATCTTCCCGTCGATACCTCTGCGCTTGAGGTATTGCACGACCGTTTCTGCGTTGCTGTCGGGAAGCGGCTGAGCGAAAGGCTTTCGCTCATATTCGTGCTGCGGATTTTTTTTGACAGGCTGAAAAGGAGCATGGGCCGGGAGTTCCAGTTCACACAGATGGCGCACGGCACTGACAAAATCCATTCCCTTAACCTGAATGAGATAGTTCAGCGCCCCTCGGCCTCCAATGCCTCTGGAATACCAATGCCATAAACCGTTGTCGCTGATGCAAAGGCTGCTGTGCGTAGCAGTTTTGTAATCATGCGGGCCTGTTCGGATCAATTCTTCCGGTTCGTATTGCTGCATATAGCTGATTAAATCTACAGTTCTTGCCAACTTAATCTGATCCGTTGTAACTCTTTCTCTCATAGAAAATATCTCCTTTTCAGCCAGTCATTTTTTCAGCTAGTAGGGGGGTGTGGGGGGAAAATGTCAGCGACGCATTTTCCCAAAATGGTACACTTCCCCCATCATTATTTTTATCGTAAAAAAAACAGCTGTCGTATTGACAGCTGAAAAAACGGTAATATATAATTGGTATCAAAAAAACGGTTAAAGCTGCGGGCATCGCATTGTCTACTAATTCTGGTAGCCAAAACGTGAGTAAATTGGTTTAACCATGCGTTTTTCGTAGCCAATTTTCGTTTTGGCTACGGATTGGCTACGAAGGATTCAATAGAGGCGGAAATGATACTCAAAGTTTCGTCAAATTATTGCAATTAAATCGGTTTTTTCTGTTCATTCACTGTAAAAATTGCACGAAAAAAACACTATTTTGATGAATGGTAGTAACTCATAACCGCTTGGTCCCGGGTTCAAGTCCTGGATGGCCCACCATACGGGAGAGCCTGTTCTTTTCTTGCAAGAAAAGAACCAAAAGAACTCTCAACAAAAATATCCCGAGGGGTAAACCCCCTCGGGATATTTTTATTTGGAATTTCTTCGGTTCCTTCTTTGCAAAGAAGGAACAAGATCACTCGTCGTCGGGGACATCGGCGGCCTCGTCGGCGCGTTCGGCGGCCTCGATGGCGGCCAGTTCCTCGGCGGAGGGTTCGCTTTCATCCCCGGCATCGGCCTCCACCTTGGCGGTCTCGGCCTCGTTGTCGCGGTCCACGCGGGCCACCATGGCCACCTTGTCGCCCTCGCCCAGGCGCATGACCCGGACACCGCTGCCGTAGCGGCTCTGGACGTTGATGTCGGAGGCATGGAGGCGGATCAGGATGCCGTTGGCGCTGATGAGGATGAGATCATCGGTCTCGTCCACGATCTTGATGCCTGCCACGCCGCCCTTGGCGTAGTTGCGGATACCCAGACCGCCGCGCTTGGTGATGCGGTAATCGTCCACCCGGCTGCGGCGACCCTTGCCGTCCTCGGTGATGGTGAGCACCGTGGCGCCGGGCCGGCAGACACCGGCACCGATGACGTAGTCGCCCTCCCGCAGACGGATGACCCGCACGCCGTGGCCGGTACGGCCCATGGCCCGGGCGCCCGACTCGGTGAAGTGGATGGCCGCACCATCGTGGGTGGCCACGATGATCTCATCGCCGCCGCCGGTGAGGTGGCTCCACACCAGGCTGTCGCCCTCGTTGAGGCCGATGGCGATGAGGCCCGCCTTGCGGATGTTGCGGAACTGGGACAGCGGCGTGCGCTTGATGAGACCCTGCCGGGTCACCATGGTCAGGTAGGTGTTGTCCTCGTCGGCCTTGGCGCTCTGCTGGAGCATCAGGGTGACCTTTTCGCCCTCCTGGAGCTGCAGCAGGTTCACGATGTGGCTGCCCTTGGCCGTGCGGCTGCCCTCCGGCACCTGGTAGCCCTTGAGCCGATAGACCCGGCCCTGGTCGGTCATGAAGAGCATATAATCGTGGGTGGACCCGACAAACAGCTCCTCGGTGAAGTCGTCGTCCTTCTGGGTCATGCCCTGGACGCCCCGTCCGCCGCGGTTCTGGGCCTGGTAGGTGTCCAGGGTGGTCCGCTTGATGTAGCCCTCGTGGGTCAGGGTGAAGATGCAGGTCTCCTCGGGGATGAGGTCCTCGATGTCCACCTCGCCGGACACCGCCTCGATGGAGGTGCGGCGCTCATCGCCGTACTTGTCGGCCAGGGTCTGCAGGTCGGTCTTGACGATGCGCTTGACGTGCTCGTCGTTCGAGAGAATATCCTTGTAATCGGCGATGGCTTCCCGCAGTTCGCCCAACTCCTGCTCGATCTTGAGGATCTCCAGACCGGCCAGACGGCCCAGCTGCAGCTTGACGATGGCGTCGGCCTGGAGCTCGTCGAAGCCGAAGTTGTCCATGACGGCCTGGCGGGCTTCGGCGAAGCCGCCCTTGCAGGCGCGGATGGTGGCGATGATCTCGTCCACGATGTCCACGGCCTTGCGCAGACCTTCCAGGATGTGTTCCCGCTCCTGGGCTTTTTTCAGGTCGAAGGCCGTGCGGCGGCGGATGACTTCCATCTGGAAGTCGATGTACCGCTCCATGACGGTCTTCAGGCTCATGATCTTGGGCACACCGTCGTCCAGGGCCAGCATGATGACGCCCACGGTGTCCTGGAGCTGGGTGTAGCGGTAGAGCTGGTTGAGCACCACCTGGGGATTGGCGTCCTTCTTGATCTCGATGACGATCTTCATGCCGGTGCGGCTGGAGGATTCGTCGTTCAGGTCGGAGATGCCCTCGATGCGCTTGTCCTTGACGAGATCGGCGATGGACTCGATGAGGCGGGTCTTGTTGACCATGTAGGGGATCTCGGTGATGAGGATCTCATACCGGCCGTTTTTCTTCTCCACGATCTCGGCGCGGCCGCGCAGGGTGATCTTGCCGCGGCCGGTGGCGTAAGCCGCCCGGATGCCCGACCGGCCCATGATGATGCCGCCGGTGGGGAAGTCGGGGCCCTTGACGAACTCCATCAGACCGGCCAGGTCGATGTCGGGGTTGTCCATGAGGGCGCACATACCGGCCACCACTTCCCGCAGGTTGTGGGGCGGGATGTTGGTGGCCATGCCCACGGCGATGCCCTGGCTGCCGTTCACCAGCAGGTTGGGGAACCGGCTGGGCAGCACGTGGGGTTCTTTTTTGGTCTCATCGAAGTTGGGGTCCCAGTCGATGGTATCCTTCTCGATGTCGGTGAGCATCTCGCAGGCGATCTTGGACATGCGGGCCTCGGTGTAACGGTAGGCAGCCGGAGGGTCGCCGTCCACCGAACCGAAGTTGCCCTGGCCGTCTACCAGGGGATAGCGCAGGCTGAAATCCTGGGCCAGACGGACCATGGCGTCGTAGACGGAGGCGTCGCCGTGGGGATGGTAGGAGCCCAGCACGGCACCGACGGTGTCGGCGGATTTGCGGTAGGGATGCTGGGGATCGTTGCCGCGCTCGTGCATGGTGTAGAGGATGCGGCGATGGACGGGTTTGAGGCCGTCCCGCACATCGGGCAGCGCGCGGGAGACGATGACCGACATGGAGTAATCCAGAAAAGCGGTTTCGATCTCCTGTTTGACGTCGCGCTCAATGACCTTGGTGCCGGACCCCGGCACCATAATGATATTTTCTTCCATTCAGTGTACCACCTTGGAATCAGAGTATAAAAAGGCGCCTTCTTTCTTTGCAAAGGCGAAGCAAAGAAACACAAGCCAATGAATTTCAAATCCGTCACCGTCGGCGGACATGCGCCGACGACGGTGACACATCCAGGGAAATTGTCCCCAAAATTGTGTGCGAGGAGCCCGCGACGAGTGCGCGGTTTTGGGGGCAATTTTGTCGAAGGGGCTGTAAAGCCGCGCGCTGCCTGCGGCAGAATCAGCGCGGCGGAGCAGGGGCCGCGGTCGCAGAGTGCAAGCGCCGCCACAAGGCGCGCTGCAGGATGCGGGAACCGCAACCCGTACTCCAAATGGGGGAAACAGGCGTGACAGGCACCGCCGTGCACGACTGTTGCCCCCGTTGACCGGCCCTTACACGTCCAGATTTGCAAATTTCGCGTTCTTGACGATGAACTGGCGGCGGGGTTCCACCTGCTCGCCCATGAGGATGCTGAACGCCTCGTCGGCGCGCTCGGCGTCCTCGATCTTGATCTGGACGATGACCCGGTTGTCGGGGTTCATGGTGGTTTCCCACAGCTGGTCGGGGTTCATTTCGCCCAGACCTTTGTAGCGGTTGACCTTGGCGCCGGGCATTTCGGCGGAGAGCACCTTCATTTCGTCGTCGTTGTAGGCGTACTTGACGGTCTGGCCTTTCTGCAGCTTGAAGAGGGGCGGCTGGGCCACATAGACATACCCGTGCTCGATGAGCGGCCGCATATAGCGGAAGAAGAAGGTGAGCATCAGGGTGCAGATGTGGGAGCCGTCCACGTCGGCATCGGCCATGATGAAGATCTTGTGGTAGCGCACCTTGGAGATGTCGAACTCATCCCCGATGCCGGTGCCCAGGGCGGTGACCACCGGCATGAGCTTGTCGTTGCCGTAGATGCGGTCGGCGCGGGCCTTCTCCACGTTGAGCATCTTGCCCCACAAGGGCAGGATGGCCTGGATGTTGGAGTCACGGCCCATCTTGGCGGAACCGCCTGCAGAATCGCCCTCCACGATGAAGAGTTCGGTCTTGCTGGGGTCTTTTTCGTGGCAGTCGGCCAGCTTGCCGGGCATGCGGTTGGATTCCAGGGCGCTCTTGCGGCGCACCAGGTCCCGGGCCTTCTTGGCGGCGGCGCGGGCGCGGGCGGCCTGGGTGGCCTTTTCCAGAATGGCCTTGGCCACGGCGGGGTTTTCCTCAAAGTATTCGGTGAGGGCCTTGTAGACCACGCCGTTCACCAGGCCCTTGATGAAGGTATTGCCCAGCTTGGCCTTGGTCTGACCCTCGAACTGGGCCTCCTGGAGTTTCACGCTGACCACCGCGATGATGCCTTCGCGGGCGTCGGGGCCGGAGAGGTTCTCGTCCTTGTCTTTCAAAATGCCCTTGGCGCGGCCGTACTCGTTGAGCACGCGGGTCAGGGCCAGCTTGAAGCCCTCCTCGTGGGTGCCGCCCTCGGGGGTATGGACGTTGTTGGCAAAGCTCAGGATCAGCTCATTGTAGCTGTTGTCGTAGTATTGCAGGGCCACTTCCGCCACGGCGCCCTGGCCCTCGCCCTTCATATACATGACCTGGGGGGTCAGGGGGGTGAGGTCCCGGCGCTCGCAGAGATAGCTGACAAAGGAGCGGATGCCGCCCTCGTAGCACATGGTCTCGCTGCGGCCGTCGTTCTCGGGGCCTTTTTCCTCGGCGGGACGGTCGGACTCGGGGCGCTCATCGGTGAGGGTGATCCGCACACCGGCGTTGAGGAAGGCTTCCTCCCGCAGACGCTTGAGGAGCGTTTCGTAGCGGTACTGGGTGGTTTCCTGGAACATCTCGGGGTCCGGCTTGAAGATGACCAGGGTGCCGGTGGAAGCCGCCGAGCCGATCTTTTTCAGGTCGCCGTCCGGCTTGCCGCGCTGGAAGCTCTGTTCGTACTCGGCGCCGTCGCGGCGGACCCGGACGGTGAGCCATTCCGACAGGGCGTTGACCACCGACGCACCCACGCCGTGCAGACCGCCGGCCACCTTGTAGCCGGAATCCTCGCCGCCGAACTTGCCGCCGGCGTGGAGCACGGTGTAGACGACGGTGACGGCGGGGATGCCCAGCTTGGGCTGGATGTCCACGGGGATGCCGCGGCCGTTGTCCGATACCTGGATGATGTTGCCGGGCTTGATGGTGACTTCGATGTGGGTGCAGTACCCGGCCAGGGCCTCGTCGATGGAGTTGTCCACGATCTCGTAGACCAGGTGGTGCAGGCCGGAGGGGCCGGTGGAGCCGATATACATGCCGGGACGCTTGCGCACCGCTTCCAGGCCTTCCAGGACCTGGATCTGGGCGCCGCCGTAGGCGTGGTCGGTAGCCGTCTCGCGGTTGGTTTCGGTGATGATTTCTTCTGCCATGAAGTGAATGCCTCCTGTTTGGGTGAGGGTTCGGAATCTATTACAAAGGAAATTGCATAAGGGAAAGGCCCGCCGCTACCATTCGGCCTTTTCGGCGCGCTTTTTCAGGGCGGCGGGGGAGAGCTGACTGAGATACAGCGTCTCGTCGGGGAAGTCGGTGAGGATGAAACTCTTGGGCAGGGTGCCGGGGGCGCACAGGTCCACCACGGCGCCCTCCGCTTCGGCGGTATGGAAGAATTCCTCGGTACGGCGGGACGCCCCCGCCGTGTCCAGGTCGAACACACCCAGCACGTCCCGGGTGTTCAGCACAAAATCCTGTCCGGCATGAAAATACATGGTACTACCCTCCTTCTTTCTTTACAAAGAAAGAAGCAAAGAAACTCCAACCAAATAACCCGGGAAATCCGCTCTGCCCTGCGGCGGGCGGTTTCCCGGTCCCCGGGCGGCTTACGCAATGGGCGTCTCCGACGCCTGGCCGCCTTTCACATAGACGATCTTGCCGTTGGTGCGGGCAAAGGCCGCGGTGTCGCAGGTGGTGACGATGGTCTGGTGCTCTCCCATCCGGGTGAGCAGATAGGTCTGCCGGTCGTCGTCCAGCTCGCTGAGCACATCGTCCAGGAGCAGCACCGGATGCTGCCCGAAAAATTCCCCCACCACGGTGGCTTCGGCCAGTTTCATGGCCAGCACACAGCTGCGCTGCTGGCCCTGGCTGCCGAAGATCCGGGCGGGCTGGCCGTCCAGCTGCAGGTCCAGGTCCTCCCGGTGGGGTCCCGTCAGACAGAACCCCGCCCGCAGCTCGGCACTGCGCAGCGCCGCCAGCTTTTCCGCCAGGGCGTCGGCGGTGGGGGCCGCCGCACAGCACTGGTACCGCAGGGAAAATTCCTCGGCACCATGCGAAATTTCGGCGTAGTTCTGCGCCGCCGCGGGGGCCAGGGCCTCCACGAATTTCTGCCGGTGGGCCATGATCTGCCCGCCGTACTGGGCCAGCTGCTCGTTGTAGGCGTCCAGCAGCAGCGCGCCGTTTGGCGTAATGTCGTAGCTTTTCAGCAGGGCGTTTTTCTGGGCCACCAGCCGCATGTACCGCCGCAGCGCCACGAGGTAAGGCCGGAACACCTGGCAGAGCGCCGAGTCCAGGAACCGGCGCCGTCCTTCCGGCCCGCCCTTGACGAGAGCCAGCAGGTCCGGCTCAAAGACCACGGCCTGGAAATTGCCCGCCAGCGCGGCGGCCCGGCCCTGGTCCACTCCGTTGAGCTTCGCCGTGCGGCCCGGGCGCTGACTGCCCTTGGCCCCCACCGTCAGACGGATGGTCTTTTCGCTGCCGTCTGTCTCAAAGAAACCTTCCAGCACGGAAAATTCGCAGCCGCGGCGGATGAGCTCGGCGTCCTTGGCGCCCCGGAAACTCTTGCCGCCGGTGAGCAGCCACACCGCTTCCAGCAGATTGGTCTTGCCCTGACCGTTGGGGCCGCACAGGACCGTTAAATTGGGATCGGGGTCCAGCACCGCGTGGGCGATGTTGCGGTGGTCGGTGAGTTCCAGATGCTCAAGGCGCATCAGCCGCCCTCCGCGACCTGCACGGTCCGGCCGTCCAGCTCCACCGTGTCGCCGGCGCGGCATTTCTTGCCCCGCATGGTGCACACTTCGCCATTGACCTTGACCGCGCCGCCCTGGATCAGTTCCTTGGCTTCGCCGCCCGTCTCACACAGGCCGGCGAATTTCAGCAGCGCGTCCAGCTTGATATACTCGGTATGGATCCGCAGTTTTTCCATAGGATCAGCCCTCGTTCTTGAACCGGACCGGCAGCACCAGATAGATGAAGTCCTTGCCGTCCTCGGGCAGGATCTTCACGGGGCTTAAGGGTCCGTTGATTTCCAGCACCATCCGCTCGCATTTGGAGTACCGCATGGCGTCCAGCAGATACCGGTTGTTGAAGCCGATCTCCACGGGGTCGCCGGTCATGGCCACAGGCGGGAACTCGTCCACCACCTTGCCCAAAGGCGTCTGGCAGCGCACGGTGATCTTGTCCTCGGCAAAGGAGATGCGCAGCGGGTTTTTCAGCCGCTCGGTGATGATCAGCGAAGCGCGCTCGATGGTATTGATGAAGGTCTTGCAGTCCACCGTGACCCGGGTGCGGTTGTCCTTGGGGATGACGCTCTCGTAGTTGAGGAAGTCGCCCTCGATGAGGCGGCTCATGATGGTGTAGCCGTTGGTGGTAAAGACCACATACCGGCGGTTGGCGTCGATCTTCACGGGGTCGTCCGGCCCGCCCATGATCTTGAGCAGTTCCTGCAGGGTTTTGGCGGGAATGATGATGCGGATGTCGCGGGTGCATTCCACGTCCCGCTGGATGATGGCCAGCCGGTAACCGTCCAGCGCCACAATGGTGAGGCTGCCCGGCTCGATGACGAAGAGTTCGCCGGTGTGGGCGGGTTTCTTGTCGTCCTGGCTGACGGCGTAGATGGTTTTTTCGATGAGTTCCCGCATCATGCTGGTGGGGATGGTCATGGTGTTGTCGGCGCCGGTGACCGGCAGGCTGGGATAGTCGGAGGCGTTGAGGGCGGGGATCTCGAATTCCGCCACGCCGCCGCTGATGATGGCCTGGCCTTCGTCGGTGAGCTCGATGCGCACGTCGCCGGCGGGCATCCGGCTGACCATGGAGAGCAGGAGTTTCGCCTCCAGTACCGTTTCACCGGGTACCAGGACGTTGCACTCGATGGTGGTGGTGATGCCCATCTCCATGTCGTAGCCGGTGAGGGTCAGGTTGAAACCCTCGGCCTTGAGGTAGATGCCTTCCAGCACCGGGATCGCCGAACGGTTGGTAATGGCGCGGGAAACGCCTTCGATCGCCGACGCCAGAAGGGATTTTTCGCATTCAAATTTCATGGCAGGTCCTTTCTCGGTCTTTATTCAGCTGAAAGACCCGGCTGTATTCTGAGAGTAGTTTTTTCCTCGTTTTTGTTTTCCACAGATCGGGCACTATTTTGGGGAGAAAACCCGAAACCGTATCCCGTTCTGGACGCAAAAACTATTAACTATTCTCGTAGTAGTAGTAGGGGGTGTGAAAACGGTGGAAAAGTCCGCGAAGTTCGGTAACGCCGCGGAAAACGGCGGTTGAGTTTTTCTCCACCGTCTGTGCAGAAAGATGTGGAAAACTGGGAAAACCCGAGTTTTTCACCGCGGTTCTTGAAAACCGCCTGTTGAAAAGGGAAAACTTTGTGGATAAGTTTATTGTACTTTCTTTGCAAAGAAAGTACCAAAGAAACTCTGACCAAAATCGAACGATGTTCGATTTTTATAGAATATCAGGGTCCACCCATCCACGGGTTATAATATTGAAAGTTCTTTGCCTACTTTCTTTCAAGAAAGTAGGTAGGTTAGGTGCGGACGTTCTTCATGATGTCGCTGCACATTTCTTTGAGGTGCTGGTCCTTGGTGATGTTTTCCGCCATGGTCTTGATGGAATAGACCACCGTGGAATGATCCCGCTGGAACTCCTGACCGATGGCCTCCATGCTCATGCCGGTGACTTCCCGGATGATATACATGGTCATCTGCCGGGCCGCGCTCACGTTGGCGTTGCGCTTCTTGCCCCGGATATCCGCCGGCATCACATTATAGGTCCGCGCCACCTCGTTGAGGATCTTCTCAATGGTGACGGGGATGGGCTGGCTGTCGTTCAGCGTATCCTTGATGGCCGTGGTGGTCACGCCGATGCAGGGGGCGATGCCCTCCAGCATATAGTAGGCGTTGAGCTTCTTCACCGCGCCTTCCAGCTGCCGGATGTTCTGCTTCAGATGATTGGCGATGTATTCCGCCACGTCGTCGGGCAGGTCCAGGTTGAGCAGCTCCGCCTTCCGCTTCACGATGGCCACCCGGGTCTCGAAATCCGGCGGCTGGATGTCGGCGGTCAGGCCCCACTCGAACCGGGTGCGCAGACGCTCCTCCAGACTCTTGATCTCCTTGGCCGGACGATCCGACGCAATGACGATCTGCCGGCCGTCGTTGTGCAGCGTGTTGAAGGTGTGGAAAAATTCTTCCTGGGTACTTTCCTTGCCCGCCAGGAACTGAATATCGTCGATGAGCAGCACGTCCGCCTGGCGGTACTTCTGCCGGAACTGTTCCGTCGTCGCCGTCTTCACCGCCGTGATGATCTCGTTGGTGAACATTTCACAGTCCACATAGACGATGTTGAAATCCGGATGATTCTTTTTGATCTCGATCTGGATGGCGTTCAGCAGGTGGGTCTTGCCCAGTCCCGACGGCCCGTAGATGAACAGCGGATTGTACGCCCCCGACGGATTCGCCGCCACGGCCTGGGCCGCGGCGTAGGCAAACTGGTTGGAGGGACCCTTGATGAAGTTCTCAAAGGTGAAATCGTACCGCCCGCTGGGCAGATTCTTCTCTTCCAGCTTGGGTTTTTCCGGTTCTTCCTCTTTTTTCGGGGTGACGAACACAAGATCGACATCAAACCCCAGCACGGATTTGAAGGCATCCTTCAGCATCGCGGTGTAGCGGTCCGACACGATGCCCAGAATGAAGGCGTTGCGGATCTCCAGCGTGATGGTGTTGGAATTCTCAAAGCTGACGGCCTTGATGTCGCTGATGTAGTATTGATAGGTTGCCTCGGCAGTATGTTCACGGCAGTAGGCTTTCGCCGCGTCCAATACGTCGTTGATGGAATCCATGACTTACGATACTCCCCACTTCCTGTTAAAAATCGCGCCCCCGGCGCGGCGCTGCGCAAAACAAAATTTTGCTTCGCGTCTGCGCTTCGTGAAGGGCGCAAAAACACTACATACAGTATACCACAAAAGGGGCCTCAAAACAACACCCTATTATAATAAAGTAGGAAGAATTTTCCGGCCCGCGGCAGGCATCCCCTGCCACTAAATATGGTGGGTATGGATTTCAGGCGCCACAACTGTACGGCGGAACGAAAAATTTATCCCCGAACCTATTGACAAATGCTGCCGTTATCGCGTATAATCTAAGACTGCAAGGCTGCCCCTGTATGGGCAAAGCCCTGAAACAAACCGCCCATACCGGGAATTCAACAGGAGGAATGAAAAATGAAGCGTACTTTCCAGCCCAAGAAGCGTCAGCGCAGCCGCGTGCATGGTTTCCTGCAGCGCATGAGCACCAAGAACGGCCGCAAAGTCCTGGCCCGTCGTCGTGCCAAGGGCCGCAAGAGCCTGACGGTCTGATCTTTGGAAATGAATGAAGTAAAGGGTTGCTGACAACTGGGTCAGCAGCCCTTTTTTCAAAACTGTAGTTCAAAGGGGGCAACAGTCGTGCACGGCGGTGCCTGACACTCCTGTTTCCCCCTTTGGAGTACGGGTTGCGGTGCCCGCATCCTGCGGCGCGCCTTGTGGCGGCGCTTGCACTCTGCGACCGCGGCCCCTGCTCCGCCGCGCTGTTTCTGCCGCAGGCAGCGCGCGGCTCTGCAGCCTTCGACAAAATTTACCCCAAAACCGCGCACTCGTCGCGAGCTCCTCGCACACAATTTTGGGGTAAATTTCCCTGGATGTGTCTCCATCGTCGGCACATGTCCGCCGATGGAGACGGTTTTTCATTTTACATTTGCGTTTTGTGGAGTTTTGCCCATGCGTTACCGCACATTGAACAAAAACTGGCAGTATAACCGCGTGTACGGCCGCGGCAAGAGCTACGTGCACCCCCATGTGGTGCTGTATGTGGCGAAAAACCGGCTGGGATATACCCGCATCGGACTGACCGCCACCAAGAAAGTGGGCCATGCCGTACAGCGCAACCGGTGCCGCCGCGTGATGCGCGCAGCATTGAGTGAACATCTCTCGCAAAATATCGGCGGATATGATATAATACTGGTAGCGCGCGGTCAGACCCCCCATCTGAAGAGCACCCAGCTGAGCAAGACGCTGGGCAAACTCTTTGCCAAGGCGGGGCTGCCCGACCTGGCCAGGCCCGTCCCGCCGGCTGCCCCGGCGCCGGTGGAAAATCCCCAATGACCCGGCTGCTCATCGCGCTGCTGCGCGGCTACAAAAAATACATCAGTCCCCACCTGGGACACCATTGCCGGTTTGTGCCCACCTGCAGCGAGTACGCCATGCAGGCGCTGGCCGTCCACGGGCTGTGCAAGGGGTTGCTGCTGACAGCGTGGCGGCTTTTGCGGTGCAATCCGCTGTGCAAGTTCGGCTTTGACCCGGTGCCGGAAAAAGGACGCTGGGTCAGCGACAAACGGAAACTCACCCGGGGGTGAACCGGTCCTTCCGCGGGTGCCCTGTAGGGCGGGGATGTATCCCCGCCGCAGGGTTTTGCGGTGGCCGCCAAATTTTCCGGCGGGGTCAAGACCCCGCCCTACAGCTATCGGAAAACAGATGCCCAAGGCCCGGGATGCCGCCCGCAGGATGTCAGCCACAACTTCCCGGTTTATTTGTTGGGAGTTTCTTCGGTTCCTTCTTTGCAAAGAAGGAACAAAACGTTTCTTTTGCTTCTCATGTCTTTGCGCTGCGCGGCAAAGACCTACGATAAAATACACGCTTCCGGGCGCAGCCGGGGCAGAATGGACAAGCTATGCAAATTCTCTACTTCCTGGCCATCCTGATTGGCCCGCTGGTGAAGGTGCTGTACAACCTCATCGGCAACTACGCGGCGACGATGATCGTAGCCACCCTGATTCTGAAGCTGCTGCTCTTCCCGCTGGCCATCCACCAGCAGAAATCCACCGCCAAGATGTCGGTGTTCCAGCCGCTGATGAACGAGATCCAGCAGAAATACAAGAACAACCCCGAAAAGCAGCAGGAAGAAATGATGAAGCTGCAGCAGGAACACGGGTTCAATCCCATGGCCGGCTGTCTGCCCATGCTGCTGACCATGCTGGTGCTGTTCGGCTTCCTGGGCGTGGTGTACTATCCCGTGCATTACATCTTCGGCGTATCGGACGCCGCCGTGCGTCAGGCCTGTGAGACGCTGGGCCTGGCCACTGCCAACGCCACCACCATGCAGACCTCGCTGATCCAGGCCATCCACAACGGCGCGGTGATCGATCCTTCCATCATCTCCGCCGACGTGGTCAACGAGATCAAGAACTTCAACACCGTCTTCTTCGGCATGGACATGTGCGACATCCCCGGCTTCAACCTCACGCCCATCGCCATCTTCCCCATCATCGCCGCCGTGACGATGATCCTCAGCTACATCTTCACCCAGAAACTGTCCGGCATGGGCAGCCAGATGCAGGGCAGCATGAAGGTCATGATGTGGGTGATGAACCTGATGTTCGTTTCCTTCTGCTTCAATGCGCCGGTCGGTTTCTCGCTGTACTACGGCGTGTCCAACCTGTTCCAGATCGGGCAGAGCTTTGTGACCTACAAGATCTACAGCCCCGAGAAGTTCAAGGCCCAGTATGAGGCGGAACTGGCGGCCAAGCGTGCCGAGAAAAAGAAGAAAAAGACCATGACCATCGAGGAAAACGGCCAGACCGTTACCAAGGAGGTCACCGGCGGCGAAGCGAACAAGCTGCGCCTGGAGCTGGCGCGCAAGCGGGAAGCCGAGCTGTACAAGGATGAACGGACGACACCGTTGCAAAAATAAAAAGGAGGGAGAAGCATGCGCAGCATTGAAATGAGTGCCCGCACCGTGGAGGACGCCGTAGCGGCGGCCTGCGAAGCGCTGGGTGTAGATCGTGACGATCTGAACGTAAGCTATGAAGTCCTGGAATTCCCTGCCCGCAAACTGTTCAAGACCATCCCTGCCAAGGTCCGCGTAAAGGTGGAGGAGCCGGAGGACACCACCCCCGAGACCCCCGCAGAGGCCCCTGTGGAGGCCGCACCGGCGCCGGTGGAAGAAACCCCGGCCCCGGCCGCAGCGCCCGCTCAGGAGGCCGCAGCGCCGGCCCAGGAGGCGGCAGAGGCCCCGGCTGACGACGCCGAGGTGGCGCTGGACATCGACGCCGACCCCCGTCTGCAGGCGGCGGTGGACTATCTGACGCCCATCTTCAAGCTGATGGGGGTGGAGGATTTCACCTTCTCGGCGCTGAAGAAGGGGGAGGCCACCATCCTGCGGGTGAGCGGCAGCCACATGGGCGCGCTGATCGGCCGCCGCGGCGAGACGATGGAGAGCCTGTCCTACCTGGCCAGCCTGGTGGTGAACCGGATGGAAGGCCCCTACGTGAAGCTGGGCCTGGACGTGGGCGGTTACCGCGGCAAGCGGGAGGACGACCTGACGGCGCTGGCCAAGCGGATCGCCGACCGTGTGATCCGTACCGGCTGCTACTACGAGATGGAACCCATGAACCCCTATGAGCGGCACATCATCCATACGGCGGTGGCGGACATCGAAGGTGTCCGCAGCGAGAGCAAGGGCGAAGGCCCCAGCCGCCGCGTGGTGATCTATTCCACCGATCCCAACGCCAGCAACCTGCCCGACCGTGACAACGCCCGGAATGCCCGGGGCGGACGCCGGGAGGGCGGCCGTGGCCGTCGGGATGGCCGTGGTCCCCGTCGGGAGGGCCGTGGCGGCCGGAATGGCCGCGGACCCCGCCGCGAGGGCGGCAGCCGCTACGGCGGGCCGAAGTCCAGCGTGCCGGGCCGCGAGTTTGCCGACACGCCCCGGGATCCCAACGCCCAGCCCATGGCGCCCAAGGCTACCGAGCACATCCATGACGGCGACGACTTCGCCTTCGGCAAGATCGAGCTGTAAGCCCAGCTACTTTTCTTGAAAGAAAGGTAGCAAAAAAACTTTCCACCAACAACGGACCCCGTGGGGAAAACCCCGCGGGGTCTTTTTGTTTGGAAAAGATGGTCGGGTGTGCTATAATAGAAGAAATTTTCAACAAGGATGTGGAAAACTCCGCTGCCCGGCGCGGCGAAGGGAAAGGAGCAAACCATGCACTTTGCAAAGAAACTGACGGTACTGACCCTGGCGGCGGCGCTGCTGCTCACAGGGTGCGGCACCAGCATCACCGGGGTGAGCCTGTCCCTGCCCGATACCATGGAGCGGGGCACCACGGCGGCGGCCACGACGGAATACGCCTACAGCGGGGCGACCCCCGAGCAGGCAGCAGCGGAAAAACTGGCGGACAAGCTGGGCCTGAGCTGGACGTCCAGCGATCCGTCGGTGGTGGCGGTGAGCGCCGACGGAACGCTGTCGGCGGTGAATGCCGGCACGGCGGAGGTGGCCCTGTCCAGTGCGGACGGCAAACTTTCGGCCAGCGGGACCATCACGGTGGTGGTCAGTCCCACGGCGCTGACCATGCCCGAGACCCTGACCCTGACGGTGGGGGAGGAACCCCAGTCGGCGGCGGCCACGGTAGAGCCGGCGGATGCCACCGACCAGACCGTTACGTATAGTTCCTCCGATGACAGCATCGCCGCCGTGGATGCGGCGGGCCTGGTCACGCCGGTGGCCGCAGGGGAAGCCACCATCACAGCCACGCTGGGGGACCTGGAAGCCCGCTGCACCGTAACGGTGGAGGAGATGGCTGCTGAGGAGGAAGCGCCCTCAGAGAGCGGGGAAGCCACCAGTTCCGGCACCACAGCCCAGAGCGGCGGGGCGGCCAGCGGCAGCACCGAAAGCGGTGCCGCTGCACAAGCGCCGGCGGCCAGCACGGCCTATGGGGCCATTCCCTTTGACTTGGCGAAAGGAAGCGGCATCTGGTGGTACATTGATTCCAGCGACTCTGCATACAGTGCAGTGGTGGAAAATATCAACGCCTACCGGGCCGCAGTGGGAGTGCCTGCCCTGACAGTGGATTCCGGTCTTTCAGAGATCGCAAAGTCCCGCTGCAGTTCCATGGTAGATACAGGTCTCACCCACGATGGCGCACAGACAACGGAAATTATCGGGCAGAACGCCTCCTCCGCGCAGGCAATTGTGGATGCCTGGGCCAACAGTACAGATCATTACAACGCTATGGTGTCCACCCAGTTCACCAAATGCGGTGTGGGGTGTTATTTCAACGAATACGGTTGGACTTACTGGTGCGTGACCTTCGGTTGATGCCGATTGCAGAAAGAACAGAATGCAGAAAGCCGGGAGCAACGCTCCCGGCTTTTTCTGTCTGTGTGGGGAATCTCCCGCAAACGAACGGCTACTTAGTTGTCAACAATTTTTGAGGGCTGTAGGGCGGGGTCTTGACCCCGCCCTGCTCCCGGCAGCGCCAACCTTCCCGCGGGCCGCCCTGTTCTTGGATTTTTCCCGGCAGATTGTTTCTTCCGTTGACCCGACGGGAATCTCCCCCGGGCCGCCCTGTACCGGGCGCGGGCACCCCGCATCAGGCTGCGCCCCTTGGGGCGGGACTTGCCTTCTGCGGCCCGCGGCCCTGCTCCGGCTCCCTGCATCCGCCGCAGGCGGCGGTCGCCTGCGCAGCAATTCCCGTACGGAAGCATAAAAATAACCCCCCAGCTGTAGGGCGGGGTCTTGACCCCGCCGCTCTCCCGGCAGCGCCAACCTTCCCGCGGGTTGCCCTGTTCATGTTTTTCCCCGGCAGAACGCTTCTCCCGCTGACCCGACGGGAATCTCCCCCGGGCCGCCCTGTACCGGGCGCGGGCACCCCGCATCAGGCTGCGCCCCTTGGGGCGGGACTTGCCTTCTGCGGCCCGCGGCCCTGCTCCGGCTCCCTGTATCCGCCGCAGGCGGCGGTCGCCTGCGCAGCAATTCCCGTACGGAAGCATAAAAATAACCCCCCAGCTGTAGGGCGGGGTCTTGACCCCGCCGTGCTCCCGGCAGCGCCAACCTTCCCGCGGGTTGCCCTGTTCCGGGGGTTCCCGGCAAAATGGCTTCTCCCGTTGACCCGACGGGAATCTCCCCCGGGCTAACCAACAGTCCACTGGACTGTTGGTTCCGGCGCTGCGGCGCCGTCGCCCTTTTCGATTCCTCGTACGGAAGCATAAAAATAACCCCCCAGCCTAAGCTGGGGGGATTATTTTTATGACCCGTACGGGAATCGAACCCATGTTACAGCCGTGAAAGGGCCGTGTCTTAACCGCTTGACCAACGGGCCGTATAGAATACAAGATTTCGCTAAAACAGCAAGCAACCCACCGGCCACTATTGCAACCGGTCCCCAAGTATTTTAGCGAAACCTTGTAATCTGTGGTAGCGGTAACTGGATTTGAACCGGTGACACTTCGGGTATGAACCGAATGCTCTAGCCAACTGAGCTATACCGCCACATTTGCTGCGCCCTATCAAAAAGCGCTCTATTATTATACAAATTGGGGGGCTTTCTGTCAAGTAGTTTTTGCAAATTTTTTTGAAAAATACCCCCTCCCTGTCGTTTTTTCCGCCGTTGCCGTGGAAAACCCACCAATCTCCCACAAGGTTTTCAACATTCCTGTTGAAAATGTCCTGAAAAACTTCCGCAAACCAAGGCGACTACTTTTCCACCGCACCGTGGAAAACTCTCCCGTTTCTTCATACAAAAAAGGCATGGTCAAAAGACCATGCCTTTTGTTTGGAATTTCTTTGGTTCTTTCTTTGCAAGAATCCATCGGCATCGGCGGACATGTGCCGACCGATGCCGATACTTCTAGAGCAAAAAAGCCGCGTTCAAGTCGCCAGGTATGGCATGCGAACGCGGCTTTTTGCGATGGTGGGTGTCCAAGAGGGAGGTGCAGGAGACGCGGCGCAGCCGCTGAATCCGAACCTCCCTTTTGAACAGGAATTACTTGTGGTTGGGCACCAGCAGCGCCTTGCCGCCCATGTAGGGGCGCAGCACCTCGGGGATGGTGACGGTGCCGTCCGCCTGGAGATGGTTCTCCAGGAAGGCGATGAGCATACGCGGCGGGGCCACGCAGGTGTTGTTCAGGGTGTGGGCCAGCTGGGGCTTGCCGTTCTCGTCCTTGTAGCGGATATGCAGGCGGCGGGCCTGGGCGTCGCCCAGGTTGGAGCAGCTGCACACCTCGAAGTATTTCTGCTGACGGGGGCTCCAGGCCTCGATGTCGCAGCTCTTGACCTTCAGGTCGGCCAGGTCGCCGGAGCAGCACTCCAGCTGACGGACGGGAATCTCCATGGAGCGGAACAGCTCCACCGAGTTATGCCACAGCTTGTCGTACCACATCATGCTGTCTTCCGGCTTGCAGACGACGATCATCTCCTGCTTCTCGAACTGGTGGATGCGGTAGATGCCGCGCTCCTCGATGCCGTGGGCGCCCTTCTCCTTACGGAAGCAGGGGGAATAGCTGGTCAGGGTCAGGGGCAGCTTGGCGCCGTCCAGGGTCTGGTCGATGAACCGGCCGATCATGGTGTGCTCGGAGGTACCGATGAGGTAGAGGTCCTCGCCCTCGATCTTGTACATCATGGCGTCCATCTCGGGGAAGGACATGACGCCCTTCACCACGTTGCCGTGCATCATGAAGGGCGGGATCACATAGGTGAAGCCTTTGTCGATCATGAAGTCCCGGGCGTAGGCCAGCACCGCTTCATGCAGGCGGGCGATGTCGCCCAGCAGGTAATAGAAGCCGTTGCCCGCCACGCGGCCGGCGGAATCCAGGTCGATGCCGTCGAAGCTCTCCATGATGTCCACATGGTAGGGGATGGGATAGTCCGGCACCACCGGCTCACCGAACCGCTGGACCTCCACGTTGTGGCTGTCGTCGGGGCCGATGGGCACGCTGGGGTCGATCATCTGGGGGATGGTGTACATGATCTCCTGGATCTTGGCCTGGAGCTCGGTCTCCTTGGCTTCCAGTTCCTTCAGACGGTCGGCCTGGGCGGTGACCTGCTTCTTCACTTCCTCGGCTTCGGCGGCCTTGGCGGGATCCTTCTTGGCCTGGCCCATCAGCACGCCGATCTGCTTGGACAGCTTGTTGCGGTTGGCCCGCAGGTCGCTGGCCTCACCGATGGCGGCGCGGTACTCGGCGTCCAGGGCGATGACCTCGTCCACCAGGGGCAGCTTGGCATCCTGGAACTTCTTGCGGATGTTCTCCTTGACGGCTTCGGGATTTTCACGGACAAAGCGAATGTCTAACATACTGTAACACTCCTCGATATTCTATGGAATGGGGATTCAGGATTCGGGATCGTACTGGCCCAGCAGGCTGACGAACTTCTGGAGCATCTCGTCGCTGTAGAAGTCGATCTTCAGGCTGCCCTTGCCGTCCTTGTAGTCCACATGGACCTCGCTGCCGGTGACTTCCTTCAGCGCGGCCTCCACCTCCACCGCCCGCTTGGGACGGGTGAAGGGATCCGGTTTGGGTTTGGGGGGCTTCGGCGGCTTGGCCAGCTTCTTGCACAGCGCCTCGGTCTGCCGCACGTTGAGGCCCTTGTCGATGATCTCCTGGGCAGCGGTGCGGATGAGTTCCTCGCTGGGCAGGCCCAGCAGCACCTTGGCGTGGCCGAAACTCAGAGTTCCGGCGCTGACCTGGGCGCGGACCTCCTGGGGCAGGGCCAGCAGCCGCAGAGAGTTGGTCACGGCGCTGCGGCTCTTGCCCAGGCGTTTTGCGGCGGTCTCCTGGGTGAGGCCGTACTTTTCGATGAGCTGACGGCAGCCCTCCGCCACTTCGATGGGGTCGAGATCCTCCCGCTGGAGGTTCTCGATGAGGGCCAGGGCGGCGGCCTGCTCGTCGGTGACATCCTTGATGAGCACCGGCACCTCGTCCAGTCCGGCCAGCCGGGCTGCCCGCCACCGGCGCTCCCCGGCGATGATCAGATACCCGGTGCCGATGCGCTTGGGCCGCACGGCGATGGGCTGCAAAAGACCGTTCTCGGTGATGCTGGCGGCGAGCCCCGCCAGGGCGTCGTCGTCGAACTTCTTGCGGGGCTGGTCGGGGTCAGGCTCGATCTCCCGCAAGGGCAGGGTGGTGACGCCGGCGGAGTCGGCGTCGGTCTCGGGAAGGTCGGCAAACAGGCTGTCCAGCCCTTTGCCCAGACCTCCCAGCTTGCGTTTGGCCATCGGCGTACCTCCTTTATCGTTCGTTGTTGTTCAAGAATTCCCGGGCCAGTTCCATGTAGGCTTCGCAGCCCTTGCCGTTGGGCTCGTAGAAGTTGATGGGCATGCCGAAGCTGGGTGCCTCGCTAAGACGCACCGACCGTGGGATGACGGCCTTGAAGACCTTGTCGCCGTAATACTTTTTCACCTGGGCCACCACCTGCATGGTCAGGTTGAGCCGCCCCGAATACATGGTGAAGAGCACGCCCTCGATGTCGAGATAGCGGTTGTACTTCTTGCGCACGGTCTTGAGGGTGTTCATCAGGTCGGTGAGCCCCTCCAGGGAGTAATACTCGCACTGCAGGGGGATAAGCACGGTGTCGCAGGCGCACAGGCCATTGATGGTGAGCAGGTCCAGGGAGGGCGGGCAGTCGATGAAGATGTAATCGTAGAGGGGCACCACCGGCGCCAGGACAGCCCGCAGGCGCATCTCGCGCCGGGGAATGCTGACCAGTTCCACCGCCGCGCCCGCCAGCTGGGTGTTGGAGGGCAGCAGATCGGCGTTGTAGTCGGTCTTGACGATGGCATCCCGGACGTCGTCGTCATCCATGAGGCAGGTGTAGACGTCGGCGTCGATCTTGTTTTTGGAGACACCGTAGCCGGAAGTGGTGTTGCCCTGGGGATCCAGGTCCACCACCAGCACTTTTTTGCCCAAGGCGGCCACGCAGGCGCTCAGGTTGACGGCGGTGGTGGTCTTGCCCACGCCGCCCTTCTGGTTTGCTACCGCGATGACTTTTGCCACGGCGTTTCCTCCTGTTTTTGCACAAATTTGGCCCGCAGAACGGGTCCAGGACCTATTATAACACAGCTTTGGGGGTTTAAAAAGGGGTTTTGCCATAAAAAGTGCCCCGGAAATGTTCCACGTGGAACATTTCCGGGGCGGGGGAACGGATTTTCTTCCTTCTTTGCAAAGAAGGAAGCGAAGAAACTCTGGAACAGGGTTAGATCGAAAAAAGGGAAGACGGCGGCAAAACCTTCTGCTGCGATGGCCGTGAGATTCTCCGGCGGAGTCGAGACCCCGCCCTACATTTTGCGGGAACCGGGACGGAGAAGCGAGGAGTGTACCTTGCGGGGGCCACAGTTATGCGGGGTATATGGTTGGAGTTTCTTTGCCTACTTTCTTTGTAAAGAAAGTAGGGGAAAACTGCAAACTATAATAACTGCACGGCGAAATCTTCCGTTTGGTCGGTATCCGTGGTGACGGGAGCGGACGCCGGAACTGCCGGGGATTCCGCCACAGTCGTGGGGGCCGCGGCAGGCGCTGCCGGGGCGCCGGGGGCCACCCGGCCGTCGCTGCCCACCGGAATGCGCACAATGTATTCCAGGCACCCGTCCTTTTTGTCGCAGCTGGTGGTGGCGGCGATGCCCTTCTGGGTCATCAGGTCCACTGCGTGCTGCAGCGTGTTCACGAAAAACCGCACATCCCGCACCATGGGGATGGTCTTGCGGCAGGGACTGGGTCCCTTGGGGGCGGCCAGCATGCTCTCCACCAGCTTGTCGGCCTGGCGGACGCTGAGATTGTCCCGTGCGATCTTTTCCAGCGCCGCTGTGCGGCGGCCCTCCGGCAGACGGAGCACCGCCCGGGCATGGCGCTCGCTGAGATGGTTGGCCGTGCACAGGTCCTGTTGCTCCGGCGTCAGGGTCAGCAGCCGCAGCTTGTTGGCCAGGGCGGGCTGGCTCAGCCCCAGACGCCGGGCGGCCTCGGCCTGGGTGCAGCCCCATAACCGGATGACCTCCTTGATGCCTCGGGCGGTGTCGAAGGGGTCCAGCTGGCTGCGCTGGAGATTCTCCAGCAGCCCCAGGGCCGCCGACTCGCTGTCGTCGAAGTCCGCCAGGATGGCGGGGATCTTTTCCAGCTTGGCCAGCCGGCAGGCCCGCAGCCGCCGCTCGCCCGCCACCAGCTGGTATTTGCGCAGCCCCACCCGCCGCACGCTCACCGGCTGGAGCAGCCCGTTCTGCAAGATGCTCACCGCCAGGGCGGCGATCTCCGGCTCGTCAAAGGCCGTGCGGGCCTGGTAGGGGGACGGCTCGATGCTGTCGATGGGCAGCAGCAGCACGCGGCCCGGCTTCTGGGGTTCTTTTCTGGACACGATGGTTTCCTCCCTGCGGTCTATGTAAAAAAGAAATGTGCTATGCTTCTACAAAAAAGCATAGCACATCGCAGGGAAAACCGGAACAAAAATCGTTCGCCCGGATTTTGGATATTTCGCGCTGTTACAGCGGTTTTTTTGCAATTTTTCCGCCGTTCCGGGGATAAACCGTCGGAGTCTGCGATATTTTTTCACAGACCACCAGCCCCCGGGCGCTGCCGTCCGGCAGGGTGAAGGTCCGTGTCTCCCGATACTGACCGCCCAGCTTTTTCAAGGCGTTGGCCGCGGCTTTGGCTTCGGCGTCGGCCTCGGGGCCTTTCAGGGCGATGAACAGCCCGCCCTGGCGTACCAGGGGCAGACAGTATTCGCAGAGCACCGGCAGCGCCGCCACCGCCCGGGCGCAGGCCACGTCGAACTGCTCCCGCCAGATTTTGCGGGCGGCTTCCTCGGCCCGCTCCTTGGCGAACTCGATGCCGGTGAGGCCCAGCTCGCCGCAAAGATATTTGAGAAAATCCACCCGCTTGCCGGTGGGCTCCATGAGGGTGAGCTGCAGGTCGGGTTTGTAGATCTTGGCCACCACGCCGGGGAAGCCCGCGCCGGTGCCCACGTCCACCAGTTTGCCCGTCACTTCGGGCTGGGCGGCAAAGAGCAGACTGTCGGCAAAGTGGCGGTCCTCGATTCCCTCGGGGGAGGTGATGGCCGTGAGGTTGACTTTTTGGTTGTAGTCCACCAGCAGTTCGGCGTAGCGGTCCAGCAGGTCCAGCTGGGCAGGGGAGAGAGCAATGTTCCACGTGGAACATTTTTGAGCCAGGCGTTCTTTGTCAATCATGGTGTTCCTCTTTCTGTTGGCTGCGGGTTTTCAGCAGGGCGATGCTCAGCTGGGCCAGGTCGCTGGGGGAGACCCCCGGGATCCGTCCGGCCTGGGCCAGGGTGCGGGGCCGGATCTTGGAGAGCTTCTCCCGGGCTTCCAGGGTCATCGTCTCGATGGGCGCGTAGTCAAAGTCCTCGGGAATGGCCACCTGCTCGTGGCGCTGGATGTCCCGGATGATCCGCTCCTCCCGGGCAATGTAGCCGGCGTAGCGAATTTCCGTTTCGATGCGCTGGGCCATGGCGGGGGTGACCCCCTCGCCCCGGCCGATCACCGCGGCGATCCGCTCGTAGGTCACGGCGGGACGCCGCATGAGTTCCGCCGCCGTGCCGCCGCTCTCGCCCAGCTCGGTGCCCTCCGGCACCACCGCCCGCAGGTCGGCCAGCTTGATGTGGGCGTTCTCCAGCCGTTTCAGCTCCGCCTGCTTGATGTCCCGGTCCCGGCAGAAGACCGCCCAGCGCTCGTCGTCCACCAGACCGTACTCCCGGCCGATGGGGGTCAGGCGCTCGTCGGCGTTGTCCTGCCGCAGGGACAGCCGGTATTCGCTGCGGCTGGTCATCATGCGGTAGGGGTCCATGACGCCCTTGGTGACGAGGTCATCCACCAGGGTGCCCAGATAACTGGTGTGCCGCGCCAGCACCAGCTCGGATTTGCCCAGGGCATGGCGCGCGGCGTTGAGCCCCGCCAGCAGCCCTTGGGCGGCAGCCTCCTCGTAGCCGGAGGTGCCGTTGAACTGCCCGGCGCCGTAGATGCCCGCCACCACCTTGCTCTCCAGGGTGGGTTTCAGGGTGGTGGGGTCCACGCAGTCGTACTCGATGGCGTAGGCCGGGCGCATGATCTCCAGATGCTCAAAGCCCACAATGGTGCGGTACATGGCGTTCTGCACGGCTTCGGGCAGGCTGGAGGACAGCCCCTGAAGGTACATCTCCTCGGTGTCCTCGCCGCAGGGCTCCACAAAGACGGGGTGGCGCTGCTTGTCCTTGAAGCGGACCACCTTATCTTCGATGGAGGGGCAGTACCGCGGCCCCACGCCCTGGATGTCGCCGCCGTAGAGGGGAGAGCGGTCCAGGTTGTCCAGGATGACCTGGTGGGTCTGGGGGTTGGTGTAGGCGATGTAGCAGTTGACCTTGTTGTGCATGGGGGTGCGGGTCAGAAAGCTGAAGGGCTGGAGCAGCTCGTCGGGGTCGCCGGGCTGGCATTCCAGCTTGGAGAAATCAATGCTGCGGCGGTGGACCCGGGCGGGGGTGCCGGTCTTGAACCGGCGCAGGGTGAACCCGTGGCTCACCAGAGATTTCGTCAGCTGGGTGGCGGCGTGGGTGCCGTCGGGGCCGCCGTCGTAGTGGGCTTCCCCCACAAAGATGCGTCCGCCCAGGGTGGTGCCGGTGGCGATGACGCAGGCCTTGCAGCCGTAGTAGCCGCCCAGGGCCGTCACCACGCCCACGATGCGGCCGTCCTGCACGTCCACCCCCACGATCTCCGCCTGGTGGATGTCCAGGTTGGCGGTTTTCTCCAGGGCGTGCTTCATCCAGATGTGATACCGCTTGCGGTCGGTCTGCACCCGCAGACTGTGGACAGCGGGGCCTTTGCCCCGGTTGAGCATCCGGCTCTGCAGAAAGGTGGCGTCGGCGGCAATGCCCATGAGCCCGCCCAGAGCGTCCACCTCCCGCACCAGATGCCCCTTGGCCGTGCCGCCGATGGACGGGTTGCAGGGCATGTTGCCGATAAAGTCCAGCGTCAGGGTGAAGACCGCGGTTTTCGCGCCCAGCACCGCCGCCGCATGGGCGGCCTCGATGCCCGCGTGGCCCGCGCCCACCACAATGACGTCATAGTTTCCCAGAATATCCATAAATGTATGTTTCCCTCTATTGAAAATGTGTTACCCCTTCTCGGGCAGGATGCCCTCGGTAAGAACCTGATACCGGTGGTAGTTGTCGGGGTCCACCAGCACCGGCATGGTGGTCCGCCCGTCCAGATAGGGCGTGGGGTCAAACCACAGGCTGTCGCTGTCAAAGACGTAGACCTTGCCGTCGGCAGGGTTCCGCGCCTGGCATTGGAGCACCAGAGGACACCGGCCGTTCACCCGCACCCGGGTGTCGAACTGCACCCCCAGGATGTCCGCCTGGATGGTGCGGCCGTTGTCGTCCAGCCAGCGGCGGAGCCGCCGCGTCCGGGACAGGGACGCCAGCATCCCCACGCCGATGAAGAAAAAGAGGATGCCCACCGCCGCAAAGGCCAGCAGGACCGGTTCCCGGATGGCCAGCGTCAGCCCGGTGCCCAGCGCCGTAAAGACCAGCCCGATGAGCAGAAAGACCGTACTCAGAATTTTCAGAGCCTTTTCCACAGAAAATCCCCCCTGTTATTTGCCCACACAGAAGGTCTCGAAGACCTCGTCGATGGTGGCGTCGGCGGCGTCCTCGCCGGTGAGGTCGCAGAGGGCCTGCAGGGCGTCGGTCAGGCAGACCGCCACCGCGTCCAGCCCGAAGCCGTCCTGTTCCGCTTTCAGTGCCTCCGCCACGGCGTCCCGGGCCCGGGTGGCTGCCGCCAGCTGCCGGGCGCTGCAGAGCTGCCCCGCCCGGGGGTCCAGCTTCGCCGTGCCCAGCAGATCCGCCACCGCCGCCGAAAGGGGCTGCAGACTGGCGGCGTCCTTGGCACAGAGGGTCAGCACCTGTTTGAAATAGGGCGCCAGCAGGTCCCGGGCTGCCTCGGTGGATTCCGCCAGGTCCTGCTTGTTCAGGATGGCCAGCGCCGGGCGGCCCTGGCAGCGGCGGGCGATGTCCAGATCGGATTCCTCCAGGGGCTGGGCGGCGTCGAAGACCGCCAGCACCAGACCGGCCTCGTCCAGCTTCTTCCAGCTGCGGCGGATGCCCTCCGCCTCGATGGCGTCGCCGTCGGCGCCCACCTCCCGGACCCCCGCCGTGTCAAAGAGATTCAGCCGGATCTCCCCCAGCTGCACCGCCTGCTCCACGATGTCCCGGGTGGTGCCCGCCACCGGCGTGACGATGGCCCGGTCAAACCCGGCCAGTAAGTTTAAAAGGGTGCTCTTCCCCACGTTGGGGCGGCCCAGCAGCACGCAGTCCACCCCGTGGCGGAGCACCGCCCCCGCGCCGTAGCCGGCGATGAGGTCGTCCAGCTCGGCTTTCTGGGTGAGCAGCGTCCCGGTGAGGGCCGCGTCGGACAGTTCCGGCACGTCCTCCTCGGGGTAATCCACCCAGGCCGTCAGATGGGCGTTGAGACTTTGCAGCGCCGCCTGGATGGACCCGATGCGTTTGGCCAGCCGTCCGTCCAGGGCGGATTTTGCCAGGGCTGCCCCCTGCCGCCCGTTGGCCGCGATGACTTCCATGACGGCCTCGGCCTGGGTCAGGCTGAGCTTGCCGTGTTCCAGAGCGCGGCGGGTGAATTCACCCGGCCCGGCCGGTGCCGCCCCCGCCAGCAGCAGCGCTTCCAGCAGACCCTCCGCCATGGCCGTGCCGCCGTGCACCGACAATTCGATGACGTCCTCCCCGGTGTAGGAGTGGGGCGCCCGGTAGAACAGCGCCACCGTCTCGTCCATCTCCTCGCCGCGCAGGGTGTAATGCCCCAGCATGGCGGTGTAGCCCTTGGCCTGGGCCACCCGGCGGCCCTGCCGCACCGGCACAAAGACTTTCTCCACAATGGGATAGGCGTCGGGACCCGATACCCGGATCACCGCAATGCCGCCCTCCCCCGGCGGGGTGGCCAGCGCACAGATGGTCTGTTCCAAACGGTCCATAGATAGCTCCTTCTACATATTATATAAGGATGGGTGTTGTTGAAGCGGAAAGTTTGGGTGCCTCCCTGCTGCCGTTTATCCGTAGGGCGGGGATTCTTCCCCGCCGCGAGGTGTCGCGGTGACCGTCAAATTGTCCGGCGGGGTCAAGACCCCGCCCTACAGCTGGGCAAAATAAGGCAGATACCCAAGCACCGGGATGCCTCCGCAGTATGGTGGTTGCAACCTTCCGGTTTATTTGTTTGGAGTTTCTTTGCCTACTTTCTTTGCAAAGAAAGTAGGTTATCCCAGATCCCCGGCGGTGAGCAGTTTGGCCCGGAGATTGGCGGCCGGGGGCTGTCCCGGCGCGCTGGCCGCCGACAGGGTCCCGAAGGTGGCCGCGCTGCCGAACGGCCCGCCGCAGTACCGGGTGGCCGCGCCGTCCCGGCCCATACTCATGGTGATGAGCACCGCCTCGGGGCGCTCATCGTGCACTTCCGCCGTGGCCAGCAGCAGCGCCGCCGCGTCGGCCCGGCTGTGGGGCATCACCGCCAGCTTGGCGATGTCCGGCCCCGCGTCCAGCATGCCGTGCAGCGCTTCCACCATGGCGTGGCGGTCCGGCGTGCCGTCAAAGTGATGCTCGCTGAACAGCGCCGCCGCCCCCGCCCGCTTCGCCGCGTCCCGCAGGGTCCGCACCACCGCTGCGTCGGTGCGCCACTCAATGTCCAGGGCGTCCACGCCCCCCTGCTGCAGCAGCGCCAGCCCGGCGTCCCGGTAATCCGAGGCGTCCAGCGCCGCTTCGCCGCCCTCCCGGGCCGTGCGGATGGTCACGATCAGCGGCTTTTGCACAAGCCCCCGCACCATCCCCAGCGCCGGCAGCCAGTCCCCCACGCGCAAGGGGTCCAGCCGCAGCTCCACCAGGTCCGCCTCCGGGGCGGCCTGGGCGGCCTTCGCCTGGGCTTCCAATTCATCCAGAGCATGGGCAAACAGCGGAATGATGATGCGCGGGGTTTCGGGGTTCAGTTGCAGCATAGCGGGCGCTCCTTTGTCGTACAGACGGCTTTTTGTTGTATTGTACCACAATTTAAAAAAACTGTAAATTCGCGGCTTTCCGCTTGCGGCAGGCCCCGCGGCGCGCTACAATAGAAGGATACAGGAGGCATTGCTATGGAAAACTTCACAATGCCGCAAAGCGCCGCCCTGCTGCTGGAGGGCGGTTCGCTGCGCGGCCTGTATACGGCCGGGGCGCTGGATACGCTGATGGAGGAAAATCTCTACTTCCCCGCGGTGGCGGGGGTCAGCGCGGGGGCGCTCAACGGCGTGAACTATCTGGCCCATCAGCCGGGACGGTCGGCCAGCATCAATCTGCGCTACCGCCGCGACCCGAGGTACTTCGGACTCATGGCGGCGGTGAAGGGCGGCAGTCTGTTCGGGCTGAACTTCATGCTGCGGGACATCCCCCAGTCGGTGCCCTTCGACAGCGATACCTTTTATCATGGCGGCCAGCGGATGGTGGCGGTGGCCACCTGCGTGGAGACCGGCAAACCCGCCTACTTTGAAAAGGGCAAGACCGACTTCGATTTCCTGGAAGCGGTGCGGGCCTCGGCCAGCCTGCCGCTGGTGTCCGCCCCGGTGCGCATCGGACGCAACCGCTACCTGGACGGCGGCTGTTCCTGCCCCATTCCCCTGCACTGGGCGCAGAAGGAAGGCTTTGAAAAGACCGTCATCATCACCACCCGGCACAAGGGCTTCCGCAAATCCCTGCCCGGCCAGCGGATGGTGAACCTCTACGACGATTTCTACGGCGACAAGACCCTTTTCCTGGCCACCCTGCTCACCCAGGAAGTGCGGTATAACGCCCTCATGGAGGAGATCGACGCCCTGGAGGAGGCCGGCAAACTCTTTGTGCTGCGCCCGGCCGAACCCATCGAGATCGGCCGCTTCGAGAAAAACACCGAAAAACTGCTGGCCCTCTACAACCGGGGCCGCCGCGAGATGCGGGAACAGCTCCCCGCCCTGCGGGCCTATCTGGAACAATGAAAACCGCCGGACACCGGGTTTTGCCCCGTGTCCGGCGGTTGTTTGGTTGTATCACTGGGAGTTGGTCCCGGCGGGGTTCTCTGCCGGGTGCAGGCAGCCGTCCAAAAATTCCGTCACGGCTTTCTCGTAGGCGGGAATGTCCACATAGTAGGCCACCGCGTGCCCCGCGCCGGGGATCGTCACCAGACGCTTGGGGCTGGCACAGGCATCAAAGTTCTCCCGGCTCATCTCGCAGGGCACGAAGTTGTCCGCCTCCCCGTGGATGAACAGGATGGGAACGGTGGCCTTGGCCACCGCCTGACGGCAGTCGGCGTCCTCGGGATCGAACCGCCCGTAGAGCAGCGTGCCCAGCCGCCCGATGGTGTAGACCGGCCCCACCGGGACCCGCGGCAGATTGGCTTTCAGCACCTTGCGGCAGATGTCGTGGGGGCTGGTGTAGCCGCAGTCCGCAATGATGCCCCGCACCGTTTCGGGCAGGTCCAGCCCGCTGGCCAGCAGCACGGTGGACGCCCCCATGGAAACCCCCATGAGAAACAGCGGTACCTGAGGCCCGAAGTGCTTGTACGCCCAGTAGGCCCAGGCCCGGCAGTCGTACCGTTCCTTTACCCCCATGGTGATGGTGTGTCCCCCGCTGGCGCCGTGGCTGCGCTGGTCGGGCAGCAGGACATTGTAGCCCAGGCGCTTGCACAGGGTGTAACCGCCCATGCCGTCCCGGCGGGCAAACCCCTTGTACCCGTGAAAGATGATCGCCACCGGCGCCCCGTCGGCATGGTGATAATACCGCGCCGCCAGCAACGTGCCGTCGTCCGCCGTGATCTGGATGCTTTCATAGGGCGCGGCGGCCAATGCCTCGGCATCCTGTTTCAGCTGCGCGCCGTAGGGCAGCGTTCTGGCCAGCTCCTCGGCGTGGGTGTCCTCCGGCTCCGCCGCATGGTAGAACCAGACCCGGTAAATCCCATAGGCCGCCCCCAGCAACGAAGCGGTCGCTGCGGCCGTGGCTGCCGCCCCGGCTGCTATCAGATGACTCTTTTTCATATGTAATACCTCGTGTGGAGCCAGACAAGTGCTCCAGGACTCAGTATAGCAAAATTGGAAAAATTGTGCAATGTTGTGTGCTGTCACCGGGGACTTTTCTGTCCGCGGTCCGCAAAACAGACCACAACCATAAGTGTGCCACAAAAACTAAAAGATGGTTTTTCACTGCACCACGAAAAAAAGTCCCCGCCCACAAAAAAAGCATTTGCATTTTGCCGCAGGATTTGGTATACTATATAAGTTCCCGATACAGTGGAACAAAAAATCATGTGCGGTCGTAGCTCAGCTGGATAGAGCGTTGGACTCCGACAACTGTGGCACGTTAGGCAATCGGGAAGAAATTGCTCGGCATAACGTGAAAAAGCAGACGCATCACCCGGTGGTCTGCGGTAGACTGACCACGAATTGACCACCAACCCGATTTTCACAATTTTATACGATGAATCTCGTCCCAGCGACGATTTTCATACATGTGCGGTCGTAGCTCAGCTGGATAGAGCGTTGGACTCCGACTCCAAAGGCCAGAGGTTCGAATCCCCCCGGCCGCACCAAAAAAGGTCGCTGTATTGCAGTACAGCGACCTTTTTTATTTTGTCACGGCTTAGTGCTTGTCAATCCATCTTTTGACTATGTACGCGGTAACATCAGCCATGACAGACACGGCAAACTGATAAGATAGCTCATGGAATCTCCTTTCCGTGCTGGTTTTGTACATCGGGCAGCACGAGAGCTATTTTATCAGTTTTTGTTTTTATGGGAAGATTTCGGATTTCGAACCGCAAAAGTTTGTAAGAAGTTAATGCAATTCAAATTCTTCTTTTAGAAGATTTACCAGAAAAGTCGCAGTCTCTTTATCAAATTGAATTGACTGGCTGATCTTTTCGGGATTTTCGCGATCTATACGACCATAAGTGTCAATCTGTACATACTTTTCGCCATCCATTTCGAATACTGTGTATGCTGCGTGTACTTTCTCATGGATAGTGTTTCGGTTCTTCTTGATCTTTTTAATATTATCCAAGCTAATTTGAGCCATAATTATACCTCTCCGTTCTGACCTTTTATTTCCTGTTCCAACTTTGCAAGTCGGTCATCACGCACTTTCTTTTTAAGCTCACACTCCCATACCGTCAGAACCTTCCATCCTATTTCAGTTAGTAATTGGGAATTCAATTTGTCTCTCTCTGCATTTCTGAGTATTTTAGGCCGCCAATATTCCTGGTTGGAAGAAGGCCAGACAAACCTAGGACAGTTATGCTTGTGCCATGAATACACCGCCTGAAACGGTGCCCTTAGACCGCACGAATGGTGCAGCCAAACCGCTAAAATGGTGCATGGTCACCGCAGCCATGGTGCATTGACAGGATGGCCACTAAAATAGGTTTAGCATCGTCAGATGCAAATTCAATTTAGGAGGCCTTACCATGGTCAATCACAAAGAGATCCTTCGGCTCAAAAACCTGGGACTCACAAACCGGGAGATCGCAGATGCTGCAGGCTGCGGCCGCAACACGGTCACACGCACATTAGCCCGTGCTCGGGAGCAGCAGCTTGGCTGGCAGCAAGCGCAGTCCATGTCGCAGCAAGAAGTCTCACAGAATCTATTTCCACTCGAAACAAAGGGTTCTGCCTACAAGATGCCGGATTACGAATGGGTACACCGAGAGATGCAGAAGAGCGGCGTTACCCTGAGCCTGCTGTGGGTGGAATACTGCGAGCAGTGCCGTCAGAACGGAGAGCTGCCCTACAAATCCACCCAATTCAACAAGTACTACGCAGACTATGTCCACAAAACGAAAGCCACCATGCATCTGGAGCACAAGCCCGGCGAGACCATGCAGGTGGACTGGGCGGGCCAGACGGCGGCGCTGGTGGACACAGACACCGGGGAGCGGCTGGACGCCTACCTGTTTGTAGCGGTGCTGCCATACAGCGGCTACGCCTACACGGAGGCCTTTCTGGACATGAAGCAGGAGGCCTGGATTACCGGTCATGTCAACGCCTACCGGTATTTCGGCGGGGTCACTCGCATCCTCACGCCGGACAATCTCAAGACCGGTGTGGTCAAGAATTCCCGGACGGAAACGGTGCTCAACAAGGCCTATCAGGAGATGGCGGAGCACTACGGCACCGCCATCCTCCCAGCCCGGCCCCGCAGCCCCAAGGACAAAGCCTTTGTGGAGGGCTCCGTGGGCGTGGTCTCCACCTGGATCCTGGCAGCCCTGCGTAACCGCCAGTTCCTGTCCCTCACAGAACTGAATCAGGCCATCCGAGAGAAGCTGGAGACCTTTAACCACAAGCCCTTCCAGAAACGGGAGGGCAGCCGTGCAGCTTGTTTTGCGGAGGAGAAACTGTTCCTGCTGCCCCTCCCGGCTGCACCGTTTGAGTTGGCGGTCTGGAAGGTGGCCACGGTCCAATATAACTATCACATCAGCATGGAGCGCATGAACTACTCTGTGCCGTATGAATACATCAAGCAGCAGGTGGATGTGCGCCTTACCCGGACTACCGTGGAAATCTTCTTTGCAGGGACTCGCATCGCTTCCCATCTGCGGCTCCAGGGCCGTCCCAACCAGTACAGCACGGTGGAGAGCCATATGCCGCCGGACCACCAGGCCTATCTGCAGTGGAACGGCGAGCGTTTCATCCGCTGGGCGGAACAGATTGGCCAGCACACCGCTGCTGTGGTACGGGTTTTCCTCTCCGCCCACAAGGTGGAGCAGCAGGGCTACAAGTCCTGCATGGCCCTGCTGAAACTGGCGGATCGCTATTCCCCTCAGCGACTGGAGATCGCCTGCCGGAAAGCTCTTTCTTACACCACTTCCCCCAGCCTGAAAAGCGTCCAGTCCATCCTGAAATCCGGGCAGGACAAGCTATTGGATGAGGATGCTCCGGCCAGGCTGGAAGAGCCCAAAGCCCATAAGTTTACCAGGGGCGCCGGCTATTACAAGAGGGGGGAATGACCATGCTGAGCAATGAAACGGTACGAAAACTGCATGAAATGCGCCTGGGCGTCATGGCGGAGGCCTTCTCCGCCCAACTGGAGGATGCGCAGTTCCAAGCGGTGTCCTTTGAGGACCGCTTTGCCATGCTGGTAGACGCAGAGTGGAGTGCCCGAAAAAGCAACCGCCTAACCCGGCTCATCCGCAACGCTGGCTACGCGGACCCCGCCGCCTGTGTCGAGAATATTGAGTACCACCCGGAACGAAAGTTGGACCGGGAGCAGATCCTGCGCCTTGCCTCCTGTGCTTACCTCCAGGAAGCACACAATATCATCATCCTGGGAGCCACCGGAGCCGGAAAGACCTACCTGGCCTGCGCCCTTGGTATGGCCGCCAACCGCAGTTTTTACTCTGTGCGGTACATCCGTCTGCCGGATTTGCTGGTGGAGATCTCCGTAGCCCGGGCCAACGGAACCTACCGGGACTACATGAAAAAGCTCAGGAAAGAGAAGCTGCTTATTCTGGACGAATGGCTGCTCTACCCCCTCAAGGAGGCAGAGGCCCGGGATGTGCTGGAACTGGTAGAGGCCCGAAACAAGGTGGCCTCCACCATCTTCTGTTCCCAGTACGACACCAGCGAGTGGCACGAGAACCTGTACGACCCTACCCTGGCCGACGCTATCTGTGACCGTATAATCTATAACGCCTATACCATCCAGATCGAGGGCGAATCCATGCGTAAGCGCAAGGGTATCCCCGAGTAATCCCCTGCATGGCGGTCCGGTGTACCACGCCTGCGGCCGCCATGCACCATTTCTGCGGAATGGGTGCACCATTCCAGCGGTGGCGATGCACCATCATCTGCGGTCAAGCTGCACTTTTGGGGCGGCATATGCATGCCAGAAACAACCATTCACAAAAATAACTGTTTTGTATTTAGGCAATACAATATCCGGACATCCTGGAAGGGTACGGACATTTTTCCGATATCGAAATCCCTTTGAAAATAAATATTTTCGCACAATTTCCTCTGGCTTAGAATTAGTGCTGCGGATATGCGACATGTTTATGCTGCGAATTTCTTTTGTGTGATTGTCTGCCATTTCCTTTTGTGCAGTTCTTTTTTGCGTCTGCATTACGTTTTTTGGAAAGGATTTTCGCAAGTTTCTTTGCGATAGCTTTTGCCATAATTGGGGGCACCGCATTTCCAACCTGCTGGTATTGCTTATCCTTAGAGCCATAAAAGACAAAGCTGTCTGGGAATGTCTGCAGTCGAGCAGCTTCGCGAATACTGATTGCTCTATCGTGTTCCGGGTGTATCCACATCGATTTTCGCACGTTCACTACCGTACCGCTTGGTTCATCATATTTCAGCCGCTGGTAAATCGTGTTTTGAGTTCTTTTCGCATCGGTATAGGTATTGGTTTTAAGAGAATCGTCGAGACAATGAAAATTTTGTCCCGGTTTTAATGCTCGAAACCGTTCAAGAGCTGTATCCGTTGTTTTCGTTACTATATGGTTATGAAGAACGGGAGAGTCTCTTAATGTTGACGCTAATTCGCTTAAATTTTCCGCCTTTGGCAGCACGATTCCTTGCTTATCTTCAGCAAGAGTATACACAGGCTTAATATCTTCCAAATCGCCAATTGCATCTTTAACCGTACGATACTCGTCTGCATCGTATGATCCCTTGGGAAGCGCAATTTTTTCTGAAATATCACGCTTAATTCCGATCACAACGAAACGCATTCTCTTTTGAGGAGCTCCATAATCTGCTGCACAGAGCACATCGCTGTAAATGACATAATTGTTTTCTGGTGCAGTCAAAATGTCCTTAAGATAATCGTAAACAGCAAAGGACCGAATTTTGGCGGCTAAGTCAGATCCCTGTACATATTCATCTACAATAATGTTGTTTTGAAAAATTTCTTGTGCTTTACTCAGCATCCGCTGAATCATAACAGAGGGTTCAATTTTGCTTTTGATTTCATCTGCTGGAAGGGTCCCATCATAGTATGCTTTGATTGCTGAAAATGCCTTTCGTGCTTCTTCGGCAATATGATCATCACCTTTTAAGTTGGTATATGTTTCGATTAAAGATTCCAATTTCTTTTTGTGATGGTCTAAGGCATTTATCATTTTAGAAATGTTTTTCGCAGACTTATAAATGACATTTAGCTCAAAGTAGTCGGCTTCCGGCCACAGATATTGATTGATGAGGTTTTCGTCTTTCACAATATCAATTGCGCCGTCGAATAAGAAGGCACCGTCCAAAAGATGAAGAAATGTATCCTTAACAGGAATATTGCAGCGCTTAACGATTTCTTCATCTCCCTTTTCCATATAAAAGCGATGTACTTCCGATTTAAGCATGCTTACGTTTTCCATCACAAAGGCTTTGGGCTGAAGTTCTAAAATGGCCCTTAAATACTGCTTTACAAGCTTGTTGTTTTGGCTGATTGCATGGTTTTTTTGACGATTTGCATTTGAAAAGCCCTGACATGGAGGCCCCCCAATAACAACGTCAATCTTTCCGTATCGGCGCACAATATCGGCATAATCGGCAGCACATACGTCACCTTGTACTTCGACACCTGTATGATTCTTTTTATATGTTTCCTGCATATAGGGGCTGTTTTCAAACGCTACTTTAATATCATACTTTTTGGTTTGAAGAAACCCTAGACTCAGTCCCCCCGCACCACTAAAAAGATCAACTACTTTATACCTATAATCCATATACTAATTCCTTCACGCGATTAGTCATCCAAAAACGCGCTGTTCTTCTCTACCAATTCTTTTATTTTGCTTTCGACGATAAATCCTTTTGCATATGCTGTATTCAGGATTTTAATTCCCTGCTTTGCTTGTTTAATAGATGGCATCTTGCTCCAGCCAACGTATCTGCCTAATGTTCCGGCAATGCCACATTGATAGCCACGCAGATTTGCAGTTTCCTTTCCCCACGATGCAATTGCAAACCAAATATCCGCGCTTACGCCGTGAATATCTTCAATAAGCACCTTTTCTGGATCATTCAAAGCATCGATACCAGCTGTATTATTTTGACCCACTGGAAGAAGTTCCGATACAAGCCCTTTTTCAATTGGTACGTGAATATCAGCCTTTATGGCATTCCAGCATTGTTCCTTTTTACACCACTGGGTGGTGTTAATTCCAGAACATGTTTCCGTCAGATAATTATACACTGCATTTGCAACTGCTGCAGCCATATTATCAAAGGCTTCCGTCGTTGTCTGTGTGCGCCAAATCTTTTTTAAATCAATTCTTTGAGCAGTCTTAAAACTGATATAGGCCACCGTGTAATCGGCAATATTTGCCCAAAAGCCCTGAAATCTTTGGGACTTAACTATTTGACGAACACGCCGATACAAAATTGCCTTTGCAATTAAATCTTGGTAGTAATTTTGATCCGGCACAAATTTCCCACGCCGTTTTAATCGGATAGTGAAGTCTCTGAAACTAGCCTGACCGCCTTTACTCGTTACATACGGCAATTGTTCCCAGACATTTTCATATCGCGCCAGCTCCAATTTATCGAAGTATTGTGCCTTTGGATAAATCGAATCAAAGTATTTAACATTTTTTTCTCTGGAACGAGTATCAGCATATTGGCCTCGTGCACGCTCATAAAACCATTTTGTTTGCTGCTCGCCGCCTGTTTTCGCTGGAGCCCATACTGTTCTGGAAAGACTTTCAATGGCCTGATGAAATTCATCATTGGCAGAAAAATCTGCAAGCTGCACTTTGTTTTGTGTATTCGCGCAAGCAGAAATCTGAGGAACAACTTGCTCCATTTGAGTTTGATCTGACAAGACCGTGATTTTTGCCTGTACAAAAATCTTCTCCAGCGGCCTCTTATCTTTTATACATGCGTTATAGATAGATGCTGTTGTTTGACCGCCGTTAACAATTTGAAAATCCTTTAACCCAGTAATAGTGCAGGTATTTCCATGCTCATTAGAAACGGTTATCTGTTCGGCTGTTGCAGAGATGCCGTTGTTATATGCCAAAAACATTTCAGGATTTTCCAAAATGGTAGATTTAATCCCTTTATTTACACCGCCCCTTGCCTGAAGGAATGCTCGTACATTTTTTTCCAGCAGCCGTGCATCATACTGCTCATAAATTTTATACAGAACATCACCAGGAAAGACCGTAAAATAAGAAGTATATCCGCCGCTTGTAATAACGTCCCCATTTTTTGTCGTTTTAGTTTCTTCAGGAACGGTGATTCGAATAGCATCTAACGTTTTGCCTGTTAGCTCCTGCAGGCTAAATTCTATTTTCTCGCGTGCGGCACCAGATGTACTCACCCGGTAGATACGTTCCAAATCCCAAATAGAAGGTATAAATGTTACGCCTTCAAGCTCTTCTGTTGCCAGCTGTGTGGAGCGAATAGTGCCGTTTGTCAGCAGAATGATTTTTACTTCTGTAATGCGATTTTTAGATTCATATATACTTCTGGCCAAATCAAAAGCCGCATAAGCCTCTTCGATATCGGTCTGATACTTTTTCAGAGACTTTAAGTAAAACTGCTTGGCTCTATTAATCATTGCAACCGCGTCTGAAGGAGGTACGGAATAGATCGAGGGATTGTTCTTGTAAATGGAGACAAACAAGGTTATATTACTTTCATCTTCTGAGATGCTGTATCCATTAACCTTAACGCCGCGGCCTTCATGGAAGCAAACATTACCATCCTCAATTTCTGCCGCTTCACAAAGGTAATCTATGTAAATTTGGGTAAAAATGTTTTCTCGAAAATCTTCTGTTTCGTCAAGGGCGGCCTTATTAATAATTTCCTGCTCTAGGTCAGTATAGAATTTACTGAGTTCCTCCGGCTTGGCCATATTCGTACTCCTTTATTGCGGCAATCATTCTGTCCCAGTCGACCTGAAACTCACTGCAGGTGCTTAAAGAAACTTCATACTTTATATTGCATACTCCGTGAGGTACGTCGCTGCGTATTATTCTGGGAAATCCAGACTTCACATAGTAATTCCTTTGTTCCTTCAAAATATATCCCTTAGTGTACAACTGGCTATGGGATGGGTCATATCCCAAACATAAAAGAGCCGCATAAAATCTTTTCTTTTGCTCATCCGCCAACTTGCAGGAGACCATGTCGACGAGCTGAGGCAATGTTATTCCGTTTTCATCATTTCGCTCAATTCTAAACGCGATAAGGAATAAGGCGTTGAAGTGCGAATCATCAAGCTGAATTTCGCTGGAAATCAAGACATTTTCCAACTGATTAGAAACGGAAGTTTTTACCTCTATTGCTATTTCATTCCCTTGAAAATCTTGTGCAGACTTTAAGGGGCCATTCCATAAATCTTCTGCAGTCATGATTTTTTCGTTTTGCAGTTCATGAATTAAATTTAATTCGCCCCACAGTCCTATTACCATCCGGTCTGACAGTTGCTGCCCTACAGCTTTTTCGAAAAAAATGCGCCACTTTTCGATCCGCTGCTTGAGAACCTCAACATAGTTATCAGCCGATGAGCAGTCGTGCATCTTTTGAAGGATATCTGAAGCCACTATTGTAAAGACATCATTTTGATCGCAAGAAGCTGCCTGAAGGACACATGCGTAAAAATTCTCGTGCTGAAGAATTGGCTCAGCAATAGCAACCGTAATACCTCTTAGCGAAGTGAATGGATTAAACCGTGAAATATCTTCCTTGGGAATGTCAAAAGCCATGAATCTGCAAGACGGAATACCGTTGACTCCCACATAGATTCGGCATGGCATATCAATGCATATCATGCGCTGCCGCTGTATTGTTTGACTGGAATTTTCTCTTTGCCCTTCGATTTCTTCCCAGATTTTCTCCAGTTTATCAGTCCTCATCAAAATCATTCCTTAGATAGACTTCATCAACCTTATATTCGACCGGCCGAGCTGTATTACTGTCAGGAAAACTAATAGCATATCCCAAATATGTATCGTTATATGGCATGCGCATGCCGTTTACTATATTGCCAGACTCAAAAACATAGATCAGGAGCAATCCTCTTTCTTTGCTTCTGCACTTTCGAACCCATACAGGAGATGGATCCGTCGGCGGAACTGACGAACGCTTATTGGGCTTCCAATTATCTCTTGTATGATTGATCGCATTTTGCCGCTCTTCTTCAGTTAGATCGACCTCTTGATCGGTTTCTGTAATGAGGTTATTCCGTATCAAGTAAATCGTGTTGTCCTCGAGCCCTGCGTGCTTAGATTGCAAGGATGAACCGGCAGCATCATCACTGCGCCAAGACAAGCCAATATCAACACCGCCGATAGGATATGTCTTACCAGATAGGGTTGAAACCAGAGCAACTGTCCAATTAACCAATTCACCGTCTTGAACTTGACTTTGAATATACTTGCTTACAATTTTGGGCGATGCACTAAAGCAGGAACTATGTATAGCTATATTCTGCAGGAAATCAATGATTCGTTCGTAGCCAACATTGGTCCATAAGTAGTTGTTCCTTGTTTTAGGAGAAGGGGTAATCGGAGTACCTAACTCCCTCAGCCACGTATCTGCAAATCTGATATTTTTAAAATTGCATGGATTATCTTTATAATACCGTGTGATTTGAACAAGCTTTCCCGCATATGTAACAGTTCGGCTTTCCGAATTACGCATCTTATTCATTGCGGTGATAAGCATACCATCCGGATGAGTTCTAACCTTCAGTCCATATGTTTCCGGGATCGCATGCAGTTCTGCCATATCATCAAGCTCCTGGCGGAGTTCCTCATTGGCAACCGCAATATGTCTATACCAGCCGATCAGCTGTTTGCTGGTATATAGTCTGCACAAATCAGCATAGCCATTTCTATAGCCAAACCAACGACCCATCTGGAGAAGGGTATCATACATTCTCGAAAGGCGAGCGTAATAGCTGACCATCAGTCCCTCAAGCGTCAATCCACGGGAAAGCTTATCTCCGCCTACAGCAATGACAGAACAACCGTTCGGATAAGAATCATAATCGAGTCCGCCATCAGCTGCTTTGCCGTTGATGGCTTTGACTTCAATTTTTGATGCACATGTAAACAGTCTTTCTTTGATTTCCTCCCATGCAACAGGGGCAATTCCGTTGTCGTCTAGTGTTTCCATGACAGCACGAGTTGTCGGTTCAAAATCGTTGTGCCATAAATATTCCAGATCGCTGATCAGCTTTTGATACTGCGGACCAGTTTGAAACTCCAATTCGGCAACAATATCCTGCATCGCATTTTTGAGCAATTCAGTTACCTTCATTTGTACGTCAACGTATCGTGTGACGTGAACCAGCATCGAATGATGCTTTCGCCCTTGTCCTCTAGCGTCACGAGCTGCAGAAGCAAGGATAAACGAATAGACTGCAGTGTACAACGAGTTCGGCAGACTAGTTACATTTAAGGAGCTTCTATGGTGATCCGGGAATGCTTCTACATAATCATCCGCATCTCTTGTAAGAGGCAGCGGTTTGATCTCTTTAATGTTTGCTGTCCGATCTTCATAAAGCCCAAACACTTTCTCAGGTCCGATATAATTGGATGGCGCATGCAAATTCACGATAAAGCTGCGCGGATATAAATCCTCTCCATAAGTGTCGGTTTCATTGCTTGGATCTGTTGGATAAATAAAAATATTAGCAAAAGGCGTTGCGGTATATCCCACATATGCACTTTGAGAAAAGCAATTTAAAATTTGCCTGATGAGTCCGTTAATTTTCGTTGGGTCACGCTCTGCTTCGTCTGGATCAACAGCTGTCCCGCCAATGCGCTTTGCCGCCTTCGTGTCAATTGATGCATTATCGGCTTCGTCATCAATCAGCAACAGAGGAATGTTAGCTATTTTGCCGGAATTATTAGCGCTTGTAAACCAGTTAAGAAGATTATTTAAAGGAGTGACGTTTTTCTTTACAACCGCGATAATAGGATCTCCGCCCGGCGTAATCGTAACCGTGCTGTGAACATTTTTCTTGAAATCACCATTTGTATCAGCACTTGTGACAGCGATAATCGGAGGTTCGGGAAAACCTGGCAGCAACCCCACGCCAATGCGAGAGGATGTCTGATTGTACGAATCCTTCTTACAAGTGTCCCTGCCGATTAAGCCTTTATCGATTCGCCTTTGTGTTTGGCTTCGAAGATCATTATTTAGTCCCGCCAACACAATAACGATTTTATATTTTGCATCGATAGCCTTTGTGATTAGTCCAATATAATTGCTGGTTTTGCCTGATTGAACATTGCCTACAACCATCCCGCGGCGATCCCAGCTGCCGGGACGTTTGGGGCTTTCCAGTCGTTTTAAAATTTCATCTGTCGTATCATCTATGCTTTTAACAACGGCAGGCGGCATTTTTTCACTGACTTCAAGGTATTTTTTGTATCGTCCCCAGAAAACCCATTGTATTTTTGATCGTTCTTCAGCGAGCCATTCTCTGTGGTCACGGTTATCCTCGAGAATTTTGGCAGACCCTTCAAAAATGCCAAAATCGCGTACAATTTGGCGTAAAAGCTCTTCTTCATCCAATTCCTCATCAGGGTAGTAATTTTGAAACATGTTATGCATTTTTTGAATTCCTGATCCCAATTGATCCGGCACAATTTTACCGGTTGTGAGCAATTTCATAACATTATCATATAACATTGAATATAGTTGACCATTACTCGCCATAGGGGATGCCCTCTCTTTCACAGAATAATGTTACCTTCTCTGGCTCATAGATATAGGGTTCGGTTCCCGCAATATTTTCAATCGCCTCTTGAATTGTGCACCCAGCCTTACGATATACGTCATACAAGGTCTTTATCATGGGATCATAATCATTGGTGCTTTTTCCTTCAAAAGGAGTCAGAATATTGTCCGCCCTTTCTGAGTAATCAGAAATAATCATGGGAACAGGTATAGTTTCCTCGATCAGGGTAAGCAGCTTTTTGATTTGATTTTTTTCATCTGCATTAATCATTTCTCGAATAATGGGATGATCGCGATTGATTGTATAGCCAAGTTTCCCGTTTCGGATATTTTGATGCCATACGAAGCATTGCTCTTTCCGCGCCCTTCTGGCCAGCTTTTTGCCTCTGTTGCGAAAGATTGTCGCTGATTCTCGTCGCGCTGCAATGGCAATTCTTTTTATATCATTTTGTATCGATATAGGCGGGACGGCTGTCGATTTTCTTACGTCGATATTCCATTCACTGTCGGTTTCGTTTCCGATATCAATGCGTATGCGGGCCAACCGGTATTGCTCTGCTTTTTCAAAACCATTTAAGAGCCAGCTGCCTTCAACGATCAGCCGATTATTTCTGAAAATATAAAAACCTTGTTGAGCATTCCAGCCGTGTGCACCTGCATAAAGAGAGAATTCGTTGGACGACAACTTTTTTTGATGCGGCAGAATGAATGTTTTGATTTTGACTTCGTTTCCATTTACATAGAGATACTCAGTAGGCATCCGGGTGGTCAATGGATTATCGGTCATAAAAGGATCCCACATCGAAATTTCGCGGCCATTCATTTCAAAGGCAACTTTATGAGGGCCAGACATGTATGATGAGAACACAACAGAAATGCGCTCTTTGACGGATTGAGCATAGTTAAGAAAGGCACGCTGATATTCCTCGTCTCCGACATGCTCTCCAGGAATTATTCGGTCAATTTTCTCCCATATGACGATAGTGCCGGATGGGCACTTGTCCAAATGTTTCTGTATTATAGTCGCTGCTGTTTCTGTGGGAACTTTGAGTAAGAGCCATGCGTTTTTTTGGGTTACCACATCCAAATCCCAACATCTGCAGCAGATTCTTCCGCCGTCTTTCTTAGAGGCAACGGTAAGGCGTTTGCATTGAGAAAGAGAAGCAGTTTTTAATCCCAATCCAAAACGTCCAAGATCATTTTCGGAACGTTCATCAAGAGGATTCTTGCTGCCGGGTTTCATTGCCTCAAATAATTCATCCTCGGTCATTCCATATCCGTTGTCGGATATAGATATCCAAGGGTTCCCATTGTTCCACTCAAATTGAACGGAAATCCTATTTGCCTGCGCTGTAATGCTGTTGTCAATTAAATCGGCAACAGCAGTTGCAATATCATAGCCAAAAGCACGCAAAGACTGCATGAGAGAAGCAGCGTTGGGTACAGCCAAATCGTACTCCTCCGAGCTGAGAGCAAAACTATTTGAAGATGGATTGTTCCACTGATGATTCGGCATATTGCGCCTCCAATAGTTAAAAGGCCGACTGCTTGAATAGTTCCTTTGCGCTTCTCATAGAATTCTTAACATCCTGCCCTTTTAAAGCTGTTATTTAGTTAAGTATATCAGATATATGGTATAATTTAAAGGTTATCAGCAGAAAACCAAAGGTCCTGAGTCACGGTATTTTGATAAGTGTTTCGATGACCGATTGGCTCACCTGTGTGGCTCACTAGTACGGATTCCATCAGATATCGCCAGTCGAAGTATTCAAAATCAGGCGGTCTAGGTACTGGACAAGAGAAACATTTTTCTCATAATTTCGTTGAATGAAATGGTGAAGGTAATATAAAGTATCGCCTCACCGGTCAAGCCACTGTTTTAGCCCCCTCCCAGACAGATCTGGCCTGGTAAATTCCCGTTTTGCGTCACAAATCATATATAAGGGGGCACAGCAAAGCTGGCGGAATGAACTTCGTCGTTGCAGAAGTGAACGTCACCCCACCTCAGCTGAGATATCGCGGGTCACTTCCTGCCTGGCTTTTGTTGGTTACCTCTTCAGTAACCGGGGTGTCAGATCGACCTCGTCTGCAGGGATTGCCCTGAGCCCCAGAACCGCTTTCAACTGCTGGAATTCAGAACTCTCTGCCAATTCAAATGGTGTTTTCCCATCAAGTTTGCTGCGGCGTGTACTGTTAATGTGGTTGAGCAAAAGAACAATATCCTGCTGCGTATACGGGTTAAAACTCTTGCCTCTTGGAAGAACATATCGGATATATTCGTGGTTCTTTTCAATATGAGGTTTCTGCCAGGATGCTTGCGGATCACAGTAAAAAACGCGGGTTCTCCGTTGTCCATCCACTGTGTATTCCATCTCACGGGTGTGCTTGAACTCACTGCCGTTGTCGGTCAGAATCACGGGAAACAAGGTTCGGAAGGTCTCCAAGCCAAGCGCGGATGTCAGCCAATCAAACTGCTCCACAACTGTCTGCGCCTTGCCGTCCCGCATCAGAAAGATCAACATGAAGCTCTGTTCTACAAAAAGCAGCGTCAGCATCCGTTTGCCCTGTTCCCGGCAACCTTTTACCGTATCCATTTCCACATACGTTGCGGTGGGATGCTTCTCCATATATGTAAAGAAGGCCTCGTATGTTCGTTCCTGGCGATATTTCTGGTTCAGCGCTCCTTCGGTCGGTTCCTTCTTTTTTCTGCGGGGGCGGTAGCTAACCTTGCGGCGCAGATCCAGATTGCCGACACTGAGTACCCCTTCATCAATGTAGTGGTATAACGTACGCTGGCTTACCGGGAGTTCTTCTGCGTGTTCTGCATAGATGTGGGCCAGCGGCTGACCTTTTCGGATCAGCGGCGTTACCAATGCATCCAGAGCAACCAGATCTGCACCGTGTATCTGCGGCTTGCTTCGTGCCTGTGCGTAGCGACGTTTGGCAACGGCGTCTGCCTGCTGCGCAATGTAGTAGATTCGGTCCAGTTTGCACTTTCTCCGTTGGGTACACACATTGCATACATACGGCGGTTTTTCCAGTTGCTTACACACACTATCCTGAAAGGTGCTGCACACCCTTTGGCAGTCTACTTCCAGGCAGGTATAGCATGTACGAAGGCAATCGGCTTTTCCGCACAACCCCTTCCGCCTGCATCCTGTGGCGTTGCGGCAAATTTTTCCGTAGGGATGTTCACCGGGTGTTTTTGTTCCATTTCTCCGGATCTCTTCCGATACATGGCGCCGACTTTTGTGGATCGTCTTTGCAATCTCCGTCAGATTCTTTCTGGCGTAGATTCCTGCCTCTATGGCAATTCTGTCCGATAATGTCATACGACTCATAGTTCCTGCTTTCCGCAGGAGAGTGACCTTTCTTTCATTATAGTCTATTTGCAGAAGTGAGCGTCACCTTTTTCCTCATTTTCTATCCCTAAAACGTTACCTTCACTTTTGCAATTTACCTTTCTCATAATTTTAGAATACAACCTTACCGGTCCAATAATAGGGATCTTTACTCGGAAAATATAAGCAGAGTTCATAGAACCTGCTTTTATCAATTCCTAAAAGTAAATTTATGGACGTCTGTGACCGTTGCACACCGCCGCCTTAGTTGGGAGATATTCTCACTTACCTTTTAGATGGGACATAGAGACAATCCGGATTTTCTCCAGAAAGAACTATTATAGCCATATCACCGGTACAGCAAATTGCTCAACTGTAAGGTTCTAACTTACAAGGGGACGCAATCTCGTAGTTACTTTGTAGAAGCGAGCTGGCCTATATTGCATATTTGTAATCTAGGTCTTTCTGCGTACCGCAGTGTGTATGCCGTACCGCCGGCAGCTCTCGTGCAGCAACCAATGCAGTAGGCTGAGCCGTCCACCAGATGCCGGTCGCGGGCCAGAAAGGCCTCACAGCTGGGGGTATCGCAGCAGTAGACCACCTTATCGACCTGCGATTCAATCCGCGCCGTTTGGGCCTGCTGGGCCGCTGTCCAGCAGCTTTGATAGCCGCGGAACGGCAGCACCAGGATTCCCCGGATTTGCGAATATTGCAGGCGCAGGAGGATAAATTTATTGTGCCGCAGTGCAAACCTGCGGTAGCAAAGTCCACGGTAGTATCGGTGTGGCTGCCCGACACCATGCTGGCGAAGCTGGAGGACGCAGCGTCTAAAACGGGCCGTTCCCGCAATGAGCTTGTGCAGATGTGCATCGACTATGCGCTGGCCCGGCTGGAAATCACTGAAGAAAAAAAACAGGCAGTTGCCCTCAAACGAGGGTAACTGCCTGTTTTAGAATGTGTAGAGCAAAGAAAGGAAGCCTTTCATGGGTTGCCATGTTGCTGGCGGTATTGCAGAGGGGTAGAACGATAGGCCGCTGCAAACTTTCGGTAGAAATAAGAGCAGTTGGTGCAGCCGACTTTGTCGATAATATCCAGAACGCTTTCGTCGGAGTTTACCAGCAGCAATGCAGCCTGTGTCAGCTGCTGCATCAGTTTCAGGTCCCGAAAAGTCTTGCCTGTGCGCTGTTTCAACAGATTTCCAAGATAATTGGAATTGTAACCAAAATACCGGGCGGTACTTTGCAATGTGCAAGTCTTGTAATTCTGTTCAATATACTTCAGAATCAGAAGTACGTTGCTTTTCTCTGGCAAGCGGAATTCATCGCTGTGGCACAGAGTGTTGATCAACTCAGTGAAAATAGCGGACACATAAATAGGAATCAGTTCCTGAGCACAGACGCTGGGGGAAAAATATTCGCACAGCAGAAACTGCACCAGCGGGTGGATTTTGCAGTTGTTTTGGGTATGAAAGATCAGGTGACGGTCATGGGCCCGATTCTGGGAGATCACGTCCAGCAAAAAGGAACTTACAATACCGTGGGAAGAAAGTCGGCTCAAAAACATTGTGTTGAAAAAGGCTTTGCGGAAAACAATGTTGATGACGATATCCTCTTTGTTTTTGTAGCTTACGGCACTGTGCCGCACGTTAGAGTCCAGGATACACAAATCTCCCTGCTGCATCACCACCGGCTGCCCGTTGATCACGAAGGTGCAGCTTCCGCGATAGATGTAATTCAGTTCCATATCTTTGTGGAAATGGGCGGGGATGGTGGTGTAACGGCTCTCCTTGACAATGGCAATGTTTTGGGAGAGCAGGGTGTTTTTGAAATCAAAGAAATAGACCTTTTCACCTTCATATTCCCGCAGCGGAATGTTTTGATAAGCGGGGCTCAGGACCCCGGGGTGTTCCAGGTGCCACAGCTCACTTTCGGTATCGGCAAGCAAAAAGGTTTCCAGCTGTTCCGGCGTCATAGACAGACCTCCGAACCTGTAAATATGATAATAAATTGGTGAAAAGATGACATTATCATCTGTTTGTTCCCATTCTATAATGAGGATAACGGATCCGTCAAGTACTATCGGCAAAGAAACACAAAGGAGGCCTATGCGTGAAACAGGGATTTGAGGAAGGTTTTCTGTGGGGCGGTGCAATCTCCTGCTCCCAGGCAGAAGGCGGCTTTCGGGACGGGGGCAAAGGAGTATCCACCCAGGATCTGCGGTATTTGGATCCCAGCTGGGATCGGGAACAGGTAGAGGCCAAACACCACGGCAGTCCCTTCTCTACACAGGAGTTTGAACAGGCACTGCAGGATATGGACACTACCTACTACCCCAACCGCCGCGGCATCGATTTTTACCATCACTACAAAGAGGACATCGCTCTGTTTGCTGAGATGGGTATGAAGATCTTCCGCACATCCATCTGTTGGAGCCGCATCTTTCCCAATGGCGACGATGCGCAGCCCAATGCTCAGGGAATCGCGTACTATCGCAGCATGTTCGAGGAATGCAAGAAGTACGGCATCAAGATTTTTGCCACTATGCTGCATTACGATATCCCGGTTCAGCTGGTGTTGAAGTACGGCGGCTGGAAAAGCCGAAAAACGATCGACTTTTATCTGCGGTATGCCAAGGTTCTGTTTGAGGAATACGGGGACTTGGTGGATTTCTGGCTGCCCTTCAACGAGTTCAATGCAGGACGCTTTGCGCCGTGGGACGGAGTCTGTCTGATCCCCGATCAGGAGGAAAACCTCAATCAGGCGGTTTTCCAATGCCTGCATCACCAGTTTCTGGCCAGCGCGCGGGCTGTTGCCCTGTGCCACCAGATGCTGCCAGGGGCAAAAATTGGTGGTATGATCGCCCGGTTCACCACCTACCCGGCCACCTGCAAGCCGCAGGATGCTCTGCAGGCTCTGCAGGATGATCAGTATGCCAACTGGTTCTATACCGACATTATGGCACGGGGACGCTATCCCGCCTACATGGACCGGTACTTTGACCGCTTCCACATCTGCATTGAAAAAGAACCAGGTGATGACGAGATTCTGCGCAACGGCACGGTGGATTTTCTGTCTTTTTCCTACTATTTCTCCCAGGTGTCCACCAGCGACCAGGGCTGGGAGAAAACTGCCGGCAACCTGATCATGGCCAACAAGAACCCCTATCTGGAAACCAGCGAATGGGGCTGGCAGATGGATCCCATCGGGCTGCGGGTCACGCTGAACCAGATGTACGACCGATACGGCCTGCCTCTGTTTGTGGCAGAAAATGGCCTGGGGACCACCGATATTTTGCAGCAGGATGGCACGGTACACGACGCCTACAGAATCGACTACCTGCGCTCTCACATCGAGCAGATGAAGCAAGCAGTCATTGACGGCGTGGAATTGATTGGCTACACCATGTGGGGAATCATTGATGTGGTGTCCTGTGGACCGCTGACCATGGATAAACGGTATGGCGTGATCTATGTGGATCTGGACAACGGCGGAAAAGGCAGCGGAAAGCGGTACCGCAAAGACAGCTTCTACTGGTATAAAAAATGCATTGCCTCCAATGGAGAAGATCTTGAATAATTCTGTCATGTAAGGAGGATTCAGAAATGGATAACCGCAAAGTTGCACAACAGGTGATCGAACACCTGGGTGGAAAAGAAAACATCACCAACGCGCTGCATTGTGTCACGAGGCTGCGCTTTAATGTAAAAGAGGATGCCAAGGTAAATGGGGCGGCCATTGAAGCCATTGACGGCGTCATGGGGATGCAGATCAAGAATGGCCAGTATCAGATCATCATCGGTCCCATGGTGGCGGATGTGTTTCTGGAAGTGGAGGACCTGCTGGGACACAGCGGTTCCGAAGCGCCCAAGACCCGGATGGGCAATGTGTTGGATATCATTACAGGCATCTTCTCTGCCATTCTGCCCGCACTGGTAGCAGGCGGTATGCTCAAGGGCATTCTGGCTATGCTGGAGGCCATGGGGATGTCCTCCGGCGGAGGAACCTGGACAGTATTCAGCGTCATCTCTGATGTTCCGTTCTATTTTCTGCCATTCCTGCTGGCTGTGTCCGCCGCAAGAAAATTCAAGGTCAACGAGTATCTGGGACTTTGCGTAGCGGGCGCACTAATGTATCCCACCTTTGTGGATGCGGTTGGTGCGGCGGAAAACCCCTTCTCTTTCTTGGGAATCACCATTCCGGTATTCAGCTACGCAAGTTCGGTATTTCCGGTAGTGCTGGGTGTTGGCCTGCTGGCCATTGTATACCACTTTGTGGATCGCTTTATTCCCGATGTTCTCAAAATGGTCGTTGTGCCCATGGTATCTCTTGTGGTAACCATTCCCGTCACCTACCTGGTGCTGGCCCCTCTGGGCAACTACGGTGGTCTGGCGCTGGCAAACGGCATCGTCTGGCTTTTCTCTTCACTGGGACCGGTAGCCGGCTTCCTGCTGGGCTTCTTTATGCCGCTCATTGTGCTGTGTGGTATGCACCAATCTACTTCTCCAATTCAGATCTCCAATATTGCCACCTTGGGGTATGATTATCTTCTGCCCGTTTCTTTCTGCCACAATATGGCAGAATCCGGTGCCGCCATGGGCGCTGCACTGCGAATGAAAGATTCCAAAATGCGTGCTGCTGCTATGAGTACCAGTTTTTCGGCATTTCTCGGTATTTCCGAGCCGGCACTGTTCACGGTGCAGGTGGTGAATCGAACCCCGTTGATCGCAGCCATGATCGGCAACGGTGTGGGCGGTGCCTTGACTGTGATCCTGGGGGTGAAGTGCTTCGGCTTTGTGATGCCCGGTATTACGTCGTTGCCTGTATATGCAGGTAGTGATGGTACTCTGACAAATCTTCTGTTGATGGTAGTTTGCATCCTGGTCAGCTGGGCTGTCAGCTGTGTGGTCAGTTTTGTGCTGGGTGGGCATATCGCCAGAAAGAACAAATCCTGAATAAAACAATGTGCCCCAAGCAGAGCAAAATGTTGCTCCGCTTGGGGCATTTTATGTATTTTCATAGCCTCATCACCTTTCCCAGCTTCTCCTGTGCCTCTCGCTTGGTTTTATCAAAGGCGTGGGCATAGATATCCAGTGTGGTACTGGGCTGGGAGTGACCAAGCAGTCCTGCAACGGTGCGGACATCCACGCCCTGGGCAATGAGCAGGCTGGCGTTGGTATGGCGCAGGCTGTGGACAGATAAGTTTTGAGGCAACCCGTTTTCCTTGAGAATTTTCTTGAAACGGAAGGTAAAGGTCGTGGGGACCATGGGATCGCCGCTCGGCTGCCGGAAGAGGTAATCTTCCTCCGTCAGGGTCTGCCCTTCTGCCTGTTCCATCTGCCAAGCACATTCCTGCTTCCACGCTTTCAACAGCTTGCACATCTCTTTGCTGATGTACACCCTCCGGTTGCCGCTTGCGGTTTTCGGCTCCTTGGTAAAGATCTTTTGTCCGCTGAGTTTGACCACCGTCCGCTGCACATGGATGGTCCGGTGCCTCCAGTCAATATCAGACCAGCGTAATCCGCAGGCTTCGCCGCGGCGCATCCCTGTGGCCAGTACCAGTTTGAAGTACACTTCATATTTCATGCTTTGTGTTTCCAGAGCGGCGATCATCTTCTGCACCGTTTCCTCGTCGGCCACCGGGCGCTCTTTGCGCACGCCTTTGGGTTTGTACACCCGCCAGGCCGGGTTATGGGTCAGGTAGCCTTCATCCACGGCACCGGACAAGATGCTGCACAGTGTGTTGTGCAGTCCCTCCACGGACCGTTCCGATAGCGGCTGTCCATCCGTCAGTTTAGGCTCGGAGCGCATGGCCTCGTAGAAGGCACGGATGGTTTCCTTGCGCAGGTCGGTCAGTTTGTAATGCCCCAGCGCAGGCAGGATGCGCCGGATATCCTGCTGGTCACGGGAATAGGTGCTGGCTGCCAGTTTGTCTGGGGCGATATCCCGCAGCCAGTGTTCGGTATACGCTGCCAGTGTCATGGCATGGTTCACAGGCTGCGGGTCGTGCCGCACTTCCCGCTCGAACAGAACTGCCTGTTCGTTCAGCCATTTTTTACACTGGCTGGGCGTGAGATCTTTCGGTGGGTGTACCGTTTTCTGTGCGGCTTTCAGCCGATTCCCTTCGTAATCGTAGCCGCGGGATACTACGATGAGATAACTGTTTTGCCCTCGTTTTCGGATGCTTGCCATTTTGACCACTCCTTTGTGTGTATTGACACAAAGGATACCAACCTCTGCGATACAAAGCTATCACCAAACCCAACGAAGAACGGCCACGATACTTGTGCAAACCGGGCAAAACACCAAAAGTTTGCAAACATAACTAATAGTGAGGATTCTCCCGAAAGGGAAAATCCTCACTGTGGGTGTGCCGGACAAACAAAAACCCCGGGCGCATTGCCCGGGGAATGTTAGTCTTGCAAAGTGTCGTAGTATTCTTCCTCTGCCGGTGCCAGCAGAGAATCAAACAACCCGGCAGCCTCCTCTTTGCAGATATCCTGCGGATGGCAGTAGGTTCGTTCCAGAAAGGCGGTATCTGCGTGTCCCAGCAGGTCGGCTGCTACCTGCTTGCTGGTTCCGTGTTCCAGCAGATAGGTGGCAAAGAAATGCCGCATGGTGTGCAGGTGGTATTCCTCGGGAAAACCGTTCTGGTCATACAGATGCCGCAGGTGACGGCTGAAGCTGTCAGGATGAATCGGCTTCCCCTTACGCTGGAAAATCAACCCGTTCCAGTCAGCCCCGTTGTTTTCCAGGGCCTGCTCAGTGAACAGCTCTCCCAGATCGTCGAAGACGATCTGCGGCATGACCACGATGCGGGTGCGGTGGTTCTTGGTGTCACTTTCCAGCACGCCCTGCCCTACCACCGTGCTGCGGGAATGTTGGATCTTCACCTGATTCCCGCCGTGCAGATCACACCACCGAAGGGCACACAGCTCACCGCGGCGCAGACCGGTGGAGAGGGCCATCAGATAGAATACACGATAGAGCAGCGGCTCCTGCAGAAGGCACTGCAGGAGCTTTCGCATCTCCCACTGCTGGGGAATGCGCTGCTGGGGCTTTTCCACCCGATGGGCAGGATTATAGAGCAGGATGTCATTTTTCGCTGCGTCCTGCAGCACGGCGGAAACGGCATCCAGATATTTATGTACGGTGTTTTCGCTCAGAGGCTTGCCGCCCCGCCCCGGCCGCTTGCGCAGTTCTTCTGCAAATCCCTCCAGGACCATGGGCCGGATCTTGCAGAGCGGCAAACCGCCAATGAAGGGGTATGCCAGCTCCAGCATTTTTCGGTAACCGGCCAGCGTACTGGCTTTGTATCGCTTGGCTGCCCTGTCCAGCCAATGCTCCGCGTAGGCCTCGAACTTGGTGTTTTCACTTTCGTCGATGCCGGTGCGGAATCGTTTTTCCAGGCGCTCAGCCTCCGCATAGACATACTGCCTGATACTGCGTTTTGGAATCTCCTTGGGGACATCAATGGTGCGCGCCTGCATCCGTTTTTTCCCCGTTGTGGTGTAGCCATTACAAACTGTAATTTTATACTTTCTTTCTCCGCGTTGTTGAATATAGGCCATGTCTGTTCCTCCTTTATTAAGATGCCTGTGACGTCAGTGACGGTGATGACGGTTGTGACGGCACATCCCGTGCCTGGCCCCCACTGTCACAACCGTCATTGCCGTCACCCGTGTCACTTTCTGTCAGGCAAAGAGACAGAAACCGTTTGTGGTTGCTGCGCTTTGTGTCCAGCAAAATTCCCTGCGCCGCCAAGGCGTCCTTGTGGCTTTGAAGATACCGGGAAAGCTGGGCCGGTCCCCACAAGGCGCTCTGTTGCCCCAGCTTTTCCACCAACTCTGTAGCGGACCCGAGAAATCCCCCGGCGGCAAGTAACTGCCGGATGGACGGCAAAAGATACATCAGCTGCAGCTCATCCGGCGAGCAGCTGCGGCTCCAGCAGCAGTCGGAAAATTCAAGCGTCAGTTCCACATCTTCGATATCCCGCCCGGTAGCCGTCAGCAGAGCCGTTCCCTCCTGGCGCTTTTGTCGGATGAGAATAATGGTACCGTCAGCCGCTCCGGTCAGGCCATTGGTGCCGGACAGCCGATTGAAAGGGTCCTCATCCGGCATTTTACGCAGATGGTGAATGACCAGCAGACAGACGTTGCAGCGGTCGGCCAGTTCTTTCAGTGCAGCAGCATCCTGATAATCGTTGCCGTAGGATGCGTTGGCACCGGCAACCATCCGTACCTTTTGCAGCGTGTCAATAATGACCAGCCGGATGCCCGGGTGCTCGGCCAGCATCCGGTCCAGCTGCTGCTCCAGCCCCTGCCCGATCATGGGTGCATGGCCGCAAAGGTGCAGACCGGCGGGCGCTTCCTCGGTCAGGCGTAAAGCGCGGGCGTGCAGCCGCCGCGGCCCGTCCTCCAATGCCAGATAGAGTACCTCACTTTTCCGGGTACGGAACCCGAGAAAGGATTCCCCCCGGCAGACCGCCAAGCAGAGCTGCAGCGCCAGCCAGCTTTTTCCCACTTTGGGCGAGCCGCCCAGAAAGTACAAGCCGGGCGCCAGCAGTCCTTCCGCCAGCCAGGAGATGGGTTCCATAGGGTGGGCGTAGAGTTCCTGGAGGGTATAGGTTTTGAGTTCGTTTGACATAGACATTTCCTTTCTTGAAAAACAAAAAAAGCACCCGGTGCCCTCGACATTTCTGTCAAAGGCACCGGGTGCTTTGTAGGTATGATAGAGTAAAAAAGGGTACACTTTCCCCCTGTGTCTTTTGAAAAGTTATAAAAAATACAGCGCAACGCGCTTTTATAAAACTGCTCGCAAAGGCAAGCTGATACAAAATAAAAGAAAAGTGTCAGTCCTGTTTGCCGCTCGCCCCCGGACTGTAGGAACACGACCGGCAGGGCGCCACCGCCCGTTCACTTGCACCGTTGGAGGTCTAAAGATTGCAACCTGAAACGTGCAGCCCCATCTGACGTGTGGGGAAACCTGCGTATCATTATGTCCCCGGAAAGGTCCTGGCGGAAAAATCCCGGTGGCTGATGAGATTTCCCTTGGATCGTTGTGGAATCGCTCCGGCCATAGCGGCCATCCTGGCGCCAACATCTCTCGCTCTCTTTCCTTGGAACGTACCGATCGTGCTGAATATTCAATTTTCAAGGTGCCGAAAGTACTTTTTACTATACACGCCAAATGTGAAATTTTCTGCGTTGGCTTTACGCAAAATTTTGGCTTTTTCTATGAATCAACGACTCTGCTCCCGAAGGCGTTCCCGTTTGCGAAGTTTTTGGAGAGAAAAATCCAGGATTCGTTCTTTTCTCGCACGGAGCATGGTTCTGTAGAAATTCCTTTGCAGCTCCGATAGGAACGGGGGCGTTTCAATCAGACCATAAATTTGGTTCATATTGATTCTGGGAACGATTCGCTTCAGGGCTTTGTTGCAGTCCGGATTTTTCAGGGAGGAAATGAACTTGAAATATTGGATTTTCTGGCCGTTTTCTTTGATACCCGAAAGAGGTCTTTCAAAGATTCGTAATTCCAACTCTGCAGGATCTTCCAATGTTCTTTTCATGATCTCTTCGTCTGCTTGCGGAAACAGACAGCTTCCACAGTCGTAAACCGGCGCAAGCGATATTTCGTCGGTTCTGCTGTCGTACAGAAATCCCCAGTTACCATTATGTCTGTCCCAGTTGCCAATGAGGGCATCGACAATAAACATATCCCAGAACCGGTCCTTGAGTTGTTGGGGGTCCATTGCGCGCTGTTCTTCTAAGGTCTTGATAATATCGCTGAGCTCTGTGCCGTAACCGTTGTGGACAGAGTCGATAATCGTATTTTTCAGGGAGGCAAAATCCTGCAATACAAGGCCGCCCGAGGTAAAGTCCTTACAGGCAACGACAATTTTTTCTTTTCCGTTTTTGGTATACGTTCCCAGTAATGTTTCCTGTACGGGAATACCGACGATTGCAAAAATATGGGAACCAAGATATTCTGAGATACACCCATTGGCATAGCTCATGTTTTTATTGATGGAAGGTGCAGCAGGAAACTTTAACATATACAGTTCGTTGTTGTATAGCACGGAAATCTTGCTGCCATTTGCACCTGCATACGTCTTGTTCCGTACAGGAAGGTTTGTAAAATCAATCACAGGTCAATCGCCTCGTTTCATCCTTAAATACTTTTCACGCAGATACCAAGCCTGTTCAGAAGAGATTTCCTGTTCCACCTCCGCCGAATTGATATCTGCATTCAGTTCGCTCCAATTCAGATCCCAATGGTAATCCTTCTTTCCATTGTCCACAAGTTTCCAGGAAGCGATCATATTTTCCAAGGAAGATTGAAGATAGGCAGGCAAACCGCGTTCAAGGTAGTTCTTACGTTTCGGCAAACCGCTTTCTCTGTCATAGCCTTGCACCGCATCCAAAGACAGGATGAATTCCATGGTGCACCCCAATGCCTTTGCAAGCTGCTGCACGGTCCGGGCAGAACATTTCTGCAAGGAACTCTTACCGGAGCAAATATCTATAATGGTTGTTTTGGGAACACCACTGATTTTTGACAAGCGATATTTGGTAATGTTTTTGCTATCCAGATAGCCTTGCAGATCCATACGATTTTCCTCCTTCTATCATCCAGTATATCGGTACACCGACCGTCAGTCAACTGATTTGCAAAAATAAAGGTTTATAACGCTGCCTTTGCCGTTACAGTAGTAAATGTTATCCGTAAGGACTCAGCCTGGGAGGACTGCAAGGTACGATTGCTGTGGCGATGTGTTTGGAAACAGAAGACAGGGGTTTGGGGAGAGCCCCCAAAATTTGCGTTTGGATATCCAAACGCTATGCTAGCAAAACCGTCTGCCAGCAGGTTGGGGGCCTTTGGGCCCCTTTTCCTTCCCAGTCGGTGGTAAAACCGGCTGGGAGAGTGAATCATGCTATGATTCACTTTTCCGGAAAGAGGTGCTCCCGTATGAATCTTAATAAGATTCATACATATCTGTTTTAAGAAAAAAGTGAATCTTATTAAGATTCACTGCTCCTTTTTTCGAAAAGCATGGAAGAGAAGGGCGTAAACTTTAATTCTGACAACGCGGCTCTATATGAGCACCATGTGTTTGCGTATGTAATTACAGCACCGAATGATATTACGTCACATTACAAAACCCAAAGCATCCTTCTCCACGAAAAAGGACAGCAATCAGAAAAGCGAATAGAGCGCCTGAATCAAGATGTTTACGTGTTCTTCCTCCAAAATAAGAGGAGGGAGGAGACGAATTACATTCGTGCCGGATGGAATTACTAAGATTCCTTCTTTTTGTAATGCTTCGATATAGGGTTTGGCAGGGACAGACAGTTCGATGCCTTTCATCAAGCCCAGACCGCGAATTTCTTTGATGATGCTTTTCTTTTCTGCAAGTTCCTTCAGCGCCTGATCCAAATAGGCGGCTAAATTTGTCACGTGCGAAAGAATCCCGTATTGTTTGTACAGAGTAAAGACGGCTACAACGGCAGCGGTTGCCAGCGGGTTTGAACCGTAGGTGGTTCCGTGATCACCAGGGCCAAGAACTCCTGTTGCAGGTCCGCGTGTTCCAATTGCACCCACCGGAACACCACACCCCAGAGCCTTTGCCGAAACAACAATGTCAGGAAGAACGCTGTAATTTTGATAGGCAAACATTTTCCCGCTGCGTCCCATTCCGCATTGAATTTCATCGGAAATCATCAGGATTTCATGCTCATCACACAGTTTCCGAATGCCTTGTATAAAGGTATCCGTGGCAGGATAGATGCCCCCCTCACCCTGTACGGTTTCCAGGCAGATCGCGCAGGTGTTTTCCGTGATCAGTGCACGGACACTATCCAGATTGTTAAACTCTGCAAATCGAATATGGGGAATCATCGGACCAAAAGGTGTCTGATAGGCTTCCTTGCCCGTAAGAGAAAGAGCACCCATTGAGCGCCCGTGAAAGGACTTTTTCATGGCGATAATTTCGCCGCAATTGGTATGGTGCCGATCGTAAAAGTATTTTTTGGCGATTTTGATGGCACCCTCGATCGCTTCCGTACCCGAGTTTGTAAAGAATACCTGCTCCATGCCGGCAGCCTGATTGAACAGTTTGGCCGCTTCAATTGCCGGAACATTGTAAAACAGATTGGAGGTGTGCAGCAGTTTTTCAATCTGTTCATGCAGCATACGGGTATATTGCGGGTCGTGATATCCTAATCCACATACGCCGATACCGGAACCAAAATCAAGATACTTTTTCCCTTCGGTATCGTACAGGTACATACCATCTCCGTGGTCAAGTACAATGGGATAACGGTTGTACACCGAAACAAATTGTTGTTTGGCTTCTTGGATATAGGGGTTCATATTACTCCGTACCCTCCTCGACCTGGATTTTGAACACATTGATCACATCTACATCCGGGCAGCAGAAGCGGATGGAACCATCGGGCTGGCTGGGAAGCTTGCCGCCATACCGCAGGATGTCCACGTAGGGAAATGCTACATGCATAGCCATAGGGCAAAGCTCTCCTCGCTGGGTATCAAAATCAAAGGAATCTCCGATACGATGACCCCGGTGACAGCCCTGAGTTCCTTTTTGGTCCACCAATGTGATGGTGATTTTAGGCTTTTTCATCGCAGAATACCTCCAAGAATTGTTCCACTGGAATCCCTTTATACTTATCGCTGTTATGCAGATTGGCACGGATCATCTGTTCCAGCACCTGCATAGCATGGTGTACACTGGCGGTTAGATTTCCAGTTTTCAGATACTGCCCCACCATCATTGCCATGAACAGATCCCCCGTGCCGGGAAAACGCACAGGAATTTCTTCATAGGCAAGCGCCTGCCACGGTGTCTGCGGCGAATCCTGTACCACGGTGACCATCTGTCCCGCCAAATCGGTGCTGGTGATCACCACCGCCTTGGCCCCCAGCGTGTGCAGCTGACGTAGAATTTCCGTGATTTCTTCTTCGGTATACCTGCCTTTGGGGGCGGCTCCTGTCAAGAAACAGGCCTCCGTAATATTGGGAACGATCACATCTGCCACGGAACAAAGTTTCTGGCTGTACGATACGGCGGCACCAGCCACCCCGTTGTAGAGTTTTCCGTCATCGCCCAGAATAGGGTCCACAAAAATCTGTGTGCCCGCTTCTTTCTGGGCTTTACAATAGGTATAGAGCAGGCTGGCCTGTGCTTCCGAAACCAGAAAGCCGGTGCAGATGGCGTCAAAGCGAAACCCTAGCTTTGCCCATACGGCCAGCGTATCCTGCATATAGTCGGTGGTGTCCAGAATGCGAAAGTGACCATAGTCCAGCGTGTTGGAAACCAATGCAGTAGGAAGATTGCAGGTGTCATACCGCAGATGGGAAAAAACCGGGATCATGGCCGAAAGAGCCACTTTTCCGTAACCGGCCAAATCGTTGATGAGCAAGACCCGTTTGGTGCTTTTGTCAGTCTGTTCCGGCATTCGGTTCCTCCTTCTTCACAGGGTAGGAAAGTCGGCAAAGCTCTTTGCCGGTTTTTGTGCGGAAAATCCGTGCATAGGCACTTTGTATTGCTTCAAGGGGGAGTGAATCTTCATAAAAATTGACTAGAAAATCCGCTTCCACTAAAATTTGGTAGTCCAGCCCGTCGATTCCGGTATAGGTGTGGTGGTGGCCAACCAAATAGCAGATACGGTCAATATCTGCACCTTCAAGACCGAGTTTCTCCAACAGTACGCGTGCATGAGAAGGACCTTCCTGTTCCTGCAGCTTTCCGTCACTGGCCCCGTATTTTTCTTCCGCAGGACGGATTCCGATGTCGTGTACCAGAGCGGCACATTCTGCCACAAACTGCGTGTGTTCGTCCAGCTGTTCCCCCTGCCCGATCATCCTGGTAAAATCATGTACTTTCAGAAGATGCTGCATCCGGGCGGGGTCCATTCGATTAAAACGCAGCATTTCCCATGCCAGATAATCCAGTATTTTTGCTTCCATCATCGTTTCCCTCCTGACTTCTGGTGTGTTTTACACAAAAGGCGCAGCAGCCGCCCTTCTCAAAACAAACATGTATTATTCAGAGCATACGATAAAACAAGGGAAGCTTATGTTGCGCTTGCAACATTGAACCAAAAATGATATAGTGACGATGGGGAAAGGGGGAAGGCGTATGACGGTCACCTCGCAGGAACTTAGTAAAATGTCGCTGTTTGCAGGTATCCAGGAAGAAGAACTTTCTCCCATGCTCCACTGTCTTCAAAGCTTTGAAAAATCCTATCAAAAAGGAGAACTCATCCTGCTGGAAAGCCATGCCGTGCGTAACGTGGGGCTGATTCTTTCCGGCGTGGTCCATATGGTCAAAGAGGACGAGGAAGGCAGCGAAACGCTGATTCTTTCCATGAAAGAAGGAGAACTATTTGGAGAATCCTTCTCTTGCGGCAGTCACATGGATGCGCGGGTCAGTTTTCTGGCGGCCGCGCGATCTACCATTCTTTTTCTGCCCTTTCACCGTGTGATCCACACTTGTAATATGACCTGCACGTTTCATCACCGGCTGATCGAGAACATGGTGCGGATGATTGGTGACAAGAACGTACAGCTCATGCGTAAAATTGAAATCATCTCCCAAAAAACGCTTCGGGAAAAAGTTCTGACCTATCTTCGATTGCAGGCAGAGACACAACAGAGCCAGCGCATCACTGTCCCGCTGGGAAGAGTGGAACTCGCGGACTATCTTTGTGCCAATCGAAGCGCGCTGACCAGAGAACTGGCGGCCATGAAGCAGGACGGAATTCTCGATTATGACAAAAATACGTTTGTACTGTTGAAAGGAGCGTCGCCGGCATCAGATTGCCGATGAAGCTTCTCCATGATTTCTGCACACTCCCGGGAAGTATCGCCCCACAACACGCTGCCTAAATCGGAAATAGCACCTTCCGGATATGCAGCGGTGTTGTTTCCCAGCCGCTCTATTTTGCATCCACGGTTGGCGGTCAACGGGTGGGAGGCAGCAGTTAGCTCGCTGCCCTCCACCGCCAGGCGGTGCCCTTGCGCTTGCTTCGTTTTATACTGGCTCTGACCACCATCTGACCACTCCTTCTTCCCAGCCGGTCCCGTGTGCCGTTTGTACGTCCCAACATTCTTTTATAACCACCACAAACAGCGCCGGAAGTTGTGCACACTACACAATTTCCGGCGCTGTATCATGGTATTTGGCTGTCCGTCACAGTTCTCCGACCAGACTACTACGTCCAACTGGACTATAGTTGACTAACCCAAGAACAACTGAGCTATGTAACAGTTTGATTTATACGTTTTTACGAAAAAAAGCAAAAAGGCATCCGCATTTTTGAAATGTGTTTTTGATGCGCAGCTCCTGCCCCGTACGGTTCTTTTTTAGAATTCCGGCAACAGTTTCCTGCCTGTAATACAATAGGAAGTCTTTGCAAAAGGAAAATCCGGTGGATGATGGATCTCTACCGGACGGAAGTTGCCAAGGTGGGCAGAATAACGGTTCGTCTGTTTCCCGGCCCGCTTGACTGACGGAACCCCGTTTTGTCATGCAATCCAAAGGCAACCAGACCGCGCAGGGACCGTTCATCCCCGGCACAAAAATAACCGCAGGCTCTTCACCAGACAGTGAAGAGCCTGCGGTCGTTCCAGGGAAAGGGGTGCCGGGGGCCGGCGGTCTTCTCCCCAAGATCACCGGCCGGGTCCCTTTTCCCGGGAAAGCAGAAGTTACCGGTTCGCGGTCAGGCGGCGGGCCATGGCCATCAGGCGGCCCGCGCAGGCGCGTACATCGGTTTCGGCCAGGCGGCCGTCCGCCAGGGCGGCGCGGATGTCGGCGTCATCGTGGGGATTGCCCGGCATGATGACGTCGTTGCCGGCGGCGGCACAGCGCCAGGGCTCGCTGCCGTCGGCGGGGACGGTGGTGTTCCAGTCCGACATGATGAGGCCGTCAAAGCCCCACTCGCCCCGGGCCACCACGGTGCAGAGGTCCCGGTTGTTGGCGGCCTGCACGCCGTTGATCCGGTTGTAGGAGGTCATCAGGGCCGCAGGGGCCGCCGTCTTGACGGCGATCTCAAAGCCGCGCAGGTAGATTTCCCGCAGGGCCTGTTCGGACACCCGGGCATCCACCCCCATGCGGTGGTCCTCCTGGTTGTTGCAGGCAAAGTGTTTGATGGTGACCCCCCGGGTGCCGTCCGTCTGGACGCCCCGGGTGACGGCGGCGGCCATCAGGCCGGAGAGCAGGGGGTCCTCGGCATAGTACTCAAAGTTGCGGCCGCAGAGGGGGTGGCGCTGGATGTTCATGCCGGGGGCCAGCCAGAGGTCGATGTGGAACTCCGCCATCTCGGCGGCGATGGCCCGGCCGAACTCCTCCAGCAGGGCGGGGTCCCAGCTCTGGGCCAGGGCGGTGCCCACCGGGAAGGCCGTGCAGAACTGGTAGTAGGTATCGGCCCCCTCCAGATGCCGGGGCTCGTCCAGGAATCCGTTTTCCAGCGACCCCAGCACCCCGGTGGGAATGACCGAACCGTCGGCGGGGTCTACCTGGTAGCTCTGCCGCAGCCGCAGCCCGGCAGGGCCGTCCGCCATGATGAGAGAAGGCACCCCACGGCTGGCTTCCAGCGCTTCAGAGGTTTCCCCGGCGGAACCGGGCACCCGGATGCCCGCAGACCCCAGCGTGCTGGCGCCCTGGGTAATGTTGCCGTACAGCATGGGTACCAGCTCATCCACCGGGCCGTCGGCCATCGGCACGGGAGCCGGTACCGGCACCTCGTCAGACAGCGGCGCAAAGACAAAAGCGGGCAGGTCCAGGGCCGCGGCGGCTGCGGCTTTTTCCATGGCCGGGGCGGCGGGGCCCGCCTCCCCGAAGGGATGATGCAGCGGGCAGATGGGATGGGTGGTCTCCAGCACCACCTCGGCGTCCACGGTCAGGTGGGCGCAGGGAGCGGCCTCTGCCAGGCTGCCCCCCGCAAAGAGGGTGTAGACCCCGGCGGGGATCACCCAGGCGCCGCGCCCGGGCAGGAACTCCGCCAGCTGTTTGGCGGGTACGGCCACCGTCACGGTCTGGCTCTCCCCGGGGGCCAGGGGACGGGTCTTGGCAAAGCCGGCCAGCCGGCGGTATTCCCGGGCGGTGCCGGTCTGGGGGCAGGCGGCGTAGAGCTGGGCCACCTCCCGGCCGGTGAACCGGTCCCCGGTGTTGGTCACCGTCAGGTCCACCTCCACCCCGTGGTCCCCGGCGCGCAGGGCGGTAAAGACGGTGGCGAAGGTGGTGTAGGAAAGCCCGTGGCCGAAGCCGAAGAGGGGTTCGATGCCGAAGCTGTCAAACCAGCGGTAGCCCACATAGAGCCCTTCGGCGTAGTCTTCCTTTTCCAGGTCGCCGTTGCAGGCCCCGAAGGTATCGGCGCAGGGGTAGTCGGCGTAGCGCTTGGCCCAGGTGGCGGTGAGCTTGCCCTCCGGCACGGCCTTGCCCAGCAGGATATCGGTCACGGCCTCGCCGCCCTGCTGCCCCGGCTGGGAGATCTGCAAGACGGCCAGGGGATGGCGGTATTCCGCCAGCAGGTCGGTGAGCTCCACCGGTCCCCCGGCGTTGAGGACCAGTACCAGGGGCAGGCCCGCTTCGTTCAAGGTGCGCAGGTCGGCGGTTTCCCGGTCGCTGAGCAGGTAGTCCCCCGCCGTGGGGGTGCGGTCCTTGCCCTCGCCGGAAATACGGCTGATCACATAGATTGCCACGGAGGCTCCCACCAGATCCGACATGGCCACCGGACGGCCTTGGGGCAGTACAAAGGGGTTGGCCGCATAGGCGTCAAAGGGATTTTCCACCTTGGTGGCATCGTCCAGGATCTTGTCCTTCCAGGCCAGGCGTGCCCCGTGATAGAGGGCTTCGTAGTAGTTGATCCAATCTTCGCTGGTCAGGTGGACCCCGGCGGTCCGGAGCCCTTCATAAATGGAAACGTTGGCCCGGTTATTCACATCTCCCGAACCGATACCGCCTTTGACGGTGCGCCCGGCACCGGTACCCAGCAAGGCTACCGATGTGTCGGGGTCTAGGGGTAGCACATTGTCGTTGCGCAGCAAAACGATGCCGGCAGCTGCCGCTTTGCGGGCCAGGGCGGCGTGGGCTTTTTCCCGGGGGGAAGGGGCAGCCTGGAGGCTGCCGCTGTAGGTATGTGCAGATCGCATGGTGTACAATTCCTCTCGAAATGATGGATAGGACGCGGAAAAACCGCCATAGCAGGGTACTATGACGGTCTTCCGCACTACAGGAGAAAAAAGGGGAAAGCAGTTTATTCCTTGACACCGCCCAGGGTGATGCCGGCAATGATGTACTTGGACAGCAGCAGGTAGACGATGATGATGGGCACGATGGCCACGGTGATCATCATGTAGATCTTGCCCATGTCGAAGTTCATATAGTCGGCGCCGCGCAGGGTGGCGATGAGGATGGGAACGGTCATCTTGTCCTTGGACTGGATGATGAGGGCGGGAACGAAGTAGTTGTTCCAGGAACCCACGAAGGTGAAGATGGCCTGCACCGCCACGGCGGGCTTCATGATGGGCAGCACGATGCGGTTGAAGGTCATGAACTCACCGGAACCGTCGATGCGGGCGGCCTCCACCAGGGACAGCGGCAGAGAGGACTCCAGGTAGCTGTACATGAAGTAGAACACCGCCGGGGACGCGATGGAAGGGATGATCAGGGGCATCAGGGAGTCATACAGGCCGATGTTGGTCATCAACCGCAGGAAGCCCATGGCGGTGACCTGGGTGGGCATGACCAGAATGGCCATGATGAAGGTGAAAGCCACCTTTTTGAGCTTGAACTGGTAGGCGTAGAGGCCGTAGGCGGTCAGGGCCGAGAAGTAGGTGCACAGCGCCGCCGAGCAGGTGGAGACAACGAGGCTGTTGAAGATGCCCTTGAACATGGGGAAGCTGCCGTCATTGGCCACGTTTTTCAGATTTTCCAGGAAGTAGTTGCCGGGCAGCCAGCTGAAGCCCTTCTGCAGGTCTGCGTGGGAGCGGGTGGCGTTCACCAGCAGGATGTAGAAGAAGAACAGGCACAGGAAGGACAGGACGATGAGGACCAGATAGGCCAGGATGGTTTCTGCCCGTTTGTTTTTGATATGTTTCATGCTTTGGCTCCTCCTTTGGCGTGCTTCCGGTGTTTGGCGGTGCTATCACTGCCGTTGGTCATCCGGTAGACAAAGAAGCAGAGGATGCCGCTGACAATGAAGAGGTAGACCGACAGGGCACCAGCCATGCCGTAGTTGCGGCTCTTCAGGTGGCTGTTCAGGAACATGATCAGCGTCATGGAGGTACGGTCGGGGTTGCCCTGGCCGTTGGTGAGGATCTGGGGCACATCGAACATCTGCAGACCGCCGATGATGGAGGTGATGAGGGTGTAAGCCAGAATGGGGCGGATCAGCGGCAGGGTGATGGAGAAGAACCGCCGGAAGCTGCCGCAGCCGTCCAGTTCGGCGGCCTCGAAGATGTCGGGGCTGATGCCCATGATGGCGGCCATCAGCATGATGGTGGTGTTGCCGAACCACATCAGGAAGTTCATCAGGCCGATGAGGGACCGGGTGCCGAAGGTGGTGCCCATGAAGTCGATGGGGGTATCGGTCAGCCCGATGGACATGAGAATGGAGTTGATGGGGCCGTTGGTGGAGAAGAGGGCGAAGAAGAGCATGGCGAAGGCAGAGGCCATGATCAGGTTGGGCAGATAGATGATGATCTTGAAGAACTGTTTGCCGCGGATCTTCAGCCGCACATCGGTGAACCAGTTGGCCAGCAGCAGCGCGATGACGATCTGGGGCACAAAGCCGATGAGCCAGAGGATCAGGGTGTTGCCGGCGTAGCCGACCATGTCGGATTTGAGCAGCTCGGCATAGTTTTCCAGGCCGATGAAGGTGGGGCCGATCTCCTTGATGCCGGAGCGGTAGTATTCATAGAAGCTGTACCGCACGGTGTCCACCAGCGGGATCAGCGAGAAGATGAAGAAGGCCAAAAAGAACGGAAGGATGAAGATGTAGCCCCATTTGGCGTAACTGAGATGGTTTTGTTTTTTCTTGTTCATAAGTCACCGTTCCTTTCCGGAAAAGGCTGCCGCACCGGGGTGCGGCAGCCGGTTTTCATTCCGTAGTGTGCCTGGGGCAGATCACTCTGCCCACTGGATCTCGGTGATGTCGGGGTAGCGCTCTTTGATGGCCGTCTCAAAGTTGGCCTTGGCGCGGTCGTAATCCACGTTGCCCTGGAAGTAGTCGCTGAAGGCATTCTGAATCAGCTCCACGCAGCCCTGGTCATAGGAGGACAGCGGCGCGATCTTGATGTTCTCGGCAACAGGGGCAAAGTACTCGTAGGCGTTCTGGCCGCCCAGGAACTCAGAGGCGAAGGAGGCGTCGGTGGCAGCTTCCTGCATGCCGCTGACGGTATTGGTGAAGTCCTGATAATCGCGGGAGATCTTGATCAGGTTGTCCTTGTTGGAGGTGAGGGCCAGGATGATGTCCTTCACGTGCTGGGGGTTGTCGGTGCCGGTAGCGGCATGGATGTAGGAACCACCCCAGTTGTATTCCTGCGGGGGATTGGTGACGCCCCAGGCGCCGGTCTCGCCGTCCCAGTTGGGGGTCAGGGTGAAGTCGATGCCCCAGGCAGGCAGCAGGAAGGCAAAGACCTTGGAGGAGGAACTCATGGACTTGTTCCAGTCATCGTTCCACTGGCCCTTGACGGTCTTGTCGAAGTAGCCGGCATCCAGCCATTCCTTGGAATCCTTGATCCAGTTCATGATCTGGGGGTCCACCTTGACGGTGGTTTCACCGGCGGTCACCCACGGCTCCGAGATGCTGTTGCCGTACAGGCGGAAGGTGTCGGCGTAGGAGGCGAAGGTGTAGTAGCCCTTGGCCTTCAGTTCGGCGGCGGTGGCCTTCAGGGTATCCCAGTCCTTGACCTTTTCGCCCACGGCGGCGGGGTCATCGGTGCCGAAGACATCCTTGGCGATGTCCCGGCGGTAGACCAGCAGGCCCGGGCAGCACTGCCAGGTGGAGCCGCGCTGCACGCCGTTCTGGTCGGAGGCGGTGGTTCTGGTGAAGGGGTACTGGTCGGCCAGGTCGGTGTCGGGGTCGATGCCCAGGTCGGTCAGCGGCATGGCCACGTCGGCGTCGGCATCGGTGTACTTGAAGACGTAGTCCGTCTCGGACAGGAAGATGTCCACCTTGTCGTCATCGGCGGCGGTGCCCTGGTTCAGCAGGGCTTCGTCCAGCTTCTGCTGGTAGACGCCGTCCTGGTTGGGATTGATGACCCAGTGGATCTCGGTGCCGTCCTTCAGCTTGGTGACGGTGCCGTCGTCGGAGGTGCTCTCCACCTCGGGGTAGACGGCTTCCAGACGGGTGCGGAACTCGTCGTTCCAGCTGTAGATGTTGATGACGGCGCCTTCGGTGCCGCCGGCAGCGGCAGCGTCACCGCCGGTCTCGCCGGTAGCGGCGGACGAACCGGCGCTGCTGCCGCCGCAGGCAGCCAGCAGGCTGGCGCTGATGGCCGTGGCCATCAGAAGAGAAACAACGCGTTTTTTCATGCAGATAACCTCCTACTTTGTTGGTACTCCCTCGCGGAGTACCGAATCCCTTAGCGTGACCCTATTATAGCGTAGAAGGGGTGCCGGGATATATTAGAATCAAACAAAAAATATCAAATTCATGACCGCTTTTTGTCCAAAATGCAGCTTTTTGACATGGAAAAAGTCCCCGGGCCGTTGCGGGAAACCGGCGGTTGGTAGTATAATGGAAACAGAAAATCCCTGCCGTCCCGCCGGGGCGGCAGCGTTCGGAGCCACAAAAGGCAGGTGTAAGATGAGTTACCAAAAGGAATGGCTGCTTCTGGAAGCCAACGATGAAGTGGATGAGATGGAGCACCGGGATCCCAGCGAGGAGTACCGGTTCTACCGGGCGGTGGCCGACGGCGATGTGAACGCCGTGCGCCACAACTGCGAGTTGGGCCGCTTCCGGGAGGGGGAAGGCGTGGGACAGCTTTCCCGTGACCCGGTGCTGAACCTGAAATACCATTTTGTCATCACCACCGCCATGGTCACCCGGCTGTGCGGCCAGCACGGCATGGAGCTGGAACAGGCCTTCCGCCTCAGCGATTTCTACATCCAGAAGCTGGACGACCTGCACACAGCCGACGAGGTCTGCGCCCTGCATGATGAGATGGTGATGGATTTTACCAAAAAGATGCGCAAAAATCTGCGCAGCGACACCAATTCCAAACATATCAATGAGGGCAAGGATTACATTTACGCCCACATCAAGGAGCGCATCACCATCGAGGACCTGGCCGACGAGCTGGGGGTATCGCCCAGTTATCTGTCCCGGCTTTTCAAAAAGGAGACCGGCATGTCGGTGTCGGCCTACATCCGCCAGCAGAAGATCGAAATTGCGAAAAACCTGCTGCGCTTCAGCGACAGTTCCCTCATCGACATTGCCAACCAGCTGGCCTTTTCCTCCCAGAGCCATTTCATCCAGCAGTTCCGCGAAGTCACCGGCATGACCCCCAAGAAGTACCGGGACGAAAGCCGCCTGAATCCCTGGGACGACTGAGCCTCCATTGTACCATAACAAAAACCCCGCCGGGAGACCCCGGCGGGGAATTTTGTTTCTGTGCGGGAATTACAGCACCAGCAGGATGTCGTTCTCGGCCTGCAGCTTGTGGGCAGGCAGGTAGTTGTCGGGCAGGGCCTCCCCGTTGAGGGTCAGGCTGGCGAAGCCGCTCTCCTTGCCCTGGGGATTTTCCACCCGGATGTGCAGCTTCTTGCCCCGGAAGTCTTTGTCCATGGTAAAGCTCTTCCAGGCGGCAGGCACCGCAGGGGCCAGCCGCAGACCGTTCAGGTCGGGGCGCAGGCCCAGGATGCCCTCCACGCAGCCCACCATGACGGTGGACGCCGTGCCGGTGAGCCAGTGCACCTGGGAGCGGCCGAAGTGGGCGCTGGCCGGGCCCTCGGTGAACTGGCCGTAGCAGTAGGGCTCCAGGCGGCGCACTTCCGCCCGGTCGTTCTGGGCGGCGGGGGCGTTCTCGGTAAAGTAGGTGAAGGCCCGCTCCCCGTGGCCGCAGAGGGCTTCGGCCAGGATCAGCCACCCCTGGGACTGGGAGAAGATACCGGAATTTTCCTTGGTGCCGGGGTTGTAGATCACCGCCAGGGCGCCCTCAAAGGCATGGGCGTGGTAGGGCGGGTCCATGAGCACCGCGCCGTAGGCGGTGTTCAGCCGGTCGTAGACCTGGGCCATGGCCCGGTCGGCCTGGTCCTTGTCCGCCAGCCCGCTGATGACCGCCCAGCTCTGGGGGTTCAGCCAGAGGTTGGCCTCCGGGTCGGCGGCGGCGCCGATGCGCTGGCCTTCCTCGGTAAAGCCGCGGATGAACCGGTCGCCGTCCCAGCAAAGGGACTGGATCTTGCGGGCGGTGTCGGCCATGGTCGCTTCCAGATGGCGGCAGGCGGCCTCGTCCCCCCGGTCGGCGGCAAACCGGCGCAGGATCTCCAGGGCATAGTAGAACTGCAGCGCCACAAAGGTGGACTCGCCGTTGGCGCCCAGCCGCAGGCAGTCGTTCCAGTCGGCGTAGAGCCCGGCGGGCAGGCCGTGGGGACCCAGATGATCCAGCGAGAACTGCACCGCCCGCTTCAGGTGCTCGTAGACGGTGCCCTCGTCCCTGTTGGCAAAGGGGATGACCTCGTCCAGGAAGGCCTTGTCCCCGGTTTCGGCTACATATTTATAGACGGTGGGGAAGAGCCACAGCGCGTCGTCGGCGCGGTAGGCCGGGTGGCCGGTCTCCGCCACATAGGAGGCATCGTCGGGGGTATCCTCATGGCCGGGGTTGTGGGTGAATTTTACCAGAGGCAGACCGCCGCCGTTGTCCACCTGGGCGGAGAGCATGAACCGGATCTTCTCCTTGGCCATGGCCGGTTCCAGATGGATGATGCCCTGGATGTCCTGCACGGTATCCCGGTAGCCGTAGCCGTTGCGCAGGCCGCAGTAGATCAGGGAAGCCGCCCGGCTCCACACAAAGGTGATGAAGCAGTTGTAGGCGTTCCAGGTGTTGATCATCGTATTGAAGGCGTCGTCGGGGGTGTGGACCTGCAGATGGTCCAGCCGTCCGTACCAGTCCTGCTTCAGCGCCTCCACCTCGGCGGCGCAGCGGGCGGCGGGGTCGGCGTAGCCCGCCACCAGGGCGGCGGCTTCCTCGGAGGGCTTCATCCCCAAAAGGAAGGCCACGGTGCGGCTTTCGCCGGGGGCAAGCTTCACCACGCAGGAGAGGGCGCCGCAGGCGTTCTCGTTGTAGCTCAGCACGTTGCCCAGGTCACCGGAAAGCACCCCCTGGGGGTTGCCGTAGTCATGGTACCGGCCCAGGAAGGCTTCCTTGTCGCCGCAGTAGCTGGCCACGTCCGCCCCCGCCAGCCCGAAGAACCGCTCGGTGACGTTCTTGCCGTCCACCAGTTCGTCGGTGGGCTGGGCGTCCAGGTTGCCGTGGATCTGCTGGGTGATGCGGTTGCCCGCAAAGAGGGTCCGGCTGATAAAGAGGGAATACTGCAGATTCACCTGGTCCTGCTCGTAGTTGTTGTGGTTGGTGAATTCCGCGTAGCCCGTCAGGGTCAGTTCCCGGGGGGCGTCGGTGGTGTTGGTCACCGTCAGCTCCCAGACTTCATGGGCGCTGTCTTTGGGCACATAGTAGACCGCTTCGGCGTGGATGCCCGCATAGTCGGAGAGCATCCGGGTGTAGCCCATGCCGTGGCGGCATTCGCAGGCGTAGTCCTGCAGGTCCTTGCCCACCGGCTGCCAGGAAGCCGACCAGAAATCCCCGCTGGCGTTGTCCCGCAGGTAGAGGTACCGGCCGGGGCGGTCAAACTGGTTGAAGACATAGCGCAGGATGCGGCCGTTGGCGCCGGACTTGGCAAAGCTGTAGCCGCCGGCGTTGTTGGAGATGATGGCGCCGTACTCCGGCGAGCCGAGATAGTTTACCCAGGGGGCGGGGGTATCGGGGCGCTGGACCACATACTCCCGGTGGGCATCGTCAAAATATCCGTATTGCATCAGGAAGAATCCTCCTTGTTTTTATACCAGTTCCGCCGTGATCAGGCCGCCCTCGGCGGGCAGCTGCTCCACCAGGGCGCGGGGCAGCTTCACGGTGCCGTCGGCGCCGGGGGTCACGGCGGTGTCGCCGCACCGGACTTCGCCCAGGCGGTAGCTGCCGGCCTCCTTGCGGGCGGCGTTATGGTAGCGCACCGTCAGCGGGCGGCCCGCAAAAGTCAGCCGCAGTTCGGCGGTGCCGGTTTCATCAAACTGTTCGGCGGTGAGCTGGGGGGCCAGCAGCAGGTCCCCGGCCTCGCCCCGGACGCCGAAGGCCTGGGTGATCATCGTCAGCATGAACCAGCTGGCCGCGCCGGTGAGGTAGTGGTAGACCCCCCGCCCGTCGGTGGAGAAGTATTCGGGAATGCCAGGGTAGATGCGGCTGGTCTCAAAGTGCAGGGCGGCGTCGGCCAGGGTTTTCAGGGCCTTCCAGCCCTCCCTGGCAAAGCCCCGGCGGTAGAGGGCGTTGGCGTACATCACCGTCATGTGGGAGAAGACAGCCCCGTTCTCCTTCTCGCCGTAGGCAAAGCCGAACATCCGGCCCAGGTTGAATTTCAGTTCGCCGAAATCGGTGTTCAGCCGGTAGCCGCCGATCTCGGGGCGGTAGAGGTAGTGGTCGGCGCTGCGCACGATGCGGCGCACCTGTTCCTCGTCGGCCACCCCGCCCATGACGGCAAATACCTGCCCGGTGAGCATCATCCGCACACCGGCGGGGAAGAACCCTTCCACCGGCTGGCCGTCGTTGTCGTAGTAGCTGTTGAACCAGCCCTCCTCGCCGCCGTCGATCCATTCCTGGCGGCGCAGATGGCCGGTGAGCCAGTCCGCCCGCTTTTCCAGGTCGTCGGCCAGGTCGGTCAGGGGCACCCGCACGGTGCGGCCGCTCAGGGTGTGGCGGCAGCGCTCCAGGTACTGCCCCAGCAGTGCCCGCTTGCCCGCCCGGTCGTCGTAGTCCTGGCCGGGGCGCAGCAGCACCGTCAGTTCCTCCATCAGCTCCGCTTTGCCGCCGGGGCTGCGCCCGTCCAGCTGGCGGAGCAGGGCCGCCAGCGTCCGCAGATTGCCCGCGTAGGCACAGGTGAAGGCCACGCTCTCGCCGCGGTCGGCGGCCATATCCAGGGCGTCGTTCCAGTCGGCCCCCCGCAGGCGGTAGAGGTTGTGTTCGCCCACATCGTAGAAGGCGGTGAGCTGCTGGAGCAGCAGATGTTCCAGCAGGGTACCGCGGTAGACCTCCCCGGCTTCGGTGCGCTGCCAGCTGCCTTGTTCGGGGGCCCAGGCCTCGTCGATGCCGTTGCCCCGCATCGCCTGGGGGTCCTTGAAGTAGGGGGCCTTGCGGTCAAGCAGGGCCAGGTCGCCGGTCTGGTCCAGATAGAGCTGGGTGGTCATCTGGGGCCAGAGGGCGTGGTCCATCCAGACCCGGGCAATGCCGTTGCGGTCGGCGATGAAGTTGCCGTCCCCGGCGCCGATGATGGTGGCGTTGGTGCCGTCCACCCGCACGCCGCCGAAGTTGGCCTCTATCATCCGGCCCACCGGACCGGGTTCCATGAGCAGCAGGGAAAGGCAGTCCTGCCACAGGTCCCGCCAGCCCCGGCCGCCGCGGCCGTAGTCGTGGTGGGGCAGGAAGGAGCAGCCGAAGAGCCGCCGCAGGTAGGGCTGGAAGCAGACCCACTTCATCAGCCGGTCGCCGTCGGCGTCGCCGGTGGCAAAGGCCACGTTGACCTTCTCCTTCCAGTAGCGGCGGGTCTCGGCCAGGGCGTCGTCCACCTTGGCGGCGGTGTCATACCGGACAAAGAGCCGGTCGATGGCCTCGTCGCTCTCCTCCACCCCCAGCAGCAGGATGTACCGGGCCGAGGCACCGGGGGCCAGGGTCAGGGGCGCAAAGCGGAAGGCGCCCATGGCCTCCCGCCCGGCGCGGCAGGCCCCCGCCGGCACGCCGGGGTAGTTTTCCAGCACCGCCCGGGGATGGGTGAAGCTGCCGCCCTCCCCGATGAACTCCTCCACCGTGGGGTAGAAGGCTGCCGGGGCCTGGCCGTCGGCGCCGTAGCCCAGCAGATAGTAGACCTTTTGGTTGGGCCGGTGGCCCCGCTCGTCAAAGGACATGGTGGGGCAGACCCGCACCCCGTGGACGGTGGTGCGGATGCGGTGGAGCATGGAGGTCACGTTGCGGTGGTCCCGCAGGTTGTCGGCGCTGCGGCCGTAGAGGGGTACCGCCCCGTAGGAGGTGAAGGTGAGGGTGCTGTCGGTGATGTTTTCCACCGTGACGCTGAGCACTTCCACATTGTCCCCCACCGGCACAAAGCTGGTCAGGACGGCGCGGACCCCCGCCGCTTTCAGGGTGCGCTCCAGCGTATGCCACATGAAGCCCGCCGTCAGGCGACTGTCGTCCTGGGCGGGGGTGAACTTCACCGCCTGCTGGGCGGCCGAGGCGCCGGTCAGCGAAAGGGCGGTGCCGTCCGCCCCCACCAGCCAGAAATTCCGGGTGGAGCGGTTGTTGTGCAGGTTTTCCACGCTCACCGGTTCCAGCAGAAAGGTCTCCTGGTCCAGCTTGGCGTCGCCGCCCAGGTCCGGTGAAACACAGCTCTTCAGCCCGGCTTCGGAAGCCAGCGGAAAGTACAGCTGGCTGATCTCTTCGGGGCGGTCCAGTGTGAAGCTGCCGTCCGCATCGATAAAATGGGGATGCTGCATGGTATTCCTCCTTGTTGCGTTTTTGCGTCCGGTAAGGCCGGACAAGCTGCCGCGAGTCTGTCTTTGGTACCATCATAGCGAAATTTCCCGAACCGAAAAACAACAAAGCATGCAAAAATGTCAGATTCATGACATTGTGCAAAAAAACCTGTTTTTGCGGCGGCTTTATGAAAAAAACTTGACAAAAAGCACAAGAAAGTACGAGAAAACGGCGCAGGAAAGAAAATGTTCCTTTTGTGCAGCCGCTGACTTGACCACCATCTGACCACTCCTTCTTCCCAGCCGGTTCCGTGTATCGTTTGTACGTCCCAACATTCTTTTATAACCACCACAAACAGCGCCGGAAGTTGTGCATACTACACAATTTCCGGCGCTGTATCATCGTATTTACCTGTCTGTCACAGTTCTCCGACCTGACTACTACGCCCAACTGGACTATGGACAGCTGATATTGAAACAGCCAAATCGCGTCAAAAAAGAAAAGAACGATGTTGCGATTCTTTTTGCACAAAACCTCTGTCCCAGAAGTCGCTTTTTCATTCATGAGTGTCGTACCATATAGTTCTTTTCGAAAGGACTGTGACAATGCAAGCACGATAATTCTGTATGGGAGATACTGGAACGTTTTAAGCAAGTTGTGCTCCATCACAGCATAATAAACCAAGAAAACTTTTGATCATCAGATCCGGTTTTAGTTGCGCTATTACAATTTTACAAAGTAGAAAAATAAAAAAGAAGACATTTCTTGTAAAAGGAAAAGGGACTGATATATAATGAAAACAAAGAGGGCCACCAAACTTACAGTGAAAAAATAAGGATGTGAGAATATGGAGGAAGAAAAAGAGGTAGAAATTTCCGAAGATAAAGTATATAATCTACCGCCTTTCCAAATTGTAAAATACAAGGATCAATATCTTGCGATAGCCACGGAGTTGGCAATATGGGTTGTCCTTACAAATGAAAACCAACTTACTATTTTCAAAATGCTCCAGAAAGGGACTACGGTAGGAAAGATCCTCAACGAATACGAAACAGATCAAGAAGACATTGCGTATGTACTTACACAGATAGAAGCGAAAAAAATCGAAAGCGCTATAACAAAATCTGCGTTTTCCAACACAAAACTTCATTTGCATGTAACCAATCAGTGCAATATGAGATGTCCGCATTGCTATATGAAATCCGGGAATGCGTATAACGACGAATTATCTACCGATGAAATAAAGTCGTTATGCGACCAATTTTATCACGCGGGAGGAACGGATGTCTTTCTGACTGGTGGTGAACCGACGGTACGGCCGGATTTCTTTGAACTGGTGGAGTATATTTCCCGTTTGGGAATGAAGGTCTCTATCTATAGTAATGGCCTCTTCTGGAACGAAGAAAGAGTGAGACGCCTTGCCTCCCAGAACGTGGATTGCATTCAGATCAGCATTGATGGATACGATGAAGAAAGCAATTCCCTCGTGCGCGGCAAAAACGCATTTGAACGGGCACTGAATGCTGTTGCATTGTTCGTAAAGTATCGCATTTTTGTAAAGATTGCCGTAACTCCTCCCTATGAGGTAATTTGTGCGCATTCGGCAGAATATATCCGGTTTTCCCGGAAACTGCTTGAAAAGTATGGGAAAGAAGCGATCCAAATCGATTATTCTTACTTTTTGATGCCCGGCCGAAATCTCAGTGCAGAGGTTGTGGCGGAAAGAAAAACAGAGTACTATGCCTTAGTCGACCAAGTCGTTACCGGGATTTACGGCGATACGGCCGAAGATTCCTTTGTCAGCAATGTCTCGGAAGGTATCTGTGATAGTTGCGGGTATGGCGGGTTGAATGTAATGGCAAACGGGGATTTCTATTTTTGTGACAGAATTCCGGACGTGGCCAAAATCGGCAATATACGGGATATGCCTTTTGAGGAGATCCATGCGTTGATGCAGGCCGCGCAGCAGGCAGGAAAAATTGATAATTTTAAGCCGTGTAACACCTGTGCGCTAAAATATATTTGCGGCGGTGGTTGCCGCGCCGAGCATTTTAGGCAGTTTACAAAACTCCATGATATTTCGAATATCAATTTTGACCATATTGAGCCCCGAACGTGTAGCCAAGAGAACAAAGAGAAGTTTTATGAATTGATGCTGAAAACAAACGAAAGGTTTTTTTGCTAATTATGCCGGACTTGATGATCGCCTTCAGCGCAGCCGTTTCCAGAAAAAACGGCTTTATTGTCTTGGAAACATACTATACCAAACAGATTGGTGTAAGTAAGGCTGGAAAATATAAGGGGGGCAGTATTACAGCTGCGGATGTGCTGAACTGCCTTCCTATTCAAAATGCTTCACGGGATGTTGTGCAGAAATGGTTTGCGGAGTTTGCCTATCAGATTGGTAAAAACAGCTTTTATGTTACGGTAGAAAACTTTCGAAAGCTGCATCACCTTTTGGCATCCAGCCCGATGATCTTTCTGGATCATGCAGATGCTTCGCTTACGCTCATCAGCAAGATAGAGGAAAAACCAGGCCGTAAACGGGCTAAACAGCAATACTCTATCGGCAACTGCCTTTTCTCTTGTTTTTCGGATGGCACACTGTGTATAGAAAATAGGCCCGGTGCCGCTTCCCATATCCAAGCCCTTTGTCCGAAGCCCCATCTTTCCTATTCAACCACCGACCAAGCGTATTCGCTCCTTTTTGAATATGGCGGTGAAAAGGCAGCCTATATGGATAAGGGGCTTTCGGTTAAGACTGAAGATGGAATTTACCTGCGAAATTTCCAGTATGAAAGCAGAACTGGACAAGAACTTCAGGAAAAAGGGTTCCTGAAACTGACAAAGGGTAGGTATGCGTATTCCGGGCGTAGGGATAGATCTGCACTGCATACCATGTTGTCTGAAATGGGAATCATCCTGGACGATGACAAAAGTACCATTATTCCGAATATCAAAATTACCCGGCGGGAATCCGGTTGGTTTGAGGTGGATCTAAGTTATAACATTGGAGATAGAATCATTAACTTGGCTTCCCAAATACAGTTGTTCGCGCAAAAAAATGAGATGGAAGTTGGTGATAAGCGAATTGTTTTGCCGGATTCTGTAATACAGGCAAAAGACGATTTTGTTGTAAAGGGTAACAAGCTTTATCTCCACCAGAAACACATTTTTCAACTGTTGCGCCTGATTTATAACAGCGGCTCGTCAATCACGGACTTTTTTCCCTATGCGGATGTGAAACCGGCCTTGCCGGAACCCGTGGATAAGATGGCGCTGCCCTACCAACGGGAAGGAATTCAATGGCTCAAGTTTTTGTTTTTAAACCATCTTGGCGGTTGTCTGGCGGATGACATGGGCCTCGGCAAGACATTTCAGGTTATCGCATTTTTAGAAGATAATGATGTCAAAAAACACCTTCAAAAGGTTTTGATTGTCGTTCCTAAATCTCTGCTCACAAACTGGAAAAGAGAATTTGAAAAATTCTGTTCCAACTACCGGGTTGGTATCTATCACGGAAATAAACGCAGCGAATTGGATTTCGGCAAGTGTGATGTTATTATTACAACATACAATACCGCACTTCTGGATAAAGAGTATCTGGATCACAAGGGGTTTACCATTGTCGTTTTGGACGAAATTCAAACAGTAAAAAACTACAAAAGCATTACCTCCCAGGCGATCAAAGAAATCCACGCAGAGATGAAAATCGGATTATCCGGTACCCCCATGGAAAATGGCATTTCCGAACTTTGGAATGTTATGGATATTGTGAATCCGGGGGCATTTCCTGGTCATTCTGCTTTTTTGCATCGGTATCACGACCGCAACTATGACGAATTAAAGGAAATTTTGAATCTGTTTATCCTTCGCCGTATGAAGAAAGATGTACTGAAGCAACTTCCGCCCAAGTACGAACAGATTATTTACTGCGATATGGATATAGCACAAAGAAGGCTTTATACAGGTATCAATATTGCCGTAAAATCGGCGATCTCCCGCCTGAAAATTTTTGCGGCCCCAGTTGTTTTAAAGGGACTCACATTGTTACGGGAATGCTGTTGCCACCCGCTTTTGCTCGACGATACCATTAATGTGGAAGGCGTTGTGGATTCCTGCAAGCTGGACGCGTTAAAGATTCTGGTGGCGGATCTGTTTGAATCCGGGCACAAAATTTTGATTTTCAGCAATTACACTTCCATGCTGCATCTGATCCGGCAAGAACTGGAAAAACGCAGTGAATATAAAGCAAACCTCTTTTATCTGGACGGGAAAACGCAACAACGCAATCTTTTGGTGGAGCAATTTGAGAAAGCAAGCGCAGGCATTTTTTTGATTAGTATTAAAGCAGGCGGGGTTGGGCTAAATCTGACATCTGCGCAGGATGTGATCATTTATGATCCCTGGTGGAATCCGTTTGTAGAGCAGCAAGCAATCGACAGAGCTTATCGTATCGGGCAACAGCAAGCGGTCAATGTCTATAAACTTGTGGCTGCCAACACGATTGAAGAAAAAATTCTTGATATGCAGAAAGATAAAGAACAGGACTTTGAAGAATTGATCAATGGAATCTCCACCGATAAGAACATAGACCTAAACAAAATTCTAAGCCTGTTGTAAATGGGGGAAAGGCTGGATGATCAACTGGACAGATTTTACGATGTACGTTCGGTATTACAAGAAAACGGTTTACCTGGCGTATCTCAAAGCCATAAAAGGGTTGGATTATACCGGAAGGATCGAAGATTCCCATACACAGCTCAGAGGCTACGAAGGCTGCTATCCGATCTATGACGTACTTCGCCAATTGGAAATTACGCCATCGGACAGTGTGTTGGACATCGGTTGCGGGAAGGGCCTTTTTTTGTATTATGCCACTTCCTTCGATTTTGGACGGATCGATGGAATAGAGTATGCGGATTCTTTGGTTCAGATTGCAAAGAAAAATGCTTCTATCCTTTCCGACGAACGCCTTCACATTTTTCGTCAGGATGCACGAGAATATGTCGGCTATGAAAGATACAACTATTTTTTCGTCAACAATCCATTCGCAATAGAGATTATGGAAAAGGTGGCCGAAGAAATAAAGAAAAGCGCCTTATCCCGTGCAGGAAAGATCACGGTTATCTATCAGTTCCCTTTCCACAAGGATATCTTTATCCAAAAAGGATTCACACTTCAGTATGAGAAGTTCCCTAACGCTGTGTTGACACTCGATTGATTCAATGCTAGAATGAAACTATTATAAAATACGTGTAGAATCGTATGTGGAAAATTTATGGATAGGGAGGGAAGGTCGATGAAACTTACCTGGAAAGTTACGCAAGCACCGAAAAAACCGGTCGCATCGTTTGGCTGCTTTACGAGTTGCAAAACGATGAGAAACGGTTAAAAAATACAGGGAGGCACCTATGAATATCAAACTTCACTGGAAAGTTGCTCCTAAACCGGAAATCGCCGTTCGGAAAGCTGCAGGATATTATACGTTTAAAACCTGCACGGCGAAATGCGGGGAATAAGAAGCAAAAGAAACCGGCTGGCCGGATTTCCTTAATGGAAGTCCAGCCAGCCGATCTTTATTGATAGAGGAACGCGAACTTTCGTGTTTAAAGGACAGAACCGAGCCATATACCGCCGCTCAACAGAAGAAACAAACCCGCCACCCAAAGCAAAGGAAGCACAATATGTTTGCCAGCTTCGTCGGGTGTCTTGTTCCAACGCCGATATAGAAAAATGTTGATGGCAAATCCTACTAATAGGCAGACAATGATCCCTATATTGCCCAACTGGAACAGTATGATATTGCGATGTCCCAAACCGTAACATAGTAGACTGCAAGCCGTTACAAAGAGAAAGGTCAACGGCAGATAATTGCGTAGGGCCTCACGCCAGTTTCCGTACCATAATAACCACAAAGGTCCTCCCAGTAGGATTCGATCATTGAAGTCTGGCTCCAGCAGACGATTCCCAAACTTGGCGATAGAGTCAGAAAGACGATTCATTATGTATTCTCCTTGTCGTATTGGACTGTCCATAGATTTGGTAAAACTGAGTTTTGTTACAGTAAAGACATATTTCTATGTGTCTTTCAGGATGAGTATACTTTTGTAATAGGCTCCCTGTCTCTCAATCAAGTGTAGCGACAGGAGTCGACGAAGATGTCGTAAGGTATGCCTGGGCTTGAGATGAATGTGCAGGGAGACTTGGCGCAGCGTGTGCTTGTCTTGCAATAATTGCAAGATTTCGCAATAACGATGTAGGCGCACGGTGGAGGCGCGACTTGAAAGGCAGAGGATTTCTTTTTGCCGTGTGGTGGGCAGCGAGCAAAATCCGTGAAAACAATCCCTATCGTTGGTGAGGATGGCGATGCTGCAATCATCGGTCGTATTCTGGGTTATGAGTTCCTCAAAACTGCGCAGTAACAGTTCATGGAGTTTATCTGCAGGGAGATAGATGCTCATCTGCATAATGCGCTTGAGAATAGGTGCCAAAGTCCGATGCGCTTTATCGTAGAGACTCATCTCTGTCCCGTCAGACATGAGAACGATACCGTCAATAGATGCAACTTTTCCTTTGAAAAGTCGCATAGAAGACAGCGCACTGGGGGATGTGGTAAAAACAGTGGTATTTGCAAATTCGCCGTTGTCAGGATGAGATGCAACATGGAGCTCGTCATCTTTCAAATAGCCGATTACCCCATCACCAATATGAGCAAGAATAAAATGCTCTTCGTTTACTGCCGCAACCAGCAAGGTTGATGCAAGATCTTCCATTTTACAGGAAAGGCGGCCCGACAATTGGTGTAGGCAATCACGCACACAGCCAAGAATCTTCTGCTTGACGGCTACGCCGTCCTTCTGGGAAACGTAGGCTGCAAAATTTTCGGTCATGTCCCGGCAGAGCAGTTCACAAACGGCTTGTGCCCCTTCATGAGACAACCTGGCAGAACCTGCGCCATCGGCCAAAGCCGACACGTAAACCCCGTTGGCATACAAGCAAAATGTTTTATCCTGACAGGGCAGCTCAGATTGCCTGTGTCCGCGACCTTGTACGGCACATTGTAGAAAATGCCACATAATAGATCCCTTCCCGCTTTTCACCGAAAGCGTGGAAAATATTTACAACTCAGCCCATCCCTGGATGCTGTTAAGATCCAGCTTGATGGTTTCCCCGGGCATGGACTGGGAAGTTTTCGCCACACTCTGACTTAGCCACGCAAAGAATTCCCGGAATTTAAGGCCTTGTAATTTGAGCGGCGGACGCTTGGCGGAAAACTTCGCCAGCGCAGTCTGGTCACCTTCATCACCGATGGCAATTGGAAAGACGGTAAGTTTCTTTTGGGCTTCCATATCCCGGCATCTCTGCACGGCACGTTCAAATTCCCCTTCATTTCCATTCGGCACGCCATCCGTCATCAACACAAGCCACGGCTGGAAATAATCGACACCCTTATCCTGGTATTCGCGCTTCCGGCTTTCCAACAGATCCAGCGCCAAATTGACGCCTTCTCCCATCGCGGTATCCCCCGTGGCTGTTAACTCGGGCAGATCCGATTGGCGATCCAGGTTGGCAAAATCCATTCGGCACTTGGCTTCGCTGTCAAATGTTACAATGCAAATTTCAGCTGCATAGCGAGCAACTTCATCTTCCCGCACGGAATTATAAAAAAGTTTGATGCCCTTCTGCAATTCGTCAAGACGCGATGTGCCGCCGGTTACCAGATTCCACTGCCGCCCATCTTCAAAAAGGGTTTTTCCGGTATCCACACAATCACCTTGTACAGCTCCCATAGAGCCGCTGGTGTCCAGGCAGAGGCAAATGGGAACACGCGGCGTGGGGTTTTCTACCAGATCCTGCATTCTCAATAAATTATTGTTACCCATTGTAGCACCTCTCTTACATCTTAAAGCTTGATTTTGATTTTATACCCGTCTATATACACATCGCCATTACGGACAGAAAAGTCATCAGGATCAACATTTACTGTGTAATCCGTCAGCTGCCGATTGTCTGTTCGGTCTTCTCTTACTTTATAGAGAAATTTCCCATTTTGCCTATTCACATAATATATCCATCCATCATAGTGGAACCCCTGTAACACGCGCGGCATATATTTATTATCCAGGCGTCCCGTGCCATCTACAATATGCCAACCGTCATCCTTATTCTTATGCTGTACGCTCTGCGAACCGGTCTGGGATAACTCTTTGATGACTTCCTCCTTGATGGAGGAAATCAAGGAGGGCTTGATTTTGTTCAGCTCTTCCTGGACCATTTTCATTACATCCTGGGTGATTTGTGCTCGCAAGTCGTCCTGCTCATCTTTTTTACGCAAGATTTTCCCTTCTGTATCCATTTTGTTTTCCTCCATTTCTTTGTTCTATTTCAGAGACGTCAATCCTTCATTAAATATCGCATCTCATTTGTGGGCAGCGGGTTTCATTCAGCCTTAGACATACCCATATTAGGAGAAAACTCTGCCTGCACATATCGGACCATCTTAATATAGTGCCTTTTGCAGGATTCAAAAGCTCCTTTGTGGATCATATCAAGACAAGGTTCAATATATTCAAGCCATAGTTTTTTACAATACAAACCAAATTTGTTGCTTGCTTGCATCGCGCGGACAATATCTGGAGCGATGGCATAATATTCTGCAATCAATTGTGGCCCGTCCGGTTGCTTTTGCAGCCAGGTGTCGCGGTAGTGCCGCAGAGTTTCCAGTTCCACGCAATCGTCCGGTTTGCCATAATACTCACAGACAGCCGTTGTTATAAAACAGAATGAGGTGCTTTCCTCCGGGTCTGACGATTGGACCGGTTCGGCGGACCCCTTTTCGGGGGAAGATGGATGATTCGAAGAAGTTTTTAGGACCTCGTCTGCCACAGATGCGTCGCCTCGAGCCTTTTTGCGACAGGCGGGGCATCGTTTGGGGAGGTCGTATCCTTTGGATGTAAAAAACTCGTAATCATCATTGGTTATAACAAACAAAGCACCGCATTCTTTACAGTACTCTTGGGAATAGACATTTTTCCCCCAGTCATAACATTCTTTACAGCGGGAATACCGTTTTGTTTTTTTAATATACTTTTGATAATTGGAATATAATAATGGCTTCCCGCACCTTTCACATGGGTAAGTTTCTCCTTTGTTTAGGCAGGAAGAACAGTATCCATCAATACAATGGTCTTTCTCCATCTCCTGCCCACACAGTTTGCAAATGATATATTCTTTGTTGGGATTTTTCTTGAATCGTGTGGGGAACAATTCTTCCGACATCTTGTCTTGTGCCCCAAATTTGCCGCTTTCCAATAGATTCAGGTAATCCGTGAAATCATCCAGCCAACGTTGGACCGACAACCGCTTCGAAGGGGTTGCATATTTTCCACCGCTTCGGAAGGTCTCGTAAAAATCCTCCTTCAGCTTGTACGTCAGATGACTCCACATAAAGCGCCAAGGACCATCCGGCGTTTTTTTGTTGGAAAGCTCCCCTAGCGGATAAGAAAAATCCATCTTCCGTATATTGTCTGCCGCCGATTCACCTCCTTGTTGCGCATAGGGGGGCTTACCAGGAAGCATAATCATAAACAGAAGCGTGGCAATCGCAAAATTTTCATTCCCTTCGCTGCGAAGAAACGTTGAGAACTCTTTGCCCTGAATTTCAGGTGCAGTATAGTTGATCGTTCCCACCGGACAAGGATACCCTTCGATTTGATAACTGTCGGTGTCCACAAAGTATACTTCTTTTGGATTTACCACCAGAATATTGGCGGGATTAATGTCGCCGAGAATGATATTCCGATCATGAAGATATTGGATCTTGTTGAGAATTGTAATGCAGAGCTGCACGGTATCTTTTTTCTTCCAGCCTGGAAAGTACTTAAAGAAAAGCGGTTTGATAAAGATGCTTTTTTGTAGTTCGCGGCCCTTGGCTTTTGGCATTAGGTATCCAATAAACTGGTTGTTCCGGTTGTAAATGGCGCCGACCGGATAACAGATACCTTCGCAGCGGATGTTTTTGCTCAGCATTCGATCGAGCTTTTGTTTCTTTTGCTCTGTCAGTTTTCCCTTTTTATAGATTTTAGCAATATACGGCGTGTTGGTTTCATATAGCGTTCCCTCTCCGCCTGAACCCACTTCGCGGCATAATTGGATGGCGCCACCGGCGACAAAGACTTCATTTCCTTCGCCAGGAATGTCCTCTATCACGATGGGAATATTGGCAGCGGTGCTTACAGTATGTGCAACTTTAAATTTTTCCTCGGAAGGAACGGTTGCTTTATTTGTACCAGACATAAATCGTTCGGCCCAACCAAAATATCCCAGGGAACCGTCCTGCAGGATTCGCCAAGCACAAATTGGGTAAGCTCTCACGGATTTAATGTGGTTCAAGGCAAGAATATCCTTTGCCAAGTTGTTGTCTTGTGTAATCAGGCACAGTTTGTATTGAAGACGGAATTTGATAAATACGGTTTGAAACACATTGTCAGCAAAATTATCGGTTTCTTCCCCGCGTATATCAACAAGTTTCTTGTGGATAAGGGGGGTGAGGCGTTGTATCGCGTGAGCGGCCCGCTCTTTTTTTATTGGGTCCTGTTGCTGGTTGGTGTGCTTTTCCAGTTCCTGCCAGCATCGATATGGAAAAATAACTTTATTGTGGTAGGTTTCCAACAGGGGAACGATTTTTTGCCAAAATAAATCGCTCCCTTCGGCCATGACGCTGCAGGTATCAATAAAAAGTTTTCGCTCCTGCACCAGCGTATTCAAATCGACGTAGCGCGAGTCCGCTCCTGGTTCAGAAATCTGCGCGTCTGCCATTTCAAGTTCCTCCTTGTTTAATCGATTTCACTCCATCCGCTGATTGCCGACTGTAGAAGCGCTTCTCCACCGGATTCTACACTTGATTGTTTAACCTCTTTTGCTCCCACATCTTCCAGCGTTCCTGTCTTTGAGATATGAAATACCCGAATGGGGAAGCCACCCATGGTGTCGTTGTTAAGCGCCAAAACCTGTTGTGCAAGGGCGGGGTTTTCTGTAAGCAAAGCCAGTCGATTGGTGCGTTTGAATTTGGCCAACACAGAAACCAGCGTGGTAACAACAGAGGAATCGCCCTTTTCACCGCGAATTTCCACAAGAGAATCTTCTTTTAGTTGTATGAGCGCTTGCAGTGCAGCTTTTGCCTCGTTTGCTTTTTCGGAATCGCTGCTTCCTAACTTCATTTGCAGGCCTTCTACTGCCTTTAATGGAACAAGAAATTTATTTTTGCTTTCTTTCATTGCGATAGAAAACTTTTGGGTTGCTTGCAAAAATGCAGCTTGCTGTAAAATTGTGTCGTCCAAAAAAATGCGGTACCGGTCAGCAAGATCTCGCTCATCTGCGGAACACAACAGATGTTGTGTTTGGTTTAAAGGTATACCACTCTGTTTTGCTTCATCGGCAAAACACTGAATCCATTTTTTTACCAAAGATCCGCCACTCATCATTTCAAAACTATACTCATCTGTTTCATCGAACTTAAAGCGAAGGAGACTTTGCAGGCTCGGAAGTAGTTCGGGTCTTTTATCCGTAAAATAGTCAATGAGTGAACTAATTGCAATGTACTGTATTGGGCTCATCCGGTTCTTTTGCGTTTCCAAATTGTTGATTGTTTGCCTTGTGAGACCAAGCAGATCTGCAAATTCTTGTACGCCAAATCCTAATATTTGCCGTACAGGTTTTAAGTATAGTTGTAATGTTTGGATCATTTTTTGTTGAATCTGGTAAGAATAGCCTATCATGATCCATCCTCCTCCGTTGAGTTAACTATATCACGCCGACATCGAGAATGTCAATATATTTTACATATAGAAAATTTATTTACTTTTTTAGCGAGTCGACATAGGATCTGTCCAAATTTTGGGTGGGGCCGTGTTTCATTTGCTACAAAAACGAATACTCGACTCCTGCATCTGAAAATCCAAATTCAGGGCAAACCGGCCTTGTCGTTCCTTCTATCCAATTATGGCCTCAAACAATTTTCACAAAATATTCGATGAACACCATTTGACCATCCGCTGACCACTCCTTCTTCCCAGCCGGTTCCGCGTGTCGTTTTTACGTTCCAACATTCTTTTATAACCACCACAACCAGCGCCGGAAATTGTGCACACTACACAATTTCCGGCGCTGGTTCATGCTATTTGCCTGTGCGTCACAGTTCTCCGACCAGACTACTACGCACAGCCGAAGTGTTATCAACTAATCTTGGGACAAATGAACTCTGTTAAAGAAAAATGGCGAAAAAACAAAAATACTTGAAAGTCCACAATGTGAGAAAATTAGGACTTTTGAGGAGATAGTTCTGGACGTTGGTACTTTTTCGAGATCTTCTGACACAAAATAGGAGTCATTGCATTTTAGAACTCGGATAGAATAAATCCCGAACGGCATCTGTCTGCATAGGCAGGGAGCAACCAATCCCCATAAATGCGAGTCTCTGAATTTCTCTTTGGAATAGAAATTCAGGTCCCTTCCTCCAGAATAGAAACATACTCGGCAAAGCTATAGCGTTTATTCCGTTGCCGTTCCGGTGTAATATCGGCAAGGATGCCTAGATTTTCAAATTGCTCCAACAGGGCACCTGCGGTAGGGGATGATATTTCAAGGCGATCTTTGACATCAGCTCTGGAAATGCGAGGCATTTCAAAAAGCAAATCCAGTAATCGGTGACTGTTATTGTTGTTTCCTGGCATTTCGGAAAGTTGTTTTTCGTAACGATCTTTCATAGCCAAAATCTGAATTGCGGAATTGGTCGCTCCCTCAGCCGTTGCTGTAACACCTTTCAAAAAGAATTTTATCCAGCTTTCCCAATCTCCGCGTAAGCGGACATTCATTAACCGATCATAGTACTCTGTTCGATTTTGTTTATTGCATCTCATCATCCATCAAAACAGGAGGATTGGGAGGAAGTTTGTTTGGAATAAATGTTTGATAGCCAGTCAGTGTTGTGACAACGCGACCTGTTCTCGGAGATGTTACTAGCATGGAATAATTACCTCCACAAATATTCTATGGCTTTTTCGCCTAACGTAAAGCCCTTTTAACTATTTTTCCTTAAACGAAGCATAAATAAAATTTTAGGGCATTTTCTTTACTTGGCCAAGAGAAACCGGCGTATAAGGAAACGAATTTTTACTTACGGCTTTAGTTATTCAAAAAAATTGCATATGAGACCATAGCAATTTTTCGCTTTATAGCATCGAAAAGTGAGTGATGAGTACAAATGGCCAATTATAATTATAAAAGTATCGGGATTTTTGCGTTTCTATAAAAACTTACTCTGTTTTGCACAATTCCTCCGGGATTGTTTTAGGAATATCGACAAAGTTCATGGGGGATTTTGTCGAAATCCTTTTTATCGGATAGGACCTCTGGTACACTGGTTATAACTACCAGAAGAAGAGCCCTTGCTGCCATGGAAGGGGAGTGAGCCGATGCAATTTCACGCCATTACACTGAACAGTGTGCCGGAAGCCAGTTATCTCACGGCGGAGAACGCCTGGCGGTACCGGGCCATCATGCGCACCTTCTACCTGGAATCCCAAAAGGCCCATATCCGGCTGAACAAGACGGAACTGCTGGCGCTGCTGCGGGCGGATGCCCATTTTGGGGAGTACACGGCGGAACAACTGGAGCAGGACCTGAACGCGCTGTGCGGCTGGCGGAATCTGGTGCCAATCCAGGACCCCCACCGGCCCACCAGCATCGCCGAATACAAGAACAAGCAGTTCAGCTATTCCATGTCCCAGACGGCCACCGAGATCGAGCGGATGACCATTTCTCTGGAAAATCTCGATCTGCGCACGGCGATCCTCTCCTCCCAGCTGTTCGAGCGGATTCTGGACACGCTGGAACGGATGACGGAGCGGGCCGGGGCGGATGCCCGCGCGCTGAACCAGCTGTGGGATCAGCTGCAAAGGGACTTCCGCCAGCTGACCAACCGGTATCAGGACTATCTGCGGGATTTCTATTCCTCCCATGCCAGGCATATTTTGCAGACCACGGAGTTTTTGCCCTATAAGGACAAGGTGGTGCGCTATCTGCAGGAGTTCGTGCTGGAACTGCAGCGCTATGCCGAGAAGATCCGCCGGATGCTGCTGAGCCTGCCGCCGGAGCAGGTGGAGACGATGCTGCAGGAGGTATATGCGACGCAGCTGCAGGAAGGGGAGGGCCGGCTGATTCAGCGGTCCGAGGACTATCCCCGGCAGCTGCGGGAGGAGATTTACGGTTTCTGGCAGGGGTTTTACCGCTGGTTTGTGCCCGGCGAGAGCGGACAGAGCGACAGTGAGCATGTGCTGGAACTGGCCAACGACATCATCCAGCGGATCCTGATGAATGCGGAACTGATTTTGCAGGCGCACAGCGGCGGTGCCAACCGGAAGGTGGAATACAAAAAATTCCTGGAGCTGTTTGCCGCCTGTCCCACCCTGGCCGATGCCCGGCGGCTTTCCGGCATGGTGTTCGGCGCCCAGCGGGCGGTGCATCTCACCGGCATCGAGCCGGAAGATCTCTACGAGACGGGCAGCTGCTATGACGGACAACCCTTTCTCTACCAGCTGCGCAACCGCCGGCGGCCCGGCCGTCCCCCGCGGGAGAAAAGCTTTTTTGAGGACAAAAGCCTGGAGAAGGCTGCCCAGAAGCAGGCTTACCTGCAACAGAAGGCGGCCCTGCAGGCCCGGCTGGAGCGGCTGATCCGGAAAGGCCGGCTGGATTTTTCGGCGCTGGAGGAAGTGGTCACGCCGGAAATCCGGATGAGCCTTCTGAATTGGGTGGTGAAAGCCAACGCCAACGTCAGCAAATCCGCCCGCACCGAATTTGGCCAGGCCTATCGCCTGACCTGCTCGCCGGGGCAGACCTGTGTGCTGCACTGCACCGACGGGGACCTGACCATGCCCGCCTACTGTCTGGAATTTGAGGAGGTGCCCGCCCATGGATGAATTTCGCGCGCTGCTGGACCGGTTCTGGATCCGTCGGGAGGAGGACCGGGAACTCTTTTATCAGGTGCGCCGCAAACTGCCTGCCCTGCGCCGGGCGCTGCGGGAGCAATTCGGCTGGGAAGTGATCTGTACCGAGCAGGTGATCCGCCTGGTGAAGGAACCGGCCCGGGCGCAGGAAGCCTTCGGGATCCCGGAATTCACCGAGGTGCAGGATTACTGTCTTTTGTGCGGGGTCCTGCTTTTGCTGGAGGACAAGGACGACGGCCAGCGCTTTCTGCTCTCGGAACTGACCCAGGCCGTGCTGGCCTACACAAAGCCCTGGCTGCCCGACCTTTCCTGGGAGCGGTACTCCTGCCGTACCTCGCTGGTGCGGGTGCTGCAATACGCCGAGCGCCTGGGCCTGCTGCGCAGTTTCGAGGGGGAAAGCGACGGCTTCGCCGCCCACCAGGACCAGGAAGTGCTCTATGAGAATACCGGGCTGTGCCGGTATTTCAGCGTGCATTTTCATCGGGACATCACCGGATATACCTCGGTGCGGGATTTTGAAAATCCGCCCGAGGACGGCCCCGATCAGGAGCGGGGTACCTTCCGCACCTGGCGCGTCTACCGGCAGCTGGCGCTGGCCCCGGCGGTCTACTGGGAGGACCCCGCCGACTCCCTCTATGCCTATATCAAGAATCAGCGGGGCATCCTGCAGCGGAATCTGGACGAAACCATCGGCGGCAAACTGCAGATCTATCACAACGGCGCCTTCTTCCTGCCGGAGGATGGCGAGCCCTGCGGCAACTGCTTTCCCCGGGACCAGATGCGCAGCGATATTGTACTGCTGCTCTCCGAGCGGCTCACCGAAAAAATCCAGTGCGGGGCGTTTCCCCGGGACCCGGATGACCGGGTGCATCTGACGCGGGAGGCCTTTTCCCGGGAATTGGAAGACTTGCGGCAGGAATACAAGGACCAATGGGGCAAAACGGTGGCCGAAAAGGACCTGGCGGCGCTGACCCAGGAAATACTGGAGGAACTGTGCTACTGGGACTTTGCCGCCGTGGAGGGAGAAGTGGTGACCCTGCAGTCGGGCTTTGCCCTGTGGCAGGGGATCTATCCCCAAAAGCGATAAGGAGGGACAACCATGCAGGAACGCTGGCGGATGAACAAACTGGGATTTGTAAACTTCTGGCTCTATGACTGGGAGGAGTTCCCCTTCAGCGAGGGACGCCTTTTGCTGCGGGGTGAGAACGGCGCGGGCAAATCCGTCACCACCCAGAGCTTCATCCCCTTCATGCTGGACGGCGATCTGCGTCCCTACCGGCTGGATTCCTTCGGCAGCAAGGACCGCAAAATGGCCTATTACCTGTTGGGGGAGGAGAAGGAGGAAAGCACCGGCTATCTCTATCTGGAATTCATCAAGCCGGAACACAGGCTCTACCGCACCCTGGTGGTGGGGCTGCGGGCCCGGCGCAGCAGCAGCACCGTGGAATTCTGGGGATTCTGCCTGAGTGACGGCCGGCGCATCGGCACCGGGCCGGAGGACTTTGCCCTGTTTGAGACCAAGGGCTCCCAGCACATCTCCCTTACCAGGCAGGAAGTCCACAACCGGTTCGGCGACGGCGAAAACTGGGTGGAACGGGGCAGCGACTACAAACAGATGGTCAACCGCATGCTCTTCGGCTGTGCCGAGATGGAACAGTATGACCGGCTGCTCCGCCTTTTGATCCAGCTGCGCAAACCCAAATTGAGCAAGGACTTTTCCCCGCGGCTGGTGCAGGAGATCCTCAACGCCTCGCTGCAGCCGTTGAGCGAGGAGGACATCGCCCCCATGGTCAATTCCATGGAAAAGATGGACACCATCCAGCACCGGCTGGAAGCGCTGGGGCAGAGTCTGCAGGACGCCCGCCTGCTGCGCAACGAGTATACCCGCTACAATCAGTATGTGTTGGGCAAAAAAGGACAGTACTATCTGGCGGCCCGTCAGTTTACCCAGCAGCGTCAGACCGAAGTAAAGAGCCTGGAAGACAAGGTCGCCCTGACGCAACAGGCGCTGGAGGAGGCCCGGGCGGGCCGCCGGGAGGCGGAACAGCAGATGGGGGAGATTTCCCGTCAGCTGGAAGTGCTGCGGGAGGGCAGCGACCTGGACAACGCAGTGCGCCGCAGGGAAGAATGCCGCCGCCAGGTGGCGCAGCAGCAGGAAGCCATCGACCGGGAGCAGCAGGAAGAACGCAGAAAGCAGACAGCGCTGGATAGCAAGGAGCGGGACCGCCGCCAGGCAGTGCGCCGCTGTGACGACGAGCAGGACGGAGTGGAGGAGGCGTTCCGGGAACTGGGGGAGCAGAATGAGGAACTGCGTTACCCCGGCCACCCTGCCACCCTGCAGGCGGTGGATTTCCAACAGGAACAGCCGGAGATCGCCCGTTTTGCCGCCCGGCTGCGCAAGGCGGAGGAAGGACTGCGCCGCCAGGAGGAAGCCCTGGGACGGCTGGACCGGTACCAGCAGGAGCGGGATGCGGCGGCCCAGGCCCTGCGCCATGCCCAAAGCCAGTGGGAAGCGGCCCAGGGAACGGTGAACGCCATGCGGGACGAGCTGAGCGAAGCCTTCGCAGCGCTGGAAGAACCGACGCAAGTCTTTTGCCTGCGGCATGAGGAGGTGATGGCGCTCTTTGCCCAGGTCACCGCCTACGAAGGGCTGGCCCAGGAACAGGAGATGCAGAAGATTCTCAGCGGGGCGCTGCAGCGGCTTTCGATGCCGTTGTTGCAGGAACATACCCTCTGGGAACAGCAACAAAAGGACAGCCAGCAGCAGCTCAACGAGCTGGCCGCCCGCCGCAGGGAGCTGGAAAACCAGAAGGACCTGCCGCCCCGGCGCAGCGAAGCAGTGCAGGCCACCCGTGCCTACCTGCAAGAGCGCGGCATACCCCATGCCTCCTTTTACGAGCTGGTGGATTTTGCGCCGGATCTGCCGCCGGAACGCCGTGCCCTGCTGGAAGCACAGCTGGCGGATGCAGGGATTCTCGACGCGCTGGTGGTGCCGCCGGAAACACTGGCAAAGATGCCGGAACTGCTGGCCGAACATCCCGATCACTTCCTTTGCCTGAAGGACCTGTCCCCGGCGGCAGCGCCGCTGCCCCTGCGGCCGGAACGGGAGCTGCCCCCGTGGGCCGATATGGCCGGGGTCCTGGCCTGCCTTTCGGAACAGCCGGCGGGCCATGCCTGGTTTGCCGCCGACGGCCGGTACCGCCAGGGGGTGCTGCAGGGGCGGAGCGTGGCCCTGCAGCCGGCCGGATATATCGGCGCTTCGGCCCGGCGGGCCAACCGGGAACGGCAGATGGAGGCCCTTGCCCGGCAGATGGAAGAAAAGCAGCGGGAACTGGAAGAAATCCGGGCGCGCCTGCAGCAGACCGAGGGGGCGCAGCGGCAGCTTCAGCAGGCCTATGAAGCCCGCCCCACCACCGCCGATCTGGCGATGGCACTGGACCTTGCCGCCAGACAGCGAGACGAGACGGAACGTCGGGAACGGACCCTGGATGACTGCACCCAGCAGCTGCAGCGGCAGCAGAAACAGCTTGCCGATCTGCGCGCCGAGATCCTGCCGCTGACCCGGGGCCTTCCCTACGAGCAGGACGCCCAAACCTATGAGCAGATGGTGGATCTCTGCGAGGAATACCGGGAACAGTACCGGACCATTTCGGAGGGCAAGGAAAAACTGGAACGGTGTCAGAGCCGGGTGCAGGAACTGGAACAGCAGATGAATGACCTGAACGAGGACCTGCTGGCCTGCACCGACCGGGTCCGCCGCCAGCAGGCCGAACAGCGCAAGACAAAAGCCGCCCTGGAGGAGCTGGAGCGCTATCTGGCTCAGCCGGAAATCCAGGCCCTGGCCCAGAAGCTGGAAGCGCTGAACGAGGCGCTGGAGCGGGCACAGAAACAATACCATGATACCGATAAACAGGTCCTGCTGCGGCAGAACGATCTGGATCATCAGGGCCCCGAACTGACCCGGAAAAAACAGGACCTGCAAAAGGCCATCGGGGAGGAGGAAGCGCTGCGCCAGATCTTTGAGGAAGAACTTTGCCGCGGCCCCGGTCAGCCGGGGCGGGGGGAGACACCTCTGTGGAAGCAGGCGGAAGCCGCCCGGGACCACATCCGCCAGAAGGACCGCAACCTGGGGCCGGAGGACTTGCGTACATCCTTAGAAAAAAATATGCGTAACACCAGTACGCTGAATACCTACCGCATAGGCATCCAGTCACTGTTTGCCAGTGAGGAAGGGCGGCTGCGCAGCCGCGTCTGTATCGAACTCTACCTGGACGGCCAGCGGCTGGATCTGCTGGACTTCATCCGGCGGCTGGAAAGCCAGCGGGAAGTGGAAGAACAGCTCCTCTCCCGGGAGGACCGCCGCCTGTTCGAGACGATCCTCAACCAGACGATCATCACCAAGCTGAGCCACCGCATCAACAGCAGCCAGGAATGGACCCAGCGGATGAGCGGGATCATGGAACAGCTGAACACTTCCATGGGATTGCGGTTCAGCCTTGTGTGGAAGGGAAAGCCCGCCGACCAGCAGAAGGAGCTGGACACGGGGGAACTGCTCAAGCTGCTGCGCAAGGACCCGGCCTTGATGGGGGATGCGGACCGGCAGAAGATCACCGACCATTTCCGCGCCAAGATCAACCGGGCGCGGGAGCGCTCCCAGATGGAGGCCACCCCGGCCACCTACTCGGAGTTGATGCGGGAGGCGCTGGATTTCCGGAACTGGTTCACCTTCCGCCTTTTCTACCAGAAGGGCGGGGCGGAGAAGCAGACCAAAAAGGAGCTGACCGATTCCGCCTTCAACAGCTTCAGTGGCGGCGAAAAGGCCATGGCCATGTATGTGCCGCTGTTTGCGGCGCTGGCGGCCCAGTACATAGCAGCGGGCAAAGAGGCTCCGCGGCTGATGGCGCTGGACGAGGCCTTTGCCGGTGTGGACGAGACCAACATCGAGAGTATGTTTGCCCTGGTGCATGAGCTTGGGTTTGACTATATCATGAACTCCCAGGCACTGTGGGGATGCTACCCCGCGGTATCCTCGCTGAACATTGCAGAGCTGTGGCGCCCCCAGAATGCCCAAATCGTCACGGTACTGCGCTATCACTGGGACGGTCATGTCCGAAGACTGGAGGAATCATGAAAGAATCATCCCTGCGGGACTATTTTGTTTCCGCACCCGGTTGGCAGCGACAGCTGGCCCAGCTGCGAAAAAAATGCCTGGCCGGCTATGCCGACGGTGTGATCCGGCTGCAGGATGCCACCCCGGAGGAATGCCGTGCCGCCGAAGGACTTCTGGGCCGCCATTTTGTGCCGCCCCTACTGCGCTACAAGATGTCGGATTTTGAAAAGGCCTTGCGGGACAGCCGTTTTGCGGTGACTGACCTGGCAGAATTCTGGCAGCAGCTGGACGGGGTGCCGCTGCGCTCCCACACCCAACAGAAAGCCGACCGCCGGCAGGAAGTACACCACTTTTTCGCCGCAGAGGCGGCTTTGCCCCACGGTGCGGCGGCCCGCAGCTGGCTGCAGGCTATGGAAGAAGACAAAAGCCATGGCTTCGGGGTTCTGCAGGACCGTATCGGGCAGCCCGAGGCCGCCCGGTGGCTGCACTGGGTCTGCTGCACACTGGACCGTCGGCAGCAACACGCCGAGCCGGAGGAACTGGCCCTCTGCAGTTATGCCGTTTCCACCGATCCCCACGCCTTGGACGGCAAAAATCCGGCGGGCAGTCTGCTGCTCCACGCGCTGGCATTCTGGCAGGGGGTGCCGCTGCCCACCCGCGCCCGCCAGCGTCTGGCGCTGCTGCGCCGCTGCGGACTGATGCAGGACGATATCTCGGATTTTACGGTGCAGCGCGGCTTGATCCTGACAGGGGCCGACGGCCGGGAGCATCTGGTCTGGGCACAATTGCGGCAGGCGGGAAAATTCTGCCTGCTCACTTCCTCCCAGCTGGCGGAGGTAAAGGGGGCATCCAGCCCCACCAGCCGGGTGTATCTCCTGGAAAATCAGATGCTGTTCTCCTCCCTGTGCCGGCAAAGCCGGCTGCAGCACCCGCTGGTCTGCACCTCCGGCCAGCTGAAAGAGGCTTCCTGGCAGCTGCTGGACCTGCTGGCACAAACCGATTGCCTGTTTTATTACGCCGGGGACTTTGACCCGGAAGGCCTTTCCATCGCCGACCGGCTGTGGCAGGAATACGGGGAACGGGTGCGTTTCTGGCACATGGAACCGCAGGACTACCGGCGGGCCATCTCGGAAAAGAAAATCGAGGGGGAAGGCCGCATGCGCCAGCTGGAACAGATCGCCTGCCCGGCCTTGCGTCCCACCGCCCAGGCTGTCCTGGCGGAAAGACGCGCCGGATACCAGGAGGCGCTGGCGGAGCAATATCTGGGCGATTTGCAAAATCCGGGAGAATGAAGCCTTTTGGGAGTGCTTATACGGCGATAGGTTATCCCTGATTGACATAGGAGCTTTTGCAGAACCATGGATCTTACAAAAACCTATATTTTTGTACCATTACAAATGAGAGAATGTGCAGCGAAGAGAAACTGGCATCGCACAAAAAACACGGGAAATGCGTTTTTTCTTGATTGAAAACACACGCGTGTGTTATAATGCGTTTTGGGAGGTGATCCTATGCAAAACATTGGCTTCAAAGAAGACCTGACGCATGAGTTCAAAAGCGATCGGACCTGTTTGTCTGATGGAGATATCATAGATGCTGTGGTTGCATTCGCCAATACCGATGGCGGAGATCTTTATCTTGGTGTGGAAGATGACGGAGAAATAACCGGCTTGCATCCATACCATAAAGACAGCACACAGTTGGCGGCCCTGATTGCCAATAAGACCGTTCCTCCCGTTTCGGTGAGAGTTGAAATTTTGAGCTTTTCTGTGCCGGTACTCAAGGTCTCTGTCCCCAGAAAAACTGCGGTCGTGGCATCTTCCGCAGGAAAGATACAGAGAAGAAGAATCAAAGCAGATGGTACTCCGGAAAACGTGCCTATGTATCCCTATGAAATTACGGCACGCCTTTCATCTTTAAGTCTTTTGGATTTCTCTGCACAGCCAGTGGCAGATGCCGGATACGATGATTTGGATCCGGTCGAGCGCGAACGGCTGCGCAATATAATACGCACCTACCGTGGCGAACCGCAGCTGCTGGAACTTTCTGATGAAGAATTGGACAAAGCGTTACAATTTGTGGTATTGCAAAACGGAAAGGCAATCCCCACTTTGTGCGGCTTGCTGATGATTGGTAAGGCGTCAGCCATCAAGGCACATGTGCCGACGGCGGAAGCCTCCATTCAGGTTTTGTCTGGTACGGATATCAAAGTAAATGAGTCCTTTCATCTGCCGTTGCTTGCCGCGTTTGAAAAATTTCACGCCACCTTCAATGCTTGGAATACAAGCGAAGAGATGGAAATGGGAATGTTCCGTATTTCCATCCCTGCCTATGATCCGCGTGCTTTTCGTGAAGCATTGGTCAATGCCTTTTGTCATCGGGACTATTCCATGCTGGGGCGTGTCCGCATGGCGATCGAGGATGATGGCTTGACAATTTCCAATCCAGGCGGTTTTATTGAAGGAATTAATGCAGATAACCTTCTGGATGCGGAACCCCATGGACGTAACCCGGTCTTGGCAGATGCCATGAAGAGAATTGGCCTCGCGGAACGTACAGGACGAGGCATCGACCGTATTTATGAAGGTTCGCTGCTTTATGGCCGGCAACTCCCGGATTATTCGCAATCCAATGCAACCAGTGTCCATTTGTTGATTCCGAAAGGTCCGGTGGATAAGGCTTTTATCCAGATGGTTTCAGAGGAGCAGCAACGAATCGGGCATAGTTTGCCAATACACTCCCTCATGACACTGAACGCTTTGAAAGTGTTGCACCGCGCATCCGTCAATGAAATTGCCTCCTTTTTGCATAAAGATGAAGCCAGAATTCGGTCTGTGCTGGAATCCTTGGCAGAAAGTGGTTTGGTAGACGCAAGCGGGACTGGTCGGGGGAGGACTTATCTGTTAAGCGAAAGATACTATAGACTGACAAAAAAGCCCTATGCCTATGTAAGAAGCCATGATATCAACACGCTTCGCTATGAGGAATTGATTATGGAATTGGCGGGGCACCAGGGTCACGTTTCACGGGCGGACGTGGTTGAATTGCTTCACGTCACACCCTCACAGGCGTTTCGACTGTTACAAAAGTTGGTGAAAGCGAAGCGTCTTGCCTTAACTGGAAAAGGTGCAGGGGCAAAGTATATTCCAAAGGACAGCATATAAAACACCAAAAAACGCACGCGCACGATTATAAACACGCGCGTGCGTTTTTTGGTGCGTTCTATGTGTGTTATGCATCTTGACCACCATCTGACCACTTCTTCTTCCCAGCCGGTTCTGTGTATCGTTTTTTACGCTCCAACATTCTTTTATAACCACCACAAACAGCGCCGGAAGTTGTGCACACTACACAATTTCCGGCGCTGTATCATCGTATTTGCCTGTCTGTCACAGTTCTCCGACCTGACTACTACGTTCAACTGGACTATAAACGACTAAGCTTGAAACTGTTAAACTGTAAAACAAGCGCTATTGTGATCTTTTTTGCGCAGCGCTTCCTGGGCCAAAAGGCGCTTTTGAGGAACGCTTGCGGTATTGGACAGTTCTTTTTCGGGAGAACTGTGACAGGGAACGCGACATCCCGTTTTGGCCGGTTCAGCATGCTGCCAAAAAGAAACGCCCGCCCACAACCACACCCCCGCCACTAAAAAAAACACACCGTACCAAAAAACGGTGTGTTTTTTTATGTCCGGGCCCCGGTACAATCAAAGTAACAACCAAACCGAAAGGCGGCGAAACGATGGAACAACTGCAATTTCTCAACGAATGGGGCGATTTCCGCCTGGGGGATGCCCAACGGGCCCCCGATGTCTATTTCCCGCTGGTGAACGAAGCCCACATGATCTCCAGCGTGACCTCCTGTCTGGCGGGGGACTGCAAGGTGGATCAGAACACCTTCCTGCTGGCCTCGGCGTCGGAGCGCACCCTGGTGGAGCGCACGGGGGCGCGGAACTTCTGGGTCAAGGCCGAGGGGGCGGCGCCCTGGTCGGTGACGGGATGCAGTGCCCCCCAGCTGGCGGCGCTGCACACCGAAGCCGAGGAACCCTGTACCCTCTACGGCGGGCTTTTGTGGCAGAAGACCTGCCGCACCCAAGGGGCCACCGGTCTGGAAGCCGAGACCCTCAGCTTTGTGCCGGCGGATGATGCCCGGGTGGAGGTATGGCAGGTGACGCTGCGCAACCCCACCGGCCATCCCATCCCGGTGGAGTGCATCGCGGCGGTGCCCCTCTACGGCCGGTCGGCGGACAACCTGCGGGACCATCGCCATGTGACCAGCCTGCTGCACCGGGCCAGGGCCGCCGCCTACGGCCTGGACCTGACCCCCACCCTGACCTTTGACGAGCGGGGCCACCAGCCCGGCCGGGTGACCTACCGGGTATGGGCCGCCGACGAGGCGGGCAACCCGCCCCGCCGCCAGATGCCGCTCACCGCCGATTTTGAGGGAGCAGGCGGTCCCTTCTGGCCCGATGCCCTCACCGGCACGCCGGACCCGGCCTGCTTCTGCACCGAGGGCGGCACCGCCCAGGGGGGCGAGATGACGGCGGCCCTCTGGTTCGCCCCCTGCACCCTGGCCCCCGGAGCGACCCGGCGGTACCAGGTGGTGCTGGCCATCGACAGCGACCCCTCGCCCTATCTGACGCCGGAGGGGGTGGCCGAAGCGCTGGAGCGCACCAAGGCCTTCTGGCAAGGGCAGGTCACGATGCAGGTGGCGGATCCCCGGGACGGCGACTGGGGCCCCTGGATGCGGTGGGTGGCCATCCAGCCGGTACTGCGCCGCATCTGCGGCTGTTCCTTCCTGCCCCACCACGACTACGGCCGGGGCGGCCGGGGCTGGCGGGACCTCTGGCAGGACAGCCTGGCCCTGCTGCTCCAGGACCCCGCCGCCCTGCGGCAGAGCCTGTTCTGCCATTTTGCGGGGGTCCGTCCCGACGGCACCAACGCCACCATCATCGGGGACAAACCCGGGGAGTTCAAGGCCGACCGCAACAACATTCCCCGGGTGTGGATGGACCACGGCTTCTGGCCCTTTGTGACCTGCCGGCTCTATCTGGACGAAACGGGGGACGACGCCTTCCTTTTTGAGGAGCAGACCTACTTTGACGACGGCTTTGCCTACCGGGGCGAGGGGGCGCGCCGCGCCCCGGCCGACGAACCCCGGCGGGGCACCGTGCTGGAACATCTGCTGCTGCAGAATGTGACGGCCTTCTTTGACGCCGGGGACCGCGGCAGCATCCGGCTGCGGGGGGCCGACTGGAACGACGGTCTGGACATGGCCGCCGCCCACGGGGAGAGCGTGGCCTTCACGGCGGCCTACGGCGGCAACCTGCTGGCCCTGGCCGACCTGCTGGACCGGCTGGCGGAAACCCGGCCTACGGTGGCGCTGCATCCGTCCCTGGTGCATCTGCTGGAGACCGACGCCGCCGGTTACGACACCCCGGCGGCCCGCCAGGCCGCGTTGCTGCGCTGCTGCGGGGAAGCCTACACCGCCGCCGAGCCCACGGCGATGGATACCAAGGCCGCGGCGGCCGCCCTGCGGGGGATGGGGCAGTGGCTCTTTGCCCATCTGCGCCGGCAGGAGCGGGTCAGTGACGGCGGCAGCCTGCACTGGTTCAACAGCTACTACGACGACCACGGCCGCCCGGTGGAGGGCGTGCAGGGGGACACCGTGCGGATGATGCTCACCGGCCAGGTGTTCACCCTGATGTCGGGGGCCGCCGACGATGCCCAGGCCGCCGAGGTGGCCCGGGCCGTCCACTGGTATCTCTTTGACCCTGCCCGGGGCGGCTGTTTTCTCAACACCGATTTCGGCGAGGTCAAGACCGACCTGGGCCGGATGTTCGGCTTTGCCTACGGTACCAAGGAAAACGGCGCCGTCTTCAGCCATATGGCGGTGATGTACGCCTACGCCCTCTACCTGCGGGGCATGCCCCGGGAGGGCCTGCGGGTGCTGCGCTGCCTCTACGCCCAGAGCCGCCGCTTTGCCGCCGGGCACATCCTGCCCGGCATCCCCGAATACTTCGATGGGCGGGGCAAGGGGATGTACCCCTACCTCACGGGGGCGGCCAGCTGGCTGCTGCTCACCGTCCAGACCCGGATGTTCGGCGTCCGGGGCATCCAGGGCGACCTGGAACTGGACCCCCAGCTCACCGCCGCCCAGTTTGACGGCCAGGACCTGGCCGCCATCCGCTGCCGCTTTGCGGGCAAAGCCCTGACGGTGCGGTACCATAACCCCGGCCATCTGGAACCGGAGGCCGCCCGGGTGGGCGCCGTCACGGCGGAGGGCCGCCCGCTGCCCATGATTTCCCGGGGACGCATCCCCCGGGCCGCCATCCTGGCCCTGCCCGACGGCGCCGTGCTCACCGCCGAACTCCAGCCCCGTACCACCCACTGAACCACCAAGGAGGAACTACTTATGTTCGATTCCCAGCATCGTTTTGTCATCCAGAACTACCAGCAGGCCCCCACCTTTTCCAGCTTCCTGCCCGGCGTGGCGGGCCCCAAGGGGGTCCCGGCCTGGGTCTACTACAACAACCGGGGCCAGGCGGTCTGCAGCTTCGGCGCCCGGGACAAGGACCATGCCATCATGGAGTTCAGCGCCGCCCACACCGCCTATCAGAACACCGCCCGCACCGGCTTCCGCACCTTTGCCCGGGTGAACGGCGCCTGCACCGAGCTGCTGAAAGGGGAGGCCGAGATGCACATCGGCACCGCCGAACTGGTGCTCTGCCAGCAGACCCCGGAACTGGCCGTGGAGGTGCGCTACTGCGGCCTGCCCGACCACCGGCTGGCGGGGCTGATCCGGGAACTGACGGTGACCAACACCACCGACGCCCCCCTGGAGCTGGAACTGCTGGACGGCATGCCCGCCGTAGTCTGCTACGGCATCGACCAGGATACCCTCAAGAATATGGCCCAGCTGGCCAAGGCCTGGATGCAGGTGGAATTCGGCCCCGACGGCTCCACCCGGTTTGCGGTGCGGGCCTCCATGGCCGATACCGCCAGCGTCACCAGGGTGGAGGGGGTCAACTTCTGCCTGGCCCTGGACGACACCGGCGCCCGGCTGCGCCCTCTGGTGCAGCCCTCCCTGGTCTTCGGGGAGGACACCGGCCTGGAGACCGCCCAGCACTTTGCCGCCACCCCGCTGGCGGACCTCTGCGCCGCCGACCAGGTGCTGCAGAACCAGTTCCCCTGCTGCTTCGTCCCGGCCCGGCGCACCCTGCAGCCGGGGGAGAGCGTACATCTTTATTCCCTCTACGGCCAGGCGGACAGCCGCGCCCTGCTGGAAGGGATGACCGCCGCGGTGGACGGTCCCGCCTGGTTCGACGCCCAGTGTGCCCGGGCGGTGGCTCTGGGGGCGGAACTCTCCGACGTGGTGGATACCCGCACCGCCGACCCGGTGTTTGACGCCTACTGCCGCCAGACCTATGTGGACAACCTGCTGCGGGGCGGCACCCCCATCTTCTTCACGGGGGCGGACGGCAAAAAGACGCCCTTCTATCTCTATTCCCGCAAACACGGCGACCCCGAGCGGGAGTACAACTATTTCTCCCTGGGCGGGGAGTATTACGCCCAGGGCAACGGCAACTTCCGGGATGTGAACCAGAACCGCCGCAGCGACGTGCTGTTCCACCCCCAGCTGAAGGATGCCAACATCCGGATGTTCATGGAGCTGACCCAGACCGACGGCTACAACCCGCTGGTCATCCTGCCCAGCACCTTCCGTCTGGCGGAGGCCGACCGGCAGGAACTCTGCGCCCCTTTGCCGGAAAGCTGCCGTGCCGCCGCCGAAGCCCTGCTGGCCGAGGACTTCACCCCCGGCCGCCGAGGACTGGGGCCTGGCGGAAGAGACCGCCGACGCTTTTGTGGCCAACTGCGTCACCAAAGCCCACAGCGATCCCAACGCCGATTTCGGGGAAGGGTACTGGTGCGACCACTGGACCTATGACCTCGACCTCATCGAGAACTATCTGGCCGCCTACCCGGATGAGAAGGACGCGCTGCTCTTTGGGCCCCGCAACTACCGCTGGTATGCCAGCCGGGCCGCCGTGCTGCCCCTGGCCAAGCGGTGCTGCCGCACCGACGCCGGGCTGCGCCAGTACCACAGCATCGACCCCGAGACCCGCCAGCAGGCCGACGGCAACTGGCTGGTGGAGGAAGGCGGCTCCGTGGCCCGCTCCACCCTGATGGAGAAGCTGCTGCTCCTCTGCGCCATCAAGGCCGCCACCCTGGACAGCGCCGGCATGGGCGTGGAGATGGAGGGCGGCAAACCCGGCTGGTACGACGCCCTCAACGGTCTGCCGGGGCTGTTCGGTTCCTCCATGGCCGAGACCTGCGAGCTGGACCGGCTGCTCACCTTCACCATCACGGCGCTGGAAGGCCGGGCGGGTACGGTGGAGCTCTACACCGAGATGGCCCAGCTGCTGGGCCGTGCGGCCACCATCATGATGAACGATGCCCCCTGGACCCGCTGGCAGCAGATGACCCGCCTGCGGGAGGCTTACCGCACCGCCACCGCCCATACCCTGGCGGGCAGCCGCACCGCCGTGGCCTGCACCGAGCTGGCGGCCCAGCTGCGTGCCCTGCAGACCCGTGTGCGGGAGGGCATCCACCGGGCCGAGGCCCTGGGCGGCGGGCTGATCCCCACCTACTTCTCCTTTGAGGCCACCGGCATCACCGAGACGGCGGAGGGCCTGGTTCCCACCGGGCTCACCCCCCAGCCGCTGCCCTACTTCCTGGAAGGCCCGGTCCGCCGTCTGAAAACCGCCATGACCGCCGAGGAAAAGGCCCAGCTGGAGGAGAATGTCCGCACCAGCGACCTCTACGACCCGGCTCTCAGGATGTACAAGGTCAACGCCTCGCTGAACGATACCAGCTTCGAGGTGGGCCGTGCCCGTGCCTTCACCCCCGGCTGGCTGGAAAACGAATCCATCTGGCTGCATATGGAGTACAAATACCTGCTGGAACTGCTCAAGAGCGGGCTCTACCACCGGTTCTTCGCGGCCTTCTGCGACGCGGCGGTGCCCTTCCTGGACCCGGCGGTCTACGGCCGCAGCCCGCTGGAGAACGTCTCCTTCCTGGGCTCCTCGGTGAACCCCGACCCGGCGGCCCGGGGCCGCGGCTTTGTGGCCCGGCTCATCCCGGCGGACGGCGATGTGGTGGCCATGAAGAGCGTGCTGGAAGCCAACAAGGACTACGAGAACCCCTCCTTCGGCAACCAGAAGACCTATGAATTCTTTGCCGAGGAAGCCTCCGCCGTGGATTACAGCCTGGTGACCCGCTACGACACCGCCATCGGCGATGCCTTCGGCCAGGCCATCGAGGCGGTCCAGAAGGGCGAGAAAGACAAGGAAACCGCCCTGAAGGACTTCTACAGCGAAGTGCAGGCGGTCTACCCCGAGATCGAGGTCCCTGCCTGAACCGGCAGAATTTCTGAAGGCATCACCCCGGGCCCCGCGCCCGGGGTGATGCCTTCCTGTGGAAAGGCGGAATGTGTTATGGCCAAACAAGCAACGGCGGAAAAAACCGTGCAGAAGCGGCGGGCCCCCAACGACGTGAACCGCTACGGCGCGCTGTTCTGCATCCCCTTTGTGGCAACCTTCCTGGTGTTCAGCGTCTACCCGGTGCTGCGCACCTTCATCATGAGCTTTACCGATTATAAAGGGTACGGCAAGGCCGACCCCGTCATGCTGGACAACTACCAGCGCGCCCTCACCGACCCTCTGTTCTGGGAAGCCTTCGTCAACACCCTCAAGATGTGGGGCATCAACATCGTGCTCCAGCTGGGCCTGGCCCTGCTGCTCACCATGCTCCTCAACGATATGAAATACCGCATGAAGGGCCTGAGCATCTTCCGGGCCATCTTCTACCTGCCCAACCTCATCGCCTGCACCTCGGTGGCGTTCCTCTTCAAGACGCTGCTGGACTGGCAGTACGGCAGCGTCAATCAGGTGCTGCTCCAGTTCGGCGTCATCCAGGAACCCATCAACTGGCTGGGCGGTTCCGGCGCCACCGCCCAGGCGGTGGTGGGCGTCGTGGGCGCCTGGATGTGGTTCGGCAACAGCTTCATCCTGCTCATGGCGGGCGTCCAGGGCATCAGCCGGGACTACTATGAGGCCGCCACCATCGACGGCGCCGGCCGCTGGACCATCTTCGGCCGCATCACCCTGCCCCTGCTGCGCCCCATCATGATGTATGTGGCCATCACCAGCCTCATCGGCGGCTTGCAGCTCTTTGACATCCCCTACCTGATCTCCGGCACCAAGGGCACGCCCGGCCGCAGCCTCTACACGGCGGTGTTCTACCTCTTCAACATGGCTTTCACCAACCGGCAGATGGGCTATGCCGCCGCCATCGCCTTCGTGCTCTTTGCCATCATCGCGGTGTGCAGCTTCATTGCCTTCCGCCTGATGAACCGAAAGGAGGACTGACCTGTGGATACCGCCTATCGCCTCAAGACCCGGGTCATCAAGACCATCCTGTATCTGGCCCTCATCCTGCTGGCGCTGGTCTGCCTGATCCCCTTCTGGATGATGCTGGTCAACGCCACCCGCAGCGGCAACGAGATCATGACCGGTTTCTCGCTGCTGCCCGGCACCAGCCTGGCCGAAAACTGGACCCTCGTCACCGACAACCTGAACATCTTCCAGGGTATGCTCAACAGCCTGGTCATCGCCGTGGGCAGCACCCTGCTGGTGTCCTACTTCTCGGCCCTGACCGCCTACGCCCTGGCCTGCTACGACTTCAAGGGCAACAAGCTGCTCTTCACCGTCATGCTGGTCTTCATGATGGTGCCCGCCCAGCTGGGCCTGCTGGGCTTCTATGACCTGTGCAACATGCTGGGCCTCATCGATTCCTATTGGCCCCTTATCCTGCCGGCCATCGCCAGCCCGGGCACCGTATTCTTCCTGCGGCAGTACATCCTTTCGGTGCTGCCCAAGGCCCTGCTGGAAGCCCCCCGCATCGACGGCGCCAGCGAGCTGCGCATCTTCCACAGCATCGTGCTGCCCATCATGGCCCCCGGCATCGCCACCATGGCCATCGGCGCCTTCATCGGCAGCTGGAACAACTACCTCACCCCCTTGGTCCTCATCAACAACCAGGATCTGTTCACCCTGTCCATGATGATCGCCAGCCTCAACTCGGTGAAGGATATCTCCAGCAACATCGGCGCCACCTATCTGGCCATCGCCATGTCGGTGGTACCCATCATCGTGGTGTTCTGCTTCTGCTCGCGGTACATCATCAGCAGTATCTCGGCCGGCAGCGTCAAGGAGTGATTGCTGGCCCCCGGCACAGTGTGCTATGATAAAATAAAATACAGCCTGCAAGGCAAGGAGGCGGCGGTTATGACGACTGACAGGGGAGCAAGGTCGGTCTGTCTGACCGCCGCCCTTTTGCTGCTGGCGGGGTGTGCGGCGGCGCCGCAGCAGCCCGCGGCACCGGCCGTACAGCTGGACTGGTATGTGAATTTTTCCTGGTTCAACGCCGGCTGGGGCGGCAACCATGTCACCGACACCGTCACCGAATCTACCGGCGTCACGGTGGACTTTTCCGTCCCCACGGGGGCGGGCAGCGACACCCTGGACGCCATGATCCGCCAGGAGGACCTGCCCGACCTCATCACCCTGGGCTGGTGGGAACCCCAGGTCAGCACCCTCATCGACGGGGGCTACGTCTATTCCCTGGACGAGCTGGCCGAAACCTACGATCCCGACTTCTATACCGTGGCGGGGGCGGACCAGCTGGACTGGTACCGCCAGCCCGACGGCTATGTCTACGGCTACCCCAGCTTTTCGGCGGGGGTGGAGGAAGCCCAGCAGGCGGCCAACATGGTCTTTGTGGTGCGCAAGGATCTGTATGAAGCCCTGGGCAGCCCCGACATGACCACGCCGGAAGGCTTTGCCGACACCCTGCGCCGGGCGGCGGCCCAGTTCCCCGAGGTGGACGGCAAACCGCTCATTCCCTTTGGGGTGGGAGAGTTCAACGAGTACGGCAATGCCTCCCTCACCGACTGCCTGCCGGATTTTCTCGCCATTCCGCCCCAGAAGGACGGCCAGGCCTACGACGCGGTCACCGACCCCGACTACCAGACCTGGCTGAAAACGCTGCGGGAACTGGTGGCGGACGGCACGCTGACCAGCGATTTCTTTTTTGACAAGCGGCAGCAGACCGCCGAAAAGCTGCTGGACGGGCAGTATTTCTGCCTTTTGTACCAGTGGACCGATGTGGATGTTGCTTTGCAAAAAAATTGAAAAGATTTTGCTTATAAAATGAAAAAGAAAAAGGGCGTTTGAGAAGGTATTAAATCCCTCTTAAACGCCCTTTTTTCGTCTCATTTTTTCGGGTCTTTTCGGTTTCCGTGATCTTCTAAAATCAGATCTTGGCCGGTCTTTTTTTGGAGACTTGGAACATATTCAAGAACATCTTCAACGCGACAGCCCAAAGCCTCACAGATACGGTCCAAATGTTCCAGGTTGATTCTCTCCGCAAACTCATTATAATAAGCGCAGATCGTAGATGGACGGATTCCAGTTTCCCGCGCTAACCTGCCCTTCCACACCATCTTCCTGGCCACCGCCGTCATCATCGTGGTGGACGGCATCTTCCTGGCCTTCCTGCCCTTCCCGCCCTTCACCCGCACCGAGAAAAAGGCCGCCAAGGAACCCATGCATTTCACCCCGGCGTCCATCGTGCTGGTCTGCCTGGGCTTCACCACCTCCACCACCTTCATGCTCTGGCTCAACTGCAACCAGGAGCTGGGCATCCTCTACGGCCTGTCCGACCCCGGCAAGATCCAGTCCTTCTACTCGGTGGGCATCGTGCTGGCCCTCTTTGTCAGCGCGGCGCTGCTGGGCCGCAACGTGGAACCCGCCAAGATCCTGGTGGTCTATCCCACCATCGCCCTGCTGACCCTGGTGGCCATCTACTTCATCCAGACCCCCGCCATCTGCCTGGCCGGCGGCTTCCTGCTGGGCTTCTTCGCCGCGGGCGGCGTGCTCCAGCTGGTCACCGCCGTGGCCAATGAGATGTTCCCCAAAAACCGCGGCGTCATCACCTCCATCGTCATGATCGCCTCCAGCGTGGCCAACTACCTGGTGGTCAGCGTGGCGGGCATCCTCACCCGCATCGGCGGCACCGAGGGCCCCCGTCTGGTGCTGCTCTTCAACATCGCCGTGACCCTGGTGGGCATCCTGCTGGCGGTCTACCTCAATGGCTGCCTGAAAAAGGAAAAGGCTGCCGCCGCAAAGGAGTAAGGCTATGGATACATTGTTTCTCATCGGCTTCATGGGCGCGGGCAAGACGTCGGTCTCCCGGGCGCTGAGCCGTCAGCTGGGCCGCCCCGTGGTGGAGATGGACCAGCGCATCGCCGAACAGGAGGGCATGTCCGTCTCGGACATCTTTGCCCGGAAAGGGGAGGGCTACTTCCGCAGCTGCGAGACGGCGCTGCTCAACAGCTTTTCCCACAGCGAGCCCTGCGTGGTCTCCTGCGGGGGCGGGGTCCCCATGCGGGAGGAAAACGTGGCGGCCATGCGCCGCAGCGGCCTGGTGGTGCTGCTGACCGCCCGCCCGGAGGTCATCCTGCGCCGGGTGAAGGACGACCACAGCCGCCCGCTGCTGGAAGGCCACAAGGATATCGCCTACATCGCGGCGCTGATGGAACAGCGCCGTCCCAAGTACGAGGCCGCGGCGGACATCACCGTGGACACCTCGGACCGGACCATCGCCGAAATCTGCCGGGAAGTGCTGCAGCAGGCAGCGCTCCGCGGGCAGCCGCAATAAAGAAAACCCATACGACGCTTAGGAGGAAATACACCATGTCTCAGAAACATCCCATCACCATCAGTTCCTGGACGCTGGGCGACCAGTGCACCTTTGAAGAGCGGGTTTCGGCCGCCAAGGCTGCCGGCTTCGAGGGCATCGGCCTGCGGGCGGAGACCTACGTGGACGCCCTGAACGAGGGCCTCTTCGACCAGGACATCCTGGACATCCTGAAGAAGTACGACATGAAGGTCACCGAGGTGGAGTACATCGTCCAGTGGGCCGAGGAGCACCGCTCCTACGAGCAGAAGTACAAGGAGCAGATCTGCTTCCATATGTGCCGTCTGTTCGGCGTGAACCACATCAACTGCGGCCTCATGGAGAACTACTCGGTGGAGTACACCGCCCAGAAGCTGCGGGAACTGTGCCACCGTGCGGCGCCCTTCACCATCGGCGTGGAGCCCATGCCCTACAGCGGCCTGCCCGATGTGAAGAAGGCCTGGGCCGTGGTCAAGGAATCCGGCTGCGACAACGCCAAGCTGATCCTGGACTCCTGGCACTGGATCCGCGCCAACCAGAGCTATGACCCCAGCGTGCTGGCCGATGTGCCCGCCGACAAGGTGGTCTCCATCCAGATCAACGACGTGCAGGCCCATCCCTACGCGGGCCCCGTGCTCCGGGATGAGTCCATGCACGACCGCATGCTGCCCGGCACCGGTTCCGGCAACACCGCCGGCTTTGTGGAGATGATCCGCAACAAGGGCATCGATCCCAAGGTGGTGGGCGTGGAAGTCATCAGCGACGCCATCCTGGCGGACGGCGTGCCCGCCGCTGCCAAGGCCAACTACGACGCCACCAAGGCCGTGCTGGAACAGGCATGGCCCGAGATTCTGGAAAAGTAATCGAGGAGGATATCTGCAATGGAAGCAAGAATTTCCGGACATACCCAGCTTTACTGCCTGATCGGCTCCCCCGTGGGCCATTCCGGCTCTCCCGCCATGTACAACTACTCCTTCGCCCGCACCGGCATCGATGCGGCCTACCTGGCCTTTGATATTCCCCTGGAAAAGACCAAGGAAGCGGTGGAGTCCCTCAAGCTGCTCCATGTGGGCGGCTTCAACGTGACCATGCCCTGCAAGACCGCCGTGGCGGGCTGCGTGGACGCCCTCTCTCCGGCGGCGGAGCTCATCGGCGCCTGCAACACCGTCACCGTGGGGGAGGACGGCAAACTCACCGGCCACAACACCGACGGCATCGGCTTTGTGCGCAACCTGGCCGAACACGGCGTGGCCATCAGCGGCAAGAAGCTGGTGGTGCTGGGCGCCGGCGGTGCGGCCACAGCCATCTGCGCCCAGGCGGCGCTGGACGGCGCGGCGGAGATCGCCATCTTCAACCGCAAGGATGAATTCTACCCCCGCGGCGAGCAGAATGTGGAAAAGCTGCGCAAGGCGGTGCCCCACTGCAAGGTGTCCATCACCCCGCTGGAGGACGAGGCCGCCCTGGCCGCGGCGGTGGGCCGCTGCGACATCCTGGTCAACGCCACCAAGGTGGGCATGAAGCCCCTGGAGGCCGAGACCCTCATCGACCCCAAGCTGCTCCGTCCCGAGCTGGTGGTGGCCGACACCGTCTACAATCCCAAGGAGACCCGTCTGATCTGTGACGCCAAGGCCGCCGGCTGTGCCGCCGCGGTGGGCGGCATCGGCATGCTGCTGTGGCAGGGCGTGGCCGCCTTCAAGCTCTTCACCGGCAAGGATATGCCTGCCCAGGAAGTGCTGGAAAAATTCTTCCTGTAATCAGGGCAGTCGGAGGTACTCATCATGAAATTCCCGTATATGTTCTCTCCGGTGCAGATCGGCACCGTCACCGTGCCCAACCGTTTTGTGGTGCCCCCCATGGGCAACAACCTGGCCAACACCGACGGCTCCCTCAGCGACCGGTCCCTCTCCTACTACGAGGCCCGGGCCAAGGGCGGCTTCGGCCTCATCACCATTGAATCCACCGTGGTCTACAAAGAGGCCAAGGGCGGCCCCCGCAAGCCCTGCCTCTTCTCGGACGACACGGTGCCCAGCTTCCGCCGGGTGGCCGATGCCTGCCATGCCTACGGCGCCAAGGTGTCCATCCAGCTGCAGCACGCCGGCCCCGAGGGCAACTCCGCCCTCACCGGCTACCCGCTGAAGGCCGCCAGCGCCGTGCCCGCCGCCCAGGGCCGGAAAGTGCCCGAGGCTGTCAGCCGGGAGGAACTCTACCGCATCATCGAGTGCTACGGTGATGCCGCCCGCCGCGCCCAGCAGGCCGGCATCGACATGGTGGAAGTCCACTGTGCCCACGGCTACCTGGTGAGCACCTTCATCTCCCAGCGCACCAACCACCGCACCGATGAGTTCGGCGGCTGCTTCGAGAACCGCATGCGGCTGCCCCGCCTGATCATCGAGAACATCCGGAAGAAGACCGGCGGCAACCTGCCCATCCTCTGCCGCATCAACGCCAGCGACGAGGTGGAGGGCGGCCAGACCGTCCAGGACGCCGCCGCCGTGGCCGCCTACCTGGAGCAGGAGTGCGGCGTGGACGCCCTGCACGTGACCCGTGCCGTCCATCTCCATGACGAGTTCATGTGGGCCCCCGGCATCACCCACGGTGGCTTCAACGCCGACCTGGTCAGCGAGATCCACCGCGCGGTGAGCATCCCGGTCATCGCCGTGGGCCGCTTCACCGAGCCCCAGTACGCCGAGCTGCTGGTCAAGCAGGGCCGTGCCGACCTCATCGCCTTCGGCCGTCAGAGCATCACCGACCCCGAGCTGCCCAACAAGGCCCGCAACAACCAGCTGGAGAGCATGACCCCCTGCATCGGCTGCCTGCTGGGCTGCGTTCCCAACATGTTTGCCGGCAAGGCCATCACCTGCGCCCTGAACCCCTGCGTGGGCCAGGAACACGTGCTCACCCCCGTGGAGAACAAGAAGCGGGTGGTGGTCGTGGGCGGCGGCCCCGCCGGCCTGTATGCGGCCTGGGCCTGCGCCGTGCGCGGCCACAGCGTGACCCTGCTGGAAAAGTGTGAGGAGCTGGGCGGCAACTTCCGCGTGGCGTCCTTCCCCACCGGTAAGGGCCAGCTGTCCGAGGCCATCCGCTCCATGATCGTCAAGTGCCAGCAGGCGGGTGTGGACCTGCGCTGCGGCGTCAACGCCACCGAGGAGACGCTGCGCAGCCTCTCCCCCGACGCCATCGTGGTGGCCACCGGTTCGGTGCCGCTGGTGCTGCCCATCCCGGGTCTGGACACCTGCGGCTACGTCACCGCCCAGGACCTGCTGCTGGGCAAGGTCACCTGCGGCCAGAAGGCCCTGGTGGTAGGCGGCGGCATGGTGGGCTGTGAAGCGGCCGAGTTCCTGGCCGAGCGCGGCTACACCGTGGGCATCGTGGAGATGAAGACCGTCATCGCCGCCGATGTCACCCCCGAGAACCGCCGCTACATGTTCGAGAATTTTGCCGAGAACCATGTCCAGTTGCAGCCCGGCGCCCGGGTCAGCCATTTCTACCCCGACGGCGTGGACTACCAGCTGGCCGACGGCACCGGCGGTTCCATGCGCGGCTACGACACCGTGGTGCTGGCCATGGGTTCCCGCAGCAACGCGGCCCTCAAGGAAGACGCCGAGAAGGTGGCCCCCCAGGTGGTCGTCATCGGTGAGGCCGCCCAGGCCCCCGGCAATGCAGTGACCGCCACCCAGGCCGCCCTGGAAGCTGCCCTGCAGATCTGAGTTTTCATTCCCAAAAGCCAAAAAGCCCTCCGGCTGAAACAGCCGGAGGGCTTTTGCTGTGGTGAATGTGCAAAAAAAATCACCGTACGTTAGAAGAATTTTGGGTCGGGTGGAATGGAAATTGAATATACATATTGACAGATATGTTGACAAATTGTAAGATAATTATATCTAATATAACGATACAAGAGGCGCTTCGGTGAAGATCCGCCGGGGAGATGGCAGGTGATTCGGTGATTCGGGAAAAATGGTCGGTGTCGGAAAATTATCAGAAGGTCAGCATTGCCGTCCTGCAGGAAAATCTGGCGGCGCTGCGGGCCAAGGCAGATATTTCGCAGGAGGAGCTGGCCAATCTGCTGGGGATCTCCCGGCAGACCTACAGCGGGTTGGAATCGGGCAAGCGGCACATGTCCTGGTGCACCTATCTTTCCCTGGTGTTCCTCTTCCACGAGATCCGTTCCACCCGGGAGATGATCGAAGGGCTGCATGTGTTTCCGGCGGATCTGTTCATCAAGTTCAACAGCTGAAGTTTGTTGCGGGAGGCGGCAAGTATGGGACGAGCGATCGGAATTGACCTGGGGACCACCTATTCGGCGGTAGCGGTGCTGCAGCCGGACGGCAAACCGGCCATCCTGCCCAACAGCGAGGGGCAGAACATCACCCCGTCGGTGGTGCTGTTCCCCGATGTGGGCAACGGCGGCGACGAGCCGCTGGTGGGGGATATGGCCAAACATTCGGCGGCCACCTCGCCGCTGGATGTGGTGCAGTTTGTCAAGCGGCAGATGGGGGATCCCGGCTGGCGGTTTGAATCCACCAGCGGCAACGTCTACACAGCGGAGGAGATCTCGGCCATCATCCTGAAAAAGCTGAAGAATGATGCCGAGCTGGCCCTGGGGGAGGAGGTCACCGATGCGGTGATCACGGTACCGGCCTACTTTGACGATACCCGGCGGGTAGCCACCCGTCAGGCCGGGCGCATTGCGGGGCTCAACGTGCTGCGGGTGCTCAACGAACCCACGGCGGCGGCCATCTCCTACGGCCTCAACTACGAAAGCAACGGCACGGTGCTGGTGTACGACCTGGGCGGCGGCACCTTCGACGTGACGATCATGGAGATCCGGGACGGCACCTTCGATGTGCTGGCTACCGACGGAAACCGCAATCTGGGCGGCTTCGACTTCGACAACCGCATTGCCAACTATGTCATGGAGGAGCTGGAAAAGCAGGGGGCGGGCAGCGACCTTTCGCTGGACGACGCCCTGGTGGCTGAGATCCGGGAAAAATCCGAGCTGGCCAAAAAGAGCCTGAGCACCATTCAGCAGGCCAACATCATCCTGTCGGTGCGGGGCAAGCAGTACCGGGTGCGCATCACCCGGGAACAGTTCGAGGAACTCACCCGGGACCTGCTGCGCACCACCCAGGAACTGGTGGAGGATGTGATGGAGGCCGCAGGCAAGCTGTGGGCGGACATCGACCATCTGCTGCTCATCGGCGGCTCTACCCGGATGCCCATGGTGCGCAACATGGTGCGGCAGATCTCCGGCAAGCAGCCGGAGCTGAACGTGAACCCTGACGAAGCGGTGGCCCTGGGGGCCGCCATCCAGGCCTATGTCTGCGAGCAGGAGAAGGCGGAGGACGGACCGGCGCAAGGAAGCGGCGATCTGGTGCCGGCCCCCGCCGGGGATATGGTGCTGACCATCTCGGACGTGACCTCCCAGGCCCTGGGGGTGATCCTTCTCAACGACAACGACCAGGAGGAAAACTTCGTGGTCATCCCCAAGAACGCCAAGATCCCCACCAAGGGGGAGCGCCACGCCATGACGGTGCAGGACAACCAGTCCAGCATTTTCGTGCGGGTGACCCAGGGGGAGGACAGCGATGTCCGGTACGCGGTGGTCATCGGCAGCAAGGATATCCCCATCCCGGCCTATCCCAAAGGGGCACCCTTCACGGTGTTCTATGCCTACGATATCGACCAGACCGTCTATGTGGAACTCTTTGACGATACCGCCCGCCGGACGGTGGGCACTTTTGAGATCGACCGCGCCCTGAACATGGACGAGGAAACGGTGGAAAACGCCATCCGGCGGATGGACAGCATGCCCATCGGCTGAGAAGTACGGGGGAGGTGCCCGATATGGCCGAAACAGCTTCGCAGCATACCCTGGACGAAGTCTTTACCGAGGTGACGCAGCTGCGGGACCTGTTTGCCCGGCGGCTCATGGACGACAAGACCAAGAACGCCGCGCTGGAAAAATTGGCCCAGTCCAATACCCTGCTGATCCGCTCGGCGGAGGATGAGCGCATCCTGGCTTTTGTGAAAGAGCTCATCCTGCTGTGCGACCGGATCTACAACCGCACCCAGAGCGATGCCTTCACCGATTCGGTGCTGGAGGAACTGCTGGAGATCCTGGCCCGGCGGGGCATCGAGCAGATCGAGCAGCTGGAGCAGTTCGATCCGCGGATCCACAGCTGTCTTTCGGTGGTGCCGGCCAGCGAGGCGCATCCGGTCAACACCATCACCCAGGTCATCCGCCAGGGATACCGGCGGGGGGACAAGGTGATCCGCCCGGCGGAAGTGGTGGTGGCCCGCTGACAAAAGGGGAGAGGGGGGCAAAGCCTGTGGAACGGCAGGACATCCAAAAACAGTATACTGAATTCTGCCAGGCCTGCGGGCGCACGCAGTTTGCGGTGGAGCGGGAGAAAAAGAAGCTCCTCAGCCGCCGCCGTCAGCTGCGGGAAAGCGCCGCCCAGGCACTGGACAGCCGGATCGCCGCCGTACAGCAGCAGGCGCGGCAGCGCTGCTCCGCCCTGGTGCAGCAGCTGCAGGGGCAGCTGGCGGGAAGCGGCGGCACGGAACAGCCCATTCTCCAGGCGGCGGAATACCTGCGGGTGGGCACGCTCCACTTCCGGCAGCTCAGTCAGGACGCCGCGGCCCCCTTCCTGCTGCCCTTCCTGGGGCACGGGAACCTGCTGCTGGCCGCCCCGGAGGAGGACCTTTTCCCCGCGCTGCGCAGCCTGATCTTCAGCGTGCTGGACCAGACGGCCCCCGGTCAGATCCGGGTCTGCGTCTACAACCCCGAACTGAAAAATACATTTTCCTGCTTCTCGGAACTGGAGCAGTACACCATGCTGGCCACGCCGGAACACTTCTCCGGTGAACTGGAGACCCTCTCCCGGGAGATCGTGGCCACCGACGGTCTGCTGAAAGGCCGGTATGCCTCGCTGCTGGAACTGCGCACCAAAGCCCAGCAGGCGGTGGGGCAGCTGCGGCTCTACGTGGTGGCCGGCCGGGACTGGCTGAAAAACGAGTCCCTGCGCAAACAGCTGCTGCGTGCGGCGGAGAACGGCGTGCGTGCGGGCTGTGCCTTCCTGTTCGCGGTGGATCCCGGACATCTGCGGGATGCCGCCGCCCTGCTGCCCAAGGCCCAGGTCATCAGCCGACAGTCCGGCGGCAGCTGGATCCCCGGCAGCTATCCCACCCTGGAGATGACCTTCACCCCCTGGGAGGCCCGGGAGGCGGACGCTTTCCTGGCAGACTACACCGCCCGGTCGGAGAAGACCTCGGTGGTGACCATCCCCTTCGACAGCATCGAGGATACCCGCAACTGCTGGACCGGGTCCACGGCGGAGGGCATCGACTGCAGCCTGGGCAAGGTGGGCCTGGAGACCGTTACCCTGCGCCTGGGCGACAAGAACACCCAGCTGCACAACGTGCTCATCACCGGCGCCCCGGGCAAAGGCAAGTCCAACCTGCTGGAGGTCATGATCCACAGCATGTGCTGCCGCTACAGTCCCCGGGAACTGGAACTGTACCTGCTGGACTTCAAGGACGGCCTGACCTTCAAACCCTATTCCTATTCGCCCCAGCGTTCCTGGCTGCCCCACGCCCGGGTGCTGGGCCTGGAAAGCGCCCGGGACTTCGGCGTGGCGGCGCTGGCCCATATCGAGGCCGAACGCCAGAACCGGGCCCTGCGGATGAACAGCGTGGAGGCCAGTTCCCTGGTGGCCTACCGGGCCAAGCGGCCGGAGGATCCCATGCCGCGCATCGTGATCCTCATCGACGAATACCAGAAACTGGTGGAGGTGGCCGATGATCTGGGCCGCCGCGCCGCCGAACTCATCGAGAATATCGTCCGCCAGGGCCGTGCCTGCGGCATCCATATGGTGCTGGCCTCCCAGACTGTCGCCCACGGGGCGGCGCTGATGGGCCGGGAAGACCAGATCTATCCGGCATTCCCGGTGCGCATCGCCCTGCAGAACACGCTGCAGGAATCCTACGCCACCTTTGTCCAGGGCAACGATGCTGCCGCCCGCCTGCGGGTGCGCGGCGAGGCGGTGATCAACGTCAACTACGGCGCCCTGGATTCCAACCGCAAATTCTCGGTGGCCTACGCCGACCCGGACGCCATGCTGGCGCTGCGCAAGAGCTGGTGCAGCCGCCCGGACGCCGAAAACCATATCCCCATGGTCTTCAGCAAGAACGATGAATTCCATCTCAGCGATGCGGTCCGGGATATCCGCAGCTGGCGCAGCAACGTGCTGCAGGGCGGCGCGCCGCCCATGCTGGTCTGCGGGCAGATCATCTCGGTGAGCCGCAAGGTGGCGGCGGTGCGGATGTCCTCCGATGCCGGCCGCAACGTGGCCATCCTGGGCTCCGGCGACGGCGAGAAAAAGGCCGCCGATGCCCTGCCGCCCAACTATGCCGTGGGCCTCATCGAGAACATGGCCATCTCGCTGGCGCTGCAGCACCCCCAGGGGGATGCGCGGTTCGTCCTCATCAACGGCCTGGAACCCGGCGTGGCCCGGCACAACGGCCTGGAACAGTGGCTGCACACCATGGAGCGCTTCGGCCTTCCGGTGGAGGAGGTGGAGCCCCGGCAGGCGCCGGCCTTCTTCGTGCAGATGGCCGCGGAACTCAAGCAGCCGCCCACCGGGGAAGCCTGCTACATCCTGGCCCTGGGCATGGACCGCTGTCCCGGCATGGCCGATGCGGTGGGGGACGACCCCTTCAATGTGGTCACCGGCGCCAGCGCCCTGCAGGACCTGCTGAAGAACGGCCCGCCCCGGGGCGTGCACCTCATCGCGTGGTGGTCCAACGTGGCCATGTACCGCGAGCACATCGGGTTCAACGGCGACGGATACATCGATACCAAGATCCTGCTGCGGCTGGACGACGCCACCTCCAAGGATGTGCTGGGGCCTTTCGTGAGCTGGAACGGTGCGGCCCACCGGGCGCTGCTGCATGACGCTACCGACCTGCAGGCCGACCTGACGCTGATCCCCATGTCGCCCTGCACCATGCGGGATACGGGAAAACTGGAGGCGGTGGTTTGGGAATGAGCCAATTTGATTACAACGCCTACGCCGCGACCATCCGCGGCCTGGCCGAAGTACCGGAACAGCTGCTGCAGGCACAGGAGCAGTGCCGTGCGGACATCCAGGCCCGGACCGGCCGGAGTGAACAGGAACTGACCCGGCAGCTGGAAGAACTGGACCGCATCGGTCAGGATGCCTTCGGGCAGTTCAACGAGGTGGCCAGCACCTGCCAGGTGCTGTTCGGCGTGGCGGTATCCCGTCCCGTCCCGCAGCCCAACCCGCTGACGGTGCGGGACGCCCTGGCGGCGCAGAACCGCTGTGCCGCCGGAATGAAAACCTTCTTTGACGAAAAAAAGCAGGAGGCCCTGGAAAAAAAGCGCCAGGAGATCGAGGCGGCGCAGGCGGAACAGCGGCGGCTGGAGGAAGCACGCCGCCGGGAAGAGGAAGAACAGCGCCGCCGGGAGGAAGAACAGCGTTTGCAAGCCGAGGAAGCCTACCGCCGGGAGTTGGAGCGCGCCAACCGGAGCGTTTTCCGCCGGATGATGGATTTCCTCGCCGGAAACTGATACAACAGGAGGATGCAGTATGTCACAACTCAGCCAGTTGAAAGCCCAGATCAATCAGGTCGCCACCAACATCACCCAGACGGCCGCCGCCATGAATTCCTTTTCCAGCACGCTGCAGCAGCAGATCGGGACGATCAGCAGCGCCATCGGCGGCACGGCCTCCAATGAGGACCGGCAGATGGTAGATGCCCTGCAGCAGGCCATGCAGTCGGTGAAAGCGGCCTCCGTGCAGCTGAACGCGGCGGCGGGCAAAGCCAGGGATTGGGTCTCCAAGGCGTGATGCGCGATGAGCCAGTTGACGGAAATCGTGGCAAGCGTGGAGCTTGTCACCCGGAGCCTGGAACAGACCCGGCAGGGCAGCGTGGCCTGGCAGCGGCAGCTCGCCCAGGATGTCTCGGTGATCATTGACCAGGCCGGCGGCAGCGCCGGACCGGAGATCCGGGACTGTCTGGTGGCGGTGCGCAGCGCCATCACCGCGGTGCAGCAGATGCAGGCATCGCTGGACGCCTGCATCGGGATCGCCAACGACTGGATCGCCGGTGCCGCCGGTGCGGGCACACCGCCCCCGGTGGCCGGACATGTGATGTCCTTCGGCGCGGAGCCGGAACCCGATGAGGAGGTCCACGGGCACAGGAGGTGAATGGCATGGCCGGTATGGCGGAGGTTTTCCAGACCGTGCTGGCAGTCCGGAACCAGCTGGAGCAGGGGCAGGCACTGCTGCTGCAGACGGCGGCGGACTGTACCCGCTGCACCCAGATGGTGCAGGCGGGGATCCAGGGAACAGCGGCCTCCCAGTACGGGGCCATCCTCTCCCTGCTGGAGCAGTCTGCCGGAACGCTGCGTCAGTGCGCGGCCATTCTGGAACAGGCCCGCGTCTTGCTGGAACAGTGGGCAGCAGCCCGGGGCGGTATGCCGGCGGGCGCCGCGGCCACCGTGGCCGCCGTGACGGCGGTGACGGCGGCGGACAGTCCGCCGGGACCGGTGCGCCGCCTCAGCGCGGAGGAAGCGGGAAACCTCTGGAAGACGACCCTGCAGAACACCGATGAGGTGATCGGCAACTACCGGCAGGCCCTGCTGGACCGGGGCATCGCCGACACGCCCCTGCTGGACCGCTTCCTGCAGCGGGAACGGAGCCGGATGCTGGCCTACGAGTCGGCTCTGCTGGACCAGGCCACCGGCCAGGGGGGCGCGCCGCCGGAACCCTATCCCTACCGGGTGGCGGGGGCGGAGGGCGCCTACGGGTTCGACAGCCTGGCCAACGCCTACGGCGCCTTCTGCCTGGAGGATGCCGGCGGATGGATCACCGAGATCAATCCCAACTACCGCAACCCCTTCTTCCTGCCCGATCGCAATCCCTACCGTTTCAACTGCGGTTCCTGCGCCCTGGCGGTGGAGGCACGGCTCTCGGGCAACGGGGCGCCGGTGGCCTCCCAGGTCAATGTGGGCAGCGACCGCGGTATGGAAGCAGCCACCGGCAAGCGGTGTGTCTACCTGCCGGTGGAACAGATCGAAAATCACCTGCGCCGCCTCGGCCCCGGTTCCCACCTTATCGTGGGGATCAACCGCGAGCCCTCGATCGACGGGCTGCCCCAGGCAGGGCACTGGTTCAACGTCCTCTTCGACGGGGAACAGTTCCACACGCTGGACGGCCAGAGCGGCGAGATCCTGGAATGGCCCCATGACTACGTCATGGTGAGCGAATGGTGCGCCCTGCTGTAAGGAGGATGGTATGACAAAAGCCGAGAAGATCGCACTGGCCGCCCGGCTGCTGGAGGTGCCGGCGGACAGGCTGGAACATTGCTGCGCCCCGGTCCCGGGGCTGCCGGCGCTGTACTTCAGCATTCCGGAAAAGGGCGGGGGCTCGCTGATCATCGGGGATGACGGCGGCGTGCTGTATGCGGATTCCTCTGTGGGATATTCCCGCCACCTGGAAGCCTACCGGCAGGGGATACGGACCCCGCTGGAAGAAAACGTGTAACCGGCGGGACTGCCCGCACAACATAAAGAAAAGGGGTACTGGAGTTTGACGAATTATTACGAATTGCTGGAGATCGCCCCCACTGCCTCGGAGGAGGAGATCCGGGCGGCGGTGAGAAAGATGCGCCGGACCTGGAATGCCCGGACCACCAATCCCAACGCCGACATCCGTGCCGAAGCGGAACAGCGGGTACGGAACATCGCCGAGGCGGAGAAGGTGCTGCTGGACGCCCAGGCCCGGGCGGCATACGACGGGCAGCTGGCACAGCCGGATCCCGGTGAGGCGCCGCCCGCCGGCGGAAGCCAGGAAGATCCCGATGCCTGGGTGGAACAGGCGGATATCTTCCGCAACAACGGCGACCTGCTGAGCCTTGTCAACCTGGCCCAGCGGGTGATCCAGGCACAGCCCCAGAACTGGCTGGCCTGGTATGTGCTGGGGGACGCCTACAACGACCAGCGCAATGATACCGAAGCGGAAAAATGCCTGTGGCAGTCCCTGCGCCTGCGGGAGACCGAGGGCCCCTATGAGGTGCTGGGGTTCCTGTATCTGCGCCACCAGCAGATGGAGGACGCGCTGCACTGCTTCGCCAAAGCGGGGGAACTGGACCCCGCCAGCGACCGCTACCAGTACGAGCGGGCGGAAACGTTCCGGGAGATGGGCCGCACCCAGGAAGCCGTGGATACGGTGGAGATGGCCTACTGGAAGGAAGGCGGCCAGCGTACATCCTTTTCCCGGAAGGTCTACTTCGACTGCCTGCGGGATCACATCTACCACAATATTTCCTATAACCGTTCCTCGGGACGGCACCTGATCCTCAACCGCCGGCAGCTGGATTTCGTCAAGGAGCGGCTGCCCCGGCTGGCAGAGCTGGAAAATCCCGAGGAACCGTCCGAGGTCCGCGTTGAACAGGAACTGCGCCAGATGGTCCTTGACGCAGAAAAGGTCAGCGGCTTCTTCGGCAAGCACGGCTACGAGAAAAATTACGAGTCGGCCAGCAATGAAGTGCGCAGGACGGGCCTGCAATAAATCTTATTTTGATACATTCGCCTTGCAGAAAGTTGTGAATATACAAGGGAGGAATTATAGTTATGGCTTATACTTCTAAGGATCTGAATGACGATTTTCGGTTTGTCAACCGTGTCCGTTTCCCCAATGGCGATGGCGTGAACCTGATCGCACTGCAGAATGCTCTGCAGAACGAGTGCGATTCCAACGGCATCCCCGTGGCCTTCCGCAACGATACGCTGAAGACCGGCGGCTTCCTCAGCAAGCAGACGGAGGATATCCTGGTCCTGTACAACCCGGATCATGCTACGGATTATCTTCAGTTCCTCATCCGTATTACGCACCAGGGCAAGTATGCGTTCATGGATGTTTTCAAGGTTGGCGGAAGCAAGAACTTTGCCCGGGACAACAAGGCACACGGCGGCTCTGTGACCCAGGGCATCTTCAACGCCCTTTCCGGGCACAGCCAGAAGCTTCAGGAGGAGCAGAACTACTATACCATCCTGAAAGACTGCTTCGAGAATATCCTGCAATAACCATACATTGCTGCAAGGTGTTGTATACTGGCCCGGCGGACGCTCTGCGCCCGCCGGGCTTTTTGCGCGTCCGGCAGGATAAAACAACGCCCCCGGCCCAATCTTTGCCGGGGGCGTTGTGCAGCAAAAAAGAAATTACCGGGTGGTGGCCCGCCAGACGGGGGTGGTCTGGATGTAGCAGCAGCGGTAGGGCAGGGCAGGGCGCTGGATGCGGTCCAGCAGGATGCCCGCCGCGATGAAGCCCATCTCACCGCTGGCGATGCGCACGGTGGTCAGGGGCGGTTCGGTGACGGTGGCCTCCGGCGAATCGTCGAAGCCCGCCACCATGATGTCCTCGGGGATGCGCAGCTGCAGATGTTTCAGCGCCTTCATCAGATGGACGGCCAGGTAATCGTTGGCGCAGACGAAGGCGTCGGGCAGCCGGGGCATGGCCTGGAGCTGCTCCACCAGCCAGGCGGTCTCGCCGTAGGGGGCGCTGTTGGGCGCCACGATGCAGAGCTGGGGGTCCAGCGTCAGCCCGGCCCGGGCCACCGCCGTGCGGAAGCCGTTGAACCGCTCGTAAAAGCTGTTGCAGTGGGTGTGGTCCCCCACAAAGCCCAGCCGCCGGGCGCCGCACTGGATCAGATGGTTGGTCATGGCGATGGAACTGGTGGTGTTCTCCATGGAGATGAAATCCCCCGCCATGGCGGAAAAATCCGCCCGGGCGTAGGTGTCCGAGAAGATCACCGGCAGCCCCAGCCGGCCGATGAACTCGGTGTAGCGGCGGTCGAACATCTCGATGCAGAGGATGCCCGCCGTGTTTTCCAGCACGAAGTTGGCGGGCAGACGGCAGTCCCGGTGCTCGTCGGGCTGGATCTCGTAGATCATCAGGGTGTAGCCCGCCCGGCTCATCCGGTTGGCAAAGCTGGAGATGAAGTTGGAACCGTAGTGGTTGCGTCCCGGCATGCAGAGGGTCAGCAGCGCGATGCTGCGCCCCTGTACGGCGGGCTGGTCGGCATTTTCCGGCAGCAGACGGTAGCCCATGCCCCGGGCTTTTTCCAGCACCTGCTGGCGGGTGGTCTCCGGCACGCTGCCCCGGCCGTTGAATACCTTGGATACCGTGTTGCGGGAAAGTCCGCAGGCATCGGCAATGTCCTGCATGGTGATCTTCTTGGCGGCCATGGGATGGTCCCTCCTTGTACTGGTTTCATTACCTTTATTATAGCGCAAAAATGCAAAAGCACAAGAGTGTAAACTTTTGTAAATTCACATTTTCACATTTGCACAACTCCGGCGTGCCCGCCTTGTGTAAGCCTACAAATCGCACTTTGACGCCGGTTTTTCCGTTGACAAGGGGAAAAAGTTGGCGTATAGTAAACACAGAAGGTTACAAAACGTAAATGATTGGTGTGCAAATGTAAAATAGGAGATGAGATCATGAGCCTACCAAAACTTCCTGATGCCGAGACCCGCCATAAAAAGCTGGTCTACATCAAAAACAACTGGCAGCTCTACGTGTTCTTCGCGCTGCCGGCGGTGCTGCTGACGCTGATCTTCAAATACGTGCCCATGGGCGGCCTGGCCATCGCGTTTGAGGATTACAACAACCGTCTGGGCATCTTCGGCAGCGACTGGATCTGGTTCGAGAACTTCCAGCGGTTCCTTTCCTCCACCGAGTTCCCCCGCCTCATGGCCAACACCCTGAAGCTCAGCGTCTACGGCCTGCTGTGGGGCTTCTTCCCGCCCATCATCCTGGCGATCCTGCTCTCCCGCGTGCGGCGGGTGGGCATCCGCAAAAAGATCCAGCTGCTGATCTACGCCCCCAACTTCATCTCGGTCATCGTTCTGGCCGGTATGATCATCGCCTTCCTCTCCCCGGTGGGGCCCATCAATGCGGCGCTGGGCACCCAGTCCAACCTCATGACCGACCCCGCAGCCTTCCGGCCCATCTACATCATCAGCGGCATCTGGCAGGGCGCCGGCTGGGCCTCCATCATCTACACGGCGGCGCTCTCCGGCGTCAGCGGCGACCTGGTGGATGCCTGCAACATTGACGGCGCCAGCCTCCTGCAGCAGATCTGGAACGTGGATATCCCCACCCTCAAACCCATCATGGTCATCCAGTTCATCCTGTCCGCCGGCCAGATCATGAACATCGGCTTTGAAAAGGCCCTGGCCCTGCAGACCGACCTGAACCGCGCGGCCTCCGAGATCATCCCCACCTACGTCTATCGCCTGGGCCTGGAGATCGGCGACTACGGCTACTCCACGGCGGTGGGCCTCTTCAACGCGGTCATCAACGTGGTGCTGCTCTTGGCCGTCAACGCCATCGTCAGCAAGCTCAACGACGGCGAAGGTCTGTAAGAAAGGAGCACGGAGCATGGAATCCAGACAGTTTTACACCCGCAAGGACAAGATGGTCCTGTGGTGCGGTTACATTTTGCTGGCCCTCTTCTCACTGGCGGTGCTCATCCCGCTGATCTATGTGGTGCTGGCCTCCTTCATCGACCCGGTGGTGCTCACCAACCAGGGCATCAGCTTCCTGCCGGAGGACTGGACCCTTGAAGGCTATCGCCGCGTCTTCCAGGACGAGATGATCGGCCGGGGCTTCCTCAATTCCTTCCTCTATTCCACGGTGTTTGCGGTGTTCTCCACCATCATCTGCCTGCTGGCGGCCTACCCGCTGAGCCTGCCCCAGTTCGTGGGACGCAGTGCCATCAACACTTTCTTCCTCATCACGATGTTCTTCGGCGGCGGCCTGATGCCCACCTATTTGCTGGTGTCCAACCTGAACCTCATCAACAGCCCCCTGGCTTTGATCCTGCCCGGCGCCGTGAACGTGTGGAACATCATCCTGGCCCGCACCTACTATAAGTCCATCCCCCTGGAACTCCACGAGGCCGCGGCCCTGGACGGCGCTTCGGAACTGCAGTATTTCTTCCGCATCCTGATCCCCGTCTGCAAGCCCATCATCGCGGTGCTGGTGCTCTACCAGTTCGTGGGCATGTGGAACAGCTACTTTGACGCCATGATCTACCTGGAAGACCAGTCCCTGCAGCCTTTGCAGCTGGTCATCCGGTCCATCCTGGTGCAGAACACCCCGCGCCCCGGCATGGTGGCCGATGCCCAGAACGCCGCCATGATGGCCAAGATCGCCGAGCAGCTGAAGTACTCCACCATCGTGGTCTCCAGCGTGCCGCTGCTGGTCATGTACCCCTTCTTCCAGAAATACTTCGAGAAGGGCGTCATGCTGGGATCGGTTAAAGGCTAACATTTTCCCCGCCGCCTGCGGCGGATGCAGGGGAAAATGTTAGGCGCAGCGGTCGAAGAGTGCAAGCGCCGCCCCAAGGTGCGCCGCACGATTCGGGCACCGCAAGAGGCTCGGCTGCGCACCCTTTTCCCGTATTCTTTGTCTCTCTGCCCCCGGCGGCACACCCCGGGAGCCGGTTCTGATCCGTACACCCCTCTACACAAAAGAAAAGGAGAAACGCATATGAAATCCATTTCCAAACGGGCACTGGCGCTGGCCGGTGCCGCCGCCATGGCGCTGGGTACGCTGGCCGGCTGCGGTTCGGGCAGCAACAACGCCGCGGCGTCGGTGGATGCCGCTTCGGCGTCCTTCCCCCTGAGCGAGACCGTCACCTTCACGGCCCTGACCCATGAGCCCTCCTTTGCCGGGCAGGAGATCAACGACCGTCTGATCGCCCAGCGTCTGGAACAGGCCACCAACGTCCACATCGACTGGACGGTCTACGTGGACGACCAGTTCGGCGAGAAAAAGCAGCTGGCCCTGGCCAAGAAGGACCTGCCCGACATGGTCTTCGACGCCCAGATGAGCCAGTACGACCTGCTGCGCTACGCCAAGGACGGCACCATCATCGCGGTGGATGACCTCATCGACCAGTACATGCCCAACCTGAAAAAGGTCCTGGACGAAAATCCCGAATACCGCACCCTGATCACCGCCCCCGACGGCCACATCTACTCCTTCCCCTGGATCGAGGAACTGGGCAGCGGCAAGGAGTCCATCCAGTCCATCGGCGGCATTCCCTGGATCAACAAAGCCTGGCTGGATGAGCTGGGCCTGGATATGCCCACCACCCCCGACGAACTCACCGAGGTGCTCCGCGCCTTCAAGCAGGCCCATCCCGACAGCCTGCCCCTCTCCTTCGTCATGAACGGCGGCAATGAGGACGTGGGCGTGCTGCTCAGCGCCTTCGGCTACGGCGACAACGCCGACCACTACGTGGTCACCAACGACAAGCAGGTGGTCTACACCCTGGCCGACGAGGGCATCATCCCCGGTCTGGAATGGCTGCACAACCTCTATGCCGAGGGCCTCATTGACCCCGAAGTCTTCACCCAGGACTACAACACCTACGTTTCCAAGGCGGCCAGCGACCGCTACGGCCTCTTCATGGCATGGGACAACACCAGCGCCGGCACCCCCGACAACTACGTGGCCCTGCCCCCGCTGAAGAACGCCGACGGCGAACAGGCCGTCACCCGGCAGAACGCCATGGGCTTTGAGATCGGCCGCTGTGTCATCACCGGCACCAACCCCAACCCGGCGCTCACCGCCAAGTGGATCGACCAGCTCTACGATCCCATCCAGTCGGTGCAGGACAACTGGGGCACCTACGGCGACACCACCCAGGACAACATCTTTGAGATGAAGGACGACGGCACCCTGCAGCATCTGGCGGTCCCCGCCGGCGTAGTGCCCTACGAACTGCGGATGAAGACCAACCTGGGCGGCCCTCTGGCGGTGCTGGACAGCTACTACGGCACCTACACCACCATGCCGGACGACGCCAAGCTGCGTCTGGACGTGATCCAGAGCGAGTTTGCCCCCGCCATGGAGAGCGAATACGACTACCCGCCCATCTTCTTTGACATCGACACCACCGACCGCATCACCCAGATCGAGACCGACCTGAAGCCCTATGCCGAGAGCCAGAAGGCCACCTGGATCATGAACGGCGGCGCCGAAGCCGAGTGGGATGCCTACATTGCCAAACTCAACGAGATGAATCTGCAGGAACTGCTGCAGCTCAAGCAGACCGGGCTGGACAACTACTTTGCCAGCATGAACGGTTAACAAAAAATGGCGGCCTGCTGTGCGATCCGGCACGGCAGGCGCCTTTTGTTACGGAGAGATCGACTATGGAACAAGTCAACACCCTGTCCCGCGCCCGTGCCTACGAGGCGCAGCACCGCACCCCCGCTGAACGGCGCCCTCTTTTCCACGCCGTGCCGCCGGTGGGCTGGTGCAACGACCCCAACGGCTGGTCCTGCTTCGGCGGACAGTACCATCTGTTCTACCAGTACCACCCCTACAGCAACACCTGGGGCCCCATGCACTGGGGCCACACCGTCACCACCGACTTCCTGCACTGGCAGGACCGCCCCTGCGCCCTGGCCCCCGACGCCCCCTTTGACCGCAACGGCTGCTTCTCCGGCGGTGCCATCGAATGGCAGGGCCGCCAGCTGCTGCTCTACACCGGCGTCATGCCGGAAGGATCGGCCGAGATCCAGCAGCAGTGCCTGGCCGTGGGGGACGGGGTGGATTATCAGAAGGCCGCCGCCCCGGTGATCTCCTGTGACGAACAGCCCGCCGGTGCCTCCCGGAAGGATTTCCGGGACCCCTTCCTGTTCCGGCAGGACGGCATGCTCTATATGCTGCTGGGCGGCCGGGGGTTCAACGGCCACGGACGGCTGCTGCTCTACCGCAACCCCCGCCCCGAAGACCCCGCCGCCAAGTGGGAGTTTGTCCAGGTACTGGCGGAAAATGACGGCAGTCTGGGCAGCATGTGGGAATGCCCCGGCCTCTTCACGCTGGAGGGCCGCACGGTGCTGGTGGTATCGCCCCAGTTCGTCCACCAGGCGGCGGACGACCGCTACCACTGCGGCAACGATACAGCGGCGCTGATCGGGGACTGGAACGGCCCCGGCACCCCCTTTGTGCGCCGGGCCGACCGGCCCCTGGACAGCGGCCTGGATTTCTACGCCCCCCAGACGCTGGAGACCCCCGACGGACGGCGGGTGCTCATCGGCTGGATGCAGAACTGGGATCACTGCTACCCGCCGGAGGGCGCCCCCTGGTACGGCCAGATGAGCCTGCCCCGGGAGCTGTTCTGGAAAGGGGAGACCCTCTGCCAGCGCCCCGTGGCGGAGCTGGACGCTGTGCGGCGGCTGCGCACCGAACACCGCAGCGTGGAGGTGGACGGCCAGCCCCTGGCGCTGGAGGGGGTGCACGGCCGGGTGCTGGACTGCGAACTCACGGTGGACGTGCACGAGGCACCGCGGTTCGGCGTGCGGTTTGCCTGCGGGCAGGACCGCTGGGCGGAGATCCGCTTCGACCTGGACGACGGCCTGCTGCGGCTGGACCGCCGCCACGCCGGCGGATTCCGGGACGCCCTGGAACTGCGGGAGACCCCGCTGCTCTTCCCTGTGGGGGATACCCTGCGTCTGCGGATGGTGCTGGACCGCTACTCGGCGGAATTCTTCCTCCAGGACGGGCAGCAGGTGGCCAGCATGACGCTGTACAATGCGGCACCGGAAGCGGACGGCATCCTCTTCTTTGCCCGGGGCCGGGCCCGGATGGACCTGCAGCTCTACGATCTGGCGCTGTGAAAGGAGAACCCTATGAAAGACGTAGTCGCCCTGGGCGAACTGCTCATTGATTTTGCCCCTGTTTCCACCGACGAGGCGGGCTATCCCACCCTGAAAGCCCAGCCCGGCGGCGCCCCCGGCAACTTCCTGGCGGCGCTGCAGAAGTACGGCTGCACCACCGGCCTCATCGGCAAGGTGGGGGATGATACCTTCGGCCATCTGCTCAAAGGCACGCTGGACAAAATCGGCATCGATACCACCGGTTTGATCATCGACCCGGCGGTCTTCACCACCCTTGCCTTTGTGACGTTGGACGCCACCGGCAACCGGTCCTTCAGCTTTGCCCGCAAGCCCGGCGCCGACACCTGCCTGCGCAGCGAGGAGGTCAACACCGCCCTGCTGGAGGACTGCAAGGTCTTCCATTTCGGGACCCTGAGCCTCACCAGCGAACCCGCCCGCTCGGCCACCCGGGACGCGGTGGCCTACGCCAAAAAGCAGGGCAAGCTCATCAGCTTTGACCCTAACCTGCGCAAGCCCCTGTGGCCCAGCGACGAGGCTGCCAAGGAGCAGATGGAGTGGGGCCTGCACCAGGCGGATATTGTGAAGATCAGCGACGAGGAGATCGAATTCCTGTGGGGCCTCTCTCCCGAGGCGGGCGCTCAGAAACTTCTCACCGAATACGGCGTGAAACTGGTCTACGCCACCCTGGGTCCCAAGGGCTGCCATGTGGCGAACCCCAACGGCAGCTGCGAGGTGCCGTCTCCCACGGGACTGCATGTCATCGACACGACGGGCGCCGGGGACATCTTCGGCGGCAGTGCCATGAGCCAGTTCCTGCACCTGGGCAAGGCCCCCGAGGCCCTGACGGTGGAGGAACTGCGCACCATCACCCGCTTTGCCTGCTGCGCGGCCAGCCTTTCCACCCAGACCCACGGCGGCATCACCAGCGTGGTGCCCGAGGCAGAGGTCCGGGCCATCCTGTGATTTTGATTTCCGGCCGGAAGGTACTGCCTTCCGGCTTTTTGCGTGCCGTTTTACCAAAACTTCACCCAGGTTTTACCGCTCCGTGGTGGAGCGGCGCCGTCCCGCGCGTTACAATACAGGAAAGATCCTGCCAGGGAACGGGAAGGGAGACGAACCAAGATGGAAGTTGTGTCCACGGTGCTGGCCGCCGCCGTGCTGGCGGTGACGCTGGCGCTGGCCGTCACCAGCAAGCCCCGCCGCTGAAGCCCATACATAGGAAAGCCCCCGCATCCACCGGGATGCGGGGGCTTTTTGTGACCTCGTCACGGAAAGGGACGCCCCCGGCCGGGTATACTAAGGCCAACACAAGGGGGCGGGACGCCCCGCCCGGCCGAGGGCCGGGGCAAAGGAGGACACAGCGATGACCCAAGGGCATCTGTATGATCTGATCGTAGTGGGCGGCGGCCCGGCGGGCTACACCGCGGCGCTGTACGGCGTGCGGGCCGGGCTGGACACCCTGGTACTGGAAAAACTCTCGGCGGGAGGCCAGATGGCCCTCACCGAGACCATCGATAACTATCCCGGCTACCCCGAGGGGGTGGAGGGCTTCACCCTGGCCCAGACCATGCAGGCCCAGGCGGAGCGGTTCGGCGCCAAAACGGTCTACACCGAGGTGGAATCGGTGGACCTGGCGGCCGACCCCAAGACCCTCACCACCAGCGAGGGAGTCTTCACCGCCCGCACGGTGATCCTGGCCACGGGAGCCAACCCGCGGACGCTGGGCCTGCCCGAGGAGGCGGAGCTCATCGGCCGGGGCGTGGCCTACTGCGCGGCCTGCGACGGCATGTTCTACAAGGGCAAGACGGTGGTCGTGGTGGGCGGCGGCAACACGGCGGCGGCCGACGCCCTGCTGCTCAGCCGCATTGCCGGGAAGGTGCATCTCGTTCACCGGCGGGACACCCTGCGGGCCACAAAAATCTACCATGAGCCGCTGGAAAAGGCCCCCAACGTGACATTCCACTGGAACAGCACGGTGGAAGCCATCCTCCACGGGGAAAAGGTCACCGGCGTGCGGCTACGGGATACCGTCACCGGCGCCGTCACCGAGCTGCCCTGCGACGCGGTCTTTGTGAGCATCGGCCGGCAGCCTGCCACCGAGCTGGTCCAGGGCCAGCTGGCCCTGGACCCGGGCGGGTACGTCCTGGCCGACGAGACCACCCGCACCAGCCTGCCCGGCGTCTTTGCCGCGGGGGACCTGCGCACCAAACCCCTGCGCCAGGTGGTCACGGCGGTGGCGGACGGCGCGGTGGCCGTCCAGATGGCCGAGGAGTATCTGGCAGGACAGTAACAACGCAAAAACCGGACCTGAAAGGGTCCGGTTTCGTCGTGTTATGGCATTATTGGAGTGGAGGCACCGCCGTGGGGCACTGTTATTGCGGCGCGGGGCGCAGCCGGTCGGCCTCGGTGCAGTAGAAGGCCGTCCACTGGCCCCGGTAGGTGTCGCAGGGCATGCCGGGGGTGGGGGTATGGGACAGCGTGCCCGCCAGCAGCGCCTCGGCGTCCCGCAGGTTCTTTTCCATGTAATCGGGGGTGATGGGGCAGTCGTGGTGGCAGGGGAACACCGTGGCAAAGTCCCCGGCCATGGCGGCCAGTTTGCGCTCACTCTCCACATAGAGGGGAACATTGCGGTGGGGGCCGAAGAGATAGATGGGTCCGTCCTTCTGTACCGAATCCCCTGAGAAGAGCAGTCCTCTTGCCCGGTCCCGGAAAGCCACGCTGCCCAGGGTGTGGCCGGGGATCTCCACCACCTCCAGCCGGAACGCCCCGCAGGCGAAGACATCCCCCTCCCGGAGGGGATGCAGCCGGGCGGTGGTGTGCACCAGCGGCCAGTCCTTTTCGTGGAGCCAGGCCTCGGCAAAATCGTCCAGCCGTCCCGTGTGGTCAAAGTCGCCGTGGGTCAGCAGGACCTGCACCGGCTTGTCGGTCAGGGTACGCACCGCCGGCAGGGTCTCGCTGTCGGGAAAGCCGGTGTCCAGCAAGATGGCCTTGTCGGGGCCCAGCAGCAAAAACTGCCGGACCCGGTCGTCCTCCAGGATATAGAGATCTTCCTGGTATTTGCGGATCTGCAGCATAAGGCAAAACCTCCTTTGCCCCGATTATAGTCCCTTTGCCGCCGCCGTACAAGCCCCGCCCCCTTGTGTGCCGTCCCCGCCGCTGGTATAATAAGGAAACAAAATTCGACAGGAGGGGACAACTATGGACTGGGCATCCATCGGGCGCAACATCCGGCAGTACCGGCTGGAGCGGGACCTGCGGCAGGAGGACCTGGCCGAAGCCGTGGGGGTCAGCACCAACTATATGGGCATGGTGGAGCGCGGGGAAAAGACCCCCTCGCTGGAAACGCTGGTGGCCATCCTCAACGCGCTGGAGATCTCGGCGGACATGGTGCTCACCGACGTGGTGGACAGCGGCTATACCGTCAAGCAGTCGCTGCTGGCGGAAAAGGTGGGCCGTCTGCCCGCGGCGGAGCGGGAACGCATCTACGCCGTGGTGGAGGTGCTGGTGGCCCACGCCGGGCACTGACAGGCAGAACAACACGCGGGCATCGCCGGAAGGCGGTGCCCGCGCTGCGTTTTTATCCTTCCTGCCGGAACCACTGGATGAGCTGGGCGCAGACCGACACGGCGATCTCGGCGGGGGTCACCGCCCCGATGGCAAGGCCGATGGGGGTGGTGATCCGTTCCGGTCCATGGGGGTAGCCCGCGGCGGCCAGATCGGCAAAGAGCTTCTCCCGCTTGCGGCGGCTGCCCATGAGGCCGATGTACCCGGCTTCGGTGTCCAGGGCCCATCGCACGGCGGCGGCGTCCCCGGCGTGGCCCCGGGTCATGATGCAGACGGCATCCCGGGCTGTGGGCGCCTGCGCCCCTGCAAAGGCACTGCCCAGTTCCTCAAAGCCGGTGCACACCACCTGCTCGGCGGCGGGGAAATACGCCGCGTCGGCAAATTCCGGCCGGTCATCCGCCACCAGATACCGATAATCCAGCTGTTCCAGCAGCCGGGCCACTTCCCGGGCTACATGGCCGCCGCCGATCACAAAGACCCGGCGGGGGTCCAGCAGCGGCAGCTCCAGCCGGTGGGGCTGACCGCCGTGTTCCGGCGGCACCACACAGGGGGCCCCGCCGTCCAGGGGCAGGCAGAACAGGGCCTCCTGCCGCCGGAGCAGTCCCGCCCGGACCGCCTGCAGGGGAGCCGGGTCGGTGAGCGGGGTGAACAGCAGATCGGTACTGCCGCCGCAGACCATCCCCACGCCGTGGGGATCCCTTTCGTCCAGCGAGAGATGCCGTACCCCCGGCACTGCCTGCCCTCCGGTGACCTGGCGGACGCAGTGGTATTCCAGGGCGCCGCCGCCGATGGTCCCGGCCAGCCGTCCGGCGGGCCCCACCGCCATCATGGCGCCGGGGCGCTGGGGGGTGGAGCCGCAGGCCGCCGCCACCGTGATGAGCCAGACAGACTGGCCCTGGGCCAGCGCCGCCAGAATGGGGTCCCAGAATTCCACGGTCATGGTATTGCCTCCTTTACGGTTCGCACAAAAGCAAAATTTTGGCGGGGTCGATGGCCAGCGCTTCGGGCGGCACCGCCGGTTTGCGGTCCTTGGGCATCCGCCACCACAGCGGCTCGCTGCCGGGGTCCTGCCCTGCATAGCGGAAGAGCAGGCACCACTGGAAAGGCTCCTCCATCGCCCCGGCAAAGACCACCGGCCACCGGTTTTCCGCCCCGTCGGGGGTGAAATCGTGGGCCCGCAGCCCCACGGCGCACAGGCGTTCCGGCACCGGCCCGGCGGTGTGCAGCGTGATGCCCCAGGCAGGCACTTCCACCGTGGCGGCATCCACCCGGCGGGCGGCGGCCACATTCTTGCAGCCGGTGAGCCGCGCCGCCGCCACGCTGCCCGGGTCGGCAAAGACTGCCCGGGTGGGGCCGGTGCGCAGGCTGCGCCCGCTGTCCAGAATGCAGAGGGCCGAGCACAGCCGGTAGGCTTCGTCCCGGCTGTGGGTCACCAGCACCGCCTGCCGTCCCACCCGGTGCAGCAGTTCCCCCAGCTGGGGCTGCAGCCGGTCCCGCAGATGGGCGTCCAGGGCGGAGAAAGGTTCATCCAGCAAGAGCAGCTGGGGGTCGGCGGCCAGCATCCGGGCCAGGGCCACCCGCTGGGCCTGCCCGCCGGACAGCTGGGCCGGGCGCCGGGCTTCCAGTCCCTCCAGCTGCAGGAGAGCCATCATTTCCCGGACAATACGGTCCTGTTCGGCGCGGCTGCCCCGGCTGCGGGCGCCGCAGCGGATGTTTTCCGCCACCGTCATAGTGGGGAAGAGGGCGTAATGCTGGAAAAGCATTCCCACCCGGCGCTGCCGGGGCGGCAGGTCGATGCCCTGTTCTGAGTCAAAGAGCACCCGGCCGTCCAGCAGGATGCGGCCCTTGTCGGGGCGTTCGATGCCCGCGATGCACCGCAGGGTCAGGCTCTTGCCGGAGCCGGAAGCCCCTAGCAATCCGGTGAGGGGGGCGTCGGTGTCCAGCTGCACCCGCAGCCGGAAGCCGCCCAGGTCTTTTTCCATGTCCACCAGCAGGCTCAACGGGGGCCTCCTTTCGCCGGGCGTTCCAGCAGATTGACGGTGAGCAGCACCGCCGCCGAGATGACCAGATTCACCCCCACCCAGAAGAGCGCCCCGGCGTCGTCCCCGGTGCGCCACAGCTGGTAGACGGTGGTGGAGATGGTGGCGGTGCGCCCCGGCGTGTAGCCGATGAGCATGCTGGTGGCGCCGTATTCCCCCAGGGCCCGGGCGAAGGCCAGCACCACCCCGGCCAGGATGCCCTGACGGCAGGCGGGCATCCGCACCCGCCAGAAGAGGAAGGTGCCGGAAAGCCCCAGGGTCTGCCCGGCCTGGTCCAGCGTTTCGTCAAAGCTCTCAAAGGCGCCCCGGGCGGTGCGGTACATCAGGGGAAAGGCCACCACCGAGGCAGCCAGCACGCCGCCGTACCAGGTCATGACGAAGTGCAGGTCCACCCGGGCCAGCAGCGGGCCCAGGGGGCGACGGTTGCCGAAGAGCAGCAGGAGCAGATACCCCACCACCGTGGGGGGCAGCACCATGGGCAGGGTGAGCAGGGCGTCCAGCACGCCCTTGGCCAGCCGGGGCAGCCGGGCGGCGTAATAGGCCGCGGCGATGCCCCCAAAAAAGACCAGCACGCAGCTCAGCGCCGCGATGCGCAGGGAATTCAGCAGGGGAAACCAGTCCATGGAAAAGCCTCCTCAGGCGGCGGAGAAGCCCACCGACCGGAAGACGGCCATGGCCTCGGGGGTGGAGAGATAGGCAAGGAAAGCCCGGGCCTCCTCGGGGTGGGCGCTGCCGCTCAGCACGGCGGCGGGGTAGAGCACCTGGCCGCAGAGTTCGGCGGTGGCGGTGTCCACCACGGTGAGACCGGCGCTGCAGGCGTCGGTGGCGTAGACGATGCCGCAGTCCACGCTGGCCTCGGCGATCTGGGCGGTGACCTCCTTCACGTTGGTGCCGTAGGTCAGCACCCCGGCCGCCGCCAGGGTGGCCTCGTCCAGGCCGTAGTGGGCCAGGATCTTCTGGGTGTACTGGCCCACCGGCACGTCGCTGTTGCCCATGGCCAGCAGGATGTCCCCGGCGGTGAGCCGCTGGGCCAGGTCGTCAAAGCTCTGGATGTCCGCGGGATTGCCCTCGGGCACGCAGAGGCTCACCCGGTTTTCCAGCAGGTCCAGCCGGGTGTCGGTGTCCACGGCGCCCAGGGCTTCCAGTTCGTCCATCTGCTTTTCCGCCGCCGAGAGAAAGACGTCGCAGGCAGCGCCCTCCTCCACCTGGGTCTTCAGGGTGCCGGAGGAATCAAAGTTGAAGGTCAGCGTCACGCCGGGATGAGCGGCCTCGTAGTCCCCGGCGATCTCGGTGAGGGTCTCGGTGAGGGAGGCCGCCGCAAAGACCACCAGCTCCACCGGCTCCCCGGCGGTGTCCGCCGTAGCGGCCGACGAAGCCGGGGCCGGAGTGCCGCACCCGGCCAGGGAGAGGACCAACAGCGCGGCCAGCGCCGCGGCAAGAATCTTTTTCATGGGAGTTTCTCCTTGTTTAAACGGTCTGCGCCGGCGCAGACGCCGCGCAATCCGTCACGGCGCCCCGCAACAGGGTCAGGGCGTGGGGCATCTGGTCCAGAAAGACGTCCATGCTCTCGTGGCAGGCCTTGGGACTGCCCGGCAGGTTGATGATGAGGGTCTTGCCCCGGATCACCGACACCCCCCGCCCCAGCATGGCCCGGGGCGTGATGCGCAGGCTGGCTGCCCGGATGGCCTCGGCGATGCCGGGGGCCTGGCGCTCCGCCACGGCCAGAGTGGCCTCGGGGGTCACGTCCCGGGGGGAAAAACCGGTGCCGCCGGTGGTTAAAATCAGGTCGGGCCGCCGCTGGTCGCAGAGCCGCCGCAGCTCCTTTTCCAGGGCCGGGCGGCCGTCGGGGAGCAGCAGTGTTTCAATGACCTCATAGCCGTTCTGCTTCAGGCGCTCCACGATGGCGGGGCCGCTCTTGTCCTCCCGCTGTCCCGCCGCGCACCGGTCGGAGAGGGTGATCACCGCCGCCTGAAAGGGCAGCGGTTCGGGGCGGGCTTCCACCGTCATCACGTCGCCCACCGCCACCGGGCCGCTCTCCAGCACCTTGGCAAAGACGCCCTCCCGGGGCATGATGCAGTCCCCCACCCGGTGGTAGATGGCGCAGTGGCTGTGGCACTCCTTGCCGATCTGGGTGATCTCCAACAGGGCCTTGCCGCACCGCAGCCGGGTGCCCACCGGCAGGGCGCGGAAGTCCAGCCCCTCCACCACGAGATTCTCCCCGAAAGCTCCGGGCTGCACGTTGGCACCTTTGGCATTGAAGGCCGCGATCTTGTCGGCGCTGAGCAGGCTTACCTGCCGGTGCCAGTGCCCCGCGTGGGCATCCCCCGCAAGGCCCCAGTCGGCCTGCAGTTCGCCGCGGCCCACGTTCACTTTCTCGGTGCCCCGGGCTTTGCTCAGGCAGACCGCCCGTACCATTCCTTCCATTTTATCCTCCGATCCTGTTCATCGTCTGTTCGCTGCCGTGGCCCGCTCCAAAACAGTGTGCCTCGGGCTTTTCGGCAATGGCCTGCCGGATGGCCTGCTGCAGCGCCTCCGGCCCGGCGCCGCTGCGCACCAGTGCCCGCAGGTCGATGCCGTCATCATAGCAAAGGCAGGGACGTAAGATCCCGGTGCAGGTCAGCCGCAGCCGGTCACAGTTTGCGCAGAAGCGGTGGCTCACCGCGTCGATGAAGCCGATGCGCCCGCTAAGCCCCGCCGCCCGGTAATAGTGGGCGGGGCCGTTGCCCCGTTTTTCGCCGCAGGGGGCAAGGTCGGGCCAGCGGCTGCGCAGCACCGCCAGCACCCGGTCCGCCGTCAGCTCCGGGGCGGCCTCCCCCTTGCCGATGGGCATCTCCTCGATGAACCGCACATCCACCCCCGGGTCGGCGGCAAGGCCCGCCAGGGGGATCCACTGGTCGGCGGTCTCGGACAGCAGCACGGCGTTGACCTTCACCGGCAGCTGCCGGGCCGCGCGCCGCAGGTTGTCCAGCACGGTAGCCACCGGGAAATCCCGCCGGGTCAGGGCGTGGTACTCCTCGTCATCCAGGGTGTCCAGGCTCACGTTCACGGCGTCCAGCCCGGCAGCCAGCAGCGCGTCCAGCTGGGCCCCCAGCAAAAGCCCGTTGGTGGTCAGCGTCACCTGCCGGGTGCCGGGCAGGGCTTTCAGCGCCGCCACCAGGGCGGGCACCTCCCGCCGCACCAGGGGTTCGCCCCCCGTGAGCTTGAAGGTGTCGATGCCCAGGGCCAGCGCCGCTTTGGCGATCTCCACGATCTCCTCGTAGCGCAGGATCTCCCCGTGAGGGCGCAGGGGCACCCCCTCGGCGGGCATACAGTAGCGGCAGCGCAGGTTGCACCGGTCGGTGAGGGAGATGCGCAGATAGCGGATGGTGCGCCCGTACCGGTCGGTCATGGGGCGACCTCCGCCTGGTAGTGCCCGCTCTTGCCGCCGGATTTTTCCAAAAGGCGGATGCCGTCGATGTGCATGGAGCGGTCCAGCGCCTTGGCCATGTCGTAGACGGTGAGCAGCGCCGTGGATACCCCGGTCAGGGCTTCCATCTCCACGCCGGTGGGGCCTACACACTGGACGGTACACTCCGCCCGGATGGCGTGCCGGTCTTCGAGGAGGTCAAAGGTCACGGCGCTTTTCGTCAGGTTCAGCCGGTGGCAGAGGGGAATCAAATCTGCCGTGTGCTTGGTGGCCATGATGCCCGCCACCTGGGCCACCCCCAGCACGTCGCCTTTTTTGGCGCGCCCGGCGGCGATGGCGGCAAAACAGTCGGGGGACATGGTGATGAACCCCTCCGCCACGGCGGTGCGCCGGGTGGCAGGCTTTTCCCCCACGTCCACCATGACGGCGTTGCCCGCTGCGTCGATATGTGTCAGTTCCATACCTTCTCCTTACAAACCTTTTCCAAAACTACAATTCGGGAAGTGACATTCCGGGCAGTTCAGGCAGAGTCCGCCCACCCCCAGCCCGGCCAGCCAGTCCGCCGTCACCGGCACGTCGGCCAGCAGGCGGGGCAATACCAGGTCAAAAATCGTCCGTTTGGCGTACATCACGCAGCCGGGCAGGCCGCACACCGGCCGTCCGTCCTCCAGATACCCCAGCATGAACATGGCCCCCGGCAGCACCGGCGCACCGTAGCCTACGATGGAGGCACCACTCTGCCGGATCGCCAGCGGGGTGCGGTCGTCGGGGTCCACGCTCATGCCGCCGGTGCAGAGGATCAGCTCCACCCCGGCGTCCGCCATCTGGCGGATGGCCGCCGTGATGGCGTCGCTGTCATCCCCGGGGGTGGCGTGGGCGGCCATGGTGCAGCCGTATTCCGCCAGCTTTTGTTCCAGCACCGGCGTGAAGGCGTCCTGGATCAGTCCTTTCTGCACTTCGCTCCCCGTGGTCACCACGCCGAAGCGCCGCGCCCGGAAGGGCCGCAGCTGCAACAGCGGTTCCGGCCCGGCTGCTTTGCGGGCCTCCTCCATGGCGGTCTTTTCGATGACCAGCGGAATGATGCGGGTGCCGCAGAGTTTGTCGCCTTTTTTTACGGCAAACCCCGAGGACCGGGTGGCGATCATCATGCGGCCCAGGGCGTTGACGGCCCGGATACGCTGGGCATCGGCCAGAAACAGCCCGTCGCAGTCGGCGGAAAGCTCGATCTTGCCCTCTTTGGGCTCCGAGGCGGTCATGTGGTCGTTCCGGCACAGGTCCCGCAGGATCTCGGCGGCCTCGTTTTCGTGGAGCATGGATTCGTCCTTCTCCCAGACGTAGAGGTGCTCCTTGCCGCAGCGCAGCAGCACGGGGATGTCCTCGGGCTGCACGATGTGGCCCTTGCGGAAGACCGGCCCTTTGGAGACGCCGGGAATGATCTGGGTGATGTCGTGGCAGAGCACCTGGCCCACGGCATCCCGGGTATCGATGAGTTTCATAGGAGTACCTCCCGAACGGCGCCGTTGCACAAACGGGGCGCCGGTGTTACAATAGCTTACAAAAAGGGGGATGGAACCATGCAAAACAAGGCAAACCGGCCCTGGGTCCTCATCCGGGGTGCCGGGGACCTGGCCACCGGCACGATCTTGCGGCTGCACCGCTGCGGATTCCGGGTGCTGGCGCTGGAATGTGCCGACCCGTCGGCCATCCGGCGGAAAGCCGCTTTCTGTGAGGCGGTGTGCCAGGGCAGCACCACGGTGGAGGGGGTGGTCTGCCGCCGCATCGAAAAGGCTGACGAGGCCGCCGCCGTGTCCGCCGCGGGGGAGATCCCCCTGCTGGTGGACGAGCGCTGCGCCGCCGCAAACATCCTGCACCCGGCGGCGGTGGTGGACGCCATTTTGGCCAAGCGGAACCTGGGCACGAACCGGGCCATGGCGCCCATCACGGTGGGGCTGGGCCCCGGCTTCACGGCCGGGCAGGATGTGGACGCCGTGGTGGAGACCATGCGGGGCCACAAGCTGGGCCGGGTCATCCGCCAGGGGGCGGCCATCCCCAACACCGGGGTGCCGGGCAACATCGGCGGCTATACCGCGGAGCGGGTCATCCACGCCCCGGCGTCAGGGCCCATGGAGTTTGTGCCCGACGAGACCGGTGCCCTCGTGGACATCGGCGCCGTGGTGCACAAAGGCCAGTGCATCGGCCGGGTGGGCGGCGTGGCCGTGCCCGCCACATTGGACGGGGTGCTGCGGGGGATCATCCGCCAGGGCTATCCCGTCACCAAGGGCCTGAAGATCGCCGACATCGACCCGCGTCTCGAACAGGTGGCGAACTGCGACACCGTGTCCGACAAGGCCCGGGCCATCGCCGGGGGCGTGCTGGAAGCGCTGCTCTCCCTGGCGGAAGAGCGGGACATTCCGCTGCTTTGAAGTGTAGCACATTTCCCGGGTAAAGTCACCCGCCCAGCACCCAGGGCGCCAGAAAAGCGTCGTCTTTCGGCAAAGCTCCCACCCGGCAGGCAAAGCCCTGCCGGGCCAGGGCCGCGGCGGCCTGCCGCCCGGCCTCGATATGCCTTTCATCATCCGCCTGGTTGAAGAGCAGGCGGATGTTTTCTTTTGGCAGATTGCAGCGGGCGATGGTTTCCTCCGCGCAGAAGCAGAGTTCCGCCACTCCCACCGGCGCGGCCGGGTTCGCAGCCCAGGCGGGGTGCAGGGCGTAGCGGTGGACCACCTCCCCCACGGGGCGTCCCAGGGAGGAAAGTCCCAGCACCACCAGACAGTGGGTGGTTTCGGCAGGCAGTACCGGCTCGTCGGGACGGTGGAGCTTTAAAGGCAACCGGTGGGCGCCGTCCGCCTCGCAGAGAAGATAGTCCGCCCCCCGGCAGCCCGCCGCGAAGACTTCAGGGGACAGGGCGGTCCATTTTTCCCCGGCGGGTACCCCGGCACAGACCACCCCGGGCAGGGCCAGCGCCGCCGTCAGCTGTGCCGCCGTGGGGTTGGCCAGCCGCAGCCGGCAGTCCTCCGGCGAGGCAGGATAGATATGGGTGGTGGTGGTCCACAGCACCGGAAAGCCCGAAAGGCGGTGCGCCAGGCTGCGCACCGCCGTGGTTTTTCCGCCGGCGCCGATCACGGCAATGCAGGCTTTCATCTTACGGTTCCTCCGCCGTGTACAGGCAGGTATAGTCCTCGCCCCGGCAGCCGTAGACGGCCTCCCAGTCCCGGTCCAGCAGATCCTGGCAGGCGTAGGGGGCGGTGTACCGCACGCAGGTGCCGCAGCTGGAACTCAGCGCCCGGGGCACCGGCATCATCCGGGCTTCCATCCCCCGGCCCCGCAGGGCCTCAAAGGTCAGCAGGGCGCTCAGATGGGTGTGGAAGGTGGCAATGTATTCGCTCATTGTTTCCTCAGGGTCAGGCGGAACTCGTCCTCGTCGGCGGGGGCAACTTCCACCGCGTAGCCGCTGTTGTGGGCAAACCGGGTGACGTTCTCCACCGAACAGGGGTTGTCCAGCAGCACCTCCAGGGTGGCGGGGGTGCCGTTCTGCACCGCTTTCTGCACCATGACTACCGGCATGGGGCAGGACAGTCCTCTTGCATCGATCATTGCTTTTTCTCCTTTTTGTACAGATTGGCGTAGGAAATGAGTCCCAGCAGCACCAGGCAGACGGCCACGCCCACCTGACCGGGCAGCGCTACGCCGCCCGCTGTGAAGACGCCGTCCGTCATGGCGTCGGCGTTGCCGGCCATGCCGAAGTTGTGGGCCAGGGCGGCGCCCACGATCATGCCCAGCACCGTCACGGCGCTGTCGCCGTTGCCCTCGCCGGCCAGGATCAGCTGGCGCAGGGGGCAGCCGCCCAGCAGGATGGAACCCCAGCCCGCGGCGGTCATGCCGAGGAAACTCCAGATGTAATCATGGTGGGCCACCGGCTGCACGGCCAGCTCGGGATGGAACCGGCCGAGGATCAGGTTGCCCACGAGCACCACCACAAAGATGGCCCCGAAGCCGCTGAGCAGGTTGAAGTCCTTGAACATCACGGCATCCCGGATGCCTCCCGCCATGCACAGGCGGCTTTTCTGGGCCAGGGCGCCCACGGCCAGCCCGGCGATGAGGGCTACGATCCAGGGGGCGTGGCTGGCGCCGGGGCCCTCGGTGGAGAAGAGCAGCACCGACGGCACCGCCAGCAGCAACACCAGCAGGGCGATCATGAAGCCGGGCAGCACGAAACCGTCGGCGGTTTTGACCTTGTAGGCCCGGCCCAGGGAGAAGCCTTTTTTCAGGCAGGCCACCCCCACCAGGATGCCGCAGACGAAGCCGGCGAGGCCCGCCAGGGCCGTGCCGTCACCGCCGCCCAGACGCAGCACCATCCGCAGCGGGCAGCCCAGGAAGGCCAGCGCCCCCACCATGACGATGCCGCCCAGGATAAACCGCAAAGCGGGCGCAGACCCGGCCCGGGCCTTGAACTCTTTGCCCGCCAGGGCCATGATGGTGGCGCCCAGCACCAGGCCGATGATCTCGGGGCGGACGTACTGGACCTTGGCCGCATGATGCAGGCCCAGGGAGCCCGAGATGTCCCGCAAAAAGCAGGCAATGCAGAAGCCCATGTTGCCGGGGTTGCCCAAGGAAACCAGCACCAGGGCCGCCAGGCCCACCACGATGCCGGTGACAGGCACCAGAATGTTGATCTTTTTCAAAAACGATTCCTCCTTGTTCTGACTGCTTTGTGACTGCGGCGTTGCGCGCCGCGCCCTGCCTGTGCTACACTGTAGCCAGGACTTTTCTATAGAAAGGGGCTTTGTCATGCCCGCCATCTATCTCGATCAGGCCGCTACTTCCTTTCCCAAACCGCCCTGCGTGGCGGCAGCCATGGCGGCGTATATCACCCATGTGGGGGCCAACGTGAACCGCGGCGTCTACGGGGCCGCCCAGCAGGCGGAACTGGTGACGCTGCGGCTGCGCCGTCGGCTGTGTGAACTCTTTGCGTTCGCCGACCCCACCCACGCGGTGCTCACCCCCGGCAATACCTGGGGGCTGAACCTGGTGCTGGGCGGGGCGCTGCACCCCGGGGACCACTGCATCGTGTCGGGCATGGAGCACAACGCCGTCATGCGGCCGCTGCAGCGGCTGGCAAAGCAGGGGGTGACCTTCGACCGCATCCCCTGCGACGGGGAAGGCTTCCTGGACCTCTCCGCCCTGGAAACGTTGTTCCGCCCCCACACAAAACTGGTGGTGCTGGCCCATGCCTCCAACGTGTCGGGCACCTTGCAGGACGCCGCGGCGGTGGGCAGGATCTGCGCCGCCCATGGGGTGCCTTTCTGCCTGGACGCCGCCCAGACGGCGGGCCATCTGCCTCTCTCTTTTCAGGAACTGGGCCTTGCTGCCCTCAGCGTGCCCGCCCACAAGGGGCTGATGGGGCCCCAGGGGCTGGGGGCACTGCTGCTGGCCCCGGACTTCGCCAGGGCCCTGGCCCCCTATGTGACGGGGGGAACCGGCAGCGCCTCGGACAGTGAGGACCAGCCCGCCTATATGCCGGACAAATTCGAGCCGGGCACCCAGAACCTCCCCGGCATTTACGGCTGGGAGGCGGCGCTGGAGTACCTCCAGAACCTCGGCGTGGAGGCGGTCCGCGCCCACGATCTGGCGATCAGCCGCCGCTTTCTGGCGGGGCTGCAAACCATCCCCGGCGTGGTGCTCAAAGGCCCCACAGGCCCGGAGCCCCGGGTGGGGGTGTTCAGTCTGGATTTCCCGGGGCGGGACAACGCCGAGATGGCCTGGCGGCTGGAAACGGAGTACGGCATCCTGACCCGGTGCGGGCTGCACTGCGCCCCCGCCGCCCACAAAACGCTGGGGACCTTTCCCCGGGGCACCGTGCGGTTCTCCACCGGCTGGTTCACCACCGAGGCCGATATCGACGCTGCCCTGGCTGCCATCCGGGCCCTTACCGCAGAGTGATGCGTTTGCCGCCCTCGGCTTCGGGCAGCACCACGCCCACCCGCTGGGCGCTGGGCACCGCCCCCTGCAAATCCCGGAAGAGGGCGTCGGCATCCCCGGGCGCCACGGCCATGAGCAGGCCGCCCGCCGTCTGGGGATCGTAGAGCACGTCCTGCACGGCCAGGGGAACGTCCCCGGGATCCACCGCGCCCTCGGCATAGTGCCGGTTGCGGTACATTCCCTCGGGTAAAAGGCCCATCTTGGCAAATTCCAGCGCTGCGGGCAGGATGTCCACTGCGCTTGTGTCAATTTCCAGCGCCACGCCGCTGCCCTGGGCCATCTCGTAGGCATGGCCCAGGAAGCCGAAGCCCGTCACGTCGGTGCAGGCGTGGACTTCGTAGCGCACCATGCAGTCCCGGGCGGTTTTATTTAACGTAGTCATCAGGGTGTAGGCCTGCTGCAATACCTCCGGCGGGCAGAGGTCGGCTTTCGCCGCGGTAGTCAGCACCCCGATGCCCAGGGGCTTGGTAAAGAGCAGCACATCCCCGGGACGGGCTCCGGCGTTGGTCAGCACCCGGTCGGGGTGCACAAACCCGGTGACGGCCAGCCCGTACTTCGGTTCCTCGTCCAGGATGCTGTGCCCGCCGGTGATGATGGCCCCCGCCTCGTAGACCTTGTCGTAGCCGCCCCGCAACAGGTCGTGGACGGCACTTTTGGGCATGGATTCGGGAATGCAGAGAAGATTCAGCGCCAGCTTGGGCTCGCCGCCCATGGCGTAGACGTCGGAGAGAGCGTTGGTGGCCGCGATCTGGCCGAAGAGATAGGGGTCATCGGCGATGGGCGGGAAAAAGTCCACCGTCTGCACCAGGGCCAGTTCGTCGGATACTTTGTATACCGAGGCGTCGTCGGATTTGTCGAACCCCACCAGCAGGTTGGGGTCGTGATGGGTGCGGATATCCCCCAGCAGCTGGGCCAGCACCCCGGCGCCCACCTTGGCGCCGCAGCCCGCACAGTGGGCGAGTTTGGTCAGTTTTACATTCTGCTCCTGTTCCATGGGGACCTCCCGTAGCGTTATTCTAGCAAAAGAATAACACCCCGGCCCCGAAAGGTCAAGCCGGGTTTGCGGGCGGGGGCGGGGCATGATATAATACAGGAAGATTGGTGCAGGAAAGGAGGCGGCCGGGATGATCCATATTGCCATTGTGGAGGACGATCCCGAAGTGCGGGAACAGCTGGTGGGGTATGTGCGCCGGTATGAGCGGCAGTTCGGCAGGATGTTCGAGCTGACCACCTTTGCCGACGGGGACGAGATCGTGTCGGACTACCGGGCGGTGTACGACATCATCCTGCTGGATGTGCAGATGCGCCGGATGGACGGCATGGCGGCGGCGGAGGCCATCCGCAAGGTGGACAAGGACGTGATCCTCATCTTCATTACGAATATGGCCCAGTTTGCCATCCGGGGCTACGCGGTGGACGCGCTGGACTATGTGCTCAAGCCGGTGCCCTACTTTGCCTTCTCCCAGCAGCTGCAGAAGGCGGTGGAGCGGCTGCGCCGGCGGCAGAAGACCTTCCTCACGGTGCCGGTGGAGGGCGGTCTGCGCCGCCTGGATGTGGAGAGTCTCTATTACCTGGAGAGCGAGGGTCACTACGTGCACTTTTACACCGAGGACGGGGAGCTGGTGGCGCCGGGCAGTCTGAAAAGCTACGAGGAAAAGCTGGCCGACAAGCCCTTTGTGCGCTGCAACAGCGGGTATCTGGTGAATCTGGCCCAGGTGCGGGCGGTACAGCAGAACACCGTCCAGGTGGGACCCTACGAGCTGCAGATCAGCCGTCCCAAGAAGAAGGCCTTTCTGGAGGCCCTCACCGATTATATAGGAGGCAGTTTGAAATGACGGCACTGCCCGATATTCCCCGCCTCTACACGGCGCTGGCCGAATGGCTGGCATGTCTGCTCTATGTGCTGGCGCTGCGCCGCCGGTGGGGCACGGCGGTCACCGCGGCTGTCAGCGGGGCGGTGCTGGCAGCGCTGGGCGCCTTTTTGCAGCTCACCGGCAGCGTGCCGCTGGCCTGGTGGATCCCCTGCATGGCAGCGGCCGTGGCGGGGATGTACCTCTATCTCTTCGGCTGCTGTGCCATCACGGCCCGGGACGCCGGCTACTGCTGTGCCCGGGCCTTCATTCTGGCGGAATTCGCTGCCAGCCTGGAGTGGCAGCTCCACTGCCTGCTCTGGCCCCGGCGCAGCGGCTGGGAACCGCCGGCCCTGGCCCTGCTGGTGGCAGTCTACGGGGTGGTTTTCGGCTTTGTCTATGCCTTTGAGTTCCGCCGCCTGGGGCGCTACCCCGACCTGGGGGTCACCCGGCGGGCGCTGGCCAGCGCCGTGGTCCTGGCGTCGACGGCCTTCGCCGTCAGCAACCTGGCCTTCGCCCAGAACGGGCAGGCTACCTTCAATGTCTTTTACATCCGGACCCTGGTGGACCTGGCAGGAGTGCTGGTTATCTCCATTCAGCAGGAACAGATAACCGAGGCCCGGCTCCACCGGGAACTGGAATCAATGGACAACGTCCTGCACCGCCAGTACGAACAGTACCAGCAAAGCCGGGAGAGCATCCGCCTCATCAACCGCCACTGCCACGACCTGAAACTGCAGATCGCGGCCATCCGGGCGGAACATGACCCCGGCAAACAGGCGGCGGCCCTGGACGAGATGGAAAGCGGCATCCGGATGTATGAAGCCCAGAACAAGACGGGCAACCCGGTGCTGGACACCCTGCTCACGGCGAAGAGCCTCTACTGCCAGCAGCACGACATCAACTTTACCTGCGTGGCGGACGGGCATCTTTTGGACTTTATGCCCACGGGGGACATCTGCACCATCGTGGGCACGGCGCTGGACAACGCCACCGAGAGCGTCCAGACCCTCCAGGATACCGAGAAGCGGCTCATCCGCATTGCCATTTTTGCCCAGCACGGCTTTGTGATGCTGCGGTTTGAAAACTACTGCGAGACGCCGGTGCATCTGGACGCCGACGGCATGCCGCCTCACGGCTACGGCGTGCGCACGGTGAAAGCGGCGGCGGAAAAATACGGCGGCACCGTGACGGTGCACAGCGAGGACAACTGGTTCATCCTGCGGGTATTGCTGCCCCACAGCGGCGGCAAATCCTGAAACACGACTGCCTGCGGCGGCCCGGAGCGGTTCCGGACCGCCGCAGGTCTTTTTTGGGACGCTTTAGGGATTGTGCACAATATAAAACCGATTTATTTTGTGCGTTTCGACCAAGGAAAAACCGGTAAAAATCCGCAAAAATGCAGAATTTGCCGGAAAAACCGCAATTTGTGCAAAAAATGTGTAGGTTGGCTTCCAAAACGCTACAATGATACTACCAAACAGGCTGTGCCGCGGCCTTGAGAGAACAAGCCTGAGGAACTTTGCGATTAGGAGGAACGTGATGGACACTTTACTTTCGACCCTCGCCAACATGGGTGTCAACCTGGATGACGTGGTGGATGTGATCAACAACTGCCGTCCGCAGCTGATCTTTTTCGGTGTGGTCCTGCTGGCGGTTATCGTGATTTTGATTGCGGTGGCTTTTGCCAAGAAACTGGCGGCCCATACAAAATTTATGATTCGCGCCCAGTCGGGGCTGGCGCTGCTGCTGGCCTTTGCCCTGATGCTCAACCTGGTGGCGTTTGGCCCCATGAGCACCATGCTGGACCTGCTGAGCGGCAACGGCACCATTACCGAGGAATCCAGTGAGGAGGCCAATGCCCTCTGCACCGAGATCGCCGAAGAAGGCATCACGCTGCTGCAGAATGATGATGCCACGCTGCCCCTGAGCCAGGGCAGCAACCTGAACGTGTTCGGCTGGGCTTCTGTGGGGCCGGTCTACGGCGGCACCGGCGCGGGCGCCATCTCGGCGGACCGTCCGACGGTCAGCCTGCTGGACGGCCTGAAGAACGCCGGCATCAATACCAATACCGAGCTCAGCGATTTCTATACGGCTTACTGCGCCGAGCGTCCGACCCTGGGGTACAGCAACCACAACTGGACGCTGCCGGAACCCACCGCGGCCAGCTACAGCCAGGAGCTGATCGACAATGCAAAGGCCTTCTCCGACACGGCGATGATCGTCATCAGCCGCGTGGGCGGCGAGTTTGCCGACCTGCCCACCGATATGAGCACGGTCAACTATACCAACAACTCCACCGAGTACAATGACTTCGAGGCGGGGGACCATTACCTCCAGCTGAGCAAGACCGAGCAGGACATGGTGGATCTGGTCTGCTCCAACTTTGACAAGGTCATCGTGGTCTACAACGGCGCCAACACCATGGAGCTGAGCTTCGTGGACCAGTACAGCCAGATCAAGAGCGTGATCTGGTGCCCCGGCACCGGCCAGACCGGTTTCAACGGCCTGGGCAACATCGTGGCGGGTCTGGTGAACCCCTCCGGTCATGCGGCGGATACCTTCGTGTACGATCTGACGGCCACCCCCTATTTCAACAATATCGGCGACTTCGCCTACACCGGCGCCGATGAACTGGCCTACACCACCACCGACCTCTTTGGCGGCGGGGAAGTCAACGTGGTGCCCCACTTCGTCAACTACGTGGAAGGCATCTACGTGGGCTACAAATTCTATGAGACCGCTGCGGCGGAAGGCCTCATCGACTACGACAAGACCGTGCAGTATCCCTTCGGCCATGGCCTGTCCTACACCACCTTCACCCAGAAGATGAGCGACCCGAAGGTGCAGGACGGCACCATCACCGTGGACGTGACGGTGACCAACACCGGCAGTGTGGCCGGCAAGGAAGTCGTGCAGCTCTACTTCAATCCTCCCTACACCAACGGCGGCATCGAAAAGGCGACGGCCAACCTGGTGGCCTTCGGCAAGACCCAGACCCTGGAGCCCGGCGCCTCCGAGACCGTTACCCTGACCTTCAAGGAGGAGGATATGGCCAGCTTCGACAGCAAGCAGCATGGCTGCTATGTGCTGGAGCAGGGCGATTACATCCTCAGCATCAACAGCGACTCCCACACCATTCTGGAGTCCAAGACCTACAATGTGCCGTCCACCATCGTGTACGACGAGAACAATCCCCGCAGTACCGATGCAGTGGCTGCCACCACCAAGTTTGACTTTGCCAAGGGCGAGATGACCACGCTGTCCCGTGCGGATCACTTCGCCAACTACGCCGAGGCCACGGCGGCGCCCAGCAACTACACCATGCCGGAGTCCGCCAAGGAAGGCCTGTACAACAGTGTGACCTGGCAGCCGGAGGACTTCAACGATCCCAACGATGTGATGCCCACCACCGGTGCCGACAACGGTATGAAACTGGCCGATCTGCGGGGCGCCGACTACGACGACGAGCGCTGGGACACCCTGCTGGACCAGATGACCGTGACCGAGATGGACGACCTCATCGCCCTGGGCGGTTACCAGACCAAGGCGGAGAGCAGCGTGGACAAGTACGCCACCATCGACTGTGACGGTCCTGCCTCCATCAACAACAACTTCACCGGCGTGTCCTCCATCGGTTTCCCGTCGGCCATCATCATTGCCTCTTCCTTCAACACCGACCTGGCCCGCCGCTACGGCGAGAGCATCGGCCGAATGGCCAGCGAGATGAACGTCACCGGCTGGTATGCGCCTGCCATGAACGCCCATCGCTCCGCCTTTGACGGCCGCAACTTCGAGTACTACTCCGAGGACAGCCTCCTGGCCGGCCTCATTGCCGCCAACTCCATCAGCGGTGCCCAGTCCTACGGCGTGTACGCCTACATGAAGCACTTCGCCATGAACGACCAGCAGATCAGCCAGGACCAGATGCTCTGCACCTGGGCCGACGAGCAGGCCATTCGTGAAATCTATCTGCGTCCCTTCGAGTACAGCGTCAAGGTGGGCGGCTGCAAAGCGGCCATGTCCAGCTGGAACTTCATCGGCAACCAGTGGGCCGGTGCCTGCTCCGCCCTGCTGCAGGATGTGCTCCGCGGCGAATGGGGCTTCCGCGGCATGGTCATCACCGACGGCTTCCACTTTGTGGGATACATGGATTCCGACCTGGCGATCCGCAACGGATGCGATCTGATGCTGAAGAACTACGACGTGGAGACCAACCACCTGACCGATACCACCAGCGCTACCAGCGTTCTGGCCATGCGGCAGGCCTGCAAGAACATTCTCTACACCGTTGTGAACAGCCGTGCCTATGATGAGGGCAGCACCATGCAGACGCCCATCTGGCGCACCGGCATCGTGGTGGGCGACGTGATCGTCGTGCTGCTGCTGGCCGGTCTGGAAGTGCTGACCATCAAGAGCTACAAGAAAAAGAAAAAATCCTGATGCCCGTTATCCCGTAAATCATACCTGAGCTGACCCGGGGGTCCATCTCTCTAAGCCTGCCTAGACTGGGGAAATGGACCCTTTTGGGGTTTCCTAGAAAAAGAGGAGTACCATGCAAAACAATACTACCCGCCAGCTGACCCTGGAACAGAAGTGCGCCCTGCTCTCCGGCGGGAGCACCTTCCAGACCCGGGCGCTGCCCGGCTGCGGCATTCCGGCCATCTGGCTGTCCGACGGTCCCCACGGCGTGCGCAAGCAGGCCGGTCCGGCGGACCACCTGGGCATCAACCCCAGCGAGCCGGCTACCTGTTTTCCCACGGCGTCGGCGGTTGCTTCCAGCTGGGACCCCGCCCTGGGGGAGGAGATCGGCCGGGCTCTCGGCCAGGAAGCCGCCGCCCAGGACGTGGCGGTGGTGCTGGGCCCGGGGCTCAACACCAAGCGCAGCCCGCTGTGCGGCCGCAACTTTGAATATTTTTCCGAGGACCCCTACCTGGCGGGCAAGATGGCCGCGGCCTACATCCGCGGCATCCAGGAAAACGGCATCGCCGCCTGCCCCAAGCATTTTGCCGCCAACAACCAGGAGCTGCGCCGGATGGCCAGTGATTCCATCGTGGATGAGCGCACCCTGCGGGAGCTCTACCTGACCAACTTCGAGATCGCCGTCACCGAGGGCAAGCCCCGGTCCATCATGACCAGCTACAACATGGTCAACGGCACCTACGCCAACGAGAACCTCCATCTTCTGCAGGAGATCCTGCGGGACACCTGGGGCTTCGACGGCGCGGTGGTCACCGACTGGGGCGGTTCCAACGACCATGTCCTGGGGGTGAAGAACGGTTCCACCCTGGAGATGCCCGCTCCCGGCCTGGATTCCGCCCGGGAGCTGTGCAAGGCCGTCCGGGACGGCAAGATCTCCGAGGTGGACATCAACGCCCGGCTGGAGGAACTGCTGACCCTCATCGACCAGACCACCGGCGCGCTGGAGAAGGCCCCCAAGACCATCGACTGGGACGCCCACCGCGCCCTGGCCCGCAAGGCCGCGGCAGAGAGCATCGTCCTTTTGAAAAACAAGGGCGGGCTGCTGCCCCTGGACCCCGCCGCCAAGGTGGCGGTCATCGGCGACTTCGCCAAAACGCCCCGCTATCAGGGCGCCGGGTCCAGCCTGGTGAACGCACCCCGGGTGGACAGCTTCCTGGATGTGCTGGAGGCCAGCGGCATCCAGACGGTGGGCTATGCCCAGGGCTTTGACCGCCAGGGCAAGCCCGACGGGCGCCTCCAGGCCCAGGCGGTGGAACTGGCCGCCAAAGCCGACGTGGTGCTGCTCTTCCTGGGTCTCGACGAGGTGAAGGAGAGCGAGGGCCTGGACCGCAGCGACATGAAGCTGGCCCAGAACCAGATCGACCTGCTGCTGGCGGTGCACCGCACCAACCCGCGGCTGGCGGTGATCCTCAGCTGCGGCAGCGCCGTGGAGACCGGCTGGCAGAGCCACTGCGAGGCGCTGCTCTGGGCGGGCCTGGGCGGACAGGCGGGGGCCGGCGCGGTGCTGGACGCCCTCACCGGCAAGGTGAACCCGGCCGGCCGTCTGGCCGAGACCTGGCCCATCCACTGCGAGGACAACCCCTCCTACAAGAACTTCGGCACCCCCGGCCGCAACGTGGAGTACCGGGAGGGTCTCTACGTGGGCTACCGCTACTACCAGACCGCCGGTGTGCCGGTGGCCTATCCCTTCGGCTACGGCCTGTCCTACACGACCTTTGCCTACCGCGACCTGACCGCCACCCCCACCGGGGTGAGCGTCACGGTGGAAAACACCGGCGACCGTGCCGGCGACGAGGTGGTGCAGGTCTACATCGCCAAACCCGACGCCAAAATTTTCCGTCCCGCCCAGGAGCTCAAGGGCTTTGCCCGGGTGCACCTGGAGGCAGGGGAGAGCCGCACCGTCACCATCCCCCTGGACGACAAGGCCTTCCGCTACTGGAACGACCCCGCCAACCGCTGGGCCGTGGAGGGCGGCGACTACGAAGTCCGGGTGGGCGGCTCCAGCGCCGACATCCGGCTCACCGCCACCGTGGCGGTGGCGCCCTCCGGGGATGCCGACCCCTATGCGGGGCTGGCGCTGCCTCATTACCAGGGCGGTCAGGTCCAGGACGTGCCCGACGAGGAATTCGCCGCCCTGCTGGGCCATGCCATCCCGGTGGCCAAGGTGGCCATCGACCGCAACATGACCCTGGGGGAGATCGGCCATGCCCGCAGCCCGCTGGGCTGGCTGGTGCACGTCATCCACAAGCATCTGCTGGACAAGAGCCTGGCCAGCGGCACCCCCGACTTGAACCTGCTGTTCAACTACAACATGCCGCTGCGGGCCATCGCCAAGATGACCGGGGGCATCGTCAGCATGGGCATGGTGGACGCCCTGGTCATGGAGCTGAAAGGCTTCTGGATCATCGGCATCGTGCGGCTGCTGGTGGAATTTGTCAAAAATGACCGCGCCAACAAGGCGATGGAAAAACGCCTTTCGGAAGGAGGCCGCAAACCGTGAATCTCTGGAACGCCTTTGCCGGAAAACATCCCGCTGCCGCCCAATGGGTGCGGGAGGGCGGTCTCTTCGTCATCGTCAGCAACCTCATCACCGTGCTGAAGTATCTGCTGCTGCAGTTCCTGCCCGCGGCCTTCGCGGGGCTGGGGGACGCCAGCTTCGGCTGGCCCGGCATCCCGCTGACCCTCTTCGGCGAGACCTTCCAGTGGAACATCCTGGGCTATGACCAGGCTCACGGCGGGCTGGCCTACTTCTGCGCCTACATGGTGGCCATGGTCATCGGCGAGTGCATCAACTTCCCCATCCAGCGGAACTTCGTCTTCCGCTCCCACGGCAGGCTGGGCCCCCAGATCGCCTGGTATCTGGCTGCCTTCTGCCTCATCACCTGCATCGTCAACTCCATCAACTGTATCTGGGTGGCGGTGGCAGGCCTGCTGGTGCCCGACTTCATTTATAATATCGGCACCACCGTCCTCAACGGCGGCATCTCCATGGTGGTCTTCTTCTTCGTGAACAAGAAGATCTTCCCCTCCGCCGCCCGGCAATAAGCAATCTCCTTTCTTCCCATAGAAAAGCGCCCCACGGGCTTTCCGACCTGTGAGGCGCTTTGTCTGTTTCAGGGCAGCCAGTCCATCCAGCTTCGGGCAAAGAGGTTGTCCTTCAGGCAGACGAAGTAGAACGCCCCGTGCAGGGGGATCCCCGCCAGGTCGAACCGGGCCAGCGTGCCGGCGGCCAGTTCCCGGGCCGCTGCCGGCGCGTAGAGAAAACTCACCCCCAGCCCGTCGGCGGCCAGGGCTTTCAGGGTGGCAAAATCGCTGATGGTGGCGGTGGTCACCCCCCGCAGGGTGCGGTTCTCCCGCCGCAGGGCCTCCTCAAAGATGGCCCGGGTGCCGGAACCCTCCTCCCGCAGCAGCAGACGCTCCCCGGTCAGCTCCTCCAGGGGCACCGTCCGCCCGGCCAGCCGGTGGCCCGGCGCGCAGACCCCGAAGAAATCCTCCTGCCGCCAGAGCACCGCGTCGTACCGGCTGCGGTCGAAAAAGCCCTCCACCAGGGCAAAATCCAGCCTGCCCGCCTCCAGGGATTCCAGCAGCACCCGGGTGTTGTCCACCTGCAGGGAAAAATTCGCCTCGGGATGGGTGCGCAGGAACCGCTCCACCAGCGGCGCAATGAGGAACTCCCCGATGGTCCTCGATGCCCCGATGTGCAGCGACAGCGGCGCCGGGGCCGCCATGGCCTCCTCCACCTTGGCGCTGTTGTAGGCCATAGACCGGGTGTAGTCCCGCAGCTTGCGCCCCGCGTCGGTGAGGGAAAGCACCTTGCCCTCGTAGCGGAACAGCTTGCAGCCGTAGTGGGCCTCCAGGTACTGGATGTGATGGGTCACGGCGGGCTGGGTCAGGCAGAGTTTTTCCGCCGCCCGGGTGTAGTTCATCGTGTCGCACAGCGTCAGGAAGGTGTGCCAGCGGGGATCTAGCATCTTTCTCACCTATTCTTTACATTTATAGTTGAATAACAATTCTTCATTTTATTTTATCGACAAAGGGGCGTATAATCAAGTCGTCTTCGGAAAAAACTGGAAAAAAGAGAGTGTGTGGAAATGAATGTTGTCAAAAAAACGCTGCCCGGCCTGCTGCTCTGCCTGGTGCTGGCCGTGCCCTGCTGGCTGCTGGGCCGCGCCTTCCCCGTGGTGGGCGGTCCCGTCTTTGCCATCCTGGCGGGGATGATCGTCGCGCTGTTCCTGCGCAATAAGGCCCCCTTCCAGGCGGGCATCGCCTTTACCTCCAAAAAGATTTTGCAGTACGCCGTCATCCTGCTGGGCTTCGGGCTCAACCTCTCCCAGATCGCCCAGGTAGGCGGCAAGTCCCTGCCCATCATCTGCTCCACCATCACCACCTCGCTGGTCATCGCCTTCGTCATCTGCCGCTGGCTCAAGATGCAGCGCAACATCTCGGTGCTGGTGGGCGTGGGCTCCTCCATCTGCGGCGGGTCGGCCATCGCCGCCACCGCCCCCGTCATCGGCGCCGATGACGACGAGATCGCCCAGTCCATCTCGGTCATCTTCCTCTTCAACATCCTGGCGGCCCTTTTCTTCCCCACCCTGGGCGGGCTGATGGGCATGTCCAACGACGGTTTCGGCCTCTTTGCCGGTACCGCCATCAACGATACCTCCTCGGTGACGGCGGCCGCCTCCACCTGGGACACCCTCCATGCCACCGGCGGCGCCGTGCTGGAATACGCCACCATCGTCAAGCTCACCCGCACCCTGGCCATCATCCCCATCACCCTGGTGCTGGCCTTCTGGCGCACCTGGCAGGCCAAGCGGGGCGGCAGTGCCTCCACCGGCACCTTTGATCTGAAAAAGATCTTCCCCTTCTTTATTATCTTCTTCGTGCTGGCCTCGGTGATCACCACCCTGTGCACCATGGCCGGGGTGGATGCCGCCGTCTTTGCGCCGCTGAAGGAACTGTCCAAGTTCTTCATCGTCCTGGCCATGGCGGCCATCGGCCTGAATACCGACCTGGTCAAGCTGGTCAAGACCGGCGGCAAGCCCATCTTCATGGGCGTCTGCTGCTGGGCGGGCATCACCGCGGTGAGCCTGGGCATGCAGCATCTGATGGGCCTGCTGTAAATCGGCAGAAAAAACCGGACCTCCCCGCGGGGAGGTCCGGTTTTTGGTTTATCGGGCGGCGTGGGCGGCCATCATCCGGCGCTGTTCCCGCAGCACCAGCACCGCCGAGAGCACGGTGGCCAGCAGGTCGCTGATGGGCTGGGCGAAGAAGATGCCGTTGACCTCCAGCGCCAGGGGCAGCAGATAGAGGAAGGGCACCAGAAAGACCACCTGGCGCAGCAGCGAGATGAGCACCGAGGGCACCGGCCGGTTGATGGACTGGAAGAAGGTGGTGGCCAGCATGACGAAGCCCAGCACCGGGGTGATGCAGAAGTTGAACCGCAGGCCCGGCACGCCGATGGCGAACATCTCCTCGGTGCCGCCGAAAGCGGCAAGGATCTGCCGGGGGAAGAACAGCACCAGCAGCCAGATCACGCAGGTGACCCCCACCGAAAGGCCGGTGGCCAGCCAGAAGGTCTGCATGACCCGGCGGGGATGGCCGGAGCCGTAGTTGTTGCCCAGGATGGGCTGGATGCCCTGGCTGATGCCGCTGGCGGGCATGATGACGAAGGTCATGATGCTGGACACCACGGCGTAGACGCTGATGGCGATGTCGCCGCCGTAGCGTCCCAGCTGGCTGTTGTAGACCAGGCTGATGAAGCCCATGGCCATCTGGGCCACCCAGAAGGCGAACCCGCAGGAGAGAATGTTGAGGGAGAGGTGTTTTTCGGGGCGGAAGATGGCGGGGGAGACCCTGACCATGGTGCGGCCGGAGAAGACCAGGAAAGCGCCGAACCCGGCGGAGAGCATCTGCCCCAGCACGGTGGCTGTGGCGGCGCCCACCACGCCCCAGTCCAGCCCCACGATGAAGACGGCGTCCAGGATGATGTTGGTCACGGCGCCGATGCCGGTGACGCACATACCCAGCACCGGTTTGCCGGACACCCGCACGAAGTCGCAGAACAGTTGGGACAGCCCCTGGAACAGGCATCCCAGGGCCACGATGCGGTAGTAGGCGATGGCGTAGGGGTAGGCGGTGTCGGTGACGCCGAAGAGGACCAGCAGCGGGTCGGCCAGCACCAGCAGAAAGACGGTGAGCAGCACCTCAAAGGCGCAGACCAGCACAAAGGCATTGCCGAAGGCCTTGTGCATCCGCCTGGTCTCTCCCTGGCCGGAAAAGAGACTGAAAAAGGTGGAACCGCCGGCGCTGCACATGAGCCCGAAGGCCATCATCATGTAGGAGAGGGGAAAGCAGACCGACAAGCCTGCCAGGGCCGAGGTGCCGTTGACATTGCCCACGAACATCCGGTCCACGATGTTGTAGATGGCGGTGATGAGCAGCGAGATGGCGGCGGGAATGGAAAACCGCAGGATCATGGGGAACAGTTTGCCGTGGAGATAATCCACCTGGTTGGACTGCATGGAAAAGACCTCCCTGTACTATTTAGGTTCCTAAGCGTCTGGGGCGCAAAACCGCTGCCGGGGCGTTTCCGGCAGCGGGGATCAGTGCATATTGCGGAGCATCTGCTCCATGACCCGGAAAAAGACCTCCAGGTCCTCGGGGGGAATATCCCGGGTCAGTTCCGCTTCCAGACCCAGGATGTCGGCCATGACGGCCTGCTTGTAGGCCAGGGCCTTGTCGGTGACCACGATGCGCTTGCGGCGGGCATCCCGGGGCAGGGGTTCCCGGCGGATCAGGCCCTCCCGCTCCATGGCTTTCAGCAGCTCGGTGGCGGAAGAGGGCCGCAGGCTGAACTCGTCCTCGATGTCCTTCTGGAAGACGTCGTCCTGCTGGGCCAGCAGAAAATGCAGCGCCCGTCCCTGGGAGCCGCTCATCTTGCCGCGGGTGGAAAAGGCGTCGATGCGCCGGCGCAGCTTGTTGGACAGCTTGCTCACATACCGTGCGGCGTGGCGGTCATGCTGCATGGAGCTCCCTCCCTTTTTCTTAGGTTCCTAAGTAAAGATAGCCCAAAATCCCGCCCCTGTCAAGGGGGCGGGGCATTTTCCGGGAAAATCTTCAGCCGAACACCTGTTTGCGCAGGCGGCAGGCGGTGGGGGTGGCGGCAAGGCCACCCTCGGCGGTCTCCTTCAGGGCGGGGGACATGGCGTTGCCCACCCGGCGCATGGCCACAATGACCTCGTCGGCGGGGATGCGGCTGCCGATGCCCGCCAGCGCCAGCTCCGCCGCCATAAAGGCGATGGCCGCCCCGGCGGCGTTGCGTTTGATGCAGGGGATCTCCACCAGCCCCGCCACCGGGTCGCAGACCAGTCCCAGCTGGCTCTTGAGGGCGATGGCCACCGCGTCGTCCAGCATCCGGGGCGTGCCCCCCGAAAGCTCCACCAGGGCGGCGGCCGCCATAGCGGCGGCGCTGCCACACTCCGCCTGGCAGCCTCCCTGGGCCCCGGCCAGGCAGGCGTTCTCCGCAATGACCATTCCCACGGCGCTGGCGGTGAACATGCTCATGACACAGTCGTGCTCGGCGGCGCCCCGCTCCTGCATGGTCAGCAGCACGGCGGGCAGGATGCCGCAGCTGCCGGCCGTGGGGGCCGCCACAATGCGGCCCATGGCGGCGTTCAGCTCGCTGACGGCCAGGGCGCGGTAGAGCGCCCCGCCCAGCACCGGGCCGGTGAGGTTCTGCCCCGCCTCCACCCGGCGGCGCATCTTGGCGGCATCCCCGCCGGTGAGGCCGCTGGTGGACCGCAGGTCGGGGTCGCAGCCCGGCTCAATGCAGGCGGCCATGACCCGGAAGTTTTCCTCCATGCGGTGGAAAACTTCCGCCTCGGTCTGTTCCAGCTGGGCGGCCTGCTGGCGCAGCACCAGGGCCGACAGGGGCTGGGCGGCGGTTTCGGCGGCCCGGACCAGCCCGGCCAGGGAATGATAGTTCAGTTCTTCCGGCATAGCGTTCTCCTTTCGGTCAGGGCAGCAGCGTGACGCAGAGCATCACGTCGGGCAGGGCCCGCACCCGGGCGGCCAGGGCTTCGTCCAGACCGCCGTCCATCTCGATGGTCATGACGGCCACCCCGCCTTTCTGCCGGCGGGAGAGGGAAAAGTTGCAGATGTTGACCCCCCGGTCGGCCAGCAGGTCGGTGACTTCGGCAATGACGCCGGGACGGTCCCGGTGCTGGACGATGAGGCTGGGATGCTGACCGCTGATGCGCACTGCCATGCCGTTGATGGCGTCGATGACGATGTTGCCCCCGCCGATGCTGGATCCCCGCACCGTGATGGTACCGCCCTTGCGGCCGGTGAGGGTGAGCAGGGCGGTGTTGGGGTGGCCTTCGGCCAGCTCCCCGGTGGAGAGGGTCACTTCCAGCCCCTGTTCCCGGGCAATCTGAGGGGAAAGGCGGAGCCGGGCGTCGTCCGGTTCCATGCCCAGAATGCCGGCGATGAGAGCCTTGTCGGTGCCGTGGCCCTTGTAGGTCTTGGCAAAGCTGCCGTAGAGCACGATCTGGGCGGCGGCCGGTTCGTCCTGGAGCAGCTGCCGGGCGATGTGCCCGATGCGCGCCGCCCCCGCCGTGTGGCTGCTGGAAGGGCCGATCATGACCGGCCCGATGATGTCGAATACGTTCATAGCATCCCCCGTACCTTGCAAGTTTCTGGGCAAATTGTAACACAGCCGGGGCGCAAAAACAACCGCCGCGCCCCAGGTTCCGGACGGGCGGAAAATATGCTATAATAAAAATCACTTTGTGGAAAAGGTATAGGAAAGGAAGAAAAACGTATGGCATCGACTCCCCATCCCCACGGCGGCCAGGTGGATTTTTCCACCGGTGATGTGCGCCGCGGTATCCTGGACGTGGCAGCCCCCATGCTGGTGGCCCAGGTGCTCAATCTGTTGTACAACATTGTGGACCGCATCTATATCGGCAAGATCCCCGGCGAGGGCACCCTGGCCCTGGCGGGGCTGGGTCTGTGTTTCCCTCTCGTGACGCTGATCACGGCCTTCGCCAACCTCTTCGGGGTGGGCGGCGCGCCGCTGTGCTCCATCGCCCGGGGCCAGAAAGACGAAAAAACCGCCGGCAAGATCATGACCAACGCCTACTTCATGCTGGTGGTCTGCGGGCTGGTCCTCACCGTGGTGGGGCTGGTCTTCCATAAGCCGGTGCTCTACCTCTTCGGCGCCAGCGACGACACCTACCGCTACGCCGCCAACTATCTGGTCATCTACCTGCTGGGCACCGTCTTCGTCATGACCTCCCTGGGCCTCAACCCCTACATCAACAGCCAGGGCTTCGCCCGCATCGGCATGCTCACCGTACTGCTGGGCGCCGCCGCCAACATCGTGCTGGACCCCATCCTCATCTACGCCTGCGGCCTGGGGGTGCGGGGCGCTGCCATCGCCACCGTCATCTCCCAGGGGCTGTCCGCCGCCTGGGTGCTGCGGTTCCTCACCGGCCCCAAAACGGAACTGCGCCTGGTGTTCCGGGGTTTTCGCCCCGACTGGGCCTGCATCCGCCGCATCACCGCCCTGGGTACCTCCAGCTTCGTCATGTCCTTCACCGACAGCCTCGTCCAGGTGGCCTGCAATGCCACCCTGCGCACCTTCGGCGGCGACCTCTACATCAGCGTCATGACCGTCATCAACTCGGTGCGCCAGATCGCCCAGACCCCCGTTATGGCCCTCACCGACGGTGCCTCCCCGGTCATCAGCTACAACTACGGCGCCCGCAACGTGCCCCGGGTGCGCAAGGCCATCCGGTTCATGACCCAGCTGGGCTTCGGCTATACCATGCTCATCTGGGGGCTCATTTCGCTCTTCCCGGCGGGCTTCATCATGATCTTCAACCATGACCCTGACCTGCTGGCCGCCGCGGTGCCCTCGCTGCACATCTACTTCTTCGGCTTCGTCATGATGGCCTTCCAGTTCAGCGGCCAGAGCGTCTTCAAATCCCTGAACAAACCCAGGATGGCCATCTTCTTCTCGCTGCTGCGCAAGGCCATCATCGTGGTACCCCTGACCCTGCTGCTGCCCCACATCGCCGGGCTGGGCGTCAACGGCGTCTTCCTGGCGGAACCCATCTCCAACTTCATCGGCGGCCTTGCCTGCTACATCACCATGCGCTGCACCGTCATGCCGGAGCTGAAGGCGATGGAAACATCCGGCGCATCCCGGTAACGGGCGCCCCTTATAAAAGTGAACAATCCCTCCCGTTTGCGGAACAGGATCCATGCGGACTGTCCGGATGAACGGGAGGGATTTCTCTTTCGGGATGCCGGACGGCGGATAATTCCTGCCGGGCGGCCCATGCTAACAGAAATACAGTACAGACGGTGTAAGGAGACAAACATGATACAGGAACTCAGAAAATATGCCGCGTATCTGGCCAAGCGGGAACGAAGTGCCGGTACGATCGAAAACTATCTGCGAAACGTACAGATGTACTTTGCACAGACCCCGCCCGACAAGCGCCTGAGCCATACCGCGGCGGTGCGCTGGCGGGAGATGCTGGAACAAAAGGGATATGCAGTGGCCAGCATCAACGCCATGATGGCGGCGGTGAACGGGTATTTTGTGTTTTGCGGCCATGCGGAATGCTGTGCACGGCCGCTGAAAGTACAGCGTCGGGCCTTCTGCGACGAGGACCGGGAAGGAATATCACCGGCTGCTGACGGCCGCGCGCAATACACACAAAGAGCGGCTGCTGATGGTACTGCAGACGCTGGCTTCCACAGGGATCCGGGTGTCGGAACTGCAGTTCATTACGGTGGAGGCGGTGCGGCAGGGACATGCTACGGTGCACTGCAAAGGCAAATGCCGCGAGATTTTCCTGCCGCGGGATCTGTGCCGCAAGCTGCTAAACTGGTGCCGGGCCCAGGGCAGAACCTCCGGCGCGGTGTTCGTGACAGCGGGAGGCCGTCCGCTGGACCGCTCCAACCTTTGGCACGAAATGAAAGCCCTGTGCAAACAGGCCGGTGTTGCGTGCAAAAAAGTATTCCCGCACAATCTCAGGCATCTGTTCGCCAGGGCTTTTTACAAACTGGAAAAGAATCTTTCCAAGCTGGCGGATCTGCTGGGACATTCCAGCATCGAAACCACCCGCCTGTATATCGTGGAAAGCGGCAGGGAACATCAACGTCTTATCGATAAAATGCATCTGCTGCTGTAACCACCACAAAAGCATGGTTTTGTGGTGCAGTGCATCTTTCCTACATAAACAAATTCCGGAAATGTTCCTCCCCATCGTATCACAATAATTTCGAAAAAACAAGTTTTTCATCGGTTTTGGGGGAAGTGCACAAAAAACGCACACGAAAAATGACACCGGCGCCAAGAAGAGAGCTCCGATGAGAATTTCGTGTACGCTTTTTTGAGCAGGCAACTATACAATCCGTCGAAAATCACAGATTCCGACGGCTCTTTCCTTTATAGAAAGTGCTTCCTACCACAAAACCATGCTTTTGTGGTGGACTCGCTTTTTGAACGTTGCTGTGTGCAGTCCTGTAGAGGCAAAGGCCGGAGACCTCCGATGGCAGTGTGACACGTCGGGGCGTACCATTTGTTACACAAAAGGGAGCATAGGTCATGAAAAGACGAAGCGGAAAAATTTTTGCGGCCACATTGGCGCTGCTGGTCTGCCTGAATGCCATGCCATTGGGCGCACTGGCAGCGGAGACCACTGCGGGTGCGCCGGAAACGGAGCAGACGGAGGAAGTCGAATCCCTCACGGAAACGGATGAAAGTCTGCCCAAGGAAGGCGACGGGCAGACTGTCGGCCAGGCTGGCGATGGCGAGCAGGAGGAAGACAAGACTGACGTCACCACTGGCGACGAGGAAACCGAAGACAAAACTGACGTCACCACCGGCGACGGGGAAACCGAAGACAAAACTGACGTCACCACCGGCGCCGGGGAAACCGAAGACAAGACCAACGTCACCACCGGCGACGAGGAAACGGAAGACACGACCGACATCACCACCGATGACGAGCCTGAAGATGTGCCAGATGCCCAAGAAAACGGCACACCGAGCAAGGCGAGTCGAGTGGCTCCTGCTGCTGGCGTGCAGGTGCTCGATGAAACCGAAACCGTGGTGTACTATGTCAATGGTTTGGACGGCAACGATACTACTAACAACGGCACCAGTGAGGACACAGCGTTCGCAACGCTGGCAAAAGCGGTGACAACTGCAAAGGATGGCGATACGATTAAATTGCTGTCTGATATCACGGTGACCGAGCAGGCACGTATTACCGGAAAACAGTTGACCATCACCAGCGGGGGCGACCAAATTTATACAATTACCCGCGGGGAAAAGATGGTCACGACTTCTGATAGATCCCGTAGCTGGTATAATCCGGCTATGATCGAAGCCACGGATAAAGGTACCGTGACATTGCAAAATGTGACACTGAGCGACGCTGGACTGCATACGTGTGTGGATGGAAACGGTGCTGTGATTCCCACTTCCTACGTTATGCAGGCAAAAGACAAAAACAATCCGGATGATCCAGGGGCAAAAGACTTCGACAACCGTCAATGTGTACAGGACGCCATGATCGCTGCATACGGTGAAGGTGCGTCAATCATTCTGGGCGACAAAGCTACACTGAAAGACTATGGCGGCATGTCCGCAGTGCGGGCAAATGACGGTGCTACGATCACGATGCAAGACGGTTCGGTCATTTGTGATGAAGCGGTAACGGATCGAACGAAAGGTAAAGAGAAGGAAGAAACCGGTGCTGCCGGTGCCGTTTGGCTGCAGTCTGCTACCTTTACGATGGAGCAGGGGGCAAAGATTACGAACCTTGTCGGCAGGGCAGTGTATAACGAACACGGAACAGCTAATATCGACGGCGAAATCAGTGATATCACCAATGATAAGGATATATGGAACTCGTTTGATGGTATTGCTGTTCATGTCCGTGATAGTGGAACGGCTAACCTGTTGGAGCATTCGTTGATTACGAAGATTAACGCTCAAAATGAAACCGTAAACTATGCGAGTGCCGTTTCTTTGTGTGCATATGATACTTCGGTAACGATGAAAAATGGCGCTCTCATTTCCGATGTGACAGGTACGGCAATCACCGTTAACGGAGACACCGACGCAAAGGCCACTCCGGATGATATTTCTCTGAATGTGGAGGGCGAAATTACTGGGGTGACTGGTTGGAGTGCATTGCGGCTGAACGGATCCGACGGCCTGAAATGCACAATCGGGGAGTATGCTGATATTCACGGCAACACAACGGTATATGGTGTCTTCTATGTGCAGGGCTCTGGCATCAACATCGACCTCTATGGCCAAGTGCATAACAATAATCAGGGCATCTATATGTTTGCCAATTTTGGCGGACAAACATTGACGATGCACGACGGTGCCGCAATCACGGAAAATGACGGCGACGGTGTCATTGTTCGGCGCGGTACGTTCACCATGCTCGGCGGTACGATTTCCAAGAATGGTGGCAGCGGTGTAAACGTGGAAACTGGCAGCGTATTCGATATGCAAGGCGGAACCGTTTCAGAAAACCAGAATGCAGGCATTGCGTTTACATCCAATAAAGGCTGGACAACCACAGAATATCCTCGCGTAACACTAACCAAGGGTACCATTTCCGGCAACACGATGAAGATTGATGGCAGTAACCCTGCGTCTGTAGATTTGGTGGTTAAAACAACAAAGGATCCTAGCAAAAACGATAGTACCGAATCAGCGTATAGCAGCGTGAAGCGCTATATGCAGATCTCTAGTAGTCCCGAGATGGTTATCTCCAATGGGAATATTTATCTGCAAAGATATGGTATCACCCTTGAACGCCCTGCAGGTGACGTGAAATTTGGCAACACCTCAGATGAAGCTATTAAAGTAATACAGGCATCCGCACAGACCCAGGGATGGGGTGACGTACTCGCAGCGCTGTGGGTACATAGCGACAGCCAGAAGGCTGCTTTGAACCTGAGCAAGCCGACCACTATGCAAACGGGCATGCATGCCTATTTGGCTGTGATACCGGTGAACGAGGAGGGCCTTCCTGAGGAGGACGCCACGGTTACGTTCTACGGCGTTGCTTCACAGAGCGACAAACTGCTTGCTACTGTGGCTGGCGACAATCCAAACGGGTATGCCGTGGCGCTGGTGCAACCCACTGCGGATTACGGCACAATGACGATCACCGTGCCTGAGCAGGTGAACTCCACCAGCAAAGATGCGGAGACCAACTCTTATACAATCCCCGGCGAAGCCACCTATACTATGAGCGATAGTTTGAAAGCAATGGCCGCTGTGGAGACAAGTGAATTTACCAACATCACACTCACGGTGAATTTGGACCCTACTTTGTCTGTGGATACGAAAAACGTGACTCTGACCAGTAATATTTTGACGGCCAAAGAGGTAAAATACAGCGGCGGAACGCTAACCGTAACCTGTGGCACCAAAACTGGCTGGGAAGAGGCGGATAATCTCGTTTCAACCCTGAAGTGGACAGCAACTTTGGATGAAAATGACTTCGAAAATGGTAAAACGCTAGTAACCACGGGCAACCTGAGCGCGGAATTGGCCGACACAACGGAAATTTATGTTCCTTCGACGGCAGGTGTGACGAAGCTTCTTACCGTTGTGGAGGTAACGCCGGTTGATATTACTGTCTACATGGGCGGTAAAGAAGGCTACGAGGGCGCTGTTATAGAAAATGGTGAAATCAAGGGGAGCCAGTCCCTGCCGGAGCCCGGCTTCGAGGTGAAACTCCCGGATGGTGTGAAAGTGGAAAACCTGTTGTTTAAGGATTCCACCTCCACCAAGACCTGGAAATTGCAGACTTACGATGGTGGCACTGATAGTGAAGGTATCTACAAAATTGTACCTCAGGGTGACAAACAGGATCCTCTTCGTGTACAGTTTACTAATGCTGACAATGAGATAGTTATCAGTGATATGTTTGACGTGGGCGCTGCAGTCAACCAGACATTTACCATGGAAATCTATAAGGGAACTGTTGGCGCAGTACTGGCTACGGATACAACTGATCCGAATGGAAATTCGTATACGGTGATTAGCAATACAGGCAAACTTCATGTCCGCGGCACCACCGGCAACGTGCATTACGGCAGCAAGATTGCCGAGAATGCCCAGGCTCCGGCCGGCGAGTCCGCCGTCAAGGTGGCCGACGGCACCACTTTCACCATCAATGGCTCCGACGTTTTGGCAAAAGCCGATGCCGTCCAGCTGCTGTTTGACGACGTGATCAACACCACTCCGACACAGCAGGACCGTCTGATCCAGCTGGCACAGCGTGCCGACACGGTGCTGGGGGCTCCGGCCACGGGCAAGGTGCGCAATTTTACCGCCAAGTATCTGGACCTGGTGGATACCTCCAACGGCAACGCCTGGGTCAAGGCTTCCAACAAGGTGACGGTTTGCTGGCCGTACCCGGAAGGAACCGACCAGGATACCGAATTCACCGTGCTGCATTTCAAGGACCTGCATCGCGATATGGCAGCCGGTGAGGTCAGCGGCGATATCGCAACCTCCGAAGTGGAGACCATGACCGGCATCGTCAAGACGGCCACCCATATCGAGTTCCAGACGGACGAGTTCTCGCCCTTTGCCCTGGTATGGTATACGGATAAGCCGGCCGGTGATTCCAAGGATGACAATGAGGAGAGCTCCTCTTCCTCCACGACGATTCAGACGACCCAGACAACGACGGCGTCTGCGTCTGCCGCAGCACCTGCGGCTGCTCCTGCAGCTGTGATCCCCCAGACCAGCGATGATTCTCAGCCTGCCCTGTGGGCCGGCCTGCTGGTCTTCTCGGGTGCCGCGCTGACGGCGCTGTATCTGCTGAAGCGGCGTAAACAGAATCGTGAACAGTAATACCTTCCCGATACCCATAGCATAAAGTCCCGGCCCACCGGAAAACTCCGGCGGGCCGGGCTTTTTTGCCTCTGGCCGCCGCTTGACGCCATCTTGGATTCCGGCCTATAATAAAATCAACCTGATAAAAAGAAGGCTGTTTTGTGCAAAAGACCCCCCTCACCATCCGCCCCGCCACCGCCGCCGACCTGCCCGCCCTGGCGGAGATCTACCGCAAGGCCCGGGCCTTTATGGCGGCCAGCGGCAACCCCACCCAGTGGGGAACCACCGACCCGCGGCCCGAAATCCTGCGGCAGGACATCGCCCAAGGGCAGCTCTTTGTGCTGTGCCAGGGGAACATCCCCCACGCAGCTTTTGCCCTGGTGCCGGGGAATGACCCCACCTACGCCGTCATCGACGGCGCCTGGCTCAGCGACGCCCCCTACGCCACCATCCACCGGCTGGGCAGCGACGGCACCTGCCACGGCGTCTTTGCGGCGGCCGTGGCCTGGGCGGCGGCGCGGCAGCCCCATCTGCGCATCGACACCCATGCCGACAACCATATCATGCAGACACTCATCGCCCGGGCGGGTTTTTGCTACTGCGGCATCATCCATGTGGCCGACGGCAGCCCGCGCCTGGCCTACGAACGTCTGCCCGGCTAAAGGAGAAAGGAGGGACCCGCCATGCTGCAAACGCTGCTGACCCCTGCAGGGGAGTGCCTGTCCGGCACGCCCTGGCCGGACTATCCCCGCCCGCAGTTCCGGCGGGAAGGCTGGTACAACCTCAACGGGGTGTGGGACTTTGCCGTCACCGACGGCACCGCCCGGCCCACCGAATTTCCCCGGGAAATCCGGGTACCCTTCTGCCCCGAGAGCACCCTTTCGGGCATCGGCGCCCACTATGGGGAGGGTCAGACCCTGTGGTACCGGCGGCGGTTCACCCTGCCGGAGGGTTTTGCCAAAGACCGGGTGGTGCTGCACATCGGGGCGGCGGACCAGGTGTTGGACGCCTGGTGCAGCGACACGCCGGTGGGCCGGCATGTGGGCGGCTATGAATCCATGACCTTTGACCTCACCGACGCTCTGCGTCCCGGGGAGAACGAGCTGGTGCTGCGGGTGCGGGACGATCTGCGCAGCACGGTGCTGCCCTACGGCAAGCAGGTGCTGCAGCGGGGCGGCATGTGGTACACGCCGGTGTCGGGCATCTGGCAGACCGTCTGGCTGGAGAGTCTGCCGCCCCACGCCATTCCCTCGCTCACCATCCGGGCGGACGACCGGGTGGCCCTGCTGGACACCGGGGACTCCACCCAGGAGGGCACCGTCACGGTGCAGACGCCCCGGGGGCCGCTGACGGTGCCGCTGCGCACGGGGCGGGCGGCCATCCAGCCCGAGGCACCCCGGCTGTGGAGCCCCGACGACCCCTACTTATACGAATTCGCCATCGACACCCCCACCGACCATGTGGAGAGCTACTTTGCCCTGCGCAAGCTGACCATCGGGCAGGCGGGGGGCCATCCGCGGCTCTGCCTCAACGGCAAGCCGGTGTTTTTCCATGGGGTGCTGGACCAGGGCTACTACTCCGACGGTCTGTTCACCCCGGCGTCCTCCGCCTGCTACGAGGAGGACATCCGCACCATGCAGGCGCTGGGCTTCAACACGCTGCGCAAGCACATCAAGGTGGAGCCGGAGATTTTCTACTGGCTCTGCGATAAACTGGGCATGTTCGTCTTCCAGGACATGGTCAACAACGGCGACTACGCCTACTGGCGGGACACGGTGTGGCCCACCCTGGGGTTCCAGCGGCGGCGCAGCGACGCCCGGATGCACCGGGACCAGAAAACCCGGCAGGCCTTCTACGACGGCATGGCGGCCACGGTAGCCCAGCTGGGCAGCCATCCCTGCATCGTCTGGTGGACCATCTTCAACGAGGGCTGGGGGCAGTTTGCCTCCTCGGCGGCCTATGCCCGGCTGCGGCAGCTGGACGATTCCCGGTTCATCGACACCACCTCGGGCTGGTTCCGGGGCGGGGAGACCGACATCGACAGCCGCCATATCTATTACGGACCCTGGCGGCTGCGGGCGAAGGACAAGCCCCTGGTGCTCACCGAGTTCGGCGGGTGCTGCCTGGCGGTGGAGGGCCACCGCTTCAATCCCGACAAAAGCTACGGCTACAGCACCAGCCGCAGCCCGGGGGAGCTGCAGCAGGCGCTGAACCGGCTGTACACCCAAAAGGTGCTGCCCGCGGTGGCCAAAGGGCTGTGCGGGGCGATCTACACCCAGCTTTCCGACGTGGAGGACGAGATCAACGGCCTTGTGACCTACGACCGCCGCGTGGTAAAACCCGACCCCGGCGCGATGCGGGCGCTGGCCGGGCAGCTGCACCAGGCCTTTGCCGCATCCTGTACCGGAAAGGAGCCTATCCATGCCCACCCACAGTGAACATCTGCGGTATCTGCGTTTGCTGGCGCAGCAGTTTCCCACGGTAGCGGCGGCGGCCAGCGAGATCATCCGCATCGAGGCGGTGCTGCGGCTGCCCAAGGGCACCGAGCACTTCATGAGCGACCTGCACGGGGAGCATGAGGCCTTTGTGCACATTCTGAACAGTGCGTCGGGGGTCATTCACGAGAAGATCGACACGGTGCTGGGGGACAGTGTTTCCCCGGCGGAGCGTGCCGAGCTGGCGACGCTGATCTACTATCCGGCGCAGAAGCTGCCCGAGCTGAAGGCCCGGCAGACCGATCTGGCGGGATGGTACCGGGCGACGCTGTTGCGGCTGATCGAACTGTGCCGGTTTGTTTCCAGTAAGCACACCCGTGCCCATGTGCGGGCGGGCCTGCCGGAGAGCTGTGCCTACATTCTGGACGAATTGCTCCACGCCCATTTCGAGGACCACGACAAGGACCTCTACTACGGGCAGATCATCGACAGCATGCTGCGCCACGACCGGGCGGACGCCTACATCACCCGTCTGTGCGAGATCATCAAATGGCTGGCGGTGGACCGGCTGCACATTGTGGGGGACCTGTTCGACCGGGGCCCCCGGCCGGACCGCATTCTGGACAGCCTGATGGCCCACCACCAGGTGGACATCCAGTGGGGCAACCACGACGTGGTGTGGATGGGGGCGGCGTCGGGCAGTCCTTTGTGCATCCTGACGGTGCTGAAAACCACCCTGGCCTACAATAACACCGACACATTGGAGAGCGGCTACGGCATCAGTCTGCGGCAGCTGGAGCGGTTTGCCCAGCGCACCTACGGCCAATCCGACGTGACCCGGTGGCTGCCCCACACCGACGCCCGCAACGGGGCGGCGGGGGACCTGACGGCCACGGCGCGGATGCACAAAGCGGTGACGATTTTGATGCTCAAGCTGGAATCCCAGGTGATTGAGCGCAACCCGGACTTCCATATGGAGGGGCGGGACTGGCTGCAGCGCATCGACTGGCAAAAAGGCACGGTGCGATGCGGGGACAGCGAGTATATGTTGCTGGACCGGGATTTTCCCACCGTGACGCCCTCCGACCCGGCGGCGCTGACGGCGGCGGAGCAGCAGGTGGTGGACGGGCTGGTCCGCGCCTTTGCCGAGAGCGAGCGGCTCCAGCGGCATGTGCAGTTTTTGTACGACCATGGGGCGCTGTACAAGATCTGCAACGGGAATCTTTTGTATCACGGGGCGGTGCCCATGACCCAGGAGGGCGAATTTGCCGAGCACGTCTACGAGGGCCATTCCTGGAGCGGCAAAGGGCTGTTTGACTACTGCGACCGGCGGGCCCGGCAGGGGTATTTTGCCCCGGAGGGCAGCCCGGCGCGGCAGGCGGGACAGGATTTTCTGTGGTACTTGTGGTGCGGGGCGCAGTCGCCGCTGTTTGGCCGCAGCGCCATGACCACCTTCGAGCGGCTGTATATTGCGGACCCCGCCACTCACGTGGAGGTGAAGGACCCCTACTACCGGCTCATCGACCGGCCCGAGACGGCGGACAAGATCCTGGCGGCCTTCGGGCTGCAGGGGGAGGGCTGCCACATCGTCAACGGCCATGTGCCGGTGCGGGCCATCGAGGGGGAAAGCCCGGTGAAGGGCGGCGGCAAGCTGATCATCATCGACGGCGGGTTCTGCCGGGCTTATCATCAGAAGACCGGCATTGCGGGGTACACGCTGGTGTACAATTCCCGGGGGCTGATCCTGCGCACCCACCAGCCCTTCGAGAGCATGGAGAAAGCTATCCATGAGGACGAGGACATCGCCAGCAAGAGCGAGTATATCTACACGGCGCCCCGGCGCATCCAGGTGGCGGACACCGACGAGGGTGTGCGCAAGCGGGAGCGTGTGCGGGACCTGGAGGCGCTGGTCAAAGCCTACGAGAGCGGCCTGATCCCCCAGGGCCTGCGGGTGTAACGGGAGGAAAGCAAGATGGAACGCACCACCCAGGAACTGATGGACGCCCTGCTGTCCAAGCGGGACGTGGAGGACTATCTGCGGGAGAACGCGGGGGAGCTGCTGTCCCAGACGCTGGCCTCCTGCCTGGAATCGCTGGTTTCCCGCCACGGGCTGAAAAAGGGCGCGGTCATCGAAGCGGCGGGCATTGAGCGCAGCTACGGCTACCAGTTGTTTTCGGGGCGGCGGGGCACGCCTTCCCGGGACGTGCTGCTGGCGCTGGCCCTGGCCATGGGGCTGACGGTGGACGAGACCCAGACGCTGCTGCGGGTGGCGGGGCTGGCCATGCTCTACCCCCGGGTGCGGCGGGACAGTGTGATCCTGCGGGCGCTGGCGGACGGGCTGTCGGTGCCGGACTGTGATCTGCGGTTGGATGCCTGCGGGGAACCGCCGCTGGGAGATAAACCATGAAGGACGATCTGGAATTTCTGGATACCCTCAACGAGCGGGGCACCGTCTACCTGATCCGCCAGCGCACCACCGGGCGGATGCTCACGGGGCGGCGGGTCACGGCGGAGCAGCGGCCGGTGTACGCGGCGCTCTGCGGCGCGGCGCTGCCCCATGTGGTGCCGGTGCGGGAGATCCGTCCCGAGGCGGACGGGCAGTTTCTCGTCTTGCAGGACTATCTGCCGGGGATCTCCCTGGCCCGGCGGCTGGAAGAGGGCACCCTGCCCGCGCAAACGGCGCTCTCCGTGGGGGTGCAGCTCTGCACGGCGCTGGACGGGCTGCATCACCGGGGAATTTTGCACCGGGACATCAAGCCCGGCAACGTGCTGCTGCGGGAGGACGGCACCGTCTGGCTGCTGGATTTTGACATTGCCCGCTGCTGCAAACCCGCGGCCGGGCGGGACACGGCGCTGCTGGGCACGCCGGGGTATGCGGCGCCGGAGCAGTTCGGCTTCCGCCAGACCGACGCCCGGGCGGACCTGTTCGCCCTGGGGGTGCTGCTGAACCAGCTGGTCACGGGGGAGCTGCCCGCCAACCGGCTGGCCCCGCCGCCCCTGGGGCCCATCGTGGCCCGCTGTACCGAACTGGACCCCGCCCGCCGCTACCAGGATGCGGGGGCGCTGCAGCATGCGCTGCTGCGGGCGCTGCCCCCCGGCCAGCGGGCGGCAGCCCTGGACGGCCAGCCTGCGGCGGTGGGCACGGTGCCGGGGTTTGGCAGCGGCGACCCGCTGCGGATGCTGGCGGCGCTGCTGGGCTACGCCGCGGCGGTGCTGGTGGCAGCGGCGGGATTCTCCGCCATGACCGACGCCGCCGGACGTGCCCTGTGGGGGGCGCTGCTGGTCTGCTGTGCGGGGTGGTATCTGCTGGCCTTTGATGCGGGCGGCCTGCGCAGCCGTCTGGCCCCGGCGCGGCGGTTCCGCACCCGGGCCGGGCAGCTTGGCTACACCGCAGCCCTGGGGCTGGTCTGGACGCTGGTCTGCGGGCTGGCGGCCTTCTGCGCGGTGGCAGCCCTCACCGCGGCATAACGCAGAAAGGAAGACGGTCTGAAAGGACCGTCTTTTTTGTTGTTTGTGGGCTGGCAGCCCACCAAAGGGCGCGGCGGCTCCGCTATACTGGAATCAAACAAGAAAGGAGTGCTTGAATATGAAAAAGTGGATGGCAGGAACGATGGCCGCGTTGTTGGCGGTAAGTATGGCGGGCTGCGGCACGGCGCAGGCCGAGACGATGGAGCCCGCGGCGTACCCGGCGGGCAGGACGGTACAGGCGGAGCCGGTGGCGGCCACCCCCGAGACGGCGCAGCCCAAAGTGCTGCTGGACCAGGGCGGGGTGCGCATCACGGCGCTGGGCTATGACCCCGACGGCATGCTGGGGGCGCGGGTACCGCTGCGGGTGGAAAATGAATCCGACCGTGACGTGGCGGTGCAGGCGGAATGGGGCGCGCTGAACGGCTGCATGATGGACGCCCTGTGTTATATGGAGGCGGACGCCGGCCAGACGGTGGAGGACAGCGTGCTGTTCATCTCCACCGAGGTACAGCGGGCGGGGGCCGACCCGGCGGGGCAGGTGACGCTGCAGCTGAATGTGCTGGACCAGGAAAGCTGTGAGACGCTGGCCACCACGGGGCTGATGACCTGGGACCTGACCCAGGGCGGCGGCGAGACGGCGGTGCCCCAGGGGGTGACGCTCAGCGACGAAGGTGACGTGGTAGTCACGGCCTGCGCGGCGGACGACGAGGTGCTGGGCAGTGAGCTGCGCCTCTGGGTGGAGAACCGGTCGGACCGCACGGTGACGGTGCGCTTTGACGAGGTGCGCCTGGGCTGGGGCCTGGGCGGGGAGGACACCATTGCCGAGCTGCTGCCGGGGACCTGTTCGGTGAACGGGGTGAAGCTGCCGGGCAGTGCGGCCGATGCCGCAGGCAAGACGCTGCACCTGAAGCTCAGCGTCATGGACAGCGACAGCTACGAGATGCTCACCGAGCAGACGGTGGACGTCAAGCTGGCGTAACAGGGACAAAAGGGGGCCGCCCGGCGGGGCGGTCCCCCTTTTTTTGTGAAAGTTGTAAAATCTGCGCGGAAACGGGCAAAAATTCTTCCTTTTTTTGTCGGAATATGGTATGCTGGAAATACCTATCAAGATGGGGGTCATGCCCCCGGGCGCCGTTGGCGGGGCTGCGGACCCTGCCCGGAAGTTTCTGCCCGCCGAAGGAGGAACCCGTATGAAAAAAACCATTGTAAGTCTCATCTGCACCCTGGCGCTCTGCCTGGGCCTGCTGCCCACCGCAGCCCTGGCGGCGGGAGAAGGTGCGCCTGATATGCTTTATGTGGGAAATCAGAGTGTTAGGAATGGTGACAATACAACCTACTGGACCACGGATGACAGTGGGGCGCTAACACAATCCAATGAAAGCGCTGCTTGGAATGTCAAATACGATCCAGCCACCGCCACCCTGACTCTGAACGGGGCGACGATCACGGGAAACAGCGAATATGCTTCAGCTTCTAAAGGCGCCGGGATCTATGCTCTGAGCCGTAGCGGGCAGCCGGTTTCCCTGACCATAGAGCTGATTGGTGAGAATACCATCACAGGCATCTATGGAATTTATGTGAATTCAGAGTTGAGCGAGAACAGCTATGGTACAGACGCCTCCTTGACTATTACGGGTGAAAGCAATGGAAGCTTGAAAGTTTCTGGTTCTTATCACGGAATTTATGTCAAAAGCGGAACAGGCGGTGCTTCCCTGAACATCAACGACGCGTCTGTCGTGGCAAGCTGTAGTTCCTCCTATGATGGCTACGCCGGCGTCTGTGTACAGTCCAGTAGTGACGCCACCAGCTCTCCAAAGCTCTCCCTTGCCGTCGACGGCGGCAGCCTGACCACCAGCGCCAGCGAGGGCAATGATGGGATACAGTTTTATGTGGGATCGTCTCAAGCCACCGGTGCCACTACCAGTCTGACAATCAGTAACAATGCCATCGTGCGGGCGCAAAACGGGATCAAAGCTAGTCGTGTCGATGAACCTACACCATCAGGCACCGGCATCGTCTTTGACGGCACGGAAGGCACCGTGTACGGCAATGTGACCCTGGACGAGAGCCTCACCATTGCCCAGGGCGAGACCCTGACCATCCCGCAGGGGTCTACCCTCAACGTCAATAGCAACCTGACCAACAACGGCACCGTCACCATTGAGAACGGCGGCACCCTGACCGGCGGCGACGCCATCAACAACACCGACGGCACCATCAACGTGGAGAACGGCGGCATCCTGACCGGCAAACCCACCACCGGCACTGTCGTGAACGCCCCCGCAATCACCACCCAGCCCGAAAGCAAGACTGTGACCGTGGGCCAGACCGCCACCTTTACCGTGGCCGCCGATGGCACCAGCCCGACCTATCAGTGGCAGCAGAAAACTACTGACAGCGGCGCAACCTGGACCGATATTTCCGGCGCAACCAGCGCTACATATACCACGGCGGCCACCGAGCTGGACATGAGCGGCTACCAGTACCGCTGTGTGGTGAGCAACACGGCGGGCACCGTCACCAGCGCCCCCGCCACCCTCACCGTCACCCAGCCCGTCACCGGCGTGAAGCTGGACAAGGACACCCTCTCTCTGGTAGTGGACGGCACAGCCACCCTCCAAGCCACTGTTGCCCCGGAGAACGCCACCAATAAGGATGTGACCTGGACCAGCGATAAGCCTGAAATCGCCAAGGTGGAAAACGGCAAGGTCACCGCCCTGAAGCAGGGCACCGCCACCATCACCGTTACCACCAACGACGGCGGCAAGACCGCCACCTGCACCGTCAACGTTACCGCCAAGACCTACCAGATCGCGGTAGACAAGTCCACGCTGGACTTCGGCTCGATGTTCGCGGGCAATTCTGTGCCCGGCGCGCAGACCGTCACCGTGAAAAATACCGGCAACCAGACCGTGACGCTGAACCTGCCCGCCTCCACCTACTACAACGTCACGGCGGGTACCGGCTTTACTAACGGCAATGCCGTCATCGAACCCGAAAAAACTGCCACCTTCACGGTTCAGCCCAAAACGGGTCTGGCAGCCGGTACCTGGCAGGAAACCCTTACCGTATCCGGTGACAACGGCGTCCAGGCGGCGCTGCTCTGCAAGCTCACCGTCACCGCCAAGACCTACTCCCTGTCCATCGACCCCGGCGCCATCGGCTTCGGCAACGTCCAGGTGGGCTACAACCAGCCCGCCGTCAAGGAGGTCGTCGTCAAGAACACCGGCAACCAGACCCTGACCCTCACCCAACCCACCGCCACCAACTACCAGGTGGGCAGCCTGAACCAGTTCACCGTGGCCCCCGGCGACACCGCCGTCTTCACGGTGCAGCCCAAGGCGGGCCTGCTTGCCGGCAGCTACAACGAGACCGTCCTGGTGGCCGCCAACGGTGGCGCCGGGGCCAGCATCAACCTGACCTTCACGGTGGGCAGCACGGCCTCCTCCGCTGCCACCGAAAAACGCACCCTCCACTTTGACACCAACGGCGGCCTGGCCATGGCCGACGTCGTCCGCGGCCTGGGTGCTCCCGTGGAACTGTGGCCCTACACCCCTGTGCGGGCGGGCTACCTCTTCCAGGGCTGGTACGCTGACCAGGCCCTGACCAAGGCCGTCAGCAGCGTGGTCCTCACCAAGGACACCACCGTCTACGCCAAGTGGGCCGTGGATCCCGCCGCCGCGGCGGCCCAGAGCGGCAGCGGTTCCGGCTCCGGTTCGGGCAGCGGCAATAAGGGCGGCAGCGGTACCACCGTCACCGTCACCCCGGCCCCCACGGCCACTCCCACGCCTACCCCCGAACCTACCGCGACCCCCACCCCGGAACCTACCGCCACCCCCGAGGCCTCCGCTGAACCGGAAACCGACGCGGACACCGCCTCCTTCCCGGTGGTGCCGGTGGCCGCCGGCGTCATCGTGCTGGTGGTCCTGGTGGGCGGCATCGCCATCTACCGCCGCTTCCATGACTGATACACGGCCCTGACCCATCACAACAAAACCCCTGCCCCGCGCATCCAGCGCGGGGCGGGGTCTTTTTCCGGCAAAAATCAGCCGTTGGGCTGTCCGAACTGCAGATAATGCTGGGGATCCCAGCCGCAGGCCTTGGCCATCCGGGTCAGCAGGGTGTCCCCGGCTTCGTGGAGCTCATCCACCATCACGTCCTCGGCGATGCGCCCCTCGTGGACGATGATCGCCCGGTCCAGGAAATGCTCCACATCTTCCAGATAATGGGTGGTCAGCAGGATGGTCTCCCCGCCGTGGAGGGTGCCGCTCATTAGCTTGATGAAATCCTTCCGGGTAAAGGGGTCCTTGCCCAGGAAGGGCTCGTCCATCAGGTAGTAGACCGCCCGCTTGGCAAACCCGGCGGCCAGCTCCACCCGGGCCTTCTGCCCCGTGGAAAGATGCCCGATCACGTCCTTGCCCGACAGGCTGAAAAAGTCCAGGAATTCCTTGTACCGTACCTCGTCAAAGGACGGGTTCAGGTCGGCCAGCAGCGCGCCGTACTCCGCCGCCGTCAGGGTGGGGTAGTAGCTGCCCTCCCCCGTGATGTAGCTGATCCGCTCGTACTGGGCCGACGCCGGTTTGCCGTCAAACAGGGCTTCCCCTTTGGCGGGCAGCAGCCCCGCCATGGAACGCAAAAGCGTCGTCTTGCCGGCGCCGTTCTCGCCCAGGATGCCCACGATCTGGCCGTCCGGCACCGTGAAATCCGCCCCCAGCAGGCCCACTTCGGCCCCGTGTTTGCGGTAGGTTTTCCGCAGGTTCTTTACTTCGATCATGGCAGCAGTCCTCCGTCCTTTTGCAGTGTGTCAAAGGTGATAAACCGGTCGGCGTGCAGGTTGCGCGTCTGGTACCACCGCGCCCAGTCCCGCTCGCTGCCCGTCTGCAGGCAGCCCAGGTAGGTCATGTGCCCGGTGTCCAGCTCGCAGACCCGCAGCTCGATGCCGTTCCCGGACGGCGAGACGACCTGGCTGTTGCGGCTCAGGTATTGCACAGACGCTCCCTTGGCCAGCAGTATCTTGTCCCCGGCTTCGTTCAGCACCACGGCGTCGGGCAGGACAAGGTCCTTGTCCTCCACCAGCTCGGCCATGGTGAAGGCGCCCTTTTCCGCCCGCAGCAGCACCAGCCAGTTGGTCTCCCCGTTGATCCGCAGGAAGGCTTCGCCGTCGGTGGTGCGGGGCAGCAGCGTCGTGTCGGTGAAAAGGGCATCCGACCCGACCTCCAGCGTGCCCAGCTCCCGGTGGTCGGTGCGGCTGCCCGCCGCGTTCACCAGGTCGGCGCAGACCATCCCGTCCGCGGTGCGGTAGAGCAGCAGGGTGGAGCCGTCCGCCATGGAAGCCCCGGCCAGCGCCTCCTCGGCGTCCTCCGGGCAGTAGAAGGGCTCCAGCGTGCCGAACTCGGTGGAGGCACAGAGCACCTCCCGGTCATAGAGCACCCCGTCCCGGGGCAGGGCGGAGATCTCGTCGTCGGTCAGGCCGTCCGCCCGGTAGAGCCCCGGCGCCCGGCCCAGAAAGTCCTTCTCCCAGCAGACGCCGTACCCCGCCCCCAGGGTGAAGCAGCTGCCCCCGGTGGGGTCGTAGGGCCAGGAAGTCTCAAAGGACTGGCTGCCGTCCGCCCAGCGGTAGTCGCTGTTCAGATCGGAAATGTAGACCGATTCGGGGACCAGCGTGGCATAGGCGGTGGCGTAGTCGTCGGTGGGGGCCTCCCCGGCGGCCAGCCGGATGACGGTGCCGTCGGGCAGGCGGAGGATGTACATCCGCAGCACCCGCTCCAACGGCGCCGAGAGAAACCGGCTGCCGTCCGAACCGGAACCTGTGATGGTCGCCGCTTCGTTCACGACATCCCGGTCCTCCGGCGGGACCACACAGATGCGGCTCACCGCGAACCGGTCGTACCGGCCGGCGTTCACCGCTTTTTGCGGGGCGTCCAGCTGCATTTCGGCCCGGACCGTGCCGTCCTCCAGCGCGAAGTGGAGCAGATCTTCATGGCCGTTCCAGCCCATCTGCCCCGACAGGGTGAACCCCTCCAGCTGGGAGGCGTCGCCGATCTGGTCGTGCAGCGTGGGCACGATGGTCCGCCAGCCGCTCTGCAGCCAGAGGCTCACCCCGCCCCAAAGGACCAGGGCTGCGGCGGCCAGTACCGCCAGCCCCGCCCAGGGACGGAACCGTTTGCGGGTACCTTTCATGTCAGGGCACCTCCTTCCAGCGGGTCAAAGGTCAGGTAGCGGTCTTTGCGCTGCTGGCTGTAGGCATCGTAAAGATTGCCCCAGTCCCGGTCGATGCCGGTGCGCAGCAGACCCCGGTAGCGGACGCCGCCCGTCAGCGGACGGACTTCCAGCAGGATGCCGTCCTCCGGCTGGGCGCCGGTGTCGGCGGCAGGCAGCGGTGCGTCGTGGTACCAGCCCAGCAGCAGGGCGTTGCCCTCGGCGTTGAGCACCGCCTCCGCGGCGGGGTTGGCAGGGTCCTGGTCCTGGCAGTGGACGATGGTGAACCGGCCGTCCTGTGCCCGGAACGCCGCCAGCCGGGAGGTGCGGTCCTCCGTCCCCGAGGGGCTGAGGTCCATGCCGTAGAGGCTCACCACGGCATCCCGGTCGGTGGTGCGGACCTTCACCTCGGCGCCGTAGGAATCCGCCGCCGGCAGGCTGGTCACCTGCTGGTGGTCGGTGCGGTTGCCGGACCCGTCCACCAGGTCGGCCCACACGGTGTTGTCGCCGTCCAGATAGAGCAGCAGGGAGGACCCGTCCGCCATGGCCGCGCCGACCAGCGCCTCCTCGGCGTCCTCCGGGCAGTAGAAGGGGTCCAGCGTGCCGAACTCGGTGGAGCCGCGCAGGATCTCTTCCCCGCCGCGGGTGCCGTCCCGGGGCAGCGCGGCGATCTCCGCCTCGGTCAGGCCGTTCACCCGGTACAGACCCGGCGCTTTGCCCAGATAGTCCCGCTCCCAGCAGACCACCGGCACCCCGTCCAGCACAAAGGGACGCGCATCCACGATGGAATCGGGCCAGCTGTCCCGGGCGGCGGTGTCGGGGTTGTTCCAGTCGAAGTCATAGCGGTAGTCCAGCTCGTAGTCGTTGGCCTGGCTCTCCAGCATCACCGGCTCTTCGGGGGTGTACTCCCCGGCGGAAAAACGCACGATGCGGTTCTCCTGCCCCGGGAAGATTACCGACAGGGTGTACATCCGGTCCAGCCGGGTCACCACTGTCTGCAGCGTGGGGGTGCTGGTGATGTTGGGCGGTGTCTCGGCGGCGCTGCGCACGGCGTCGGCCCGCTCCGCCGTGGCGATGGCGTAGGTCTGGACGGTGCTTACGATGGGGCGGTACAGAAAGGGCGCGTCCTCGTCGTCAAAGACCAGTTCGGTGTCCAGATACCCGTCATGCAGGGAAAAATGCAGGCTGTCGTGGCTGAAGTTCCAGTTGATCCGGCCGTTCAGGGTGAACCCCCGCAGGGCCGCAGGGTCTCCGGCCAGGTCCTCCAGCGTCACGTCCACGGCCCGCCAGCCCTTGTGGAGCCAGAAGGTCCCCGCCAGCAGCACGGCCAGGGCCAGCGCACCCAGGGAGAGAAAACTCCGGCGGAATCGGTTGGTTTTGGGCATACAGACCCCTCCTTTCAGGCCGTTTCGGCGCGGCGGATGGCCCGCAGCGCCCACCAGATGCTGAAGATCACCAGCACCACCAGCACCGCCGCCGTGAGCAGCGTATTGCGCACCAGGGCGTCATAGGCACCGTAGAGGGCAAAATCTTTCTCCCACTGGAACAGCAGCAGGCAGCAGACGCCGCACACCACCCCGATGGCCACCGCCGCGGCCCGGCGCCAGCCCCGGTGGAGCCGCACGCAGGTCAGCAGCAGGGCGGAGGCCAGCACCGTCACCGCCAGCAGCACAAACTGGACGGGACGGCGGGGCAGCAGCCAGTAGAGGGAATCGCTGAGCATCACCTGCTCGTAGAGGCTCTGGGCGGGCATGGCGGTGCCCAGTTTGTCCAGGGCGCGGGCGGAGTCCAGCGCCTGCACCGGGAAGAAATACACAAGGTACAGCACCAGCTGCAGGGCTACGACGCCCAGCTGCAGCACGGCAGCGGTGAGCACCTGGGCCGCCAGCCGGGCGGCGGGAGGCACGGGCAGGGTCAGCCAGGTGTAGCTGCACTTGGCCCGCTTCCAGTCGTTGACGGCAGGGCCTGCCAGCAGCCCCGCCAGCAGGAGGACCGCCAGAAACACCGGGAACTGGTAGCCTTCCTCATAGCAGGCGGCCAGGCCCATGCCCAGCATGTTGCTGCGGGAGGCGATGAACAGCAGCACGGCCAGCTGTTCCACCGCGAAGACCCCGCACAGGATGCCGTAGGCCCGGCGGGCCAGCCGCCAGTTCCATCCGGCCAGGGAAAAGATCTGTCTCATATTCCATACGCTCCTTTTGGTGGTTGTGCATGCGTACTATTTGACTAATACACCTGCGGTATAAAAAATTCACTCGTCGCCCCACAGCTCGCTCACCAGGGCGATCACCTTCTTGTAGCTGAGCTGGTTTTGCTTTGCCTCGTCCACAAACCGCTGTACCAGCCCCCGGGTCAGCTCCTCGTCGATGGCCTCCCGCAGGGCGGGCGTCAGCCGCACCACACTGCCGTTGTTGCCGTCGGTATAGATGTAGCCTTCCTCGGTCATCAGGCGGTAGGCTTTCTGGGCGGTGTTGGGGTTGATGCCGGTCTGGGCGGCCAGTTCCCGGCGGCTGGGCATGGCGTCGCCATCCTGGACGGTGCCCAGCAGGATCTGCCGCTTGAGATACTCTGCGATCTGCTGATAGACGGGCGCGCGGTCATGGAACTGCAGCCCGCTGAAACTCACCATGGGATCCCCTGCCTTTCTTTTGGTTTTGGATTTTGACTGTATTATAGCCATAGTACACTGGCCTGTCAACACCCCCGCCGCAACTTTGTGCATCCTGCTGGCGAAACGGGGGCATTTCTGGTATACTGTACACAAACCACCCGAACGGGATGTGATAGGATGAAAAAACGGGGAATTCTTTCTCTGGCCCTGGCGGCGGCGCTGCTCTGCGGCTGCTCCGGGGCCGACGGCAAGATCTACGGCAAACGGGAAGTGCTGGACTATGTGGATTCGGTCTGCACCGAACCCTACGAGCTGGTGGGCACCGAGCTGGTGGCGGAGGAACCCGACGATATGCGGTACGACTTCGTCACCCGGAACCGGGACCTGGCCTTCACGGCCCACAGCTATCTGCAGCAGGTGGTGATCGACGCCACCGCGACCTCCTGGTACACCAAGGCGCTCTCCTGCGACTATGTGAACCAGGTGCATGCCCTCTACCGGGCGGACATCGACGCCGCCCTGGCCCGGGGCCGGACCTGGCTGCCCGGCCCGGAATGGATGTACGCCGTGACCTTTGCCGACCTGGACAATATCACCGACACGCTGCTGGCGGCCGATGCCGTCTACAGCGCCGAGCTGGCCTACAACCCGCCGGAGTTCCTTGCCGAACATCCGGCGGCCACGGTGCATCTGGTGTGGCATCGCAGCGAGGCGGAGGCCCTGGAACACAGAACCTGGGTCAACCTCACCGACGTTTCCCTTACCGGCCAGCAGGACCGGCAGACCCTCTATGACCGGCTGGCGGGGGTCTACGCCCAGGCGGTGGTGGACCGGAAGGTGGAGGACGATACCGTTCCGGCGGCCTGGCTGGCGGGGCGGCACCGCAGCCGGCTGGACACCCTGGAACTGAACGGCACACCGCTGACCTACGACAGGGGGGACAACCCCTACAGCCCCTACGGTCTGACCACCGACCGGTATCTGGGCGCCTGGTACAGCGACGAGGCGGGCAGCTATCTGCTGGCCATGGACATCGGCTATATGAACGGCAGCAGCAGTTTCCCCCTCATTGCCCGGGAGTACGTGCTGGCCCTGGGGGGCAGCTACGACCGGCAGACCGACGAGGACGGGAACAGCGAGAGCTGGTGGACCCTGGGGGACGACACCTGGCGGATGCGTTCCAGCTACCGGGACGGGGCGGTGACCGACTTCACGGTGGAAAAGAACGGGCAGCCCCTGGACCTGACCTGGTATACCGTGGATCAGGAGAGCAGCGTGGGGGCCACCTTCTGCGTAGGGCTGCCGGTGGAGGATTTCTGCCGGCTGTTCGGTCTGACGTACGCGGTGGATGAGGCCGCCGGCTGCCTGCGGTTCACCGGATGAGAGAAAAAAGGAAAACGCGCTTTCGACGGAAAGCGCGTTTTTTTTCGCTCCGGGGGAGGGGAAACGGGGCAATTTCCACAAAGTTGACACAATATTTTCAGCACTTTGTTACGATTGGCGCCTACAATAGCGATAAAACCGTGTACGCGCGGGGGATACAGGTCCGCCGCGCCGCAAAAGGGGGAGACTATTTTCTATGATAACGGTGGAACACCTGACCAAGCGCTATGGCGACTTCACGGCGGTGGACGACATTTCCTTCACCATCGGGGAGGGCCATATCTATGGTTTTCTGGGTCCCAACGGTGCGGGCAAATCCACGACGATGAACATCATGACGGGCTGCCTGGCCGCCACCTCCGGCGAGGTGAAGATCGACGGCTACGACATCTTTGAGCAGGCCCGCCAGGCCAAGCAGTGCATCGGCTACCTGCCGGAGATCCCGCCGCTCTACACCGACGAGACGCCCCGGGAGTACCTGCGCTTTGTGGCGGAGGCCAAGGGCATTGCCGGCAAGGAGATCCCCGGCGAGGTGGCCCGGGTCATCCGGGAGGCCGGCCTCACCGAGATGCAGGACCGGCTGATCCGCAACCTGTCCAAGGGCTACCGGCAGCGGGTGGGCATTGCCCAGGCGCTGCTGGGCAATCCGCGGTACATCATTCTGGATGAGCCCACGGTGGGCCTGGACCCTTTGCAGATCATCGAGATCCGCGACCTGATCCGGGAGCTGGGGCAGAAGCATACCGTCATTCTCAGTTCCCACATCCTCAGCGAGGTGCAGGCCATCTGCGAGAGCGTGCTGATCATCGCCCACGGCAAGCTGGTGGCCTTTGACACGCCCCAGAACCTGGAGCGCCGCCTGGCGGAGAACAACCGCCTGACCATCACGGCGGAGTGCGGCGAGGAAGCGCTCCGCGCCATCCTGGACGGCACCGAGGCGGTGGCAGACTACACGGTGGACGCCCTGCCCGCGCCCGTCCCGGCACCACAGCCGGAACCCGCCCCGGCGGAACCTGCCGAAGCACCCGCCGCCGAAGGCACAGCAGAACCCGAAGCCCCGGCGGAGGACGGCGAGACTACCGTGCTGGATGCACCCACGGAACTGCCCGACGCCGCGCTGGCCGAAGAACCGGCGGCACCGGCGGTCTGCCAGGCCACCCTGACGCTGGCCGGCGACCCGGCGGCTGCCTGCCGGGCGGTCTTCTTCGCCTTTGCGAAGGCGGGCTGTGCGCTGCTCCAGATGACCCCCATCAAGGCGGATCTGGAAAACATCTTCATCGAACTGACGGAGGACGAACCGTCCGGAAAGGAGGCGACAGCCCATGAAAGCGGTATTCAAGCATGAACTGAGCCTCTACTACCACGGGCTGCTGGCCTATGTGTTCGGGGCGTTTTTGCTGGAATTCATCGGCATCGGCGCCATGATGTACAACATCAACCGGGCCGTGGCCAACTTTGAGTATGCCCTGGGCACCTTCTGCATCGGGTTTGTGGCGCTGGTGCCCATCCTGACCATGCGGGTGCTGGCCGAGGAGAAAAAGCAGAAGACCGACCAGCTGCTGTCGCTGCTGCCCATCACCGGGGTGGACATCGTGCTGGGCAAGTATTTTGCCATGGCCGTCGTCTTTGTGGCGCCCATGATCGTGGCCTGCATCTATCCCTTCATCTTCTCGCTCTACGGCGACGTCTACCTGCCCACCTCCTACGGCGCGCTGTTCGCCTTCATCTGTCTGGGTCTGGCCCTCATCGCCATCGGCATGTTCATCTCCTCCCTCACCGAATCCCAGGGTATGGCCGCCGGCATCTGTGTGGTGGTCATGCTGTTCTGCTACTACAGCGCCAGCCTGGCGGACTACATCTCCTCCACCGCCTTTAACGTGGCGGCGCTGCTGGTGCTGTCGGCGCTGCTGGCCCTTATCGTGCGCAAGCTCACCCGGTCCGACGCGGCAGGCCTCATCATTCTGGCGCTCTGCGTGGCGGCGGTGGTCATCACCTGGCTGGTCAGCCCCACCTCGCTGGAGACCCTGCTGCCCGACCTGATGAACCAACTGTCTCTCTTTGAGCGGTTCTACACCTTCGTCAACGGCGTGTTTGACGTGACCGCCATCGTCTACTACATCAGCGTGGCGGTGTTCTTTCTGTTCCTCTGCGTACAATCCTGGGAGGAAAAGAGGTATAACGGATGAAAAACAGCTTACAAACCAAATGGCGGGCCGCCCTGGCCCGCAACCGGCAGGCACTGACCACCCGCACGGCCCGGGTGGGCGGCTACAGCTTCGTGATGAGCCTGGTGGTGCTGGCCATCCTCATCGCGGTGAACGTGCTGGCCTCCAAGCTGCCCACCAGCTGGACCCAGTTTGACATCTCGGCCGCACAGCTCTACTCGCTGACCTCCGACACCAAGGTGGTGGTCACCAACCTCCAGCAGGATGTGACCATCTACTGGATCAGCCAGGCCGGCAAGGAGGATACCGTCATCGAAAAACTGCTGGACCGGTACGCCGAACTCTCCGACCACATCACGGTGGTGAAGAAGGACCCCGACGTCTATCCCACCTTCGCCCAGCAGTACACCGACGAGACGGTGGCCAACAACTCCCTGGTGGTGGAGTCCGGCGACAAGAACCGCTATATCTCCTACGACAACATTTATCAGTACGACACCTCCAGCTACTACACCGGCGGCTCGGTGTCCCAGTCCTTTGACGGCGAGGGTCAGATCACCTCGGCCATCGACTATGTGGTCAGCACCGACCTGCCCCAGGTCTATCTGCTCAGCGGACACGGCGAATCCGCCCCGTCGGACACCCTCTCGGACGAGCTGCAGCGCAGCAACTACGAGACGGTGTCGGACTTCTCGCTGCTCAACGTGGACGCCATCCCCGACGACTGCGACCTGCTGCTCATCAACGCTCCCACCAGCGACATCTCCGACGAGGAGCTGACCATGCTGCGGGACTATGTGCAGAACGGCGGCAAGCTGATGGTCCTCTCCGGCCCGCAGGAAAGCGCGACCCTGCCCAATCTGCAGGCGCTGCTCTCGGACTACGGCGTCACCGTCACCGACGGCGTGGTGGTGGATACCAACCGTGACTACTACGCCTTCACGGCGCCCTACGTCCTCATGCCCGAGATCGAATCCTCCGACATCACCGATCCCCTCAAGGACGGCGACTACCATGTGATCGTGCCCATCGCCCAGGGCCTGACGGTGGGCGAAGCGTCCAACGGCGCCACCGTGACCTCGCTGCTCCAGACCTCGTCGGATTCCTTCTCCAAGGCGGCGGGCTACGCTATGACCACCTACGACAAGGAGGACGGCGACACCGACGGTCCCTTCACCCTGGCGGTCTCCATCGAGGATGCCTCGGGCGGCCGGATCTTCTGGGCGGCCAGCGACTACCTGCTGGACGATATGTACAACTCCTACTCCTCCGGCGCCAACCTGGACTTCGTGATGAACGGCATGTCCTGGATGATCGGCGAGACCGACGCCGTCTCCATCCGCAGCAAGTCGCTGGACTACAACTATCTGACCATCAGCTCCTCGTCGGCGGCCTGGCTCAAGGTCTGCATGATCGGCATCATCCCCGTGGGCTTCCTGCTGCTGGGCGTGGATGAAGTATTGCGCAGGAGGAAAAAGGTATGAATCGACAGAAAAAACTGGCCGTCCTGATCGGCGTTCTGGTGGTGCTCTGCGCCGTCATCGCCATCGTGTCGGGGGTGCAGAAGCACATCGACACCATCTCCACGGTGGATGAGGAGATCTTCGCCACCGCCGAGAGCGCTCTCACCGAGGTGTCCTGGACCAAGGACGGCAGCTCGCTGAAGTTTACCCAGACCGACGGCACCTGGTCCGACGCCTCCGACGCCGACTTCCCCATCGACCAGGACAAGATGAGCGACTTCCTGGACCATTTCGAGAGCGTCCACGCCAGCTTCATCATTGAGAATGTGGAGGACTACAGCCAGTACGGGCTGTCCTCGCCCTCCTGCACCATCACCTTCACCAGTGCGGACGGCTCCACCACCCTGCAGATGGGCGACTACTCCACCATGGACGAAAAGCGCTACCTGACCCTGGGGGACGGCACGGTCTACCTGGTGGACGATGACCCCGAGCAGTATATCGCCTCCGACCGGGACGACCTGATGCGCCAGGACACCATCCCCGACTACGAGACGCTGGATTCCATCGTGGCCACCGGGGAAAGCGCCTTCACGGTGGAACACCACCCCGACGAGGACCTGACCTATACCGACGCCTACGAGTATTATTTGAGCAATAACGGCAGCTACAAGGCCCTTTCCACCAGCAAGGTGGAGGACTTCATGACGACGCTGAAGGATCTGGACCGCACCGACTACAAGACCTACACGGCGGATGATTCGGTGTTGGCGGACTACGGTCTGGACGCACCGGCGGTGACCTTCACGGTGGGCTACACCACCGAGGAGGACGAGCAGGGCAGCTTCTCCCTGGCCTTCGGCAAGAAGGGGGACAACTGCTATATGCGGATGGACGATTCGCCCATCATCTACGCGGTGGACAGTGACACCTACACCGACGACATCGCCGACACCGGCTACGACACCCTGCGTCCCGACGAGGTGCTGTCCCTGAACTGGGATGACGTGCAGAGCATCGACTTCACCATCGACGGCACCACCTACACCGCCGAAAAGAAGGGCGACACCTGGAAGATCGTCGACGACGTGGTGGAGTTTGACGACGTGAAGAGTGCGGTGGATGGCCTGAAGGTCAACGAATTCAACACCGAGACCCCCGCCAAGAAGGAGGAAGCCTCCTTCACGGTGCATCTGGACAACGACAGCTTCCCCACGCTGACGGTGGCCCTCTACCAGTATGACGGCGACAACTGCCTGGCCCAGCTGGACGGCACCACCCTGGGCTATGTCTCCCGCTCGCTGGTGGTGGACCTCACCGAAGCGGTGAACGCCATCACCCTGGGCCTGGACGCGGAGTCCTGAAACAGGGGAAAACCCGCGGTCATTGCCCGACAGGGCGATAGAAAAATCCTTCCCACAGAAAAAGCGTCCCGTATCCTCAGGATACGGGACGCTTTTTTCACACAAAAACAACAATCTGTCATGACAACCTTGTCGAATCGTAAAGACAAAGACAAAAAAGTAACAGTGTTCCCCGCAGGAGCTGCGGTGGTATAGTAAACATAATACGCGGATGTGTGCATAAACCGGCACTCCGGCCGCGTACAAAAGGACTAGCAATATTTGGAGGTGCACTGTTATGGCACAGAATCCGTCGCTCAAGAACGCTGCGATCTCGGCAGGGCTTGAGCAGGTCCTGCACTATCTGGAAAAGGACCCCGAGACCAATATCCCCAAGATCATGAAACTCATCGATACCGTGACCCCCAAGGACTGGTACGCCAAGCAGCGTGCCGCCTTCCGCAAGGCCATTGAGGAAAAGAACAACTGGTACCAGCTCATCATGAAGGTGTACGAGCTGGATCCCGGTGTGCGGCAGGCCTTCTTCCGCAACTTCATCCTCAACGCCAGCCTGCAGGGCAGCGCCCGGCAGGAGGAGGTCAGCGCCAGGGAAAACTGCAACGTGCCCTGGGCCATCCTGCTGGACCCCACCTCGGCGTGCAACATGCACTGCACGGGCTGCTGGGCGGCGGAGTACGGCAACCGGCTGAACCTGACCTTTGAGGAGCTGGATTCCATCGTCACCCAGGGCAAGGAACTGGGCACCTACATGTACATCTTCACCGGCGGCGAGCCGCTGGTGCGCAAGAAGGACGTCATCGCTCTGTGCGAGAAGCACAGCGACTGCGAGTTCCTCAGCTTCACCAACGGCACCCTCATCGACGAGGAATTCTGCCAGGAGATGCTGCGGGTGAAGAACTTTGTGCCGGCCTTCAGCCTGGAGGGCTTCGAGGCGGCCAACGACTCCCGCCGCGGCGAGGGCGCTTACCAGAAGGTCCGGAAAGCCATGAAACTGCTCAAGGACCACAAGCTGCCCTTCGGCATTTCGGCCTGCTACACCAGCGCCAACTACGCCGACATCAGCAGCGAGGCCTTCTTTGACTCCATCATCGACGCCGGCGCGCTCTTTGTCTGGTTCTTCCACTACATGCCGGTGGGCAGCGGGGCCGCACCCCAGCTGCTGCCCACGCCGGAACAGCGCACCGAGGTCTACGACCGCATCCGCGCCTTCCGCAAGACCAAGCCCATCTTCTCCATGGACTTCCAGAACGACGCCGAGTATGTGGGCGGCTGCATTGCCGGCGGCCGCCGCTATCTGCACATCAACGCCCGGGGCGATGTGGAGCCCTGCGTCTTCATCCACTATTCCAACGTGAACATCCGCAACTGCACCCTGCTGGAAGCGCTGAAATCGCCCCTCTTCCTGGCGTACCACGACGGCCAGCCCTTCAACGGCAACATGCTGCGCCCCTGCCCCATGCTGGAAAATCCCGAAAAACTGCGCAAGATGGTCCACGACACCGGCGCCGTCTCCACCGACTACGAGTCGCCGGAGGCCGTGGATACCCTCTGCGACCGCACCACGCCCTACGCCGAAGCCTGGAAGCCCCAGGCCGACAAGCTCTGGAGTGAGAGCCATCCCGACCAGGCGGAATAAACCGCCTCAGGAATGGAGGATGTGCCCCCAGGGATTCTGGAAGAGCAGCCAGTACAGCTGGTTGACGAGAGTCTCTTTCTCGGCGTCGGTGTGCGCATCCTGATGAATCAGCAGGCCCGAAATGCCGTAGGCGTAAAAGGTCAGAAACGCCTCCTCGTCGGCGGGGGACATGGCCAGGTTGGGATGCATTTTGTGCAGCATGTCCTGCAGATAGGTGGTGAACACCTGTGCCAGCCGCCGCTCCAGCTGTTCCCGCCACCGGCTGGCCAGCAGATGCTGCAGTGTCTGGCGGTGCTCCGCCGTGTAATCCACAAAGAGCCGCAGGGCCTTGTGGGGATCCTCGGCCCGCAGGCTTTCCTCCATCAGATACTGGGCGCCCTGGCGGGTCCACCAGTCCACCACGTCCAGCACATCCTCAAAATGGTAGTAGAAGGTCTGGCGGCTGATGCCGCACAGCGTCACCAGTTCCTTGACGGTGATTTTTTCCAGACTTTTCTTCTCCAGCAACTGCAGCAGGGTTTCGGTGATCTGCTGCTTTACGTCCGCCGACATTCCGCATCCCTCCGTTCTCTTTCCCGCTATTGTAGCACAAAACAACACGTTACGTCAAAACAAAACCGCCCCGCTGTCTTTCACAGCGGGGCGGTTTGTCTGTATTGGATTCAGTGGTGCAGCAGGTACCACACGGCGCCCACCAGCCCGGCGTCGTTCTGCAGCGCCGCGGGCCGCGGGGTCCGGAACACTGCGGGAAGGAACGAATTTTTGCAAAATGAGGCCCCCGCTCCATCTCCTTGAGGGAACGGGGGCGCTCACTCCTTTCTGAAACGGGACGTTCAGCCGGTCAACGGGCGGCCGCGTGCCGCGCCGATGGCAATGGATTTGGCTGAAACTCAGGCGGCAGCGGCGGCGATGGCGTCGTTGCTGGTGGTGGTGTAGGTAGCCACCGCGTCATCCACGCTGGTGCCGGTGAAGATCTGCTGGAGCATGTTCCACCAGGCGGTGCGCTGCTCGGCCCAGCCGGCGGTCACGGGGTAGTAGTCGCCCAGGTACTGCATGAAGCTGGAGAACTGAGCCATGCGCTCCTCATCCTCGGTGCCGGTGTAGACGTCGCCGAAGGACTCGCGGACCGGGAAGAAGCCGGTCAGACGGACGCTCTCGGGACCCTGCTCGGGATCGTCGCACAGGAACTTGATGAACTCCTTGGCAGCGGCGGCCTTGGTGTCGTCGCCGTTGTCGAAGATGCCGAAGCCCCAGATGCCGCCGCACAGCTCAGGCACGCCGTCGTCAGAGGGGAAGGCAACCGCCATCGGGGTGAAGGAAACGGAGGAAGCGTACTGGGCCTGGTTGGAGGCGTTCCAGCACAGGGTCATGGCGATGGTGCCGTTGGCGAAGAGCTGCAGCTCGTCGGAAGCCTGGGCGGCTGCGTCGTAGCTGATCAGGCCCTCGTTGGACCAGTCAAGCAGCTGCTGCAGAGCCTTCTTGTTCTGCTCGCTGTCGGTGGTGTAGGCGGTGTGGTCGGCGTTGGTGAACTGGCCGCTGTAGAGGTTGTTCACCAGAGCGCGGGTGCCCTGGTCGCCGCCCTGGCCGCCGCAGTAGACGATCATGGTGGTGTCCACGCCGCTGTCCTTCAGGGCCTGCAGGGCCTTCTCGAAGTTCTCGGTGGTCCAGGTGCCGTCCTCGTTGATGTACTGCAGCGCGTCGGCTGCCTCAAACATTTCCTTGTTGATGGCCATGGTGTGGGTGGTCATGCACAGGGGATATTCATAGTAGTTGCCGTCGGCACCCTTGCAGGCGCTCACCACGCTCTCGCTCACGGCGGAGATGTCGGCGGTGGCTTCCTCGGTCCACAGGTCGCTCAGATCCAGCATCTTGCCCTTGGCGCCCCAGTTGGAGACCAGGCGCTCGGGACCTTCCATGACGATGTCGGGGGTGGTGCCGGCCTCGATGGCGGCGGTGACCTGGTCGTCACCGTTGGTGTAGTCCAGGTATTCCACCGTCACGTTGATGCCGGGGTGGCTCTCCTGGAACTTGGCGATGATGCTGTCCACCGTCTCGGCGTCGCCGAACTGACCGATGGGGTAGGTCCACATGGTGATGTCGGCGGAGAGGCTGTCACCGGAGGTCTCGCCGGTCGCCGCCGTGGAAGTGGAGGCGGAGGATTCGGACTCCGTTGCGGTGGAGCTGGTGGCGCCGCCGCAGCCCGCCAGCAGGCCGGCGGTCATGCCTGCGGCCAGAAGCAAAGACAACTGCTTTTTCATGGTAATCTCCTTTTGTATGTGTGTTTGCGGATAGGTGGGGCGGAGGCGCTCCGTCCCTTTGACAATTTCCGTTTTAGAAAATTTTTTCCATTTGTTCAGATGCGTTTTCACCAATGTTTTGGTGGTTTTCTGGTAATAATGCACAAGAAATTTTCGACGCATTCGGCTTTGTTGCCAATTTGCAATGATTACACGGAAAAAAGACCCCTGAAATGCCGCGAAAAAAGTTTTTTCACGGCCCAAAAATTGAAAAGGATTTGCATTTTTAGGCGTGAGGAGGCGGCGGGGACGGGGAGAGGCTGTTTCTCCGGGGCTGCTCCGGCCCCGGAAAGCGGCTTCCGGCTCCTGAAGGGGAAAGGACGACATTTGGCTATTTTTTTCAAATTCCTGTACATAGTGTACAAAAACTGCGGGGCAAATGTGGGCGGCTCCGATACTTGTCAAGCGGCCGATTTTCATTTATACTAGTAATAGAAAAAAAGTTTCATCACGGGCGCCCTGCCTCGCCCCCATATTATAGAAGGAGATACCAAGGATGAATTCCTGCAATTTCTGGGAACTGCTGCGCTCCCGCTACAGCGAGCTCACGCGGTCGGGCCGCCGGGTGGCCGACTACCTGACCCGGCATGCCGAAGAAGCCCAGTACCTTTCCATCTCGTCGCTGGCGGCGGAATGCGGCGTGGCGGAAGCCACCATCTTCCGGTTCTGCCGCTCCCTGGGATTCGACGGCTACAATGAAATGAAGATCTCTCTGGCCCAGGCCAACGCCATCCCCACGGCGGCGGGGGCCGACAAGCTGGAACCCGGCGCCGACACGGCCACCCTCTGCACCCATGCCAGCGCCGTGGCCCTGGAGGCCATCAACGGTACCCGCTCGGTGCTGAACCCCGAGGCCATCGACGCGGCCGCCACCCTGCTGCAGCGGGCACGCCAGGTCTTCTGCTTCGGCCAGGGCGGCAGTCAGATCCTGGCCAACGATATCTGGGCCCGGTTCGCCACGGTGTCCACCAAGTTCCGCACCGCCGGTGACAGCCATATGCAGACCATTGCGGCCAGCCTCATGGTGCCGGAGGACGTGGTACTCTTTATCTCCTACTCCGGTTCCACCCGGGATATGATGGAGACGCTGCGCATCGTCAAGGGCAACGGCGCCAAAGTCATCCTGCTGACCCACTACGCCGACGCCCCGGGCACGGCCCTGGCCGACGTGGTGCTGCTCTGCGGCGCCAAGGAAAGTCCCCTGGACGGCGGCAGCATTGCGGCCAAGATCGCGGTGCTCTTTGTGGCGGAGGTGCTGGTGCTGCGCTTCACCCTGGACAACCAGGAGCTTGCGGCCATCGCCCGGGAGCGCACCAGCAAGGCGCTGGCGCCCAAACTGCTCTGAACAAACAAAGAACCGGGAGGCCCCCAGACGGGGGCCTCCCGGTTTTTGGTGTAAACAGCCATCAAACGGGCTGCGGGGCGGGCAGCTGCCGCAGACGGCGCAGTTCTACCCGCATAGTCAGGGCGGAGGTCACAAAGGCGATGAAGTCTGCGATGGGGGCGGCGAAGAGCAGGCCGTCCAGACCCCAGAAGAGGGGCAGGATCACCAGCAGCGGCACCAGGAAGAAGACCTGGCGGGTGAGGGCCAGCAGCAGGCCGCGGATGGGTTTGCCCACCGAGGCAAAGTAGTTGGAGGAGAGCAGCTGCACACCGTTGACGGTGACCATGAACAGATAGGTGCGCATGAATTTGACGGCGAATTCAAAGTAGAGATGGTCGCCGGTGCCGAACAGCGAAACGATCTCCTTGGGGAAGAGCTGGAACGCCGCAAAGCCCACGACGGAGATGACAAGGCTGAGTTTGACGGCCAGCAGATAGATGCCGCGCACCCGGTCGTACTTGCCGGCGCCGTAGTTGAAGCTGATGATGGGCTGGGTCCCCTGGGAGATGCCCACGATGATGCCCAGCAGGATGGCGTTGATCTTGATGACGATGCCGCTGGTGGCCAGGGGGATCTCGCTGCCGTAGACCGACTGGGCGCCGTAGAAGGTCAGCGAGTTGTTGAGGACGATCTGCACAAAGGTGATGGCCACCTGGTTCAGGCTGTTGCTCAGGCCCAGGGAGGCGATGCGCTGCCACAGGGCGGGGCGGAAGTGGAAATCCTCCCCGGTGAGGTGGATGTTGTGGAACCGGGGCAGGTAGGACACCGCCAGCAGGCAGGAGGCTGCCTGGCCGATGACGGTGGCCCAGGCGGCGCCGGCCACGCCCCAGTGGCACAGGAAGATGAAGGTGGGGTCCAGGATGGTGTTGATGACGGCGCCCAGCAGCATGCAGACCATGGAGAAGCGGGGGCTGCCGTCGGCGCGGATGAGGTTGCTGGTGGCGTTGGTGGCGATGAGCAGCGGCATGCCCAGGGCGGTGATGCGGGTGTAGGTCAGGGCGTAGGGCATGACGCTGTCGGTGCCGCCGAACAGCCGCAGCAGCTGGGGCAGGAACAGCTCCACCAGCACCATATAGACAACGCCCAGCACCACCATCATGGTCACGGCGGCGCCCACCACCCGGCGGGCGGCCTCCTGACGGCCGGCGCCCAGGTTGAGGTTGAAGTTGGCGGCGGCGCCGATGCCGATGAGCAGGGCGATGGCCAGGCAGATGGTGGTCAGCGGATAGGCCACGTTGGTGGCCGCGTTGCCCAGGTAGCCCACGCCCTGGCCGATGAAGATCTGGTCCACGATGTTGTACAGGGAACTGACCAGCATGGCCAGGATGCTGGGCACGGCAAAGCTGCGCAGAAGCTGGGGCAGGGGCTTGACGCCCAGCGGGTTTTCAGTTGTCGCCATAGGGTATATCCTCCTCCTCCTGATTGGCTGCCACGGCGCGCAGCGCGGCGGCACGCAGGGCTTCCTGCAGTTCGGCCCGGGTGTCGGGGGGCAGGTCTGCCAGCAGAACATCCTGCCACTCCCGCCGCAGCCGGGTGATGATGGGGTAGACTTCCAGCGCTTTCCCGGTGGGATAGACGCAGAAGGTCCGCCGGTCTTTGGGGTTGGGGCGCCGCTCCAGGAACCCCTGCTTTTCCAGCGCCAGCAGGGCGCGGGTCACGTTGCTGGGGTGGATGTAGAACATCCGCAAAAAGCGGTCCTGGGTCAGGCCCGGCTGCTCGCACACCCGCACAATGTACATGTACTGGCTGGCGTTCAGCCCGTAGGGGGCCATCACCCGGTCCATGTGCATGACGGTGTGCCGCGACGCTACCGACACCCATTTGATGAAATCGTCCATAGGCTGTCTTCCTTTCCTGCTTTCCAGTATACACCCAAATCATTGCGCGCGCAAGTAGTATTTTGCGCGCGCAATGATTTTCCCGGAAAATTCTTTACCACCTTCCCTAAAAGGGTGGTATAATGAAGACGGCAGCCCGCAGGGGTTGTACTTTTTGCAGTAAGGGAAGCGTTTTTCCCATGTGGTTTGTCTTTGCTGTGGGGTCGTCGGTGTTCGCGGCCCTTACCTCCATCCTGGCCAAGATCGGCATCGACGGGGTCAACTCCAACCTGGCCACGGCGGTGCGCACCACCGTGGTGCTGGCCATGGCCTGGGGCATGGTCTTCCTCACCCATGCCCAGGGCGGCATCATCCAGATCGGCCGCCGCAGCGGGCTGTTCCTGATCCTGTCGGGGCTGGCCACCGGCGTCTCCTGGCTGTGCTACTACAAGGCGCTGCAGCTGGGCCCGGCCAGCAAGGTGGTGCCCATCGACAAGCTCAGTGTCGTCATCACCCTGGTGCTGGCGGCGCTGCTCCTCCACGAGGGGGTCACCCCCAAGTCGGCGCTGGGCTGCGTGCTCATCGGCACCGGCACCCTGCTGATGGTTATGTGATCGCAGAAAAAGCCGCCCTCTGTCCCAACGGGCAGAGGGCGGCTTTACTTTGCGGCTTTATACGGGGATGCTGGCCTGGTCGCGGCGGTGCCGGACGTCGGCGCGGATCAGACGGTAGACGGTGGCGGTGACGGGCACGGCCAGCAGCATCCCGGCGATGCCGCCGATGCCGCCGCCCAGGGTGACGGCGGTGAGCACCCAGATGCCGGGCAGGCCGATGGAGGTGCCCACCACCCGGGGATAGATCAGGTTGCCCTCCAGCTGCTGGAGCACGGCGATGAAGACGAGGAAGCCGATGGCCTGCAGCGGATTGACGGTAAGGATCATGAAGGCGCCGATGCCCGCGCCCAGGTAGGCGCCCACCACGGGCAGCAGGGCGGTGGCGCCCACCAGGGTGCCGATCATGGGGGCGTAGGGCAGCCGGAAGAGCAGCATCCCCAGGGTGCAGAGCACGCCGATGATGATGGCCTCGGTGAACTGGCCCACAAAGAATTTGGTAAAGGTGTCGTGGGCGGTGGCCAGCACATACCACAGCCGGTCACAGACGCTGGCGGGCAGGTAGGTGTCGGCCAGGGCGTGGAACTGGCGGCCCAGCCGTTCCTTGCCGGCCAGGAGGTAGAGGGCGAAGATCACCGCGATGACCACCTGCATGACGATGCCGCCCAGGCTGCTGAGCAGGCCGAAGGCCGAGGAGAAGACGTTGCTCACACCGGAGGTCAGGTAGGTGGTGGCCTTCTGCAGCAGGTCGGGCCAGTTGAGGTTGAGGGAGCGCAGCCAGCTTTCCAGCTGGGGCATGTCGATGTTCAGGGAATCCAGCCAGGCCAGGAACTCGTTGACGGCGGGGGGCACGTTGACCAGCATGACCCGGAAGGCGTCCACCAGCTGGGGGATGATGAGGAGGATGAGCAGCGCTACCACCACCACAATGATGACCAGCGCCCCGGTGATGCTGAGAGCCCGGCGGGCGGGGTAGAGCCGGGAACGGGGGTTCCGCAGCGGGGGCAGGGTCTCCAGGCGGGAGACCAGGATGTTGAGCACATAGGCCACGCCGCAGCCGATGAAGAGGGGCACCAGCAGCGAGAAGAACAGCCGGATGCCGCCGAAGAGGGTATCGCTGTATTTGAGGGCCAGCAGGACCACCGCCACGGCCGCCAGATACAGCCAGGGTTTTCTGTTTTGCATGGGTACAATCCTTTCTGTCAGACGTATAGCACTACTATACCGTATGGCGGCGCGGCGCGCAAGGGACAAAGAGGACAAACTGTACAAAAGCGGCCCCGCCGGGGAAGGCGGAGCCGCTGCAAAAACAGTTCGGATCATTTCATGGCAGGCTGCTCGGGGCCGGACCTTACCCGGGAAGGAACCGTCAGGAGACGGTGCGCACATCCTGCAGCGTCCAGGGGCCTGCCGCGCTGCCGCAATGAAAGCGCCGATCTTCTTGGCATCCATCGTCCGTTCCTCCTTCGGTTCGTTGTCTTTCGGCTTACACCCCGCTGCGTGGATTTGCAAGGAACGCCGTGTGGAAAGGGTCCACGCAGCGTGGAACAGCCCGCCGAACCGCGAGAACACAGGGGAAAACCCGGTCAATCGGCTGCCGGCTTCGCCAAACTGCCCAAAGAATACGAAAAAAATTGAGCACTCTGCCGAAAAACGCTGCCAGAATGCCCCAGGTGGTTGACTTTCCGGGGGTGAGTATGTTATTGTTTTCACAGACAAACAAGCGGCCCGAGGGGCCCTGTTGGATTGTTACCGGTAAAGCGGGCTAGACCAACTCCGTTAGGATCTTCTTCTGTTGTCAGGAATGGGATTTTAGGGGGCTGGTTATTTTTTTTGCCCGCCCCGACGGAGAAAGGGGGCGACGGAATGCGCATCAAAAAGGTCATCAACAACAACATCCTCTGTGTGATCGACGAAAAAGGCAACGAGATGATCGTCGCCGGCAAGGGGTTGGGATTTGGCCGCAAGGTGGCGCAGTTCGTGGACCCCGCCCAGGTGGAAAAGGTCTACCGCATGGAGGACAAGACCGGCCAGCGCCGTCTGCGGGAGCTGGTGGAGCAGATCCCCATCGAGCACCTGGACCTGACCGAAGCCATGATCGCCGAGATCAAGGCGGCCATCCATCAGCCCCTCAACGAAAGCCTGCTGATCACCCTGGCGGACCACATCAGCTTTGCCATCCAGCGCAAGGCCCAGGGCATCGAGTTCAAGAACCCTCTGGCGGGCAGCATCCTCTGCTATTATCCCACCGAGTACCAGCTGGGCCAGCGATGCCTGGCGATGGTCAAGGAGCGGTTCGGCGTGGAGCTCAGCCCCGACGAGGCGGCTTTCATCGCGCTGCACATTGTCAACGCCGAGCTCAACACCGACATGAGCGAGATGTATGACATCACCCGCCTCATCGAGGGGGTCATCCAGGTGGTGGAATACTACTACCGGGACCGGGGGGCCTTTGACCGGGAATCCCTGACCTTCCACCGGTTTGTGGTGCATCTTCGCTACTTCGCCCAGCGGCTCTTCCAGGGCAAACTCATGACCGACTCGGCCGACGAGAGCGAGGCGGCTTTCCGGGCGCTCATCGCCCGCAACTGCAAGGAGCATTACAAATGCGCCCAGTGCGTGGCCGACTATATCGAAAAGACCTGGCACCAGACCCTCTCCCAGGAGGAACTCATCTACCTGACCATCCACCTCAAGCGGGTGGCGGGGGATCTGCAGGAGATCGACTCCTGACCTACAACCGAATCCACGTGGATAGTGACTGCACCTGTGTTGTGTAGGCTAGACCTGTATGACTTCGCCGCCGCCGTGCGGGGAGGTTGTGCGGGTCTGTTTTTATATAAAGAAGTTTGGTATTTTTTGCAAGAAATAGGAGGAACCTGTATGAAAGACAAGATCTTCGGTGTCCTGCAGCGGGTGGGCCGCTCCTTCATGCTGCCCATCGCCCTGCTGCCGGTGGCCGGCCTGCTGCTGGGCATCGGCAGCTCGTTCACCAACGAGACGATGCTCCAGGCTTACGGCCTCACCGGCGTGATCCATCCCGGCTCGCCGGTCTACACCGTGCTGGACATCATGAACCAGTGCGGCAGTGCGGTCTTCAACAACCTGGCCCTGCTCTTCGCCATGGGCGTGGCCATCGGCATGGCCAAAAAGGAAAAGGAAGTGGCGGCCCTCTCCGGCGCCATCGCCTACCTGGTCATGAACACCGCCATCTCCGCCATGATCAACGCCGCCGGCGGCGTGGAAGCCATGGCCCCCAACACCACCACCTCCATGCTGGGCATCACCACCCTGCAGATGGGCGTCTTCGGCGGCATCATCGTGGGCCTGGGCGTGGCCGCGCTCCACAACCGCTTCTATAAGACCCAGCTGCCCCAGGTGCTCTCCTTCTTCGGCGGCACCCGCTTCGTGCCCATCGTCTGCACCGCCGTCTACCTGGTGGTGGGCATCCTCATGTTCTACATCTGGCCCGTGGTCCAGACCGGCATCTCCATGCTGGGCAACCTGGTCCTGGTCTCCGGCTATGCCGGCACCTGGCTCTACGGCCTCATCGAACGCGCCCTGATCCCCTTCGGCCTGCACCACGTCTTCTACATCCCCTTCTGGCAGACCAGCGTGGGCGGCACCGCCGTCATCGACGGCGTCACCGTCCAGGGCGCCCAGAACATCTTCTTCGCCGAACTGGCCTCCAAGGCGACCACCGAGTTCTCGGTCTCCGCCACCCGCTTCATGTCCGGTAAGTTCCCCCTCATGATCTTCGGCCTGCCCGGCGCTGCTTTCGCCATGTACCGCGCCGCCCGCCCCGAAAAGCGCAAGGTCGTCGCCGGCCTGCTGCTCTCCGCCGCGCTGACCTCCATGCTCACCGGTATCACCGAGCCCCTGGAATTCACCTTCCTCTTCGTGGCGCCCGCCATGTATGCCGTCCACTGTGTCTATGCCGGTCTGGCCTACATGCTCATGCACATCTTCAACGTGGGCGTGGGCATGACCTTCTCCGGCGGCCTCATCGACCTGACCCTCTTCGGCATCCTCCAGGGCAACGACAAGACCCACTGGATCTGGGTGGTCATCGTGGGTGTCTTCTACTTCGTGCTCTACTACTTCACCTTCTACTTCATGATCACCAAGATGAACCTCAAGACCCCCGGCCGTGAGGACGACAACGAGGAAACCAAGCTCTACACCCGCGCCGACTTCAAGGAGAAGACCGGTGTAGGCCCCGACGCTGCCGGTGCTGCCAGCCATGACCAGGTCTCTGCCCTGATCCTCCAGGGCCTGGGCGGCAAGGCCAACCTCTCCGACGTGGACTGCTGCGCCACCCGTCTGCGGGTCACCGTGCTGGATTCCGACAAGGTCAACGACGCCCTGCTCCGCCAGAGCGGTGCCTCCGGCGTCATCCACAAGGGCAACGGCATCCAGGTCATCTACGGACCCCAGGTAGCCGTCATCAAGTCCAACCTGGAAGACTATATGGAAAGCCCGGCGGCGGACGCGCCCCTGGCGGTGGAAGCCCCGGCGGCCGAGCCCGCCAAGAAAGAGGAGGCTCCCAAGGAGGCTGTCCCGGCGGAGACCTTCGGCGCGCATCTGGCCGGCACCGTGGTGGCTATGGCCGACGTGCAGGATGAGGCTTTTGCCTCCGGCGTCCTGGGCGACGGCGTGGCCGTGGAGCCCACCGAGGGCAAGCTCTACGCCCCGGCGGATGCCACCGTGGACAACCTGTTTGATACCCACCATGCCATCGGCCTGGTCACCGAGGGCGGCGCCGAGCTGCTGCTGCACATCGGCATCGACACCGTCAAGCTGAACGGCGAGCACTTCACCGCCCATGTGCAGAACGGCCAGAAGGTCAAGAAGGGCGATCTGCTCATCAGCTTCGACATCGACGCTATCAAGGCGGCGGGCTACATGGTCACCACCCCCCTGATCGTCTGCAACACCGACCGCTATGCGGCCGTCAAGACGCTGGCCCAGGGCGAAGTGAAGCCCGGCCAGGATCTGCTGCGGGTGGAGTAAGCCCTCCCCGCAGCCATACAAAAAGGGAGCGCCCCGCGGGGCGCTCCCTTTTTGCGCGGTTTTTTACAGGAACAGTTCGTTCTCCTTGCGCCCGGCACAGAGCGGTGCCAGGTGCTGCTCCAGGGCGGCCAGCGCGTCGGCGTCGGGGCGGCGGGCCTCCACCGGGCAGAGGCGGACACACCGCATGCAGCCGATGCAGCGGGCCGGGTCGGTCTGCCGCGGGTCGGCGGCATCGATGGCTCCCGTGGGGCAGGCGGCGGCACAGCGGCCGCAGTCGATGCACCGCTTGGAGGTGCGGGGCACCATGGCCCGGGCCATCCCCGGCTTGTAGGGCCGGTTGCCGGGCAGGGCGGGGGCGGTATCCTCCCCGGCGTCCAGCTTGGCCTGGATTTGCGTCCGGAAACCCCGCAGCACGGCCTTGTCGGCCTCGTTGGGGCGCCCGGCGGCGTACTGCCGGGCAATGGAGTGCTCCGCCAGCGCCGCCACGCCGGCCACCACCCGGAATCCGGCGGCGCTCGCCAGGTCAGCCAGCTCCACCAGGGTGTCCTCGTAGGCGCGGTTGCCGTAGACGCAGACCAGCACCGCCCGGGCGCCGTTTCCGCGGACCTTGTTAAGCCGCTCCGCGGCGGGCACCGGCACCCGCCCGCCGTAGGAGGGTACGGCGATGAGGGCCACATCCCCGGCGGTGAGAGTGACGGCGGAAAAATCAAAATTCCGGTCGGTCAGGTCAATGACCGGGCCGTCGGCGAGGGCGTCCGCCACGGCCCGGGTGCCGCCGGTGGGGCTGAAAAGCAGTTGGTATACCATCGTTTCTTACCTTCTTTATCTGTTTGCGGTGCTTCTATCATACAAAAGAACGGGGCGTTTGTACAGCCCCGGGGAAAAATCGCATATTTTGTGAACAATCGTTGCATGAAATGTAAACATTAGCACTCTATGCTTGACAGTGCTAATTCACGGTGCTATACTAAAGGCGTTCCAAGGGAACAAGGGGCGATGCGAAAGCAGAGCTCCTCAAACCACGGAAAGGCCGAATCAAAAGTCCGACGCCGGGAAAACAACCGGCAGCCGATGAGAATTGGAGGAATGACTTATGATGATGGTGCCTTATATGTTCCATGATGCTTTGCTGGATGATTGGTTCCAGAATGATTGGGATCGCGATTTTGACCGTATGATGGCGGCGGCTGATCCTCGCCGCGCTTTTGGCAAACGGAGTGCCAATGTGATGAAGACCGATGTGCGGGAGACCGAAAACGGCTATGACGTTTTCGTGGATCTGCCGGGCTTCAAGAAGGAAGACGTGAAGCTGGATCTGCAGAACGGCTACCTGACCATCACGGCGAACCGCAGCGCCGACCATGACGAGAAGGATGAGGAAGGCCATTACATCCGTCAGGAGCGGTACACCGGTTCCTGCGCCCGGAGCTTCTATGTGGGCGACGAGATGAAGCCCGAGGATGTGAAGGCCAGCTTTGAGGATGGCATCCTGAAGCTGAATCTGCCCAAGGCGGAAGCGAAGAAACTGCCCGAGAAGCAGCCCACGCAGATCGAGATTCTGTAATATTCACCTCCAGGAAGGGGGCCGTCCCGAAAGGGATGGCCCCTTTCTTTGTATGGAAAATTTTTCATTGACATTTTTCCGTCAATATGATACGATAACCACGATTTTGAAAGACGAATCGTGCAGGAGTTTTTCAAAGCAATTTACCAGGACCGCCCATCAGGGGCTAAGGCCATACGGACAGCCGGGTCCACTGCCGATCGGCAACTTGGGTTGCCTTATTGATTGAGTTAAAAGCTCAAATTTTATAAGTTGGTTCCTTTGATAACCAGAAATTGCGTGCCCTCACGCAGACTTGTGAAACGGTCAATAAGAGTAGTAAAAGTAGAATTGCTATATAGACTCTGGACACGATACGCCCGAAACATGCCTTCGCCTTGCCCCCGCTCTGCCCGGGGACGGGGCGCTTTGCGGCGAAAACGGTCGAACCACAACGCAAGTCTGTATCCCGGTATGGGGTGCGGGCCTGCGTTTTTTTCTTTTGTCGGGAACCACGGGACGGAGGAAAACAATGAACGGGAATCCCAACCGCACCCGTCTGGACCAGCGCCGCGCGCCGATCCACGAGGCGCTGGAAAATTTCCGCCGCATGCGGGTGGTGCCTTTCGATGTGCCGGGCCACAAGCGCGGCCGGGGCAACCCCGAACTGACGGCCTTTCTGGGCCAGCAGTGCGTGGGGGTGGACGTGAACAGCATGAAACCCCTGGACAATCTCTGCCATCCGGTGTCGGTCATCCGGGAGGCCGAGGAGTTGGCCGCCGATGCCTTCGGCGCAGCCCACGCCTTCCTGATGGTGGGGGGCACCACCAGCTCGGTGCAGAGCATGGTGCTCACCGCCTGCAAGCGGGGGGATGAGATCATCCTGCCCCGCAACGTCCACCGCAGCGTGCTGAACGCCCTGGTGCTCTGCGGTGCCGTGCCGGTCTACGTCAACCCCGAGGTGGACCAGCGTCTGGGCATCTCCTTGGGCATGCGCCGGGAACAGGTGGCCAAGGCCATCGCCGAGCATCCCAACGCCGTGGCGGTGCTGGTGAACAACCCCACCTACTACGGCATCTGCAGCGATCTGCGGGCCATCGTGCGGATGGCCCACGACGCCGGCATGCTCTGCCTGGCCGATGAAGCCCACGGCACCCACTTCTATTTCGGCGGCGGGCTGCCTGTCTCCGCCATGGCGGCGGGGGCCGATATGGCCGCCGTGTCCATGCACAAGAGCGGCGGCAGCCTGACCCAGTCCAGCCTGCTGCTCTGCGGCCCCAATGTCCACGCGGGCTACGTGCGGCAGATCATCAACCTGACCCAGACCACCTCGGGCAGCTACCTGCTCATGTCCAGCCTGGATATTTCCCGGAGAAACCTGGCCCTGCGGGGCCGCCAGGTCTTCCACCAGGTGGCCGACATGGCCGAGTATGCCCGGGAGGAGATCAACGCCATCGGCGGGTACTACGCCTTCGGCAAGGAGCTGTGCAACGGGGATTCCATCTTTGACTTCGACACCACCAAGCTGAGCATCCACACCCGGGACATCGGTCTGGCGGGCATCGAGGTCTACGACATCCTGCGGGACGAGTACGACATCCAGATCGAGTTCGGCGACATCGGCAACATCCTGGCCTACCTGTCCATGGGGGACCGGCCCCAGGAACTGGAGCGGCTGGTCAGCGCTCTGGCGGAGATCAAGCGCCGCTACCACACCGACGGCACCGGATTGCTGAACCAGGAATACATCGACCCCGAGGTGGTGGCCAGTCCCCAGCAGGCCTTCTACGCCGACAAGGTCAGCCTGCCCCTGCGGGAGACCGAGGGCCGGGTGTGCAGTGAGTTCGTCATGTGCTATCCCCCGGGCATTCCCATCCTGGCGCCCGGCGAGCGGATCACCGGCGAGATCCTCGACTACATCGAATACGCCAAAGCCAAGGGCTGCAGCATGACGGGACCGGAAGACCCCGACATCCTGCGCCTCAACGTGCTGGCATAAAAGGAGGGCTCTTTCATGGAAATGTGGTTTTCGGAATTTCACACCCCCGACGTGAAGCACAGCATCCGGGTGGACCGGCAGCTCTACTCCAAGCAGAGCGACTACCAGCGCATCGATATTTTTGAAACGCCGGAGTTCGGCCGGGTGCTGACCCTGGACGGCAACGTCATGCTCACCGAGCGGGACGAGTTCATCTACGACGAGATGATCACCCATGTGCCCATGTCGGTGCACCGCCAGGCCAAGGACATCCTGGTCATCGGCGCCGGGGACGGCGGCGTGGTGCGGGAGCTGACCCGGTACGACCGGGTGGAGCGCATCGACCTGGTGGAGATGGACCCCATGGTGGTGGAGGCCTGCCGGGCCTACCTGCCGGGCAACGCCTGCCGCATGGACGACCGCCGGGTGCATATCTACTTTGAAAACGCCCTCAAGTTCATCCGCCGCTGCGAGGATGAGTACGACCTCATCATCGTGGACTCCTCCGACCCCTTCGGCCCGTCGGAGGGCCTCTTCACCCGGGAGTTCTACGGCAACTGCTTCAACGCCCTGAAGGACGACGGCATCATGGTCAACCAGCAGGGCAGTCCCTTCTATGCCGAGGACGCCAACGCCATGCAGCGCAGCCACAAGCGGATCGCCAGCACCTTCCCCATCAGCAAGGTGTACCAGGCCCACATCCCCACCTTTGCGGCGGGCTACTGGCTGTTCGGCTTTGCCAGCAAAAAGTATCATCCCATCGATGATCTGGACGCCGCGGCCTGGAACGCGCTGAACATGCGCACAAGATATTACACCACCCGGCTCCACGTCGGGGCATTCTATCTGCCGGCATTTCTGGAGGAGATGCTGCGGGAAGTGGAGGACCGTTGATGCTGCCACGCAATGTTGAAAACTTTATCGGGTGCGACAGCGCCTACCGCACGGCGCAGATCGTGCTGTTCGGCGCGCCCTATGATTCCACCACCAGCTACCGGCCCGGCGCCCGGTTCGGCCCGGCGGCCATCCGCCACGAAAGCTACGGCATCGAGACCTACAGCCCCTACCAGAACACCGACCTCACCGACTGCGAGATCTTCGACAGCGGCGACCTGGAGCTCTGCTTCGGCAGCAGCGAGAGCGCCCTGGTGGATATTGAGTCCCGGGCGGCGGAGATCCTGCGGGACGGCAAGCTGCCGCTGCTGCTGGGCGGCGAGCATCTGGTGACGCTGGGCTCGGTGCGGGCGGTGGCGGCGCGGTATCCCGAGCTGCACATCGTCCATTTTGATGCCCACGCCGATCTGCGGGACGACTACCTGGGCGCCCAGCTCAGCCACGCCTGCGTGCTGCGCCGCTGCCACGACATTCTGGGCGACGGCCGCATCCACCAGTTCTGCATCCGCAGCGGCGACCGGGAGGAATTTGAGTTTGCCGCCCGCCATACCGATCTGCACAAGTTCGATTTCACCGGCCTGGCGGAACTGACCCAGTGGCTCTGCGAAACCAAGGTCCCGGTCTACCTGACCATCGACCTGGACTGCCTGGACCCGTCGGCCTTCCCCGGCACCGGCACGCCGGAAGCGGGGGGCGTCAGCTTTTTGCAGCTGCTGGACGCCATCCGCACCGTGACCCGGGCCAACATCGTGGGCGCCGACCTCAACGAGCTGGCCCCCACGTTGGACACCACCGGCGTCTCCACCGCCACCGCCTGCAAGACCCTGCGGGAACTGCTGCTGGCGCTGGTGCATAACCGGCCCCACGTGTAAAGGGCGTAGGGCGGGGTCTTGACCCCGCCGTTCTCCCGCAACTACCCTGTCCCGGAATATTTGTTTGGAGTTTCTTTGCCTACTTTCTTTGCAAAGAAAGTAGGTGCAAAGAAAGTAGGTCATAACAGTAATAAAGGAGTCATCACCATGAGCAAAGTTCTTGTCATCGGCTGCGGCGGCGTCGCCAGTGTAGCCATCCAGAAGTGCTGCCAGGTCAGCGACGTCTTCACCGAGCTGTGCATCGCCAGCCGCACCAAGTCCAAGTGCGACGCCCTGGCCGAAAAACTGGCCCCCATCACCAAAACCAAAATCACCACCGCCCAGGTGGATGCCGACAAGGTGGACGAGCTGATCGCCCTCATCAAGAGCTATCAGCCCGACCTGGTCATGAACATCGCCCTGCCCTACCAGGACCTGACCATCATGGACGCCTGCCTGGCCTGCGGCGTCAACTATATGGACACTGCCAACTACGAGCCGGAAAACACCGACGACCCGGAATGGCGCGCTATCTACGAGAAGCGCTGCAAGGAAGCAGGCTTCTCCGCCTACTTCGACTACTCCTGGCAGTGGGCCTACAAGAAAAAGTTCGAGGATGCCGGCCTCACCGCCCTGCTGGGCTGCGGCTTCGACCCGGGCGTGACCCAGGCCTACTGCGCCTACGCCGCCAAGCATGAGTTTGACACCATCGACACCATCGACATCCTGGACTGCAACGGCGGCGACCACGGCTATGCCTTCGCTACCAACTTCAACCCCGAGATCAACCTCCGGGAAGTCAGCGCCCCCGGCAGCTATATGGAGAACGGCCGCTGGGTGGAAGTGCCCGCCATGAGCATCAAGCGGGAATACAACTTCGACCAGGTGGGCGAAAAGGATATGTACCTGCTCCACCACGAGGAGATCGAGTCTCTGGGCAAGAACTTCCCCGAGGTCAAGCGCATCCGGTTCTTCATGACCTTCGGCCAGAGCTACCTGGACCATATGCGCTGCCTGGAGGACGTGGGCATGCTCTCCACCACCCCCATCAACTACAACGGCCAGGAGATCGTCCCCATCCAGTTCCTCAAGGCTCTGCTGCCCGACCCGGCCAGCCTGGGCCCCCGCACCAAGGGCAAGACCAACATCGGCTGCATCTTCACCGGCACCAAGGACGGCAAGCCCAAGACCTACTACATCTATAACGTCTGCGACCACCAGGAATGCTACAAGGAAGTGGGCAGCCAGGCCATCAGCTACACCACCGGTGTGCCGGCCATGTGCGGTGCCCTGATGATGCTCACCGGCCAGTGGACCAAGCCCGGCGTCTACACCGTGGAGGAATTCAACCCCGACCCGTTCCTGGACGCCCTGGACAAGTACGGCCTGCCCCGCAGCGAAAACCGCGCTCCGGCGCTGGTGGACTGATGCCCGCCGCCGATTCCCGCGCCCATTTTGCAGCCCTGGGCGGGGTGGTGCCCGCAAATTTTGCCGAACTTCCCACCCCCTGCTACCTGCTGGACGAGGGGGCACTGGCCCGCAACGGCCAGATCCTGGGCGACCTTGCCGCCCGCACCGGCTGCAAAGTGCTGCTGGCGCAGAAGGCCTTCAGCAACTATGACCTCTACCCGGTGCTGGCGCCCTGTCTCGCGGGCACCGAGGCCAGCGGCCTGTTTGAAGCGCGCCTCGGCGCCGAGGAGATGCCCGGCAAGGAGGTCCACGTCTTCTGCGCGGCCTACCGGGAGGACGAGATGGCGGAACTGCTGCGGTGGGCCGACCATATCGTCTTCAACTCCCCGGCCCAGCTGGCAAAATTCGGCCCCATGGCAAAAGCCGCGGGCAAAAGCGTGGGGCTGCGGGTGAACCCGGAATGCTCCACCCAGGAGGGCCACGCCATCTATGACCCCTGCGCCCCCGGCAGCCGTCTGGGCACCACCCGGGCCCAGTGGGACGCCGCGGTGGCGGAGCATCCCGCCCTGCCGGACCTGCTGGACGGGCTGCACTTCCACACCCTCTGTGAGCAGGATGCCGACGCCCTGGCGGTGACGCTGGACGCCGTGGCGGCCAAATTCCGGGACCTTTTGCCCCGCATGCAGTGGCTCAACATGGGCGGCGGGCACCACATCACCCGGCCGGGGTACGATGTGGCCACGCTGGAAAAATGCATCGCCCGGGCCCAGGCCGACTGGGGGGTAACGGTGTATCTCGAACCGGGGGAGGCCTGCGCCCTCAACGCCGGGTATTTCCTCACCCGGGTGCTGGATGTGGTGCACAACGGCGACACCACGGTGGCGATCCTGGATGCCAGTGCCGCCTGCCATATGCCGGACGTCATCGAGATGCCCTACCGCCCGCCGCTGCTCGGGTCCGCCGATGCGGGGGAGAAGCCCTGCACTGTGCGGCTGGCGGGCCCCACCTGCCTGGCGGGGGACGTCATCGGAGATTACAGCTTCGATGCCGAACCCCAGCCCGGCGACCTGCTGGTCTTCGGGGATATGGCCATCTACACCACCTGCAAGAACAACACCTTCAACGGCATGCCGCTGCCCGCCATCTGGACCCGCGGCGCCGACGGCACCTGCCGGGAGCTGGTGCAGTTCGGCTACCGGGATTTCAAAGTCCGTCTGGGCCGGTGAATACCGGCAACCCTTCCGGGGCATCCTAGCCAAAACGGGAGGGAGAGATACCGATGATTCAAGAGGATACCATCAAGCTGCTGCGGGAGTGCGACGCCGGGGTAGCCATGGGCATTTCGGCCATCGACCAGGTGATGGATGTGGCCAAAAGCCAGTCCCTGCGGGACGCGCTGGCCCGCTGCCGCGCCGAACACGACCAGCTGCAGAAGGAGATCGTCACGGCGCTCCACGACTTCCACGACGAGGGCAAGGAACCCAACCCCATCGCCCAGGGAATGTCCTGGATCAAGACCGGCGCCATGCTGACGATGAACGAGAGCGACGCCACCATCGCGGACCTCATCACCGACGGCTGCAACATGGGGGTCAAGTCGCTGAACCGCTACCTCAACCAGTACGAGGCTGCCAGCGAGGATGCCAAGGACATCACCAAGCGGCTCATCGCTCTGGAGGAAAAGCTGGCCGAGGACATCCGCCGGTTTCTCTGAAGCCGGAAGAAAGACCGGCCGCTGATTCCCACGGCGGGGATGAATCCCCGCCCTACAACCGCAGCCCTTTTGCCGGTTATCCGTAGGGCGGGGTCTTGACCCCGCCGCCTGCACAACAAAAGAACCCCGACGCCTGCCAAGGCGCCGGGGTTTTGCTGTATCGTGGAAAAGTCAGGCGGCCGGATACAGGATGTCCGCCACCTTCTGGTAGGCCTCGCCCCAGCGAGCGTTGGGCTTCAGGTGGTAGAGCTCCTTCTCCATCAGGTAGAAGTGCCCGTTCTGCACGGCGGAGAGGGTGTCCCACGCCGGGTTGGAGGTCAGCGCCGCATCCAGCGTCTTCTGGGCGGCATCCTGGTCGCTGCCCTGGAACACCACAAAGATGTAGTCGGGGTCATCGGCGATGATCCGCTCCAGGCTCAGATCTTCCAGGAGGCTTTCGTCACTGTCGGCGATGTTCACGGCGCCCAGGTCGGCCAGGATCTCGCCCAGCACGGTGCCCTTGCTGTTCTTCACCTTGCAGCTGGTGCTGGCCGAGCGCAGCAGCAGCACCGTGGGGGCGCTGCCGTCCACCTGCTCCTTGGCCTTCTCCACCTGGGCCTGCACGTCCAGGCCGTAGGTCTGGTAGTTCTCGGGGTGGCCGGTGATCTGGGTGCAGACGTCCAGCATCCCCAGATAGTCGTTGAAGCTGTTCACGCCGAAGTAGAGCACCGGCACGCCCAGCTCCTCCAGGCTGGGCAGCAGCTCCACGTTGGAGGTGGTGTTGCTGCTGGCAATGACCAGGTCCGGCTGGGCGGCGATGAGCTCCTCCATGTTGGGCTCCATCAGGCTGCCCAGGTTGGCCACCTCGTCGCTGAGGGAGAGGTCAAAGTCGGTCCAGGCATCGGAGGCGGCGGCCACCAGGGAGTCCTGGCCGCCCGCCAGGCACCAGACGTCGGCGTAGCTGCCCAGCAGCACGGCCACCCGCTGGGGCTCCACCGGCACCGTGACTTCCCGGTCCAGGGCGTCGGTAAAGGTCAGCGTGGTGGCGGCAGCCTCGGCGGTGGCGGGGGCGGATTCCGCCGTGGCGGCCGGAGCGGTGCTCTGGACCGAGGCGGAGGCTCCGCAGCCCGTCAGCAGCAGGGCGGCGCACAGAGCAGGAAAAATACGATTCATCATGGTTTTGTTCCCTTTCGGTTGGTTTGCCTGCCCAGTATACCCTGCCCGGCGGACCCTGTCAAGCAAACAGAAGCCCCGCAGGGCAAAAGGGACAAACCTTTTACACTGCGGGGCAAATTGTATAAGGAGTTACAGGTATTTTGCCAGGATGGTCTTGAGCTCCTCGCCGTGGGTGGTGTGCCAGCTCTGCCAGTCCTGTCCGGCGGCGGCAGCGGCCTGGCCCAGCTCCACCAGCAGGGCGGGCAGCTGATCCTCGTAGACAAAGCCCATGACCTCGCCGAACTGCTCGGCGCCCAGGGCGTCATTGCCGTTCAGGAACATCCGGAAGGCGGGGGCGGGTTTGCCGCCCGGCACCGGCTTCACGCAGCCCTGGAAGCCGATGGCCCCGGCCTGGTGGCCCGAGCAGCTGGAGGGGCAGCCGGAGATGCAGACCTTGGGCAGGGCACCGTCGGGGATGCCGGCCTCCCGCACGGCCTTCACACAGGCCTGCAGGGCCGCCTGGCTGTCCCGGACGCCCTGCTGGCAGATGGCTGCGCCGATGCAGGCCACGCTGGTCTCGAACAGCGTCTTGGCGCCGTCCTCGGTGGCGGCCAGGATGCGGCGGGCCTCGTCGGCGGTGAGGTTGATGATATAGATGGTCTCATGGGGGGCCACACGGCACTCGGCGGCGGGCATCTCCCGCAGCAGGGCGGCCAGCTCGGTGGGCTTGCCGGTGGGCAGGATGCCGCCGATGGGGTGATAGGCCACGGCGTAGAGGCCCGGCTGCTTCTGGGCGATGACCCGGACATCCTCCAGGGTGCCCTCGCCGGTCTTGGTCACGGCCTTGGGGGTCAGGTTCAGGTCCAGACCGCCCTCGGCTTTGCGGGCGGCCAGGGCCTCCCGGTAGACCCGGCAGAGTTCCTCGGCACCCAGCGTCTCCTGGAGATAGCGGGTGCGGGCCTTGGCACGGTTCTCGTAGTTGCCGTGGGCGCAGAAGACGTCGATCATCGCCCGGATGGCGTAGAGCACATCGGAGGCGGGCAGATGCTCCTCCACCAGCACGCCCATGCGGTGGTTGTTGCCCAGACCACCGGCGATATAGAGGCGGAAGGTGCCGTCGGCCTGGGCGATGAAGCCCATATCCCGGAAAGTGGCATGGACGCAGTCATCCACGCCGTTGCAGAAGGCCACCTTCAGCTTGCGGGGCATGTGGATGTCCCGGCAGATGGAGAGCAGATAGTTGCTGGCAGCCTCGGCCCAGGGCATGACGTCGAAGGCCTCACCGGTCTGTACGCCGGTCAGCGGGCTGGCCATGACGTTGCGGGGGTTGTCGCCGCCGCCGCCCCGGGTGATGATGTCGCAGTAGGCGGCCTGCTCCATGAGGACGGGCAGCAGGTCGGGGGTCAGGTTGTGCAGCTGGATGGTCTCACAGGTGGTGAGCTTCAGCGGGGCAATGTCGTATTTGCCGGCGATGCGGGCCAGGAACTGCAGCCGGGGTTCGGTCAGGCGGCCGCCGGGCAGGCGCAGGCGCAGCATATGTTTGGTGCCGTCCCGCTGGGCGTAGCTGCCGAAGCCGCCGGAGGCGCCCTTGTAATCCTTGCGGGAAAGGTCCCCGGCCGCGAAGGCGCGGGTCTTTTTATAGAATTCTTCGATCTCGGTGCGGTAGAGATTGAGCCATTGTTCGTTCATACAGGCTGCTCCTTTATCAGATCATTGGATAAACACTCACGAATGGTAGTATACCACGAAAGGTACGCATAAAACAACGGAGGAACCGACAAAGTTCCTCCGTACTCTCAGGATTTTTTGGGGAAAGTGACCTTGATCGTTGTGCCGGTGCCCACCTGGCTCTGCAGATCGATGCGGGCGTCGTGGAGCAGGGCGATGTGCTTGACGATGGCCAGGCCCAGACCGGTGCCGCCGGTGGCCTTGGACCGGCTCTTGTCCACCCGGTAGAACCGCTCGAACACCCGGGACTGGCTGTCCTGGGGGATGCCGATGCCGTTGTCCTCCACCTCCAGGTAGGGGCAGCCGTCCGCGCCCACGCCGCAGCGCAGGTCCACATGGCCGCCCGGGCGGTTGTAGCGGATGGCGTTGTCGCAGAGGTTGGTGGTCAGCTCCACCAGCTGGTCGCGGCAGCCCTGCACGGTGGCCGGATGGGCGTCGTACTGCAGCGTCACATAGGCCTTGCGGGCGTTCACCGTCATGGTCTGGGCAATCTCCTTCACCAGGGCCGCCAGATCCACCGGAGCCATGTCGGGCGGGGCGCTCTGGCCCCGGGCCGCCTGGGTGCTGTCCAGCTCGCTGAGCTGGAGGATGTCGCTGACCAGGGCGATCATCCGCCTGGCTTCCTTGTGGATGCGCGCCGCAAAGGCCGGCACATCCTCGCTTTTGGCCATGCCGGTCTCGATGAGTTCGGCGTAGCCGGAAATGCTGGTCAGGGGCGTTTTCAGTTCGTGGCTCACGTTGGCGGTGAATTCCCGGCGCATGGTCTCGTTGTTTTCCCGCAGCTTGCGGTCGGTCTGGACCGTGCGGGCCAGGGGGATCAGCTCCTCATAGGGGACATCCGCCTCGATGGTGTCCAGGTTTTCCGCCAGCCGGTTGATGGGCTGGACCAGCAGCCGGGTCAGCCAGGCGGAGAGCAGCCCCGCCCCCAGCAAAATCAGAATCAGCGCCCCGATGAGCAGGGGCAGCGTGTCGGCGCTGAGGCCCCAGATGTTGTCCACCTCTTCGCCCACCCGCAGCACCTGCACCCCGGCGGGGGTGTCCAGCCGCAGGGCGTAGTAGTGGGTCTCCCGGTCCATCGTCTTGCTCTGGCGGGTGCTGCGGCCCGACCCTTCGGCCAGCGCCTGCTGGAATTCCGGCCGGTCGGCGTGGCTGGGCAGGGGCTCGCTGGTCTCGTTGTCATAGAGGACTGTGCCGTCCTGGGCGATCAGCGTGCAGCGCACGCCGCTGTCCGCCGCCAGACCGGCCAGGTCGGCGGCCTCCCCCGAACCGGACCGGGCATAGGCGTCGGCCAGGGTGGTGCAGAGGGCCTGGAGATACCGGTCCACCCGCTCGGTGTAGCTGCGCTGGAACAGCAGCGTGGCCGCGGTCAGGGTGGCCAGCACACAGAGCACCCCCACCAGGATCAGCCCCCGGCGGTAGCGCCGGGTCATGCTCCGGGGCCGGATCTGCCGGCGCTCCTCGTCACTCATCGGCGCCCTCCGTGCTCAGCTTGTAGCCCACCTTGCGTACCGTGCGGATGGACTCTCCCGCTGCCCCCAGCTTCTGGCGCAGGGTGCGCACATGCATGTCGATGGTGCGGGATTCCAGCAGATCGTCGGTGTCCCACACCTCTTTCATGATGCGTTCCCGGGCCAGCACCTGCTCGGGATGCTCCAGGAAGAGATGCAGCAGGGCGTATTCTTTAAAGGTAAGCTCCACCGGGGCGCCGTCCACCCGGACGGTGCGGGCCACGTCGTCCATCACGATGGCCCCGAAGGTCAGCGTCTTGGGCGCGGGGGCCGGTGCGGCGGCCTGGGCCCGGCGCAGCACCGCCTTCACCCGGGAAATAAACTCCATGATGCCGAAAGGCTTGCACAGATAGTCGTCCGCCCCGTGGTCCAGGCCCTTGACCACGTCGATCTCGCTGGTCTTGGCCGTCACCATGATGACGGGGATGGTGCGGGTGGCGGGATCGGCGCGCAGCTTGTTCAGGATCTGGTAGCCGTCCTCGTCGGGCAGCATGACGTCCAGGATCACCAGGTCGGGGGCGGATTCCCGCAGCGCGGCCCAGAAGCTGGCGCCGTCCTCACAGCCGGTGGCCTCGTAGCCGTTGGTCTGCAGGGCATACTGTTCCAGCTCGCGGATGCTGGCGTCATCTTCGACGATATAGATCATGAAAATTCCAAACTCCTTTTAGGCCTGTCCGGCAGGAGCGGAAACCGCGGCAGGCTCAGATTCGGCGGAACCCTCCGGGGGGAAGGTGTAGCGGCCGCGGTACTTCTCGTACCGCTGCTCAAATTTGACGCTGCCGCCGTTTTTGATGTTGTTGAGGTACTCGTGGGTGTCGAACTTGTCGTCCGCCACCTCGATCATGGCCACCGCGATGTTGGAGCAGTGGTCGGCAATGCGCTCGTAGTCGGTGAGCAGGTCATCCAGCACGAAGCCGTACTCGATGGTGCAGGTGCCCGCCTGCAGACGGGCGATGTGCCGGGTCTTGACCTCCCGCACCAGGCCGTCCACGACCTCCTCCAGCGGCTCGATCTTGCCGGCGGCATAGCAGTCGTGTTTCTGGAAGGCGTCCACCGTACGGTTGACGATGTCCTGCAGCGCCGCTTCCAGCACGCTCAGATCGTCCAGGGCCTCGTCGCTGAAGCGGATATTCTTGTCCCGGATCTCCTCGGCGGCCTCCAGCAGGTTCACCGAGTGGTCGGAGATCCGCTCGAAATCGCCGATGGTGTGCAGCAGGGTGTTGGTGGTACGGGTGTCCTCCTTGCTCAGCGAGCGGCTGGACAGCTGCACCAGATAGGTGCCCAGGGCGTCCTCGTAGTGGTCCACGGCGTCCTCCTTGCGGCGGACTTCGTCGGCAATGGCGTCATCCCACTTGCGGGTGGTGGACATGGCCTGCAGCAGGGAAGTGCGGCAGATCTCGGCCATATCGCCGCCCACCAGCATGGCGCGGTTGACCGCCACCGAGGGGGTGGTGAGCAGACGCTGGTCCAGCAGGGCATGCTCTTCCACCTTGTCCGCCGGGGAATCGGGCACCGTCATGATGGCCAGGCGCTCCAGCAGCCGGTTGAAGGGCAGCAGCAGGGCGGTGGTCACCACGTTGAAGACGGTGTGCACGATGGCAATGCCGAAGGTGTTGGCGTTTTCGTTAAAGAAGCTGAAGCCGATGAGGGCGTTCAGGCCGTAGAAACCGCACAGGAACACCACGGTGCCGATGAGGTTGAAGTAGAGATGCACAAAGGCGGTGCGTTTGGCGTTCTTGTTGGCACCGGTGGAGGAGATCAGCGCCGTGACGGTGGTGCCGATGTTCTGGCCCATGATGATGGGCACGGCGGCAGAGTAGGTCACCGCGCCGGTGCTGCTCAGGGCCTGGAGGATACCCACCGAGGCGGAGGAGGACTGGAGGATGGCGGTGAGCACCGCGCCGGCCACCACGCCCAGGATGGGGTTGGAGAAGCTGAGGAAGAGGTCCATGAACCACTGCTCATCGGCCAGAGGAGCCATGGAGGTGGACATGGTGTTCATGCCGGCCATGAGGATGGCAAAGCCCAGCATGATCTGGCCGATGCCGCGCTTGCGGTCCTTGCCCAGCATGAACATCCAGATGCCGATGAAGCCCAGGATGGGGCTCCAGGCATTGGGGTTGAGCATGTTGATGAAGAAGCTGTCCCCTTCCAGGCCGGACAGGGAGAGCAGCCAGCCGGTGACGGTGGTGCCGATGTTGGCACCCATGATGACGCCGATGGCCTGGTGCAGCTCCATCAGGCCGGAGTTGACGAAGCCCACGGCCATGACGGTGGTGGCACCGCTGGACTGAATGACGGCGGTGACCGCCATGCCCAGCAGAAGACCCCGGATGGGGCTGGAGGTCATCGAGGACAGGATCCCCTGCAGCTTGCTGCCGGCGGTCTGTTCCAGAGCTTTCCCCATCAGGTCCATGCCATACAGGAACATGGCAATGCCGCCCATGAGGGTGAACACGTTGAAAATGCTCATCTCGTAGTACACATCCATTCTCTTATTCAGGTTTTGTAAAAACCGCGCGGCACAATTCCGCGCCCTATACCGTTCTCTATTATAATGTATTGTTTCGCCGCCGCACCAGCAGGGAACGGTAAAGGTTTTGTAAAATCTGTGTAAAATGAGCCGCCAAACGTCATTTTTGGGGCCGGGACGGGCTCTTTTTTGCGAAAGTTTTACCTATTTTACAATTTCTTTGCATTTGGATTGTGCACTTTGCGCATTCTTTACGCCGATTGTACGCCACTATGGTCGATTCAAAAAATGTTTCGCGGTACAATGAACGTGCTCCCGGACGAAAGGGGGCAGCAAAACTACCAAAAGAACACATAGAGATTTGGTTAAAAGGGAGAAGAAATAGTTATGAAACGTACTTCTGTCGTTGCTTCTGTTCTCGCCGCCAGCATGGCCCTGAGCCTGGCTGCCTGCGGCAGCACCGCCTCCTCCAGCGAGGCCGCCTCCTCGGAGAGCACCGCCGCCTCCACCAGCGAAGCCGCTTCCGCGTCCACCGAGGCCGAGGCTGCCGGTGACTTCGACGCCGACCAGGACATCACGGTCATCTCCCGTGAAGATGGTTCCGGCACCCGCGGCGCCTTCATCGAGCTGACCGGTGTGGAAGAAAAGAACGACGCCGGCGAGAAGGTCGACATGACCACCGAGGCCGCCGCCATCCAGAGCTCTACCAACGGCGTCATGACCGCCGTGGCCAACGATGAGACCGCCATCGGCTACATCAGCCTGGGCTCTCTGAACGACACCGTCAAGGCCGTCACCGTGGGCGGCGTGGAAGCCACTTCCGAAAACGTCTCCAACGGTACTTACACCCTGGCCCGTCCCTTCAACATCGTCACCAACGGCGAGCCCACCGATGCGGTGGCTGTGGACTTCATCGCCTACTGCATGAGCCCTGACGGCCAGGCCCTGGCCACCGAGGAAGGCTACATCGGCGGCGAAGGCACCGAGTACACCTCCACCCAGCCCAGCGGCAGCATCACGGTGGGCGGTTCCTCCTCTGTCTCTCCTCTGATGGAGAAGCTCATCGAGGCCTACAAGACCGTCAACCCCAATGCCACCATTGAGCTGCTGACCACCGACTCCACCACCGGTGTGACCGGCGCCCTGGACGGCACCTACACCATCGGTATGGCCAGCCGTGAACTGAAGGACACCGAGACTTCCGAGGGTGCCCAGGCCACCGTTCTGGCCATGGACGGCATCGCGGTGGTGGTCAACCCCGCCAACACCACTGCCGACCTGACCGTGGATCAGATCAAGAGCATCTACACCGGCGAGACCACTGTCTGGTCTGACCTCCAGTAAGTCCCGCCATCCCCCTCAACGGCTGTTGCAGCTCCGGCGGTGACAGCCGCTTTTTATGGTAGAACCCCACAGGTTTTTCGCTGAACCCCAAGGAGCGTGTATAGGAAAATGAAAACGAAAACCGCCAAGACCCGGGAATGGGTCATGCAGGGCGTCTTTACCGCCTGTGCCTGCATCTCGATTCTGGCCGTCGCGCTGATCTGTATCTTCCTGTTCGCCAACGGCCTGCCCACCATCTTTGAGATCGGACCCCTGAAGTTCCTGCTGGGCACCACCTGGAAGCCCGGCAACGACATCTACGGCATCCTGCCCATGATCCTGGGCTCCATCTACGTCACGGCGGGCGCCATCATCGTGGGCGTGCCCATCGGACTGCTCACCGCCGTCTACATGTCCAAGTTTGCCTCCCCCGCCGTTAACAAGGTCATGCTGCCCGCTGTGCAGCTGCTGGCCGGCATCCCGTCGGTGGTCTACGGCTTCTTCGGCATGGTGGTCATGGTCCCCGCCGTCCAGGCGATGGTCAAGAGCGACTTCTTCAAGGATGTGCTGGGCGTCAAGAGCGGCAAGGGCATGAGCCTCTTCACCGCCGCCCTGCTGCTGGGCATCATGATCCTGCCCACCATCATCACGGTGAGCAAGACCAGCCTGGACGCCGTGCCCGCCAGCTACTATGAAGGCAGCCTGGCCCTGGGCGCCACCCATGAGCGCAGCGTCTTCTTCGCCGTGCTGCCCGCCGCCAAGAGCGGTGTGCTCTCGGCGGTGATCCTGGGCATCGGCCGCGCCATCGGCGAGACCATGGCCGTGGTCATGGTGGCCGGCAACCAGACCTGGATGCCCAAGGGGCTGTTCCAGGGCCTGCGCACCATGACTTCCAACATCGTCATCGAGATGGGCTATGCCGCCGACCTTCACCGGGAGGCCCTCATCGCCACCGGCGTGGTGCTCTTCGTTTTCATCCTGCTCATCAACCTCTGCTTCAGCATCGTGAAAGGGGGCAGCAAGAATGCCTGAGATCACCGTGGGCGGCAACGAAAAGGCCGCCAGTCTGGGCAAAGTCAACGCCCGCATGGTCTTCCCCCAGGGCAACCGCAACCGCACGGCGGCCCGGGTCCAGGCCGGTGTCCTGCGGTGGCTGGTGCGCCTGGCCGCCCTGCTCACCGCCGCCGTGCTGCTCTTCCTCATCGGCTACATCCTCGTCATGGGCATTCCCAATCTCAAACCCTCCCTGTTTGAGTGGGAATACAACTCCGACAACGTCTCCCTCATGCCTGCCCTCATCAACACCGTCCTCATGACCGCCTTCTCCCTGGTCATCGCCACGCCCCTGGGCATCTTCGCCGCCATCTGGCTGGTGGAGTACGCCAAGCGCGGCAACAAGCTGGTGCGGGTGGTCCGCGTCACCACCGAGACCCTGCAGGGCATCCCCTCCATCGTCTACGGCCTGTTCGGCATGCTGTTCTTCGTCACCCAGCTCCACTGGGGCTACAGCCTCATCGCCGGCGCCTTCACCCTGGCCATCATGGTGCTGCCCGTCATCATGCGCACCACCGAGGAAGCCCTCATCGCCGTGCCGGATTCCTACCGCGAAGGCTCCTTCGGCCTGGGCGCCGGCAAGCTGCGCACGGTCTTCACCATCGTGCTGCCCAGCGCCATGCCCGGCATCCTGTCCGGCATCATCCTGGCCACGGGACGCATCGTGGGCGAGACCGCTGCCCTGATCTACACCGCCAGCTCGGTGGCCAAGATCCCCGAAAGCGTCTTCAGCTCCACCCGCACCCTGGCCGTGCACATGTACCTGCTCTCCAGCGAGGGCCTGCATGTGGACGCCACCTACGGCACCGCCGTGGTGCTGCTGGTGCTGGTGCTGGCCATCAACTGCCTGTCCAGCTTCATCGCGCGCAAACTGGCCAAACATTAACACGAGGGGGACCTACCGTGAATAAATTCGAAGTCAAAAACATGGATCTGTACTACGGCAGCTTCCATGCCCTGAAAAATATCAACATCTCCATTCCCGAAAAGGAGATCACTGCCTTCATCGGCCCCTCGGGCTGCGGCAAATCCACCTTCCTGAAGAGCCTGAACCGGATGAACGATCTGGTGGAGGGCTGCCGCATCTCCGGCGACATCCTGCTGGACGGCGTGGACATCTATAAGGACAAGATGGACGTCAACGTGCTGCGCAAGCGGGTGGGTATGGTGTTCCAGAAACCCAATCCCTTTCCCATGTCCATCTACGACAACATCGCCTACGGTCCCCGCACCCACGGCATCCACAACAAGGCCCAGCTGGACGAGATTGTGGAGCGGAGCCTGCGGGACGCCGCCATCTGGGACGAGGTCAAGGACCGGCTGAACAAGAGCGCCCTGGGCATGTCGGGCGGTCAGCAGCAGCGTCTGTGCATTGCCCGAGCCCTGGCCGTGGAACCCGAAGTGCTGCTCATGGATGAGCCCACCTCGGCCCTGGACCCCATCTCCACCTCCAAAGTGGAGGAGCTGGCGATGGAACTGAAAGAAAACTACACCATCATCATGGTCACCCACAACATGCAGCAGGCGGCGCGTATCTCCGACAAGACGGCCTTCTTCCTGCTGGGCGAACTGGTGGAGATGGGGCCCACCGAGAGTGTCTTTGCCACCCCTGTGGACAAGCGCACCGAAGATTACATCTCCGGCCGTTTCGGTTGATGGAAGGAGAAGATTATGGCTTTTACTATGCCCTACAGCAGCCGCAAGGTTTACGACGCCGAGCTCATGCAGCTTGACACCATGCTGGCCCGGATGGGCCACGCGGCGGGCGGCGCCATCGAGAGCGCCATGACCGCCCTGCGCAACGGCGACATCGAACTGGCCCGCAGCGTCATCGCCCGGGACAGCGAGATCGACGCCGCCGAACACGAGATCGAGCACCGCTGCCTGACGCTGTTCCTGCGCCAGCAGCCGGTGGCGGGGGACCTGCGCAAGGTCTCCACCGCCCTGAAGATGGTCACCGACATCGAGCGCATCGCCGACCAGGCCAGCGACATTGCCGAGATCACCCTCCACCTGCATCCCGAGGGGGCCCGCAGCGTGGGCGTGCTGGAAGATCTGGACCGGATGGGCGAGGTGGCCCTGCATATGGTCAAGGATGCCATCGCCTCCTACGTGCAGGTGGATCTGTCCATGGCGGCCCAGGTCATCGCCAAGGATGACGACTGCGACGCTATGTTCCGCAAGATCAGCGGCGAGATCGCCCAGTACATTGCGGCCCATCCCTCCGATGCCGAGACCGCGCTGGATCTGTTCATGATCAGCAAATACCTGGAACGCCTGGGCGACCACGCCGTCAACGTGGCCGAGTGGGTGGAATTCCTCAAGACCGGCGTGCACAAATCGCGCAAGATCGTGTAACACGCGCCGATTTCCAAACCATTCCCTTATTTTCCTATACCAACCAGAGCGGGGCCCGCAGTCATGCGGACCCCGCTTTGGTTTTTGCGTAAGACCCGGTTGATTCCTGCCCGCCGCTGCGGTACAATAGGGACAAACCAACCGCAAAGGAGCACTGCATCATGGCGCATACCGAAACCATGCTGGAAAGCAAAGAAATCTTCAACGGCCGGGTCATCCGGGTCACGCTGGACACCGTCCGGCTGGAAAACGGCAACACCAGCACCCGGGAGGTGGTCCACCATCACGGCGGGGCCTGCATCCTGCCGGTGGATGCCGAGGGCAACGTCTACATGGTCCGCCAGTTCCGCTATGCCATGGGGGAAGAGATCTGGGAACTGCCCGCCGGCAAGCTGGAGGCGGGGGAGGACCCCTTCGAGGCCGCCAAGCGGGAACTGGGGGAGGAGTGCGGTCTGACCGCCGACCACTTCACCGACCTGGGCGTGGTGTACGCCACGGTGGGCTACGACAGCGAGAAGATCTACCTCTGGGCCGCCGACGGGCTGCACCCCGTGAACCAGCATCTTGACCCCGACGAGTTCCTGGACGTGGTGAAGATGCCCTTTGAGAAAGCCCTGGCCATGGTGCTGGACGGCACCATCCGGGACTCCAAGACCCAGGTGGGCCTGATGAAATACGCCCTGCTGCGCAAAGAACATGCTGAATAATCCCGAGATCCTGGACCACGGCACCAAAGTCTTCACGGCGCCGGGGGCGACCTTCGGCTCGGACGCCCTGCTGCTGGCCCGGTTCGCCCTGCCCAAACCCCGGCAGCGGGCGGTGGACCTGTGCAGCGGGTGCGGCATCGTGGCGCTGGTCTGGCACGACGAGGGCCACCGCGGACCCTGCACGGCGGTGGAACTGGACCCCGATGCCAGCGCCCTCTGCGCCGCGGCGGTGGGGGAAAACGGTGCTGACCATATCCGCCCTCTCTGCGCCGACCTGCGGGATTTCTGCCGGGCGGGCCCCGAGCAGGGGTGGTACGATTTCGCCGCCTGCAACCCGCCCTATTTTGCCGCCGGACCCCGCAGCCCCGACCCGGTGCGGGCCGCCGCCCGCCACACCGACAGCTGCACCCTGGAGGACGCCGTGCAGGCCGCCGCCCGGGCCCTGCGGGAGGGGGGACGGTTCACCCTCTGCCACCGGCCCGACCAGCTGGCCGAGGTGCTCTGCACCCTGCGGGCCGCCCGGCTGGAACCCAAACGGCTGGCCTTTGCCCGCCAGCGCCCGGGGAGCACCCCCTGGCTCTTTGTGGTGGAGGCCCAGAAAGGCCGACGCCCCGGACTGCGGCTGGAACCCGACCTGCTGGTGGAGACCGGCGCCGCCCGCTACGGAGTATAAAATAAAGGAGAAAGAACATGCCTCTTTTCAACATGCACTATGACCGCCCGGGTCCCGGCGTGGACCCCGATACCCCCCGCAAGAAGGGCGCTGCCCGCTTTGTGGAACTGCTGGGCCGGGATATGACCAGCTTCTGGCTGGCCGGCCTGCTTACCCTGCTCAGCTCGGTGCCCTTTGTGTTCGGCATCTGGTTTTCCATCGTCAGCCACGCGGTGCTGCCCGCCCTGCTGGCCGGTGTGGTGGGGGGCGCCATCGCCGCGCCCCAGCTCTGCGGGCTGCAGGACACCATCCTGCGCAGCCTGCGGGATGAGCCGGGCTACTGGTGGACCACCTACCGCCGTGCCTGGAAACGCAACGCCAAGGCAGCCCTGCTGCCCGGTGCCCTGGGCGGTCTGATCCTGGCCATGCAGATCTTCACCCTCTACCACATGAGCGGCCAGGGCGCCGGCATGCTGGTGGCTCTGCTGGTGGGCGTGGTCTTCCTCACGGGGCTGGCCCAGTACATCTTTGCCCAGGTGGCGCTGCTGGAACTGCCCTTCGGCGGCATGCTCAAAAACGCTGTGCTGCTCTTCCTGGGGTATCTGCCCCGCACGGCGCTGGGCATCGTCTGGCAGCTGGCCTACTGGCTGATCGTGGCCCTCTTCTGGCCCTTCAGCTCGGTGCTGCTGGTCATCACCGGCTGCTGGCTGCCCACCCTGCTGGGCCTTATGGCCATCTACCCCGTGCTGGACAAGAGTTTCCAGGTGGAAGAAACCGTCAAGAAAATGCGCGACGAACAGTACAAAGATCAGTGATTCCGGCCGGGACCCCGCCTGCTGCGGGGCCCCGGCTTTTTGGTGGCCGTCCTTGCGCATACCGTCTAAAAAGGGTATAATAGCAAAATAGGCGAACTATTGCATCAAGGGAGGAAACGGCGTGAAGATCCTGCTCATCCACTGCCATTACCGCCTGCCCGGCGGCGAAGATGCCGTCTTTGCGGCGGAGCGTGCCCTGCTGGAACGCCACGGTCACACCGTGGTGGTGTATGAGCGCAGCAACGAGGAGGCCGCCCATGGCCTGGCCAAACTGCTGCTGCCGCTCCACGCCGTCTGGAACCGCCGCGCCGCCCGGGAGGTCCGGGCGCTCATGGCCCGGGAAAAACCCGACGCCGTTCACATCCACAACACGCTGCTGCTGCTCAGCCCCGCCGTGGTGCGGGCCGCCAAACAGAGCGGCGTGCCGGTGGTGCAGACGCTGCACAACTTCCGGCTGTTCTGCCCCAACGGCATTCTGCTGCGGGAGGGCAAGGTCTGCGAGGACTGCCCCCACCACGGCCTTTCCTGCGCGGTGCGCCACCGCTGCTACCGGGGAAGCCTGCCGCAGACCATGGTGGTGGCCGCCGCCTACGCCCTCCACCGGCGGCTGGGTACCTGGCGGAGGGTCACCATGGTGGCCCTCACCGACTTTGACCGCCGCAAACTGCTGGAATTCAACCACCAGCGCCCGATGTTCGACGCCGACCGGCTGGTGGTCAAGCCCAATCCCGTCTGCGTGGCGGAGGGGCCGGTGCGCCCCTGGACCCAACGGAAAACCCAGCTGCTCTTTGCCGGACGGCTGGAGGAACTGAAAGGGCTGCGCACCGTGCTGGAAGCCTGGGACCTGCTGGGAGCGGACGCGCCCGCCCTGCTGGTGGCAGGGGAGGGCCCTCTGGGGGACTGGGCGCGGGAGCACGCCGGGGCACAGGTGACCTTCCTCGGGCAGCTGCCTCCGGCGGAACTCCACCGCTGCATGGCGGAGAGCAAGGGCGTGCTGGCGGCCAGCCTCTGCTACGAGAGTTTCGCCCTGGTCCCGGCGGAGGCCCACTGCCTGGGCACGCCGGTGGTAGCCAGCGACCTGGGCAACGTGGGGGCGTCGGTGCGCCCCGGCATCGACGGGCTGCGCTTTGCTCCCGGCGACGCCAGAGCCCTGGCGGGGGCGGTGCGGGCGCTGCTGGCCGGCACCTTTGACTGCGGTGCCATCGCCGCCGCGGCCCGCCGCACCTACAATGAAGAAGAAAACTACCGCGCCCTGCTGCGCTTATATACAAAGGAAGAACGATGAATCAACTCTACCGCGCCCTGCACATGCCGCCCGGACGGCTGCTGCGCAAACTCACGGGCGAAAAGGAAATCTACACCATCGCCGTGCGGCCGGTGCCCACGGCGGAGGGCGCCGACCCGCTGCCCGCCCTGGGGGCCGCCCCCTACACCCCGCTGCCCGGGCGGGAGGGCTTCTGGTATGCCGACCCGCTGCTCTACCGCCGGGGCGGGGCGCGGTATCTCTTTGCCGAGGCCATGGACCTGGCCGCTGGCAAGGGGCGCATCGAGGTCTGCCATCTGCTGGACGACGGCACCACCGAGGGCTGGCAGGTGGCGCTGGAGGAGGACTTCCATCTGTCCTTCCCCACGGTCTTTGACTGGAACGGCGATACCTGGATGATCCCCGAATCGGGCAATGACCACAGCCTGCGGCTCTACCGCTGCAAGGCTTTCCCCGCGGAGTGGGAGCTGGTGCAGCGGTTCGCGGTGGACGCCGAACTCTGCGACGCCATCCTGGTGGACCGCACCCCCGATGCCCTGACCCTGCTGTGCAGCGAGACCAAGCCCGACAACCAGTTCTTTGTGCGGTGGCGCCGCTTCACGCTGCGCAAGACCGTCCAGCCCCCCGAACCGCTGCCCGGCACCGAACCGCCGGAGCCCACCGGGGAGCCCTTTGAGCTGCTGCCCGACGAGGCCTTCAATCTGCAGCACCGGGAATTCGACCTCATCAGCCGCAACGCCGGGCCCCTCTTTGTGCTGGGGGAGCAGGTCATCCATCCCACCCAGGTCAGCACCACGGTGGATTACGGTGTCTATCTGCAGTTTTCCGCCCGGCGGGGCAGTTCCGAGGTGCCGCTCTGCGCGGCGCTGCCCGCCGCCGTGCGCATCCAGGGACTGGATCCCAAGGATATGATCGGCATTCACACCTATTGCCGCGACGATCAGCTGGAAGTCATCGACGCGCGGTATCTTGCAAAGGTGAAGACAAATTCATGAAAACCATCGCTATCCCGCAGTTTTACTGCGGGCCTTCGGGCCGCAAGGGCCTGTACAACCGGCAGGAGGTGGGCCTGGCCCGCGCCTTTGCGGCGCTGGGCGCCCGGGGCATCGTGCTCTACCCCGACCCCGGTGCCGCCGCCCCCACGGTGGAGGAACCGGAACCCAACGTGAAAGTCTACTATCTGCCGGTGCGCGCCCTGGGCTCCCAGGCGTTCTACCAAAGCTGGCAGGTGCTGCTGGACGAGCATGTGGACGCCGTCCACGTGATGGGGGACAACTCCCCCGGGGTGCCCTCCCTCTACCGGTTCTGCCGGCGGCACGGCATCCTCTTTTACAGCCAGCTGGGGGCGCTGAAAAGCACCTCCCCCCACAAGGCGGTGCGCCTTGTCATGGACCTTTTGCTGCGCCGCAACCTGGCCATCTACAAAAAAACGCCCACCTACGCCAAAACCCCCGCGGTGGCCGCCGAGCTGGAAAGCCTGGGCGTGCCCTGCGCGGGGCTTATGCCGGTGGGGCTGGACACCGCCATCATCCCCGATGTGCCCGCCGAGCGGGCCAAGCTGCGGGGGGCGGTGGGACTGGACCCCGACGCGAAGATCCTCGTTTTTGTGGGGCGGCTGGATCCCTACAAGCGGCCGCTGGACCTGGTGCCGCTGCTGAAGGCCGCTCCCGGCTGGCTGGCGGTGATCATCGGCCAGGGCAGCCAGGGGGACGCCCTGCGCGCCGCCCTGGAGGAAGCGGGGCTGGCCGGACGCTGCCGGCTCATTCCCAAACTGCCCAATACGGCGGTGCATGTCTACTACCATGCCTGCAACGCCTTTGTGAACCTCAATGAGCAGGAGATCTTCGGCATGAGCCTGCTGGAGGCCATGTACGCAGGCTGTCCGCCGGTGGCCCGCCACGCCCCGGGACCCGACCTCATCATCGAGGACGGGGTCAGCGGCATCCTCTGCGATTCGGTGGAGGAGATGGCCGCGGCACTCGCCCGGGTGGACGACGCCATGGGCGCCGCCGCCCAGAAGCGGATCAACGAACATTTTCTGTGGCAGAACAGCGCCGAGCTGGCGCTGACGCTGCTGCCCAACAAGCGGGAGGCTGCCCATGGACAACGATAACGCCCTGCTGGAAGCGGCGCGCAACCTGTATAAAGGCTGGCGCTTCGGGTGGAAATACCGGGGCGTCCGGGTGCTGGAAGCCGAGGCGGGCAACGACCTGGCCCGGGCGGCCATCCTGCGGGGCGGCCCCTTCCTCTTTGCCCGGTGCGGCGCCACCGAGATGCGCACCGTGGCCGACCGCCTTGCCCACGGCGGCCATTTCACCGACCGGACCCGGCAGGACATCCGCAACCTGTCCGGGGTTTTCCCCACCGACGACGCCACCCTGGACCGGTTCTGCGAGCTCTATGTATCCTGCGCCCAAAGCGCCGACCTGCTGGCCCTCTGGGACGTGGGGGCGGAGCGGGAGGTCATCCGGGGCTGCCAGGGCACGGTGTTTTGCAAACTCCGGGCGCTGGAGCCCTACTACCATCCACAGCCCTGGAGCAGCGCCCTGGCGGGCAAAAAGGTGCTGGTGGTCCATCCCTTCCGGGATACCATCCTGCGCCAGTACGAAAAGCGGGCCCGGCTCTTCCCCGGCACCGGGGTGCTGCCGGAACTGGGCAGCCTCACGGTCATCCGGGCGGTGCAGGGACTGGCGGGGCAGGACACCGGCTACGCCAGCTGGTTCGACGCCCTGGCGGCCATGGAAGCCCAGATGGACGCCGCCGACTACGAGGTGGCCATCGTGGGGGCGGGGGCCTACGGCCTGCCCCTGGCGGCCCACGCCCGGGACACCGGCCACACGGCCATCCAGATGAGCGGCGCCACCCAGCTGCTCTTCGGCATCAAAGGCAAGCGCTGGGACACCCACCCGGTGATCTCCCGGCTGTACAACGACGCCTGGGTGCGCCCGGCGGAAAACGAGGGCATCGCCCACCGGGAGACGGTGGAGGGCGGCAGCTACTGGTAAAGGAAAGAGGAGACGGCATGCGCATTCTGATGATCAGCAACCACCTGGGCGTGCAGAGCGGCGTGCAGCGGTATGTGCAGAATCTGCTGCTCCACCTGGACACCACCCGGTATCAGGTGGACCTCTTTGTGGGGCAGTGTCCCCCCGACCAGGCCAGCACCGCCCCGGCCCTGGAGGCCAGAGGGGTGCGCATCCTGGCGGTGCCCGACCATAAGAGGGACCGCATCCGGGCCCTGTGGCGGCATCTGCGCACCCACAAGGACTACGACATCATCCACTACCACACCGCCAGCAAGATCGGCGCGCCGGTCTGCGGCATGATGCGGCTGCTCTGCCCCCGGGCGAAGATCATCGTGCACAGCCACATCGTCTACCCGCCCATGACGCTGACCTGGCGGGCGGCCCACGGCGTCTACCAGCTCTTTGCCGACTACTTCCTGGGCTGCGGGGTGGCGGCGGGGCGGTTCGTCTTCGGCGACCACATCGACCGCAGGCCCAACTTTGCCGTAGCCTGCAACGCCGTGGACCAGGGGCGGTTTTACCCCGACGCTGCGGCCCGGGCCGCCACCCGCGCCCGGTACGGCATCGCCGATACCGACCGGCTGGCGGGCTTTGTGGGGCGGCTCAACCACCAGAAGAATCCGCTGTTCCTTATGGAGGTGTTCGCGGCGATGGCCGCCGACCCCGCCTGGAAACTGCTGCTGGTGGGCACCGGCGAGATGGAGGCGGAAATGCGGGCCGCTGCCGCCCGGCACGGCCTGACCGACCGGGTGATTTTTGCGGGGGTCCAGAGCGATGTGCCCGCCTACATGAACGCCTTTGACCTGTTTTTGCTGCCCAGCAACTTTGAGGGCAGCCCCGTCACGCTGGTGGAGGCCCAGGGCTGCGGCGTGCCCTGCCTGGCGTCCACCAACGTGCCCGACGACGGCGCGGTGACGGACCTGGTGCATTTTCTGCCGCTGGACGCACCCCTGACGGAATGGGCGGCCACGGCGGACCGCATCGCGGGCCGGGGCCCCCACGCCGACCACTGGGCGGAACTGGCAGCGGCCGGGTACGAGCTGCACACCGCCGCTGCCCGGATGGAACAACTCTACGACCAACTGGGAGGCAAGGGATGATCTACGCGGAACTGGCCGGCGGGCTGGGCAACCAGATGTTCATTTATGCCTTTGCCCGGGCGCTGGGGCTGCGCTGCGGCGAGGCGGTCACCCTGCTGGACCGGCAGGACTGGCGGGACGGCGCCCCCGCCCACACGGCCTGCGCCCTGGAGGGGCTGAACCTGGTCCCGGAGGTGAAGATCCTGGCGGAGCCGGGGTTTGCCAAGCGGCATCTGCCCCGGCAGAACACCGCCAAGGCGCTGATGATCAAATACGAGCAGCGCCAGGGGCTGATGGCCCGGGACTGGCACGACTGGGAGCGCCGCTGCGCCCCGGTGCTGAATCTGCTGGGGCTGCACTTTGCCACCGACGGCTACACTCCGGTGCGGCGCGGCCCGGCCAGAGATTTCCTGGCCTGGGGCTATTTCCAGAGTGAAGCCTACTTTGCGGATTTTGCCCCCACCATCCGGGCAGAACTGCGGGCGAAGCAGGCCCCGGCGGGGGTGTGGGCGGAAAAGATCCGCGCTGCGGCCTGCCCGGTGGCGCTGCATCTGCGCCGGGGGGACTACTGCCGTCCCGAAAACGAGATCCTGCAGGTCTGCAGCCCGGCCTACTATGCCCGGGCGGCGGCCGCCGCGGCCGCCGCATATCCGGAGGCGACCCTTTTTGTCTTTTCCGACGACATTGACTGGGCGAAGGAACACTTGGACACCGCGGGCCTGCCCGCCGTCTGGATGCCCCGGGGGGATGCGGTGGGGGACCTGAATCTCATGGCCCTGTGCCGGGGATTCATCCTGAGCAATTCCACCTACAGCTGGTGGGCGCAGTATCTGGCGGGGGAGGGACGCACCGTCTGGGCGCCCGACCGCTGGTTTGCCCACACCAAACAGACGGCGCTGTACCAGCCCGGCTGGCATCTTATCGAAACCCGATAAACCGCGAAAGGAGGGGGCCGCCGTGCCGCTGTTTTCCATCATCATTCCGGTGTACAACGTGCAGAATTATCTGGCGGCGTGCATCAAGAGCGTGGCCGAGCAGGAAGGCCCCCGGGACTGGGAGTGCCTGCTGGTGGACGACGGTTCCACCGACATGACCCCCCAGCTCTGCGATGCCTTTGCGGCGGAGATCCCCGGCGTGCAGGTCCTGCACCGGAAAAACGGCGGGCCGTCGGCGGCGCGCAATGCGGGCATCCGTGCGGCGACGGGGGAGTGGCTGCTCTTCCTGGACGGGGACGACGCCATGGCGCCGGGACTGCTGGCGGCGCTGCGCCGGGAACTGACGGCCCATCCGGGGTACGACTGGTTCATCGGCCGGCACCTGGAATGGCAGGCCGACGGCTCCCTGACCGAGCACACCGGCCAGCGGCTGCTGCCCGGCCCTTTTGACAGCACCGACTACGGCGAGCGGCTGCACGCGCTGTACACCGCCGCCCACTGGGCGGTGTGGAAATACTGCCTGCGGCGCAGCTTTCTGCTGGGGACCGGGGTGCGGTTCCGCCGGGACGTGAGCTGGGCTGAGGACTGCCTGTTCATCCTGACGCTGCTCAACGAATGTGAATGCCTGTACTTCCTGGACCTGGTCTTCACCCACTATCGGGTGGGGCGGCAGGGCAGTCTGCTCACCGATCCCCACAATCTGCCCCGGCGGTTCTCCTCGCTGGCGGCGGCGCAGCGGCATCTGGCGGCATTGCAGGCCACCGGCCGGGTCACGCCGGAAGTCTACCGCTGCATGGAGGACGCCTTTGCCGACGTCTTCTGGCCGCAGGCACGCACCGCCGCCGTGCGTGACGCCAAAGTGCGCCGCCGCTGCCTGCCCTGCCTCAAGTCGCTGCGGCCGCTCTACGCCCGCGGCATCCAGGTGCGCACCCGCCGGGACTGGCGGCTGTTCCAGACGCTGATGCGCCTCTGCGGTCCCCGGCTGGCCCTGTGGGCGGCCGCCTGCCTCAAGAAAGGATAAGACCTTGCGAACCAAACGTACCCTGATCAATATGGCCTACGCCCTGGCGTCCAGCTTCCTGCTTCTGTTGCTGGGGCTGGTCACCCGCCGTCTGCTGGTCTACAATTTCGGCCCCGAGATCACCAACGCCTCCCAGGTGGTGGAAAAACTCTTCAACTTTTTCTCCATCGCCGAGTTCGGCGTGGGCAGTGTCATCAGCTACCGTCTGTACGAGCAGATCGCCGCCCGGGATGATGAAAAGATCAGCAAATACATGTCGATGTACAAATGGGCCTACCGCGTGGTGGGGCTGGCCATCGCCCTGCTGGCCCTTATCGGCGCCGCGGCCCTGCCCTGGATCATGCCCGACGTGCCGCTGCAGACCGGCTACACCGTCTATGGCCTGAACACCATCTCCACGCTGTGCAGCTACTTCCTCATCACCCGGCGGCTCATGTACACCTGCACCCAGCAGGGCTATCTGTGCACCCGCATCGATATGGTCTGCACGGTGCTCAACTATCTGGCCCGCATCGCGGTGTCGCTGTGGTGGCCCAACTATGTGCTGTATTTCAGCGTCACCATCGTCTTCAACGTCTGCGCCAACCTGGTCATCGCCTGGCGGTACCGCCGGGATTTCCCCCGGGTCCGGGACGTCCCGGTCACCCTGGCCGATTTCAAGGAACTGGGCATCTTCCACGATCTGCGGTACTACCTGGTGCACCGGCTGTCCAATACCATCTACGGCTCGTCGGACACCATCGTCACCTCCAGCATGGGCGGCGCCACCCGCACCACCGAGCTGGGCAACTACACCGGCATCGCCGACAGCGCCACCAACATCGGCAACAAGATCATGGACAGCTTTGCCGCGGCCATCGGCAACATCGTCTACGACAAGACGGCCACCGCCAACGACCACGACAAACAGGTCTTCTGGAGCATGGACCTGTTCAGCTATTTCTTCGGCAGCTTTGTGGCCACCGCCTACTTCTGCCTGTTCCAGCCCTTCATGCTGCTGTGGATGGGGGAACAGTGGCTGCTGCCCACCAGCTTCCTGGTGGCGTTCTGCCTCAACGAATATGTGGGCTGGAACCACCGCATGCTCGGGTCCTACCGCGCGGTGCTGGGCCATTTTGAGGAGGACCAGTGGTTCATGGTGGCTTCCGCTACCGTCAACCTGGCGCTGAGCTTTATCCTGTTCCCCCTCATGGGAATCAGCGGCGCCCTGGCGGCCACCGTGGTGGCCCACTGCATCATGTGGGGCGGGCGCATCCGGGTGGTCTTCCGCTGTTATATGAAGGGCAGCGAGGCCCACTACCTGCGCATGCAGGCACTGCACCTGGTGACCCTGGCGGTCTGTATGCTGGGCACGGCGGCGGTCTGCAGCCTGCTGCCCGGCGGCATCGCCGGGCTGGTGCTGCGGGCCGTGGTGGTCTGCCTGCTGCCCAACGCCCTGAACCTGGCGGTCTACGCCTGGGGGACGGATGCCGCCTATCTGCGCAGCTACGCGCTGCGCATCCTGCAGACAAGGAGGAAACAATCATGAGTGAATCCCGTATCCGTGTGGCGGTGCTTTATCTCTGCACCGGCGCCTACCAGGTCTTCTGGCACGACTTCTATCCCAATTTCCGGCAGCATTTCCTGCCGGACTGCGACCGCACCTTCTTCGTCTTCACCGACGCGGCCTCCATCGACTATGAGGACCAGCCCGATGTGCGCCGCTTCCAGCAGGAGGCGCTGCCCTGGCCCTACAGCACGATGCAGCGCTTTGATGCGTTTCTGAGCCAGGCCGAGGCACTGGCGGACTACGATTATCTGTTCTTTGCCAACGCCAATCTGCACTGCCTGCGGGACGTTACCGCCGGGGAGCTGCTGCCCGACGCCGCCAAAGGCCAGGAGCTGACGGTGGTCTGCCATCTGCCCTATTACGGGCGCAACCCCATCTTCCATCCCTATGAGCGCCGCCGCAAATGCCGTGCCGGCATCCCCTACAACTGCGGGACCTACTATGTGGCGGGGGGCATCAACGGCGGTGCCAGCGGGGCGTTCCTGGAGATGTGCCGGGAACTGAAAGCCCGCACCGACGAGGATCTGCAGCGGGGGATCATCGCCCGCTGCCATGACGAGAGCCAGCTCAACCGGCTGGTGGCGGAGTGCCCGGAACGGTTCCGCATCCTGCCCCCCGAGTACTGCACGCCGGAGGAGACCCCCACCGGCAAGGAGGCCATCCGGGTGCTGCAGAAATCGCACTATATCGATATGAGCGCGGTCCGGCAGCAGGGCCGGCGGCAGAACTATCTGCAGCGCAAGTGGGAGGCCTTCTGCCTCAACTGGCTGCCCTATCTGTGGTGGGCGCGGGACACGCTGCTGCGCCGCCGGGTGGACCCGCCCCGGACCCGCTGAAGAGGAGGCATGGGCAAGATGACGGAAAAGCCGATGGTCCGACGGACGGCGGCGGTGACGGCCGCCCTGCTGACCGCGGCCGCGCTGCTGCGCAGCCTTTTCGTGGGACTGGAGATCGACGAGGAATATGCCCTGTCCCTGGGGTTCCGGCTGGTCAGCGGCGACCGGCTCTTTGAGACCATGTGGGAACCCCACCAGCTCAGCGCCCTGACGGCTGCACCGCTGGTGGCGCTCTTCCTGGCGGTCACCGGTACCACCACCGGCCTGCTGCTCTTTGTCCGGGTGGTGATGCTGGCCCTCAAGGCTGCCCTGAGCTTCTGGTTCTATCGCAGCCTGCGCGGGGCGCTGGGCCGACCGGCGGCCTGGATCGGGGCGCTCCTGCTGCTGGCTTTCACCCCCAAATGGTTTCTCGGCCCCGATTACGTCAGCCAGCAGTTCCACTACACGCTGGCGGCTTTTTTGTGCTGGTACGGCTACTATGCCCCCGGTCCCCGGCAGTACCGCACCCCGGCCCGGGTGGCGGCAGGGGCGGTGTGCGCCTGCCTGAGTTTCCTGGCCTATCCCCAGAGTGTGGCCGCGGCGCCGGTGTTTCTGTTGGGGATGGTGCTGCTGGGCCGCCGCGGCGGGGAACCCCGGCTGGGCCCGGTGCCCCGGGGCGCGCTGGTCTTTGCGGGCAGCTGCGCCGTCTGCGGCGTCGCGTTCCTGCTGTGGGTGCTGCAGGGCATGGACTTTGACCCGGGCGCCTTCCTCCAGCGGGTGCAGCTGGTGCTGGAGGATCCCCAGTACGACTTCACCCCCGCCCAGCGGGCACAGGTGCTGCTGAGCCAGACGGTGACCATGCTCCGGTTCATGGCCTGGCCCGGTCTGGCGGCCGTGGTGGTCACGGCGCTTTCCTGCCTGGGGGGACGCCCCGCCCCGGCCCGGCTGGCCGAGCGGCTGCTCTGGGTGTTTGTGGCCTGCCTGGCGCTGCGCTGTACCCAGTACGGTCTGCAGGATGAGAACCTGGATTTCCGCCATATGTATCTGGCGGCCACCGTGGCCGGCGGCGTGACCTTCTGGCTGGACCGCCGCTGCGGGGAGGGCCGCCCGGCGCGCACCCTGCTGTTCTGGCTGGGCTGGCTGCCCGGGGTGGCGGCCTACCTGATGATCCTGCGCTCCACCCTGACCTCGCTGCCCACCACCTTCATGTATCTGTTCTGGCCGGCGCTGTGCAGTGTGGCGGCGCTGGCGCTGCGGCGCCCCGCCGTGCGGCTGCTGCCCCTGGCGGTGCTGGGTACCCTGCTGCTCTACCTGGTGGCCTGCCGGCTGTGGCTGGTGCAGACGGTGGGCTGGAAACCCGCCGACATCACCGACACCCCTCTGGTCCAGATCGAGAACGGCCCCGCCAAAGGCATCTGGGCCGACCAGAAGGCCGCCGATATGCAGGAATGTCTCTATGAAGCGCTGCAGCCCTACGGGGGCAAACAGCTGCTGCAGGCCATCGGTGAACAGCACGGCCTGGGCTTCCTGATGGCTGACGGCACCCTGAAAGTGGCCCAGGCCTCGGTGATCTCGGGCACCGACAGCGACCCCCGCTTCGAGGAATATTACACCCTTATGCCCGACAAACTCCCCGACGTCATCCTCTATGACGACGCCGAGGTGCGGGATATGGACGCCTTCCATGCCTGGCTGGAGGAACATTTTGCCATCACCGACCGGTACACCGTCCTCCACGGCACGGCCAGCCTGCAGGTGCTCGTGGTGGACGGCTGGGCGGAATAAGGTCCCGGCCCGTTGCGGACGGCACCATTTTGTGCTATGCTGAAACCGAATTGCTGCAAAGGAGTTTGACCCATGGAAAAACTGCTCGTATTCATCCCGGCTTACAACTGCGAAAAGCAGGTGCCCCGGGTGCTGTCCCAGCTGCTGGACCCCCGCATCGCTCCCTGGGTGGGGGAATGCATCGTGGTGAACAACCGCTCCACCGACGGCACCGAAAACGCCGTCCAGGACTGGTGCCGCCGCCACCCCGAGGCACCGGTGCACCTTCTGCGCAACGACGAGAACTACGGGCTGGGCGGCAGCCACAAGGTGGCCTTCGGCTACGCGGCGGCCCACGGGTACGACCATCTGGTGGTGCTCCACGGCGACGACCAGGGCGCCATCGCCGATCTGCTGCCCATTCTGCAGGACGGCACCTATCTGAAATACGACTGCTGCCTGGGTTCCCGGTTCATGAAGGGCAGCCGCATCCAGGGCTACAGCACCCTGCGGGTGGTGGGCAACCACGGCTTCAATGCCCTTTTCACCCTGGTGGCGCGGCACCGCATCACCGATCTGGGCAGCGGGCTGAACCTCTACGCCGTGGCGCCGCTGAAAAATGAATACTACAAAAAATTCCCCGACACCCTCTATTTCAACGACTGCATGATCCTGGCTCTCTGCCAGCTTCGGCAGAAGGTGCTGTTCTTCCCCATCAGCTGGCGGGAGGAGGATCAGGTCAGCAACAACAAGCTCACCAGCTTCGGCATCAGCCTGCTCAAACTCTGCGGGCGGTATCTGCGCAGCCCCAAAGCCTTTGTGGCCCGGGAATGGCGGGACAAGATTATCGACGACTACACCTACACCGAAATTCCGGTGCGGCGGTAAGGAGGTTTTTCTATGAAAGTTCTGGTAACGGGCGCTGCCGGGTTCATCGGCGGTCAGCTGTGGCATGCGCTGTGGAAGCGCGGCGATGAGGTCGTGGGCATCGATAATTTCTCCTACGGCAACCTGGACAACCTGAAATTTGAGGATCACGATTTCGGGCCGGAAGTACGCCGGATGGACATCCGCGACCGGGAGGCCATCCCGGCGCTGTTCGAGGCGGAAAAGTTCGACGTGGTCTACAACATTGCGGGCATCGCGCCGCTGCCGGACTGCCAGAGCGATCCCGTGCAGGCGGTGGAGGTGAACACCCTGGGCCTGGTGCATCTGCTGGAGTGCGCCCGCCGCACCGGCGTGAAGCAGGTGGTGCAGGCGTCCACCAACGCCATGTATGAGAACGAGACGGAATTCCCCACGGTGGAGACTTCCTTCCACACCCCCACGCTGATCTACCCCAACACCAAGTACTGCGGCGAGCGGTTCTGCCAGAGCTTCGCCGACACCTACGGCATGACGGTGACCTGCCTGCGGTTTGCCAACGTCTACGGTCCTCACATCGACTGCCTGCGCAAGCAGCCGCCCTTTGTGGGGTATATGATCCGGGAACTGTACTACGGCCGCACGCCGGAATTCCACTCGGACGGCAACCAGCGCCGGGATTACATCTATGTGGATGACCTCATCGCCCTGGCCCTGCGGGTCGTCGAACGGCCCCAGCCCGGCTTTGATGCGGTGAACGTGTCCAGCAACCAGAGCTACTCGGTACGGGAACTCTACGCCACCGCCTGCCGGCTGATGGGCAAGGACATCGAGGCCAAATACTGCCCCACCAGCCATTACTGGGCCAAGTATCCCGAACTGTACGGCGGGGCCTACGGCATCAAGCCGGAGATTCTGGACCATGAGGTGAACAAGTTCAGCCTCTGCGACAATGCCCACGCCAGGGAAGCCTACGGCTGGGTGCCCCAGGTGGACATCGAGACCGGGCTTGCCCGTGTGATCGAGGAAGAATGCAAAATGCTGGCTGCCCGGGACAACGCCTGAGCAGCAAAAAGGAGCCGCCTTATGTCCAAACTGCATCTGATCCTGCCCATGGCGGGCCGTGGCAGCCGTTTTTTTGAAAACGGCTTCGTCTGCCCCAAACCGCTGATCGAAATCCATGGCAAACCCTTCTTTTATTGGGCAGCGCGCAGCGTGGAAAAGTTCGTGGACTGCGCCGACCTGACCTTTGTGGTGCTGGAGGAGCACATCCGGGACTTTGCCATCGACGAAAAGATCCGTCGCTGCTGGCCCGACGCCCGGATCATCGCCCTGCCCGAAGTTACGGCCGGGGCGGCCATCACGGCGCTGAAGGGGGCCGAGGGCCTGCCCGACGGGGAACCGCTGCTCTTCAACGACTGCGATCATCTGTTTGTCTGCCGGTCCTTCAACCGGTTCTGCGCCGACGGCCGCTTTGCCGACGGCCCGGCGGGGGCGCTGCTGACCTTCCCGAGCGATTCCCCGGCCTACAGCTATCTGCAGTACGGCGCTGACGGCAACGTCTGCCATACGGTGGAAAAACAGGTGGTCAGCCACGACGCCATCTGCGGCGCCTACTATTTCAAGGACAAAAAGACCTACGCCGACGCCTGTGCCGAGTACCTGCATGCCTGCCAGTACAAGGAATTCTTTGTGTCGGGCATCTACAACGTGCTGGCGGCCCACGGTGCGGCGGTGCAGGGCTTTGCCACCGATCTGCATCTGCCCTTCGGCACGCCGGAGGAATACCGTGCCGCCGAAGCTCCTGCCCACGACGCGGATTTTGAGGCGCTGGAATGATGATGGGATATCTGCTTCTCGCCATCCTGCTGGTGCTGGCCGGGCATGCCTTCCGGCTGCTGCGCTGGGAACAGTTTGTGCGTATCTATGAGCGCCCCCAGCGCGGCACCATGCTGCGGGGCATGGCCGGCGGCTATGCCATCAATACCCTGCTGCCGCTGCACCTGGGGGACCTCTTCCGGGCCATCTTCGTGGGCCGGCGGATGAAATCCGGCGTAGGCTTTGCCCTGGCCACCGTCATCATGGACCGCTTCCTGGACGTCTGGTTCGTGGCGCTGGGCTTTGCGGCCTTTGCCCTGGCCGGGCAGGGGGGCACGGCGGCTCTGCAGGCGGCCCGGATCTATCTCGTCTTTGCGGTGGTGCTGGCCGTCGCCCTGGTGGTGGTGGTCATGCTCCGGGATGCCATCAAGCGGGGCTGCCTGGCGGTCTGCGGCATCTTCAACGATACCCTCAAACTGGACGGCATGGTCTTCTGCTGGAGCCTCATCAACACCTTCAAGGACCTGCGCCGGATCAACCTGGTGCGGCTGGCGGCGAACACCGTCATCATGTGGGTGGCCTATCTGGGGTCCTACATGGCACTGGCCGCCGCCCTGACCGAGGCCGGGCATCCCATGCAGCTGGTGGATGTGTTCGGCGCGCTGTTCGGGCAGTCGGCGGGGGACCTGCGGGTGGTATTGCCGGGGGGCGTGCTGGCCGGGGCGCCGGTGGCGGCCTGTGCGGCGATGCTCAGCTGGTATCTGCTGCCGCTGCTGGTCATGTGGCTGGCCACCCTGCTGCCCGAGCGGGTGCGCGGGGCGATGAACCAGGCCACCGCGGCGGCGCCGGCGGGGGAAAGCTACCTCAACCTGCTGCCCCAGGCGGACCCCCAGGACCGGGCGGCCTTTCTGAGCCAGTATTTCGGGCTGCAGAACAAAGCCTGGGTGGACCGGTTCCTCCAGATGAACCAGGACATCACCATCCTGCAGGATTACTCGGCGGGTTCCAACGCCACCACCATGCTCTGCATGGACAAGACCCGGACCTTCTACCGCAAATATGCCTTCGGGGCCGACGGCAAAAAGCTGGCCGAGCAGCTGCACTGGCTGCGGGCGCAGCAGGACCGGCTGCCGCTGTGCGAGATCCTGCGCACCGGGGAGGACGCCGACTGCTGCTGGTATGATATGACCTACGATCCCCAGGCGGTGGGAATGTTCCGGTATCTGCACTCCAACCCGGTGGAGAAGAGCGCCGCCGTGCTCCACGGGGTGCTGGACACCCTGGAGGAGAAGCTCTACCGCCCCACGGCCACGGCCGCCGATCCCGGCACCATTGAGAAGTACATTGCCACGAAGGTGGACGGCAACCTGCAGAAGCTGCGGGAGGCCCGCGGCCTGCACGAGCTGCTGGAATATCCCACCGTGTGGATCAACGGCAGAGAATACCGGAACCTGAACCAGCTGGCCTGGCTGTTTGACCACGACCGGCTGCGTAAACTCTTTGCCGCCGACCCGGTGGCGACCATCCACGGGGACCTGACCATCGAGAACATCATCTGCCGCACCGACGACAAGGGTTGGTACCTCATCGACCCCAACACCGGCAATCTGCACGAAAGTCCCTTCCTGGACTACGGCAAATTGCTGCAGAGCCTGCACGGCGGCTACGAGTTCATGATGATGACCCCCCGGGTCAGCGTCCGGGAAAATCACATTGATTTTGCCCTGACCCGCTCGGCGGCCTACGACGCCCTGTTCGCCGACCTGATGGCGGACCTGGGGCGGCGCTATCCCGACCAGCTGGACAGCATCCTCATGCACGAGGTCATCCACTGGCTGCGGCTGATGCCCTATAAGCTCTCCCGCGACCGCAAACGGGCGGCCATGTTCTACGCGGGGCTGGTCGTGGTGGCCAACGATGCCGCCGACCATGCGGAGCGCTGAAATCCCTGCGTAAAGGAATGTTGCAACGGATATGCTGAACAAACTATCGGACAGGCAGAAATGGTTCCGGTTTTCCCGCTGGGACGGGCTGGCAGCCTGCGGTGCGGTACTGTACTGGGGACTTTATTGCCGCTTCGGCGTGGATCTGTACTTTTTTCAGGAGCCCCGCTGGGAATATCGGCGGATTTTTCTGCTGCTGCTGATCCTGCTGGTGGTGGCAATGCGCCGCCTGATCTGCCGTGCGGTCCTGCAAAAGGATGCCTTTTCCCGTAAATTCCTGCGCTATACGGCGGTGAATCTGCTGGTCCTGCTGGCGCTTATGCTGCTGCTCTGGCCGGGGACCTGGTCCTGGGATGACATCCATGTGCTCAACCAGGCACGCTCCTATAGCCTGTATGCCTGGCAGCACTATCTCTCTTCGGAGGCAATGATCCTTTCGGCCTATTTTCTGCCTTCGGCGGGCGGGATCGTGGTGGTCCAGCTGGTCATTGCGGCCTTTGTGTCGGGGTATTGCCTGACTCTTGTGGATACCGGGCTTCTGGACCGCGGCCGGCGATATCATGGCGTGGCGGTCCTGCTGGCCGATCTGGCGTTTTTCCTGCCGCCGATCCTTTTTTACGATTATTCCAAATTCCGCAACACACTGTGCAGTTATCTGGAGCTTCTGCTGCTGGCGCTCACCTGGCGGATGGCCCGGACGCCCGGTGCGCGCACGGTGGGCAATCTGTGTCTTTTCCTGACGGCGGCAATCCTGACGGCTGCCTGGCGGTCGGAAAATCTTTACTATATCGTCCTTGTGCTGGGATTGCTGCTTTTCATTGCCGGACGCCGCCGCTGGAAACGCTGCCTGGCGGCGACGCTGGCGGTCTGCGCCGCCGTGGTGGCCATCGGACGGTACAATACCGGCCTCATCGGCAACGACAATTATGCCGTCATGGCGATCATCAACCCGGTGGTGGAAGTCATCCGGGAGGCCGAACGTCACCCCGACGGTCTGCGGGAGGAACAGCACGATGCCATCGGCAAAGTGCTGGACTGGGATCGTTTGATGGCAGAGCCCCTGGCCAGCGGTTCTGCACTGTACTGGGACGGGGCGGTACTCTCCTATACGCAGGAAGAATACCGGGCCTTCCAGAAGACCTGCCTGCAGCTGGTCCTGCGCTATCCGGCCGCTTTTCTGCAGGAGCGTGCCGGAATGTTCTGGAATACGCTGGGCTTCAATGATTTCCAGTATGATCCCTATACCCGGACGATCCGCATCTTTATGCCGGACACCGCGGAAGCGAAGAGCTGGAAAGAAAACGGGGAGGCCCTGAACGTTTCGCTGCGGGAGGCAACGATCCGCCTGCTGGCGGGCCGGGATGAAGATGGAAACAAAAATCTGAGCAACCATATTTTCTGGAATTTGCTGCCGCCCCTCGTGTTTGCCCTGGCGGCCCTGGTATATGGGGTGCGAAAACGCCGGTGGCTGTTTGCCTATCTGGTGTTCTGCAATCTGTGTAAGGTGCCGCTGATTTTTGCCACCGCCCCGGACACCTATTTTATGTATTACATGTCGGTATACCTGTTTGGTTATGTGGTCGCCTTTGGCGCCCTGGCCGCCTGGTTCAACCGGCGCTGCCCCGCCAAAACGGCCTGCCAAGGAAAGGAGCTTTTGACATGCTGATCTGCGTCGACCTGGACGGTACCCTGCTGGACACGATCCCCGCCAATGCGGCGTCCTACCGCGCCGCCCTGGAGGAACAGGGGTTCACCGTCACTGACGAATACTACGCCGAGCGCTGCAACGGCGGCTATTACAAGGAATTTCTCCGCCCGCTCATGGGCGGGGATCCCGACCCCGCCGACGTGGAGCGGGTGCATGACCGCAAAAAGGAACTGTACGGACAGTTCCTCCACACGGTGCGGCCCAACCGGGCCCTCTTCGAGCTGCTGCAGAACATGCGGGCGGCGGGGCACCGGCTGGCCTGCGTCACCACCGGCAGCCGCCGCAACGCCACCGAGGTGCTCAGCCATTTCGGCTGTGTGTGCTGGTTCGACCTGATCCTCACCAGTGAGGATGTGGAGAAGAGCAAGCCCGATCCCGAGGGCTATCTCCGGGCCATGGCGCAGTTCGGCGTCACCCCGGCGGAGACGATGATCTTCGAGGATTCCGGCCCGGGCCTGGCGGCGGCAAAAGCCAGCGGCGCCGCGGTGTTCAAGGTGGAACAATTTTGACCCTTGACGGGAACGGCCCAAACGCGCTACAATACCAACGACACAAGGCGAAGATGCCCACCCGGACATCTTCGTTTTTTTTTCAGGGAGGAAAGAACGATGGAAAACGCAAAGCGCCCGCTGATCGGGCTTGTGCCGCTCATGGACTACCAGCGGGCCAGCTACTGGATGCTGCCCGGCTACATGGAGGGCATCCAGCAGGCGGGCGGCGTGCCGGTGATGCTGCCGCTGACCCAGGATCCGGCGGCGCTGGAACAGCTGGTCCGTACCTGTGACGGGTTCCTGCTCACCGGCGGGCAGGACGTCGAACCGTCGGTCTACGGCGCGGCGCAGACGGCCCTCTGCGGCGAGACCAGCCCCCAGCGGGACGCCATGGAGACGGCGCTGCTGGCGCTGGCCCGCGCCCAGGACAAACCGGTGCTGGGCATCTGCCGGGGCATCCAGTTCCTCAACGCGGCGCTGGGGGGCACTCTCTGGCAGGACCTGCCGGTGGAGTACCCGTCGGAGGTCAACCACCACCAGACCGGCGCCTACGAGGCACCCATCCACACGGTGCGGCTGCTGCCCGGCACCCCGCTGGCCGAGCTGCTGGGCAAGGACACCCTGCCGGTGAACAGCTACCATCACCAGGCCATCCACACCCTGGCGCCGGGACTCACCGCCATGGCCACCGCGCCGGACGGCATCGTGGAGGCGGTGTACGAGCCGGGCAAGCGGTTTGTCTGGGCGGTGCAGTGGCACCCTGAGTTCTCCTGGAAGGTCAGCGAGGACAGCCGTAACATCTTTGCCGCCTTTGTGGGGGCCTGTTGACCGTTTTTTTACGCAAATATGACCGGGATGCGATAGATTTCGCGCCGGGGCCGCGGTATACTGGGGGTAACGACCACTGTCGCTTTGCAAAAAAAATGAGAACATTTTGCTGATAAAATGAAAAAAGAAAAGGGCGTTTAAGAGGTTTTTAAAGCCTCCTTAAACGCCCTTTTCCTGTCTCATTGTCTCTTGGGTTTCCGTGTTCTTCGAGAATCAAGCAATTCCCGGTCCGCTTCTGCTTGTTCGGGATGTACTCCAGCACATCCTCAACTTGGCAGTCCAGCGCCTCACAGATTCGATCCAGGTGTTCCAGACTGATCCTATCCGCGAATTCGTTATAGTAAGCGCAGATCGTAGACGGCCGAATACCTGTTTCACGCGCAAGGCGTGCTTGCGACCAACGCTTTTCCCCAAGCAAACGAGACAGATGATTTTTGATCATCTGATCGCCCCGCCGACCATTTTAATAGAGCCAGCTGGGGCGTGTCCCGTTTTTGATAGAGTATAACGAATTGCGTTAGTAGTTGCGGATCAGAAGCTCTTTGTAGGTTGGGTCTTTGCCGGGCGCGCCAGGGAGAGAATTGATTCTTGTGACGGGCTCAACCGCGCAGTCGCAGTACAGTTCGCGCACCTCCGGGCAATCGTTATACGAGAGGATGAACCGCCCCTTGATACTGTGCAGCACACGCGCCAAACGCTCATGATCCTCACGCGCAAATGGGTGCTGGTAGTACCACTCTGTGCCCATGTACGGTGGGTCACAATAGAAGAGTGCGCCGGGGCGGTCATAGGTATGGATGAGCTGCTCAAAGTCCAGGTGCTCAATGATAACTTTACGCAGGCGCTCTTGGACCTCTGCAAAAGATGCAGAAATGTTGCCTGCAATTTTTGGAGCCGTGGCGAATGTTCGCCGGTCTGAGCCGAAACTCATCTTGACCAGGTAAAGGCAGCGCGCCGCGCGCTGGATATCTGTCAGACCGTGCTGCTCGGTCTGCTCTCTCCAGTCGAGGAAAACCTCCCGTGAATGCGGCAGTCCTTGCAGCTCGGCAGCCAGCGCATCCGGGTGATACTTAATACAGCGATATACATTGATCAGGCTGCCGTCGGCGTCGTTGAAAACCTCCATGCAATCGCCGGGCTCTTTGCCAAAAAGGACCCAACCGGCGCCGCCAAAAACCTCTATGTAGCGGGTAATGTCTTGAGGAAACTGCTCCAGGATCGTCTTGCGCAGCACGCGCTTTCCGCCAATCCAACCCATAAAACTTTGCATATAATCATCCTTTCTGGGGCGAAAAGATGATCTGGATTGAAAATTACTTGCCGGTCACTGCGCCGGAAACATCCTGCAGACGCTTGATGAAATCTGAAATGTAGTTGGAGCCTCGACTGGCCAGTACGCCAGTCAAAACCATGCCGAGCCACTGGATTTCAAAGGTGATGCCCAGGGCACTGTACACATCTGCCTTGGCCGCAACGCAGAACAGGCAGCCGAAAACCAGCGCCGCCACCTGCGTGATGGCGGTCTTGTAGCTGCCCCCCAGCACAGCCTTGCCGATGCTCTTGCCGATTTCCACCACACCCTCGACGGTGATGGCCAGAACGATTGCCAATACGATCATACTCATAATGTATTTCCTCCTAAGTTTATCCTACAAAGCGGCTGTGGTACATCTTACGGCTGTCCCAGCCCTCACTTTGCGCCAACGCCAAAAAGCGCATGGCATCCCCGTTGCTTACAGTCATGGTTGCCGCGAAATGGCTGGCGTCGACTTGCAGCATGCTATACCGATCTTCATCCAGCAGAAGAGATCCGGCCAGAATCGCCACTTTGGAAGCCTCCCCAACAGTCAACGGACCCAGCGTAACAAGCTGGATCGTTTCCATGCTTGCAGCCGGTTCTGTGGGGGCCGGTACGGGAATCGCTGCCGTGCCGTATGTGCCCACGGCGTTTTCGGCGCCGCTGTACCGCGTCGGATCAAGCCCCACGCCGGTGGACGTGGCGCGCACCTCCAAGTGACAGTGCTTGTACGGCGGGTCGTTCAGCGCCGCGTTCCCGCTGTTGCCCATCACTGCCAGCGCGTCGCCGCTCTGCACTTTCTGTCCCGCCTGCACCAGCAACCGCGCGCAATGGCAGAAATACAGGAAATTCACCTCGTCGGGGGTCTGAGCAGCATCCAGCTGCACGCAGATGTACCACCCCCATTCCCAGGTTTTATCGCTGTGATCTGTTACGATGCGGGCACGGGTCACGGTGCCCCGGATTGCCTTTTGCGCGCCGTCCGCAGCGGTGTAGTACGGCATGCAGATGGTGGGATCATCCAGCCCTACCAGGTCGATGCCGCCGTGCCAGGTCTTGCCGCCGCCGCGCGTCCAGCCATAGCGCCCGTAGGCGTAGGGGATCTGCACGCGGCCCTTGAAGATACCAGTCTGGATCATGTGGCTTTTACCTCCTCAAAATACTGCCCTACAAGTTCGTGGGGCAGATACTGCAGTACCACCGTGCCGCCGTCCTCCTCTCCTGTGCGCTTGCACAGATACACCGTTCCGCCGTCGCTGTAGTACAGCCCGTAGGTGTACTCCATCCCGCGTACCGCCGGGATGGGGTTGTCCACCGTACCTTGCTGCGGGTCAGCCGCCACGGCCGCCCACAGCGCCGGGGTCTTGTCCGGCGTCCAGTCGGCCTGTGTGGTGTGCGCCTGCACGACCTTGTACAGCTGCCCGTTGTACTGGTAGCGCTGGCCTACCTGCACGGCCACACCGGCCGCCCACGCCGGGAAAAGCTGCACGCCCTGCACGGCAGTCTCATCGTCCAGGCTTTCCACCGCCTGCTCGATCAGCGGACGCAGCTTGCGCGCCAGCTCCGTAAGCGTCATCACTCCACCCCCAAAAGGATTTTCGCAGCTGCCAGCTCATCTTCCAGCGCGGCCAGCCGCGCCTCGGTGTCGCCGCTCGGCTCTTCCGGCGGCTGCATGGCCGCCAGCTCGTCCTCCGTATACTCGTGGTAGTACTGGCAATCCTCCCACACATCCACAAGCTGGCGCAGGCCCTCCGGCCGGCGCTCCGTCACGGTGCCCTCCAGCACCCGCTCTTCGGTGCCGATTTTTTTGCGGCCCGGGTATACGTAGCCCGCCTCCAGGTCCGGGTTCTCGATCTCGAGGCCTGTCTTTTCGTCGTATGTTTTCATTATTTTCACCTTGTAAATGTCGCTTTTCCGTAAAAAAAACCATTTTGCCTGTTGGATAGCCTTATGTTGACCCTATAGGCGCCGGTCACATCCACCGTCTTGCCGTCGACAAAGCTATCTGTTCCGCCGAGTTGCCGGCCAGCCTTGTCGTATCGCGTGATTGTGCTCACCGCGCCATTGCCAGTGTTTGAGTTGCACAACATCGACCCATATCCGCAAAATGTATAGATGTCGGTGCCGTTGTTATTGTCCTCGTAGTTGCCATATGTCGCCAGCGCCAAGTTGACGACCAGCTCTGCTGGCAATTGGACACCTCCCGGAAATCTCGGTGCCGTGCCCATCACACGCACCCCCTTTGGGGTTTGTGCAATGTGCCAACGACCTCGTCAGCTATCGGGGGGGGGCTAAAAATACGGTAATTTGTCATTTTACACACTCCTTACTTGACGTTTTCACGGAAAGCTCTATCATTTTATTTCGAGAATAAACTTCCCGACTTTTGAGTAAAAGTCGATTACCGTGTCTCCACTGTCATAGGTCACATCTTGAGACTCTTGATAGATGCCATTGGACGGTGATGTGTAGAGCACGCCAGAGAACGGTTTTTTTGCTGTCACCTCCGCGCCCTTGCTCCAAGACGATCCATCCCGCGAGGCACGGATCTCCAGATACTCGCCAGCGACAGAGCTGTCGATATTCGGGTCGCCATAGGCCCCATCCTTAGTCAGATAATAAAACCCGCAAGTGATGGCGTTTCCTTCGCCTGGATAATAGTAGTTGCCACACAGCATTTCTTTTGCGCCCGTGCCGCCGCCGGCCGTCCTAAGTGCTGTCCCCATATCAGCTCACCTCCGTGCGGATCAGCCACTGCAGCGTCACGTCTGCCGTCGGCTTCTCCTGGATGATCGTGCGGATTTTTCCCCCGTCCAGGCTGGAGGTAACGCCCTGGCTGTTGATGATCGCCATGGCCTCATCCAGCACCGCGTCCGTTTCCGGCACGCCTACCGGATTTCGCGAACACGGGCTCAAAAATTCGCTGCTCTCCATGACGGTCGGCGCGCCCGGCGTCAGCGCGGTCAGCGTGACCTCCTGAGCGTACGGGTACCCGGCGCTCTGTTCCTCGCCGGACGAGGTCACCCAGCCGTCCAGCGTGAGCGTGGCCTCGTACTTGGCTGCCGCCGCGTCAATGCTTTTAAAGATGTCTTTGCTTTTTCCCTGGGGGTCATAGGTCGACTTGAGCATGGTCGCCGTCCCGGCGTTGAGCTGATCCAGCTCCTGCTCGATCTGCGCCAAAAACGCCTCGAACGCTGCCTGCATCACGCTGGTGTCGATGGCGTCGATGGTGTCCCGCATCAGGCCGCAGTAGGCAGCGTCCAGCCGCAGGTCCACCACGTTATCTGCCGTGATGCTGGTCGCGCCGGTGGGGCGGGTGACGCAGTACAGATAGATCTCGTCGTAATCACTATCCCGGCGAATCGCGGGCATTTCAGGATTTTCCGCAGCCAGGCCCGCGCGCACATAGATCCCCGTCTGATTGGCGTTTTTGTCGTAGCCCAGGACGATCACATCTTTGCGCGGGTAGACGCCGTCGGCGTCCTCAAACTGCAGGATGATGTCATTCTCCGAATAGGGGAAACACGCCCAAAACTCGCTGACATGCAGGCTGCCCAGGCCCTTGGCCAGTGTCACTGTATTGTCACCGTTGGTGGTCAGGGCAAAACTCTCCGCCGTCAGCAGGCCGCGGCTGCGCGCCGCATAGGCTGCGCCCAGATCGACCGAGGTATATTGTTTGTTGTCCAGCGGCCAGGCTTTCAGTTCTATCAAGTGGTATCGCCTCCAAGCTCTATATTGTCAAACACAGGGATGACCTTGCGGCCGGTCGCCTCATAGGTCAGCTTGATGCTGGTGATCTGGGCGCTGGCGACCAGCCCCAGTTCCGGCACCCGCACCGGCAGGCGGTCCCCAAGGTCATAGTCCTCGCCGTAGTGCAGGACCAGATCGGCGGCCGTAGCTTTGAGCGTCTGCTCTATGTAGTGGTTGAGCAGCGCCGCCGTGGCGTAGTTGGTCAGGGCCGTCTGGTATTCAGATTCGCTGTAGACTGCCTCGGTGGTGGAGCCGTCTGCGGCTTGCACCGTGTGCCGGTGGGTCACGCTGGACCCATCCACCCACAGTTCATGCCGGTCCGTGCCTTGGGCGGCCGTATCTCCCACCTCGATCCACAACTGCTGCCAGCTATCGCTTTCGGTGGGAGCCTCTCCGCCGCAGATCGCCACGTTGGCGTAGTCGCTGGCGTCCTGTGCCAGTGAAACGGCGGACAAGTTGCGCAGACGGGTACCAAAGTATCCTCGATACCATTCGCCGCCCTGGACACTGCGATCCTTGCCCTGCAGCAGTTCCAGCCGCTCCGCTCCAGTCAGAGGGTCAAATCTGACCCGCACGCCAAAGCCCCCGGTCCGGGCCAGTTGGGTGATAACGCTGCAGCAGTCCGTCCACTCCACGGTCTCGCTGCAGGGGGCCGTAAAGGTCGCGCTGTCCGGGATCGTTACCGGCAAGCCGCGAAGGTTGGCGCGGCAGATCTCCAGCACCCCCGCCGCCGCATCTGTCACGGTGCGGGTACCTTTGGCGACCCGCTGTGCAAAGCGGCAAAGCGAAAACCTTCCGCGCACTGTGATCGTGCCCTTGTCCACGTCGCTAGTCAGTGCCGTGATGACCGCCGCGATCCCCGGCGTATCGGGGTTGTAGAGGGTCGCCCACTGCTGCAGCAGCCGCCGGTTTGCATCGCTCAGGGCGCAGACCATCTTGATCTCGCCCACGTCCGCCCATTCGGGCATCCACTGCAGGCTGCTGATGTTGCCCACCAGGTCCACACGCTGCGTTCCATGGTACACATACACTTTCACGGCTGCGTCAGACATTGCTCGCCACCCCCTTGGGAGCCTTGATGGTCACGGTCAGATTCTCGCGCCCCTCTTCCGCTGTCAGCCGCAGCACGTTGTCGCCGGGAGCCAGCGTCATCCACCAGTCGGTGTCGTAGTCCATCCAGCGGAAGCCGTCCTGTTCGCTGCCGTCTGCGCCATAGTAGGTACAGCCGAGCTTGTCCTCCTCGGTGGAGATCACGGCCCGCTCGCCGGGCAGCATCTCCTTGTTGAGCCGGATAAAGGTGCGGGTGCCGTTGTGCCACAGCATGGGGTTGAGCACCCGCGCCGTGGCCCGCAGGTCCAGGGTAAAGGCGGTTTCCTGGTTGCCGGTGTTGACCACCGTCGTGTACAGGCTCTGCCGGTACTGGCTTATATACCAGCTGCCCGCCGTGCTGACTGGCGTGGGAAACCAGGTGGAATCAAGGCCGCCCAGCATGGTGGTGACCGTCTCCTCGGTGCGCCAGTAGGGGTAAGGGCACTTGATTTTGAACTGGAAATGCAGCAGCCCCGGTTCGCCGTCCACTTCGGGCAAGCGCTGGGCTTCGCCGTCCAGATACCACCGTTCCGTGCCGAGGATCTTCGTCCAGCGCAGCGGCGCGCCCGCCTGGATGAGCCGCTTAAGCAGCCGCTCGCTTGCGTCGTAGTCGCCGACGATGTCGCCGGTGACCGTGACGCTCCGGCTGCCGACCGCGCGGCCATTGATGGACTTGCCGATCTGCCCGGCCGCTTGCGTCTCCGAGAACGAGATGTCCAGCCCGTCCTCGCCGGAGATGGAGGTCACCCAGAACCAGGTATCCGGGGCAAAGTGGATGCTCTGCCCAGTGTCCAGGTTGGCGCAGATATATTCGGGGATCGTCTGCATGGGTGCCTCCTTAGGGGATCTTCCATTTCAGCCGCTCGGCCATGGCTTCGGTCTCATCCGTAAGTTCGGCTTCGCTCAGGCTGTCGTGGGTGTTAAAGGTGTTGTTCATATTGATAATCGTCTGCGCCATCGGCATAGGTGCGGCACTGCCGGCTGCCACACCGACCGGCACCGCCAAGCGGCTCTGGTTGGCGGCCACCATAGCACGCATGGTGGCGACAATTTGGGTTGGTGCCAGACTTCCGTTGGCAAAAGCCTGTTGCACCTTGTCCATTGCAGCTTTGGCTTTTTCGATGACAAGGTCCGTCCCTTTTTCCTCACCACGCGCCCAGCCCTTCATTAGATTCAGACCGATAAAGTCTTCCATCACATGGGAAGGCGAGTGGATTTCCGCTTCAGCAGCCGCGGCGGCAATGGCTTCACGGACCGTTTCCACCATAGCATTGACAACGCCAGATCGACCAGCGACAATACCCGCCGTAATGCCGTTATCCATCTGCAGGCCAATTTCCCGCCCTCCGGTGTTCGCCTGGGTTTTGGCGGCAGTCTGTGCCTCACTGATCATCTTCGTGGTGGCATCTTTTAGGGCTGTGTTATTGGCAACTCCCTCGGCCATTGTGGTGACCATTTCGCTGCCAGCGTTCGTCACTTCGGGCAGGCCCAGTTCGGTCTGCAGCGCGTTGGCTGCGGCCTGGCCGCCAGCGCGGAACGTTTCGCTCAGCGTCAGCAACTGCTCATCAGTGGCAGATACCAGCGCTGCCACGGTGGCAGCGGATTCCGGTCCGGCATCTCGCAGCTGCTGCAGGAGACCCTGGTCGAGGCCACGTTCACCAAGAGCAACCAGATTATCGGCCCAAGCGGAAAGAATTTCCTGGTTCTTCTGCATATTGGCGATCATCTGTTGAACACTCAACTCGCTCTTGGTGTCGATGACGTCGAACATATTGGTAGCCGTCTCGGTATAGCTTTGCAGGGCCTCCTTGCGGCGCTCCATCTCGGCTTCTTCTGCTTCGGCGGCGGCCTGGGTGGCCTCCTGCTGGGCCTGGGCATTATTGATAATCGTCTGGGCAGTGGTGGTGTCGATGGCGGCCAGCTCTTCGTCCAAGGCTTTTCTTTGATCACCGAGCGCCTTCTCCTGAGCGGCATAGGCAGCCAGAGTCTCACCAGATTGCTGCATCAGCTCGTTGTACTCACCCTGACTGATAATTTTCTGTTCCAGTTGGGCGGCCCATTCGGTCTGCATGGTTTCCAGTTCGGCTACGTTCTGGCGGATGGCAGCTTCTTCATCCAGCAGTTCATTGTATCGTTCCTGCCGGGCAGCCACTTCTTCCATGGTCTGTTGGGCTTCGATGTATGCCTGCAGCTGTTCGGTATTCATAGAAAGCAGGTCGGCTTCCTCATCGTAGGTCAGACTCAGGTCTGCGTACTTTTCGTTGAGTTCATCGACCATCTCACCAATACGCTGCTTCTGGCTGGCGGATTTGTTTTCGATGCTGTCCAGTTCCCCGAGCTCTTTTGCCAGTTCGCTGGCAGCGTCCGCATTGGCTCGGATGGATTTCAGGTTGTTATCAGCAGCCTTGGCGTTACTCTCCTCACTTTTGGCAAGGTTATCCTGGGTACTAGCCAGATCATCCAAAATTGCCGACTGCTCGGTAAAGGCTTCCGATTCCGCCGTGACGGCTTTGTACACAGCCACAGCTCCCGCACCTACGGCCGTCAGCCCCAAAGTGATCAGACCCACAGGACCGAGCAGTGTCTTGATGGCAACGCTCAAGGCGGTGGTCGCCGCCGTCAGCAGGCCGCTGGCCACGGTGGCCAATCCCATGCCGGTAGTCATGCCCCCCAGGGCAAAGGTCTTGGCAGTGATAACTCCGTTAGCAGCCATTTCTGCAACAATCTGTTCTTCTGTGGCCGCCGTTCCCAGCTTGGCCACAGCGGCCGCACGTGCCTCCGCTACCGCTTTTGCATTGAGTGTTGGTGTCAACACCTTGCCTGCGGCATCCGCAGCAACGATAGCGGCGGCAGCCGTTTCTTGCGCAGTGGAAAACGCCTTGACCACCTGATTGGCTCCATAGGCCACGGTCAGAGCGCCCAGCGTCACAACCAAGATATCCGCATGGGATGCCACCATCTCAATGGCCGGTGCCGCCAGACTCATAGAATCCTCGATAACATCGCCAGTCGTTTCAATGACGTTTTGAATGCTTTTAAACTTTGTTTCAGATAACCCGGTATCAAGCGCCTCAATCATTGTTGTGGTGCCGCGCACCATGGCCGTGCCCATGTTGGTCCATGCGGTCTTAATGCCTGCACTGGAGGTTTTGGCGAGTTCTGCAAAACCACCCACGCCATTGTTCAGCTGGATAATCCGGTCGTTAAACTGCGTAAAAGTGATTTCGCCGTCTTTCAGCGCGTTATACAGATCAGTCTGTGCGCTTTCACCCACATACCCGAAACTCTCAGCCACGCGGTTCAGTGCCAGACCCATGGTTTCCTGCATGGTCTTCCATTCTTCCATCTCGAACTTTCCGCGGCTTAGCGCCTGCACATACTGTTCGAGACCACGGGCCGCGCCGTCACTTCCCGCTCCGCTGGCGAGAAAGGCATTATTAAGGGCCAACGTGGTGTCTACGGCACCGTCCAGATTACCAGTTAGCACTGTCAACCGCTGCGCGGTAGACACAACACTGTCCAACGTGGTGGGGATTCCCTGTATCCCCTCTGATAGCCGCTGTACTGCCTCCTGGGCACTATCCGCCCCGTATCCCAACTGCTCCATCATCATGGGGAAGCGGTTCATCGTGTCATATCGGTTTATCGCCGAATCCAGGGAAGCAGTTACGGCGTCAACGCCTTTTTGGATAATCTTCAGGGCACCGCCGCCTTTGACGATATCCGACAGTCGGCGGGTACTTTCCGCAGTCTTGTCCACTGCAGCGGGCAACTGTTCCATGCCACTGGCTGCAGATTCCGCCCCCTTTCGGATGGTGTCAAACTGCTTATTGATATCACCGGTGCCGGAGGAAAAGCCGGATGTATCTAATTGCGTATCGAAAGTAATAGATCCATCATAAGCCACTTTGCACGTTCTCCTTGTATCAATTTCCTTTGCGTGATAAGATGTAAATCAAAAAGGGAGGAATAAACATGGGATTCTTTTCCAGAGCACCAGTAATTTGTGAAATCTGCGGAAGGAACTGTTCCACCGCCGGAGGAAAGAAACAATTGCTGGATGGGACGATCTGCTGGTCTTGTCTGATGCGCGCCGGGTACAATCCTAAAGATGCGCCCAGGCTTTCTCTGGCGGACGTTCGCGCAAAAGCATCATCAGCAAGCCAGGTACTGCGGGGGGAAGAAGCAATGCCTGTCAGTTTGCAACTCCAGGACATATGTATCGATACTGTTGGGAAGCAGTGGTACTGTAAAACTGGTCTTTTAACTGGCACCGGAGATAGATGCCCAGAAACCACTGGCGTACACTCTCTAAATGATTTACGGGTTACTTGGGTAGAGAGCTATACTCTCAATTCCGTAAACACGAAAACTACCAATAATGGTATCAAACGTGCCATCATCGGTGGTGTGTTAGCCGGTTCAACAGGTGCTGTAATTGGCGCTGTGACTGCAAAGAAAACGACCACAGGGAACACCGTCAGCACAGAACACTTTCATGTACATCTTCGTTTTAGCAGCAACCCCGACAAGGACTACTGGATTTACCTGAAAAATTCCAATGAAGTCAATCTTCTGTTACGCCACATTTCGCATGAAAATGCGCCCGAAACGTCCGATCCCACAGAGGAGCTGCGAAAGTATAAATCCCTTTTGGATGATGGAATTATCACGCAGCAGGATTTTGAAGCCAAAAAGAAACAGCTTCTGAAACTATGATTTTTCATGGCGGCCGTCAAGTTTGGCGGCCGCTTTTTTGTCTCAAAGATGCTTCTGCTTCTGCGTACCGCCGCGCAAGACGTTCGGCCATACTCTCAACTTTTCGCGGTCGCGCAGCCGCTTTTGCAGGAAGCGCCACCTGTTTCTGTAGTGCCTTGTAGTGTTCCCGCATCTTTTTGTCTTTGACTTTGCTGACATCCATGGTGCGCAACTGCATCCGCTGCGCCATGGCCGTACTGTCCGGCAAGTTTTCCAGCAGCGCCAGGAAAGCCCACCAGTGTAGGTAGGGAATTTCCGTCAGGTCTATCTGGTAAGCCTGTCGGAATGCGGCGTAGATGCAGGATGCGTCCGCGTCATTGGTAAGGTCGTAGGCTCGCACGACCTTTTTTCCGACCGGTTGTTTGTCCTCAGCGTCCGTGGACTTTCCCCGGCTGTAAAACCATTGAAGCCGGTCTACCGCCCGTTCCAGGCCGCCCGGTGGAAGCTCCTCAAAAAGTTGCTCTACGCCAAGCACCGTTTTTACGGCTGGGCTCAAAGCGTCATCGTCAAGAATCTGCTCAAAACGGATCATATTACGGTAATCGGCATAAATGGGCACGCCGTCAATGGTCTCGGGCAGACCATCCTCTAACAACAGGCAACTCATTTCGCCGCCTTGCGCCGGGTGGCGCGGTTAGGCTTGTAGGCGGCAAACCGCTGGGCGTACTGCACGCCCTGGCTGCTGATGGCATCGTGCAGGGCCTCCATTACGTCCAGCAGGGTGGACAGGCTGGTTTTGGGGCCGAGCAGTGCGTTGCAGGTCCCGTCGCCAAAGGCGGTATCGATAAAATCGGTCAGCAGTTTGCACTGTGCGGCCAGGTAGTCCTGGTATGCCCGCAGCCCCTCCATCGTCGCCATGGCGGCGGGATTGGGGTCGGGCGGCAGTGAAGCCGCAGCTCTCTGCATCGCGGCTTCTGCGTCCAGATACCGCTGCATATCAGCGGGGGATGTCACATCGAAGTCGATTTCTTTTCCAAGCACGGTAAGCATTACAATATCCTCCTTGCGAGTGTGCGGCCCGCCGGTACTGCCCCGGCATTGTTCTGTTGGCCGCATAAAGCCCCCGCCACAAGACAGGGGCTGCGCCATCAGCTGGCGCTGTAGGTGTATTCCGTCGGCGTGCCCACGGCGGTGAGGGTCGCGCTCCAGGTTGCATTGCCTCCGGCTTCGCCGCCCTGATCATCCTCCACCGCGATGCTCAGGGAGCCCTGCTCACCTTTGCCCGTCAGCATGCAGAAGTACACATACTTTTTGATCACAGACTGGCCGGTTCCATACTTAATGGCGTGGGCCAGAAGCGCCTCCTGAAAGTCATCCGCCGCCATGCGGTCACCCGCCACTGTAAAGGTACGCTTGGTGCCTGTCTTGGTCTCAGTGGTACCGCTGCGCAGGTAGGTGCTCTCGGCGGTGGTGGCCTCCAGCGCACCACTCTGTTTGGTCACGCCTCCATCGGCCACGATGTAATCGGCGGGGCCGGACGCCGAGCCGGAAAAGTCCACGGCCAGCACATAGTCGCCCGCAGTGACGACGCCTTCAAATTCAGGGCTCGGCGTTACTCCCTTCATCAGTTCAGATAATTTCATCTTCCTCTGGTTCCTTTCTCGTAGTAGATCAATCGGCACTGGATCTGGTACCGCCCTACATCGGGGGCCGCAGTCATCAGGTAGCCGGTGCTCTGTGCCTCGATGCTCTGTACGGTGCGCCCCGGCCCCAAATCGGGAAAATTCCGCTGCCGGGTCTGTTCCTCAAACCAGGCGGCCAGCTGTTCGTACAGGGCACTGTTTGCAAGGTTCTGCAGCGTATCCGAACCATAGTCCGAAATGCTGCGCAGAACAAATTGATATTGCCGCATCGTACTGCCGCTGAAGTACCGCTGAATGATCTGGCTGGCGGGCGTGGTATCGATTGAAAACGCCACGCTGTGATCCGGCAACCAGTCCACGCCCAGAGGGTGATCCCCCAGCAGGGGGCAGGACAGCAGGTACTGGTGCAGCGCCTCGGCGATGCTCTTATACTCCATGGGCTTGTCCTCCGGCCCGCGCGGCTGCTCCGCGCAGGATATCTGCTTTGTGGTCGATCATAGCGCGCTCGAACCACAGCGCCCCTGCATTGGGATGCGCGCTTTTGTCGAAATGGAAACTGATGCCATAGTACAGACGGTGGGCATAAGGGGCGATGTAGCTGACCTCGCCGGACCCGATCACGGTCCCCAAGTCACCGCTGCGCATCAGGAAAGCGCTCTGCATCGGGACATAGGGGCGGCAATACCGCAGCACCGCTGCGTCGATATATTCCTGCACCGTCTGGAACTGACTGGTGCGTTTCGGGCCGAAATCCCGGCTCCAGGTCAAGCGGCAGGAGATTTTTCCTCCCTTGAATTTGATCTGTACCAGTTTTCCCCGCGGCGTTTCGATCCGCATCCTTTTGGTTTGAGCCATTATTTGCCCTCAATTCGCCAGTGCCACAGCCGCCGCGCACCTCGGCGGTTGTCCTGCACATGGGTCACCACAAAACAGCGTCCCTGATATTTGCCGGTCAGGGCTGTGCTCCCGGTTACAGTGTCATCGACCTCACCGCGCACCAGCACATCACCAGGGGCAGCGGGAATCGCGGCGGCGGTGTTAATGCGCACCGTGTAGGCGTCAGCGGTCATAAGGCCGTTGTCGCTCACGCTGGCCGCCTGCCCACCGTACCAGCTGGCGGTGGTGTATACCGTCCGGTTCCACACGTCGGCCCGGCTGGCCGGGTCATAGCTGCGGTGGTAGAGCGTCACGGTCTCGTCGCAGCACAGCATATCAGCCGCACCCCCTGTACCGCAGCGGGTGCGTCCGGGGCAGGTACAGATCCGCTGCGGCCTGCAACTCCGCCTGCTCCTGCTCCACCAGATCAGCCGCGGCTCCCGCGTAGCTCTCGCTGTATCCGTCATTGGTAGCGCTGGCAAGCCCCGGCGTGCGCTCGGCAACGGCGGTCTGGTAGCGCCCCGCCACCTCAGCCATGGCACAGGCAGCCATGCGCACAGCATCATCCACCGGCGCTCCTTGGCGCAGGCGGTCGAGAGTAAGTCGATCCAGCCAGGCGTCAGCCTCCCGCGCTGCGGCGGGCCACTGTGCCTCGGTCAGGACCGTCCCGTGGTAGGTGCCCTGATAGTAGGAAAAGTCAGCATACATGGGTGCCCTCCTCAGCCGGCGGCTACTTCAACGCGCTTGATGTACAGCGTCTGCGGCTTAGACACCTTGATGCCGTATACCTTGCGGCCCTGCACGGCAGAGGCACCGATAAACTTGCCGGAGCCATTCAGGTCCTGCAGGTGGGGCTCTACCTGCCACTCCTGCACACGATGGCACCAGTTGGGATGACCGGCGATCAGTTCGGTGGTGATCTTCTTTCCTGCCACGCGGGTGGTGGACTCAAAGTCCAGGTTGGCGCTCTCAAAGACCAGAAAACCGGCAACCTTACCCACAACGCCTTCCTGTACCAGCTCCTGCGACAGGTCGCCCTGCTTAACGAAGTTGGGGTCCTGCATCAGCACTTCCAGGTACTCAGGGCTGACGATCATCCAACGCTGGCCATCGTTGGGGACACCTTTGCGGGACAGGGTACGTTTGGCTGCCAGCGCCTCCTTGTAAGCATTGCTGCTGGTACAGGCAGTCTTGCTGGTGGAAACATTGGCCAGTGTGCCTTCCTCCACGCTGCCTTCGCCAGTACCGGCGGCCTCCAGTGCATTGAGGGATTTCTTGTCCATGGACAGGCCCAGGGAGTAGGCCGCGCTGTCCAGGCGCTCAGCCACAATACCGTCGGGCACACTTTCGGCATCGAAACCGTCGATCAGCTCGTTCACGGCTTCATCCTGGTCAATATCCAAATCCAGGTAAGTGGTCGTACTGGCCTTGGGGTCGACACCATTTGCCTTATCGTAGTCCTTGACCTCGACCTCGGTGTCACGCACCGGGATTTTGACCTTTCCGGCCTTGGGGTCGCCCTCATATTTGTTGTTGAAGATGTAGTTGTCGCGGGTCACAAGATTGGTGCGCAGCTTGGCATCCACCATCTTGCCGTAGCGTTCCTGATTTGCATGTGCCATAAGTTTTTCCTCCTCAGAACTTCAGTTTGGGGTTGAGCGCTGCGAAGGCAGCTTCTACGCCCCCCTTTTTCTCGGTCCCCACCGCTCCGGTGCCGGTTCCGGCCGCATAGGGCGGCGGGGTCTCTGCACTCTCGAACAGATAACCGCTGTCTTTCTGCAGCGCAGCCAAGGCGGCTTCGATGTCCTGATCCTGGTTCTTACTGCCGCGCAGGGTGTCCATATCCAGCAGTGCCTTGATGGCCTTGCCGTTGCGCCCTTTGGCTTTGGTGATGGCACCATCCAGTTTGGCGTCAAACTGCACGGCGGCCACGCGGGCGTCGGCGTCCTTCTGGGCCTGTTCTGCTTTGGCCTGCCAGTCGGCGGCAGACTTCCGGATCGCGTCGATGTCCATTTCTTTGTAACCGGCGATGGTCTTGTTGGCATCGGCCAGCTGGGTCTCGGCGGCCTTCTTGGCCTCGTTCACGGCGTTGAAATCGGCCTTGGCCACAAAGCCCTTGCCGATCTCCGCGCTGATCTTCTTGTCGATGTCCTCGGTCCAACTGTCGCCGAGGATGTTCTTCAGCCATTCGAGCATAAGCTCCTCCTTATGGTTTGGGGTTGTTTCGGGCAGCTTTCCTTTTTTTCCGGCCAGTCCCGGTACTGCTGCGCCCCGGTTCTTCCCCCGGTGCCAGGGTATGACAAAAGCCCCTTACGGGGCCTTGGTTGCGGTTCTTCAGTTTATCACGAGGGCGGTTGCGGTGCGGATAGGGCCTGTGCCGAGATGCCTGGCATTGTCCGATCCGCATGGGTGGCCGAGGGGTGGAAATATTCCGCCCCGGCCCCATGGTAAAAAGGGCCTGTCTGAGGCTAACCGAAAGGGCATCCATTGTCACTGCGTACCAATCGGAAATGTGTGCAAAATCATCCATCTGCTTGATACTCCTAGTTTTTTTGAGCACGAAAAAAGCACCCCTAAAATGGGGTGCAAATAGCGTTTAAATTATGATTCAATGCTTCGCGGTTTCCGCAGTTTCAGAAGTCTTTTTCCCAAAGACTTCCTTCAATCGCTGGATTCCTTTTTCGTCGGCCTCTACCATCTGTTCAAAGGTCGTGGACGCACAGTATTCTTGGTTATTGCTATCTTCGCTGTGCTCGGAATTCCTGATATTCAAACCCATACGCCCCCATTTCCTTTAAAAAGCGCCGCCGAATGGCCAGCAGCTTTTCTGCAGAACTTTTCCAGTCCGGCATTTCTTTCTCTAATTGTCCCCACAGATGTATAACCGATGCTGCGTCATAATCTTGCTTTTTGCGCAGAACAAAGACGGAACCATCATTTCCGACCACCGTTGCCAACTGCAGTTTCTCATCCATAAGAAATGCCGAAACATCGTCGATGGAAAAAGGCGTACCGGTCGGGTGCGTGTGCATCGTTCCGATGGAATCCGTATGGGTCCTCAAACGAACATACCCTTCTGTTTTTCCAATTATAACATCGTTTGGCCGCACAATGCAATCCTGCGCAAAACTGGCTCCCACTTCCATACCTGCTGATTTCCCTTTCAAAGCCGAGAGAAGCGTTTTATGCGCTTCACGCAAGTTTTCGGCCTGTTGTGGTGTCATACCTTCCAGCTTTATGGTCGGGATGTTGTCTATACTCTCTTGTGTTACCTCATGTACTTTGATGAGTTCGTCTGCATACATCTCGGACTTTTTTCGGTACGCCCACACAGCCTTGCTGGCTTGGCTGCGTCCAAAACCCGCCGTATACAGCCGCTCGGTGCGGGTGCGCCGCCCGGTGGCGCGGCAGAACCTGCTGTACTCGCTCTGCAGCACCCGCAGGCGGATCTGATGCTTCTGCAGATCATCACTGCCGCTTTCTTCATCGCACAGCACCTGCCGCCGCATCTGGCGGATGGCATTTTCGATGGCTGCCTGCTCCTGACCAGCCCCGTACAGCGTGTAATGCTTGCCGTTGTAGGTGACACCCTTCTCGTTATCGGCGACCATCTGCGTCAGTTCCTCATCGCTGTATACCGGCGTGTCCACGCCGATCAGTACCGGGTCCGCCACGTGGCGGCAGTTCAGACGCCCGATGGGGCGCTGCAAGCTGGCGTTCAGTGCTTCAAATTCTTCGTCCGTGAACTGCCGTCCCTGGATGGGCTCATGGTCGGGGGCGCAGGCGGCGTGGGCACTGATTTCCCATCCGTCGCAACCCAACCGGTCATGGTTCTGCTGCTGGATCGCGTTGTCCAGCTGCCCCATCTGGTCCATCAGATAGCGGCGGCAGGCATACTCAATGCCCACGCTGCGCCCATTCTTTTGCTCAATGGTGCGCAGGCCGCGCTTGGCCAGCGGTCCCACCGCGCGGCGGATGGCTGTGTTCAGGTCCAGCGCGCCGGTGGCTGTCTGACGGAAAGCAAAATCCAGTGCCTTGGCGTAAGCATCCTGAATGGGCACCGTTTTGCCGTCGGGGGCCGTCGCCCACAGATTTTTCAGCTGTTCAGCCGTGCGGGTCTTCATGACCTCAGCGTATCCTTCGGACAGCTGCTTCAGGTATTCGCTGTCTTCAAACCGTGCCGAGTTGTCCACCACATAATCCAGCAGGGTGTCTATGACTTCCTCGCTGATTTCCAGCTGGTGGGCAATGGCTTCGGTAAGGGCCGTCTTACTCTCTCCCAGCGCTTGGGCGCGGTAGATTTCATACTCGGCGGTATCGGTGATGGCGCCGGCCTTTTTGATGCGCCGGCTGATATCTTTCAGCAATTCCTCAATGATCGGCTCTGTCAGCGCCAGCGCCGCATCGTTCAGGCCGTCCCGCTGTTCCTGGGTCATCGGGCGTCACCTATCTTTCCAGATCGGCCAGCTCCGGCATATATTTCTGCCGGATGGCCGCCAGATCAGCCTCCGTTTCGCAGGGCAGATCGAACTTCCAGGCCAGTGCCATTTCGGGCTTCAGCAGGCCCATCTGGACCATCTCCTTGCGGTCGGTCCACTCCTTGTCGGCGTCGTACAGCACACCGTTGCCCCATGTCACAGTCAAGGTATCAGGGTCCCACGGGGTATCATCGCACAGGTGATATGCGCGGCCAATCTGGTCGGCCAGCCGCAGAGCGGCCTGCAGACTGTCATACCACAGGCGTTGAAAGTCGATGATGGACAGGCTATAGTCCCCGGCGCTGGATGTAATCTCCGTCGCCGTTTTTTCGGTGGCTTCGGCGTCGCTCAAAATGCCACGCTTGATCCCCAGTAGGTTCTCTATGGCTTTCAGGTAGGCTTGGCGTCTCCGCTCGTAGTTTTCGTCCCGCAGCGCAGGGGAAAAGGCAGTAATGCCCACGTTACTTGAGTTGTCGTCCACACCGACGAACAGATCGTCTTTCAGCTGTTTGCGCCCAGGTTTGGCAGGCACAGTCGGGGCCAGCAGGTCGGCGCTGGCCACAATCCGCATCCGCCCCAGCTCGAATTCCCGCCCCAGCTGGTACTCGTTGCGGTTGATGTTGTAGATCAGGCCCATAGCCGGTTCGTACACCGACACCCCGTCGGGGCTGCCGTCCACTGTGTTGGCGGAAGGCATACGGATATGGACCAGCCCCACGCCGTCGATGGGCATGGCGTATGTGTATGCAGGAGCCAGCCCCGCATACTGGGGCAACGTATCCAGTGGCACAGGCTTTCCCAGCCTGGCAGGACTGTCGGATTCGTACAGTCGGTTTTGGATGGTCAGGTATCCGTTCACCCCGGTCCGACGCTCCATTAAGGTGAAATAGCGCCGTTCGGCCACCACGCTTTTTTCACAGGTAGCCATATCAGTCACGCTTCCGTCGGTTCCTCGGCCCAGTACCAATACATGATCCCGGCGCATGGTCCGCCAGAGCATTCCGCCGTTTGTAGTGGGTACCGGCTTGATCCAGACTTCACCGCCTACCATACCCCACTGCATAGCCAGGCTGCGCTGGGCATCATAGGCCCGGCGCACACCGTCCATCCACTGTAGCTTGGGGGTATCTGTCTTCTGCAGATCGCTGTCATATTCTGCAAAGATTGCCTTGCACAGTTTGTTCACGATAGCATAGGGAAGCCGTTGGCAGGGGTCGATTCCCAACTTGTCGTCCGGCTCACGTTCAAACCAGGCATCAAACCAGGATGCAATAGCTTCACGCATGGCCGTGCTGGTGCATTCCCGTATTCCCAGTGCAGCTTCCAGATCACGGTATCCGCTGCTGGCCATCGCGCGAATCAGTGCACTCATGGGTATCTTCCTCCTTCCTTGGCATCGTTATCTGAAGGTTCCGCCAGCAGCGCGGCCACAGACAATATGGCTCGGCCCCGCGCCAATGGCAGTGGGCACAGCGCAATTCACTCGTTATTTTCATAGTGGTTATATACCGTATTCGCGGGCAGATGCCGAACCGTGTATTCCAGTCCGGCAGCATAGTGCTGCATCTCCCGCAGCTCTGCCCGGGCGTCTTCCAGTTCTTTCCGCAGCCGCTCGTTTTCTTCCAGCAGCGTCTCCCGCGCGTAGGCGGGCAAGAACTGCTCCACGATCCACCTTTTTACTTTGTTCATCAGGTTCCTCTCCTTGTCCACAAACGGTTGGTAGCGTAGCGCACGGCATCAATGTGGTGGTTGTCTGCATCCACATACCCTGGCAGCACCTCGCCCTCCCGGCTTGTTTCGTATTCGTATTCGCTGAACTCCTTGGCCGTGTCGGGGCACCGCCTCGGATCAATGACGATAGCCGACAATCCCTGAAGCCACTTCATACTCTCGGTTACACTTCCGGGACCTTTGACGGCTTCCCGGCAGCGGATACCCGCATCCCGGTAGTCACCGCAGCTCTTGGGCTCGGCGCTGTCGGCGGTCACAGTCTCCCATCCCTCGATGCGCTGCATTACCAGCTTGGCCGTATCCTGGTTATTGGTCTTCAGCCGGGTCAGCTCATCAAAGATATACAGCGTTCGGGCATGAGCGTCGTAAGCGCAGCGGTTGAAGGCCCAGGGGTCCGGGTACCATCCCCAGTCCACGCCGTTCAGCGCATCTCCAAAGCTGCGGATGCGCTTGGCGCTCAACTCCTCCAGGCGTATATTGTCAAACACCTGGGTGCCGTTTCCCACCGCTTCGCCCAGGTACTCATGGCGGTACTTGGTGGGCTTGGTCTCTTTGATGTATTCGGCCTGGGCCAAAAATTTCGGCCCCAGCCATTCAGGCGGGGCCTCCAGGTAGCTGCTGTGATGTACCCGCTTTCCGGGGCGCTGGACCAGAGCGTACTTGTTGGCCCAGTTTCTGGCGGCGGACGGTGGGTTGAAACTGATGAAGGTCAGGCCAAACTCGCCGCCGCGCAGAGCGGACTGCTGGACGTTGCGCACCGCGTCCTCACCACCCTTGATCTGGTCGGCCTCCTCGAACCACAGCACGCCGATGTAACCGAAGGGCAGCTTGATGGACTTGATCTTCTGGGTGTCATCCAGGCCGCGGAACAAAATGCGCTGCCCGGTGGGCAGGTAGGTGCACTGCAGCGGACTTTGGGTGCAGCGGAATTTCGCGGTCAGCCCCAGCTTGTCGATGGCCCACAGGATCTGTGCATACACGCTGTCACGCAGCGTGTCGGCTACCTGGCGGCAAACCAAGGCATGGCAATCTGGGTGGTGGATCAGCTGCAGGATCACCTCCACGCTGACGTAGGAGCTCTTCAGACTGGCGCGACCACCTTTCTCCACAGCTTCATCAATGAGTCCTTGGTTGATCTGCCGGTGGGTCTCATAAAAGGCAGGGCCGATCACATCCCGCAGACGCACCGTCTGCACGTTTTTAGAGGTCATCAACGATCATCACCTCGCCGCTTCCGCCACTGGTCTGCATTTCTCGGTACATCCTGATGGCATCCACATCTCCGGAGCGGGCACGTTCCACCAGCGCCGCATGGATGGCGGACCACTCTCCCTCGGCGTACTTCTCGGCCATGGCATCCAGCAGGATGGAGAACTCCCGTTTGCCCAGGCGCTTATATTGGTTTTGAAGGGTCTTCAAATCCTCGGCGGGATTGTAGTTCTCTTTTTCCCGGCTCTTGCGGATGCCCGCCACAAGTTCCCGGATCGAGGTATTTTTCGTACGCATACGGGACTCCTTTCGGCAAAAATTCAAGGGCGCTGTTGCCAGCGCCCCAACGCCCGCAGAAACGGGCCTGCTTTTGATTCTGTTTTCGTATGGGCAGTTTTCCGCCTGCGCATCCTTGAACAATTTTAAACGCCCCTGGTGGCGAGTTAAACGGTAGTTTGCGCGGATGGTGTCCGAGTCTTTGTTTTTTCGGCAGACACGCTTCGCCATCCGGGGCCAAACTAGTCTTTTTCCCCGGTGATCAAAGTATGTCCGCCGCTTTGGCTTCGGGGGGCGAACCAGCCCCGTTGCTACTCCCGGTTTCCTGTTCAATCTCAAAGCTAAGGTTGATCTTGTGTTCTTTCCCATGCAGGGGCAGCACCGCTGTGGCGCGTCGTTCCCGCCGGAACACACTGCGCAATGCTTCCAGTTCAGCCAGCCGTTTCAGGGGGCCGCTGGTAAAGTCCAGACTGCCATCCGCCCGGCATACCGCCTTGCTCACCGGTTGGGGGCCGTCTCCGGCCAGCCACAGGATGTTGGCTTCCTCGTCCGCACTCAGCGGTTCCGGCGTGCCACGGGTAGCGCCCAGCCAGTACAACACGCCATCCTCGCGCCGGACAGCGTAGTATACATCCACAACGCGCTCGCACTGCACAAAGATGTAGGCCGGGTACAGGGTGTAGGTTTGCTCCTGCCAGCGCCCGCCGCGCCGAATCTGGCGCACCGCGCGCGGGCAGTAAGCCGGTATGCCCGCCTTGCGCAACCGCCCGCAGATATCTTTCTCACGCCCTGTAATGACCTGTAAGACGTACATGCTCATGTGCCGCTCTCCTGTGTCTTTCGGTCAAGGTAGGCCGATACCTGCCTGTACAGGTCGGGCCGCTCCTTTGCCATGGCCGTCCACAGCGCCGTCTTGATATCGTCGGCCCCGGCTTCCAGATCGGTCTTGTTCTGCAGCTCCACACGCTTCTTGTAGGCGACTGCACGGGTCAGACCGCTGATCTGGTTCATCAGCTTGTCCACACCGACCTTGGACCAGTCCTCGTCCTTCTTGCTGGCCAGCGCGCTCATCAGGTTCTGGCTGGCGATACGTACCAGAGCTTCGGTGGTGTCCAGGTCAGGGTAGCGGTCCAGTTCTTCCATCATGCTGCGGAAGTTCTGCTGGGCGATCTGCAGCGTCTGCATATTCTCTACGTACCCCTGGGCGTATCTGCATACGCTCGAAACGCTCAGACTGTAGCCGTGCTCCTGCAGGTACTCCACGATCTCGCTATAAGTAGCGCTGCCGTCAAGGATCATCTCCTCAACGGTAGCTTTCATCTCTGGGGGCAGGCTGTCGATTTTACTGTGCTTGCGGTTGCCCGCTTTTTTGCCAAAAGGCCAGCCCATAATCACACCTCGACCATTTCATCGCGGATATTACCCTCGAGTACGCGCGTCCCCTTACTGGCCAGCTTACCTTCCAATTCGGTCCAACTATGGTCGGCCAAATCCGCCACCGGAAGGTGGTCTTTCACCGTACGCAGCATGATGTAGCCTTCCAAGGCCAGGAAGTCGAGACTGGCAGTGTACAAGTTCTCACTGATATCATCTGCCACCAGTGCCCGCTGAATACCGCGCAGGCTGTTGTAGCTCGGCGCAAGCACATTCAGCGCACGCATGATTTTTCCGTTGGCCCGGGCAAGATCATTCTGTTTCATTTCGGCCAGCAGTCTTTCCTTCAGATCCATTATGCGTTCTCCTTCCGCTGCATCTGCATCAAAATTTCAAGCACCCGGTCCAGCTTCTCGTTTTGCAGTTCGAGCCGCCGCTCGGTCTTTGCCTGTTCCCGGTAGAAGTCCTCCTTGGTAAGGTAGCCTTCGCTGATCTTGTTGATTTTCCTACGGCATTCTTCAATGTCTTTATCATGGGTGGCGCGGGTCGTGTAGGTCTCCTGAATTGCCCGAATCTGCTCCTTACAGGAATCCAGCTGCTTGTCAAACTCGACCTTGGAAACGGCGCCGTCAGCCTTCCTCTCCACACGGTCATAACTGCGCTTCAGCAGCCAGAACAGCAGGGCCGTCACCCCGCTCAGTAGCAGGGCTACCAACCACCAAGTTCCTGCGTCGAACTGCATTCCTTCCATGCTTTCCCCCAAAAAAGAAGTGAGTATCATTGATTTCTGCAATCAATGATACTCACTTCTTGATTCATGGGGAATAATAAACATTTATTAAATTCATGTTAGGGATCAAACATACTAATTTGTCCCTCCAGTGGGGCGAGCATCAGGCTTTTGCGCTTTTCATCCACAATGCGCCGGATTGTGACGGGAGTCAAGTGGTATTTCCGTGCCAGTTCTCCTGTATTACCCCCGTCGAATTCGTCCACGATTTTCTGGTTTCTTACCAAGCGATCAAAGCTGTCGGCCTTTGGGATGTAGATGAGCTCGCCCGCATAGATGTCCACCAACTTGCGGTAGTTCTCTATTCCGATTAGATCGGCCACATCCCGCTGGGCCTCCGTCAGATCTTCTCGGCGGATCTCCCACTCGCTCATTTTGATCACCCCCGGCGTTTTTGTGCGTTTGACACATACCCCTTCAGGGCTTCGATCACTTTGTTTGCGCCTTTATAATCAACCCAGGCAAAGGGCGCGGAGGGGAAAGCTTCCACTCCCAACGACTTTTTGATGATTGCACACAGGCGATCCCCCAGCTGCGCCGTGCTGGGGCTGGCTTCTGCCAGTTGGTACATCAGCGCCCATATTTTCCGCTGCTGTCCCTCGCTGACCCGCCCCGGTGCGGTCTTGCGCAGGGGGCGGCCGCCTTTGCGGGGCGGCGGGGTGCCCTGGCGGGCTTCCAACTCTCCGATCACCCGGCAGGCTTCAGCGTAGGTCAGTTCCTTCACGCTGGCCTTGCCGGTCATACTATTGACCAGATCGTGCAGGGCGTCCTGCCGGTCCGCGCCCCGCATCCCCAGCGCCCCGCCGATGGCGTAGATTTTCCGTATTTGGTAGTTGTTGATGTTCGGCATCTTCCTTCACCGCCCTTTCAGCTTTCAGTTTTTCGATTTCCTCCGGGGTCAGCCCAGTGGCCAGGTACGCCTGCAGCAGTCTCCAGTCTCGCTTGCTCATGGCTTACAATTCTGGGTTCTCGCCGCTGACATCGTAGTAGAATTCATCCCGCTGCTGGATGTATGCGCCGATCTGGTTCAGCAGTTCCACCGGCTGGCGGCTCAGTGCCGCCCGGTCCAGTGTTTCAGTCGTTTTGATAAATTCCTTGCGGCCCAGCGCCTTCAGCGCGGCGATGGCCTCGGCAGCCTTGGAGGCGGGCAGGATCAATCTGCTGCTGATGCGGTAGCCGACCGTGCCGAAGTTCAGCGTCCGGCTCTTGCCGGTGAGTTCTGCCCGGTGGGCATCCGCATACGCTTTCACATCGCCCTCCAGTTTCTTGATACGGTTCTGCAGGGGCAGCGCCATTTTGCTGTATTCTTCCTTCACGCTATCGATGCGCCGGTCACGGTCTACCCCCAGTTCGGTCAGGGCGTGTTCACATTCGCGGATATCCCGAAGCGCCCCGTCTACTGCAGCCCAGTCAGGAAGCACCGGCGCAGCGGTTACTTTTCTTCTTGCCATTTACTTATCCTCCATTTCGGCTTTGATGGTCTTCGCTATGTCACGGGCCAGGCCCACCGCTGAGGGCGGCATATCTTCCCGGATAGCCTTCTCCAGTACCAGAATCGCAGCGTACCCCATGATCATCTCCCCGCCATCGCAGGGCATAAACAGATCCGCCATGCGCGCCGCCAACTGGGCAACCTTGTGTTGCACCGCATTGTTCGGTTTTTCGTTTTCCATAATGTACCTCCATTTGTACAGTTACCTCCCTCTGCATCATTCCGGGCTTGGGACCGGCAGGGCTACGCCCTGGCTGCATTAAGGCAAGAGGGGGCTTACGCCCCCTTGCGCCGTTCCGGCACGGCTTTCCGATCTTTACGCCGCCGCTTTTTCTCCGGCCTGTTGCGCACCGGCTTGGAAAACTCCATCGTTTCCAGCGCATCGTCGTATCCATCGCTATACCCGCTCCAGTATCCGGGCAGATTCTCTTTTACGTATTCCTCAGCATCGGTGTCCGTCTCGGCCACTCCCATCATCGGAAAGGTATCCCGGCTCCGCCCCAGGCACCACCCGGCCCACAGGAGTAACACTACCATCGGGAGCACCAGTATTTCACCGCCAGGGCGGCCGCTTCTCCCAAAGCCGGTCTGCAAGGCAATCATACAAAAAGCGCCCGCTGCGACTCCCGCCGCAAACACCACACCAAACTTCCACTTGTTCATGGCTCTATCCTCCTCATACCTGCGCCAGCATACCGATGCCCATGTGGGCCGCCATGCGGTACAGGTTTTCGTAATCCACGCTCTCGGCACTGGCCGCGTTGGTGTACAGGTTCATGGCCCCGCGGATGCCCCACGGGCTGCGGCACACGCTCAGCAAGAAGTCCAGCTCCTTTTTGGCTCCGCGCTGCGCCAATACCGGGAAGAGTTTCTCCACATCTTCACGCTTGACCTTACGGGTGGTATATTCCCGCTGCATACGGATGCGGCTGAACAACTGGGCGAACTGTGCCTGCTGCCGTCCCTGCAGGCGGCTGTACACCTCGCTGTTTCCGATGAGCACAACACCCACGCCATGCTCCCCGGTCATGGGGTTGTCATCGGTCAGGGCGCGGATTTCCTCCAGCGCCGCGTACTTCAGGTGCTGGGCTTCATCAATGACGATCACCATGTTGGTTCCGTCCAGTCGCTGGCGCAGGGCCACGACCTGGTCCATCTTATTGCGGCATTCCGGCACGCGCACGGCTCTGGCCAGCAGCTTGATGGCCCCGGTCAGATTGCCGGTGCTGGGGGTGATGCTGACCCCCACGGCGCTGGCGGCGTGATCCCGCAGGAACTTTTGCGCGCCTTTGCTCTTGCCCACACCGGCATCACCGTGCAGCACCACCATGCAGTGCTCCAGCTGGGCAAAGCGGATGCTCTGGTATACGTCCTCCGAGATGGAGGTCGGAATGTACTCTTCTCGGACGAGCAGGTCGCCGGTTCTCTCGGCGACTGCTGCCGCCTCCTCGGTGATCTTGAAAAACTCCCGCAGTTGCCGCTCCACCGCCTCTACGGAGCCCTTGTATTTCTGGTTCAGGTAACTGCTCAGCGCTGCGCTGGAAATATTGACTTTGCCCGCCAACTGGTTCTGGCTGATGCTGTTCTGCTCCATGTAGGCTTGTACCCGCTGGATCAGGGTCAGGTCATAGGTCTTCTCCATCTTCAAATCCTCCTCGTTGTCTGATCAGGTTTTCGGTCATTGCTCCAATATCAATATCGCCCACCGCCCGCAGCAGAGGTTCTTCCTGTTCGGCGCGGCGCAGTTCGATACAGTTAGGTTTGGGGGCCAGCTCCAGTTCATCCAGATTGTGGCGCGCCAGAGCGGTGGCCAGATTGAGCGCCCGCTCCGGGTCATCCGGCAGGCGCAGCGCCTGCCCGTACTCCCGCACCGCCTTTTCGGCTTTACGTTTGGCGGCCATCAGCTCGGCGATCTGCTCCTGTGTAGCCAGATATCCGGCGGTCAGCTTACTCTGCGGGGCTTCCGTGAGAAAACGGTCCTCCAGGTCGTAGACCCGCACTTTGCTCAGGTCCTCCGGGTCATACCGCAGATACACCTTATCCTTCATGCGCAGGTTGGCCAGCTCCGGGGTGTAGAAATCCAACTCCAGACCGTGGATCTTCAGTGTCACGCCGCGGCGGGTCACTCGCACCGGCTTGCTGGTGCGCATCAGCATCAGCTGCAGGTCGTTTTCACTGGCCGGTTGTCGTACCGCGCCATTGGGCAGGCTTTCCCGCCAGACCTCCACGCGGCTTTTTCCTTTGTCCTCGGCCACACTGCCACCGTAGGGCTCACAGTTCAGATACCCTTCGATCAGCGTGTCCACCGCCGCAATCACTTCGGCGTCCGTGGGCACATGGTCGCCCTGCTTCAGTACATATTTCAGCCGGTTTGGCTTTTCAAGCACGTTGCCGCCGGTATAGGTAGGGAACAACCGGCTTACATAATTCTTGAAATCCTCGAACCGCCGCTCCACCAGCTTGGCGCGGGCATTGCGCACAATGGCATTGGTCATCTTGATGCCCAATCGCTCAAACACACCCGGCGGGGCAAAAGGTTCGCTGCCATCGGCCAGACGCTTCTTGGCGCGGTGACCTCGTCCGCCGATGTCGTAGGTCAGGAACTCACGGCCATTGTCCACGTAGACGTTTAGGGGGATGCCGCGGGCGGCAATGCCCTTGCGCAGCGCATTCAGCGTGGCCTGACTGCCGGGATTGGCGGTCACATACCAGCCGGTAAAAATACCGCTGCGGGCATCCAGCCAGGCGCTCAGATACAGGCGGTGCAGGGGGCCATCCGGCCCCATGCTTTCCACGTCCAGTGTATGGGTGTCGCCGATCCAGAAGTCGTTGGCGGAAATACTCTCGTATTCGCGGCGTATGTAGGGGCTGCACTTGTCGTAGTAGGCTTTTTCGCCCTCCCGGCACAGCACCGTCACCGCATAGGGTACCGCCTTGGCTTTGCGGTAAAAGGTGTGATAGCTAGGCAGCGGCAGGGCCGTGGGCATATTTTCCCGCGCCCACTGCTCGGTCAGCGCCACACAGCGGGGGATCGGCAACTGCGCCTCATCCAAGAACAGGCTCAAAAATTCCTGCTCGATTTCCGGCAGCAGCACGGTCTTGCCCTTGCGGGCCTTGCCGCGCTTGTCTACCAGTGAATCTAATTCTCCGGCCCGGATCGCCGCCCACTTGCGGTACAGCGTCTCTACGCTGATCTGCCGTTCCGGCTCCTCCAGCTGGCGCAGCAGCACAAACTTTTCATCGCATTCTGCCTTGCGGCCACCCGCCTTGCGGCGGTATTCCTGCCAGCGGTCCACCATGGCCAGCCAGTAGCTGATCTCGGCCCGCTCCTCGGCGCTGTAGCTTTCCAGCGGCCTTGCTGCGGCGGGCGTTTCTTTCTTTCCCTTACCCATGGGGGGTGCAGCGGAGGCAGGGCGGTGCTGATCCATGTATTTTTTCTGCACCTGCTCCGGCAGTGCCGACAGCGGGATCAAATAACAAGCTCTCCCATGGGAATTAACTTGTATCTGCACGTCAGTATACCGACCTTCTTTTGCCAATCTCCGCACATATTGCACACTGGTTCCTGTTAGCGCCGATACTTCCGTCGCCTTCAGTAACGCTTCCAAAATCCTCACCTCACTCCGACCTGCCATCCTCAGTGCTGGGCGGTCAACCCTCAGCAGACGGCCCCGCAGGGCCGTTTCGGCTGTTATTCAAAGTGTCCGTCTGTGCTGTAAGCCCATTGCAGTTCGATCTGTCCATCCGGCATCAGGTACAGGGCCGGGCGGTGTGCCTTGCAGGTCCATCCGCTTTTGATGTTCTGCACCCAGGCATCCCCATAGTACCCTTCCACCTTCAGCACCTTGTATTGGCTCCCAGCATTGGGGTAAGTCTCGCCAACCAGCAGTGGATCGCCCAGCTTCTGAACCGGCACCCGGTCATTCTTCGGTATCAATGTCATAACCAAGCGCCTCCATCACATACAGGATCTCACCAGTATAGCCGATCAAGCCCTCATACCGTAGCCAGATGTCCAGCAGCTCCCGGCGGTAATGCCGCTCCAGCGCCTTCTCGATCGTGCCGGGCTCTTCGCCGGTCATTTCTTTCAGCGCCGTCAAGATTGCATCTTCCAACCCTTTTTCCTCCTTTTTGAATGGACGATTAAACGCCGTTTTAACAGTCTTCATACCTGTCACAAAATCACTGTCCCATGCGCCGCGCCGCCAATGCTCGGGCCACGCCCACCAGTTCAGAGCGTCCTCCAGTGTGGTGTATCTCGGCCCCATGGCCTCCTGGATCGCGTCGATTATCTTCATGCCGGTTCCCACTGGATGCGGCCATCCTGGTACCGGGTCTCCTTAGTGACCTGGTATCTATCCCAAGGGTGGCAGGTGCGGCCATGGCGGCGGCACCAGGCTTTTTGTCTGCGAACATCGGCTCGGTTCAGTTCATCCCGCTTCTGTATGGCGATGTCTTTGTCGGTATAGCTTTCGACCACGGTGGAGCCTGCACCGCTCCAGGAATCCCGTTTTACCAGGATATACAAGACTTGCATCCAGATTTCTCCTTTCTTGGCCTGCCTCATCAGTACCGGGCGGCCATCCCCGGCAGACCGCCATCTCTGGCGGTTTCGGCAACTAATTAGGCTGATTCTTGTTGAAATAGCCTGTCTTTGTCCAGATCCGGAAAGAAGCGCTTTTGAATTGTTTGGACTTCCGGCCAAGTAAAGGGACTTTTCCCTGACAGCTTATTATTAAAAGCTCGTGGCGTTACGCCTATCGCGACGGAAATCGCAGTCTTTTTAATTCCGCGTTCCTTAATTTTTTCTTCCAAGAATCTATAACACATCTCAGCACCTCCAAAAATACCGAATACGGAACTCTTTATTACAATATAATGCCTTAAACGGAATTTGTCAACCCGTTTATGTGTGTTTTTGTTCCGTATTCGGCATTTTTTGTTGACGCACTTATGCGAAAACGATATACTAAAATCCATAAAGGGGGAAATGTAAATGGATATCGGAGCACTCATATCGCAAAAAAGGAAACAGGCAGGAATGACGATTGATGAACTGTCGGATAGATCTGGCGTTCCAAAAGGAACTTTGAACAAGATTATCAATGGAATTACTCGTGATCCACAATTGGAAACCGTTAAAGCAATCGCGCGAGCTTTGAGTTGTACACTGGAAGATTTCGACGACTCTCCGAAGCCCCGAGCTATTTCACAAGATGAATACACAATGATTGAGCGGTATAGACTGCTTGATCCGGCCGGAAGAGAAATCATTGATATACTTATCGAAAAGGAAGTGGCTCGGTTAAACACCCTGCGCGATTCATTTACCAAATAAAAGAGCGCTTTGTATCGGTATTGTTGGGAAATAACACTTTCAGTTATAGGCGTATTTGAGAATGAGTAATGGAAACCTTTCCGCTTTTGCATGGCTTCATCATAGAATCTTTTTTACGATATATCGTAAAGGAAACAGGTGTGTTTAATAGAAACAAAATGTTTCCATTAAATCGCATAAATAAGGGTGGGAATGGTGTATCTCTTTTCGTTTCATTTCTTGGTCTATTTAATCCGTTTTAATAGCCGTTAAAACGCGCTGTTTCGTAAATTATGCAGGATGATTTCGGGGGTTTTAAATACTGTTTGAACGTATTTCAAACAGTACATCAGTAACAATAGCCCCTCTCCCCGGTGTCCACAAAAAGCGCCCTAAAATGGGCAAAAAAAATTTGCAAGCCCCTTTTCAGGGACTTGCATTTTTTATGCGAACTTTTCCGTTCACGCATCATTAAATTTTACGTTATTGGGTTAAAAAACGGCTTTTCCCGCCTTTTTGCACATTCCTTTCGGCCCCGTCCGCCGTTCAAACCGATTTTCTCATTCTCCGTGAAACTTCACAACCACGATAAGGGAGGAACCGCCCATGCTGCCCTGTCAGACCCACTGTTCCCATTACTGCGAAGGCTGCCACAAGACCTGTGCCGCCTGGCGCGTTTTGCAGCAGCGCCAGCACGAGGACCAGCAGCGCCGCAAGGAGTACCTGCGCCGCGCCAACGAAGTCTGCCGTCAGGTGCTGTACAGTTACTGGCAGGCGGGCGGGTACATAGGCCCCCAGATGGGCCACTGAATCCATAGGGCCGCCGGAGAGCGGACTGCACGGGGAGACGACGGTGCAGTCTGCTCTTTTTTTCTGTGGACGGGCCGTGCAACCGCTTGCCGGTTGTGGTATAATGACAAAAAACAAACCAGGAGACAACTGTTATGAAGATACCCGCAAACGGCTTTACCCACGGCGGCAAGTTCCATGCCGACGATGTGTTTTCCACGGCGCTTTTGCAGATCGTGCGCCCCGACATCAGGATCACCCGGGGTTTCACGGTGCCCGACGACTTCGAGGGCATCGTCTACGATGTGGGGGGCGGCATGTTCGACCACCACTCGGAACCCCGGGAGACCCGCCCCAACGGCGTACCCTACGCGGCCTTCGGCCTTTTGTGGCGGGTGCTGGGGGCCCAGCTGGTGGGGGAGCACCAGGCCCGGCTGCTGGATGAGAACTTCATCCAGCCCCTGGACCTGAACGACAACACCGGCGAGCAGAACTCCCTGGCCGACGCCATCGGCAGCTTCAACCCGGTGTGGGACCAGAAGGCCGACCCCGACGAATGTTTCTGGCGGGCGGTGCCGGTGGCCAAGCAGATCCTGGAAAACGAGATCGCTGCGGCCAACGCCGTGAACCGCGCCGACGAGACGGTGCGCCGGGCCTACGCCAACATGCGGGACGGCATTGTGGTGCTGCCCGCCTACATGCCCTGGAAAAACGGCCTGTACAAGACCGACGCCCTCTTTGTGGTGTATCCCAGCCAGCGGGGCGGCTACAGCGCCCAGTGCGTCAACGACCACCGCACCAAGCGCAGCAAGCTGCCCTTCCCGCCGGCCTGGGCCGGTAAGCCGGAAGCCCAGCTGCGGGAAATCAGCGGCCTGGGGCTGCGGTTCTGCCATCCCAGCCGGTTCCTGATCACCGCCGACGACAAGGCCACCGCCATCGAGGCCTGCCGCCGCACCCTGCGGGCCGCCGGCCGCCCGGTGAGCGAATGAGCGCCGAAGGGTTTGGCCCGGCGGCCAGCCTGGCCGCCGACCGTCTGCCCCACACCCCGGCCTGGGTCTACCTGCTGCGCTGCGCCGACGGCAGCCTCTATGCGGGCTGGACCAACGATCTGGCCCGGCGGCTCCGCGCCCACCGCACCGGGGCGGGCGGCGCCAGATACACCAAAAGCCACGGAAAATCCGCTGTGCGGCTGGCCTACGCCGAAGTCTGTGCCGACAAAAGCGCGGCCCTCAAGCGGGAAGCGGCCCTGAAAAAACTGTCCAAATCCGACAAGGAGGCTCTGGCCGCCGACTGGGCGGCCCGCAGCCGGCTCACCGTGCGGATGGCCACCCCCGACGATGCGGCGGATGTGGTGGCTCTTTATAATTGGTATGTGACCCACGGCACCCAGACCTTCCAGTACGAGCTGTCCACCGAGGCGGAGTACCGGCAGAACATCGCCGAAGTGCTGGAGAAAGCCCCCTTCCTGGTGGCCTATACCGCCGACGGGCGGCTGGCGGGCTACGCCTGCGCCCATCCCTGGCACACCCGGCGGGCCTTCGCCTGGGACGTGGAGACCACCGTCTACTGCGCCCCCGACGTGCTGGGCCAGGGCACCGGCCGCAGGCTCTACACCGCGCTGCTGGAACTGCTGCGCCGGCAGGGGTATCACAACGCCTTTGCCCTCATCACCCGGCCCAATCCCCAGAGCGATGCCTTCCACAAGGCACTGGGCTTCACCCGCTACGGGGTGGAGAAGAACAGCGGCTACAAGTTCGGCCGCTGGCTGGATCTGGGCTACTGGGCCTATGAGCTGAATCCCCCCGCCGATCCACCCGCCCCCGTGCGGCTGCAATTGGATGAGGCGGAAATCGAATTGGTGCTGCAGGATTGCACGGTTGTATAAATAGTAAAGCGGAAAAACTGCGGTGACCCGTGGGAACTCTGCAAGTAAAAATGAATATTCATGCACAAAACCGCATAGAAGAGCCGCTCCGCTGTACAGAACGACTAAAAACAGTCGGAATGTGGAAACTCCTTTGTGCGGTTTTCCACTTGTCTTTTGCCGCAAAAGTTGTATAATATACATCGATGAATGAATAAATATTCAGCGACGGCAAGCAACCGATCCCCGGCGCTGGCACAACAGGAGAGGGAAAGATCATGAAAAAGAACAAAGAAGACATCAAGAAAGTCGTACTGGCCTACTCCGGCGGCCTGGACACCTCCATCATCATCCCCTGGCTGAAGGAAAACTACAACAACTGCGAAGTCATCGCCGTTTCCGGTGACGTGGGCCAGGGCACCGAGCTGGACGGCCTGGAGGAGAAGGCCATCAAGACCGGCGCCTCCAAGCTCTACGTGCTGGACCTGAAGAAGGACTACATCGAGAACTACATCTGGCCCTGCCTGAAGGCGGACGCCAAGTACGAGGATTACCTGCTGGGCACCTCTCACGCCCGTCCCTGCATCGCCAAGGCCCTGGCGGACATCGCCAAGAAGGAAGGCGCCGACGCCATCTGCCACGGCTGCACCGGCAAGGGCAACGACCAGGTCCGTTTTGAGCTGACCCTCAAGGCCATGGCCCCCGACATGACCATCATCGCCCCCTGGCGGGAGTGGAACATCAAGAGCCGTGACGAGGAGATCGACTACGCCGAGGCCCACAACATTCCGCTGAAGATCAACCGGGAGACCAACTACTCCAAGGACAAGAACCTGTGGCATCTGAGCCATGAGGGCCTGGACCTGGAGAAGCCCTCTCTGGAGCCCCAGTACAACAAGCCCGGCTTCCTGGAGCTGGGCGTCAGCCCCGAACAGGCCCCCGACACCCCCACCTACGTGAAGATCCACTTCGAGAAGGGCATCCCCACCGCCGTGGACGGCAAGGAGATGGGCAGCGTGGAGCTGGTGGAATACCTGAACAAGCTGGGCGGCGAGAATGGCATCGGCCTGCTGGACATCGTGGAGAACCGGCTGGTGGGCATGAAGAGCCGCGGCGTCTATGAGACTCCCGGCGGTGCCATCCTCTACAAGGCCCACAACGTTCTGGAGACCATCACTCTGGACAAGGAGAGCTTCCACTTCAAGGAGATCATCGCCCAGAAGATGGGCGAGCTGGTCTACAACGGCCAGTGGTTCACCCCGCTGCGGGAGGCCATCTCCGCCTTCACCGACGATCTGCAGAAGACCGTCACCGGTGATGTGACCCTCAAGCTCTACAAGGGCAACATGATCAACGCCGGCGTCACCAGCCCCTACACCCTCTACGACGAGCAGACCGCTTCCTTCGGCGAGGATGAGGATTACAACCAGGCCGACGCCACCGGCTTCATCAACCTGTTTGGCCTGCCCATCGCCGAGCGCGCCAAGCTGGCCAAGAGCTGGCCCACCGAGGAATAATTTCCTCAGGACCGCAACCATTCCGTACCGCCGTGGGCGGGCTGTATGCCCACGGCGGATTTTGTTGTTACCACCCTAAGGAGGGTTCTTATGCCGCAACTTTGGCAGGGCCGCGCCAGCAAGGCCGTGGACAGCCGCGTCAATGACTTCAACTCCTCCATCCGTTTCGACGCGCGGATGATCGAGCAGGACATCCAGGGCAGCCTGGTGCACTCCGCCATGCTGGGGCGGCAGGGCATCATCTCCGCCCAGGACGTGGAGGACATCCACAAAGGCCTGCACAGCATCCTGGACGACCTGCACAGCGGCGCGCTGGAGATCGATCCCGCCGCCGAGGACGTCCACACCTTCGTGGAACAGACCCTCACCGCCCGGGTGGGGGATGCGGGCAAGCGGCTGCACACCGGCCGCAGCCGCAACGACCAGGTGGCGCTGGATTTGCGCCTCAACCTGCGGGAAGCCTCCGCCCATCTCCAGGGCCAGATCAAGGAACTGATCGAAACGATCTGCGACCAGGCGGAAAAAAGCGCCGACTACGTCATGCCCGGCTACACCCATCTGCAGCGGGCTCAGCCGGTGACCTTCGGCCACCAGCTCATGGCCTACGCCTGGATGCTGCTGCGGGACCTGGGTCGGATGCAGGACGCCACCGCCCGGATGAACGCCGAGTGCCCCCTGGGCTCCGGCGCCCTGGCCGGCACCACCTATCCCCTGGACCGGTTCTATACGGCCAAGGAGCTGGGCTTTGACGCCCCCTGCGCCAACTCCATCGACGGCGTCTCCGACCGGGACTTCTGCATCGAACTGGGGGCGGCCATCGCCACCTGCATGATGCACCTCTCCCGTCTTTCCGAGGAGATCATCCTCTGGTGCAGCTGGGAGTTCAAGTTCATCGAACTGGACGACGCCTTCACCACCGGCTCCTCCATCATGCCCCAGAAGAAGAACCCCGACGTCACCGAACTTATCCGCGGCAAGACCGGCCGGGTCTACGGCGACCTGAACACCCTGCTGGTCATGATGAAGGGCATCCCCCTGGCCTACGACAAGGACATGCAGGAGGACAAGGAGGCCATCTTCGACGCGGTGGACACGCTGGAACTCTGCCTGCGCACCGTGACCCCCATGCTGGCCACCATGACCCCACTGCCCGCCAATATGCGCCGGGCGGCGGCCAAGGGCTTCATCAACGCCACCGACTGTGCCGACTACCTGACCAAGAAGGGCATGCCCTTCCGGGATGCCTACAAGTGTACCGGCACCATGGTGGCGGCCTGCATCGCCGCCGACAAGACGCTGGAAGAGCTGACGCTGGAGGAATTCAAGCAGTACAGCGACCTCTTTGAGGAAGATGTGTATAAAGCCATCGACCTGACCACCTGCTGCGAGGGCCGCACCAGCTACGGCGGCCCCACCAAGGCAAGCGTGCTGAAGCAGATCGAACTGGTCAAGGAAAAACTGGCAAACCAATAAACAGAAACAGGTGTTTTTGTGGCAAAGTACAAGATTTTCGTGGACGGCTCCGCCGGCACCACGGGGCTGCGCATCGCCGACCGGCTGGCGGCGCGCCCGGAATTTACAATTCTGACCATTTCCGAGGCCGACCGCAAGGACGTTCATGCCCGGGCAGCGGTGATCAACGAGAGCGACCTCTCCTTCCTCTGCCTGCCGGACGACGCCGCCCGGGAGGTGGTGCCGCTGCTGCGGCCCGACGTGCGGGTGCTGGACACCTCCACCGCCCACCGCACCAGCCCCGACTGGCTCTACGGCCTGCCGGAACTGGGCACTACCCGGGAAAAGCTCCCCGCCGCCACCCGTGTGGCGGTGCCGGGCTGCCATGCCACCGGCTTCATTGCCCCGGTGGCCCCGCTGGTGGAAAAGGGACTCATCCCCAAAACGGCGCAGCTTTGCTGCTACAGCCTGACGGGGTACTCCGGCGGCGGCAAAAAGATGATCGCCCAGTATGAGGCCCCCCGGGAGGATGCGGCCCTCAACGCCCCGCGGCCCTACGGCCTGGCGCTCCACCACAAGCACCTGCCCGAGATGAAGGCCATCACCGGGCTGGACACCGCCCCCAACTTTGTGCCCATCGTGGCGGACTACTACGCGGGCATGGAGACGATGATCCCCCTGGACCTGGCAGCCCTGGGCCTGACCGCCGACCAGGTGGCCGAGACCCTGGCAAGCTACTACGCCGGGGCGAAGATGATCGCGGTCCACCCTTTGTGCGAGGGGACGGACGGCGGTTTCCTGGCGGCCAACAAGCTGGCCGGTTCCGACCGGCTGGAAATTTTCTGCCTGGCCAACCCCGACGGCACCCAGATGCAGCTCATCAGCCTGTTTGACAATCTGGGCAAAGGCTCCTCGGGTGCGGCGGTGCAGTGCATGAACCTGATGCTGGGACTGGACGAATGTGCGGGTCTGGCCCTGTAAACTCATAGATCGTGGAATGGGAGAGAGGAAAACAATCATGGAAACTTTTCAGCCTGTTGCGGGCGGCATCTGTGCCGCCCAAGGTTTTTCCGCCGCCGGTGTACACTGCGGCATCCGGCATAACCACAGCAAACTGGATCTGGCGCTGATCAAGGCGGAGGTGCGCTGCGCGGGCGCCGGCTGCTACACCACCAACAAGGTGTACGGCGCCCCCATCACGGTGGACCGGGAACATCTGCAGGACGGCTACGCCCAGGCCATCGTGGTGAACAGCGGCAACGCCAACACCTGCGCCCCCAATGGCATCCAGCTGGCCCAGGACACCTGCGGCCTGGTGGCCCAGGCCCTGGGCATCGACGCCAACGACGTGCTGCCCGCCTCCACCGGCGTCATCGGCCAGGCCATGGAGCTGGCGCCTTTTGAGAAGGGCGTCCCCGCGGCCGCCGCCAAGCTGGCCGCCACCCCGGAGGGCAGCCATGACGCCGCCACCGCCATCATGACCACCGACACCCACGCCAAGGAATTTGCCGTGGAGTTCACCATCGGCGGCAAGACCTGCCGCATCGGCGCCATCGCCAAAGGTTCCGGCATGATCCATCCCAACATGGCCACCATGCTGCTTTTCATGACCACCGACGCCAAGGTGGAACCCGCCGTCCTCCAGAAGGCGCTCTCCACCGTGGTGCCGGCCACCTTCAACCAGATCTCGGTGGACGGCGACACCTCCACCAACGACACCGTGCTGCTGCTGGCCTCCGGCCTGTCCGGTGCCGAAGTGGCGGAAGGCACCGCCGACTACGACACCTTCGTGGCGGCGCTGACCGTGGTGGCCGAGCATCTCTGCCGGGAACTGGCTGCCGACGGTGAGGGTGCTACCAAGCTGCTGGAATGCACCGTCACCGGCGCGCCTGACCTGGCAACGGCCCGGGCGGTGTCCAAGAGCGTCATCCACTCCACCCTGTTCAAGGCCGCCATGTTCGGTGCCGACGCCAACTGGGGCCGGGTGCTCTGCGCCATCGGCTACACCCCGGGGGACTTCGATATCTCCAAGACCGCCGTGCGGCTCAAGAGCCGGGCCGGGGAGGTCTTTGTCTGCGAGAACGCCGCCTACCACCCCTACAGCGAGGAGGAGGCCGCCAAGGTCCTGAAAGAGGACGAGATCGAGATCCTGGTGGATCTGGGCTGCGGCGATGCCACGGCCAAGGCCTGGGGCTGCGATCTGACCTACGACTACGTCAAGATCAACGGCGACTACCGCACCTGAGAAGCGAGGGGAACACGGCGATGAAAAACGAACAGATGGCGCTGCTTTTCAGCGAAGCAACGCCCTATATCCAGAAATACCACGGCAAGACGCTGGTCATCAAGTACGGCGGCAACGCCATGGTCAACGATGCACTGAAGCTGGCCGTCATGAACGACCTGGTCACCCTGACGCTGCTGGGCGTGCGGGTGGTGCTGGTCCACGGCGGCGGCCCGGCCATCAACCAGATGCTCAAAAAGGTGGGCAAGGAGTCCAAATTCGTGGGCGGCCTGCGCTACACCGACAAGGAGACCATGGGCATCGTCCAGCAGGTGCTGGCGGGCCAGGTGAACAAGGACCTGGTGGCGCTGCTCAAGGGCCGGGGCGTGGGCCTCTGCGGCATGGACGGGCATATGATCACCTGCTCCCGCAAGGCGGACATGGATCTTGGCTACGTGGGCGAGATCGAGCGGGTGGACACCACCCTGATCGACCATCTGCTGGCGGACAGCTTCATCCCGGTCATCGCCACGGTGGGCATGGACAGCAACGGCATCCCCTACAACATCAATGCCGACACCGCCGCCGCGGAGATCGCCATCGCCCTTCACGCCGAAAAGCTGGTCAGCATGACCGACATCGTGGGTCTGCTCTACAACAAGGACGATGAGTCCACCCTCATCCCCGAGGTGGAAGTCTCGGAGATCGAGGGTTACAAGCAGGCGGGGGTCATCGCCGGGGGCATGCTGCCCAAGATCGAGGGCATGGCGGAAGCCATCTACAAGGGCGTCCACGAGGCGGTCATCATCGACGGCCGGGTGCCCCATTCCATTCTGCTGGAGATGTTCTCCGACCGCGGCGCCGGTACCATGTTCTACCGCCGCGGCAACCGCTAAAGGGAGGTACAGGCTATGAATTCCCAGTCCATCATGAAGCGGGACGATACCTACGTCCTGCATACCTACGGCCGCAGCCCGGTGGCACTGGTGGGCGGCCAGGGCATGGTCGCCACCGACGCCGAGGGCAAGGCGTATCTTGACTTTACCTCCGGCATCGGGGTCAACGCCCTGGGCTTCTGCCATCCGGCCTGGGTGGCGGCGGTCACGGCCCAGGCGGCCAAGCTGCAGCACACCTCCAACCTCTATTACACCGAGCCCTGCGGTGCTCTGGCGGAAGAACTCTGCCGCCGCACCGGGCTGGATGCGGTATTTTTCGGCAACTCCGGCGCCGAGGCCAACGAGGGCGCCATCAAGGCCGCCCGCAAATACAGCGTGGACACCTACGGCCCCGACCGCAACAAGGTGCTGACCCTGGTCAACTCCTTCCACGGGCGGACGCTGGCCACCCTCACCGCCACCGGCCAGGATGTCTTCCACCACGATTTCGGGCCTTTCCCGGAGCGGTTCGGCTACATCCCGGCGGGGGACTTCGCCGCCCTGGAAGCCGCCGCGGATCACGAAACCTGCGCCGTGCTGCTGGAACTGGTCCAGGGCGAGGGCGGCGTGGTGGCCCTCGACAAGGACTATGTGGCGAAAGTCGCCGCCTTCTGCAAGGAGCATGACATCCTGCTGCTGGTGGACGAGGTGCAGACCGGCGTGGGCCGCACCGGCACCTTCCTGGCCTGCGAGCAGTTTGCTCTGCACCCCGACATCGTCACCCTGGCCAAGGGCCTGGGCGGAGGGCTTCCCATCGGCGCCGTCGTCATGAACCGCAAGGTGGCCGAGCACATGGGACCCGGTTCCCACGGCTCCACCTTCGGCGGCAACCCGGTGGTGTGTGCCGGCGCGCTGGCCGTTATGCAGCAGCTCACCGACGACCTGCTGGCTAAGGACCGTGCGCTGGCGGAGTATCTGCGGGCGGAACTCAAAAAGCTGCCCCACGTCGCCGAGGTGAGCGGCCTGGGCCTGATGGTGGGCATTGCCTTCGAGGAGGGCATCAGCGCCGCCGCCGTGCGCACCGCCTGCGAGCAGCAGGGCCTGCTGGTGCTCACCGCCAAGACCCGGCTGCGCCTGCTGCCGCCGCTGATCCTCACGCAGGAGGATGTGGACAAAGCCCTCGCCATCCTGCGTACCGTGTTGGAGAAACTGTGATGAAACATCTGTTGAAACTGGGCGGACTGTCCCGCGACGAGATCCTGCACATCCTGGATGTGGCCGACGAGTACAAGCGGCTGCACAAGCAGGGCGTTGACCCCAAGGACCTGCAGGGCAAGGCGGTGGCGCTGCTCTTTGCCAAACATTCCACCCGTACCCGCACCAGCCTGGAGGTGGGCATCTACCAGATGGGGGGCCTGGGCACGTACCTGAGCGCCAACGATCTGCAGACCGCCCGGGGCGAGCCCGTCCAGGACACCGCCCGGGTGCTGGGGCGGTATTATGACGCCATCGTCTGCCGCACCTACAAGCAGACCGACCTGGACGCCCTGGCCCAGTACAGCGGCGTGCCGGTGGTGTCCGGCATGACCGACTACGCCCATCCGCTGCAGGTCCTCACCGACCTGATGACGGTGCGGGAGTACAAGGGAAAGCTGGAAGGGCTGCGCATGGGCTTCATCGGCGACGGCTACAACATGGCCAACAGCCTCATTGTGGGCTGCCTGGCGGTAGGTATGCAGGTCACCATGGCCTGCCCCAAGGGGTATCGTCCCGCCGCCGATGTGCTGATGCAGGCCAAAGCCTACGGCGATGCCTTCCGGCTGGTCCATGACCCCGACGAGGCCGCCCGGGACGCCGATGTGCTCTTCACCGACGTGTGGGTGAGCATGGGCATGGAGCGGGAGACCGAGCGCCGCTACCGGGATTTCACCGGATTCACGCTGGACGCCGACCGGATGGCCCTGGCCAAGCCGGATTGCATGGTGCAGCATCCGCTGCCCGCCCGCCGGGGCGAGGAGATCGCCACCGATGTGTTTGAAAAGCACGCCAACGAGATTTTTGATGAGGCGGAAAACCGCCTTCATGTGGAAAAAGCCGTCCTGGCCATTCTGCTGGCCGGCAAGTGACGGGTCTTGTTCCTTCTTTGCAAAGAAGGAACCGAAGAAATTCCAATCAAAAATCCCTCGCAGGGGTATCACCCTGCGAGGGATTTTTCGTTAGAGTTCTTTTGGTTCTTTTCTTGCAAGAAAAGAACAAGGCTGGTACAATGGGGAAAAATCACACAGGAGGAACCTCCCTATGTACCAGGCTGACCCCCACCGTTACGACACCATGCCCTACCGCCGCTGCGGGCGCAGCGGGCTGCTGCTGCCCGCCGTTTCCCTGGGGCTGTGGCACAATTTCGGGGACAACGCCCCCTACGAGAATATGCGTGCCCTCTGCCGCACGGCCTTTGACCAAGGCATCACCCACTTTGACCTGGCCGACAACTACGGCCCCGCCCCCGGCGCCGCCGAGCGCAACTTCGGCCGCATCCTGCGGGAGGATTTCCGCCCCCACCGGGACGAGCTCATCATCTCCACCAAGGCCGGGTATCTGATGTGGGAGGGGCCCTACGGCGACTGGGGCAGCCGCAAACACCTGCTGGCCGGGCTGGACAAAAGCCTGCAGCGGATGGGCCTGGACTATGTGGATATCTTCTACCACCACCGCATGGACCCCGCCACCCCGTTGGAAGAAACCATGGAAGCCCTGGCCCAGGCGGTGCGCAGCGGCAAGGCGCTGTACGTGGGGCTTTCCAACTACGACGGCCCCACCCTGGAACGGGCGGCGGCTATCCTCGACGAGCTGCACTGCCCCTTCGTCATCTGCCAGAACCGGTACTCCCTCTTTGACCGCAAGATCGAAGAAAACGGCCTCAAGGAGAGCGTGGGCAAGGTCAGCCGCGGCCTCATCACCTTCAGCCCCCTGGCCCAGGGACGGCTCACCGACCGGTATCTCCACGGCATCCCCGCCGACAGCCGCATCCGCACCGACGGCCGCTACCTGAAAGAAAAGGACATCACCCCCGAGGTGGTCGCCAAGATCCGGGCGCTGAACGAGGTGGCCGCCCGCCGGGGCCAGACCCTGGCCGAGATGGCCCTGGCCTGGCTGCTGGCCCAGCCGGTGGTCACCAGCGTGCTCATCGGTGCCTCCCGGCCGGAACAGATCCTCGATAACATCCGGGCGGTGGAAAACACCGCCTTTGCCCCCGAAGAGCTGGCAGAGATCGATGCCATCTGTGCGGGCCAATGACCCATACAAAGACCCCCGGCCCCGGCGGAATTTCCGCCGGGGCCGGGGGCTTTCTCGTATGAGCAAAGGGGTTACGCCGGTTCCTCCGCAAAGTTGCCGGTGTAGAGCTGGTAATACTTGCCGCGCTTGGCGATGAGTTCATCGTGGGTGCCGCGCTCGATGATGCGGCCCTGCTCCATGACCATGATGCAGTCGGCGTTGCGTACCGTGGAAAGGCGGTGGGCGATGACGAAGGTGGTGCGGCCGGTCATCAGGGCGTCCATGCCGTCCTGGACCAGCTTCTCGGTGCGGGTATCGATGGAGGAGGTGGCCTCATCCAGGATCAGCGCCGGCGGGTCAGCCACCGCCGCCCGGGCAATGGCCAGCAGCTGCCGCTGGCCCTGGCTCAGGTTGGCGCCGTCGCCGGTGAGCATGGTCTGGTAGCCGTCGGGCAGACGGCGGATGAAGCTGTCGGCGTTGGCCAGCTTGGCCGCGGCCATGCACTCCTCGTCGCTGGCCTCCAGGTTGCCGTACCGGATGTTGTCCATCACGGTGCCGGTGAACAGGTGGGTGTCCTGCAGCACGATGCCCAGGCTCCGCCGCAGATCGGCCTTCTTGATCTTGTTGATGTTGATGCCGTCATAGCGGATCTTGCCGTCGTCGATGTCGTAGAACCGGTTGATCAGGTTGGTGATGGTGGTCTTGCCGGCACCGGTGGCACCCACGAAGGCGATCTTCTGGCCGGGCTTTGCCCACAGGCTGATGTTGTGCAGCACCATCTTGTCCGGCGTGTAGCCGAAGTCCACGTCGTCCAGCACCACGCTGCCTTCCAGCTTGGTGTAGGTGACGGTGCCCTCGGCCTTGTGGGGATGCTTCCAGGCCCAGACGTTGGTGCGGTGATCCACCGGATGCACGCTGCCGTCGGCGTCCTCCTGGGCGTTGACCAGCTCCACATAGCCGTCGTCGGCCTCGGGGGTCTGGTCCATCAGGTCAAAGACACGCTGGGCACCGGCGGCTGCCGTGACCACAAAGTTGACCTGCATGGAGATCTGGGTGATGGGGTTGGTGAAGCTCTTGTTCAGGCCCACAAAGGTGATGACGGTGCCCAGGGTAACCCCCGCCAGACCGTTGATGCCCAGCACCGCGCCCACGATGGCCACCAGCACATAGCTGATCCAGCCGATGTTGGCGTTGATGGGCATGAGCAGGTTGGCGTAGCGGTTGGCTTTGTCGGCGCTGTCCCGCAGCTGGTCGTTGACGGCGCGGAAATCCCGCAGGGCGGCGTCCTCGTGGCAGAAGACCTTGACCACCTTCTGGCCGTCCAGCATCTCCTCGATGAAGCCGTCCACGATGCCCAGATCCCGCTGCTGGCGCACATAGTATTTGCCGGACAGCTTGGAGAAGTTCACCGTGACGATGACCATGACGCAGGCCGTCAGGATGGAGATGACGGTCAGCGCCGGGTTGAGGAAGATCATCGTGATGAGGGTGGCGATCATCGTTACGCTGGTGTTGATGATCTGGGGGATGCTCTGGCTCAGCAACTGGCGCAGGGTGTCGATGTCGTTGGTGTACACCGACATGATGTCGCCGTGGGCGTGGGTGTCGAAGTAGGAGATGGGCAGGGATTCCATGCGGTGAAACAGCTCATCCCGCAGCCGGCGCATGGTGCCCTGGCTCACCGAGACCATGATGCGGTTGTAGGCGAAGGCGGTCACCACGCCCACCGCCAGGATGCAGGCCAGCCGCACAAGGCTGGCGGCCAGACCGGAAAAATCGGTGGAGCCGGTGTTCAGCATGGGCAGGATGTAGTCGTCCACCAGCGTCTGGGGGAAGGTGGCGCCGGTGACGGTGGCCACCGCCGTGACGAGGATGCATACGATGACCAGCGCAAAGGGCAGGGCATAGTAATGCAGCATATAGCGCAGCACCCGGTTCAGCACCTTCAGGGGCGCCGTGCGGGGTTGATTCGGTTGTTTCATGGGGCTTCCTCCTTTCAGGCGGGCTGGTCGAAGTCGCCGCCGCCCTTGACCTGGGACTCGTAGATCTCCTGGTAGATGGCGTTGGTCTTCAGCAGGTTTTCGTGGGTATCGAAGGCGTCGATGCGCCCGCCGTCCAGCACCAGGATGCGGTCGGCATTCTGCACGCTGGAAATGCGCTGGGCGATGATGATCTTGGTGGTGCCGGGAATGGTCTTTTCAAAGGCCGCCCGGATCTTGGCGTCGGTGGCGGTGTCCACGGCGGAGGTGGAGTCGTCCAGAATCAGCACCTTGGGCTTCTTCAGCAGGGCCCGGGCGATGCAGAGGCGCTGCTTCTGGCCGCCCGACACATTGGCGCCGCCCCGCTCGATGCGGGTGTGGTAGCCGTCCGGCATGCGGTCGATGAACTCATCGGCACAGGCCGCCTTGCAGGCGGCGATGCACTCCTCGTCGGTGGCGTCGGGGTTGCCCCAGCGCAGATTGTCCAGAATGGAGCCGGAGAAGAGGGTGTTCTTCTGCAGCACCACCGACACCTGGTTGCGCAGCACCTCCATGTCGTAGCGGCGCACGTCCACGCCGCCCACCTTCACGGTGCCGCTGTCCACGTCGTAGAGGCGGCAGATCAGGTTGACCAGGCTGGACTTGCCCGAGCCGGTGCCGCCGATGACGCCGATGGTCTCGCCGGAACGGATGTGCAGATCGATGTCGGTGAGGGCGTTCTTGCCGCTGCCGTGCTTGTAGGAGAAGTTCACATGGTCAAAGTCGATGCGGCCGTCCGGCACGTCGGTGACGGGATCGGCGGGATCGGCCAGGTCGGGGGTCTCGTTGAGGACCTCGCTGATACGGTGGATGCTGGCCAGGGACATGCTGATCATGACCACCACCATGGAGAGCATCATCAGGCTCATGAGCAGGGCCATGATGTAGCTGAACAGGCTGGTCAGGTCGCCGGTGGTCATGCTGCCGCCCACGATGTACTGGGCACCCAGCCAGGACACCGAGATGATGCAGAAGTAGACCGCCACCATCATGGCCGGGTTGTTGAAGGCCAGCAGGCTCTCGGCCTTGACGAAGAGGCGGTAGAGGTTGCGGGAAGCCTTGCTGAATTTGTCGTTCTCATAGGATTCCCGGACGAAGGCCTTGACCACCCGGATGGCGGAGATGTTCTCCTGGACGCTGGCGTTCAGGTCGTCGTATTTCTGGAAGACCTCGTTGAAGATGCGCAGCGTCACCACCATGATGCTGCCGATGACCAGCACCAGGAAGACCACCGCGATGAGGAACATGGCGCTGAGCCGGGGGCTGATGTACAGGCACATGGCGTAGCTGAACACCAGGGTCAGGGGGCTGCGCACCGCCACGCGGATGACCATCATGAAGGCGTTCTGGACGTTGGTGATGTCGGTGGTCATACGGGTGACCAGGCCCGGCACGCTGAATTTGTCGATGTTGGAAAAGGAGAAGGTCTGGATCTTGGCGTAGATGCTCTCCCGCAGGTTGGCGGCCAGACCCGAGGAGGCCGAAGCCGCCGCCTTGCCGGCCAGGGCGCCGCAGGCCAGGCTCACCAGAGCCATGGCGATCATCAGGGCGCCGTAGCGGTAGACTACCCCCAGATTGGCGGCCTCCAGACCGTCATCGATGATACGGGCCGTGACGAAGGGGAGCAGGATCTCCATCACAACCTCCAGCGCCGTGAACCCGATGCAGGTCCACGCCGCCCGTTTGTATTGCTTGAGTTGCTGCAGTACAGTCTTCACTTTCTTCACTCCTTCAAGGAAACATTCTCTACGTTACAGGATTATAGCATCTTCCCGGACGATTGAGAATTTCAAAACCTTGTTCGACGTTAGCAAATATCGAATGATGTATTGCAAAATATTGAAAGGTGGCGTATACTGATCCCGACATTACCCGCGGGAGGGAAAACGGCTATGAATACCCAGCAGCTGCTGTGCTTTGTCTGTGTGGCAGACCGGCTCAACTTCACCAAGGCGGCGGAGGAACTGTTCCTGTCGCCGCCCACGGTGACCCATCACATCCAGACGCTGGAGGCGGAGCTGGGCACGGCGCTGCTCATCCGCAACTCCAAGATGGTGCGGCTGACCGAGGCGGGCCGGGGCTTTTACAACGACGCCAAGGAGATCCTGGCCAAGATCGAGATCGCCCAGAAAAAGCTCCACGACGCCGCCCATACGGCGGTGCGGCTGTTCCATATCGGGTGCACCAGCAGCACCGAGCTGCAGTACCTCAAGCCGCCCCTGCGGGCGCTGGGGCAGCGGTATCCTGGGTTCAACCCCATCGTGCACCTGCAGGACTATTTCAGTCTGAAAAATATGTTCGAGGCCGAGCAGCTGGATGTCATGCTCTGCACCCGCAACATGATCCGCAAGCTGCCGGGCTGTGAGTTCCACCCGGTGGCCGAAGCGCTGCTCTACGCCGTGCTGCCGGCGGATTCGCCCCTGGCGCAGAAGGGGGAACTGCACTATGCCGACCTGCAGGACCAGCGGATCCTGACGCTCCATCCCAAGATGGTGCCCTTTGAGGGCGGCGGCCGCCTGCGGGACTGGATCATCGACCATGGCCTCAACCATATGGACATCCACTGCGAGAGCGACCGTTCGGGCATCCTGCTGGCGGAGTGCGGCTACGGCGTGGCCCTCTTCCCGGAGTTCTACACCCAGGAACTGCCCGACACACTGGTCCGCCGTCCCTTCGAGCCGGGGGGCGGCACGCTGACCTTCGGGGTGGCCTGCCGCAAGCAGGGCAAGGACGACTATGTGAAGGAATTCCTGGCGGCCTTCCCGCTGCAGAAAGCATAAAACACCGGGCGTGCCCGCAAGGGCACGCCCGGTGTTTCGTTTGTCAGGAGGAGGACCGCAGCACCAGTTCCATGCCGCCCGGTCCCCAGCCGAAATCCCCCACGGCATAGCCCCGCTCCAGCATCCGGGGCAGGGCGGGGTCATTGAGGTGCAGGTGCCGGTAGGGCTCCCGCCAGTGGGGCAGCCCCCGGGCCGAAAAGACCATCATGTTGGCCCCGGCCATAGGCCGCACGGCCCGCAGGGTCAGCCCCGCCGAAAGGTACTGGGCACACAGGTCCTCGCACCGGGGCAGCGCGTCGGCGTCCAGGGGCTGCACGGCCCAGACGTGGTAGCTGGCGTAGCGGGCGGTGGCCAGCCGCAGCGCCGTGCGCAGGAACTGCCGCAGCTGGGTATAGTGCTCCGCCGTCAGCGGTTCGGTGAGCACGGCACCCTGGCCGTCGGCACCGTAGCCGGCGGCCCGCAGACTGGCGGGCAGGGTCTCGTCGTCGTAGAGGGGCAGCAAGGCCGCCGCGGCCTGCAGCGTATCGCTCCCCGCAAAGTCCCCCAGGATCCGCCCGCTGGCCAGGGCGGTGTTCAGGGCATCCCGGGGCAGCTGGGGCAGGCCGCCCTCCCCGCAGAGGGTCAGCAGCGCCTCCCGGTCGGCGGGCAGCAGCATCCGGGCGTCAAAGGTGGTGGTTCGTTCCAAAGTTTGCAGCATACAAAGGTCCCTTCTGTAAGTAAAGAATGAATACGGGACCTATTGTACAAAAAGCCGCCCGCCAAACCTGCCGAAACAGGGCGGACGGCGCAAGGCCGGTTCAGTCCCGGGGCGTGGGATTTTTCCGTCCCCGGGCCAGCTCCTCAAAACTGCGGTTGGCCGTGAAACAGCGGTGGTAGGGATTGTCGGGCAGCGGCGTTCTGGAGGGCGGCGGCACCGGCTTTTTCCGCAGCCGCCGCAGATATGCCCGGAGTTTGGGGCCTGCGCGCATGGCTCAGCCCTCCACCGGGACCGCCCCGGCGGTCAGGGTGGCCCACAGGCCGCTGTTCACGGTGTAGGCCTCCGGCACCTCGTCGTACCAGTTGCCCCGGCAGCCGATGTACAGCCCGTCCAGCAGCGACTGGCCGGAAACGCTGTTCTCCCCGGTGGCAACCTCCCCCAGGTCCAGCCCCGCCAGCAGCGGGCAGTCCTGCCAGCGGTAGACCATCTGCTGCCAGTTGTCCAGGTCATCCTCCCCGGGCAGAGTGCCGTCGGTGTACTGCAAGGCCTGGGTCTGGCTCTCAAACCCGGCGGGATCCTCCAGCAGGAACAGATAGACCTCGCTGCCTTCCGCCAGAGCCGCCGTCAGCTGGGTGGTGCCCGCCAGCTGGCTGTAGGGATCGGCGCTGTCGGGGGCAAAATCCACCAGGTACTGGTCCAGCTGTACGATCACCTGGCCGTCGCCGTTGCGGTCGCTCACGTAGGGGATCAGCGCCTGCTCCAGCGCTTCCGCCGTGGCTTCGGACAGGTTGCGGGGGCCCACGTAGCCGATCTGGAAGTCCGGCTGCACCCGGAAAAACATATCATGGATGATCCAGGCCAGCAGACCCAGCAGAATGACCACCACCAGCACAAGGATCTTGTGGTAGTGCCACCAGTTGGCGGCCTTCTCCTGTTTGGTGTATTCGCGGGGGGCGGGTTCGGGGGCGTACTGTTCGTCGCTGCTCTTGGTGACCCATGCCATAGGAAAGCCAACTCCTTTATATTTCACATTCTCCTTATTCTACCACAAATCGCGCCGGGATTTGTAAACTATTTTTAACACAGCCTTGCAAAGCGGGAATAAAATCGGTATGATGGAAGAAAGATCCCGCGCCGCGGCGCGCGGGAAGGGGAGAGGACGGTGCCTGTATGGAGAAAAACACCCTGCTGCTGCGCGATACCGAAGCGTTCATGCGCGGCGAGCTGGACAACGTGACGGTGGCGGGGGGCAGCATCGTGCTGGACCTGGTCCAGGGCAGCTATGTGCCCTACGGCTGCTACACCAGTGCCGCCATCCCCCTGCCGCTGTTTGATGCCCTCTGGGTGAGCTGGAACGCCACCTCGCCCCCCGGCACCGCCGTGGAGGCCCAGGCCCGGGTGCTGGTGGACGGCAACTGGTCCGCCTGGGTGGGGTTCGGCAAATGGAGCCCCTACCTCCGGCGGGAAGGCACCCCGGAGCAGGAGCGCGGCCCGCTGCGGATGGGCTCCGACCTGCTGCGGCTGGACAGCAAGCGGGCCACCCAAGCCCAGCTGCGGATCTATCTGTACACCAAGCAGGAGAAGGTCACTCCAGCGGTGCATCTGCTGGGGGCCAGTGTGCGGGCGGTGGGAGTCATTCCCGCCCGGGGCCGCCCGGTGAACCGCACCCTGCACCTGATGCCCTATGTGATGGGCCGTCGGGCGAAGGCGCTGCATCCCTGGATGGACCTGGCCATCAGCCTGGCCAGCCTGACCAACCGCTGGGGCGCCGATCTGCTGCCGGAGGAGTTCGCCCAGGTCCTGCGGGACTGGCGGACCCCCGACGCCCAGGACCCCCGCAACCTGGGCTTTGCCGCGGCGGCTGCGGGCTGCTGGGGCTTCCCCACCTGGGTGAACTGGTGCGGCCTGGGCACCCTGCGGGAGGAAGTGCGCCAGGGATACGGCTCGGTGGTGGCGCTGGAATCCACCCCCGCCCAGATCGCCCAGGGCTACCCCGAGCGCCGCTTTGTGGCGGTGCGGGGCTTCCGGATGGCGGGCGGCGCCTCCCAGGTGCTGCTCTGCGACCCCTGGGCCGGGGAGGCCGACTTTGACGCCGAGACCGAGATGCCCCTGGACGATTTCCTGGTGGCCTGGGACAATGTGGCGCTGCTCATGCGGGCCCGTCCCACCGAGGATGCCCGCACCGGCCCGGCCCGGGGCAGTGTCTGGGTGCGCCCGGCGGGGCCGGCGGCCCCCGGGGTCTACCGGCTGTACAGCAACGGCGAGCTCCATCTGCTGGGGGACGATTTCTGCGAAAACGGCGGGGTGCTGGCCTGGAGCACTCCCGACGACAAGCCCCATGCCACCACCGCCCACCGGACCTTCCACTTCGTGGCGCCGGACGAGGGCGGTCTGCGGCTGGACCCCCAGGGAGAAAACCGGAAATATACGGTCTACGCCATCGACACGGCGGGCAGTATGCTCGTGGGCGATCTGACGGTGTGACCTGCTGCCCGTCCCCCGCTTCGGGGGACGGGATTTCCTTTGTCCGCGGGGCGGAAACACCCCCGGAAAAACCCGGCAAAAAGTGGAAAAGTCACAATTTTTTAAAGGTTTTTTACCTTGCTTTTGACGGCGAATCATGTATAATAAAGGTAACATGGGGGACAAGGGCCGGCTGTTCCCCATTCCAAACGGTCGGCGGCCCTGCCGGCCGCCGGATCGTCCCGGCCAAATGTATAGAGAAAGAGGTATATGTAACATGGCAAAGCTGGATCTTACCAAGTACGGCATCAGCGGCACGACCGAGATCGTGTACAACCCCTCTTATGACGAACTCTTCGCCGAGGAGACCAAGCCCGGTCTGGAAGGCTACGAAAAGGGCCAGGTCAGCGAACTGGGTGCGGTCAACGTCATGACCGGCATCTACACCGGCCGTTCCCCCAAGGATAAGTTCATCGTCATGGACGAGAACTCCAAGGACACCGTGTGGTGGACTTCCGAGGGCTACAAGAACGACAACAAGCCCGCTTCCAAGGAAGCCTGGGATGCCTGCAAGAAGCTGGCCGTGAACGAGCTGTCCAACAAGCGCCTGTTCGTGGTGGATGCCTTCTGCGGCGCCAACAAGGATACCCGCATGGCCATCCGCTTCATCATGGAAGTGGCCTGGCAGGCACACTTCGTGACCAACATGTTCATCAAGCCCACCGCCGAGGAGCTGGAGAACTTCGAGCCCGACTTCGTGGTCTACAACGCTTCCAAGGCCAAGGTGGAGAACTACAAGGAACTGGGCCTCAACTCCGAGACCGCGGTCGTCTTCAACATCACCAGCCGTGAGCAGGTCATCCTGAACACCTGGTACGGCGGCGAGATGAAGAAGGGCATGTTCTCCATGATGAACTACTTCCTGCCGCTGAAGGGCATTGCCTCCATGCACTGCTCCGCCAACACCGATATGAACGGCGAGAACACCGCCATCTTCTTCGGCCTGTCCGGCACCGGCAAGACCACCCTGTCCACCGACCCGAAGCGCCTGCTCATCGGCGATGACGAGCACGGCTGGGACGACAACGGCGTCTTCAACTTCGAGGGCGGCTGCTACGCCAAGGTCATCAACCTGGACAAGGATTCCGAGCCCGACATCTACAACGCCATCAAGCGCAACGCCCTGCTGGAGAACGTCACCCTGGACGAGAACGGCAAGATCGACTTCAACGACAAGAGCGTGACCGAGAACACCCGTGTGTCCTACCCCATCGATCACATCGAGAAGATCGTCCGTCCCGTCTCCGCGGCTCCCGCTGCCAAGAACGTCATCTTCCTGTCTGCGGACGCCTTCGGCGTGCTGCCCCCGGTCTCCATCCTGACTCCGGAGCAGACCGAGTACTACTTCCTGTCCGGCTTCACCGCCAAGCTGGCCGGCACCGAGCGCGGCATCACCGAGCCCACTCCCACCTTCTCCGCCTGCTTCGGCCAGGCCTTCCTGGAACTGCATCCCACCAAGTATGCTGAGGAGCTGGTCAAGAAGATGAAGGTCAGCGGCGCCAAGGCCTACCTGGTCAACACCGGCTGGAACGGCACCGGCAAGCGCATCTCCATCAAGGATACCCGCGGCATCATCGACGCCATCCTGGATGGCTCCATCAAGACCGCGCCCACCAAGACCATCCCCTACTTCAACTTCGAAGTGCCCACCGAGCTGCCCGGCGTCGATCCGAAGATCCTCGATCCTCGCGACACTTACGCCGATGCTTCCCAGTGGGAGGAGAAGGCCAAGGATCTGGCTTCCCGCTTCCAGAAGAACTTCGTCAAGTACGAGAGCAACGAGGCCGGCAAGGCTCTGGTTGCCGCCGGTCCCCAGCTGTAATCGCTGCGGCTGACGCCTGACGAATCCATAACCTGAAAACCCCCGTCCTGCCATGCAGGGCGGGGGTTTTGTGGTGCTGCGCCGTTGCGCCGGAGGGGAGAGACGTGGTATACTGAAAAACAGAAAACGGCAGGCCGGAACAGTGGAATACGGCCCTGCACAGAGGAGGAACTCCATGCAATGGTGGAAACTGGAGGCCCCGGAGCGGCGGCGCTTTGCGCTGCTGGCAGGGGGCGGCCTGATCTATGTGCTGCCCATTCTCCTGGCAGACCGGTATTATCAGGATGATCTGGCCCGGGCAGTGTATGGCGCCGGCGGTTGGGTCGGGGACGGCCGTCCCCTTACCGAGTGGATCATGGAACTGTTGGCGGGCGGCGGTAGCACGGTGATCGATGTGTCCCCGCTGCCTCTGCTGCTTGGGGTGGCGGTGCTGGCCTATGCCATGACGCTCTATGCCCGGCAGGCGTTCCCGGCTCTGCGCGGCAGCGCTCTTGCCACGGTGTCGTTGGGGTTCGTGCTGACAAATCCTTTTGCTCTGGCCAATCTTTCCTATAAATTTGACTGCCTGACCATGCTGCTGGCGGTGGCGATTTGTTTTGTGCTCTACGCTCTGCCGGCAACCCTTGGCGGCCCCCGGCTGGCGGTGGCCGGGGCGGTGTGTGCGGTACTTGTGATGAGTCTGTACCAGCCCGGTGCCGGGATGTTTCTGGTGCTGGCGGGCGTTTGGGGTGTGTTCTGGCTTGTGGACTGGCTGGGCAGCGGGGAACCGCTGCGTGGACGTTTGCCCTGCCTTTGGCCGGAAGTCTGGCGCCTGGGCGGGATTGGAGCAGGGGCTCTGGTTTACCTGAAAGGCATCGCGCCCCGGCTGATGAATCAGGAAGGATGGCAGCAGAATGCCTCCCAGACGGTTGGCGGCATCGGCGCTCTCCGCACCATGGTATCGCATCTTTTGGAAGGCGCTCGCTATATAGAAACGCGGCTGCTCCAGTTTCCGGTGGCCTACCGCACCGCCCTGCTGCTGGCAGTGGCCGGGGCGGTCGCCGCAGCGCTGTGGAGATTCTGGCGGCAAAGCAAGGCGGCCCCTGTCCGGAAACTGTTGGGATGTCTTCTGCTGCTGGCGGCACCGTTTGCCGTCCTGTTGGCCAGTTATCTGCCGCTGACCGCGCTGCAGAGCGTACCTTTTGCGCCGCGGCTCCTTCTTGCCGCCGGCGGGGCGATGCTGTTCATCGGTCTGCTGTGGCTGCGGGCGCTGCCCCACCGCCGGGCGGTGGCCGGGGTACTGCTGGGGGCCTGTCTGTTCTGCCAGTTCTGCTATGGTTACGCCTATGGCAATGCGCTGAAATGTCAGAAGGACTATGAGGTCTATCTGGTGACCCAGATCGCCCATGACTGTGAGACCATCAACAGCGCAGAGACGTACGATCAGCTGAGCTTTATGGGGGACCCGCCGAGCCCGCGCCAAATGCAGCAGTTCACCAATATGTATCCGCTTTTCGGGGAGCTGA